>NZ_SMAH01000001.1 GCF_004342625.1 Tepidimonas ignava
GTGATGAGTTCATGGAAGCGGATGTGCGGGTCGTGGCCCGTGTCCGGCAGCTCCACGCCCAGCGCCTTGGCATTGGCGCTGAGCTGATGGTGGATGTGAGCTTCCAGCTTGTCGGGCTGCTGCAGCCGCCCTTCGGCAAAGCTCAGGCGAATGACCGGGTAGCGTCGCCCCCAGTCCCAATGGTCGGCGAGAAACAGCCGCGGGCGGTTGGCCACCGCCGGGTCCACCCCCAGCGCCACGGCGGCCTCACCGCCTTCAAAGAGCGCACGCTGGCCGGCAAAGGCCTGGGCGATGGTGTCGATCAGCAGCGACTTGCCAAAGCGGCGCGGGCGCGACAGGAAGTAGTACTTGCCGCTGTCGGCCAGTTGCGCCACCAGGGGCGTTTTGTCGACGTAGTAGTAGCCCCCATCGCGGATGTCGCGCAGGGTTTGGATGCCGATGGGCAGCTTGCGGCGCGTGGTCATACAGCCATGATAGCTGGCTGCCATGTTGGTGGACAATGACCCCGTATGGAGGCGATGCCAAGCGTCAACCCGAGGGTGCGGCCGGCAGGCCGTGGTGGTGCGGTGCCCGCCGGGCAGGGCTGGGGCGTGCTGGGGCCGTGCACGTGCGGGTGTGCGCACGGCGCTGGGGTGGGGCGAGCATGGGGCTGAACGCGCGGCTGCTGCCGGGGCACCACCTGCGCTTGCTGGAGGGGGCGGCGCAGTTGGTGCCGGCCATGGTGCGGGCGATCGACCGTGCGCAGCGCTTGGTGCATGTGGAGACGTACATCTTTCATTTCGCCAACGCGGCGCTGGCCGTGGCCCAAGCCCTGGAGCGTGCCGCGCAGCGGGGGGTGACGGTGCGGTTGGTGGTGGACGCGGTGGGCACGCCGCGCCTGCCGCCCGGGTGGGCGCAGCGCTTCGACGCCGCCGGGGTGCAGTGGCGCATGTACCGGCCGTTGGGCTGGCTGGGGCTGGCCATCCCCAGCCGCTGGCGACGGCTGCACCGCAAACTGTGTGTGGTGGACGGGGTGCTGGGTTTTTGCGGGGGCATCAACCTGATCGATGACTGCGACGACGTGGTGCTGGGGCGGCTGCCGCAGCCACGGTTGGACTTCGCGTTGCAGGTCAGTGGCCCGGTGGTGGCCGAGATGCTGGAACAAATGGAGCAGCTTTGGTGGCGCATGCAGGCCGTGCGCTCGGTGGCCGAGCGCGACCTGCGCCGCGCCTGGGAGGCGTTGCGCGAGGGGGTGCCGTGGCTGGACGAGGTGCTGCGCGCGGCGCCACCCGCGCCGCCGGAGGGGATGCGCTGGCCCGAGGCGCGCGGCGCCGCGGCCGCGCTGCTGTGGCGCGACAACCTGCGCCACCGTCACGCGATCGAGCGGGCGTACCTGAAAGCCATTGGCAGCGCGCGCCAACAGGTGATCATCGCCAATGCGTACTTCATTCCCGGGCGGCGGTTGCGCCGTGCGCTGATCCAGGCGGTGCGCCGCGGGGTGCGCGTGCAGTTGCTGATCCAGGGCAAGTACGAGCGCTTTTTGCAGTACCACGCCCCGCGCCCGGTGCACCAGGCGCTGCTGGCCGCGGGGGTGGAGATTCACGAGTACGCCCCCAGCGCCCTGCACGCCAAGGTGGCGGTGGTGGACGACCGCTGGGCCACGGTGGGCTCCAGCAACCTAGACCCGATCAGCCTGCTGCTGGCGCGCGAGGCCAACGTGGTGACCACCGACCGCGGTTTTGCCACCGCCTTGCGCCGGCGGCTGGAGCACCTGCTGCGCACCCGCGGCCAGGCGCTGGACCTGGCCACGCTGCGCCGCCGCCCCTGGCACGAAAAGGCGCGCGACGCGCTGGCGTTTGCCGTGATGCGGGCGGTGCTGTTTTTGACCGGCCACCGCTATTGACGCCATGCGCCGTGGGCGCAACGCACGCGGGGGCTTGCGCGAGGTGTTAGGATGGACGCATGCTCATGCCCAACCCTGACGCCATGACGGACACCCAGCCGCACGACGACGGCGTACCGGTTTCGGTGCGCATCCGCGAGCGCCTGCGCGCGGCGCGCAAGCGTTTTCACGCCAACGACAACATCGCCGACTTTATCCAGCCCGGCGAGTTGGAGCAGTTGCTGGACGAGGTGACCGACAAGATGCAGGCGGTGCTGGACAGCCTGGTCATCGACACCACCAACGACCACAACACCGAAGACACCGCGCGGCGGGTGGCCAAGATGTACCTGAAGGAGGTGTTCGCGGGGCGCTACACCAAGGCGCCGACGATCACCGAGTTCCCCAACGCCGAGCACTTGAACGAGCTGATGATCGTGGGCCCGATCACCGTGCGCAGCGCGTGCAGCCACCACTTTTGCCCGGTGATTGGCAAACTGTGGATCGGCGTGATGCCCAACGAGCACACCAACGTCATCGGGCTGAGCAAATACGCCCGGCTGGCCGAGTGGATCATGGGCCGGCCGCAGATCCAGGAAGAGGCGGTGGTGCAGCTGGCCGACCTGATCCAAGAAAAAACCCAGCCCGACGGCTTGGCCATCGTGATGGAGGCGACGCACTACTGCATGGCCTGGCGCGGCGTCAAGGACTTGGACAGCCGCATGATCAACTCGGTCATGCGCGGGGTGTTTTTGAAGGACGCCAACCTGCGGCGGGAGTTTTTGTCGCTGCTGCCGCGCCAAGTGCAGCAGTGAAAGGGGCGGGCGATGCTGGTGCGATTGCTCTACGTCAGCCGGGCGCGCGAAGGCCACACGCAGCAGGACATCGAAGACATCCTGCACTCGGCGCGGCACCACAACCTGCACAACGGCATCACGGGCATTTTGTGCTACGGTGGCGGCATTTACCTGCAGGCCATCGAGGGCGGGCGCGGGGCGGTCAACCGGCTGTACAAGCAGATCATCGAGGACCCGCGTCACCACGACGTGGAGCTGCTGCTGTACGAGGAAATTGCCGAGCGGCGTTTTGGCGGCTGGACGATGGGGCAGGTCAACCTGTCCAAGCTCAACACGTCGATCGTGCTGAAGTACTCCGAGCGGCCCGAGTTCGACCCCTACAGCGTGTCGGGCAAGGTGTCGCTGGCGTTGCTGGAGGAGTTGATGGCCACGGCCAGCATCATCGGGCGCGCGTAGCGTCGCCGCACACCGGGCAATCCGGACGGCGCGCCAGTTGCACGTCGGTGAATTGGCTGGCGCGGCCGTCGAACATCAGCAGGCGGCCGGTCAGCGCTGCGCCCATGCCGGCCAGCAGCTTGATGGCTTCGGCGGCCTGCAGCGTGCCGATGATGCCCACCAGCGGCGCAAACACCCCCATCGTGGCGCAGCGCACCTCCTCAGGCGCGTGCTCAGGCGGGAACAGGCAGGCGTAGCAGGGGCTGGTCGGCTGGCGCGGGTCGTACACCGCCACCTGGCCGTCCAGGCGGATGGCCGCCCCCGACACCAGCGGCACGCGGTGGCGCACGCAGGCACGGTTGATGGCGTGGCGGGTGGCGAAGTTGTCGGTGCAGTCCAGCACCACCTGTGCATCGGGCACCAGGGTGTCGAGCAACGCTGCGTCAGCGCGCTGCTGGATGGTGTGCACCTGCACGTCGGGGTTGATGGCCAGCATGGCCTGCCGGGCCGAAACCACCTTGGGCTGGCCGACGCGCTGCAGCGTGTGCGCGATCTGGCGCTGCAGGTTGGTGGTGTCCACCGTGTCGGCGTCCACCAGCGTGATGCGGCCCACGCCGGCGCTGGCCAGGTACAGCGCCACGGGCGAGCCCAGCCCCCCCGCGCCGACGACCACGGCATGGGCGGCCAGCAGCCGCTCCTGCCCCTCGATGCCGATGTCGTCCAGCAGGATGTGGCGCGAGTAGCGCAGCAACTGCTCGTCGGTCATGGCGCGACGGGTCAGTTGTCGGCTTTGGCCGGCCGCTCGGTGGCGGTTTTGCTGGCCACCACCGGCAGGCCTTTGAGGTGGTTGAGCGCCTGCTGCAGCTGGAAGTCTTTGTCGGAGCCGAATTCGGGCAACAGCCGCGTGCCGGGGTTTTTGCGCTGTTCTTCTTCCAGGCGCTGGCGGGCCGCTTCGCGTTCGCGCTCGCGCTGGCGGGCGGCCTCGCGCTCGGCGTCGGTCAGGGCTTTTTCGTCGGGGCCGGCCAGGTGTTTTTCCAGGTCGGCTTCCCGCGTGCGCAGCGCGGCAAACAGGTTGCCCTCGGGCGTTTCGTCCACCCAGATGTCGGGCACGATGCCCTTGGCCTGGATCGAGCGGCCGCTGGGCGTGTAGTAGCGCGCCGTGGTCAGCTTGATGGCGGTGTCCGGCCCCAGCGGGCGCACCGTTTGCACCGAGCCCTTGCCAAAGGTCTGGCTGCCCATGATGGTGGCGCGCTTGTGGTCTTGCAGCGCGCCGGCCACGATTTCGCTGGCGGAGGCCGAGCCTTCGTTGACCAGCACGACCACCGGCAGCCGCTTGAGCGCCCCTTGCGTGTTGACGGTCAGCCGCGCGATGGGGTCGGTGCCGGCACGGCGCAGGTAGTCACGCGGTGTGGCGCGGTAGGTGGCTTTGCTTTCTTCCAGTTGCCCGTTGGTGGTGACCACCACCGCATCGTCGGGCAAAAAGGCTGCGGCCAGCCCGACGGCGGCGTCCAGCAGGCCGCCGGGGTCGTTGCGCAGGTCCAGCACCAGCCCCTTGAGCTTGGGCTCGGCGCGCACGATCTCTTCCAGCTTGCGCGCGAAGTCCTCCAGCGTGCGCTCCTGGAACTGCGACACGCGCACCCACGCGTAGCCGGGTTCGACCACCTTGGCGCGCACGCTGACGGTTTTGATTTCCTGCCGCGTGATGGTGACGCGGAAGGTGCGGTTTTCGTCACGCCGAAACACCGTCAGGTCGACCTTGGTGTTGGGCTCGCCGCGCATGCGCTTGACCGCTTCGTTGATGGTCAGGCCTTTGACGGCGGTGTCGTCGATCTTGGTGATGAGGTCGCCGGCCTTGAGCCCGGCTTTGAACGCGGGTGAGTCTTCGATCGGCGACACGACCTTGACCAGCCCATCTTCCATCGTGATTTCGATGCCCACGCCGACGAAGCGGCCCGAGGTGCCCTCGCGGAATTCCTTGAAGCTCTTGGCGTCGAAATACTGCGAGTGGGGATCCAGCGCCGCCACCATGCCGCTGATGGCGTCGGTGATGAGCTTTTTGTCGTCCACCGGCTCGACGTAGTCGCTCTTGATGATGCCGTAGACGGCGGCGAACTGCTGCAGCTCCTGCAGCGGCAGCGGCGCAAACGTGGCGCGCGCCGTGGCTTGCAGCCCGACGGTGGTCAGCGCTCCGGCCAGCGCGCCCAGCGCCAGCCAACCTGCGATGCTTGCTTTGTGCCCCATGGTGTAACCTGCGTGCTCGTTGCGCGGCACTATACACCTTGGAGGCGCGGCGTGACGCCCGAGTTCTCGGCAGCCCTGGCCGCGGGGCGGGTTGGGGTGTGCCCGTGCCTTCAGGCGCGGCCCTGGCGCGCCACCGCCGCGGCCGCAGCTTCGGCCGCCGCCGCGTCGCCCAGGTAGTAGCGGCGCAGCGGGCGCAGCTCGGCGTCGAATTCGTACACCAGCGGCACGCCGTTGGGGATGTTGAGGTTGACGATGTCGGTGTCCGAAATGCCGTCCAGGTGCTTGATCAAGGCGCGGATCGAGTTGCCGTGCGCCGAGATCAGCACGCGCTGGCCGCTGCGGATGGCCGGGGCGATGGCTTCGTTCCAGTACGGCACCACGCGCGCCACCGTGTCCTTGAGGCACTCGGTCAGGGGGATTTGCTCGGGCGCCAGGTGGGCGTAGCGGCGGTCGTGGCGCTGGCCGCGCGGGTCGTCGGGCGTGAGCGCCGGCGGCGGCACGTCGTAGCTGCGGCGCCACAGCAACACCTGCTGCTCGCCGTACTGGCGCGCCATGTCGGCCTTGTTGAGCCCTTGCAGCGCGCCGTAGTGGCGCTCGTTGAGCCGCCAGTCCTTGACCACCGGCAGCCAGGTGCGGTCCATTTCGTCCAGCACGTACCACAGCGTGTGGATGGCGCGCTTGAGCACGCTGGTGAAGCACAGGTCGAAGTCCCAGCCCTCGTCGCGCAGCAGGCGGCCGGCGGCGATGGCCTGCGATACCCCGGTGGGCGTGAGGTCGACGTCGGTCCAGCCGGTGAAGCGGTTTTCCAGGTTCCAGGTCGATTCGCCGTGGCGGATGAGGACGAGCTTGTGCATGGTGCAGGCGTGCGCGGCAGGCGCACGAGGTTGGGTGGCCTGTGGGGAAAACCCCAACATTCTAGAATACCGGGCGGGGCAGGCCGCGCGTGCGGCGCTGCGTCATGAACCCAACGAGGAACGCTCAACCGTGGATTTTTTGCTCGACAACTGGGTGCTGGTGGCGGTGGCCGCCGGCTCGGGCTTGATGTTGCTGTGGCCGGTCATTTCGGGCGGCGTGGCGGCGGGGGTGGACCCCACGCAGGCGGTGCAGTTGATCAACCGTGACAAGGCGGTGGTGATCGACGTGTGCACGCCGGCGGAGTTCGCGGCCGGCCACGTCGCGGGCGCGCGCAACGTGCCGCTGGACCAGCTGGCCGAGCGGCTGCCGCAGGTGGTCAAGGACAAGAGCGTGCCGGTGGTGCTGGTGTGCGCCTCGGGGGTGCGCTCGCGTCGGGCGGCGGCGCTGGCCAAAAAACTGGGCTACGAGCGCGCCGTGTCGCTGGCCGGGGGCATGGCCGCGTGGCGCGCGGCCAGCCTGCCGGTGCAGCGGGGATGAGCCCACCCCCAACCTTGGAGATCGCACCGTGGCCCACGTCAAGATCTACAGCAGCGACTACTGCCCGTACTGCCACCGCGCCAAGGCGTTGCTGCGCGCGCGTGGCGTGACCGAGTGGGAGGAAATCAACGTCGATGGCCGCCCGGATGTGCGGCAGGCCATGGCGCGGCTGGTGGGGCGCACCAGCGTGCCGCAGATTTTTATCGATGGGCAGCACATAGGGGGCTGCGACGATCTGCACGCGCTGGATGCGCGCGGCGGCTTGGAGCCGCTGCTGCGCGGCCAGGGTTGACAGAGCGCTGCGGCTGGGCACGGGGCGGCGTCGTGCGCGGAAGGGGCGGACGCCGCTGCCATAATCGTGGGCTGAACCAGCCGCGAACCGGTGGGCGATGGGCGCCCGCGGCGCTGGCTGTGGCAACCTACCTGAGCACCCAACCATGGCGGACGAACAGCAAGCCCCGACCCCCGTATTCCAAATCCAGCGCGTGTACCTGAAGGAGGCCTCGCTGGAGCAGCCCAACTCCCCGGCCATTTTCCTGGAGCAACAGCAGCCCAGCGTCGACATCCAGCTCGGCGTCGAGGCGCAGTCGCTGGCCGAAGGGGTGTTCGAAATCGCCGTGGCGGCCACCGTGCACACCAAGATCGGCGAGCGCACGGTGTTTCTGGTCGAATGCAAGCAGGCGGGGATTTTTGAAATCCGCCACATCCCGCAGGAGCTGATGCAGCAAATCATCGGCATCCAGTGCCCGCGGATCGTCTACCCCTACCTGCGCGCCAACGTGGCGGACCTGATCCAGCGCGCAGGCTTCCCCCCGGTGCACCTGGCCGAAATCAACTTCCAGGCCATGTACGAGCAGCAGCTGGCGCAGCAGCAGCAACAACAGGCGGCCGCCAACGGCCAGGCTTGACGTCCGCGGCGGGCTATGCGCATCACGTTCATCGGCGCGGGGGCCTGGGGCACCGCGCTGGCGGTCGTCGCAGCGCAAGCGGGGCACGAGGTGCGCCTGTGGGCGCGCGACGCCGACCAGGCGGCGGCCATGGCGCGCGAGCGCGTCAACGCCCGCTACCTGCCGGGGGTGCCGTTGCCGGCCGCGCTGCAATGCGCCGGGGGCGACGACACGGCGCTGCGCCCATGGCTGACCGACACCGAGTTGGTGGTGCTGGGCGTGCCGATGGCGGCGTTGCGGCCGTGGCTGGCCCGGCTGGCCGAGGTGTGGCCGGCGGGTGGCCCCGCCGCGCCGCCGGTGGTGTGGCTGTGCAAGGGTTTCGAGCGCCCGCAAGCCGCCGATGCGCCGGGCTTGCTGGGGCACGAAATCGCGCAGCAGGTGGCGCCTGCGCTGGCGGTGGGGGTGTTCAGCGGCCCCAGTTTTGCGCGCGAGGTGGCGCAGGGGCTGCCCACCGCGCTGGTGGCCGCCAGCGCCCACGCCCATGTGCGCGACGCCCTGGTGGCGGCGTTCCACGGCCAGGTGCTGCGGGTGTACGCCAACGACGACGTGGTCGGCGTGGAGGTGGGCGGGGCGGTCAAGAACGTGCTGGCCATCGCCACCGGCTTGAGCGATGGGCTGCAACTGGGCCACAACGCGCGCGCGGCGCTGATCACGCGCGGCTTGGCCGAGATGACGCGCTTGGGGCTTGCGCTGGGCGCACGCGCCGACACCTTCATGGGCCTGACGGGCTTGGGCGACCTGGTGCTGACGGCCACCGGTGACCTCAGCCGCAACCGGCAGGTGGGTCTGCGGCTGGCGCAGGGCATGAACCTGAGCGCTGCGGTGGCCTCGCTGGGGCATGTGGCGGAAGGGGTTTACAGCGCCCGCACGGTGGCGCTGCGCGCCGCGCAGCTGGGGGTGGATGTGCCGATCACCCAGGCGGTGGTGGCGGTGCTGGACGGCCAGCTCGACGCCCGCCGCGCCGTCGAGCGCCTGATGGGCCGCGACCCGCGGGCGGAGTGAGCCCGCCTGCCTGGTGCGCGGCCGTCCCGCCCTGTCAAAACTCCCAGTTGTCGATGAGGCGCGTGCGTCCCAGGCGTGCGGCGCCCAGCACCACCAGCGCGCCAGGGCGGAGGTCGTGCGGCTCGGGCGGCAGCAGGTCGTGGCGGCGGCGCACCGTGATGTAGTCGGGCTGCCAGCCTTGCGCCGCCAGCGTTTGCATGGCGCGCTGCTCCAGCGCCGCCAGGTTGTGCTCGCCGCCCAGCACGTCGGCCGCCACGGTGCGCAGCGTCTGCACCAGTTGCGGGGCCTGGGCGCGCTCGGCCGCCGACAGGTAGCCGTTGCGGGAGCTGAGCGCCAGACCGTCGGGCGCACGCGCCGTGTCCAGGCCATGGATCGTGATGGGCAGCGCAAACTGCTGCACCATGTGGCGGATCACCATCAGCTGCTGGTAGTCTTTTTTGCCAAAGACGGCGTGGCGCTCGCCGCGGGCGTTGGCAAACACGCACTGGAACAGCTTCATGACCACCGTGCACACGCCGGTGAAAAAGCCGGGCCGAAAATGCCCTTCCAGCATGTCGGCCAGGGCCGGGGGCGGCTGCACCTTGAAGGTCTGGGGCTGGGGGTACAGCTCCTCTTCGGCCGGGGCAAAGACGATGTCACAGCCCAGCGCCGCGAGCTTGTCACAGTCCGCCTGCAACGTGCGCGGGTAGGTGTCGAAGTCCTCGTGGGGCAAAAACTGCAGGCGGTTGACGAAGATGCTGGCCACCGTGACGTCACCCAGCGTGCGCGCGTGCCGCACCAGGGCCAGGTGGCCGTCGTGCAGGTTGCCCATCGTGGGCACGAAAGCGGGGTGGTCGTGGCGCGCCAGCGCTTGGCGCAGCTCGGCGATGGTGTGGATGACCTGCATGGTGTCAAACGGAAGGAAGTTACCAGGCGTGCAGCGCGTCGTCGGGGAAGGTGCCGTCTTTGACGGCGGCCACGTAGGCGGCCATGGCGTCGCGCACGCTGGCGGCGCCTTCCATGAAGTTGCGCACGAATTTGGGCGTTTTGCCCAGATGGATGCCGAGCATGTCGTGCATCACCAGCACCTGCCCGGCGGTGCCGCGCCCGCTGCCTATGCCGATGGTGTGGCAGCGCGGCAATTGCTGGGTGATCTCGGCGGCCAGCGCGGCGGGCACCATCTCCAGCACCAGCATCGTGGCGCCGGCGTCTTGCAGCGCCAGCGCGTCGCGGCGCAGGCGCTCGGCCTCGGCGTTCGAGCGGCCCTGCACACGGTAGCCCCCCAGGGCGTGCACGGTTTGCGGTGTCAGGCCCAGGTGCGCGCACACGGGGATGCCGCGCTCGACCAGGAAACGCACCGTCTCGACCGTCCAGCCGCCGCCTTCGAGCTTGACCATGTGCGCGCCGGCCTGCATCAGCGCCGCGGCGCTGCGCAGCGCCTGCTCGCGCGACTCCTGGTAGGTCCCAAACGGCAGGTCGCCAATGACCCACACCGTGCCTTGCACGCGGCGCACGCCGCGCACCACGCATTCGGTGTGGTAGCACATCTCTTCCAGGGTCACGCCCACGGTGCTGGGGCGGCCTTGGCAGACCATGCCGAGCGAATCGCCCACCAACAGGCAGTCCACGCCGGCATGGTCGGCCACCGCGGCAAAGGTGGCGTCGTAGGCGGTGAGCATGGCGATTTTTTCGCCGCGCTCGCGCATCTCTTGCAGGCGCGGCAGGCTGATCGGTTTGCGCGGCGGCAGCGGCGCTGCCGCGGGCAAGGTGCCGTAAGGGGTGCGGGCGGTGGTGTCGCTCATGCGGGGATCCCGGTCGCAGTGTCGAGGCGGGGTGCTAGTCTAGTGCATTCGTTGCACCGCAACAGCGCGACGCCGCGGCCCGTGTCGCGGCCCCGACGGGGTGTGTATGCTTGGCGCCCTGTGCGCATGCCCGCGCTGCTTTGCGATGATGACCATGGCTTCACCGATGACCGCTCGACCCGACCCGCTCAGCCTGCAGCCGCCGCTGCCCGACGTGCAAACCCAAGCCGCCGCCGACGCGGCGCGCGCGCTGGCCGAGGACGTGGGCCCCGGCGACCTGACCGCGGCGCTGGTGGACGAGCAGCTCACGATGCGCGCGCGCGTGCTGGCACGCCAGGACGCCGTGGTGTGCGGCCGGCCGTGGGTGGAGGCCGCGCTGCATGCGCTTGACCCGTCGGCGCGCTGGAGCTGGCACGTGGCCGAAGGGCAACGTGTGGCGGCCGGTGGCACGGTGTTCGAGGTGCAGGCCCACGCCCGCGCCCTGCTGAGCGCCGAGCGCACGATGCTGAACTTTTTGCAAACCCTGTCGGCGGTGGCCACCCACACGCGCCGCTACGTGGATGCGGTGGCGGGCACGCGCGCGCGCATCTGCGACACGCGCAAAACCCTGCCGGGGTTGCGTGTGGCGCAAAAGTACGCGGTGCGCGTGGGCGGCGGGCTCAACCATCGGCTGGGGCTGCACGACGCCATCCTGATCAAGGAAAACCACATCGCCGCGGCCGGGGGCGTGGCCGCCGCGCTGCAGCGCGCGCAGGCGCTGGCGCCGCAGGCGCTGTTCGTGCAGATCGAGGTCGAGACGCTGGCCCAGTTGGACGAAGCCCTGGACGCCGGCGCGCGGTTGATCCTGCTGGACAATATGGACCTGGCGACGCTGCGCGAGGCGGTGCGGCGCAACGACGCTCACCCCGGCGGCGGGGCGGTGTTGGAGATTTCGGGCGGCGTGACGCTGGCCAACGTGCGTGCGTTGGCGGAGACGGGCGTGGACCGCATCTCGGTGGGGGCGCTGACCAAGGACGTGCAGGCGGTGGACCTGTCGATGCGGCTGCTGCCCTGCGCGTGAGCGCGCCGTGGGCATAGGAAGGCGAAGATGGAACATGTGATCGAAGTCGAAGTGGAGCAGCCCGCGTGCACAACGCGCCACGCCTGGGCGCGCGTGCCCGAGGAGCCTTCCCCCGCCGAGCGCGAGGCCCTCAAGGCCCGCATCCGCACGCTGCTGCGTGAGCGCGACGCCGTCATGGTGTCGCATTACTACGTGCACCCCGATTTGCAAGACTTGGCGGAGGAAACCGGCGGCATCGTCAGCGACAGCCTGGAGATGGCGCGTTTTGGCCGCGACCACCCGGCGCGCACGTTGGTGGTGTCAGGCGTGCGCTTCATGGGCGAGACGGCCAAAATCCTGTCGCCGGACAAGACCGTGCTGATGCCGGACCTGGACGCGACCTGCTCGTTGGACGTGGGCTGCCCCCCGGACGATTTTGCGGCCTTTCGGGCCCAGCACCCGGACCGCACGGTGGTGGTGTACGCCAACACCAGCGCCGCCGTCAAAGCGCAGGCCGACTGGGTGGTGACGTCGAGCTGCGCGTTGGACATTGTGCGCGCGCTCAAGGACGCCGGCCACAAGATCCTGTGGGCGCCGGACAAGCACCTGGGCGGCTACATCCAGCGCGAGACCGGCGCCGACATGGTGCTGTGGAAGGGCTCGTGCGTGGTGCACGACGAGTTCAAAGCCTTCGAGCTGGAGGCGCTGCGGCGCGAATACCCCGAGGCCAAGGTGCTGGTGCACCCGGAAAGTCCGGCTGCGGTGGTGGCGCAGGCCGATGTGGTGGGGTCGACTTCGCAGATTCTGCAGGCGGCCGCCACGCTGGACGCCAAGGTGTTCATCGTCGCCACCGACAACGGCATGATGCACAAGTTGCGCCAGCGCCACCCGGACAAGCTGTTTTTGGAAGCGCCCACAGCCGGCTCCAGCGCCACCTGCAAGAGCTGCGCGCACTGCCCGTGGATGGCGATGAACGGCCTGCGCGGGGTGCTGCAGGTGCTGGAGACGGGCCTCAACGAGGTGCACGTGGACCCGGCGCTGATCCCACGGGCACGGCGGCCGATCGAGCGCATGCTGGCGTTCACGGCCGCGCGCAAGCGCGGCGAGCCGCTGGGGGCCTTGGTGCCGCATCTGGGGGCGGCCTGAGCCCCAATCCCCCATGGGCGGTGGGGCGATCATCCACCACCGTCCGGGCTGGCGGCGGCAGTCGCCGTAGCATGGTCGCCCGAGCATTGATGAAGGTGGGGTCATGCGAGCGATGGGTCGGCGGTGGGCGTTGTGGGCGACGTGGGTCGCGGCCCCTGCCATGGCCCTGACGCTGGACGACGTGGCCCGTGAAGGCGAGCTGCGCCTGTTGGCCGAACGGCCCGACCCCGGCGCGTACCGCTACGAGGCCGACGTGCACATCGACGCCGCGAGCCTGGAGCAGGGTCTGGTGACGATGCGCACCTGCCACCGCCAGCTCGACCCCACGCACCGCATCGTCGTCGCTTTCAACCCCCAGCGCGTGCGGCGCATCGACATCGCCAGCGTCGAGGGGGTGGGGCGCGCGTGGGTCGAGGGGCGGCGTGTCGAGCTGGCCGACGTGCAACGGGGGGCGCAGGTGTGCATCGACCTGGTCAGCCAGGCGTTGGAGCCGGATGGCCCCGACCGCTGGCGGCTACACGCGGGGCCACTGATGCGGCGTTACCTGGACGGCTACCTGCCGATGGAGGCCACGTTGCACGTGCGCTGGCCGCCAGGTCTGTTGCAAGTGACGGGCACCTCACCCGCCCCTCAGCCCGGCGTCGAGCTCAGCGTGCGCCCCGACGGCGGCACGCTGCACATCATCTTCGCGGGGCGGCTGTCGGCCACGTGGGGGTTGCAACGCCCAACCCAGCCGCACTGACGAAAGAGGGCATCAGCTCGCTGGCGTGTTGTCGGTAACCGCCGCGTCGCTTGGCGCGGGTACGCTGAGTTCGTACAGCGTTTCGGGTGCGATGTCGAGGTTGCCTGGCCACGCCACGGTTCCCCATGCGACGTGGGCCGCTTCGAAAACGCCGGGGGACCGCAGGCGCTGAAAAGGTGCCCGGTCCAGCAGCGGGGTCATGTCGAACAAGCGCGTCTCACCGTTGTCGAAACGCAACCACAAACGCCATGCCGGCAGCGGCCGGACTTCGACGACATCCCACAGAGGCTTCATCGTGCATGGCTCCTTGACCGGCAACGCCGGCTTATTGCAACGGCGCAATACGAAACGGCTCCACGCCTTCCTGGGTCAGTGCCCAATCGGCCATCAGCTCCTCACGGTGCAGTTCAATCCAAGCCTGCACGAGTTTGAGCTGGCGCAGGGGAAGTCGCCTGCCAGCACCTCGCCCGTGTCAATGGCCACGGCCGCTTTGGCGCCCTGGTAGCGCACGTGGATATGCGGACGGTGGTGCTGGCCCCGATCTTCGTAAAAGAGCGCCACCACGATGCCATAAAACATGCTGATGACAGGCGTGGCACGACCCTTCGATGAAGGCTCGGGGCAGTGTAGCACCACGGGCCGCGCCGCGGCGGCTACGCCTGCGCGCGCAGCTCCTGCGTGATGCGCATAGAGCAGAACTTGGGCCCGCACATCGAGCAAAACGGCGCGCGCTTGGCGGCGTCCTTGGGCAGCGTTTCGTCGTGGTAGGCGCGCGCCGTGTCCGGGTCCAGCGCCAGGTTGAACTGGTCCTGCCAGCGGAACTCGAAGCGGGCCTTGGACATCGCGTTGTCGCGGATCTGCGCACCCGGGTGGCCCTTGGCGAGGTCCGCCGCGTGCGCAGCGATCTTGTACGCGATCAGCCCTTGCTTGACGTCGTCGCGGTTGGGCAGCCCCAGGTGCTCCTTGGGCGTGACGTAGCACAGCATCGCGGTGCCGTACCAGCCGATCTGCGCCGCCCCGATGGCGCTGGCCAGATGGTCGTAGCCCGGCGCGATGTCAGTCACCAGCGGCCCCAGGGTGTAAAACGGCGCCTCAAAGCATGCATGCAGTTGCTCGTCCATGTTGGCCTGGATCAACTGCATCGGCACGTGGCCCGGCCCCTCGATCATCACCTGCACGTCGTGCCGCCAGGCGATCTGGGTCAGTTCGCCCAGCGTGCGCAGCTCGGCCATTTGCGCCTCGTCGTTGGCGTCGTGGATGCTGCCGGGGCGCAGGCCATCGCCCAGGCTGAAGGCGACGTCGTAGGCCTTCATGATGGCGCAAATCTCCTCGAAGTGGGCGTAGAGGAAGTTTTCCTGCCCATGCGCCTGGCACCAGCGCGCCATGATCGAGCCGCCGCGCGACACGATGCCGGTCAGGCGCCGCTCGGTCAGCGGGATGAAGTCGCGCCGCACCCCGGCGTGGATCGTGAAGTAATCCACCCCTTGCTCGGCCTGCTCGATGAGGGTGTCGCGAAACACCTCCCAGCTCAGCGCCTCGGGGTCGCCGCCCACCTTTTCCAGCGCCTGGTAAATCGGCACGGTGCCGATCGGCACGGGGCTGTTGCGGATGATCCACTCGCGCGTTTCGTGGATGTGCGCGCCGGTGGACAGGTCCATCACGGTGTCGGCCCCCCAGCGGGTGGCCCACACCATTTTGTCCACCTCGGCGGCGATGTCGGACGCCAGCGCCGAGTTGCCGATGTTGGCGTTGACTTTGACCAGAAAGTGGCGGCCGATGATCATCGGCTCGCTCTCGGGGTGGTTGATGTTGGCCGGGATGATGGCGCGCCCGGCGGCCACCTCCTGGCGCACGAACTCCGGCGTGATCTCGGTCGGGATGCGCGCGCCCCACGCTTGCCCCGGGTGCTGGTGCAGCAGCACCTCGGCCATGCGCTGGCCGCGCGGGCCGCTGGCGCGCAGCGCCTCCAGGTACGCCTGGCGGTTGAGGTTTTCGCGGATGGCGACAAACTCCATCTCGGGCGTGACGATGCCGCGGCGCGCGTAGTGCATTTGCGTCACGTTGGCGCCGGCGCGGGCGCGCCGGATCGGGTGGGCGCGACCCGGGTGACGCAGCGCCGCGGTGGCGGGGTCGGCTTCGCGCTGGCGCCCCCAGGCGCTGCTGGGGCCGCCAAGCGCTTCGGTGTCGCCCCGCGCCTCGATCCACGCCAGCCGCAGCGGCGGCAGGCCGCGACGGATGTCGATGTCGGCGTCGTGCGCGGTGTAGGGGCCGGAGGTGTCGTAGACGAACACCGGCGGGTTGGCCTCGCCGCCCAGCGCCTGGGGCGTGGGGCTTTGCGCGATGGCGCGCATCGGCACGCGCACGTCGGGCTGGCTGCCGGTGACGTACACCTTGCGCGAGCCGCAGATCGGGCCCACGGTGACGCCGGTGGACGCCGCATCGTTGTGGGCCGGGGGGGCGACGGCGATGGGGACGGTGACGGTGGTGGTCATGGAGCGCTCCTCGGGGTGGGTCGGGGGAGGCTCCGGGGGCCGCGCCCTGCGGGGCGGGCGCGCCAGCCAGGGCTGGCGGCACAGGCTCGTCCTTACGCCGGTGTGAACCGGATCAAGTTCGACGGGTTCGGCGCGCGTGCAGCGCCGTCTCAGCCCACTGGTCGTGGACACCCCGGAGCGTGGACGCATTGTACGCCGGGGGCGCGACGACCGTCGGTCCAGCGACCACGGCCAGCGCTGCGCGTGCGGTCGCCGAACCTCCGGGTATCGGCGCGCAAGGCTCTATTTCATGATATGAAAAGGCGGTTCGTCATTCTGAAAGCCAGGCCTGCCGAGGACGTGCGGTTGCCCCTGTGGGCATGGAACGTCATGTCATTATGCGGAAAGTAGTTTCTAACTACCTGTTTTTTAAGTCGTAAAAATAGTCTTCTATAAGACACAAGACTGGTGTTGTGTCTTATAGAAGACTTATACTGAAGTCAAGGCGGCGCGCCCCTGGTTGCCCGTCTCCGCCACCCGGTTTGTTCACCACCTTTTTGTCGACAAGGAGTCTGACCATGACGCAACCCGTGAGCCGTGAGCAGCAGATCGCTGCGCTGGAAAAAGACTGGGCCGAAAACCCGCGCTGGAAAGGCATCAAGCGCGGCTACAGCGCCGCCGACGTGGTGCGCCTGCGCGGCTCGCTGCAAATCGAGTACACGCTGGCCAAGCGCGGCGCCGAAAAGCTGTGGCGCCTGATCAACGGCGAGGCCAAGAAGGGCTACGTCAACGCCTTTGGCGCGGTGACGGCGGGTCAGGCCATGCAGCAGGCCAAGGCGGGCCTGGAAGCGGTGTACCTGTCGGGCTGGCAGGTGGCGGCCGACGCCAACACCTCCGAAACCATGTACCCCGACCAGTCGCTGTACGCCTACGACTCGGTGCCGACGATGGTGCGGCGCATCAACAACACCTTCAAGCGCGCCGACGAGATCCAGTGGAGCCGCGGCATCGGCCCCGGTGACGCGGGCTACATCGACTACTTCCTGCCGATCGTGGCGGATGCCGAGGCGGGCTTCGGCGGCGTGCTCAACGCCTTCGAGCTGATGAAGAACATGATCGCCGCGGGCGCGGCGGGCGTGCACTTCGAAGACCAGCTCGCCGCCGTCAAGAAGTGCGGTCACATGGGGGGCAAGGTGCTGGTGCCGACGCAGGAAGCGGTGGAAAAGCTGATCGCGGCGCGCTTTGCCGCCGACGTGATGGGCGTGCCCACCATCGTGCTGGCGCGTACCGACGCCGAAGCGGCCAACCTGCTGACCAGCGACCACGACGCCAACGACCGTCCGTTCCTGACCGGCGAGCGCACGCAGGAGGGCTTTTTCCGCGTCAAGAACGGTCTGGAGCAGGCCATCAGCCGCGGCGTGGCCTACGCGCCCTACGCCGACCTGGTGTGGTGCGAAACCGGCACGCCGGACCTGGGCTTTGCGCGTGAGTTCGCCCAGGCCATCCACGAAAAGTACCCCGGCAAGCTGCTGGCTTACAACTGCTCGCCCAGCTTCAACTGGAAGAAAAACCTCGACGACAAGACGATCGCCGAGTTCCAGGACAAGCTGTCCGAGCTGGGCTACAAGTACCAGTTCATCACGCTGGCCGGCATCCACATCAACTGGTACAACACGTTCATGTTCGCCTACCACTACGCGCGCGGCCAGGGCATGAAGCACTACGTCGACATGGTGCAAGAGCCCGAGTTCAAGGCGCGCGAACTGGGCTACACGTTCGTGTCGCACCAGCAAGAGGTCGGTGCGGGCTACTTCGACGACGTCACCACCGTTATCCAAGGTGGCAGCTCCAGCGTCAAGGCGCTGGCCGGCTCGACCGAGGAAGAGCAGTTCCACTGATCAGGGTCGGTTGCCGGGGCCCCGCTGGGTTGCCCCGGCGCCGAACGTCGCGCAACCGGCGTGGTCGCCATGGCCCCGCCGGTTGTTTGTTTGATGAGGCGGTTCAGACCAGGCGGCAGGCCTCGTCGAACGGCAGCCGCGGGCTGCGCGGGAACAGCCCGGCCGGATCGCCGTAGCCCAGGTTGCAGATGAAGTTGGTGCGCACGGTGGTGCCGGCCCAAAACGCCGCGTCCACCGCGGCGGCGTCAAAGCCGCTCATCGGCCCGCAGTCCAAGCCCAGCGCACGCGCGGCCAGGATGAAGTAGCCGCCTTGCAGGCTGCCGTTGCGCAGCGCCGTCGCCTGGATCAGCGCCTCGTTGCCGGCGAACCAGTTGCGCGCGTCCGGGTTGTGTGGGAACAGCCGCGGCAGTTGCTCGTAAAACGCCATGTCCATGCCCAGGATGGCCGTGACAGGGGCTGCCGCCGTTTTGGCGCGGTTGCCCTCCATCAGACACGGCAGCAGGCGCGCCTTGGCTTCGGGCGAGCGCACGAACACGATGCGCGTGGGGCTGCAGTTGGCCGACGTCGGCCCCCATTTCATCAGGTCGTACAGGCGCACCAACAGCTCGTCGGGCACCGGTTTGGGCTGCCAGGCGTTGTGGGTGCGGGCGTGGTCGAACAGTTGTTCGGTCGTGATCTGCATCGGGTGTGGCTCCATGCGATGGACGAGAGCCGGCATTGTGCCAAGGCGCCAGGGCCCGCGCCCGGTGTGCGAAAATCGATCTCTTGTTGGTTTGCCCGCCTTGCCGAGCTTCATCGATGATCCAGATCACGCTGCCCGACGGTTCGCAACGTAGCTTTGACGCCCCCGTGACGGTGGGGCAAATCGCCGCCGCCATCGGCCCCGGCTTGGCCAAGGCGGCCCTGGCGGGCAAGGTGCAGTACAGCGACGAGGCCGCGCCTCGGGCGGTGGACCTGTCGTACCCCGTGGAGCGCGACGCGCGGGTGTGGATCCTCACACCCAAAGACCCCGAGGGGGTGGAAATCATCCGCCACTCGACCGCGCACCTGCTGGCCTGGGCGGTCAAGGAGCTGTACCCGGACGCGCAGGTGACCATCGGCCCGGTGGTGGAGGACGGCTTCTATTACGACTTTGCGTACAAGCGCCCCTTCACGCCCGAGGACCTGGCCGCCATCGAAGCCAAAATGACTGAGCTGGCCGCGCGCGACGAGCCGGTGGTGCGCCGGGTGCTGCCGCGCGACGAGGCGGTGGCGTACTTCAAGGGGCTGGGCGAGCACTACAAGGCCGAGATCATCGCCAGCATCCCCGAGGGCGAGACGATCAGCCTGTACCGCGAGGGCGGCTTCGAGGACCTGTGTCGCGGGCCGCACGTGCCCAGCACCGGCAAGCTCAAGCACTTCAAGCTGATGAAGGTGGCCGGGGCGTACTGGCGGGGCGACCACCGCAACGAGCAGTTGCAGCGCATCTACGGCACCGCGTGGGCCAGCAAAGAGGAGCTGCAGGCCTACCTGCACCGGCTGGAGGAAGCCGAGCGGCGCGACCACCGCAAGCTGGGCAAGGAGCTCGATCTGTTTCACATCGACGACCACGCGCCGGGGCTGGTGTTTTGGCACCCCAAGGGTTGGGCGCTGTGGCAGCAGGTCGAGCAGTACATGCGCCAGGTCTACCGCGACAACGGGTACCTGGAGGTCAAGGGGCCGCAAATCCTGGACAAAGCCCTGTGGGAAAAGACCGGCCACTGGGACAAGTACCGGGACAACATGTTCATCACCGAAAGCGAAAAGCGCGACTACGCGATCAAGCCGATGAACTGCCCGGGGCATATCCTGATCTTCAAGCAGGGCATCAAGAGCTACCGGGACCTGCCGCTGCGCTACGGGGAGTTTGGCCAGTGCCACCGCAACGAACCGTCGGGCGGCCTGCACGGCATCATGCGCGTGCGTGGCTTTACGCAGGACGACGGCCACATCTTCTGCACCGAAGACCAGATCCTGGCCGAGTGCGACGCGTTCACACGCTTGCTCAAAAAGGTCTATGCCGACTTTGGCTTCACCGAGATCCTGTACAAGGTCTCGACACGGCCGGCGGCGCGCATCGGCTCGGACGAGCTGTGGGACAAGGCCGAAGCCGCCTTGATGCAAAGCTTGCAGCAGTCGGGCTGCGCGTTCACGCTGTCGCCGGGCGAAGGGGCGTTTTACGGGCCCAAGATCGAGTACACGCTCAAGGATGCCATCGGCCGCGAATGGCAGTGCGGCACGATCCAGGTGGACTTCAACCTGGCCGAGCGGCTGGACGCCGAGTACGTGGCCGAAGACGGCAGCCGCAAGCGCCCCGTGATCCTGCACCGCGCCATCGTCGGCAGCCTGGAGCGCTTCATCGGCATCCTGATCGAGCAGCACGCCGGCGCGCTGCCGGTGTGGCTGGCGCCGGTGCAGGTGGCGGTGCTCAACATCACCGACGCGCAGGCCGACGCCTGTGGCGAAATTGCCAACACCTTGCGCCAACACGGCGTTCGCGTCGCGCTGGATCTTGGCAACGAAAAGATCACCTATAAAATCCGCCAGCAGGCGTTGCAAAAAGTGCCTTACATCCTCGTCGTCGGGGACAAGGAGCGCGCCAGCGGCACCGTGTCGGTGCGCGCGCGCGGCAACCAAGACCTGGGCGTGATGCCGGTGCACGACTTCATCCAGCGCCTGCGCGACGACGTCGCTGCCAAACGTTAGTGTTTTTTCGAGCAAAGGAACCGAACCATCGCTACCCCGCGTCCCAGCAACTTCCGTGACCGCCGCCAGCGTGAGGAGCGGCAGCACCGCCTCAACCGCGAAATCACCGCGCCCGAAGTGCGCCTGACCGGCCCTGACGGTCAGCAAATCGGTGTGGTGCCTCTCCAAGAGGCGCTGCGCATGGCCGGCGAGCTTGACGTCGACCTGGTCGAGATCGCCCCGATGGCCAACCCGCCGGTGTGTCGGCTGATCGACTACGGCAAGTTCAAGTACGCCGAGCAAAAGAAGGCCGCCGAGGCCAAGGCCAAGCAAAAGGTCATTGAGGTCAAGGAAGTGAAGTTCCGCCCCGCCACCGACGAGGGCGACTACCAGGTCAAGATGCGCAACATCCGGCGCTTCCTGGACGAAGGCGACAAGTGCAAGGTGACGCTGCGCTTTCGCGGGCGCGAGATCACCCACCAGGAGCTGGGGTTGGCGTTGCTGGAGCGCATCCGCAACGAGCTGGGCGACAGCATCGTTGTCGAGCAGTTCCCCAAGCTCGAAGGCAAGCAGATGATCATGATGATCGCGCCGGCGCGCAAAAAGGGTGCCGCCAAGGCCGACAGCGCCAAGGCCGAGCAGCCAGCCGCCTGAAGCTCGTCCCCGGTCGGGGTCGGTGCGCCGCCCGGGCGGCTGCTATAATGGCGCGCTTTCCAAGCGACAAGCACCCGAAGGCCAGGCGTTCAAGCAAAGACCGTCGTCGGTGGGCAGCCGCGGCGGCGCCTTGCGGGTGTGTCAAGTCCAAACCCGAAACCAAGGACGAGCCATCATGCCCAAGATGAAAACCAAAAGCAGCGCGAAAAAGCGTTTTCGCGTGCGCCCCGGCGGCACGGTCAAGCGTGCGCAGGCCTACAAGCGCCACATCCTGACCAAGAAGACGACCAAGAACAAGCGCCAACTGCGCGGAATGGTCAACGTGCATGAGACCAACATGGGTCACATCGCACAGATGATGCCCTACGCCGGCCTGTGATCGGCGGCTGACCCGTAACGTAACAAGGAGCAAGCCATGCCTCGCGTCAAACGTGGTGTCACCGCCCGCGCCCGTCACAAGAAAGTCCTGGCCCTGGCCAAGGGTTTCCGTGGTCGCCGCAAAAACGTCTTCCGCGTCGCCAAGCAGGCGGTGATGAAGGCGCAGCAGTACGCGTACCGCGACCGTCGAGCCCGCAAGCGCGTCTTCCGCCAGCTGTGGATTGCGCGCATCAACGCCGCCGCGCGTGAGCTGGGCCTGACCTACAGCCAGTTCGCCAACGGCCTGCGCCAAGCCGCCATCGAGATCGACCGCAAGGTGCTGGCCGACCTGGCCGTGCACGACAAGGCGGCCTTCGCCGCCATCGTCGAGCGCGTCAAGGCCGGTCTGGCGCAGGGCGCCGCGGCGTAACGTTGCCGCACCGCGCGCTGCCGTGGGCGGCGCTGCGACCCCGACGGGCCAGTCGCCTCAGCGCGCTGGCCCGTTTTGTTTGAACCTGTGGCGTGCAGTCTTTCGCCGCCTTTTTGCGACACGGATGCCGGCATGAACGACCTCGACAACCTGGTGCAGACGGCGCGCGCGCAGTTCGCGCAGGCCGCCACCCCGCAAGCGTTGGAAAACGCCAAGGCTCGTTTTTTGGGCAAGCAAGGGGCGTTGACCGAGCGCATGAAGGCGCTGGCCACGTTGGCGCCCGACGAGCGCAAGGCCCAGGGCGCGGCCATCAACGAGGCCAAAGCGGCCATCGAGGCGGCGTTGCAGGCGCGCCGCGCCGAGCTGGCCGAGGCCGAGCTGCAGCGCCAGCTGCAGGCCGAGGCGCTGGACGTGACGCTGCCGGGCCGGCAGCGCGGGCAGGGCGGCCTGCACCCGGTCAGCCTGACGTTGCAGCGCATCGAGGCGATTTTTGGCTCGATGGGGTTCGAGGTGGCCGATGGCCCCGAGATCGAGACCGACTGGTTCAACTTCACCGCGCTCAACACCCCGGCCGACCACCCGGCGCGCTCGATGCACGACACGTTCTACGTCGAGGGCGGCACGCCCGAGGCGCCGCTGCTGCTGCGCACCCACACCAGCCCGATGCAGATCCGCCACGCCGTGCAGCACGTCAAGCGCGCGCGCGCGGCCGCCGGCGACGCGGGCGAGGGCCTGTGGGCCGGTGAGATGCCGGAAATCCGCGTCATCGCGCCCGGGCGCACCTACCGCGTGGACAGCGACGCCACCCACTCGCCGATGTTCCATCAGTGCGAGGGGCTGTGGATTGGGCGCGACGTCAGCTTCAAGGACCTCAAGGTCGTCTTCACAGCCTTTTGCCGCGCGTTTTTCGAGGACGACGAGCTGGAGCTGCGATTTCGGCCGAGCTTCTTTCCGTTCACCGAACCCAGCGCCGAGATCGATATCCGGTTCACGCGCGGGCCGCTGGCCGGGCGCTGGCTGGAGGTGGCGGGCTCCGGTCAGGTGCACCCCAACGTGGTGCGCAACATGGGGCTGGACCCGGAGCACTTCATTGGCTTTGCGTTTGGCATGGGGCCGGACCGGCTGACGATGCTGCGCTACGGCGTGGGCGACCTGCGCCTGTTTTTCGAAGGTGACCTGCGCTTTTTGGCGCAGTTCCGCTGATGGGTCCACGGTTCCCGACCTCCGCGACGACAAGCGAGACGACGATGCAGTTTCCCGAATCCTGGTTGCGCAGCTTTTGCGATCCGGCGCTGGACAGCGATGCGCTGGCCGACCTGTTGACGATGGCCGGACTGGAGGTGGAGGAGGTACGGCCGGTGGCACCGCCCTTCACGCGCGTGGTGGTCGGGCACATTCTCAGCGCCGAGCCGCATCCCAACGCCGACCGCCTGCGCGTGTGCCGGGTGGACGTGGGGCAGGGCGAGCCGTTGTCGATCGTTTGCGGGGCCCCCAACGCGCGCGCCGGCATCCGGGTGCCGTGCGCGTTGGTGGGCGCGGTGCTGCCGCCGGGCGCGGACGGCAAGCCGTTCGAAATCCGGGTGGGCAAGTTGCGCGGGGTGGACAGCCACGGCATGTTGTGCTCGGCGCGCGAGCTGGGCCTGTCGGAGGACCATGGTGGCCTGTTGGAGCTGCCAGCCGACGCCCCCGTGGGGCGCGACCTGCGCGAGGTGCTGGCGCTGGACGACCGGCTGTTCACGCTCAAGCTCACGCCCAACCTGGCGCATTGCCTGAGCGTGTACGGCGTGGCGCGCGAAGTGGCGGCCTTGACCGGCGCGCCGCTGAAAGCGCCGGCCATCGCGCCGGTGGCGCCGCGCCACGACGCGGTGCTGCCGGTGCGCGTCGAGGCCGCCGACCTGTGCGGCCGCTTCAGCGGACGCATCATCCGTGGCGTCAACCCGCAGGCGCGCACGCCGGCGTGGATGGTGCAACGCCTGGCGCGCTGCGGGCAGCGCAGCATTTCGGCGCTGGTGGACATCTCCAACTACGTGATGTTCGAACTCGGGCGGCCGTCGCACATCTTCGACCTGGACAAGATCCACGGCGGCTTGCAGGTGCGCTGGGCGCGCGCGGGCGAGACGCTCAAGCTGCTCAACGGCCAGACCGTCACGTTGGACCAAACCGTGGGCGTGATCGCCGACGACCAGGGCGTCGAGTCGCTGGCTGGCATCATGGGTGGTGACAGCACCGCGGTGTCCGACAGCACACGCAACGTGTACGTGGAGGCGGCGTTTTGGTGGCCGCGCGCGATCGCGGGGCGGGCGCGGCGCTTCAACTTCAGCACCGACGCGGCGCACCGCTTCGAGCGCGGGGTTGACCCCAGCACCACGCGCGAGCACCTGGAGCGCATCACGCAGCTGATCCTGGAGATTTGCGGCGGCGAGGCCGGACCGGTGGATGACCACGTGGTCAACGTGCCGCAGCCCAAGCCGGTGACGCTGCGCGTGGCGCGCGCCGCCAAGGTCATCGGCATGCCGCTGACGCAGGCCGCGTGCGCCGAGCCGCTGCGCCGCCTCGGCCTGACGGTCGCCGAGGGCGAAGGCACGTTGACGGTGACGCCGCCGCCGTACCGCTTCGACCTGCAGATCGAGGAAGACTTGATCGAGGAGGTGGCGCGTGTCATCGGCTACGACCGCCTGCCGGCCACGCCGCCGCGGGCGCCGGTGGTGCCGCGCGTGCGCCCGCAGACCGAACGCAGCCCGATGGCGGTGCGCCAGCAACTGGCGGCGCTGGGCTACCAGGAAACGATCAACTTCAGCTTCGTCGAAGAGCGCTGGGAGCGCGATTACGCTGGCAACACGGCGCCGATCCGGCTGCTCAACCCCATCGCCAGCCACCTCAGCGTGATGCGCTCCAGCCTGCTGGGCAGCCTGCTGGCGGTGCTGCGCCACAACGTGGACCGCAAGGCCGCGCGTGTGCGGGTGTTCGAAATCGGCCGCGTCTTCCGGCGCGACGAGCGCGTGCCCGACAGCGACACCACGGTGCGCGGCGTCGATCAGCCGCTGCACGTCGCGGGGCTGGCCTGGGGCGACGCGCTGCCGCTGCAGTGGGGCGAACGGGCGCGGCCGGTGGACTTCTTCGACGTCAAGGGCGACGTCGAAGCGCTGTTGGCGCCGCACGTGGCCACGTTTGAGCCGTGCCAACACCCGGCGCTGCACCCGGGACGCTGCGCCCGCGTGCTGCTGCAAGGGCAGCCGATCGGGGTGATCGGGGAGCTGCACCCGCGCTGGCGTCAGGCCGAGGGCTGGGGCAGCGCGCCGGTGTTGTTCGAGCTGGCGCTGGCGCCGCTGTTGCAGCGTCCGCTGCCGCAGGCGGCCCCGATCGGGCGTCACCAGCCGGTGCAGCGCGACGTGGCCGTGGTGGTGCACGAATCGGTGACGCACGCGCACGTGATGGCGGCCATCGAAGCGGTGCGGCATCCGTGGCTGCGCTCGGCGGTGCTGTTCGACGTGTTCCGGCCGCAGGGCGGGCAGCCGCTGGCCGGCATCGGTGCCGACGAAAAGAGCCTGGCCGTGCGTCTGACGCTGGAGCGCGACGACGCCAACCTCACCGACGCCGAGATCGACGCCGTCGTGGCGCAGGTGGTGCAGGCGTTGCAGCAGCGCATCGGTGCGCGGCTGCGGGCGTGATGCGGCGCGCCGCGGCTGCTACGATTGCGCCCATGGCCACCCGAAGCACATCCGCGGCCGCCATCCCGGCCAGCGCCGATCCTGACACGCCCACGCTGACCAAGGCCGAGCTGGCCGAGGCGCTGCACGCGCGCATCGGCTTCAACAAGCGCGAGTCCAAGGACATCGTGGACACGTTTTTCGCCATCATCGCCGAGCGCCTGATCGCGGGCGAAGAGGTGCGCATCGCCGGTTTCGGGCAGTTCGGCGTGCGTGACAAATCACCCCGGCCGGGGCGCAACCCGCGCACCGGCGAGCCGGTGCCGATCGAGGCGCGGCGCGTGGTGACGTTCCACGCCAGCCCCAAGCTCAAGGCCGCGTTGCAGGGTGACGTTGACGGCTGAGCGCCAGCCGCGCGGGATCCAGCAGCCCGCTGGCCAGGGCCACGCCCACCATGATGACCACGCCACAGCCCACCATCCAGGGGGTGATGGCTTCGCCCAGCAGCAGCGCGCCGTAGCCCAGCGCGAACACCGGGATCAAAAAGGTGACGGTGAGCGTGCGCGCCGGGCCGGCGGCTTCGATCAGGCGGAAGTACAGCAGGTACGCCAGCGCGGTGCACAGCACGCCCGCGGCCACCACGGCCCACCAGGCGTCCGCCGAGACGGGTTGCGCCGGCCAGGTCCACAGCGTGGGCAACAGCAGCCCCAGGGTGGCGCCGAACTGGCTGCCGGTGGCGGTGGCCAGCGGCGGGATGCCCATCAGGTACTTTTTGGTGTAGCTGGCCGCGATCGCGTACAGCACCGTGGCGCCCAGGCAGGCCAGCACCGCCCAGCCGGTGCCGCCGGGCTTGAAGCTGGCTTTGTCCCACGACAGCAGGGCCACGCCGGCAAAGCCCAGGGCCAGCCCGAGGGCGCGCCAACGTCCGGGGCGATCGCCCAGCCACAGCCACGCCACCACCGCGCCAAACAGCGGCACCGTGGCGTTGAGGATGGCGGTGAGCCCCGTGCTGATCGACAGCAGCGCGTAGGCGAACAGCCCAAAGGGAATGCCGGCGTTGAGCAGCCCGACGAACAGGATGCGCGCCCCATGGCGTCGCAACGTCGGCCAGTGGCCGCTGGCCACCAGGATCGGGGCCAGCACCACGCTGGCCACCGCCACGCGCAACCCCGCCGTGGCCACCGGCCCAAAGGCCAGCGCCGCGTGGCGCATGAACAAAAACGACGAGCCCCACAGGGCTGCCAACAGCACAAATTCCAGCGCGAGTTTGGGCGTCATGGTCAGGCCCGGCGCCGGGGCACGTGGATGCTGCGGCGCCGCAACGACGAAAAGCACGCATGATACGCCCTTCTACAATGGCGCGGTGTCACACACCTGCTGCACCTTATCCCGATGACGACCGCTGCCCTTCCCGTCCATGTGTTCAAAGCCTACGACATCCGTGGCGTCGTGCCTGACGCGATCGACGCGCCGCTGGCCCGCTTGCTGGGGCGCGCGTTTGGCGCGCGTGCGCGGGCGCTGGGTGAGGACAGCGTGGCCGTGGGGCGCGATGGGCGCCTGTCCAGCCCCATGCTGGCCGAGGCGTTGATCGAAGGGCTGTGCGAGGCGGGTGTCGACGCCATCGACTTGGGGCTGGTGACGACGCCGATGCTGTACTTTGCCACCGCCACCGTGTGCCGCAGCGGCATCCAGGTCACCGGCAGCCACAACCCCAAGCACCACAACGGCTTCAAGATGGTGTTGGGCGGGCGCGCCATCTACGGCGACGAGATTCAGGCCTTGCGCGAGGCCATGGCCGCGGGCGTGCCGCCGGCGGCACGGCGCGGGACGCGCCGGGCGCTGGACATCGGACCGACGTACCAGGCCCGCATCGTGCAGGACGTGCGTCTGGCGCGGCCGATGCGCATCGTCGTCGATTGTGGCAACGGCGTCACGGGCGCCAGCGCCCCCGCGCTGTTGCGGGCGTTGGGCTGCGACGTCACCGTGCTGTACGGCGAGGTGGACGGCGAGTTTCCCAACCACCACCCCGACCCGTCCAAGCCGGACAACCTGCGCGACCTCATCGACACCGTGCAGCGCACCGGCGCCGAGCTGGGCCTGGCGTTCGACGGCGATGGCGATCGCCTGGGCGTCATCACCCCAAGCGGGGCCAACATCTTCCCCGACCGGCAACTGATGCTGCTGGCGCAGGACGTGCTGCAGCGCGTGCCCGGCGGCACCATCGTCTACGACGTCAAGTGCAGCCAGCGGCTGGCGCCGGCCATCCGGGCTGCGGGGGGCGTGCCGCTGATGCACAAAACCGGCCACAGCCTCATCAAGGCCAAGATGCGCGAGGTGGGCGCCCCGCTGGGCGGCGAGATGAGCGGGCACCTGTTTTTCCAGGAACGCTGGTACGGCTTTGACGACGGCACCTACGCCGCGGCGCGCCTGCTGGAGATCTTGAGCCGCCACGATTACCCGGGCGCGGTGCTGGAGGGCCTGCCCAGCAGCCACAGCACGCCGGAGCTCAACGTGCCTTGCGCCGAGGGCGAGCCGCACCGCGTGGTGGCCGAGTTGCAGCGCGTGGCGGAGGTGGCGCCACCGGCGCAGGTCAGCACCGTCGATGGCCTGCGCATCGATTGGCCGGATGGCTTTGGCTTGATTCGGGCCTCCAACACGACGCCGGTGTTGGTGTTGCGCTTCGAGGGCCACACGCCGCAAGCGCTGCAGCGCATCCAAGAGACGATGCTGACGCTGCTGCGCCGCGTCAAGCCCGACGCGCAGGTCGGGGAGGCCGCGCACTGACGCGGCGCATCCGCGTTCCCTGAACCGCTCGATTACCATCGGCACTGTGGGCGCCGCGGACTGTGCGCCCTTTCCATGGAATGCCATGCTGGCGCCCGACCCCGATCCCGAGATCATCGTCTTCAACCTCAAGCGCCGCTACACCGGCGTGTCGGCCACCGTCAACGCGCTGGTGCCGTTGCAGGCGCGGCAGTGGCGGCTGGCCTACTGCGGCACGCCGCTGCCGCACGGCATGCCGGGCATGACGCTGCGCCAGGCCATGGATTTGTCGCGTCGGCCGCCGGCGGGGCGGCCGTTTCGCATCTGGCACGTGCGGCGCGACCACGAAATGGCCGCCGGCCTGTGGGCCCGTGACGTGTTGCGCCTGCCGATTCGGCTTGTGTTTACCTCGGCGGCGCAGCACCGTCATGGTTGGTTTCCGCGCTGGCTGATCAGCCGCATGGACGCCGTGATCGCCACCACGCCGAAGGCGGCCAGCTTCGTGCCCAACACCACCGCCGTGGTGCCGCACGGTATTGATGTGGAGCGCTTTGCGCCGCCGCCCGACAAGATGGCAGCTTGGGCCGACAGCGGCCTGCCTGGGCGCTGGGGCATCGGCGTCTTTGGCCGCGTGCGCCCGGACAAGGGCACCGATGTCTTCGTCGACGCGATGATCGAGGCGCTGCCCCACCTGCCCGACGTGACCGCCGTCATCGCCGGCCGCGCCATGCCCCAGCACGAGGCGTACCAGCGCGCGCTGCAAGCGCGCATCGACGCCGCCGGGCTGCGTGAGCGCATCCGGTTTTTGGGCGAGATCCCGGCGGCCGAGGTGCACCGCTGGTACCAGCGCTGCCTGGTGTGTGTGGCTTGCCCGCGGTACGAACCGTTTGGCCTGACGCCGTTTGAGGCCGGCGCGTGCGGTTGCGCGCTGGTGTGCTCGCGCACCGGGGCGTTCGAGCAACTGGTGCAGCCCGGCGTCCACGGCGAGCTGGTGGACACGGGCGATGCCGCCGGCCTGGCGGCGGCGGTGCGCCGGGTGCTGGCCGACCCGCAGGCGGCGCTGCGCATGGGGCAGGCCGCGCGCCAGCGGGTGCTGGCGCAGTTTTCGCTGGCGCAAGAGGCCGCTGGCATCGGGGCCGTGTATGCGCGGTTGTTCGAGCGCGGCTGAGCCGGGTCTCGGCGTGGCCGAACGCCTGTGCCTGGCGGGCTATGGAGCGGCCATGACGGCGCTGCAGCCGCTGCTGCGCCTCAAACTGGCGCGGCGGGGCCGCGCCGAGCCCGGCTACCTGCACGCGGTGGCGCAGCGTTTTGGCCGGTACAGCGAACCGGCCCCGGCCGACGGCTGGCTGTGGGTGCACGCGGTTTCGTTGGGCGAGGTGCGCGCGGCCGCCCTGTGGGTGCCGCGGCTGCAGGCCGCGCGGCCCGACATCCGCGTGCTGTGGACCCACGGCACGGCCACCGGCCGCGCGGCGGCGCAGCCGCTGGTGCGTCAGCAGGACGCGCAGGCCTGGCTGCCGTGGGACGCGCCGGGGGCGGTGCGGCGTTTTGTGCGCCACTGGCGCCCGCGCCTGGGCGTGCTGATGGAAACCGAGGTGTGGCCGACCCTGGCCCAGCACTGCCGCGCGGCGGGCGTGCCGCTGTGGTTGGTCAACGCACGCCTCAACGAGCGCTCGTGGCAGCGCGCGATGCGCCTGCGCTGCCTCAGCCGCCCGGCCTACGGCGCGTTGGCTGGGGTGCTGGCCCAAACACCGGACGACGCGCGGCGACTGCACGCGCTGGGCACGCCCGCGCCGCAGGTGGTGGGCAACGTCAAGTTCGACGTGCCATGGCACCCCGACCCATGGGCGGCGGCGCAGCGCTGGCGGCTGGCGTGGCGCGCCGCCAGTGATCGCCCCGTGCTGCTGCTGGCCAGCAGCCGCGAAGGGGAAGAGGCGGCCTGGATCGCCGCCTGGCGGCGGCAGCGGGCCACCTGGCCGCACCCGGCACCGCTGTGGCTGGTGGTGCCACGCCACCCGCAACGGTTTGACGAGGTGCACGCGCTGCTGTGCGCCGCGGGCCTGCGCGTGCTGCGGCGCAGCGCGTTGCCGGCGTGGAGCGAAGGGCCCGCCTGGCCGCCTGAAGCGTGGCACGCGGACGTGCTGCTGGGCGACAGCCTGGGCGAGATGTCGGCGTACTACGCGTTGGCCGACGTGGCGCTGCTGGGAGGCAGTTTTGCCCCGTTGGGCGGACAAAACCTGATCGAAGCGGCGGCCAGCGGCTGCCCGATCGTGCTCGGGCCACACACCTTCAACTTCGCCCAGGCGGCCGCAGCGGCGCTGGAAGCCGGGGCGGCGCGCCGCGCCGCCGACCTGGACGACGCGCTGCGACTGGCCCAGGCGTGGTGCCAGGACGACGCAGCGTTGCGCGCCGCCCGGGCGGGCGCCGAGCGGCTGTTGCAGCAGCACGGCGGCGCGGCCGACCGCACCGTCAGCGCCGTGTTGCAGGCGTGGGACGACGCGGCGGCCGCGCCGGCGGCGCCTGAGCGCGCCTGACGGCGTTCAGCGCGGCTGCAGGCGCTCGTTGATCGGCTTGACGTCGTCGGCCCCAAGCACTCCGGCCGCTTGACGCAGCTTGAGCTGGCCCACCAGCACATCGTAGCGCGCCTTGGCCAGTTGCGCCTTGGTCTGGTAGAGCTGGCTTTGGGCGTTGAGCACGTCGATGTTGATGCGCACGCCCACTTGGTAGCCGACCTGGTTGGCTTCCAGCGCGAGCTGGCTCGAAGCCTCGGCGGCTTGCAGCGCGCGCACCTGGCCCAGGCCCGACTGCACCCCAAAAAACGCCGCCCGTGTGGCCTGGCTGACGTTGCGCGTGGCGGCTTCGAGGTCGTTGCGGGCCTTGTCTTCCAGGGCCACCGTCTCCGCGATGCGGTTGTCCAGCGCTCCGCCGGTGTACAGCGGCAGGTTGAACTGCACGCCGATGCTGGCGACCTGGTTGCGCAGGTACGGAAACGGCGGGTTGTTGCTGGGGGCGCGGTTCCATTGCCACTGCGCCACCGCGTCCAGGGTGGGGCCCTTGGCCGCTTGGGCCTTGCGCACGTCCAGCTTGGCGATGTCGAGCTGCGCCTGCGCGGCGCGCACGGCGGGGTGCTCAGCCACCGCGCGCTGCACCCAGGCCTGCACGTCGTCCGGGGTGGGGGTGGGTAGGGTGTCGTCGCGCAGCCGCCAGGGTTGGGTGTTGCTTTGGCCGACGAGCTGGTCCAGCGCCAGCTTCTTGACGCGCAGGTCGTTGTCGGCGGCGATTTCCTGCGCCAGCACCAGGTCGTAGCGGGCCTGTGCCTCGCGCGTGTCGGTGATGGTGGCGGTGCCCACTTCGAAGTTGCGCTTGGCGGCGGCCAGTTGTTGCTCGACGGCGGCTTTCTGGGCACGCACGAAGGTCAGCGTGTCCTCAGCGGCCAGCACGTCGAAGTAGGCTTGGGCCACGCGCACGATTAAGTCTTGTTCGGCGGCTTGCAGTTGCGCTTCGGCGGCTTGCAGCGCGCGCTGGGCCTGCTCGACTTCGATGTGGTTGCCCGGACGGTACAGGGGATGGCTGGCGCCGAGCTTGACGGTCTGGTTGTTGAAGCTGTCGTCCAGCGTGTTGAGCGAGCTGTCGCGCCGGTTGACGAAGGCTTCAGCCGACAGGCCCACGGTGGGCAGCACGCGCGACTTGGCCTGTTCGGCTTTGGCGCGGTTGGCGTCGAGCTGGGCCTTGGCGGCCAGGTAGGCGGCGTCGTAGGCGCGCGCCGCTTCCAGCAGCGCTTGCAGGCTTTGCGCCTGCGCCGTGGTGGCCACACCCAACACCAGCAGGGCCGCGGCGCTCAGGCGCCGCCCCAGCTTGGCGCGGGGGTTGACAGAGGGCGTGCGGACGATCGGTTGCATGGCGTTGGTGTCCCTGCGATTGGATACAGTCGGGAGTATATGACGGGTTGAGCGACCGTGCACGCGAAGTCCCGCGCGGACCCCCCTCAGTACTGCGGCACGCTCGGGTCCACTTCACTGGACCAGGCGTGGATGCCGCCGGCGATGTTGACCACGTCGTCAAAGCCTTGCCGGTGCAAAAAGTACGCCACCTGCGCACTGCGCCCGCCATGGTGGCACAGGCAGGCGATGGGACGGTCGCGCGGCAGCTCGTCGAGCCGCGCCGGGATCGAGGCCATCGGCATATGACGCAGCTCAAAGCCTTCGGGGCGCACGCTGGCGGTTTGCACCTCCCACGGTTCGCGCACGTCCAGCACGATGGGGGTGACGCCAGGCGCTTGCTGCGCGCACTGCTGCAGCCACTGGTTGAGTTGGGCGGGGCGGATGTGGGGCACCATGGGCAGGCTCAGAATTGGAAGCGCGTCGGCTCGGGGAAGTTGCGCAGCCGCGGCACGACGATGTCCCACGGCTGAGCGCTGTGGTAGCCGGCTTCGCTGGCGCGCGTGACGACGGTGGCGCGCATCACCACCTCGTCCCCCACGAAGGCGAACAGCCGCCCGCCCACGCGCAGCAGCTCCAGCAGGTCGGTGGGCACCTCGGCCACGCCGCCCGACAGCACGATGACGTCGTACGGCGCCGCGTCGACGCAGGCGGCAAAGCGGTGCGCCGCGGCGTCAGCGGTCTTCACACGCACGTTGTCCAGGCCCGCACGCGCCAGGTTGTGGCGCGCCATGTCCGCCAGCCGTGGGTTGATCTCCAGCGTCAGCACCTGTTGGGCCAGCCGGCCCATCAGCGCGGCCATGTAGCCGGAGCCGGCGCCGATTTCCAGCACGTTGTGCTGGGGTTGCAGGTCGAGCTCTTGCAGCGTGCGCGCTTCGACCTTGGGGGCCAGCATGCACTCGCCCTCGACGGCCGGCTGCGACAGCGGTATTTCCAGGTCGGCCAGCGCCAGCGCCCGGTACGCTTCAGGCACGAAGTGCTCGCGCTTGAGCTGTCCCAGCAGGGCCAGCACGCGGGCGTCGAGCACCTCCCACGGGCGGATCTGCTGCTCGATCATGTTGAAGCGGGCCTTCTCGAAATCGAACGCCGTCGCGCTCATGTGATACTCCTCTAGGTATTTTGGAGGGTCGGATACGGTCATTCTACCCAACGCGTGTTGCTGCTTCGTTGCCCGCCGGGTTTTGCACCAGGGCATGCAGGCGGTACAACGCCTCCAGCGCCTGGCGGGGGCTGAGGGCGTCGGGGTCCAGCTCGGCCAGCGCCAGCAGCGCGGGGTGCGGCTCGGGCGCCGTCTCGGGCGGCGCGGCCGGCGGGGCGCTGAACAAGTCCAGCTGTGCCTGCGCGGCCGTGGCGCTTTGCTCCAGTTGCGCCAGCACCTGGCGCGCGTGCTGCACGACGGCCGGTGGGATGCCGGCCAGCCGCGCCACCTGCACGCCGTAGCTGCGGCTGGCAGGGCCCGGCTCCAGGCGGTGCAGAAAGACGATGTCGCGCCCGTGGCCCTCGACGGCGCTGACGTGCATGTTGACGGCGCCCGGACAGCGCCTGGGCAGCTCGGTCAGCTCGAAGTAGTGGGTGGCAAACAGCGTGAACGCCTGCACGCGGTCGTGCAGGTGCGCGGCGATGGCGCTGGCCAGCGCCAGCCCGTCGTAGGTGGACGTGCCGCGGCCGATTTCGTCCATCAACACCAGGCTTTGCGCGCTGGCGTGGTGCAGGATCTGGGCGGCCTCGGTCATTTCGACCATGAAGGTGGACTGCGCGTTGGCCAGGTCGTCCGCCGCGCCGATGCGGGTGTGGATGGCGTCGATGGGGCCGAGCCGGCAGGCGTCGGCCGGCACAAAGCTGCCGATGCTGGCCAGCAGCACGATCAGGGCCACCTGGCGCATGTAGGTCGATTTGCCGCCCATGTTGGGGCCGGTGATGATTTGCATGCGCGTGCGGGCATCCAGCACCGTGTCGTTGGGGATGAAGGGGCCGGCGCCGGTTTGCTGCAAACGCGCCTCCACCACGGGGTGGCGCCCAGCGCGGATTTCGATGCGCGGCTCGGCCACGAACTCGGGGGCGCACCACCCGAGCGTGAGCGAGCGCTCGGCCAACGCGGCCAGCACGTCCAGCGTGGCCAGCGCGCGCGCCAGTTCGGTCAGGGCCGCGATGTGCGGCTGCAGGGCCTGCAGCAGTTGGTCGTAGAGCCACTTTTCGCGCGCCAGGGCACGCTCCTGGGCGCTGAGCGCCTTGTCCTCGAAGGCCTTGAGCTCGGGCGTGATGAAGCGCTCGGCGTTTTTCAGCGTCTGGCGGCGCTGGTAGTCCGCGGGTACCTTGTCGAGCTGACCCTGGGTGACCTCGATGTAAAAACCGTGCACCTTGTTGTACTGCACGCGCAGGTTGGCGATGCCGGTGCGGGCGCGCTCGCGCGCTTCGAGGTCGACCAGGTAGCGGTCGGCGCCTTGTTGGATGGCGCGCAGCTCGTCCAACTCGGGGTCGTAGCCGTCGGCGATCACCCCGCCGTCGCGCAGCAGCGCCGCCGGCTCGGGGTGCAGCGCACGCTGCAGCAGCGCCACCACCTCCGCCGGCGGATGCAGATGACGGTGCACGTCGCGCAGCAGCGCGCAGTCATCCACCGCCGGCAGCGCCTGCAGCTGTGCCGCCAGCGCCGCGCAGCGCGGCAAGGTGTCGCGCAGGCCGGTCAGCTCGCGCGGGCGCACCTGCAGCAGCGCAATGCGGGCCGCCAGCCGCTCGACGTCGGCCACGCCGCGCAGGGCGCTGCGCACGTGGTCTGGGCCGTGCTCGCGCAGCAGGCCGATGGCGTGCAGCCGGGCCTGGGCGGGCGCGCGGTCGCGCGGCGGCTCCAGCAGCCAACGGCGCAGCAGTCGGCTGCCCATGCCGGTGGCGCAGGTGTCCAGCAGCGACAGCAGCGTCGGTGCGGCCTCGCCACGCAGCGTGCGCGTCAGCTCCAGGTTGCGTTGGGTCGTCGGGGGCAGGTCGATCCAGGTGTGCGGCCGCACCACGCGCAGCGCGCGCACGTGCGCCAGTTGCCGACCCTGGGTGTGCTCCGCGTAGGCCAGCAAGGCCGCTGCGGCTGCGTGGGCTTGGGTCATCCCCTGCGCGTCCCAGCCGGCCAGGCTGGCCACCTGCAACTGCTCGCACAGGCGACGCTGCCCCAGCGCAGGGTCGAAGTGCCACTCAGGCCGCGCCGTCAGCGCCATCGGCCCCAGGCCTTGGCACCAGCCCTGCAGTTGCGCGTGCGGCCCTTCGGGCAAGTCGGCACTGACCAGCAACTCCTTGGGCGCCAGACGGGCCAACCAGCCGCGCAGGTCGTCCCAGCCGCATTCGGCCAGGTGCAACGTGCCTTCGGTGACGGCCAGCCAGGCCAGACCACACAACCCGCGCGCGCCGCGGTGCAGCGCCAGCAGCAACGCGTCGTCTTTGTCGGCCAGCAGTTCGGTGTCGGTCAGCGTGCCCGGCGTGACGATGCGCACCACCTGCCGCTCGACCGGGCCTTTGGCGCTGGCGACGTCGCCCACCTGTTCGCAAATGGCCACCGATTCGCCCGCGCGGATCAACCGGGCCAGGTAGGCCTCGACCGAATGCACCGGCACACCGGCCATGACCACCGGGGCCGCGGCCGATTGGCCACGGTGCGTCAGCGTGATGTCGAGCAGCCGTGCCGCCTTGTGGGCGTCGTCGTAGAACAGCTCGTAAAAATCCCCCATGCGGAAAAAGACCAGCGTGTTGGGGTGCTGGGCTTTGACGCGCAGCCACTGCTGCATCATCGGCGTGTGCGCCTCCAGCGGCGCGTCGGGCGCGCCGCCCACGCCAGCAACCGGCTGCCCCGCGGGGGTGACCATGGTCAGTGGCGCACGCGGTTCACCACGGGGCATCGCCCGCACGCGAGGGGGCAGCGGCGTCGGGCGCGGCAGGTTCGGGGGTGGCGCTGTCGGCGCGTTGCGGCGCGCACTGGCTGTAGCCACTGAGCACCCCCACCATCTGGCCGTAGATGCGCGGGTTGGCGGCCATGCATTCGCGCGTTTCCAGGAAGTCCGGCTCGCCGGTGAAGTTGCCGACCAGACCACCCGCTTCGGTGACCAGCAGCGCCCCCGCGGCGACATCCCATGGGCTCAGCCCCATTTCAAAAAAGCCGTCGGTGTAGCCCGCCGCCACGTAGGCCAGGTCCAGCGCCGCCGAGCCGGGGCGGCGCACCCCAGCTACACGCGGCAGCATGTCACCGAACATCTTCAGGTAGGTCTGAAAGGCATCGCCGGGGCGGAACGGAAAGCCGGTGCTGAGCAGGCAGTCGCGCAACTGCGTGCGCTTGGCCACGCGGATGCGGCGGTCGTTGAGGAACGCGCCGCGCCCCTTGCTGGCGGTGAACAGGTCGTTGCGTGTGGGGTCGTAGACCACCGCCTGCTCCAGCCGCCCGTCGACCATCAACGCGATGCTGACGCAGTACACCGGAAAGCCGTGGATGAAGTTGGTGGTGCCGTCCAGCGGATCGATGATCCAGGTGTAGGCTTTGCCGCGCCCCTTGCCCGGGCGGCGGCCCGATTCCTCGGCCCAGATGCCGTGCTCGGGGTACGCCCCCAGCAGCGTATCGATGATGGCCGCCTCCGCCGCGTGATCCACCTCGGTGACGAAGTCGTTGGTTTGCTTGGCGCCGACGCGCAACCCTTCGAGGTCGAGGGAGGCACGGTTGATCAGCGCGCCGGCGGCGCGGGCGGCCTTGACGGCCACGTTCAGCATGGGGTGGAGGTGGGCGGTCATCGAAGCGGTGGGCAAGAACGGCCATGGGGCTGCGCGATGGCAGCGACAATAAGGCACCTGATTGTACCCGCCGCCCATGAACGACGCTGCTCGCCCGTCCCAGCCCCTGACCCGCTTCGTGCTCGTCGAGCCCAGCCACGCCGGCAACGTGGGCGCCGTGGCGCGCGCGCTGAAGGTGATGGGCTTTGACGACTGGGTGTTGGTGCGGCCGCGCTGGCGCGACGTGCTGCAGCGGCCCGAGGCGGTGGAGCGCGCCAGCGGCGCCACCGACCTGCTGGCCCAGGCACGCATCGTGACCACGTTGGACGAAGCGCTGCAGGGCATCAGCCACGTGTGCGCCACGGCGATGACGCCGCGTGACTTCGGCCCGCCGGTGGCCGCGCCGCGCCCCCACCTGGAGGCGTTGGCACCACGGCTGCGTGGCGGGGCCGAGCAGGGGGTGGCGTTCGTTTTTGGGCCGGAGCGCTACGGGCTGGCCAACGCCGATGTGTGGCGCAGCCACGTGTGCCTGCGCATCCCCACCGCGCCGGACTACGGTTCGCTGAACCTGGCCGCGGCGGTGCAGTTGATCGCCTACGAATGGCGCCTGGCGTTGGGCGGTTTTGAGCCGGCGCCCGCGCCCGTCGGACCGCCGCGCGAACCGGTGGCCGACGCGGCCGCGGTCAGCGGGCTGTTGGAGCACTGGCGCGAAGCGTTGCTGGCCGTGGGTTATTTGGACCCGGCCAGCCCCAAAAAATTGATGGCGCGGCTGCGCCTGCTGGTGCAGCGCGCCGCCCCCACGCCCAGCGAAGTCCACATCCTGCGCGGGGTGGCGCGCGCCGTGCTGCGCGCGCTGCAACAGCGCAACGGCTAAACTGCGCCCCATGCCTGTGCAGCTGCTGCGCCACGTGCGCGACGACATCGACGCCATTTTGGAGCGTGACCCCGCGGCCCGTTCGCGCTGGGAGGTGCTGACCTGTTACCCGGGGCTGCACGCGTTGTGGCTGCATCGGCTGGCGCACGCGCTGTGGCGGCGCGGCTGGCGCTGGCTGGCGCGCTGGATCTCGCACTGGAACCGCTGGTTGACCGGCATCGAAATCCACCCCGGCGCGCGCATCGGGCGGCGCGTGTTCATCGACCACGGCATGGGGGTGGTCATCGGCGAGACCGCCGAAGTGGGCGACGACTGCACCATCTACCACGGGGTCACGCTGGGCGGCACCTCGCTGTACAAAGGCACCAAGCGTCACCCGACGCTGGGGCGGGGGGTCATCGTCGGCGCGGGCGCCAAGATCCTGGGCGGCTTCGAGGTGGGGGATGGGGCCAAGGTCGGCAGCAACGCGGTCGTGACCAAGCCCGTGCCGGCCGGGGCCACCGCGGTGGGCAACCCGGCGCGCATCATCCTGGCCGACGCCGATGCGCGGCGCGAGGAGGCCGCCGCCCGCATGGGGTTTTCCGCGTACGGGGTGACGCAAAGCGACGACCCGCTCAGCCAGGCGCTGCGCGGCCTCATCGACAACGCCGCCGGCCACGAACACCAGATCGCGCTGCTGTGGCAGGCGATCGAAAAGCTGGCGTGCGCGCAGCGCGGCGCGTGCCTGCCGCCCGATGCTGCACGCACCGAGCACTTCGAGGCCGACAAACTCAGCCAGTTGCTGGGTAAGTGACCGCAGCACGAACGGCTGGCGGCAAGTCTACTCGTTGGGCGTGCGCCGCTGCGCCGACTTGGGCCGAAACGCGACGCACACCTCGGGCCGGGTTTCGAGGTAAGGCCCGCCGATGAGGTCGATGCAGTAGGGCACGGCCGCGAAAATGCCGTGCACCACGGGGCGGCCGTCGCCGTCTTTGAGACCTTCTAACGTCTCGGCGATCGACTTGGGCTGGCCCGGCAGGTTGATGATCAAGCTGCGGCCCCGAATGACCGCCACCTGGCGCGACAAAATGGCTGTCGGTACGAAGCGCAGGCTGATCTGGCGCATCTGCTCGCCAAACCCCGGCATTTCTTTGTCGGCCACGGCCAGCGTGGCTTCGGGCGTGACGTCACGTGGCGCGGGGCCGGTGCCACCGGTGGTCAGGATCAAGCTGCAGCCATGCCGATCGGCCAGCTCCACCAGTGTGGCGCTGATGGTGTCGCGCTCGTCGGGGATGAGCCGCTCGACAAACGTGATGGGGTTGTGCAGCGCGCGCGTGAGCCAGTCGCGCAGCGCGGGCAGACCTTGGTCCTGGTACACGCCCTGGCTGGCGCGGTCGCTGATGGAAACGATACCGATGGTGACGGGGTCGAACATGGGTGGCTGATGAGGGCTCAGGTCAGACGGCGGCGGCGTGGTGAGCGTCCAGCGCAGCGCGCACATGTTGGAACAGCTCGCGCCAGGCGCGGCCGTGGCGGGTGGGCTGTCCCGGACGATCGGGGTCGGAGGGGGTGTCCGCGAGATCCTTGCGCGCCTGACGGATCAGCGCCCGCAAGCGTTGCCAGTCGGCCTCGGGTTCGATGGCACGCCACGCGTGCAGCGCCTCGTCGCTGGCCACCAAGCGCTCGCGCCACTGCTCGGCTTCGTGCAGCCGCGCGGTCTGGACGGCGCTGCCGCGGTGCTGCTCGTCCAGCGCCGCTTGCACCGCCGCCACCTGCTCGTCGTCCAGACGGCGCATCAGCTTGCCAATGTACTGCAGCTGGCGGCGGCGCGCTTCGAACGCGTCGATGCGCCGTGCCTCGGCCAGGGCCTGCAGCAAATCTTCGGGCAGGCCCAGGCGTTGCAACGCCGCTGCGCCCAGCCCCAGCAACCGCTCGCCCAGCGCCTGGCGCTCGGCGCTGAGGCGCTTGAGGTCGGTTTTGCTGTGCTCGGCGTCCCACTTGGCGGCGCGCTTGAGCTCGGCGTCCTCTTCGCTGCCGTAGGCGACGAAGCGTCCGCGGACAAAATACCCTTTGGGCGGCTTGCGTGGCATGGCCGGTATCATAGCCGTCGGCATGAAAGCATCCAAACCCTCTCCACGAGCGCGCCGCGGGGCGCAAGGTTTTCAGTTCACCCAGGCCGAGTTCGAGGCACTGGCCGACGTGGCGCTGCAGCACGCGCGGCGGCTCGGTGTGGCCGACGCCGCCGTCGAGGTTTCGGAAGGCGCGGGCTTGAGCGTCAGCGTGCGCTGCGGCGCGCTGGAAAACGTGGAGCGCAACCGCGACAAGGCGCTGGCGGTCACCGTGTACTTGGGCCAGCGGCGTGGTCACGCCTCGACGTCCGACTTTTCGGCCGAGGCCATCCGTGCCACCGTGCAGGCGGCGTACGACATCGCCCGCTTCACGGCCGAGGACCCATGCGCCGGCTTGCCTGACGAGATTGACGTGGCCAACGACCACCCCGAGCTGGAGCTGTTTCACCCTTGGCCGATCGACGCCGAACAGGCCGCGGAGCTTGCGCTGCGCTGCGAGGCGGCCGCCTTCGCCGTCAGCCCCCTGATCACCAACAGCGAGGGTGCATCGGTGTCGGCGCAGCAATCGCACTTCTGGGCCGAACACATGCGCGGCGGGCAGCGGCGCCGGCAGGGCATTTTTTACGGCGGATACGCCAGTTCGCGCCACAGCCTGTCGGTGGCGCCGATCGCCGGCAAGGGCGACGCCATGCAGCGTGACCATTGGTACACCTCGCAGCGCAACCCGGCGCAGCTCGCCAGCCCCGAAGCGGTGGGGCGCTACGCCGCCGAACGGGCGCTGGCGCGCCTGCGGCCACGCAAGATCGCCACCACCGAGTGCCCGGTGCTGTTCGACGCGCCGCTGGCGGCGGGGCTGCTTGGGGCCTATGTGCAGGCCACCAGCGGCGGTGCGCTGTACCGCCGCGCCAGTTTTTTGCTCGACAGCCTGGGCCGGCAGGTGTTCGCCGCGCACATCGACATCGACGAGGACCCGCACATCATCGGCGCCAAGGGCAGCGCGCCGTTCGACGACGAGGGTGTGCGCACCGTGGCGCGCACCGTGGTGTCTGGCGGCTGCGTCAAGGGCTACTTCCTCAACACGTACTCGGCGCGCAAGCTGGGGCTGCGCACCACCGGGCACGCGGGTGGCTCGCACAACCTGCGGCTGACCAGCCGCCTGACCCGGCCCGAGGACGACCTGCCGGCCATGCTGCGCAAGCTGGGCCGTGGTCTGTTCGTCACCGAGCTGATGGGGCAGGGGGTCAACCTGGTCACCGGTGACTATTCGCGCGGGGCGGCGGGTTTTTGGGTCGAAGACGGCGTCATCGCCTACCCGGTGCAGGGCATCACCATCGCCGGCAACCTCGCCGAGATGCTGCGCGGCATCGTCGCGGTGGGGGCGGACGTGTACAACCTGGGCAGCAAATACGTGGGCTCGGTGCTGATCGAGCGCATGAAGGTCGCGGGCAACTGAAGCGCCGGATCCGTCAGGGCAGGGGGGCGGCGTGCACCATCAGGCTGTCGCCAAGCAGACGCTGCGCCACGGTGGCGACCGTGGTGGGATCGCCACTCGTCAGCAGTGGCAGCGTCGCGGTGCGCCCATCGGCGCGGCGCAAGGCGCCCGCCGCCTGTAGGCGCCGCTGCAGCTCGCGCGCCACGGCCGGCGCCGGATCGAGCACCTGCACGCCGGGGCCGGCCACGCGCTCAATCACAGGGCGCAAAAACGGATAGTGGGTGCAGCCCAGCGCGAGGACGTCGGCACCGGCTTGCACCAGCGGGCCGACGACCTCGGCCACCATCCGCTCGGTCTCGGGTCCGTCGAGCCGCCCCTGCTCGACGCGCTCCACCCAGCCCGGGCAGGCCTGGGCCAGCACGCGCACCCCGCCGCCGTGCTGCTCGATCAAGCGCGCCAGCCCCGCGCTGCGCACGGTGTTGCGGGTGGCCAGCACCGCCACGGTGCCGCTGCGCGTGGCAGCCACGGCGGGCTTGACGGCCGGCTCAATGGCCACAATGGGCCAATCCGGGTGCCGCGCGCGCAGCGCACCGATCGACAGCCCCGTGACGGTGTTGCACGCCACCACAGCGGCTTTGCAGCCGGCGCGCCGCAGCGTGTCCAGGCAATGCTCGGCACGGGCTTGCACGTAGGCTACCGGCTTGTCGCCGTAGGGGGCGTGACCGGAGTCGGCCACGTACAGCAGCCGCTCGACCGGCAACAAGGCGTGGAGGGCGCGCAAGACCGACAGCCCGCCCACGCCCGAGTCGAACACGCCGATCGGGGCGTCGGCGTCGATAGTGGCTTGCGCCATGGGCTGGCCGCTGCGCTCAGCGGGGTTGCAGCGCCGCCTTGACCGCGGCCGACACCTGCGCCATGTCGGCCTGGCCGGCCAGTTCGGCCTTGGCCACCGCCATGACCTTGCCCATGTCGGCCGGTGTCAGGGGGCGACCCAGCTCCGCACCCAGGTGCGTGACGATGCGCGCCACCGTCTCCGCCACCGCCTGCGCGTCCAAGCGCGCCGGCAGGTAGGCCTGCAGCACCTCGGCTTCGGCGCGCTCGCGCTCGGCCAGATCCTGCCGCCCGGCCTGTTCGTAGGCCGCGATCGAGTCCCGCCGCTGTTTGAGCAGCTTGTCCACCACGGCGATGACGCCGGTGTCGTCCAGCGTGACGCGGTCGTCGACTTCACGCTGCTTGATGGCCGCCAACAGCAGACGGATCGCGCCCAGACGCGCGCTGTCCTTGGCACGCATGGCGGCCTTCATGTCGTCCTGGATACGTTCCTTGAGGGTCATGCCGACCTCCGGGGGCTCGGGAACCATGGAAACAGCCCGCCAAAGCGTCCTTTGGCGGGCTGCTGGGGTTGAGCACCGTCTGTGGCGCGGTGGACGCAGGCTGCGCGCGGGATCCCGGGTGCGCGCGCCGCGCTGCCGCCACGGTGGCGTCGGTCAGTACAGGCGCTGCGGCAGTTGCATCGAGCGCACCCGCTTCAGGTGACGCTTGATGGCGGCGGCGCGCTTGCGCTTGCGCTCGGCGGTGGGCTTTTCGTAGAACTCGCGCGCGCGCAGCTCATTGAGCAGGCCGAGCTTTTCGATCGTGCGCTTGAAGCGGCGCAGGGCAACGTCGAACGGTTCGTTTTCTTTGACGCGGATGGTGGTCATTGGCCAATGGTTTCCGATGAAGGCCCTGACACCCCGTGGGCTGAACCGTGACGTCCCCCGCACGCGGTGCTTCAGGCCGGACCCCTGCCTTCAGCATCACGGCAGGCAGGGCTTTGCCAGCAAAGACTTTCATTATAGCAACTTTCATCGTGGATGGCATGCATGCGCCCCGGGTCATGGGCACTCCGGGGCGGTAGGGGGTGGTGGGTAGTGTTCGTGACGCGATGGAGGCACCGGTTGGCGTCGAAGACGTGTCCGTCGGCCGCTTTTCCGATGGAAGAATGAGGGAGAGGAAGCTACGCAGGGGTCCTTCGGGGCGGTCGAAAACAGGCTCTCGCGGGGTGCGGTTGTCGCGTTGAGCGTGGCCATCGTGGTCTGGAGTGCAAGGTCTTCGCCGACAGGGCCATGACACGCAACAGGCTATTTGACCGCAAGGTAGATCATCGGCTCCTGGCGTGAGGCGAAAGCCGGCCGGTCGACCGAAGGGCTTGTGCCGTCGCTACGGTTGGAGCCAAGCCTCGTACCGCGCGCGTCACGTCCGGCGGCATGAGCTTGCCTGAGGAGAAGTGCCGCCAGAACGCGAGGAGCGGACAAGACCCGACGCCCCAAGCGGCTGGCCGGGCGGGTATGTGAACACGACGTGATCAGAAGCATCTGCACAAAAGAGATCCGAGGGCCGCGGTTGTGCGGCCTCCGTTGCGTAGCGTTCCCCCGATCCTCTTTCTCTTCTGGTGCGGGATACACCGAAGCGAAGGGCGACCCAGCGGGTGTGCTGTGCGTGCAGTTGGATAGCAACGCTCGCTGGCCGATCTTTGGCCGCCTGCAGTACCCGCCCAGCTGCCCTGTTTTGCACCCCGAGCCGACATCCTCCGCAGGGACCGCAGCGGAGAGCAGCAGACCCCCGCGAAGGTTGGAGAGACAAGCCGTTCCTCAGAACGGGTAGTGGCGCGGCGTGGTCTGGATCGTGATCCAACGCAGCTCGGTGAACTCGTGGATGCCGGCCTTGCCGCCGAAGCGGCCCAGCCCCGAGCCCTTGACGCCGCCAAAGGGCATCTGCGCCTCATCGTGCACCGTCGGACCGTTGACATGGCAGATGCCCGAGTCGATGCGTCGCGCCACGTTGAAGGCACGGGCGATGTCGCCGCCAAAGACGGCCGCGCTCAGGCCGTACTCGTTGTCGTTGGCGCAGGCGATGGCTTCTTCAACCCCGTTGACACGCACGATGGCCTTGACCGGGCCGAAGGTTTCCTCGTGGTAGATCTTCATCGCCGGCGTCACATGGTCCAGCAGCGTGGCCGGCATCAGCGTGCTGTCGGCCTTGCCGCCGCATAGCAGCTTGGCGCCTTTGGCCAGCGCGTCGTCGATCAGTGCGTTGCAGTGCTCCACCGTGTTCATGCCGATCACCGAGCCCAGCACCACCGGCTCGGGCTTGCGCGGGTCGCCCAGCGGCAGGCTCTTGGCCTTGTCCACAAACTTCTTGACGAAAGCGTCGGCGATCTTCTGGTCCACGATGATGCGCTCGGTGGACATGCAGATCTGTCCGCTGTTGGCAAAGCAGCCAAAGGCCGCGGCATTGACCGCGTCGTCGATGTCGGCGTCATCCAGGATGATGAGCGGCGCCTTGCCGCCGAGCTCCAGCACCACGGGCTTGAGGTACTTGGCGCAGGTCATCGCGATGATCCTGCCCACGCGCGTCGAGCCGGTGAAGTTCACGCGCCGCACCGCCGGGTGCGCCACCATGGCCTCGACCACCGCGCCTGCATCGGCCGGGGCGTTGGTGATGTAGTTCACCACGCCGGGTGGGAAGCCCGCGTCCTGCATGGCCTCGATGATGAGCGCATGCGTGCGCGGGCAGTTCTCCGAGCCCTTGAGGATCACCGTGTTGCCGCAGGCCAGCGGGGTGGCGATGGCCCGCACGCCCAGGATGATGGGCGCGTTCCACGGCGCGATGCCCAGCACCACGCCCGCGGGCTGGCGCACCGCCATGGCCAGCGAGCCCGGCACGTCGGACGGAATCACCTCGCCGGCCACCTGGGTGGTCAGCGCGGCGGCCTCGCGCAGCATGCCGGCGGCCAGCATCACGTTGAAGCCGGCCCACATCGCGGTGCCGCCGGTCTCCGCGCCCACGGCCTCGACGAACTTGGGCGTCTTGGCCTCCAGCGCGTCGGCGGCCTTGAGCAGCAGCATGCGCCGCTCGGTCGGGCCGGTCTGGCTCCAGGTCTTGAAGGCTTCAGCCGCGGCATCGCACGCCATCACCGCATCGGCCGGCGAAGCCGCCGGCGCGCGCGTGGCCACCGTGCCATCCAGGGGGTTGCGCCGCTCGAAGGTGGCACCGCGCTCGGCCGTGACCTTGAGGCCGTTGATCAGCATGGACATGTCGGACATGGGGTTCTCCTTGACGGTGTCGTGTCGCGCTAGCAAAAAAGTGGGTCAGATCGTTAGACGGTGGCGCTTTTGCGGCGGCGCGCAACGGCATCGGCGGCGGTGGTCTTGTCCACATCGTCGGCGCCGAGGTAGGCCTCACGCACAACGCTGGAGCGCTCCAGCAGCCGCGCCGGGCCACTGGCCACCAGTGCGCCGCGCTCCAGCACATAGCCGCGGTCGGCCACGGCCAGCGCCTTCTTGACGTTCTGCTCCACCATCAGCACGGTGGTGCCGTTGTCGGCGATGCGGCGGGCGATGGCCAGCAGCTCATCGACCATCTTGGGTGCCAGGCCCAGCGAAGGTTCGTCCAGCATCAGCAGGCGTGGCGCGCTCATCATCGCGCGCGCCACCGCCACCATCTGTTGCTCGCCACCGCTCATGGTGCCGGCCAGCTGGTGCGCGCGCTCGCGCAGCTTGGGAAAGTCGGCCAGCACCTGCTCGATGCGGCGCGCGCGCTCGTGCTTGTCGCACAGCCAGCCGCCGAGCTCCAGGTTTTCCAGCACCGTCATCTGCGGGAAAAGCTGCCGGCCCTCGGCCACCAACGTGACCCCGGCCTTGACGATTTCGTGCGTCTTCTCCGGCAGGTCGTCGCCGTCGAGCAGCACGATGCCCTGGCGCGGGATCAGGCCCATGAGCGCCTTCAGCAGCGTGGTCTTGCCCGCGCCGTTGGGGCCCAGGATCACGGTCAGGCCGGGCTTGACCTCGAAATGCAGATTGCGCAGCACCAGAAAGGCGCCGTAGCCGGCGCTGAGGTTGCGCACCTTCAGATGGGCCTGCTGCGGCCCGCCCAGCACGAAGGGCGTCTCGCGGTACCACATCATGCGGCCGCCTCCTCGTGCTCGTGCAGCGGCTGCTCGCCCGGGGGCACCATCTCATCGCCCAGGTAGGCTTCGATGACCTCGGGGTTGCGCACCACGTTGTGCGGCGTGTCGTCGGCGATCTTGCGCCCCTGGTGCAGCACGATCACGCGCTCGACGTGGCGCAGCAGCGTGGTCACGGCGTGCTCGATCCAGATCACCGTCAGATCCAGCTCGTCGCGCAATCGGCCGATCAGCCGCGCCATCTCCTCCACCTCGGCCTCGGTCAGGCCGGCGGCCACCTCATCGAGCAGCAGCAGCCGCGGCCGCGTCGCCAGCGCCATGCCGATTTCCAGCAGACGCTGCTGCGACGGCGTGATGGCCGACGCCGGCAGCTCGGCCTGCGAGGCTAGGCCGATCAGCTGCAGGATGCTGCGCGCATCGCGCAGCGCCCAGGGCACGCCGAGTTCCTCGCCCCAGAGCAGGTATTTGCGGCGGCGCCGCCCGGCAAACCTCAGGCCGAACTCAATATTGGCGATGACCGGCATGTCACCGAACACGCGCGGCGTCTGAAACGTGCGCGCCACGCCATGGGCGGCAAAGCGGTGCGGCGCGCGGCCGGTCAGGTCATGGCCCTGGCACAGCAGCCGGCCCGCGGTGGGCACCTGCACGCCCGAGATGGCGTTGAAGAACGTGGTCTTGCCGGCGCCATTGGGGCCGATGATGCCCACCAGCTCCCCCGGAGCAAAGTGGGCACTGACGCCATCGACCGCCGTCAGGCCGCCGAAGCGCACCGTGATGTTGTGCGCTTCCAACAAGGCGTTACGATGCGGCTCAGACAAGGTAGCTCTCCTTTTCGCGGCGGCGCGCACGCTGTTTTTCGCGCTCTTTCTCGCCGCTGTACTCGCGCCGCCATTCCTTGGCCCAGTCACGTGTGTCGTGCCACCAGCTCTTGACGGTGGCCCAGCGCAGCGAGGCCAGGCCGCCCGGTAGGTACAGCACGCACAGAATCAGCAGCAAGCCCAGCGCCATCAGGTAGATCTGCGGAAACTGCAGCCGCAGCGACTCGGCCAGCACGCTGAAGATGATGGCCGCAATCAACGGGCCCCACAGCGTGGTGACGCCGCCGATCAGCGTGATCAGCACGGTCTGAAAACCGATGAAGGGGTTGAACACGGTGTGCGGATCGATGTAGGTCCAGCGCACCGCCATGGCCGCGCCCACCGCGCCGGCAAAGGCCGCCGTCAGCGCAAAGCCGGCGGTCTTGATCAGGCGCGCATTCACACCCAGGGTCTGGGCGCGCTGCTCGTCGGCGCCGATGCCCAACAGCGCCAGACCAAAGCGGGTGCGCCGCGCCACGATCGACACCGCCACCGCCAGCACCGCCAGCACCAGCACCGTCAGATAGATCACCTGGTTGTCCGGAATCACCGTCAGCACCCGCCCCACGGTGCCCGTGACCGATTTCTCGAAATAGGTCACCGCGTGCAGGATGAGCTCGGTCATGCCAAACGTCAGCACCGCGAAATAGGTGCCACGCAGGTGCAGCACCGCCGCGCCCATGACAATGGCCACCAGCACCGCGATGCCCGCGCCGATGGCGATGGTCTCGACCCAGCCGAATGACCCCAGCAGGATGGCCGTGGTGTAGGCACCGATGCCGAAGAAAGCCGAGGTGGCCAGCGAGAGGTAGCGTGTGCTGCCGCAGAACAGCCCCCAACTGGAAGACAACGCCACATACATCAGGCAGGTCAGCGCCATCGAGGTGACGAACTCGCTGGCGTAATGCGGCAGCGCCAGCGCCCAGCCGGCAAAGGCCAGCAGCACCAGCAGGTCACGGATCAGGATCTGGCGGGAACTCATGCTTTGCGTGTCTTGCGGGTAAACAGCCCTTCGGGCCGCAGCAGCAGCACGGTGATGAACACCGCGTACGACAACAGCGCCTTGAGTGAGGGGTTGGTGAAGTGCATGCCCAGTGCCTCGATCACCCCCAACAGCAAGCCGCCGACGAGCGCGCCGCCCATGCTGCCAAAGCCGCCCAGCGTGATTACGATGAGCGCCGTCACCGTGTACGGCTGGCCCATGTAGGGCGTGATCGTGTAGGCCATGGACAGCAGCGCGCCGGCAATGCCAGAGAGGCCCATGCCGATGCCGAACATCAGCGGATGCAGCTTTTTGGTGTCGATGCCCATGAGCTGCGCGCCCACGGTCGACTGCATCAACGCGCGTACGCCCTTGCCCAGCAGCGTCAAGCGCAGCAGCACGATCAGTGCGACGCTAAAGAGCAGCGCCAGCACGAACACCAGCAGCTTGTTGGCCGCGAACTGCATGGGGCCGATCTTCACCGGCTCGGTCAGGTAGTCATAGCCGCGCAGGTCGCCGCCCCACATCCAGGACACGAAGTTCTGCACCAGGAACATCAGGCCAAACGCCACCATCAGCCCGCGCGCCTCGAACACATCCAGGTTGGGCGAGGTGGCAGCAAGCCGGCGAAAGCACAGGAAGTGCACCACCACGCCCAGCACCATCAGCGCCACAAAAGCCACTGGCAGCATCAGCAGCGGCGACAGGCCGAACTGCGTATGCACCAGCCAGGTCAGGTAAGCGCCAACCATGAGGAACTCCCCATGGGCGATGTTGAGGATGCGCATCAGCCCGTACTGCAAGTTCAGGCCCAGGGCCACCAGCGCATAAACGCCGCCAGTGATCAGGCCGGAGGCAATCAGTTCGAGCCAGGCTGTGAAGGACATGGTTATGGATGTATCGAAGTCCAATCGACAGGACATCTGCCGCCGCGCAAGGGCAGCCACGGGCCCTTGGCCTGCGGCGGCGGCCGTGGTGGCTTACCAGGCCGGCTTGCTGATCAGCGTGGCCGTGGCGAGTTTGGGCGGCCAGACCACCTCGAACTCGCCCTTTTGCCACTGACCCACGGTGCCCGGCGTGCCCACGTTCTCGCTGCCTTCGAAGCGGATGTCGCCCAGGATGGTCTTGTGGGTGTTGTTGGCCACGTAGTCGCGAATGGCCTTGCGGTCCAGACCGTGGGCCTTGACGGCGTTGGTCAGGATTTCCAGCGCCGCCCAGCACGCGCCGCTGGCCCAGCGGTCCGGCTCCTTGCCGCCGAACTTCTTGGTGTGGGCCTCGAAATAGGCCTTCGCGCCCGGGCTGGACTTGCTGTTCCACGAGCCCATGCCGAGCACCCCCTCGGCGCTGGCGCCCATGACGTTGCGGTAAAGCTGGAAAGCCGTGCCCACCGAGGCGTAGAAGAACTTCGGGTTGAAGCCGATCTCCTTGGCCTGGCGGCTGGCCAGGATGGTGTCCGGCGGATAGGTGAAGCCCACGAAGGCATCCGGGTTCTTGTCCTTGATCGAGCGCAGCACCGGCGAGAGGTCCTTGACGCCGCCGGGGTAGCTCTTGTCCTCGATCATCTGGATGCCCGAGCCCTGCAGCGCCACCTTCAGCGCCGCATAGTTCTCCAGCCCGAACAGGTCATCCACATAGATGCAGGCCAGGGTCCTGCAGCCGTTGGCCTTGAGCAACTCCACCAGCGCCTCGGTCATGGGCTTGGGCTGCTGCAGCATCAGGAAAAAATAGGGCAGCTTCATCTCGATCAGCCGCTTGGACAGGGCCGTGGGCGCCAGGAACGGATATTGGTAGCGGTTGGCCAGCGGAGCCACGGCAAAGTTGGCGTTCGAGCCCCAGGGCGGCAGGATCAGATCCACCTTGTCGCTGCCCATCAGCTTTTCGTAGGAGCGCACACAGGTCTCGATGTCGCTGCGGTCGTCCGAGCTGATCAGCTCGATCGGGCGGCGCACGCCCTTCACATCCAGCCCGCCGGCGGCGTTTTGCTGCTCGGCCCACAGCAGGTAGTTCGGCTCCTGGCTGACCTGCGCCCCACCGGTCCAGGGGCCGGTTCGGGCAATCGCATAACCGACACGCACCGGCGCCTGATTCGCCAGCAGGTGCGGCGCAAAGGCCGCTGCCCCCACGGCGGCGGCCGTTCCCTTGATCAGGGTGCGTTTGGATTGTTGAACCATGGTGTCTCCAGTAGGCTGTGGTTGGTTTGGGTGATGGCGCAACAATGCTAGAAAACCTCAAGCGGCGCGGCTTTACTCAACGTGCACAAAGTAGTTGACGAAATCTGCATGAGCATTAGGGTTTACCCGGGATCCGGCTTGGATTTGGCCCGCGGCCGTCCCATAATGGGCCAATCAACAGTGCCGCACCCTTCCACATGAACCTTGTCGAAACGCTCAGCACCGATGCCCTCGCCCCGAGCGAGCGCGCGCCGCTGTGGCGAGAGTGGATCTGGAAGCACTTTGGTGGGTTGGAGTCGGACTTTTACGGCGACACCGATTTCGACGGCTGCATGAGCAGCGTGCGTGCGGGCGACGTCATCCTCACGCAGCTTGAGGCCAATCGCCATCGCGTGGTACGCACGCCCGACATGGTGCGCAAGAGCGCCGAGGGCTACCTCAAAATCGTCGCCCCCGTCAGGGGGCGCGCAGGCGTTGAGCAGATGGGGCGCCAGGCCTGGGTTGGTCCAGGGAGCTGGACCATCTACGACACCACCGGCAGTTACGCGGTGGGCAACCCTGAGCGGGTCCAGCATCTCATTGTCATGCTGCCCAAGGCGCAAATGCTGGCGCGCGGCCTTCGGCTGGAGCCACTGATGGCGCGGCCCGTAGGCGCCAGCAGCGGTATTGCACGTGTGGCGCTGACGACCATGCGCAGCACCTTTCAGGAACTGCCCAACATGAGTGCGGATGCCGCGCGCGGTGCCGGCGAGCTGATCATACAGCTGGTGCATTTGTCGCTGCTGGAACTGGCCGGGCAACAGACTCAGCTGACCCAGCGCGAGGCGCTGAAAGACCGCATCCGTGCCTATGTGGCCCTGCATTTGCGTAACCCAGCGCTGTCAGTGGAGCAAATTGCGCGCGCGCTCAACTGCAGCTGCCGCCACCTCTACAACGCTTTTGCGGACGAGGACGAAACTTTGGCGCAGTACATCCAGCGCCAGCGCCTGCAGGCCTGCATCCGCGAGCTGCAGGCCAGCCCGTCCACACGGACCATCACTGACATCGCCTTGTCCTGGGGCTTCAACAACGCCTCGCACTTCAGTCGGGTGTTTCGGGAGCACATGGGTAAAAGCCCCAGCGAATTCCGCGCCGAGTCGCTGGCTGAACCGCTGCGAGAAGCGGGTACGCTTCTTACACACAGAAATTGGAACCGTGATCAGCAAGAGGTTCAACCGTTGTCCCGCACGGCGCCAACGTGTCGTTCGGACGGTGCAAGAGCTCCGGGTTGAGCCCCCGGCGTGCTGCGGCCCCCGGTGGGCTCCATGGCCGCCACAATCGGCCGCGTGCCCAAGGTCCTCCACGACACGGCCAATCAGCAAAGGATCGTCGTGGTTCATGGAAGTGGGCACAGGGCAGCGGCTCCACATGAGGGCCTTCGAGCTCGACGTCAAATGGCTGCGCCCCGTCACCGGGCTCTGCAAGCTGGCTTGCGCGTTTTTTCACCAGCATGGGTAGCGTGCTTTCGCGCAGGTCAGATCAACCGCCGTTCGAGGAGCCGTCATGCGCCCAGGAACCCGTACCACTCCCCGTACGGGGCTAAGGCCATTTGGCACGTGCCGAACCCTGGCCCTGCTGTGCGCGTGGCAGCGATTGCCCAGCGTCGGCGCACCCCCGAGTGGGGCAGTGCATGCGTCCAACGGGAGGTCGGGCTGAACCGCCTTTGTTCAACGGGTGTGGTTCGCCTACGAACTGGTCAACGAAGGGCCAACAGGGCGGGGGTGTCGATGAACCGGGAGGGCATCGGAGGGGCGCGCCGCACGTTCGGTTGGTTGATGGGGTCGCCCAGGTCTTCGAGGGCGCTTACGGGGCAAGACCGCACGAACCGAGGCGCCAGACGGGGTAACGCCGTGATCGCTGAGGCTGGAGCGGTTTGAGCAGGTGTCTGGGGGGCCACCCTTACGGCGGTTGAAGCCCATGGGGTATATTGTGCGGAAAGCGCTGGGGCAAGCTTCCTGCATCGATTGGTCCAGAGGACCCAAGGCGAAGGTCTCAACGTAAACAAGACAGCAGCCTCCTCAACCGCCGAGGCGTTTCAAGTCCATGTTCGAATCTGCTGAGATTGGCCATCGTCTGGACCGCGCCACGTACAAGGCCCAGGTGCCCGCGTTGCGCGCGGCGTTGTTGCAGGCCCAGTACGAGCTGCTGCAGCGTGCCGACCGTGCGGTGTGCATCCTGATCAACGGGGTCGACGGGGCAGGCCGCAGCGAAACGGTCAACACCCTCAACGCCTGGATGGACCCACGCCATATCCGCACCGAGGCGTTCGACCCGTTGCGGGACGAGGAGCGCCGCTGGCCCGAGATGTGGCGCTTTTGGCAGGTGTTGCCGCCCAAGGGCCACATTGGCATCTTGTTTGGGTCGTGGTACACCGATCCCATCCATTGCCGGGTGCAGGGGCGCGACGACCGGCAACGCTTTGCGTTGCGGCTGGAGCGCATCCGGCGCTTCGAGCGCATGCTGGTCGCCGAGGGGGTGGTGCTGGTCAAGTTCTGGTTCCATCTGTCGAAAAAGGCGGTCAAAGCCCGCTACAAGGCGTTGGCGGCGGATCCGCGCACGGCATGGCGCATCGGACCGCGCGAAAAGGCGCACCTCAAACGCTACGATGCCTTCATCGACGCGGCCGACGAAGCGCTGCGCAGCACCAGCCTGGGCGAGGCGCCCTGGATCGTCATTGATGGCAGCGACGACGCCTACCGAGAGGTGACCGCGGGGCAGCACCTGCTGACGGTGCTGCAGCACCGGCCGCCTCCGGCGCCGGCCCCCGTGCCCGTGCCCCCGGCGGTGCTGGAGCTGCCGGCGCGTCCAGCCAGCCTGTTGCACGCGTTCGACTACGGCCGCAGCCTGACGCAGCAGCGCTACGAACGCCAGTTGGCCCGCTGGCAAGGCGAGCTCAATCAGCTCAGCCGCCACCCGGGGCTGCGCAAACGCTCGCTCGTCGTGGTGTTCGAGGGCATGGACGCGGCGGGCAAGGGCAGCACGATACGGCGTTTGACGGCGGCGTGGGACGCGCGGTTTTACCGCGTGGTGCCGGTGGCGGCGCCGAACGAAAACGAGCGTGCGCAACCGTACCTGTGGCGCTTTTGGCGCTACATCCCTCCCCACGGCAAGGCGGTCATCTTCGACCGGTCCTGGTACGGTCGGGTGTTGGTCGAGCGCGTCGAGGGGCTGTGCGGCGAGGCCGACTGGATGCGCGCGTACGGCGAGATCAACGCCTACGAGGAGGAGTTGGCCGAGGCTGGGGCGATCATCGTCAAGTTTTGGCTGGCCATCACGCCCGAGGAGCAGCTGCGGCGCTTTCGCGAGCGCGAGAACACCCCGTACAAGCGCCACAAGATCACGCCCGAGGATTGGCGCAACCGCGAAAAGTGGCCTCAGTACGAACGCGCCGTGGAGCAGATGGTGGACCGCACGTCGACCCGCGTGGCGCCATGGCACATCGTGGCCAGCGACGACAAGCGTTGGGCGCGCGTCGAGGTGCTGCGCACGCTGACGCGCCGGCTACGGGTGGCGCTGGACGACGAAGCTTGAGACCGGCGCGCTGGTCAGGCGCCCAACGGAGGCAGGCCGTGGCGGGCACGCGCCTTGGTGCACGCGTCGCTGCCGGCCTCGAACTCCCGGCACGGTGAGGGCCGCCATTCGTAAATACCGCAGGCCACCTGCTGGCCCACGGTGCCGGTCAGCGCGGCGCACCGCGGGGGCCAGTGGTCGGTGCCGCGCATCCGCACGGTGGCGCCGCTGACCTCGACCGCCAACCCGTCCGGCACCCGGCCGCCGCAGCTTTGCGTTTCGTACACCGAAAAATCAACCCGAAACCAGGCGCAGCATGCGCCGCAGCGCAAGCACTCGCTCATTGCACTCCCAACCGATTCTCAACACGGTATGGCTCACCGCCGGCCGAGCAACAGGTATTCCATCAACGCCTTTTGCACATGCATGCGGTTTGGCCGCTGCGCTCGAAACCGCATGGGCTACTGCCGGCCGAGCAACAGGTACTCCATCAACGCCTTTTGCACATGCATGCGGTTTTCGGCTTCGTCCCAGACGACGGATTGGGGGCCGTCGATGACCTCGGCGTCGACCTCTTCGCCACGGTGGGCGGGCAGGCAGTGCATGAACAGCGCCTCGGGCTTGGCTTGCGCCATCATGGCAGCGGTCACGCGCCAAGCGGCGAACGCTTTTTGCCGTGCTTCGTTTTCGGCTTCGTAGCCCATGCTGGTCCACACGTCGGTGGTGACCAAGTCGGCGCCGCGGCAAGCCTGCATGGGGTCGTCGAAGACCTGCCAAAAGTCGCCGCGCGGCACACCGGCCACGGCCGGGTCGACCTCGTAGCCGCGCGGGGTGCTGAGGTGCACGCGAAAGCCCAGGATCTGCGCCGCCTGCAGCCAGGTGTTGGCCATGTTGTTGCCGTCGCCGATCCACGCCACCGTGATCCCGCGCAGCGCGCCGGCATCGATCGAGCCGTCGCTGCGGCGGCCACGGTGCTCGAGCCAGGTGAACAAATCGGCCAGGATTTGGCAGGGGTGGAACTCGTTGGTCAGGCCGTTGATGACCGGCACGCGCGAATGCGCGGCAAAGCGCTCGATCTTGCTTTGCTCGAAGGTGCGGATCATCACCAGGTCCACCATGCGGCTGATGACGCGCGCAGTGTCCTCGATCGGTTCGCTGCGCCCAAGCTGGCTGTCGCCCGTGGTCAGGTGCACCACCGAGCCGCCCATTTGGTACATCCCCGCCTCAAAGCTGACCCGCGTGCGCGTGCTGGCTTTCTCGAAGATCATGGCCAGCGTGCGATCCACCAGCGGCTGGTAGCGCTCGTAGGTCTTGAACTTGTGTTTGATCAGGGCCGCGCGCTCGAACAAGTAGGCGTACTCGTCGGCCGTGAAATCCTTGAACTGCAGGTAGTGGCGTAGCGGCGGGGTCATGCGGAGGTCTCGTCGAGGAAGGTGCGCACCTGCGGCACCAGTTTGGCGATGATTTCGTCGGCTTCGGCGCGCGACAGAATCAGGGGGGGCACCAAGCGCACCACGCGGTCGGCGGTCACCGAAATCAGCAGCCCGGCGCGCGCACAGCGCAGCACCAGGTCGCCGCACGGGCGGTCGAGCTCGATGCCGATCATCAAGCCTTTGCCGCGCACTTCGCGCACCCCTGGCACGGCGTGCAGCTCGGCCCACAGTTGGGTCAGCAGGTGCTGGCCTTGCCGCGCGGCGTTGTCCAGCAGGCCCTCGTCTTCCATGATGCGGATGGTCTCGAGGCCGGCGCGCATGGCCAGCGGGTTGCCGCCAAACGTGGTGCCGTGGTTGCCCGGCTGAAAGATCTGCGCCGCGCGCGGCCCGGCCACCACCGCGCCGACCGGCACGCCCGAGCCCAGCCCCTTGGCCAGCGGCATCACGTCGGGGCGAACGCCCGCCCACTGGTGCGCGAACCACCGGCCGGTGCGGCCCATGCCGCACTGCACCTCGTCGATCATCAGCAGCCAGTCGCGCTCGTCGCACAACGCGCGCACGCCGGCGATGTAGTCAGGCTGCAGCGGGTGCACGCCACCTTCGCCCTGAATGGCTTCAAAAAACACCGCCACGACGTTGGGGTTGCCTTCGGTGGCGCGGCGCAGCGCGTCCAGGTCGTTGATCGGCACGCGGATGAAGCCTTCGACCAGGGGCTCGAAGCCCGCTTGCACCTTGGGGTTGCCGGTGGCCGACAGCGTGGCGATCGAGCGGCCGTGGAACGCCCGCTCGTACACCACGATTTCGGGGCGCGCGATGCCCTTGTCGTGACCGAACTTGCGCGCCAGCTTCAGCGCGGCTTCGTTGGCCTCCAGCCCGCTGGAGCAAAAGAAGACCTTGTCCAGCCCGCTGCGCTCGCACAGCGCCGCGGCCAACGGCTCGGTGTAGGGGTGGTGATGGTAGTTGCTCGTGTGGATGAGCTGGCCGACTTGGTCCTGCAGCGCCCGCACGAGGCGCGGGTGGGCGTGGCCCAGCGTGTTGACGGCGATGCCCGCCAAAGCGTCCAGGTACTCGCGCCCCTGGTCGTCCCACACGCGGCACCCCTTGCCGTGGGTGAGCATCACGGGCACACGCCCATAGGTGGACATGACATGCGGCTCGGGGATTGGCTTGAGGTCGTACATCGCGTCGGGCGCTCCTGCAAACGTGGTTCGGCCAGCCGCCGATTCTATCGGTGGCGGCGTCGGGCGCAGGGGCCGAAGCCGCGCGGGGGTGAATAGCCAGCCGCGGGTACGTAACGGAAACGGCACCAAGTCTTATATAAGATAGAATACCGCCCGTGATGGACACGCCCCACGCCCAGCAAGTTTTTATTCAGGGGGTGACCCGCAGCGGGCGCACCTTCCGTCCGAGCGACTGGGCGGAGCGTCTGGCCGGCGTGATGCGCCCTTTCCATCCGCAGGCCCGCGCCAGCGGCCCGGCGGGCCACCTGGGCTATTCCCCCTGGGTGGTGCCCACCGTGGTGGGCGGCGTCAAGTGCGTGGTGGTGGACCGGGCGCTGCGCGACTACGATGAGCGCGCATGGGATTTCATCATGGGGTTTGCGCGCGACAACGATCTGGTCGTCACCGAAGCGTGCCTGGTGCCCGACGTCCCCGCATCGCGCCCCTGAGCGCGCCGATCCTTGCCGCGCTTCCGTTTGGCCGTGAGGTCCCCTTGAAACGCCAACGCCTCCCGGCTGGGAGGCGTTGAGGTTTGCCCGGCGCGTCGGGCGTTGCTGGCAGCGCACCCGTTCCAAAGGCAGGCGGCACGCGGCCGCCCGTGCGGGTGTTTTCGCGCGTTTAGGCGGCTGCGGTGGCGGCGCCCAGCGCCTTGACCTTGGCCGACAGGCGGCTCTTGTCACGCGCCGCCTTGTTTTTGTGGAAGATGCCCTTGTCGGCGATCGAATCGACGATCGACTGCATTTGGGCAAACAGCTCGGTCGCCTTGGCCTTGTCGCCGGCGGCGACGGCTTTTTCGACCTTCTTGATCGCGGTGCGGTACTTCGAACGCAGCGAGCTGTTGTGGGCGTTGAGCTTGGCGTCCTGGCGGGCGCGCTTGCGGCCCGACTTCAGGCGCGGGGACTTGTTGGACTTGGTGGCCATGGATGGGTTCCTGACAAGAAGTTTGGGAGGATGATGCCAGCAAAACCCGCAATTATAGACAGGGCAGCCGCGGTTGGCAAAGAAACAACACCGGCGCGCGCACGGCGGTGTTCGGTTGACCTTTGTCAACCGGATGCAAGGGGACTCGGGCATACTTGCGCGCGCTGACCGCGCGTGGCTAGCCTGCACGGGCGCGCTCGGCTGCCGAGCTTTTTTCGGTGACGATGTTTGGTTTCGAAGACACCATGACCCAGGAAAACCTGTCCGCCACCCAAGCGGCCCAACCCATCCCTCCGGGCGCGGCCCTGCCGCACCGCAAAATCATCCGCAGCTGGATCACGCCGCTGGCCGAGCGGCGCACCGCCATTGCGGTGGCGCTGCTGGTGTTGGACTGGGTGATCTTCGCCACCTTCATCGCGGGCACCGTCGTGTTCACCAGTTGGTGGGCCAAGCTGCTGTGCGGCGTGGCGGCGGGCTTCATGATCGGGCGCCTGTTCATCATCGGGCACGACGCGTGCCACCAAAGCTACACGCCGCATCGCGGCCTCAACAAGCTGCTGGGGCGCATCGCGATGATCCCGTCGCTGACGCCCTACAGCCTGTGGGAGGTCGGCCACAACGTGGTGCACCACGGCTACACCAACCTCAAGGGCGTGGACTTCGTCTGGGCGCCACTGACCAAGGAAGAGTTTGAAGCCCTGCCGCGCTGGCGCCAGTGGCTCGAGCGTGTGTACCGCAGCGGCTGGGGGCCGGCGTTGTACTACCTGATCGAGATGTGGTGGCTGCGCATGTTTTTCCCGCGCAAGGCCTACATGGGCGCGCGCCGGCCGGAGTTCATCTGGGACGGCGTGTTCGTGCTGGCCGTTGGCGTGGCTTGGATCGCCGCCATGGTGGCCGCAGCGCTGGCCACCGACCAGTCGGTGGCGCTGCAGGTGCTGATGGGGTTTGTTGTGCCGTTCATCTTCTGGAACGCGATGATCGGCTTCGTCGTGTACGTGCACCACACCCACCCGGCGGTGCAGTGGCACGACGACAAGGTGGCGTGGGCCAAGGCGGCGCCGTTTGTGTCCACCACGGTGCACCTGGAGTTCCCGTTCAAGATCGGGGCGCTGATGCACCACATCATGGAGCACACCGCGCACCACGTCGACATGAGCGTGCCGCTGTACCGTCTCAAACAGGCGCAAAAGAAGCTGGAGGAGATGCTGCCGGGCCGCATCATCATCCAGCGCTTCAGTTGGCGCTGGTACTTCGACACCGCGCGGCGCTGCAAGCTGTACGATTTCACGCGCCGCTGCTGGACCGATTTCCAGGGGCGTCCGACCAGCGACCCGGCGCCATCGTACGCCTGAGCGCCCCGTACCACGGACGTGAGCGAGGGACCGCATGGCGGTCCCTTGGCCTTGTTGCGCTGGCCAGCGCCGTGCTGCGGTGCGACAATACAGCCCAATGACACAAGCGTTTTCCGAACTGAACCTGGCCGAACCGCTGCAACGCGCGGTGGCCGAGATGGGCTACACGGCCCTGACCCCCATCCAGGCCCAAGCCATTCCCGTGGTGCTGCAGGGGCGCGACGTGATGGGCGCGGCCCAGACCGGCACCGGCAAGACGGCGGCGTTTTCGCTGCCGCTGCTGCAGCGGCTGTTGCGCCACGCCAACACCTCGACGTCGCCGGCGCGCCATCCGGTGCGTGCGCTGGTGCTGCTGCCCACGCGCGAGCTGGCCGATCAGGTGGCGCAGCAGATCAAGCTGTACGCCAAACACACGCCGCTGCGCAGCGCGGTGGTGTTTGGCGGCATGGACATGAAGCCTCAGGTCGAGGAGTTGCGCAAGGGCGTCGAGATCCTGGTGGCCACGCCGGGGCGGCTGCTGGACCACATCGAGGCCAAGACGGTGGTGCTCAACCAAGTCGAGTACGTGGTGCTGGACGAGGCCGACCGCATGCTCGACATCGGGTTTTTGCCGGACCTGCAGCGCATCTTGTCGTACCTGCCCAAGCAGCGCACGACGCTGTTGTTTTCGGCGACGTTTTCGCCCGAAATCAAGCGCTTGGCGGCCAGTTACCTGCAAGACCCGGTGGTCATCGAGGTGGCGCGGCCCAACACGACCGCCTCCACCGTCGAGCAGCGCTTTTTCCGCGTCGAAGACGAGGACAAGCGCACCGCGCTCAAGGCGCTGCTGCGCGAGCACGGCGTTCAGCAGGCGTTTGTGTTCGTCAACAGCAAGCTGGGCTGCGCCCGGCTGGCGCGTGCGCTGGAGCGCGACGGCCTGGCGGTGACGGCGCTGCATGGCGACAAGAGCCAGGACGAGCGCCTCAAGGCGCTGGAGGCGTTCAAGCAAGGCCAGGTGCAACTGCTGGTGTGCACCGACGTGGCCGCGCGCGGGCTGGACATCAAGGACGTGCCGGCGGTGTTCAACGTGGACATCCCGTTCAACGCCGAAGACTATGTGCACCGCATCGGCCGCACCGGGCGGGCGGGGGCGTCGGGGCTGGCGTTTTCGTTCGTGACCGGACGGGATGCGCGTCAGGTGGCCGAGATCGAAAAACTTATCGGCCGCAAAGTCGAGGTTGAGCCTCTGGAGCTGCCGGACGAGCGGCGCGCACGTCCCGCGCGCGGCAACGACGGGCAACGCCTGTGGCGCAGCGGCGAGGCGGCGGCGGTCGACCCAGCGCACGACGCGCCATCGGCGGCGGCGCGCGCGCCTCGGGCACGGCCCGCACGCGCGCCCGCGGTGGCCGCGGATCCGCTGCTGGACCGGCCGTACCAACCGTCGCTGCCGCCCGATGTCAAACCCGATTGGGAGGCGGCTGCCAAGCCCGCGGCGCCCAAAGGCCTGTCGGCCTACATCCGGCCCAAGCGCAAGGTCGCCGCGCTGCTGCGCTTTGCAGACCCGCCCAGTGCCGAGGGTTCACCGAAAGCCTCGGCATGAGCTCGGTGGCGTTCGTCCTCGGTGGATGGTTTGCTGCCGCAAACCGACTATTTCAGACACAACGTACTGCTCAAACGGGCGTACCTCAAACTGGAGTGGTGTGAAGCGGCGTGCGTCAGCCCATCAAGCGTGAAGTGCAGCCTGACGATGGGCGAATACGTCACTGGGTGTGGGTGCCTGAGCTGGGGCACTATTTGCGCGTGGTGACACTGGCCGACGGCGTGACCTTGCACAACGCATTCCCGGACAGGAGGTTTCGGCCATGAGACTGGACTATGACCCGCAGACGGATTCGCTGTACATCCACCTCAGCGATGCTCCAGCGCGCGATTCGTTGGAGGTGGGGGAGGGTGTCGTGGTTGACGTGGGCGCGCAAGGCCAAGTCGTCGGCATCGACATCCAACATGCCAGCCGACAAGTCGATTTGCGTGCTTTGTCGGTGTCTCATTTGCCGCTGACCTCCGTGGCCTTGGCAGCCTGACGACCGCCCCCGACAGCTACCCCGGCCGGCGCGCCTGGGGGCACGGCAGGCGGATGATTTCGACCGCGCGCGCGTCCCGGGGCGAGTGTTCGTCCGGCAGGCAGGCGGCGCTGAGGGCGCCGCCCCAGACACAGCCGCTGTCCAGGGGCAGGACGTCGGCGCGCGCCAGCGACCCCAGCGTCGACCAATGGCCGAAAGCGATCGGGGTGCCCGCGCTGGCGCGCCCGGGCACGTCGAACCACGGCAGGTAACCCGCGGGTGCGCCATCGCGGCCGTCCTTGGTGGCGAACTCCATCTCGCCCGCAGGGGTGCAAAAGCGCAGCCGGGTCAGCGCGTTGACGATGACGCGCCAGCGCGGCGGGCCAACCAGGGCGTCGTCCCAGCGGCTCGGCTCGTTGCCGTACATCTGCGCCAGCCAGGCGTGGCGCTGGGTGGGGTCGCGCAGCACGGCGTGCACCTCGTCGGCCAGGGCCAATGTTTGCTCGACGCTCCAGCCCGGCAGCACCCCGGCGTGCACGAGCAACCACCCGCGCTCGAGCAGCGCCAGGGGGCGCGTGGCCAGCCAGTCCAACAGCGCGGCGCGGTCGGGGGCCGCCAAAATGTCGTCCAGCGTGTCACCGCGGTGGGGCGGGCGCACCCCCGCGGCCACGGCCAGCAGGTGCAGGTCGTGGTTGCCCAACAACGTGTCGGCGGCGCCGTCCAGGCGCATCACGCGCCGCAACGCGGCCAGCGATTGCGGTCCGCGGTTGACCAAGTCGCCCAACACGATGAAGCGGTCGCGGCTGGGCGAGAAGCCCACCTCGTCCAGCAGGCGTTGCAGCATGGCGTCGCAGCCCTGGACGTCGCCAATCAAGTATAGTGCCATGGGCGCGCATTATGGATATCTTGCTGATCGTCTTTTTGACCCTGCTCAATGGGGTGTTTGCCATGTCCGAGTTGGCGTTGGCGGCCAGCCGCCGGGCGCGCCTGTCGGCCCTGGCCGACGCGGGGGATAAGGGGGCCCGCACCGCGCTGCAACTGCTGGACAACCCGACGCAGTTTTTGTCGTCCGTGCAGGTGGGGATCACATCCATCGGCATGCTCAACGGCATCGTGGGCGAGGCGGCGTTCAGCGACGGGCTGGCAGACTGGTTTCGCGGTTGGGGGTGGTCCGACGTAACCGCCTCGGTGTCCGCGACGGCCATCGTCGTGGCGGCCATCACGTTCTTGACGATCGTCTTTGGCGAGTTGGTGCCCAAGCGCATTGGCCAGCTCTACCCGGAAGCCGTCGCGCGCTGGGTGGCGCGGCCCATGGCCGGTGTGGCCCGTGTGGCCAAGCCCTTCGTGCTGCTGCTGTCGGCCACCACCCATGCGGTGCTGCGCCTGCTGCGCATCGACACCGACGCGGCCCGCACGGTGACGGAGGAGGAGATCCACGCCAGCCTGCACGAAGGCTTGGCTGCCGGCGTGATCGAGCGGCAGGAGCACCGCATGGTGCACAACGTGCTGGCGCTGGACGACCGGCCGCTGAGCAGCCTGATGGTGCCGCGCGCCGAAGTCGAGTGGCTCGACGCCGGTCTGCCCCTGGCGCAGGTGTTGGTGCAGGCGCGCCACGGGGGACACTCGTGGTACCCGGTGTGCCGGGGCGGCTTGGACGATGTGCTGGGGGTCATTCACCTGTCGCACCTGATGGCGTTGGACGAAGCGGGTGGCCGCGAGGACGACTGGCACCGCGACGCTGAAGCTGCGGTGTTTGTGCCGGAGACCCTGACGGCGCTTGACCTGCTGGAGCAGTTCCGTGCCCGCGCCATGCGCATGGTGTTCGTGGTGGACGAGTACGGTGAGGTGCAGGGCTTGCTCACCCCGCTGGACTTGCTGGAGGCGATCACGGGCGAGCTGTTCAGCGCCGAGCCGCACGACGCGTGGGCGACGCCGCAGCCGGATGGGTCGTGGTTGTTCGACGGCGCCATGCCAGCGCACGAGTTCAAGTCGCGCCTGGACATCGCGGCGCTGCCTGACGAGGAACACGACCGCTACGCCACGTTGGCGGGGCTGATGCAGACGGTGGCGGGGGATTTGCTGCAGGTGGGTGACACGGTGGAGGTGGCGGGCTGGCGCCTCACGGTGCGTTCGATGCAGGGGCGGCGGATCGACCGCGTGCACGCCGAGCGGGCGCCGAGCGCCGCAGCGCCGTCGCCACCGCCTGATCCCGATGGGCATACAGCCAATCCTTGAACGCGGCGGCTGCGGGTGACAGGCGCTTGCCCCGTGGGTACACCACGTGCCACTGGCGCAGCAGCGGAAAGCCCTGGACGTCCAATTGCACGAGCTCGCCCAGCGCCAGTTCGGCCACCACCGTGTGGGCCGACAGCACCGCCAACCCTAGCCCCCCGGCCACGGTTTGCTTGATGGCCTCGTTGCTGCCCACCTCCAGGCGGGCGCGCAGGGGCACCCCAAGTGCGTCGAAAAAGCGCTGCATGGTGGCGCGCGTGCCGCTGCCGGGTTCGCGCAGGATGAAGGGCTCGCCCGCCAAGCGTCGCGGGTCGATGGCGCGCTCGCGCGCCAGCGGGTGCGACGGGGGCGCCACCACCACCAGCGGGTTGTCGGCGAACGGTTCACACACCACGTTCCAGTCCTGCGGCGGCTGGCCCAGGATGTAGAGGTCGTCCCGGTTGGCGCCCAAGCGCTGCAGCAGCGTGTCGCGGTTGCCCACCACCATGGCCACCTCAATGCCCGGATGCGCCGCGGCAAAGCTGCCCAACAACTTCGGCACGACGTACTTCACGGTGGTCAGGATCGCCAGCCGCACGCTGCCCTTTTCGACGCCCTGCAGCGCGGCCATGTCCTCGGCCAAGCGGCGCAGCCGATCGTCAACGTCGACCGCCGCTTCGGCCAACGCGCGCCCCGCCGCCGTCAGGTAGATGCGCCGGCCGATCTGCTCGAACAGCGGCTGCCCCACCACCTCGGCCAACTGCTTGACCTGTAGCGACAGGGTCGGGGAGGCCAGGTGCAGGGCTTCGGCGGCGCGGGCGAAGCTGCCTTGTTCGGCGACCGCGCGGAAGATGCGCAGTTGGTGCAGGGTGAGGTGGCGCGGGTTCATCGTTTATGAAGATAAAACAAAACGGTTTGAATATTTTACTTTTCAAAAATGGATGTCGTGCCTACGATTCGCCTCAGCCCCGTCACGACGGGACAACGCAACCGCCACCGACGATACCCGAGGAGTGAGCATGGCCGTCAAGACCTACAACGCCGGCGTCAAGGAATACCGCCAGACGTACTGGATGCCCGATTACACCCCGCTGGACACCGACCTGCTGGCGGTGTTCAAGATCGTGCCGCAGCCCGGCGTGGACCGCGAGGAGGCCGCCGCGGCGGTGGCCGCCGAGTCCTCCACCGGCACCTGGACCACGGTGTGGACCGACCTGCTGACCGATCTGGACTACTACAAGGGCCGTGCCTACCGCATCGAGGATGTGCCGGGCGACGACACGGCGTTTTATGCGTTCATCGCCTACCCGATCGATCTGTTCGAGGAGGGCTCGGTGGTCAACGTGTTCACGTCGCTCGTGGGCAACGTGTTCGGCTTCAAGGCGGTGCGCTCGCTGCGCCTGGAAGACGTGCGCTTCCCGATCGCGTACGTCAAGACCTGCGGTGGCCCGCCGCACGGCATCCAGGTCGAGCGCGATCTGATGAACAAGTACGGCCGCCCGCTGCTGGGCTGCACGATCAAGCCCAAGCTCGGCCTGTCGGCCAAGAATTACGGCCGCGCCGTGTACGAAGCCCTGCGCGGCGGTCTGGACTTCACCAAGGACGACGAAAACGTCAACAGCCAGCCGTTCATGCGCTGGAAGCAGCGCTTCGACTTCGTGATGGAGGCCATCGAGAAGGCGGAGCGTGAAACGGGTGAGCGCAAGGGGCACTACCTCAACGTCACCGCGCCGACGCCTGAGGAGATGTACAAGCGGGCCGAGTACGCCAAGTCGATCGGCGCGCCCATCATCATGCACGACTACCTCACGGGGGGGTTCTGCGCCCACACGGGTCTGGCCAACTGGTGCCGCGAAAACGGCGTGCTGCTGCACGTGCACCGTGCCATGCACGCCGTGATCGACCGCAACCCCTACCACGGCATCCACTTCCGTGTGCTGACCAAGGTGCTGCGCCTGATGGGCGGCGACCACCTGCACACCGGCACCGTGGTGGGCAAGCTCGAAGGTGATCGTCAGGCGACGTTGGGTTGGGTGGACCTGCTGCGCGAGTCGTTCGTGCCCGAAGACCGCAGCCGCGGCATCTTCTTCGACCAAGACTGGGGCTCGATGCCGGGCGCGTTTGCGGTGGCGTCGGGTGGCATCCACGTGTGGCACATGCCGGCGCTGCTGAGCATCTTCGGTGACGACGCGGTGTTCCAGTTTGGCGGCGGCACGCTCGGCCACCCGTGGGGCAACGCCGCAGGCGCGCACGCCAACCGCGTCGCGCTGGAAGCCTGCGTGCAGGCGCGCAACGAGGGCCGCAACCTCGAAAAAGAAGGCAAGGAGATCCTGACCGCGGCGGCGCAGCACTCGCCCGAGCTCAAGATCGCGATGGAGACCTGGAAGGAGATCAAGTTCGAGTTCGATGTCGTCGACAAGCTCGACGTGCAACACAAGTGATCGCCCTCGCACGGAACCGAACCCCTTGTCAGGAGACCCATCATGCAAGCTTACAAGCAGTCCCTCAAGCACGAAACCTTCTCGTACCTGCCGCAGATGACGCCCGAGCAGGTGCGCCGGCAAATCGCCTACGCGCTGGCCCAAGGCTGGAACCCCGCGGTGGAGCACACCGAGCGCGGCACCCCCGCCAAAGAGAGCTACTGGTACATGTGGAAGCTGCCGATGTTCGGCGAGCAGTCGGTGGACGCGGTGCTGGCCGAGATTGAGGCCTGCCACCGTGAATTCCCCAACCACATGGTGCGTTTCGTCGCCTACGACAACTACGCGCAAAGCCAGGGCTTGACGTTCGTCGTCTACCGCTGATGGGCACGGCTGGCGCACGGGTGCGCCTGGCCGTATGCAGGGTCTGACCAATCGTGGAAAAGGAGTCCCCCATGGACGGGACGGTGGTGAAGGCTGCCCTTAGCGGGCGTGAGCTGGCGCGCCAGCGGCGGCAGGCCTTGGCGCAGCAAGGGCGCGCGGCGCTGCCGACGCTGCGCAGCGCGATGGCACGGCGTGCCGCGGCGCCGCAACAGGCGGCTGCGTCCCAAGGATGTGGCTGTGGGTGCGGAGGCAGCGGCGCGTGCGCCACGGCGGCTGCCGAAGACGGGGTGGCGCGCATGTTGGCCGCGGCCGTCACGCCGCAGGCGGCCCAGGCGCGACCCACCACGGATGACAAGCCGCGCGTGTTGCCGCCCACGGGCCGCGCGCTGGCGCAGGCCCGCCGCGCGGCGCTGGCGCGGGAGGGCAAAGCAGGCTTGACGCGTGTGGCGCAAGCCACCCGCCTGGCCACCACGATGCCCGACCGCGATTGGCGCGAGGCGCTGCAAAAAGGCGCCACGGGGCGGCAACTGGCCATGCAGCGCCGCACGCTGCTGGCGTTGACCGGGCGGGCCGGTCTGGCCGCGTCCACCCAACCGGCGGCCGCCGTGCGGCCCAGCGGGCGCGTGCGCAACACCGCGGCCGTGCGCGACGCCGCGCACACCGAAGAGGGGCATACGCTGTCCGGGCAGCGCGTCAGCGGCACCCAGGTGGAGCGCAGCGCCAAGGTGACCGGCATGGAAGCGGGCACCTGCCGCCACGTCACCGGCACCGAATACATCGGGCAGGAGCAGTTTGAGGCTTGGTGCGCCACCCGTCCCCAGCCGGCCCCGCCCAAGGTGGTCGAAACCCACACCGAGCGTGGGCGCGCGGTCACGGGCAGCCATCCGGGGCTCAACCCCAAGGTCACCGGCAACGAGACGGGGGCGTGCCGTGGCATCACCGGTACGCGTTACCTCGCCGCCGAGGACCAAGCCGTGTGTGAGCAGGTGCAGGCGCGCGCGCCACACAAGGTCAGCGTGATGTCGTCGCGCGGTGACAACGAGGTGACCGGCACACCGGTGGGCCGCAGCCCCAAGGTCACGGGCAACGAAGCGGGCGCGCAGCGTCCCATCTCGGGCACCCAGTACGCGTTCGCGCTGCAGGGGCAGGCAGGGGTGCGCGCGGGCACGGCGTCGCGCCGCGGCTCGCCCCTGCCGGCGGGCGCGCTGCAAGCGTCTTCGCACGCAGCGGAGTCGACGCAGCAGGCGCAGCCGCGCCCGGCGGCCGCCAGCGCCGAAACGGTGGGGCGGCAGGACGCGGGTTTTGCGTTGGCCACCGTCAGCGGTGACAGTCCGGGCACGGGCGGTGGCCGCATCACGGGTGACGAGCGTGGGGCGTGTGAGCCGGTGACCGGCACGCCTTACGTGGGCCCGGACAACTTGAGCGGGGGGTGCACGTTGAGCGGTCGTTGGCTGACGCGCTACCCCGAACTGGCCCAGACCGATGCGCCGCCGCCTCCGCAGGGCTTCAGCGTGCAAACGCCGGCGCAGCAGGCGTGGCAGCGGCGCCAGCGCATCACCGGCAGCGCCGGTGGGGACGACGCGGGTCTGCGTGTCACGGGGCCTGGGATGAAAGCGCAAGGCTTGATCACGGGCACCCCCGAATTCCGTCACGGTGCGGCCACCCAGGCAACGTGGTCGGTGCCGTCCACGCAGGCGGCGCCGGCTGCGCAGCGTGTCACGGGTGAGGGGGCGGCGCCGCAGGGCGTGCGCATCACCGGCGACGCGTGGGGCAGCGAGCGGCGCGTCACCGGCACCGAAGGTGCGTCGGCGATGGTGCGCAACCCGACCCAGCGCGGCATGCCCCGGCCGCTGGGGGCGCAGGCGCGCCACCTGCGCGCCATCGAACGCGACGAGGTGCCGATGAGCCCGATCACAGGCTCCAGCGGCAACACGCCGCGCGGCGCGGTGGTGACCGTCTCCGGCGGGGCGCGCGGCTGAGGTCAGACCCATCCAGCACAGCCGAGCTCGACCATGGACACGCGCAAACGTCAACTGGCCCTGCAGCGCCGCCACGCGGCCGCGCTGCCCCGTCAAGGCTTGACGGCGGCGGCGCAGGTGCTGCCGACCGCGCACGGGGTGCTGCCCAACCCGGCCTGCGTGCCGGGGGCGGGGCAGCCGTGCCGCCACGCGCTGGTGGACGTCGAGCTCAACGCCCGCCTGCATGCGTACGAGCAGACCCTGCGCGGGCGCTTCGAGGCGATCGAAGACACCCTGCGCACGATGTCGGCCTGGCAACACGAACGTGACTTTGTCGAGCGCGCGCAGGCGCTGGCGCAACAGCGCCTGGACCTGCAGTGGCCGCTGGCGGCGCTGGAAAGCGCCTGGGTGGCGGGCGTGGACATGGCGGCGTTGCACGCGCATGCGATGTTCGAAACGATCCGGCGCTGCGTGCGCCTCAGCGACCAAGACAGCGCTCCCTGGCGGGCCCGTTTGCCCATCCAGGCCGACACGCTGCGTGCGTGCGGCGTGCACACGCTCGACGTCAGCCCGTGCGCCGATGGGCGCCTGCAGGGGGTGCTGCCGTTCGTGCTGCGCACGGCCCCCAGCGAGGGCGTGGTGGTCAAAGCGTACGCCGGCGCGCTGTTCGACGTCGAGTTGGACGTGCAGGACTGGACCCAGCGCGAGCTCGAGCGCGTGACGGGGCTGCTGCCCGGCGGCGAGGCGCTGGACTACCTGAAGGTGGCGGTGTACCACTTCAGCTCGTCGCATCCCCAGCAAGAAGGCTGCGCGGCCCATGGCAGCCACGACGCGCGCGCGGTGGCGGCCGCCATCGAGCGGCTGCATGCCCTGCGCGCGGCGGTCGACAACACCTTCGGTGCAGGCGCCGCTCCGCTGGTGATGTTGGTCGGCGTGGACACCGACCTGGACGCGATCCGCATCCACCTGCCCGATGCACGCGGGCAGTTGCATGCCGAGCGCTTTTTGGATGCCGCCACGCTGTACCGCGAGACGCTGGGCTTGGACGCGGCTCAGGCGCGTCAGCGCGTGCACGATGCCGTGGCGGCGCATGTGCGTGACCTTGGGGGCGTGTTGATGCGCGCCCCGGGTGACGACGGGCTGGCGCGGCTGGCGGCGCTGTGGCTGCAGGCCAACCTGTCGCAGATCGAATACGTGATCACCTACCACGCGGGGCGCTACGCCGTCGTGGGCCACGATGAAGCGTTCGTCTGCGTGGGCGACGCCCTGCCGCCGTTGCAGTTGCGCAACCAGTACTACCACGCGCACCTGGACACCGTGGAAGAGGGGGCGGCCGACCTGGACGTCGGCGTCAAGATCTTCACGGGCCTCAACCTGCGCCGTGGCCTGGCGTTGCCGGTGCTGGTGCACTTCAGCTACAGCGGGCGGGTGCCGGGGGCGCGCCAGCGCGCGATCGAGCGCGGGCAGCGTGTGGTGGCCGCGATACGGGCGCGCTACCCGTCTTGGGATGGGCGTGGGCAACTGCATTGCCGCGTCGCCGTCAGCGACCGTCATGGCTCCGAAACCGTGGCGCTGATCGACGACGACGTGGTGTTGGCCGGGCATTGAAGCGGGCATGGGCGAGGACGACGATGAAGATCATGCGCGTGGAAAAAACCCTGGTGTCGACCAACCGCATCGAGGCGTTTGGTCACCGGCCGCTGCTGGTGGTGCAAGAAAAAGCCGGTGGTGCGCGCAGCGTTGCGGTCGATGCCGTGGGCTGTGTGCCGGGGGACTGGGTGATTTGTGTGGGCTCGTCGGCGGCGCGCGAAGCGGCCGGCTCCAAGGACTTTCCGTCCGACCTGACCATCGTCGGCATCATCGACCACTGGAATCCCGAGGGGTGAGCCGATGGACATCGTGCGCGTGGTCGACGAGTTGGTGTGCACCCGGCGTGTGCCGGGCTTGGGGCAGGCCAGCCTGCGCGTCGTGCGCAGCGCCCAGGGGGCGCTGTCGGTGGCCACCGACCCGGTGGGCGTGCCGGTGGGGCGCTGGGTGTTCGCCACCACCGGCAGTGCGGCGCGCTTGGCCATGCCCGACACAACGTGCATGACGGATTTGACGATTTGCGGAATCATCGACCACTGGGACGAGGGCGACGGCGCCAACGCGGTGGCGGTACACGAGCATCGAGCCCCGGGCACGGCGCCCGGAGCGAGCAAGGGGTGAGCCGATCGGCTCAGGTGTTTCAGCAGCAAAGTGACCACGAGGAGTAAAGCAATGGCAAACACGACGGGTATTGCCCTGGGCATGATCGAGACGCGCGGGCTGGTGCCGGCGATCGAAGCGGCCGACGCGATGACCAAGGCGGCGGAGGTGCGGCTGATCGGCCGCCAGTTCGTCGGGGGCGGTTACGTGACGGTGATGGTGCGCGGCGAGACGGGCGCGGTCAACGCGGCGGTGCGCGCGGGCGCTGATGCCTGCGAGCGTGTGGGTGATGGCCTGGTGGCGGCCCACATCATCGCGCGCGTGCACAGCGAAGTCGAAGGCATCCTGCCCACCGCGCCCACCGTCTGATGGCGCTGGCTTGCCCAGCCGCCGCCTGCCCAAGGCGGCGCTGGTCGGCCCAACACAAGGAGTGTGACCATGGCAAATACGACGGGCATAGCCCTGGGCATGATCGAGACGCGCGGGCTGGTGCCGGCGATCGAAGCGGCCGACGCGATGACCAAGGCGGCGGAGGTGCGGCTGATCGGCCGCCAGTTCGTCGGGGGCGGTTACGTGACGGTGATGGTGCGCGGCGAGACGGGCGCGGTCAACGCGGCGGTGCGCGCGGGCGCTGATGCCTGCGAGCGTGTGGGTGATGGCCTGGTGGCGGCCCACATCATCGCGCGCGTGCACAGCGAAGTCGAAGGCATCCTGCCCACCAAGCCGGATGCCAGCGGCGGCGGCCGCGACGCCGAGATCACCTCCACCCGCAGTTGAGCCACGCGCACGACGGAGACACTGCCATGGCGGCCGACGCGCGTGTGCTGGGGTGGTTGACGCGGGCGCTGCAGCACGAGTTCAGTGCCGTGCAGCAGTACCTGGCGCAGTCGGTGCTGGCGCGTCTGAGCGGCCAGCCCGAGCTGGCCGACCAGCTCCACGAAGAAGCCATGCACGAGCTCGACCATGCCCAGCGCCTGATGCAGCGGCTGATCGAGCTCGGGGTGGCCCCCTCGGCGGGTGTGTTGACGCCCGCGCGCTTGGGGCGTGGCGTCGGTGACTTTGCCACCCTGAACCGGCAACTGGAGCAAACCGCGGTGGTGCTGTACCAGGACGCCGCTGACCATGCGCGGCGGGTGCGGGACACCGCCAGCGAGGCGCTGCTGCGCGAGCTGGCGCACGACGAGGCCCAGCACTACCGCACCTGGAGCCAACACCCCGGCCCCGCCGGGGCGTGAACCCATCGCAAGGGGATGCCGATGAGCGACACCACACCCGAAGGCTGGACCGAACAAGGACGCCCCCCGGCGCTGTTTCGGCGCTTCGTGTTCAGCTGCTACGCCGACACGCGAGCGTTTCTCGACCGGATCGCTGCGGTGCAGGAAGCGTTGGGTCTGGCACCCCAGAACATCAGTTTTGGGACCACGTACGTCAACGTCACCATCGCGGCCGCCGACGGCGCGTTGGGGGACGCCGAACGTACGCTGGCCCAGCGCATTGCGGCGGCGGCCGAGGGCACCGTGGCATGACGGCGTCCTTGCCGCGGCGGCTGGCCGTGCTCAACACCAAGGGTGGCACGGGCAAAACCACGCTGGCGGTGCAGTTGGCCGCCGGGCTGGCGCGGCGTGGCCGCACGCGGCTGGGCGACCTGGATCCTCAAGGCTCCGCTGCCCAATGGTGCGCCACCGTCAGCGGCTGGGACGTCGCGCAGGGTGAGCGCGCTTGGCAGGACGACGACGTGGCGCACCTGGTGTGGGACTGCCCCCCCAGCGTGGAACACGCCGCCGCAGGGCGCGCTCTGCAACAGGCCGACGCCGTGTTGGTGCCGGTGTTGCCCTCGCCGCTGGACCTGTGGGCCAGTTGGCAGTTGGTCGACGTGATCCAGGCCGAGCGCCGCCGTCGGCCGACGCTGCGCGCGTGGCTCGTCATCAACCAGCTCGAACCGGGCAGCGCCCTGTCCACCGCGATGCACGACGCCTTGCGCGAATTCGGCCTGCCCGCGCTGCGGGCGGTGGTGCGCCGCCGCGCCGTGTACCGTACCGCGGCGTTGCAGGGGGTCAGTGTGTACGAACTGGGGCCGCGCGCCGCTGCGGCGGTGGCCGATATCGAAGCCGTGATCGAGGAGATGCAAACATGACCACCCGACCCACCGCCCAACGTTTGGTGGCCAGTGTGCGTGGGGCGCGGCGCAACCAGACCGAGCCTGCTGCGCCCCCCGCGACCGAGACGCCCGCCCCGGTGGCGTCCAAGCCGCGGCGCGCCCGCACCGCGGCCCCCGCGCCGCAGCCTGCGGCGGCGCCCAGCCCTGCGACCACGGCGACGGACCCCACCACCCCCGCCCCCAGCGCGCACGAGCTGTTTCCACGGCGTGTCTGGCCCGATTGACGCTTTGAACCCCTACCGCAGCACCATGAACACCCTGACCCGCCGCCTGTACGCAGCGCGCACGCAGCAGCGTGCCAGCGCCGCGGCGTTGGCCCCCGGCGTGGCCGACGACCCGCCTGCGGCCGCGCTGCGCCCCACGGCCGCCGTCGTGCCACCGTCCGGCGACACCGACCCGCTGGCCGCCTACCGCATCACCCGCGAGCCTTACTGGCGCGTGGTCGGCGATGAGGTGGCGCTGTACGAAGCGGCCTACGCTGTGCGCATGCCGATGATGCTCAAAGGCCCCACCGGCTGTGGCAAGACCCGCTTCGTCGAATACATGGCGTGGAAGCTGGGCAAGCCCCTCATCACCGTGGCGTGCCACGAGGACATGACCGCCTCCGACCTGGTGGGGCGCTTTTTGCTCGACGCCAGCGGCACGCGCTGGCAGGATGGGCCGCTGGCGCTGGCCGCGCGCTATGGCGCCATTTGCTACCTGGACGAGGTGGTCGAGGCGCGCCAGGACACCACCGTCGTCATCCACCCGCTGACCGACAAGCGGCGCATGCTGCCGCTGGAGAAAAAAGGCGAGGTGATCGAAGCGCATCCCGACTTTCAGCTCGTCATTTCGTTCAACCCCGGCTACCAAAGCCTGATGAAGGACCTCAAGCAGTCCACCAAGCAGCGCTTTGGCGCGCTTGACTTCGACTACCCAGAGCACGAGGTGGAGGCCGAGATCGTCGCCCACGAGTCCGGGGTGGACCGCGACACCGCTGGCAAGCTCGTGCACATCGCCGAGCGCGCCCGCAACCTCAAAGGGCACGGGCTGGATGAGGGCATTTCGACGCGCATGCTGATCCATGCCGGCAGCCTCATCGCGCAGGGGGTGCCGGCGCTGTCGGCGTGCCGCATGGCGCTGGTGCGCCCGATCACCGACGACGCCGACATGCGCGACGCGCTCGACGCCGCCGTGACGACGTACTTCTGAGCCGACGCCGACGGCCATGACCATCCACCTCGACGACCACGCCGAACTGTTGGCCGAGCTGCCCCACGGCGCGCAGGACGTGCTGCGCGGCGCGTGGCAGGAGGCCGCGCGGGCGCTGTCGTCGCGTGGACTGGACAACTACCTCAAAGGGGCGCTGGCGCTGCACCACCTGGGCCGTGGTGAGGAGCTGGTGGTCAGCTTCATCCAGCACATGCCGGCGCTGGCGCGCGCCATTGGCGAGGATGTGCTGCCCGACCTGGTCAACTTCCTGCTGTCGATGGCGTCCAAGACCTCCGGCCAGGTGCTGACGCTGATCGTGCAGACCGCGCCCACCGCCGCGCTGCGCCTGGGCGACCAGGAGCTGTTTCGCCAGTTTTTGAGCGTGCTGGGCATCATGCTGGCGCAAGCGCCCCAAGGCCTGCGCCCGATGCTGGAAAACCTGCCCCGGCTGCTGGAGCAGCTCACGTTGGGTGGCCTGCGGCGCTGGGTGCAGTGGGGCGCGCAGGCCTACCGCAGCGACGTCGAGGGTCAGCGGCGCTACTTCAGCCTGCAAAGCGCCGACGCGCTGGCCGTGCTGCAGCAGGAGCGGCGCGGCACGCTGTTCGTCGACATCCAACGCCGCCTCAACCTGTACCTGCGCGCGTTGTGGGGGCGCGACTTTTTTCTGCGCCCCACCGCCGGCGACTTCGAGTCGCGCGAGGGGCTGCGGCCCTACATCGAGCACTTCGTCATCCACATCGCCGACGCCTACGACGACGTGCACCCGCAGGGCGAGGGCGGCCCTGGCGTGGCGGCGCTGGACGTGTACCGTGCCGCCGCCAACCACGCGGCGGCGCACCTGGTGTTTGCGCGCGCGCCGCTGCCGGACGAGGGGCTGGATGCGCTGACCAAGGCCGTGGTGGAGCTGGTCGAAGACGCGCGCGTGGAGGCCGCGGCGTTGCGGCGCTTCCCGAAGCTGCGCCAGCAGTGGCGCGCGCTGCACCCCGCGCCGGTGCACCCGCCGACCCGCGCGGGCGACCTGATCAACCGCCTGGCGCTGGCGTGGCTCGACCCCGACGCCGCCCAGGCCGACACCGACCCCTGGGTGCAACAGGGCGTGGCCGCGCTGGCGGCCTGGCCCGACCTGGACGACCCCACCCGCAGCCTAGCCACCGGCCTTGAGCTGGCCCAGGCCCTGCGCGCGCGCATCGCGGCCGAGGGCTGGCCGGCGTTTTCGGCGCGGCTCGATGGCCAGCGCGCCCTGTACCGTGACGACAACCGCGCCATCTGGGCCAGCGGCGCCTACGACGAATCGGTGGCGCTGGCCGCAACCTGGGCGCGCCAGCAGCAGGTGCGCCGCAAGGTCAACATCATGGAAATGGTCAACGAGGTCGACGTCGAATTCGCCGGCGACGACGCGCAGGAAGTGTGGATCCTGCCCACCGAGTTCTGGCTCGACCAAGAAGGCGTCACCATCAACTCGCTGCTGGGCCGCCCGCCGGTGGCCGACCCCGTGCATTACCCCGAGTGGGATTACCAAATCCAGCTCGAGCGCCCCGACTGGGTCACGGTGCTGGAGCGCCACGCCCAGCCGGGCGAGGTCGAGCGTATCGAGGCGTTGCTGGCCGAGCACCGACCGATCGTGCAGCGGCTGCGCCACCTCATCGAAGCCATGGCGCCGCAGGGCCTGCAGCGCATCCGCAAGGTCGAAGACGGCGACGAGCTCGACGTCGAAGCGGCCGTGCGCGCCTGGGTGGACCTGCGCATGGGTCAGCAGCCCGACCCGCGCATCATGATGCAGCACCGGCTGCACACGCGTGACGTGGCGGTGCTGCTGCTGCTGGACCTGTCGGCCTCGGCCAACGATCCCGTGCGCGGCAGCGAACATACGGTGCTGGACCTCACGCGCAGTGCGGCGGCGCTGCTGGCCGAGGCGCTGCAGCGCATCGGCGACCGCTTCGCCATCCACGGCTTTCGCTCCGACGGGCGGCACGACGTGCATTACCTGCGCGTCAAGGACTTTCGCGAGCCCTGGGGCGACGCGGCCAAGGCGCGCCTGGCGGGGCTGGAAGGCGCGTACTCGACCCGGCTGGGCGCGGCGCTGCGCCACGCCGGCCAACAGCTCAAGCGCCAGCCGCAGCGCAAAAAGATCGTCTTCGTGCTCACCGACGGCGAACCTGCCGACGTCGACGTGCGCGACCCGCAGTACCTGCGGCTGGACGCGCAGCGTGCCGTGCAGGAGCTCAAGCGCGACGGCATCGTCAGCTACTGCCTGACGCTGGATCCACATGCCGACGCCTACGTGCAGCGCATTTTTGGGCCGCGGCACTACACGGTGGTGGAGCGGGTGCAGCGGCTGCCCGAGGTGCTGCCCACCCTGTACCTGGGGTTGACGCGATGAGCCCGTCGGCCGACCGTGCCCGCGTGCAGTTGCGCACGTTTGTCTTCATCGATGCGCTGCAGCCGCAGCTGGCGTCGTACCTGGGCACCTCGTCGCAGGGCTTTTTGCCGGTGCCGGGCGATGCCTGCATGTGGATCGAGGTCGCCCCCGGCATGGCGGTGCACCGCCTCAGCGACATCGCGCTCAAGGCCACCAACGTGCGCATGGGCGAGCAGGTGGTCGAGCGCGCCTTTGGCTCGATGGAGATCCACTACCGCAACCAAAGCGAAGTGCTGGCTGCGGGCGACATCATCCTGCAGCAGCTCGGCGCCCGGCTGGAAGACCGCCTGCCGTGCCGCGTGGCCTGGGCCGAAAACATCCGTGCCGTCACGCCCGACCACGCCACGCTGATCAACCGCCAGTTGCGCCGCGGCTCGATGCTGCTGCCGGGCAAAACGCTGTTCATCTTCGAGTGCGAGCCGGCGGGCTACGTCGTCTACGCCGCCAACGAAGCCGAAAAGGCGGCCAACGTCACGCTGGTGGACGTCAAGCCCTTTGGCAATTTTGGTCGCCTGATGATGATGGGCAGCGAGGCCGAGGCGGCCGAGGCGCTGGCGGCGGCCGAGCGGGCCGTGGCGCAGATCAACCGACAAGCGCGCACCGTGACGCTGGGGTGAACCATGGTTTCTGAAGCCCTCCCGCGCAACCCCTGGGCCGTCGACACCCCGGCCAAGCGGCTGCTGTTCCACACCGTGCGCGTCGAGACCGAAATGGCCGACGGCGGCAGCGGCACCGGCACCGCGTTCGTCGTGTCGCACGTGCACGCGCGCGGGCGCACCGCCTTCGTCGTCACCAACCGGCACCTGGTCGACGACGTCGTGCGCGGCTCGCTGGTGTTCGCGCTGGCGCACCAGGGGCAACCGTTGCTGGGCAGCCGCTTCGAAGTGCGCATCGACGAGTTCAGCGAGGCGTGGCACCGCCATCCCGACCCGGCGGTGGATTTGGCGGTGCTTCCGCTGCAGCCCCTGCTGGACGCCGCCGCCGCACAGGGCGCGCCGCTGTACGTGGAGCCGATCGACAGCGCCGCCTTGGCCGATGCCGAGCGCTTGCAGCGCCTCGACGCGCTGGAGGAGGTGTGGTTTGTCGGCTACCCCAGTGGCGTGTGGGACCAGGTCAACGCGCTGCCGATCCTGCGCCGCGGCACCACGGCCACCCCGCCGGGGGTGGACTTCGAGGGCCGCGCGGAATTTCTCATCGACGCGGCGGTGTACCCGGGCTCCAGCGGCTCGCCGGTGTTCGTGCGCGCCGCCGACGGCAGCGGTCTGTGGCTGGCCGGCGTCGTCGCGGCGGTGTTTTTTCGGGAAGAATCGCTGCGTTTGTCGCCCGCGCCGGTGCCGGCCAGCACGTCGTTGCAGGCCACCGGCAGCGAAATGATCGACTTGGGTCTGGTCATCAAGGCGCAGGCCGTGCGTGAGCTGCTGCACGACTACCTGCGCCACTGGCAAGGATGATTGAGCTCGCCGCTGCCAGGCCCCTAACCTGCCCCGACGAGGTGCTTGACGACCATGGTGTTCGACCCGATTGTGCTGTTTTTCCTGCTGGGTTTGTTGGCAGGCCTGAGCAAGTCCGACCTCAAGATCCCGGCTGCGATCTACGAGGCGTTGTCCATCTACCTGCTGCTGGCCATTGGGCTCAAAGGTGGCGTGGAGCTGTCCAAGTACCCGCTGGGGCAGCTCGTGGGCAGCAGCGCCATCGTGTTGGCCGCCGGCATGCTGATCCCGGTCATCGCGTTTCCGGTGCTGCGCTTCGTCGGACGGCTCAGCCACTACGACGCCGCCTCCATCGCGGCGCACTACGGCTCGGTCAGTGTGGTGACGTATTCGGTGGCGGTGGCCACGCTGATGGAGCGGCAGTGGCAGCACGACGGCTACATGGTCGTGTACCTGGCCCTGCTGGAAATGCCGGCGCTCATCTTGGGCGTGGTGCTGGCGCGGCTGGGTGACCAGCGCGAAGGGCAGGGCGGGGGGCTGGCGGCGCTGGCGCGCATCCACTGGGGGCGGCTCGCGCACGAGGTCTTTTTCGGCAAGAGCATTTTGCTGCTGATCGGTGGCCTGGTCATCGGTTTTGTCGCCGGCGAAAAGGGCTACGAACCCATCGCACCGGTGTTCAAGGACGCCTTCAAGGGCCTGTTGGCGTTGTTCCTGCTCGAGATGGGGCTGGTGGCCGCGTCGCGCATCGCCGCGTTTCGCTCGTACGGGGCGTTTTTGGTCGGCTTTGCGATGGTGATGCCCCTGGTGTCGGCCTGCATCGGCATCGTCACCGCGCGCTACCTGGGCTTTTCGGCGGGCAACGGCGCGTTGCTGGCCACGCTCTACGCCAGCGCCTCGTACATCGCCGCGCCGGCGGCCATGCGCATCGCGGTGCCGCAGGCCAACCCGGCCTTGTCCATCGGCGCCTCGCTTGGGGTAACATTCCCATTCAATCTGTTCGTGGGCATCCCCATCTACCTGTGGATGGCCCGCACCTTCTTACCGGGCTGATCCCCCATGGCCAAGGCCTACAAACTGGTCACGATTTTTTGCGAGGCGGTGCTGGAGCCGCTGGTGATCCGCGAGTTCGACAAACTCGGCATCGTCGGCTACACGGTCAGCGACTGCCGCGGCCGTGGCACCCACGGCGTGCGCAGCGGCAACTGGCGCATGAGCGCCAACGTGCGCATCGAGGTGATGTGCGACCTGGCCTTGAGCGACCGCTTAATGGACGCGCTGCAACCCTTTGACCGCGATTACGGGTTGCTGGTGGTGCGCAGCGACGTCGAAGTGCTCAACTGAGCGCCAGCGGCGCAATACGCGCGATGGCCTCGCGGCGCTAGACGGTGTAGGCGTCGATTGGTCCGCCCCCGTGGGGTTGCGGGCCAGCAGCCGGCGCACAATGTCCTCGTCGGGCAGTGCGGGCGTATCGTCCGTCCAGCCGTAGGCTGGCGGCTACCGCTGCAATGCACAAGCAAAGGTGCGTGTTCGACGATCACCCTGCGGTCGTCTCGGCAATCAGCACATTGGCGGGGATCCCCAAGCTCTTGTGCAGGCGTCGGATCATGGCAAGCGTTAGCGGACGCTTGCGGTTCAGGACTTCGTAGACGCGGTTTCGCTTGCCGATGATCGGCTCCAGGTCTTTGACGGACAGACCGCTCTGCTCCATGCGGAATTTGATGGCTTCTACCGGATCGGGCGCGGCGATGGGCATGTGTTTGGCTTCGTAGGCTTGCACCAGCGTGACCAGGATGTCCAGGCGATCACCCTCCGGCGTGCCCAAATCAGGGTCGGATTCCATCAAGGCCGAAATTTCCTGGAGTGCGGCCCTGTAGTCGGCTTCGGTGTGGATAGCGCGGATGTCCATGTGTTTCCTCGGTGGCCGTTCAGGTCGTTTCAACGGTTTCTGCATCGATGGCGTCGTACTCTTTGTGGGTGCCGACGAACTTCACGTAAACGATCTGCAACTTGTAGGCAATCGCCACAACCAGCCGGTAGTCATTGCCTTTGATGTTGAAGACCACGCGACGGTTCTTCATCACGCTGGCGTTGCGGTACTGCGCCTTGATGTCAGCGGGTTGGGTCCAGGTCGCACTCTTTGCCTCCTCATACCAGGCCTTCAGCGGCTGTTCAGCGTCGGGATGGCGCTCCCAGAAGGCCCGCAGCGTGGATACGGCAATCACTCGCACGGACGGCAGTGTAGTCCCATTGTGGGACTATGGCAACCCTGGGTGGGTGTCCATTACCCCGCCCGCGCGTGGTTGAGGGCGAGCAGCCGACGCAGGATTTCTTCGTCGGGCATGGCGGGCGTGTAGTCCGTCCAGCCGTAGGCGGCGGCCACGGCTGCGTCGAGTTCCCGGTGGGCGTGGGCCAGCCACGCCGGGCGGGCGTTGTACAGGTTGGTCAGGGTGCGCTTTTTGAGTTCGGCCTCAAAGCCTGGCCGGGGCACGGGGCGGCGCGGGAAGCCTGCTTGCTCCTCCTCGGGGGTGATGACCCATTCGACCCACTCGGGCGGGTTCAGCCACGCTTCGCGCAGGTCGCTCAGGCGCTTGGCGGCCTCGGCGATGCGGCAGGCCGCCGCGCGGCAGGCCGCGTCCGCAATGCGCGCGGGGATCAGCGCGCCGCTGGCGGTGGCCTCCGTTGCCTGATGCGCGTTGTCGGCAGGCGTGAGGCCAGCGGGGAAGGGGAAGGTTTCGAAGCAGTCGTGGGCGTTGTAGGTCGGGTCATTGCCAACACCATGGCGCGACGCATTGGCCAGTGCCCACGCGGTGTGCAGGCGCGAGGAGAGCACGCCAAAGGTGCAATCGTCCGCCCGGCAGATGGCGTATAGGCGGGAGTCAGGCAACACCGCTGCTGGCAGCCAGACGAAGAAGCGATGTTTGGCGACACGTGGTGTGGCGATGTAGCGCGACAACCCGGCCATTGCGCGGCGCATGGCTACACGTGGTTCTCCATGGCGCCACCAATAACGCCGGTGCCCCGCACGGTTGACAAGCTCGCGCACGGGTTTGACATGTTCAAGTACGTGCGCAAAAGGCGTTTCGTACAAGGCAGCATCAGTCTCGCTCATGTCAACCCCAAAATCGATGATCCAAGTATCGGATGGCCTACCGGCCAAGTCTTGGCCGTTGGCCCATGGCCGCAGCACGTCGGCATTCGGTCGACCGTTCGGGTTGGGGAGCGTAATCCATTCACGGGCTGTATGGCCTGGAATATCGAAGTTTCCGACTTTGATGGTTCCCTGAAACGCCGTGTCTGCGTTTTGTGACAGTGACCTGGCCCGCGTGAGATCAAGCTCAGTTGCGTGCGTCAAATCGGCATGAATCTCGCCGACCTCCTGCCCATCCAGCCGCGCCGCCTGCCCACTGTGGCCAAAGCACACGAGCGAGACGCGCACCGCCGCGCCGTCGTTGACCCACGGCTCGTCGCTCCAGGCTTCGAAGATGCGGGTGGTGGCGACGATGCGGTCCAGCACCCTGCGGTTGGCGCCCTTGCGAATGGCCTGTGTCGAGACCAACCCGGCACGCTGGCACTGGCCTGCTTCGATCTGCGCGCGGGCTTTTTCGAACCAGTAAGTGACCAGATCGGCCCCGCCGGGCACGCGGCCCGCGTACAGTGCCCGCAGCCGCTCGACGTAGGCGTCGCCCAGCTCGCCGCGCATTTTCTTGTCGCCCAAAAACGGCGGGTTGCCGACGATGACGTCGGCCTGGGGCCAGGGGGCTTCGCTGCCGTCCGGGGCCAGCAGCGCGTCGCGGCACTGGATGTGATCCAGCGGCGCCAGGATGGGGTTGCGCCGGATGTCGTAGCCGTGGCCCAGCATCCACTGGATTTCGCCAATCCACACGGTCACGCGGGCCAGCTCCGCCGCGTAGGGGTTGACCTCCAGCCCCAGCACGTTGGCCGGGCCGGTCTCGATGCTCAGTTGCCGGTGCAGGCCCAGCGCTTCGGCGTCCAGGTTGGCGCGGTGTTCCAGGTCTTTGAGCGCGCGCAGCGCCAGGTACAGGAAGTTGCCCGAGCCGCAGGCGGGGTCGAGCACGCGCACGTTGCGCAGCCGCTCCAGGTAGCCTGCAAAGGTGGCCTGCGCGGTCTTGAGGGCGGCTTGCGCGCCTTTGCCGCCCGCATGGTATTGGGCCATGGCTGCGGCAATGGTGGCCCTGGCCGCCTCCCATTCGGCGGCCAGCGGGCGGGTGATGACGGGTTCGATGAGCTTGGCGATGGTGCCGGGGTCGGTGTAGTGCGCGCCTAGCTGGCTGCGCTTGGCCGGATCAAGCCCGCGCTCAAAGAGCGTGCCAAAGATGGCGGGCTCGATGTTGGACCAGTCCATGCGCGCCGCCTGCAGCAGGGCTTGCGCGTCGGCGGGTTGCAGCGGCGGGGGCTGCACGACCTCGAACAGGCCGCCGTTGAACCAGGCGATGTCTTCCAGCAGGAACTCGCCGCCCTGACGCATGGAGGCAAACAGCTCGCCCAGGCGCTGGCCAAGTCTTTCAGGCGCGGCGGCGCTTTTTTCGACGATGCGCTCAAACAGCCGCGCGGGCAGCAGCCCGGCGTCTTCGGCAAAGAGGCAAAACAGGCACTGGATGAGGAAGTGCGCGACCTGCTGCGGGTCGGCGCCGCGCGCGGCGAGCGCTTGCGCGATGGCGGCAAAGCGCTCGGCGGCTTCGGCGGTGACGTCTTGCGTGGTGCGGCGCGGGCGGAATCGCTCGGGGTCGGTGAAGAGCCAGCGCAGCTTTTGCAGGTTGGCCGGCTGGCCGATGTCGGGCAGGGCGATGGTGTGGGTTTCGGACGGCGTGCCGGTGAAGTGGGTGTGAATCTGGATGGTTTCGCGGTCGCACGTCACCAGCAGCGGCGGGTTGTCCAGCGCCAGCGCGTAGGTCATGAGCTGGCGCAGCGCGTCGGCCAGGTTGCCGCCGGGGGCTTTGTTTTCCCAGGCGAAGCAGCCGCGCTTCCACACGTCGGCCCAGCCGCGCCCGGCGCCGGTGCGCGCCGCGCCGCGCTCGAAGCAGTAGTTGTCCGGGTCGTTGGGCGGCGGCACGCCCAGCATGGCGCACAGGTCGAGAAAGTAGGCCTGCGATCCGGCGCGCTCGGTGAGCGTGTTGCCGCGCCATTTGGCGATGAAGTCTTCTGGCGTCATGGGCGGCATTGTGGCCCAAGGATGGCGCGAGGCATGACGACACAGCGCCTCAAACAACAACAAACCGCCATGCGCACACAGGGCGACATGGCGGCTTGATGATGGCAACAGCCCTGGCGCATAACGCGCTTGGGGGCTGGGCCGTGCGTAGCGTGTGGTGCCGCAAAGAGGATTCGAACCTCCGACCTACTGATTACGAATCAGTTGCTCTACCAGCTGAGCTATTGCGGCCAGGCGACTTGCCAACCCGGGGCGGGCCGTATCGCTGCAAAGCTCACATTATACCGTGGTGGTGGCCTGCTGCGCGTCCGCTTCGTGGTGGTAGCGCGTGACACGCTCGACCTCGTTTTTGGAGCCCAGGATCACCGCCACGCGGTCGTGCAGGCCGCGCGGTTCGATGTCCAGGATGCGCCGGCGCCCGTCGGTGGCGGCGCCCCCCGCCTGCTCGACGATCCAGCCCATCGGGTTGGCTTCGTACATCAGGCGCAGCTTGCCGGGCTTGTGGGGCTCGCGTTTGTCCCACGGGTACATGAAGATGCCGCCGCGCGTCAGGATGCGGTGCACATCGGCCACCATGCTGGCGATCCAGCGCATGTTGAAGTCTTTGCCGCGCGGGCCGTCCTTGCCCGCCAGGCATTCTTCGATGTAGCGGCGCACCGGCGCGGCCCAGTGGCGCCAGTTGCTCATGTTGATGGCGAATTCTTTGGTGTCTTCGGGGATGCGCACGTTGTCCTGCGTCAGCACCCACGCGCCTTGCTCGCGGTCCAGCGTGAACATGGCCACCCCATTGCCCACCGTCAGCACCAGTGTCGTTTGCGGGCCGTAGATGCAGTAGCCCGCGGCAACCTGCTGACGTCCGGGCTGCAAAAAGTCAGCTTCACAGACCGGCTCGATCACGTTGGGGTCGTCGTTGGGGCGCTTGAGCACCGAAAAAATGGTGCCGATGCTGACGTTGCAATCGATGTTGCTGGAGCCGTCCAACGGGTCGAACAGCAGCAGGTACTCGCCCTGGGGGTAGCGGTTCGGGATGGGGTGGATGCCGTCGAGCTCTTCGGAGGCCATCGCCGCCAGGTGCCCGCCCCATTCGTTGGCGTCGATCAGCACCTCGTTGGCGATGACGTCGAGCTTTTTTTGCACCTCGCCCTGAACGTTTTCGGTGCCCGCGCTGCCCAACACCCCTCCCAGCGCGCCTTTGCCGACGGCGTTGGCGATGCGTTTGCAGGCGCGCGCCACCACCTCCAGCAGCAGGCGCAGCTGCGGCGTGATGGCGCCGTGCACGCGCTGCTGTTCGATCAGGTAGCGGGTCAGGGACACAGAGCTGGGGGTCATCGTGAGGCTCCTGGGGTGTCAATCGGCCAAGGCGCGGCTGACAACTTCGCGCACGTCGGTGCTGAGGCCCTCGTGCGCGGCCACGGCTTCGATGGCGGCGCGCGCCGCGCTGCGGTACGGCTCGGCCAGTTTGCGCCAGCGGTCCAACGCACGCGCCAAGCGCGCGGCGACCTGCGGGTTGAACGCGTCGATCTCCAGCACCCGGTCGCGCCAAAACGCGTAGCCCGCACCGTCGGCGCGGTGCAAGCCCGCCGGGTTGGCGTGGCAGAAGGTGCTGATGAGGCTGCGCGCGCGGTTGGGGTTGCGTAGGTTGAAGTCCGGGTGCTGCAGCAGCGCCTGCACGCGTGGCAGCGCGTCGCCGTCGCGGTCGGGGGCGCCGGCTTGCAGCGCAAACCACTTGTCCAGCACCAGCTCTTCGGCGTGGAAGCGGTCGTGGAACTGCGCCAGCGCGCGCTGTCCCAGCTCGTGGCCGGCCGTTACCAGCGCGCTCAACGCCTGGTAGCGGTCGGTCATGTTGGTCGCGTCCTTGAAGCGCTGGTAGGTCTTGCCCGGCCACACCGGGTTGCCGTTGTCACGCGCGGCCAGGCACAGCATGTGCAGCGCCAGGCCCGTCAGCGCGCGTCGGCCAGCGCTGACGGCGTCCGGGCGGTAGGCGCCGTTGTCCTTGTGCTGCTCGTAGGCCCACACCCAGTCGTCGTGCAGGGCGTGTGCCAGTTGACGCCGCATCGCTTCGCGCACGGCGTGGATGCGCTGCGGGTCCACCTCGTCGAGCTGCTCGGCGATGTAGGTCTCGGCCGGCAGCGTCAGCACCAGCTCCTTGAAGGCCGCATCCAGCGCGGGGTGACGCAGCACGGCGCGCATCGCCTCGAGGAAAGCGCCGTCGAGCGGCTCGTGCACGGGGCCCGCGGCGCGCACCGCGGCCAAGGCGCGGCGCAGCGCGAGTTGCTGGCCGGCTTCCCAGCGGTTGAACGGGTCGGTGTCGTGCGCCAGCAGCACCAGCAGCTCATCGTCGCTGAGGTCATGCTCCAGGATCACCGGGGCGCTGAAGCCGCGCAGCAGCGAAGCGATCGGCGCGGCCTGCAAGCCGTCAAAGACGACGGTCGTTTCGGGCTCGTGCAGCACCACCAGCCGTTCGGTGCCGGGCAGGGCGTGGCCTTGATGGTCCAACAGGCCCATCGCCACGGGAATGACGAACGGCGCTTTGGTCGGCTGCCCCGGCGTCGGTGGGCAGCTTTGGCGCAGTGTCAGTGTGTAGGTGCCCCGCTCGGGGTCGAACTGGCCCTGGGCGCGCACGCGCGGTGTGCCGGCCTGCGCGTACCAGCGCTTGAACGCCTCCAGGTGTTGCGCCAAGGGGCTGTCGGGGTTGGCGTCGGCCATGGCCTGGGCGAAGTCGTCGCAGGTGACGGCCTGGCCATCGTGGCGCTCGAAGTACAGCTTGAGTCCGCGCGCAAACCCCTCGCGGCCCACCAGGGTTTGCATCATGCGCACCACCTCAGCGCCCTTCTCGTACACCGTGACGGTGTAGAAGTTGTTGATCTCGGCGTACTGGTCCGGGCGCACCGGGTGCGCCATCGGGCCGGCGTCCTCGGGGAACTGGGCGGTGCGCAGCACGCGCACGTCCTCGATGCGCTTGACCGCGCGCGCCGAGGGGCTGCCCGCCATGTCCTGGCTGAACTCCTGGTCCCGAAAAACGGTCAGGCCTTCCTTGAGGCTGAGCTGGAACCAGTCGCGGCAGGTGACGCGGTTGCCGGTCCAGTTGTGGAAGTACTCGTGCGCCACCACGGACTCGATGTTGGCGTAGTCGACGTCGGTGGCGGTGGCCGGGTTGGCCAGCACGAACTTGGTGTTGAAGATGTTGAGGCCCTTGTTTTCCATCGCGCCCATGTTGAAGTCGCTGGTGGCGACGATCATGAAGCGCTGCAGGTCCAGCGGCAGGCCGAAGCGGGTCTCGTCCCACGCGATGGCGGCCATCAGCGACTGCATCGCGTGTTCGGTTTTGTCCAGGTCCGCCTGGCGCACGTAAATTTGCAGCAGGTGCTCGGTGCCGCTGCGGCTGATGATGGGCTGGCTGCGGCACACGAGCTTGCCCGCCACCAACGCAAACAGGTAGCACGGTTTGCGGTGCGGGTCTTCCCAGCGGGCGTAGTGGCGCCCGCCGTCCAGGTCGCCGCTGTCCACCAGGTTGCCGTTGGACAGCAGCACGGGGTACTTGGCTTTGTCGGCGCGCAGCGTCACGGTGTAAGTGGCCATGACGTCGGGCCGGTCCAGGAAGTAGGTGATGCGCCGAAAGCCCTCGGCCTCGCATTGCGTAAAAAACGTGCCCTGGCTGACGTACAGGCCCATCAGCTGGGTGTTTTTTTCCGGGCAGCAGGTGGTGAAGATCTCCAGCTCGAACGGCTCGGTGCCTTCGGGCAGCGCCTCCAGCACGAGCTGGCCGCCGTCCATCTTGAAGCTGGTGCCCTGGCCGTTGACCAGCACCCGGGCCAGGTTGAGCTCTTCGCCATCCAGGCGCAGCGGTTGCGCCGGCACGTCGGGGTTGCGGCGCACGCGCATGCGGTTGAGCACGCGGGTTTTGGCCGGGTCGAGGTCGAAGGTGAGATCGACGCTGTCGATCCAGTACGCCGGCGGCGCGTAGTCTTCGCGGCGCACGATGCGGGGGCTGCCTTCACGCAAAGCGGTCATGGGGTGGTTCCAGTGGGGGCGGTTGGGGGTCACACGCCTTGCTTGAGCGAGGCTTCGATGAACACGTCGAGGTCACCGTCCAGCACTTTTTGCGTATTGGAGACTTCGACGTTGGTGCGCAGGTCCTTGATGCGGCTTTGGTCCAGCACGTAGCTGCGGATCTGGTGGCCCCAGCCGACGTCGGTCTTGGTGGCTTCGAGCTGCTGCTGCGTTTCCATGCGCTTGCGCATCTCCAGCTCGTACAGCTTGGAGCGCAGACGCTGCCACGCCAAGTCGCGGTTGGAGTGCTGGCTGCGGCTGTCCTGCGCGGTGACGACGATGCCGGTGGGGATGTGCGTCAGGCGCACCGCCGAGTCGGTTTTGTTGATGTGCTGACCGCCGGCGCCGCTGGCGCGGTAGGTGTCGACGCGCACGTCGGCGGGGTTGATCTCGACCTCGATCGAGTCGTCGATCTCCGGGTAGACGAACACCGAGGCGAACGAGGTGTGGCGCCCGCCGGAAGAATCGAACGGGGACTTGCGCACCAGGCGGTGCACGCCGGTTTCGGTGCGCAGCAACCCGAAGGCGTAGTCGCCCTCGACCTTGATGGTGGCGCTTTTGATGCCGGCGGTGTCGCCGGGCTGCTCGTCTTCGACCGTGGCCTTGAAGCCCTTGCGCTCGGCGTAGCGCAGGTACTGGCGCAGCAGCATCTGCGCCCAGTCGCACGCTTCGGTCCCGCCCGCACCGGCCTGGATGTCGATGAAGCAGTTGTTGGGGTCGGCGGGGTTGTTGAACATGCGCCGGAATTCGAGCTTTTCGACCTCCGGCGCGATGCGCGCCACGTCGGCCTCGATGGTTTCCAGCCCGGCGTCGTCACCCTCGGCGCGCGACATCTCGAACAGTTCGGTGTTGTCGGCCAGCTCCTGCGCCAGCCGGTCCAGCACCAGCACCACGTCTTCGAGCGACTTCTTTTCTTTGGCCAGTTCCTGCGCGCGCTTGGGGTCGTTCCACACGCCCGGGTCTTCCAGCGCGGCGTTGACCTCGGACAGCTTCAGCGCCTTGGCATCGTAGTCAAAGAAACCTCCGCAAGTCGGCGACGCGCTGCGTCAGGTCTTGCAATCGGTTGGCAAGGGCGTTGAGGCGTTCGGCTTCCATCGTGCGTGTTCCCGTCGCAAACTGAGTCTGTGTTCAGTGGCTTGACAAACGTGCAATTTTCGCACGGCGTCCGCAGCCTTGCACGCCCCGTGCAGGGCGTGCCGGCGCACCACGGTGAAGCGGCGCGGGTCAGTCGCGCTGTCCGAGCTGCGCCACCACCATGCCTGCCACGATCAGCGCCGCGCCCGTCCAACCGCGCAGGCCGATGGCCTCACCCAGCACCCACCAGCCACCCAGCGCGGAAAACACCCCCTCGCTGCTGTAGATGATGGCCGCGTGGGTGGGGTGGGCGTGGCGCTGCGCGACCACCTGCAGGGTGTAGGCCACCCCGATCGACAGCACACCACCCCAGGCGATGGCGCCCGCGGCCGCCCACAGCGCCTGCGGTCCCATCGGCTCGGCGCGCAGCGCAGCCACCCCCCACGACAACGCCGCCGCCACCGCGTACTGCACGACGGCCAGGCGCAGGGCGTCGTGGCGCCGTGCGTAGCGGCCCACCAGCAGTACATGCACCGCCCACAGCAGCGCGCCGCCGAGCTGCAACCAGTCCCCCGGGGCGATCGAGGCGTCGGGCTGCACACTGAGCAGGTACAGCCCCGCCGTGGCCAGCGCCACCGCCAGCCACACCGGCGCCGCCACGCGTCGCCCGCCCAGCGCCAGCAGCAGCGGCACCAACACCACGTACAGGCCGGTGATGAAGCCGGCGTTGGACACGCTGGTGCCCAGCAGCCCCACCTGCTGCAGGTTGATGGCGGCAAACAGCACCAACCCCAGCAGCGTGCCGTCGCGCCACAGCCCGGTGCTGTCCACGCGCGGCACGGCTGCAAACGGGCCGCCGCGCCACGACCACAGCGGCGCGATCAGCGCCAGCCCCAGTGTCATGCGCGCGGCGGTGTAGGCAAACGGCCCAACGCTGGCCATGCCCAGTTGCTGGGCCACGAAGGTGGAGCCCCAGATCGCGGCGGTCAGCAGCATCAGGACGTCGGTGCGCCAATGGTGTGTGTTGGGCAAGGTGCGGTCCTCGGTCGGCGCGCGGCCACGGCGCGCGGCAGATGGGATGCCGTCCCGCGGTGCGCGCTGCGCGGCGTCACGCCAGGTGTTGTTCGATCAACTCGGCCACGCGCTGCGGCTGGTCGTGGTGCAGCATGTGGCCGGCGTCGTTCACGTGGGCGATGCGGCAGTGCCGCACCACCTGCAGGCGCCGATGGTACTCGGCCAGCGAGTGCTCGCCGCGTGGAAACCACTGCGCCAGGCTGTCGTCGCTGGCCTGTACCGCCAGCACCGGCGCTTCGATGGCGGCCCAGATGGCCAGCACCTCGTCCAGCCGGTACGGCTGGCTGCCGCGCACCTTGTGCGCCACGTCGCCCAGGATGACCCATTCGCCGTCGGGCTGCGTGGGGTCGGTCGGGCGCGCCCAGTGCTGCGCCAGCCACAGCGCGCGCTCCGGCGGCAGGCGGCGGTTGGTCTTCATCAGGCGTTGCGCCACGCCGTGCCGTCCGCGGTAGGTTTTCAGCACGATGTCGCCACGCCGCAGGGCCGCCAGCTCGTCCAGCCAGCGGGCCAGGTGGCGCGGCGCCTGGGCCGGATCGGTGGCGGGCAGCCCAAAGCCCTCCAGGTTGACCAGCCGGCGCACCCGCTGCGGACGCACCCCGGCGTACAGCATGGCCACGTTGCCGCCCATGCTGTGGCCCACCAGGTCTACCGGCGCGTCCAGCGCACGCCCCAAGCGTTGGTTGACCCGCTCGATCAGCGCGTCCAGGTCACCCAAGTAGTCGGCGAACAGGTAGTGGTCGCCCAAGCCGTAGGGCGGGGGTGCGTGCGCGACGTCCAGGTGGGCGGCGGTGCTGAGGCCAAAGCCGCGCCAGTCGGGCGCGATGCACAGCCGGGGTGTGCGCAGCGCATCGACGACGAACTGCCACGACGCCGACACGTCCATCCAGCCGTGCAGCAGCAGCACGGGGGGCTGCTGCGCCTGTGGCTGGCCCCAGTGGCGCAGGTGCAGCCGCACGCCGCGCAGCGTCTCGAAGGTGCTGTGCGAAGGTCGCAGGACTTGGTACATTGGCACCATTATCCCCACACCATGGAGCGCGTGCTGCCATGCCACGTCAACTGCACGACACCCCTGCTGCGGCGCCGGACCTGTACGCGGCGTTGCACGCCAACTTCCGCTGGCACGTGCCAGCGCGCTTCAACGTCGCGCAAGCGTGCGTGCACCGCTGGGCGCAGCGGCGCCGCCACGCTGGGGCGGTGGCCATCATCGAAGACGGCCCCGACCAGCGCCCGCAGCGACACACCTACGCCGAGCTGGCCGCCGAGGCCAACCGGCTGGCCAACGCGTTGCGGTTGCTGGGCGTGCAACGCGGCGAGCGCGTGGCCATCGTGTTGCCGCAGCGCTTCGAGACGGCGGTGGCTTACACCGCCGTGCTGCAACTGGGCGCGGTGGCGGTGCCGCTGTCGCAGCTGTTTGGCCCTGAAGCGCTGGCGTTTCGCTTGCAAGACAGCGCCGCGGTGGTGGCGCTGGTCGACGACGCCACCGGCCCCGGCGTGCAGGCGGTGCGCGCCCGCTGCCCGGCGCTGCGCCACGTGGTGGGGCTGACCGGCGCGTTCGAGCCCGACGTCATCGACTGGCCACGCGCCCGCGTCGGCCTGCGCAAGCGGGCCGCAGTCGAGGACACCGCGGCCGACGACCCCGCGGTGCTGATCTACACCAGTGGCACCACCGGCAACCCCAAGGGCGCGCTGATCCCTCACCGCGCGTTGATCGGCAACCTGAGCGGCTTCGTGTGCAGCCAGAACTGGTTTGGCTTCGACCCCTGGGACCCGCGTGTCAAGAGCGAGGCGGTGTTTTGGAGCCCAGCCGATTGGGCCTGGACCGGTGGTCTGATGGACGCCTTGCTGCCGACGCTGTATTTTGGGCGGCCAATCGTCGCGTGGCGGGGGCGGTTCGACCCGGTGCAGGCGTTTGCGTTGTTGCAGCGTCACCGCGTCACCCACACCTTTTTGTTCCCGACGGCGCTCAAAGCGATGATGAAGGCGGTGCCTGAGCCGCGCCGCCACCACCGCTTGCACCTGCAAGCCATCATGAGCGCCGGCGAGGCCGTCGGTGACGCCGTGTTCACCTGGTGCCAGGAGGCGCTGGGTGTCACCGTCAACGAGATGTTCGGTCAGACCGAAATCAACTACGTCGTGGGCAACTGCGCGCGCATCTGGCCGGCGCGCCCCGGCAGCATGGGCCGGGCTTACCCTGGCCACCGGGTGGCGGTGCTGGATGAAGCGGGCCAGCCCGTGCCGCCCGGCACGGTGGGCGAGGTGGCGGTGCACCGCCGCGACGTGCACGGTGAGCCCGATCCGGTGTTTTTCCTCGGTTACTGGGGCAACGACGCCGCCACCCGGGCCAAGTTCACCGGCGATCCGGCCGACAGCTGGTGCCGCACCGGCGACTTGGCCATCCAGGACGCCGACGGTTACCTGTGGTACCAGGGCCGCGCCGACGACGTGTTCAAGTCGGCCGGCTACCGCATCGGCCCCAGCGAAATCGAAAACTGCCTGCTCAAGCACCCGGCGGTGGCCAACGCCGCCGTCGTGCCCAAGCCCGACCCCGAGCGTGGCGCGGTGGTCAAGGCTTACGTGGTGCTGGCCCCAGCGTGGGCCGAGCGCCGGGCGCGCTGCGCCAACCCCGCCGAGACGTTTGACGCGCCGCTGGAGGCCGAGCTGCAACAGCACGTTAAAGGTCGGCTGGCGCCGTACGAGTACCCGAAAGAAATCGAATTCATCGACGCGCTGCCGATGACCGCCACCGGCAAAGTGCAGCGCCGCGTACTGCGCCTGCAGGAAGAGGCGCGCGCCCGCGAGCGCGCCACCCCCCAACCAAACCCTGACCGAACATGACGCAACCCACCGAGGACTCCGTGACGATGGCCATGACCCCTGTGACGCTGGCGCCCGACCTGCGCGTATCGCCCATTTGCCTGGGCACGATGACGTTTGGCGAACAAGTCGGCGAGGCCGACGCCCATGCCATCCTGGACCAGGCGCTGGCGTTGGGGATCGACTTCATCGATACCGCCGAGATGTATTCGGTGCCGGCACGCGCCGAAACCTACGGTGCCACCGAAACCATCATCGGTCGCTGGCTGGCCCAGCGGCCTGGCGTGCGGCAACGCATCGTGCTGGCCACCAAAGTCGCTGGCCCCTCGCGCGGCATGCCCTGGATTCGCGGCGAACAGGCTGGCCTGACCAAGGCCGAGATCATCGCCGCCTGCGAGGGCAGCCTGCGCCGGCTGCGCACCGACGTCATCGACCTGTACCAGATCCATTGGCCGGCGCGCAACGTGCCGATGTTTGGCGCGCTGGCGTTCGACCCCAGCAAAGACAAACCCTGCGCCAGCATCCTGGAGCAACTGGAAGCGATGGACACGCTGGTGCGCGCGGGCAAGGTGCGCTACGTCGGCCTGTCCAACGAGACGCCCTACGGCGTGCACGAGTTCGTGCGGTTGGCCGAGCAGCACGGGCTGCCGCGGGTGGTCAGCGTGCAAAACCCGTATTGCCTGATCAACCGCAGCTACGAAAACGCGCTGGACGAGACCTGCCACCGGTTGGGCGTGGGGTTGCTGGCGTACTCGCCGCTGGGTTTTGGGTTGCTGACCGGCAAGTACGACGACACGGGGTTGGCGCACGCCGGTCCGCCACAGGGTCGGCTGGCGCTGTTTGAGAGCATGCGCAAGCAGCGCTGGGGCCGTCCCGAGGCGCTGGCCGCGGCGCGCCGCTACAACGCGCTGGCGCGCCAGCACGGGCTGACGCCCACGCAGATGGCGCTGGCGTTTTGCTACCGCAACTGGCGCGTGGCCAGCACCATCATCGGTGTGACGTCGCTGCAGCAGTTGCACGACTGTGTTGCGGCCTGGCCGGTTGCGTTGTCGCCGGAGTTGCTGGGGGCCATCGACGCCATCCGCTGGGAGCTGCGCGACCCCGCGCAGTGAGCGCACGCTGGCACAATCGCGCCATCGCTTGGGCAACCGCAGGAGTATCGTTCGTGCCCGACCTGACCTCGTGGACCGCCGTGCTGGCGGTCGTGCTCGCCTACGCGATCGGTTCGTTGTCGTTTGCCGTGTTGGTCAGCCGCCTGATGGGGTTGGCCGACCCGCGCACCTACGGCAGCGGCAACCCCGGCGCGACCAACGTGCTGCGCTCGGGCAGCAAGGCCGCCGCGGCGCTGACCTTGCTGCTGGACGCTGCCAAAGGCTGGCTGCCGGTGTGGCTGGTGGCGCGCTGGGGCGCGGCGTGGGGCCTGGGCGATGGCGTCGTCGCCGCAGTGGGGTTGGCGGCGTTCGCGGGGCACTTGTTTCCGGTGTTTTTCCGCTTCCGCGGTGGCAAGGGCGTGGCCACCGCGGCTGGTGTGCTGCTGGCGCTGCAGCCCTGGCTGGGCGTGTTGGTCGTCGGCACCTGGATCGCGGTGGCGCTGACCACGCGCTACTCGTCGCTGGCGGCCATCGTGGCGGCGGTGGCTGCCCCGTTGCTGTACGGGTTGCTGGACGGCACGCTGTGGGATGCGCGCGGTCCGCAGGGGTTCACCGTGGCGGCGATGGCGGTGCTGCTGCTGTGGCGCCACGCGGGCAATATCCAGCGCCTGCTGGCCGGGCAGGAAAGCCGCATCGGCCAGCGCAACGGCGCGGCGTCACCCCCCGGCCCGCGCCGTTGAGGCACGGCGCGCCAGCCGCAGCAGGCTGGCGTGCGGCAGCCGCAGCCGTACCTCGGCGGCAGGCAGCGCCTCGGCGATGGCGTGCGCGGGGTCGGACGTGTCGAGCCACTGCGGCTCGGGCAGCGGTCGACCCTCGGCGTCCTGCACCCGCGCCACCCACGGTTCGGCAGGCCGGCCGCTGCGGCGCAGCACCACCGCCAGCGTGCCGTCGTGCAGCCGCACGAACGCCCCCGGCGGGCACACCCCCAACGTGGTCACCAAGGCGCGGTGGATCGGGTCGTCGGCGGGGCCATGGGGCTGCAATTGCCGTGCCCCCTGCACCGCGTCGTGCCCACTGCGCGACACGCGCGGGCTCAGCAGGGCGGCGTAGCGGTCGATGCGCTGCAGCACCTGCGTGGGCAGGTCCGTGACGTCGGGCTCATGGTGGTGCTCGACGATGTGCAGCCAGGCCGCGTCGCGCACGCCGCACTCGCGCAGGCACTGCGCCCCGCGTGCCGCGTGGGTGTCGATCAGCGCACGCTGTTGCGCGTCGGGCGGGTAGGGTTGCGCCGCCAAGGCGTCCTGCAGCGCCGTCATGCCAATGTTCATCGTCAGGGCCGCACGCTCCAGCGCGTCGGCCTGCTGCTCCGTCAGACCCAACGGCGCCGCCAGCAGCCGCGCCAGCGCCCAGCACGTCAAGGCATGGGCGGTGCTGTAGCCCACCGGTGTGGTGGCGCTGACGTGCAGCAGCCAATACAGCCCCGCATCTTCGTCCTCGCCCAGCAGGGCGCGGGCCTGCTGCAGCACGGCGTCCAACGCCGTGCTCCAATCGGCGCCGCGTTGCGGGTTGTGCAGCAAAGCGGCCAGGCGCAGCTCCAGCGTCAGCCAGCGGTCGGTCGGGTCGTCCATCGGTCAGCGGTGGGTTTGCGACAATGCCGTGCATGGTAGTCGAGAATCACGTGCCGCTGCAGCGGCTCAACACGTTCGGCATTGCCGCGCGCGCCATGCGGTTGGCGCGCGTACGCAGCGACGCCGATGTGCTGGCGCTGGTGCGCCACCCCGACTGGCGCTGGCAGGATACGTTCATTCTGGGCGGCGGCAGCAACATCGTGCTGACGGGCGACGTGCGCGCGCTGGTGCTCAAGGTCGAAATAACCGGGCGGCGGCTGGTGCACGAGGACGCGCGCGGCTGGTTGGTCGAGGCGGGGGCTGGCGAGCGTTGGCACGACTTCGTCGCGTGGACCCTGCAACAGGGTTGGCCCGGCCTGGAGAACCTGGCCCTGATTCCCGGCACGGTAGGCGCGGCCCCGGTGCAAAACATCGGCGCCTACGGGGTGGAATTGCAGGATCGCTTCCATTCGTTGGACGCCATCGACCTGGAAACAGGGGCGCCGTTGACACTGCGCCATGAGCACTGTGCCTTTGGCTACCGTGATTCGGTGTTCAAGCACGAGCGCCCCCACGCCGGCGGCATGGGGCTCAAGGGCCGGGCGCTGATCACACGCGTGCGTTTTTGGTTGCCCAAGCGTTGGCGGGCCGAGCTGGGCTACCACGACCTGCAACGCAAGGTGGCCGAGACGGGCATCACCGACCCCTCACCGCAACAGGTGTTCGACTGGGTGTGCCAGATCCGGCGCGCCAAGCTGCCCGACCCGGCGGTGCTGGGCAACGCGGGCAGTTTTTTCAAAAACCCAACGGTCACGCCGGAGCAGTGCGCCGACATCATCGGGCGCGACCCGCACGTCGTGCACTACCCGATGCCCGACGGCAGCGTCAAACTGGCCGCCGGTTGGTTGATCGATGCCTGCGGCTGGAAGGGCAAAACCGTGGGCCGAGCCGGGGTCTACGAAAAACAGGCGCTGGTGCTGGTCAACCTGGGTGGCCCCACCAACCCCTGCACCGGGGGGGAAGTGATGACGCTGGCACGGCTGATCCAGACCAGCGTCTATGAGCGTTTCGGTATTCGTCTGGAGCCTGAGCCCGTCGTGGTCGGTTGAACGCGGGCCCGGGCACACCATGGCGCAGCGGCCGCGGGCGGCCGTGTCCGTCAGGCGGCCAATGCCAGTTCGGCGTCGGCGCCGGTGCTCACGCGCGGCGCCATGGCTTCCAGGGTGTCCACCATGGGTTGCGCGCTGAGCTGACCGCCCCGCACGAGGCGACGGAAGTCGTCCAGCGCGCTTTGCCGCGTGCGCTCGATGCGCATGGCCTGGGCGGCGGCGGATACATCGCCGGCACGCTCAGCCTGCCGCAGCACCGCGGCTGGCAGCCAGCTTTGCACATGGCCGCACGTCGGGCATACCAGCCCTTGCCGGTGCGCCACCAGCGTGCCCACGTAACCACCGGCCAGGGCGTGGCGGCCATCGCGCGCGTGGGGGCAGGTCAGGGGGTGGACCGGATCGGCCACCACGCCTGCCTGGGCGCGGTTGATGCGGTCGACGGTGGCGGGGTCAAACGGGGCGGTGAGCCACATGGATGCAATCTCCTGAAACGGGGCGCGTTTTGCCTTCACAATGATTGTTGGCGGCCGGCGCGCCGTTGCCAAGAGGAGGCTTGCAATGCGAAAGGCTTGTTACACCCGGTTACCAGGCCAAGGCGCCCAGCGTGGGGCCCTGCGGTGGGTGCGTTGGCTGTGGGGCGTGCCGCTGGCGCTGGCGGCGCTGTGGTGGTTGGGGCCGAGGTACGAGGCGGGCCCCGAGGTGCCCGCCGCGCGCGCCGACGTGCCCGCCAGCGCCCGCGAGTTGGACGCGTGGCTGGCCGCCCAAGAGGCGCAGCACGCCGGGCTGCGCCCCGAGCTGGCCAAGGGCGTCGTGTGGCACGGCGCGGCCGGGCAGCGCACGCCGTGGGCGGTGGTGTATTTGCACGGCTTCACCGCCAGCCGGGTGGAAACAGCCCCGTTGGCCGAGCGGGTGGCGCAGGCGCTGGGCGCCAACCTGTTGTACACCCGCCTCAGCGGCCACGGTTTGCCGGCCCAGGCGTTGGCCCGCGCCACGCTGCAGGACTGGCTGGCCGATGCGGTGGAGGCCGTGCGCATCGGGCACGTGCTCGGTGAGCGCGTGCTTGTCATCGGCACCTCCACCGGGGCGACGCTGGGTGCGTGGCTGGCGCTGCACCCCGAGCAGGGCGGGGCTGCCGTCGATCGGCAGGTGTGGATTTCGCCCAACTTCGGCCCTGCCGACAAACGCACCGAGTGGCTGCTCGGGCCATGGGGGCGTCAGATCGCGCACGCCATCACCGGCGGCACGGTGGGGGCGCCCAGCGGCGACGCACGCATCGACGCCGGCTGGACGCGGGTGTACCCGGTGGACGCATTGTTGCCGATGATGGCGCTGGTGCAGCGGGTGCGCGACGCCGACCTGGGCCGCGTGCGCACCCCGGTGCTGGTGCTGTACAGCCCCGCCGACCGCACCGTGGATCCGGCGCTGACGCGCGCCGTGTTCGACCGCTTGGGCAGCCCGACCAAGGTGTTGGAGGAGGTGCACGACAGCACCGACCGTGACCAACACGTGTTGGCCGGCGCGCTGCGCTCGCCTGGCACCACCGAGCGCCTGGCCCAGCGCATCGTGCGGTGGGTGCAGCAGGGGACGTGACGGCGGCGACACCGTGGTGGCGCGGGTCGCGCCAGTCGCCACGCCACCCGTGATGGGCCTCAGCCCCCCAACTTGAGCAAGTCGCCGTCCTGGCCGATGGCCAGCAGCCCGGCCTGGGTGTAGATGGTGAGCTTGTCGCGCGTGTCGCTGATGTCGAGGTTGCGCATCGTCAACTGGCCGATGCGGTCGCGCGGGGTGAACGCCGACGCGCCTTTTTCCATCGTCAGCCGCTCGGGGTGGTAGGTGAGGTTGGGGCTTTCGGTGTTGAGGATCGAGTAGTCGTTGCCGCGGCGCAGCTCCAGCGTCACTTCGCCGGTGATGGCGCGCGCCACCCAGCGCTGGGCGGCCTCGCGCAGCATGATGGCTTGCGGGTCGAACCAGCGGCCTTGGTACAGCAGGCGGCCCAGCTTGCGGCCGTTGTCGCGGTACTGCTCGATGGTGTCTTCGTTGTGGATGCCGGTGACCAGCCGCTCGTAGGCGATGAACAGCAACGCCATGCCCGGGGCCTCGTAGATGCCGCGGCTCTTGGCTTCGATGATGCGGTTTTCGATCTGGTCGCTCATGCCCAAGCCGTGGCGGCCGCCGATGCGGTTGGCTTCCAGGAAGAGCTCAACCAAGTCCGGGTATTCGCGGCCGTTGAGGGCCACCGGGCGGCCTTCCTCGAAGCGCACCGTCACCTCTTCGGGTTGGATGGCGCAGTCCTCGCGCCAAAACGGCACGCCCATGATGGGGTTGACGATGCGGATGCTGGCGTTGAGGTGCTCCAGATCCTTGGCCTCGTGGGTGGCGCCCAGCATGTTGCTGTCGGTGCTGTAGGCCTTTTCGACCGACATTTTGTAGTCGAAGCCGTTGCGGATCAGAAACTCGCTCATCTCCTTGCGGCCACCCAGCTCGTCGATGAACGCCTGGTCCAGCCACGGCTTGTAAATTTGTAACGCTGGGTTGGTCAGCAGCCCGTAGCGGTAAAAGCGCTCGATGTCGTTGCCCTTGTAGGTGCTGCCGTCGCCCCAGATGTGGACGTCGTCTTCCTTCATCGCCGCCACCAGCATCGTGCCGGTGACCGCGCGCCCGATCGGGGTGGTGTTGAAGTACGTCACGCCCGCGGTGCTGATGTGAAACGCCCCGCACTGCAGCGCCGCCAGCCCTTCGGCGGCGAGCTGCGGGCGGCAGTCGATCAGGCGCGCCTGCTCGGCGCCGTAGGCCAGCGCGCGCTGGGGGATGGCGTCGTAGTCCGGTTCGTCGGGCTGGCCCAGGTTGGCCGTGTAGGCGTAGGGGATGGCGCCCTTTTGGCGCATCCACAGCAACGCGGCGCTGGTGTCCAGGCCGCCGGAGAAGGCGATGCCGACCTTGTGGCCGACGGGCAGGGATGGCAGGATGGTGGACATGGGTCAGTGCTCCACGAAACAGGCCACGCACGCCGCGGGGGCGCAGCGGCCACGGGCGGTGTCAGCCGAAGTGGCAGATGTAGTGGTACGGTTCGCCTTCGACGCGTATCTGGAAGCTGGACTGCCCCGGCACGGCGAAGCGCTCACCCGGGCCAAAGCGTTGCCAATGGTCAGCGCCGGGCAGCAGCACTTCGCAGTGGCCGGCCACACCTTCCATGATTTCCGGCGCGCCGGTGTTGAAGGTCAGCGTGGCGGGCAGGATGACACCGACCGATTTGCGTGTGCCGTCGGGCAGGGTGACGGTGTGGCTGACGCATCGGCCGTCGAAATACACATTGGCGCGCGCGCTGACGGCGACGCCGGACAGGGTTTCGGTGATGGCGTTCATGGTGCGCCGATTGTAGGCTTACCCACCGCCGCCGCCGACGCCGGGGTCAGACCCGGCGCACCCAGTCTTCGGGGTCGAAGCCGGCGCTGACCGTGCCATCGGACCACTCCACCACCGGGCGGCGCACGACGCTGGGCTTGGCCAGCATCAGCGCGCGGGCGCTGGCCGCGTCGGTGACCACGGCGCGCGCGGCTTCGTCGAGCTGGCGCCACGTGGTGCCACGGCGGTTCAGCAGCGCTTCCCAGCCCAGGGCGGCCAACCAGGCGTCGAGCCGCTCGGGCGGCAGTCCTTGTTTTTTGAAGTCGTGAAAGGTGTGGGCCACGCCTTGCGCCTGCAGCCAGGCCCGCGCCCGTTTGACCGTTTCGCAGTTGGGGATACCGTACACGCGCACCATGCGCCGATGGTACCCGACCTCGCGGTGGACGTGCACCGCGTGGCGTCGGGCACAATGCGCGCTGCCCGCATGACCAAGCCGATGATCCCGCCCACCATGACCGCACCGATCGACCCGCCCACCGCCGACACGTCGCTGGCCGACTGGCTGGCGCACCTGGAACGGCTGCATGGCCAGCGCATCACGCTGGGCCTGGAGCGCGTGCAGGCGGTGGCGCAGGCGCTGGGCGCCGCGGTGCGCCCGCGCTGCCCCGTGGTGACGGTGGCCGGCACCAACGGCAAGGGCTCCACCTGCGCGATGTTGGAAGCCATCGCGCGTGCGGCCGGCTACCGCACGGCGCTGTACACCTCGCCGCACCTGGTGCACTTTGAAGAGCGCGCGCGCTGGCAAGGCGAGCCGCTGGCCAGCGAACGCCTGACGCCGTCGTTTGCCGCGGTCGAAGCGGCCCGGCGCCAAGCCGGCGACGTGCCGCTGAGCTACTTCGAGTTCACGACGTTGGCTTGTGTGCATGCGCTGCTGGCGTGCCAGCCCGACGTGCTGATTATGGAGGTGGGCATGGGCGGGCGGCTGGACGCGGTCAACGTGTGGGACGCCGACTGCGCCATCATCACCAGCATCGACCTGGACCACATGGAGTACCTGGGTCCCGACCGCGAAGCGATCGGCTACGAGAAAGCGGGCATTTTGCGCACCGGGCGGCCCGCCATCGTGTCCGACCCGCTGCCACCGCGCAGCGTGGTGGCGCGCGCCACCGAGATCGACGCCGACCTGTGGCTGGTGGGGCGCGACTTTCGTCACAGTGGCGATCGTCAGCAGTGGCACTGGCAGGGGCGAACACGCCGTTACGCCGGTTTGGCCTACCCGGCGTTGCGCGGCGCCAACCAGCTGCTCAACGCGTCGGGCGTGTTGGCCGCCCTGGAGGCGCTGCACCCGCGTCTGCCGGTGCCGGCGCAAGCGGTGCGCCAGGGTCTGGCCAGTGTGCAGTGGCCCGGTCGCTTCCAGGTGGTGCCCGGCGAGCCGCTGTTGGTGCTGGACGTGGCGCACAACCCCCACGCGGTGGCGGCGCTGGCGCACAACCTGGACGACCAGGGCTACTACCCGCAAACGCTGGCGGTGTTTGGCGCCATGGCCGACAAGGACGTCGCGCCGATGCTGGCGCGCATGGATGCGCTGGTGGACGGCTGGTTTTTTTGCGACCTGCCCACCCCACGCGCCGCGCGCGCCGAGACGCTGCGCGCGCAATGGCTGGGGTTGACGCAACGGGGCGACGGTTTGGCTGAGGTGCACGCCGACCCCCCGGCGGCGCTGCAGGCGGCGCTGGCCCGCGCCGACCCCGCTGGTAGAATCGTGGTTTTCGGATCGTTTTACACGGTGGGTGGCGTGTTGCAACATGGGTTGCCGCGCCTGGGCGCCAAGCACCTGCAGGCCTAAAGGCATGTTTCCATTCGGCTCGCGCGCGTCGCGCAACACCGCGGCCACCGCCCCCGAAGCGGGCGGTCAAGCCCCCAGCGTGGACGCGCTGCGTCGGCAGGCGCGCCAGCGCCTCATCGGCGCCACGGTGCTGGTGGTGGCGGCGCTGGTGCTGCTGCCGTGGCTGCTGGAGGCGCAGCCGCGCCCGGTGCCCGTCGACGTGACGATCGACATCCCTGCGCGCGAACCCGCCACGCCGCTGCCCGCGCCGGTGTTGCCGGCGGCCTCCTCGGCGGGCGCCACGGCGGCCTCCAACCAGGAGTCTGAGCAGCCTGCGACCAGCCCCACGCCGGCGGGCGCCCAGACCGTGGTCAACGCCCCACCCGTCGTCCAACCCCCAGCGGCGGAGCCGTCGTCCGCTGCCTCACCGCCGCCGGCGGTGGCCGCCCCACCCAAGCAGGCGCCAGCCACCCCCGCGCCGGCGCCCGCCGCACCGGCGCCTGAGCGGCCCTCCGACGCGGCCACCGAAGCGGCCAAGGTTCGCATCGTTGTCCAGGTGGGCGCTTACGCCGACCCAGCGCGCGCCCAAGAGGTGCGCAAGCGTCTGGAAAGCGCGGGGCTCAAGACCTACACCCACGTGGCCGACACCCCACAAGGCAAACGCATCCGCGTGCGCGTCGGGCCGTTTGAGAGCCGCGCCGAAGCCGACAAGGTGGCCGCCAAGGTCAAGAGCTTGGGGCTGCCGGCGGCGGTGTTGACGCTGTGAGCATGGCCCCCGTCGACGTCGTGCTGCTGGTGGTGGTGGCTGCCTCGGTGCTGATGGGGGCGTGGCGCGGCTTGCTGTACGAAGCCATCGCGCTGTTGGGCTGGGTCGCCGCGTTCGTGGGGGCGCAGCACTGGGGCCTGCAGGCCGCGCAGCTACTGCCGCTGCAAGGGTGGGGCGAGCCGTTGCGTTATGCGGCCGGCTTTGCGCTGGTGTTCGTGGGCGTGGTGTTGGCTGCGGGGTTGCTGGCGTGGCTGGCCCAGCGCGGCGCGGCGGCGCTGGGCCTGCGGCCGGTGGATCGGCTGCTCGGGGCGGCGTTTGGCGCGTTGCGCGCCGCGGTGTTGCTGCTGGCGGTGGCGCTGCTGGCGCACCAGACGCCGTTGGTGCACAGCGACGCCTGGCAGGCTGCGGTGGGGACGCGGTGGCTGCAGGCGGGACTGGGGGCGCTGCGCACCTTGGTGCCCGCCGACGTGGCGGTGTATTTTCCGTGAACGTTTTGTGAAGGGACCAGGCCATGTGTGGCATCGTCGGGGTGGTCAGCACCCAACCGGTCAACCAGCTCATCTACGATGCGTTGCTGCTGTTGCAGCACCGCGGCCAGGACGCCGCCGGCATCGTGACGCAGCTCGGCCACAAATTTTTCATGCACAAAGCCAAAGGCATGGTGCGCGACGTCTTTCGCACGCGCAACATGCGCGCGCTGCCCGGGCACTGCGGCTTGGGGCAGGTGCGCTACCCCACCGCGGGCAACGCCGCCAGCGAAGAAGAAGCCCAACCCTTCTATGTCAACGCCCCCTTTGGCGTGGTGTTGGCGCACAACGGCAACCTGACCAACGCCCATGCGCTGCGGCGTGAGCTGGTGCAGACCGACCATCGCCACATCAACACCGAAAGCGACTCTGAGGTGCTGCTCAACGTTCTGGCGCACGAGCTGGGGCGCGCGTCGCGTGGGGCGGTGCTGCAGGTGGAGGAGATTTTTGAGGCCGTGCGCGCGCTGCATCGCCGCGTGCGCGGCAGCTACGCGCTGGTGGCGCTGATCGCCGGGCACGGCATGCTGGTGGTGCGCGACCCGTTCGGCATCCGGCCGCTGTGCATCGGGCGTGGCCCCGACGGCACCGTGATGGCGGCCAGTGAATCGGTGGCGCTGGAAGGCACCGGCCACCGCTTCGAGCGCGACGTGGCCCCGGGGGAGGCGATTTTTGTCACGCTGGACGGCCAGATCCACGCCCGTCAGTGCGCGGACAACCCGCGTCACCACCCATGCATCTTTGAGTTCGTGTACCTGGCGCGGCCCGATTCGGTCATCGACGGCATTTCGGTGTACCAGGCGCGCCTCAACATGGGCGAGACGCTGGCCACGCGGGTGATTTCGACGGTGCCGCCGCCCGACATCGATGCCGTCATCCCGATCCCGGAGTCCAGCCGTCCGGCGGCGATGGAGGTGGCGCGCCTGATCGGCCGCCCCTACCGCGAAGGCTTCGTCAAAAACCGCTACGTCGGCCGTACCTTCATCATGCCAGGTCAAGCGGTGCGCAAAAAGTCCGTGCGGCAAAAGCTCAACGTCATCGCCAGCGAGTTCGCCGGCCGCAACGTGCTGCTGGTGGACGACTCCATCGTGCGCGGCACCACCAGCCGCGAAATCGTGCAGATGGCACGCGAAGCCGGCGCGCGCAAGGTGTACCTGGCCAGCGCCGCGCCGCCGGTGCGCTACCCCAACGTGTACGGCATCGACATGCCGACGCAAGAAGAGCTCGTGGCGCATGGCCGCAGCGTCGAGGAGGTGCGCCAGCTGATCGGTTGCGACGCGTTGATCTACCAGGACGTCGAGGCGATGAAGCGTGCGGTGGGCGCGCTCAACCCCACGCTGGCCGGCTTTGAGGCGTCGTGCTTCGACGGCGTGTACATCACCGGCGATGTGACGCTGGAGACGGTGGCCGCGCTCAACGCCCCGCGCACCGCAGGGGGAGAGGATGACGACGGCCCCGGCGGCACGCGGCTGACGCTGCCCAACGCGCAGGAGGTGTGAGTGGAGCCGAGCCAACGCCCCGCGGCGCCCGCGCCGGCGAACGCCCCCTGCGCCTGGCACCCGCAAACCGCCGCGGTGCGGGTGGCGGTGCCGCGCTCGCCGTACGGCGAAAACGCCGAGGCGCTGTACCTCACCAGCGGCTACGTGCAGCCCAGCGCCGAGGCCGCCGCCGCGCGCTTTGCCGGCGACGAGGAAGGTTACACCTACGCGCGCTACGGCAACCCCACCACCACCAGCTTCGAGCAACGCCTGGCGGCGCTGGAGGGCACCGAGGCGGCCATCGCCACCTCGTCGGGCATGGCGGCGATCCTGATGCTGTGCCTGGGCCTGCTCAAGACCGGCGACCACGTGGTGTGCTCGCAGTCGATGTTCGGCGCCACGATCAAACTGATCGGCACCGACCTGGCCAAGTTCGGTGTGCAGTCCACCTTTGTGCCGCAGACCGACCTCGACGCCTGGCGCGCCGCCGTGCGGCCCGAGACCCGCTTGCTGCTGGCCGAAACGCCCACCAACCCGCTGACCGAGGTGTGCGACATCGCCGCGCTGGCCGACATCGCGCACGCGGCCGGCGCGCTGCTGGCGGTGGACAACTGCTTTGCCACGCCGGCGCTGCAGCGGCCCGTGCAGTGGGGCGCCGACATCGTCGTGCACTCCGGCACCAAATTTCTGGACGGGCAGGGGCGGGTGATGGCCGGCGCCCTGTGCGCGTCGCGCGCGCTGGTGGACGAGACCTTCTTGCCCGTGCTGCGCAGCGCGGGCATGACGCTGGCGCCGTTCAACGCCTGGGTTGTGCTCAAGGGGCTGGAGACGCTGCACATCCGCATGCAGGCGCAAAGCGCCACGGCGCTGGCGTTGGCGCGGTGGCTGCAGGCGCACCCGGTGGTGGCGCGGGTGCACCACCCGGGCCTGCCGGAGCACCCGCAGCATGCGCTGGCCATGCGCCAGCAGTCCGGCTGCGGCGGCGCCATCGTGGCCTTTGAGGTGCGCGCCGACACGCCCGAGCAGGGGCGCGCGCGGGCCTTTGCGGTGCTGGATGCGCTGCGCACCCTGTCGCTGTCGACCAACCTGGGCGACACCAAAACCCTGTGCTCGCACCCGGCCAGCACCTCGCACGGGCGCCTCAGCGAAGCGCAGCGCCAGGCCGCGGGCATCTCGCAGGCGCTCATCCGCATCTCGGTCGGCCTGGAGCACCTGGACGACATCGTGGCCGATCTGTCACGCGGCCTCGACGCGCTGGCCTGACGCTCCCCTCCATGCCCCAAGCGTAGCCATCATGACCACACGTATCCGCACCCGATTTGCCCCGTCACCCACCGGCTTCATCCACCTGGGCAACATCCGCTCGGCGCTGTACCCGTGGGCGTTCGCGCGCCGCCACGGTGGCGACTTCATCCTGCGCATCGAAGACACCGACCAGGAGCGCTCCACGCAAGAGGCGGTGGACGTCATCCTGCAGGCCATGCAGTGGCTGGGCCTGACGCCCGACGAGGGACCGTACTACCAGATGCAGCGCATGGCGCGCTACAAGCAGGTCATCGCCGAGATGCTGCAAGCCGGGCTGGCGTACCACTGCTACATGACGCCCGAGGAGCTCGACGCGTTGCGCGAGCGCCAGATGGCCGCCAAGCTCAAACCGCGCTACGACGGCACCTGGCGTCCGGAGCCGGGCAAGGTGCTGCCCACGCCGCCCGCCGGCGTGCTGCCCGTGATCCGCTTCAAAAACCCCTTGGGCGGCAGCGTCGTGTGGGACGACAAGGTCAAGGGTCGCATCGAAATCCGCAACGACGAGCTGGACGACCTGGTGATCGCGCGCCAAGCGCCGCTGGGTGACATTGGCACGCCCACCTACAACTTCTGCGTCGTCGTCGACGACATCGACATGCGCATCACGCACGTCATCCGTGGCGACGACCACGTCAACAACACCCCGCGCCAGATCAACATCTTTCGCGCGCTGGGGCACGAGCCGCCGGTGTACGCGCACCTGCCCACGGTGCTCAACGAGCAGGGCGAAAAGATGAGCAAGCGCCACGGCGCCAAGCCGGTCACCTGGTACCGTGACGCGGGCTTTTTGCCCGACGCCATGATCAACTACCTGGCGCGGCTGGGCTGGAGCCACGGCGACGACGAAATCTTCACGCGCGAGCAGTTCCTGCAGTGGTTCGACCTCGACCACCTGGGCAAGAGCGCGGCGCAGTTCGACGAAGCCAAGCTGCGTTGGGTCAACGCGCAGCACATCAAGATGACGCCGGACGAGCGGCTCGCCCCGCTGGTGGCCGAGCAGCTGGCGCGCCGCGGGCTGCAGGCGGACGGGCGGCTGGTCGCCATCTGCGGCCTGTTCAAGGACCGCTGCGACACCACGGTGGCGCTGGCCGACTGGGCGCAGCCGTACTACGCCGCACCCACGCCGCGCGCCGAGGACCTGGCGCAGCACGTGACCGACGCGGTGCGCCCGGCGCTGGCCGAGCTGCGCCAGCGCCTGGCCGACGCCGAGTGGACGCCCGCGGGCATCGCCGCGGCCATCAAGGCCACGCTGGGTGCGCACGGCCTCAAGATGCCGCAGTTGGCCATGCCGGTGCGGGTGCTGGTGATGGGCGTGGCGCAAACGCCCTCGGTGGACGCGGTGTTGGCGCTGCACCGGCGCGACGACGTGCTGGCGCGCCTGGCCGCGGCGTGAGGGCGCCTCGACCGAATTTGTGCCGCCCGCACGAAAAACGCGTCGATTTGTGGCTATAATGCAGGTCTCGACAGCGCACAACGCTGCAGCGCAACAAGCGGCAGTCGCGTGCACGCCATCGAGGCCCGTGGGGGTATAGCTCAGCTGGGAGAGCGCTTGCATGGCATGCAAGAGGTCAGCGGTTCGATCCCGCTTACCTCCACCACAGGATACATGACCCTATCGTCTAGAGGCCTAGGACATCACCCTTTCACGGTGAGTACCGGGGTTCGAATCCCCGTAGGGTCGCCACACAACTGGAGCGGTAGTTCAGTTGGTCAGAATACCGGCCTGTCACGCCGGGGGTCGCGGGTTCGAGCCCCGTCCGCTCCGCCAACGTCTTGGGTCTCCACAGGCCCACGGTGATCGCAAGCCGCCTCGCCGGGCGGCTTTGTGTTTTGTGTTGGGGGCGTCGTTGGGTTACGCGGCGACCACGCCGGTGCGTCCGACGTAGTCAACCAAGCCGTCCCAGGGCAACGGGCGGGCGAAGTGAAAGCCTTGCACGTCCAGCGGCGCGCGCGGCGTCAGAAATTCGAGCTGCGCCGCGGTCTCCACCCCCTCGACGACGACGCGGGCCTGCAGCGCGGCCGCCAGCTCCAGCACCGCGGTCACGATGCGTTCGCTGGGGCCGCCCGTGCCCACGTGGTCGGTGAAGCGTTTGTCGACCTTGAGCACATCCACCGGCGTGCGCAGCAGGTACGCCAGGCTCGAGTACCCGGTGCCGAAGTCATCGAGCGCCACGTGGCCACCGCCTTCGCGCACGCGCTGCAACCACGCCAGCGTCGAGGGGCTGTCGGCCATCCACACGGATTCGGTGACTTCGATCGTCAGGTGCGGCAGCGCTGCGCGGTGCTCCTCCAGCCAGTCGCGCAGCGTGCTGTCGCCAAACTGCGCCCCCGAGACATTGACCGCCAGCCGGAAACCCGGCCCCCAGCGCTGCGCGGCCTGCAGGGCCAGCCGCGCGCTCTCGCGCAGCACCCACGCGCCGATGCGACGGATCTGGCCGCTGGCTTCGGCCACCGCGATGAACTCCACCGGTGACACCAAGCCCCGGGTCGGGTGGCGCCAGCGCAACAGCACCTCGGCACCACGCACACGCTGCTCGGGCAACGAGACCACCGGCTGAAACAGCAGCTCGAAGGCGCTGTCGGCCAGCGCTTGCTCCAGGCCGGTCTTGATTTCGGCCAGGTGGCGCGCCCGGCTTTCCATCTGCGGCGAGTAAAAGCGCATGCGGTCGCGCCCGCCGTTTTTGGCGGCGTACATCGCGGTGTCGGCCATGCGCAGCAGCTCTTCGGAGGTTTCGCCGTCCGAGGGATAGGCCGCCACGCCGATGCTGGCGCTCAGCCGCAGCACGTTGCCGTGCAGGGTGTAGGGCTGGCGCAGCGCCTGCAGGATGTTGTCGGCCACCCGTTCGACCACCAGCGGCGAGTCGGCCGCGTCCAGCATCACGACGAATTCGTCACCGCCAAAGCGCGCCACGGTGTCGTTGGCTCGCAGGGCGCGGCGAATGCGCCCCGCCGTCTCCACCAACACTTCGTCGCCCAGCTCGTGGCCGTGGATGTCGTTGACCTCCTTGAAGCCATCAAGGTCGATGAACATGACGTACACCGCGCGCAGTTCGCGCTGGGCACGCAGCAGCGCCTGCTCCAGCCGGTCGCGGTACAGGGCGCGGTTGGGCAGCCCGGTGAGCGCGTCGTAGTTGGCCTGGCGGAAGATGGTCTGCTCGCGCGCCTTGGCTTCGTCGATGTTTTCCAGCAGCACCACCACGACGTCGTCCAGTGGCGCGGGGTGGCGCGCCAGCGACACGTGTTGGCGTGCCCAGCGCAGCGTGCCGTCGCGCGCCAGCAGGCGCTGTTCCTGCGCCGCCGGTTGACGGCCGCTCAGCATGGCGCGCCACTGTTGTTGCAGCGTGTCGCGGTCGTCGGGGTGGATCCACTGCTGCCACGGCGTGCCACGCATGTCTTCCGCGGGGCAACCGAGCCGTTGCGCCAGCGCGGGGTTGCATTCCAGCACCGCCCCGTCGGGCGAGCACACCACCATGCCGACGCTGGGGTTGTCCCACACCGCTTGCAGGCGGCTGTGCGCCACCTGTTCGCGGCGCTCCAGCGCCATCAGCTCGGTCACGTCCAGCAGCGACACGGCGATCGGCCGTGCCGCGCCTTCGTCCGCGGGCAGGCGGGCCGCGCGTTCCTGCACGCAGCGCCAGCCCCCGTCCGGGGTGCGCAGCCGGTAGCGCTGGGTCCAGTGGTCGCTGCGCTCGTCGTGCCAGCGCGCCTGCACGCGTCCTTGCTCCTCGGGGTGGATCGATTCCAGCAGCCAGGCCAGGGTGCTGGCGTCGGCCGGCGGCTGCGGCGGCGGCAACCATTCGCCCAACCGCCGCGAGGCGTATTCGATGCGGCCGTGCAGCGCGTCCATCAGCACCACGGCTTCGTGCAAGGCATCGGTCAGCGCCGCCAGGCGCCGCTGCATCTCCAAGCGGGCCTGCTCGGCCTGACGCAGCGCGGTCAAGTCGGTCAGTGCCAGCACGTAGCCGTCACGCTCGTCATGCGTGCGCCACGGCACCAGTTGCAACCAGTGGCGTGTCGCGCCTTGCTCGATACCGCCGCTCCAGGGGCCGGGCAGACCGCGCGCCACGTGCTCGACCAACTCGGCCGGCCAGGCAAAACGCCGAGCGTCGAACGTCCACGCGGTGCCGAGGTGGGTGTCGCGCAGGCCCAGCAAGTCGGCGGCCAATTGGTTGAAGCGCAGCAGCCGGCGCTCGTGGTCCAGCACCAACAGCGCGGTGCCCGCGCTTTCCTGCACCGCGTGCAGCAGCTCGTTGAGTTGCTGCTGTTCGCGCAGCGAACGGTCGAGCTCCTCGTTGAGCGTGCGCAGCTCTTCGTTGGAGGCTTCCAGCTCCTCGTTGGACGCTTCGAGCTCCTCGTTGGCGGCCTCCAATTCCTCGGAGGTGACGCTGAGCTCCTCGTTGAGCTGCTGCAATTGCCGCTGGCTGCGCTCCAGCGCGTCGACCAGGCTTTCCAGCCGTTCCTGCTGCAGCGTTTGTTCGGGGTTGGGCGCGCTGGCGCCGGCTGCCGAGGGCAGTGCCTCGACCGCTTTGGCCACGAAGCTCATGACCACGTAGGGGTCGTGGCCGAGGTCGAAGCGCGCCGCTTCCAGCACCCGCGCAGGCTGGCCAGGCGCGACCGGCAGCGGCACGCGCAGCGAGGCTTCGCTGCCATCCAGCAGCCGATGCATGGCCAACTGCACATCGCGTCGCCAGGCGGCATCGACCAGGTTGGGCATCGTCAGCGCGACGGTGGCCCCGGCCGGCCAACGCATCAGCCCGTCCATCGACCCGACCACGTGCAGCGGGTGGCCATCGCGGTCGAGCAACACGGTGGGCGGCGCGTGGCGCTGCAGCAGGTGTTGCAGCAGCCGCTCACGCAGGTCGGCTTCCAGGTGGTCCACCGGGCGCAACTGGGGCGGCGCCGGGGGCACCGGGGTCGCCTTGGCGGCGGGAAGCCGCGCGCGCATCGCCAGCGGCGGGGCGTGCGCGTCGGGGCGTTTGCGCCACAGGTGCTCCTGGGTCGAGACGGCCGTGAACAGCGTGCGTGTGCGCGCACTCAGCGCCTCCGAGCGGCCCAGCATCAGCAGCCCGTCGGGCAGCAGGGCGTGGTGCAGGCGGCGCAGCACTTCGTCCTTGGCGCTGCCCTTGAGGTAGATGAGCACGTTGCGGCACGCCACCAGGTCCATGCGCAAAAACGGCAAGTCCTGCAGCACGTCGTGGCGTGTGAAGATGCAGCGTCGGCGCAGCTCTTGCTGCAAGCGCAAGGTGTGCCCGATGCGGCTGAAGTAGCGTTCGCGCCACGCGGCGGGCAGGGCGCTGGCGCTGTCTTCGTCGAACAGCCCGCTGCGCGCCTGCTCCAGCGCCGCCGCGTTGACGTCGGTGCCCAGCACCATCCAGTCCAGCGATACGCCCAGCTCACCCAGCAACTCGTCGGTGAGCATGGCCAGCGTGTAGGCCTCTTCGCCACTGGAGCAGCCCACCGACCAAAGGCGCAGCGTTGCGGCGCCGGCCGCGGCGCGGGCACGGATGTGTTCACGCCACGCCACCCGCAGCGCCGCAAAGGCGCTGGGGTTGCGCAACCACTCGGTGACGCCGATCGTGACCGACTGCTGCAGCGCCCGCAGCAGCTCCGGGTTGCGTTCGGCTTCGGCGGCCAGTTGCACCAGGCTGGTGGCGCCATGCTGGCGCATCACGCGCTCGAACTGGCGCCGCAGCGTGGCCTCCTGGTACTGGCCCAACTCCAGCCCGGTGCTCGTGGCGACGCGATGCACCAGGGCCGCCATGGCCTGGCGTTCGTCGGCCATGGCGCTGTCGCTGGGCGCTTGGGGCGTGGCGGGTTGGTCCGCCGCTTGCAACAACGTGCGCAGCCGCCGACCCAGCGCGACCGCGGTGTCCACGTGGTCGGCCAGGCCGCGTTCGATGATGGTTTGGGGCATCGAGGCAAACGGTGCTTCGGCAGGGGATTCGGCCCATACGGCCCCTCCCGCATCGCGCAGCACCCGTGCACCGACGGCGCCGTCCTGACCCGTGCCCGACAACACAATGGCCAACGCGCGGGCGCCGAGCGAGCGCGCAGCGCTGGCAAACAGCCGGTCCAACGACGGTGCCGGGCCTTGCCCAGGCACCGACGCTTGCAGCCGCAGCCGCCGGCCATCGAGTTCCACATGGTGGCCGGACGGGGTGACGTAGATCACGCCACCTCGCAGCTCCACGCCGTCACGCACCGTCTCGACCGGTGTGCTGGTGACCGATTGCAACAACCGCGCCAAGGCGCTGGGCTCGGTGGCGGCGATATGCTGCGCGACGACGCAGCTCAACTGGGGGTCGTGCGGCATCGCCGCCACCAATTCACGCAGCGGCTCCAACCCACCGGCCGATGCGCCGAGCAGGGCCACGAAGCGGGGAGCATGGGTGCGGTTCACAATGGCCGTCCTGTTGCGGCCATTGTAGACCTGTCCCCCGCGCCGCGGCGCACGGAGCGCCTCGCGGCGGTGTCACGCGCGCCGAGGTAGCACGGTGGACGGGTCGTCCATCGCCAGCACGGCCGCGGCACGCACGACATCGCCGACGATGATGACGGCCGGGCTGCCCAGGCGCGAGTTTTGCAGCGTCGACACCAAGCGCTCCAGGGTGGTGACGGCGTGCCGCCGCTGCGGCAGCGTGGCGTGCTGCGCAATCGCCACCGGTGTTGACCCCGGCATCGCCCGCAGCAGCTCGTGCTGGATGTGCGCCGCTTGCGCCACCCCCATGTAAATGATCATGGTCAGACCCGCTTGGCGCGCGCAGGCGCCGAGCGCCGCCCAGTCCAGCGGCGGCTCACCCGCTTGGCGGTGCCCTGTCAGCAGCATCACACCGTGGGCGAGTTGACGATGCGTGGCGGCGATGCCCAACTCGGTGGCCGCCGCCAAACCCGACGTGATGCCATTGACGCAGCGTACGGGGATCCCAGCGGCACGCAGAACCTCGCACTCCTCGCCACCGCGGCCGAACACGAACGGATCGCCTCCTTTGAGTCGAACCACCGTCTCGCCGCGGCGCGCCGCCCTGACCATGAGCCGGTGGATGAACGACTGGGGCGTGCTCTTGCAGCCACCGCGCTTGCCGACACGCACGACGCGTGCTTGGGGGTTAGCGTAAGCGAGCACGGCGTCGTTGACCAAATCGTCGACCAGCAGCAACGTGGCGGCCGCGATGACACGTGCTGCTTTGAGGGTCAACAAATCGGGATCGCCCGGGCCGGCGCCCACGAGGGTTACGGTGCCCGGGGCGGGTGGATCGCCGGGGTCGAGGTGGTGCGTTGGCTGGGTCATGGTCAGGATCCGTAGCGGGGTTGAGGGTGTGTCGCCGCCGCGGGCGCACGGGCATGCCATTGCTGCAGAATGTGCTCCACCTGAAGGGACAGGGGGCGGGGGAGGGGGCGTTGTCCGTCGAGGATGGCGCGAATGTAATCCGCGTTGGCCTCGGGCGTGAGCTTGAGCGGCAGCGGCGGCACCGCGACCACCGGGCCTTCTTCGCCAACCTGCACGACACGCCGCGTGCCGTGCTCGATGATGTCGATCTGGGGGACACGGCGTGGGTCGGCCACCGGTTCCCCCTCACTGCCCCGCAGCAGCATGGCGTGTGCGCCCGCCGCCATCAGGGTGTCCGCGTAGACGGTGGCGTAGTCGGGGTGGGTGTAGCTGACCACCAGCAAGGCGCGGCCCGCACAGGGGTTGATGAGCTTGACCAGGCTGTGGGCGGGGTTGCGCACGCCCAAGGCACGCCGCAGATCCAACAAGCGCTGCAGCGCAGGGCACAGCACGTGGGTCGGGATGTACACACACTGGCCTGGCCCGGGCGCTTGCATGGCCCGGGCTGGCGTGATACCCAGCGCCTCGAAAACCTGGGCACTGCTCACGCGGCCATCGACGTTTTGGCTGCCATGCACCACCACCGGCACCCCCGCGCGTGCCAACAGCAGCGCCAACAGTGGCGTGGCCAGGGGCAGACGGCGCGCGCCGTTGTGGCTGGGCAGCACCACGGTGGTGACGCCGAGGTCGGGCAGCCGCGCCAGACGAGTCTGCACGGCGTCCAGAAAACCCAGCATCTCGTCGCGCGTTTCGCCCTTGATGCGCATGGCGATGGCAAAGGCGCCGAGTTCGACGTCGCTAACACGGCCATCCAGCACCCGGCTCAGCAGATCGTGGGCTTGCTCACGGCTGAGCGCGCGAGCGCCTTTGTGGCCGCGGCCGATCTCCTTGAGGTATGCAGCGATGCTCATGGGCTGGTGTGTCCAAGGCGGGCCATGCAAACGAGTTTCATGCGTCAGGCGACCTGCAAACTGGCTCGCACCAGACGGCGCAGCTCGGGCAGGCAAGAGCCGCACTGGGTGCCGCAGCGGCGCTGCGCCTGCAGCTGGGCCAGACGCTCCTCAGCGCTGCCGTGGCACTGCGCCAGCGTGGCCGCGATGTCGGATTCGGTGACGTTGAGGCAGGTGCAGACCTGACGGCTGCGCGGGGCCAACGCCGTGGGCGGCTTGGCGCTGGGCACCAGCAAAGCGCGCCCATAGGCCTGCGCGGGCAGCTCGTCCTGCAGCAAGGCGCGCACCCAGCGCTCGGCGCGGGTGTCGCCGGCGAGCAAAAAAGCCTCCAAAAGCAGGTCGGGCTGCCCCTCGGCGCGCGGAACCAGGCGCATCGCGCGACGCTGGCCGCGGCGGCGGTCGGCGTAGCGCAGCACGTCGCTCGCGTCCAGGCCCATGATCGCTTCGATGCGTGCCAGCAGCTCGTCGGCCGCGGGCTCGTAGGCCGCGGCACGCAGCTGCACGCCCAGCACACCGCGCTCGTGCGGTTCGCGGCCAAACGGCACGCACGCGGCGTAGGCGAACTGCGGCATCAACGCCCGCAGTGCGGCCAGGGCCCGATGGGCCTGATCGACCGGCAGCCAGGCAGCGGCCAGCAAGGTCCATGGCAGCTCGGCTTTGAGCACCTTGACCGCGGTGTGCTTGAGCTCGGGCTGTTTGGAGGTGGGGCAAAAGGTCGGCAGCGTCAGCGCATTGACGCCAGCCAGCCGCTCGCCGCTGCTGCTGGCGCCGCTGAGGTACTCCTCCCCCCAATGCATGGCCATGAAGGCTTGGCAGGGGCCGACTTGCTCGCTGCCTTGCGCCGGCAACACGATGGAGCCGCGCCGCGAGGTGAGGTGCACGAGGTCGCCATCGTGCAGCCCCAGCCGGGCCATGTCCTGCGGATGCAGTTGCACCGCTGGCTCGCTGACATGGCCAAACAGCCGCCCCAGCAGGCCGGTGCGGCTCATGCCATGCCAGTGGTCGCGCAAGCGGCCGGTGATCAGGCTGAAGGGGTAGCGGGCGTCGCGCGGCTCGGCCACCGGGACGAAGTCCACGTCGGCAAAACGGGCGCGTCCGCTGGCGGTGGCAAAGCGGCCGTCCGAGTACAGGCGCGCGCGCGGGCTTTGGCCCTCCGGACAGGGCCACTGGTGTGGCGCCTCTTCCAGCCGCGCGTAGCTCAGGCCGGTGATGTCCAGGTCGCGCCCGCGGGTGGATTCGCGGTGCTCGTTCCAAATGGCCTCGGGGCTGTCGTAGGCGAAGAGCGTTGCACGACCGTTGAGGCGCTGCGGCCAGCGCGCTTCGAGCCGGCGCGCCACGTCGACGACGATGCGCCAGTCCGGGCGGGCCTGACCGGGGGCGGGGACGGCCGCGCGCACGCGGCTGATGCGCCGCTCGCTGTTGGTGACGGTGCCTTCCTTTTCGCCCCAGGTGCTGGCCGGCAGCAGCATGTCGGCGTAGGCGCAGGTGGCCGTGGTGGCAAAGGCTTCTTGCACCACGACGAATTCGCAGCGTTGCAGCGCGCGGCGCACGCGGGCTTGGTCGGGCATCGATTGCGCCGGGTTGGTGCAGGCGATCCACAGCGCCTTGATCTCGCCGCGGGCGGCGGCTTCGAACATCTCGACGGCCGTCTTGCCCGGCGTGGCGGAAACTTCGGCCACGCCCCACAGGCGCGCCACTTCGGCACGGTGTTCGGGGTTGGCCAGGTCGCGGTGCGCCGACAGCAGGTTGGCCATGCCGCCGACCTCGCGTCCGCCCATGGCGTTGGGCTGCCCGGTCAGCGAAAATGGCCCCGCGCCTGGGCGGCCGATCTGGCCCGTGGCCAGGTGCAGGTTGATGAGGGCGGCGTTTTTCGCGGTGCCGTTGCGGCTTTGGTTGAGGCCTTGGCAGTACAGCGACAGCGTGGCGCGCGATTGCCCGAACCAGCGCGCCGCCTGGACCAGCGCGGCGGCGTCGATGCCACACAGTTGCGCGGCGTGGGCGGGAGGAAAGTCCAGCACGCGCTGGCGCAGCGCGTCAAAGCCCTCGGTGTGCGCGGCGATGTAGGCCGGGTCGATCAGCTGCTCCCAAATCAGCACGTGCAGCATGCCGTGAAAGAGGGCGACGTCGGTGCCGGGCTGGAGCGGCAGGTACAGATCGGCCAGCTCGGCGGTTTCGGTGCGCCGCGGGTCGGCCACGATGAGGCGCAGCCGGGGGTTGGCGCGTTTGGCGTCTTCCAGGCGCCGAAACAGGATCGGGTGGGCCCAGGCAGGGTTGGCGCCCACGATGAAGATCACCTCGGCATGGTCGATGTCCTCGTAGCACGCCGGCGGCGCGTCGGCGCCCAAGGTGAGCTTGTAGCCGGCCACGGCGCTGCTCATGCACAGGCGCGAGTTGGTGTCGATGTTGTTGGTGCCGATGAGCCCCTTGGCCAGTTTGTTGAAGACGTAATAGTCCTCGGTGAGCAACTGGCCGGAGATGTAAAAGCCCACCGCATCGGGGCCGTGGCGGTCGACGATCTCGCCCAGCCGTTGGGCGACCTCGTCCAAGGCGCTGTCCCATTCTATCGGCTGCGGAGGGTGCCCGCGCTGCGGCCTGCGCATCGGCTGCAGCAGCCGGGTCTGCCGCGCCAGCGTTTCGGTGGCGGTCAGGTGCAAGGTGCTGCCCTTGGTGCATAGCCGGCCGAAGTTGGCTGGGTGGTCGGGGTCGCCGCGCACGCCGATGATCTGCGCCCCGCGGGACTCGATGATCACGCCGCAACCCACGCCGCAGTAAGGGCAGGTCGAGCGCGTCAGCTGCACGGGTGCGGTGGTCATGCCGTTGCCTTGGCGTGGTCCACGGCCACGGTGTCGAGCTCGTGTTGGTCGAGGAAGACCTGACCGGCGTCGACCTTGACCGCAAAGCGCGGCGTGCAGCCCTCGTCGGGCGCCTTGGCGCAGCCGTCGTCCAAGCCAATGGTCCAGTTGTGCAGCGGGCAGGCCACGCTGGTGCCAAACACGATGCCCTGGCTGAGCGGACCGCCCTTGTGGGGACAGCGGTCCAGCAGGGCGAAGACCTGGTCGTCGGCGTTGCGGAAGACGGCCACGGCCTCACCGTGGCGGCGCAGCACGCGGCGCGCGCCCAGCACGGGGATGTCCTCGACGCGGCAGATGGGTTTCCACTGGTTCATGGGGGCTCCTGGACTCAGACGCTCAGCACTTCGAATTGACGGGTGTCGACGCGGGCTTTGTCGAACTCGAACCAAGGGTCGGGTTCGCCGTCGAGGGCGAACTGCAGCCGCTCCCACAGGGCGCGGCGGCCTTGCGGGTCGTCCAGCACCCGCTTTTTGACGTAGTCCAAGCCGACCCGGGCCACGTAGTGGCAGGTGCGCTCCAGGTACCAGCCTTCTTCGCGGTACAGCTGCAAAAACGCCCCGGCGTACTCCAGCACCTCTTGCGCAGTGCGCACCTTGACCAGGAACTGGGCGACTTCGGTTTTGATGCCGCCGTTGCCGGCCACATAGATCTCCCAGCCGGAGTCCACGCCGATGACGCCCACGTCCTTGATGCCCGCCTCGGCGCAGTTGCGCGGGCAGCCGCTGACGGCGAGCTTGACCTTGTGCGGGGCGTACATGCGCCACAGTGCACGCTCCAAGTCTTTGCCCATTTGGGTGCTGTCTTGCGTGCCAAAGCGGCACCATTCGCTGCCAACGCAGGTTTTGACGGTGCGCAGCGCCTTGGCGTAAGCGTGTCCCGAGGGCATGCCCAGGTCGCGCCACACCTTGGGCAGGTCTTCCTTTTTCACGCCCAGCAGGTCGATGCGCTGGCCGCCGGTCACCTTGACGGTGGGGATCTTGTACTTGTCCACCACATCGGCGATGCGGCGCAGCTCTGCGGCGCTGGTCTCGCCGCCCCACATGCGCGGCACCACCGAATACGTGCCGTCTTTTTGGATGTTGGCGTGGCTGCGCTCGTTGATGAAGCGCGACTGCGGGTCGTCTTGCGCTTCTTTGGGCCAGGTCGAGATCAGGTAGTAGTTGAGGGCGGGCCGGCAGGTGGCGCAGCCGTTGGGCGTGCGCCAATTCAGGTGGCGCATCACGGCAGCGATGGTCAGCAGCTTGCTGCCGTCCGGCAGCGGTGTGCGGATGGCTTGGCGCACCTCGTCGTGGCTGAGATCCGTGCAGCCGCACAGGGCCTTTTTCTTCGGCGTGGCTGAGTAATCTCCCCCGGCGGTGAACATCAGCAGTTGCTCCACCAAGCCGGTGCATGAGCCGCACGAGGCACTGGCCTTGGTGTGCTTGCGCACTTCTTCCAGCGTGAACAAGCCTTTTTCTTGGATGGCTTTGCAGATCGTGCCTTTGGTCACCCCATTGCAGCCGCAGACCTCGTCGTCATCGGCCATGGCGGCGGCTTTGTTGTGGCCCTCGTGGCCGGTGTCGCCGATGTTGGATTCGCCAAACATCAGCCGGTCGCGGATGTCGCGGATCGGGCGTCCTTCGCGCATCAGCTTGAAGTACCAGGCCCCATCGACCGTGTCGCCGTACAGGCACGCGCCCACGAGCTTGTCGTCTTTGATCACCAGTTTTTTGTACACCCCGGCGTAGGGGGCGCTCAGCACAATGTCCTCGGTGCCTTCGCCGCCCATGAAGTCACCCGCCGAAAACAGGTCGATGCCGGTGACCTTGAGCTTGGTGGACACTTGCGAGCCCAGGTAGCGGCCGATGCCGAATTCGGCCAGGTGCGTGGCCAGCACCCTGGCTTGCTCGAACAACGGGGCCACCAAACCGTAAGTCACGCCGCGGTGCTCGGCGCATTCGCCGACGGCGTAAATGCGCGGGTCGGTGACGGTTTGCATCGTGTCGGTCACGACGACGCCACGTTGGCAATACAACCCCATGCTGCATGCCAGCTCGATGTTGGGGCGTATGCCAGCGGCCATGACCACGAGGTCGGCCGGGATTTCCGTGCCGTCTTTGAACTGCACGGCCATGACGCGACCGTCTGGGCCGCCGATCAACGCCTGGGTTTGCGCACCGATCAGGAACTTCAGTCCCCGCTCCTGCAGCGACTTTTGCAGCATCTTGCCGGCCACCTCGTCGAGCTGGCGCTCCATCAGCCACGGCGCGATGTGCACCACGGTGACCTGCATGCCACGCAACATCAAGCCGTTGGCCGCCTCCAACCCCAGCAAGCCCCCACCAATGACGACGGCGTGCTTGTACTTGGCCGCCGCCTCGATCATGGCGTTGGTGTCAGCGATGTCACGGTAGGTGATCACGCCGTCCAGCTCGCGGCCCGGCACCGGCACGATGAAGGGGTTGGAGCCGGTGGCCAGCAGCAAGCGGTCGTAGGTGGCTTCGGTGCCATCGGCCGCGCGCACGATGCGGCGGCTGCGGTCGACCTCCACCACTTTCTTGCCCAGGTGCAAGGTGATGCCGTGGTCTTCGTACCACGACACGGGGTTGAGGATGATCTCCTCCAACGTCTGCTCGCCGGCCAGCACGGGCGACAGGGCGATGCGGTTGTAGTTCGGGTACGGTTCGGCACCAAAGACCGTGATGTCGTACAGATCGGGAGCGATTCTGAGCAACTCCTCCAAGGTGCGGACACCGGCCATGCCGTTGCCGACCAGCACAAGACGCTTGCGGGAGGGGCAGTGCGCGCGCATGTCCATGGGGCGATGCTCCTTTAGGCCACTTTTTCCACGTGACGTTGGCGGGTGTAGAGAAAATCGATGACGGCTTTGCGGCAGCGCACGTACGTGTTGTCCTCCGCCAGGCGTAGCCGATCGCGCGGCCGGGGCAGCGGCACCTCAAGCACCTCACCGACGGTGGCCGCTGGGCCGTTGGTCATCATGACGATGCGGTCGGCCAACAACACGGCTTCGTCCACGTCGTGCGTGACCATCACCACCGTGCTGTGCGTGCGTGCCACGATGTCGAGCAACTCGTCTTGCAGCTTGGCGCGGGTCAGCGCGTCCAAGGCGCCAAACGGCTCGTCCATCAGCAGCACTTTGGGCTCCATCGCCAGGGCGCGGGCAATGCCCACCCGCTGCTTCATGCCACCCGAAATTTCCCCCGGGCGCTTGTGGGCGGCGTGCGCCAGGCCCACCAGCTCCAGCGCGGCGCTGGTGCGTTCGCGTAAGCGGGCCTTGGGCTCGTTGGCGCCAAAGACGCGCTCCACCGCCAGGTACACGTTGTCAAAGCACGTCAGCCAGGGCAGCAGCGAGTGGTTTTGAAACACCACGGCGCGCTCCGGGCCCGGGCCGGTGATTTCCCGCCCGGCGCACAGCAGCACCCCCGCCCTGGGGCGGGTCAACCCGGCGATCAAGTTGAGCAGTGTGGACTTGCCGCAACCCGAATGCCCGATGAGCGCCACAAATTCGCCTTTGGCAATCGTCAGGTGGATGTCGCGCAGCGCCACGAACGCGCCTTTGGGGGTGCTGAACGTCTGCCCCACACCTTCGATTTGTATGTATTTGCTGTCGTTCATGGTTTGACCTCGTCGTAGGTGAAGGCGGTGGCGATTTTGATCAGCGCCAGCTCCAGCAGCAACCCAACGGTACCGATGACAACGATGGCCACGATGATGTGGTTGACGTTCAGGTTGTTCCATTCGTCCCACACCCAAAAGCCAATACCCACGCCACCGGTCAACATTTCGGCTGCCACGATCACCAACCAGGCGGTACCGACGGCCAAGCGCACACCGGTCAGCATGTAGGGCAGTACGGCCGGCATCAAAATGCGGGTGATGATTTTCCATTCGCTCAGGTCGAGCACCCGTGCCACGTTGAGATAGTCCTGGGGCACACGTTGCACGCCGACTGCGGTGTTGATGATCATCGGCCAAATGGAGCAAATAAAAATCGTCCAGATGGCGGCGGGGTTGGCTGCCTTGAAAGCGAGCAACCCCAACGGAAGCCAGGCCAGTGGCGACACCGGGCGCAGCAAGCTGATGATGGGGCTGAACATGCTGCCCAGGAATCGGAAACGCCCGATCAAAAAGCCCAGCGGAATGCCCACCAAGGCCGCCAGACCAAACCCCAGCGCGACCCGCTGCAACGACATCAACACGTTCCAGCCGATGCCCTGGTCGTTGGGCCCGTTGCGGTAAAACGGATCAGAAAAGAGCTCGACGGCGGCATCGAAGGTGGCTGCCGGCGTGGGAAAGGAGCCACCAGGCTGCGTCAGCAGCGCCCAAACGCCCACCAGCAAGGCGATGCCCGCGCACGACGCGACAATGCGCGCCAGCGCACCGTTCGGGTTCGGACGCCGCGGCGGTGGCGCGCTGCGGGGCGCCGCGCGGGGCACCGGCACGCTTGGGTCGGGTGCCGCTGGGTTGGGGGTCGAGCGGCTGTGCTCGGATGAGGCCGTGTCGTGCCACGGACCGTGAAAAACGGCGCTGACCATGCGGATTCTCCTGTGGGCTCAGGCTTTGGCTCGGATGGCAAAGCTGTCGGCGTACTGGGCAGGGTTTTTGCCATCCCAGACCACACCGTCGATCAATTTGCTGCTGCGCATCGGGTCTTTGGGGACACTGATGCCCAGCGCGCCGGCTACGCTTTTGTACAGCTCGATCTGGTTGATTTGTTTGGCAATGCCCAGGTAGTCGGGGTGATCTTTGATCAAACCCCAACGTTTATGCTGGGTCAGGAACCACATGCCGTCGGACAGGTACGGGAAATTGACCTTGCCATCGTTGAAGAATTTCATGTGGTTGGGGTCGTCCCAGGTTTTGCCCAAGCCGTTTTGGTAGCGCCCCAAGATGCGCTGGTTGATCGCGTCGACGCTGGTGTTGATATAGGACTTTTGTGCCACCACTTCGGCCATTTTGAGCTTGTTTTGCAGCCCGGCATCGATCCAGCGGCTGGCTTCCAGCACCGCCATCATCACCGCGCGGGTGGTGTTGGGGTATTTTTTGACGAACTCGGCGGTCGTGCCCAAGACCTTTTCAGGGTGGTCCCGCCAAATGTCCTGGGTGGTGTTGGCGGTGATGCCGATGCCGTCCATGATGGCGCGGTGGTTCCACGGTTCACCCACACAAAAGCCATCCATGTTGCCCACCCGCATGTTGGCCACCATTTGCGGCGGCGGTACGGTGATCAGCTTGGCATCGGTGAGCGGGTTGATGCCAAACGAAGCCAACCAGTAATGTATCCACATGGCATGGGTACCGGTGGGGAAGGTGCCGGCAAACGTGTACTCGCGCTTGTTGGCGCGCATGTGTTTGGCCAGCGATGGGCCATCGGTCACGCCTTGGTTGGCCAGGGCCTTGCTCAACGTGATGGCCTGGCCGTTGTGGTTGAGTCCCATCAGGACGGCCATGTCTTTTTTGGGGCCAGCGGTGCCCATGTGCACGCCGTACACCAGGCCGTACAGCACGTGGGCCATGTCCAACTCGCCATTGACGAGTTTGTCGCGCACGCCGGCCCAACTCGCTTCTTTGGTGGGAATGATCGTGACGCCGTACTTTTTGTCGAAACCGAGCACGTTGGCCATCACGACACTGGCGCAGTCGGTCAGGGGGATGAAGCCGATCTTGACTTCGGTTTTTTCTGGCGCGTCGGAGCCTGCGGCCCACACGCCGTGGTGGCCCAGGCATGCAAACAAGGCAGCCCCCGTTTGCCCGAGCCATTGGCGGCGGTTGGGGCCCGCAGCCTGCGGCGCTGCCGCCGGGGCGGCGCCGTTGTTGGTGACGTTGGCATCATCAATGTGGGTCATGGCGTAGGCTCCAGGAAGGGTGTCGCAACAAAAAACGGCGTCATTGCCCGTGCGCGCCGAGGCGCTGCCGGTGCAAGGACGCCGTTGTCCAGAATGCCCCCTCGTCGGGGCGCAGCGAGGTCGCCGTTGACCTGTGCTTGCTCAAGCTCAAGCAAATGGCGTGCCAGCCTTGCAGCCTAGGCGCGCGGGCGTCGTCGCCTCTTGCCTTGCTCCGCGTTGGTGCGCCGCGCTCAACGGTGGTGGCTGCGTGGCGCTGGGGTGCACTGCAGCAGTGCACCGTCGAGCACATCCGGCAGCGCCACGGCGGTGGCGAGGATGGACTGGGCGACGTCGACCATGCGCTTGCCTTGGTTCATGGCCAGCTGACGCAGTGTGCGGTGCGCTTGCTCTTCGCTGAGGCGTCGGTGAGCCATCAGCAACCCTTTGGCGCGCTCGATCACTTTGCGGTCTTGCAAGCTGGCGCGCACGGCGTCGAGCTCGGTGCTGAGGCGCTGCAGGCGTTGTTGTTGCTCGTGCAGCAAGCCGGGCAGCGAGCGGCGCGGGTAGCGCGCCACGGTGTCGGTGCCGGGCCAGTCGGCATCCGGGGGTTGTGAGGTCAGGCAGGCCAAGTCCTCGTCGGGGTCGTTGTCCAGGCCTGATGGCGGCAGGGCCTCGAGCTGGCGCAGCGCCGCCTCGGCCAGGGCACGCTTGTCGCGGCACAGGCGCTGCAGCGCTTCGCACAGCGCTTGCTCGACGTTGCGCAGTTGGTCGATGCGCCGACTGCACACGTCGAACCATACGGGACCGAGTTCGCTGGGGGTCGTTTGGCCAGGTGTGGACGTGCACAGGATGCGGCGCAGACGTTCGTGTTCAGCGCTGTCCAGAGCGTTCAGCGGCCACGCGCCGCAGCGGTGCAAGTCGTCCGCAGCGTGCGTTTCGACCAAATCGAAACAGCATTGCTGCGCGTCCATCAGGTGCAGCAACCGCCGCTGCAAGGCGGCGTCGAGGCGCTGGGCTGCCAGCATGGCCGTGCCAATCGCGCGCTCTTGCCCCAGGTATTCCTTGCCTTGCATTAGGTTGAACAGCGCAACCAGCCAGCGGGTGATGTCGGGATCGGTGGCGGTGTCGGCCGCCTCGAACACCCAATCCAACAACACCGCCACCAGTTGGGTGTAGGCGCTGGTGCTGTGGGCGCTGTCCCACAGCCGCTGATCAATGCGCCGCCGCAACGCCGCCAGCGCCCCCAGCCCTTGCAGCGCACGCGCGGCCTGGCTGTACAGGCGCGCGCCTTGCAGGGCGCGCAGCCGCTGGCCACGCAGCGCCTCGACGTGCGTGTACAGGTGTTGGATGGCGCGGTCGCTGACCTGACGTTGCTGCTGCAATTCGGTCTGGCCGCGTCGTCCGCCGGAGCCGAGGTACAGGTTGCTGAGGCCCCGCTCGCGTTGCAGGGCGTGGATGACCTGAGCGATGACATCGACCCATTGGCTGGTGCGTTCGAGCTGCTCCAGTTCGGCCATTTCACACTGCCGCGCCGCGATCAACAACTGCAACGCATCGGGGGTGGTCATGGTGGTCGGTCTCCTGGTGGTCCGGCACGGGTGCGCGCAAAATCCATGCCAGCCGCATCGCAGGGTTGTGGCACGTCATCGGAGGACGCGACTACACTCGGGCCCCATGTTGATCTTGGGCATCGAATCCTCCTGTGACGAAACCGGCGTGGCGGTGGTGGACGCGGCGGCGCAAGGCGTGCCGCGGCTGCGTGGGGCGGCGTTGCACAGCCAAGTGGCCATGCACGAACAGTACGGTGGCGTGGTGCCCGAGCTGGCCAGCCGTGACCACATCCGCCGCGTCCTGCCGCTGGCCGAGCGTGCGCTGACCGAGGCCGGGGTGGCCTTGCACGATGTGGAGGCGGTGGCCTACACGCGCGGCCCCGGGCTTGCCGGCGCGCTGCTGGTGGGCGCGGGCGTGGCGTGCGCGCTGGCGGCGGCCTTGGAGGTGCCGGCGGTGGGGGTGCATCACCTGGAAGGGCACTTGCTGTCGCCGTTTCTGAGTGCCGACCCGCCGCACTTTCCGTTCGTGGCGCTGCTGGTGTCCGGCGGGCACACGCAGTTGATGCGGGTGGACGGCGTGGGGCGCTACACGCTGCTGGGGGAAACCATCGACGACGCCGCCGGCGAGGCGTTTGACAAGTCGGCCAAGCTGCTGGGGCTGGGCTACCCCGGGGGGCCCGCGTTGGCGCGGCTGGCCGAGCAGGGCGACCCCGAGGCGTTTGCCCTGCCCAGGCCGCTGCTGCACAGCGGGGACCTGGATTTTTCGTTCGCCGGCCTCAAAACCGCGGTCTTGACCCAGGTGCGCAAGCTGGGTGACGCGCTGCCCGAGCGGCGGGCCGACCTGGCCGCGGCCACCCAGGCGGCGATCGTGGATGTGTTGGTGCACAAAGCGTTGGCGGCGCTGCGCCGCACCGGGTTGCAGCGGCTGGTGGTGGCCGGCGGCGTGGGCGCCAACCAGCGGCTGCGTGCGCAACTGGGGGCGGCGGTGCGGCGCATTGGGGCGCGTGTGCACTACCCGGAGCCACACCTGTGCACCGACAACGGGGCCATGATCGCCTTGGCCGCGGCGCTGCGCTGGCAAGCCGGGCTGTGGCCGGACGATGGGCGCAGCTACCGCTTCGATGTGCGACCGCGCTGGCCGCTGCAGGAGCTGGGTCACGCGGTGACCTGACAGCGCGCCGCGGCGCATCGGCGCGGGCGGGCGCCCGGTGGCGACGGTCGGCCCGGCGTGGACTTGGTAATTATGAATTATCAAGGCCGGTTTCCCGCTACAATGCGGCCCCACGTTTTTCCACTGGCTGTGTCGATCATGAAGACATTCACTTGCGACGTGTGGGATCGCCGCCGTGCCATGGCGGCCCTTGTGAGCCTAGCGGCTGCGGCCGCCACCTCGCCGCTGGGGGCGCAGGGCCGCGGTGGCGCGCCGATCCGTGTCGCCCTCATCGAGGGTCTGTCGGGGCCGTTTGGCAACACCGGTGAGGCGGTGTTTCGCAACCTGGTGTGGGCGTGCGAGCGCGTCAACGCCCGCGGTGGCGTCGACCTGGGCGGCGGTGTGCGCCGGCCGTTGCAGATCGTGCGCTACGACAGCAAAAGCCAGCCGCAAGAGGCCCTCTCGGCGTTGCAGTCGGCGCTGGACGACGGCATCAGCCTGGTGGCGCAGGGCAACTCGTCGGCGGTGGCCGCCGCGCTGATCGAGGCGATCAACCGCCACAACGAGCGCGAGCCGCAGCGCCAGGTGGTGTTCCTCAACTACGCCGCCGTCGATCCGGTGCTGACCAACGAGCGCTGCAGCTTTTGGCACTTCCGCTTCGACGCGCACGCGGACATGCGCATGGCCGCGCTGATGAGCGTGCTCAAAGGGGATGCCGAGGTCAAAAGCGTGTACCTGATCGGGCAGGACTACAGCTTTGGGCAGGCGGTGCTGCGCGAGGCCAAGCGCCAACTCGCCGTGCAACGGCCGGACGTGCGCATCGTCGGCGAGGAGCTGCACCCGATGGCGCGCATCAAGGATTTCATCCCCTACGTGACCAAGATCAAAGCCAGCGGAGCGCAGGCCGTCATCACCGGCAACTGGGGCAACGACCTGACCCTGCTGGTGCGCGCCGCGCGCGAGCTGCAGTACGAGGGCAAGTTCTACACCTTTTACGGCAACGCGCTCGGCGCGCCCGCCGCCATTGGCGAGGCCGGCGTGGGCAAGGTGCTGGCTGTGGCCGACTGGTTCCCCAACGCCCCCGGCGAAGCGTCGCGCCAGTTGGTGGAGGCGTTTCGGCGCCGCTTCCCAAATCCGGCCGACGACTATATTCACCTGCGCATGCAGTTGATGATCGAGGCGCTGGCGCAAGCCCTGCAGCAGGCCGCGCGCAACGGCGGCACCGGCGGCCCCGATGGCGTGCCGCCGGCGCTGGCCGTGGCGCGGGCGCTGGAGCGGGCCGACGTGACGCTGGCGGGGCAGCGGCTGCGCATGCGGGCCGACGACCACCAGGCCCAGCAGCCCCTGATGGTCGCGGTGATGGAGCGCCAAGGCGCGCCCGGCGTGCCGTTCGACGTCGAGGGCTCGGGCTACGGCTTTCGCGTCATCCAGCGGCTGGAAGCTACAGCGGCCGAGCAGCCGCACACCTGCCGCATGGCGCGGCCGTGAAGCACGGCCCGCGCTCGGGCCGGCTCAGCGGCTATAATCGGCGGCTGCCCTGCGAGCAGGGCTCACGCTGGTGGCGGCCCGTGATGGGCTGCTGCCTGACGCAAGTCCATAAGGAGTTTTTTGATGATTTCGTCCGAAGCCAAAGCCAAGGTGATCGCCGAACACGCGCGTGGCGAGCGCGACACCGGCAGCCCCGAGGTGCAGGTGGCGCTGTTGACCGCCCGCATCAACGAGCTCACCCCCCACTTCAAAACCCACGCCAAGGACCATCACGGTCGCCGTGGCCTGCTCAAGCTGGTCAGCCGCCGTCGCAAGCTGCTGGACTACCTCAAGGCCAAGGACACCGACCGCTACGTCGCGCTGATCAACAAGCTCGGCCTGCGCAAGTAACGTCTGACCGGTCTGCACGGGTGTGTGCCCGCGTCACCACCGCCGGCGCCCTGGGTCGCAGCAGGCCCCGGGCGCCGTTTGCCATGTGCAGCCGGCGTCATCGTTTTTTGTCGTCGCCGCCCAGAGCGAAGCTGTGTCATTCCAACGCCCGCCACGCGCCGGGCGCGCGCTGGAATGGCATCGTGTTCTGAGCCGGCGGCCATACCCACCAACCGGAGTTTGAACATGAGCCTCTTTCAAAAACACACCAAGACCTTCCAGTGGGGCCGCCACACGGTCACGATGGAAACCGGCGAAATCGCCCGCCAGGCCACCGGCGCCGTGCTGCTGGACATGGACGGCACCGTGGTGCTGGCCACCGTCGTGGCCCGGCCCGAGGCCAAGCCCGGTCAGGACTTTTTCCCGCTGACCGTCGATTACGTCGAGAAGGCCTACGCCGCCGGCAAGATCCCGGGCAGCTTTTTCAAGCGTGAGGGGCGCCCCAGCGAGTACGAGACGCTGACCAGCCGCCTGATCGACCGCCCGATTCGCCCGCTGTTTCCGGACGGCTTTTTCAACGAGGTGCAAATCGTCGTCCATACGCTGTCGCTCAACCCCGACGTGGACGCCGACATCCCGGCGATGATCGCCTCCAGCGCGGCGCTGGCCATCAGCGGCATCCCGTTCAACGGCCCGATTGGCGCGGCGCGCGTGGGCTACATCAACGGCGAGTACGTGCTCAACCCCAGCCCTAGCGAGCGCACCAACTCGCGCCTGGACCTGGTGGTGGCGGGCACCGAAGCGGCGGTGCTGATGGTCGAGTCCGAAGCCGACCAGCTCACCGAAGAGGTGATGCTGGGCGCGGTGGTGTTCGGCCACGAGCAGGGCAAGGTGGTCATCGACGCCATCCACGACCTGGTGCGTGTGGCCGGCAAGCCCGCCTGGGATTGGCAGCCCCCGCCGCGCGACGACGCGCTGATCGCCAAGGTCACCGAGCTGGGCGAGGCGCGCCTGCGCGCCGCCTACCAGATCCGCAACAAACAGGCGCGCACGCAGGCCTGCCGCGAAGCCTACGCGGCGGTCAAGGCGGGCCTGACCGAGCAGGGCATCGCGTTCGACGAGGTCAAGGTCGATGGGCTGCTGTTCGAGATCGAGGCGCGCATCGTGCGCCAGCAGATCCTCAATGGCGAGCCGCGCATCGACGGGCGCGACACGCGCACCGTGCGTCCGATCGAGATCCGCACGGGCGTGCTGCCGCGCACGCACGGCTCGGCGCTGTTCACGCGCGGCGAAACGCAGGCGCTGGTCATCGCGACGCTGGGCACCGAGCGCGACGCGCAAATCATCGATGCGCTGTCGGGCGAGTACCAAGACCGCTTCATGCTGCACTACAACATGCCGCCGTTTGCCACCGGCGAGACGGGGCGCGTCGGGGCGCCCAAGCGGCGCGAAATCGGCCACGGCCGCCTGGCCAAGCGCGCGCTGGTGGCCTGCCTGCCGAGCAAAGATGAGTTCCCGTACACCATCCGCGTGGTGTCGGAAGTCACCGAATCCAACGGCTCGTCGTCGATGGCCACCGTCTGCGGCGGTTGTCTGGCGCTGATGGACGCCGGGGTGCCGATGAAAGCGCACGTGGCCGGCATCGCGATGGGCTTGATCAAGGAAGGCAACAAGTTTGCCGTGCTGACCGACATCCTCGGCGACGAGGACCACCTGGGCGACATGGACTTCAAGGTCGCCGGTACCACGCAGGGCGTCACGGCGCTGCAAATGGACATCAAGATCCAGGGGATCACCAAAGAAATCATGCAGGTGGCGCTGGCGCAGGCCAAGGAGGCGCGCCTGCACATCCTGGACAAGATGCAGCAGGCCATTGCTGGTGCGCGCGAGGACATCTCGGTGTACGCGCCGCGCCTGTACACGATGAAGATCAACCCGGAGCGCATCCGCGACGTCATCGGCAAGGGCGGCGCCACCATCCGCGCCATCACCGAAGAGACCGGCACCACGATCGACATCGCCGAAGACGGCACCATCACGATCGCCTCCACCGACGCCGACCGTGCCGCCCAGGCGCGCAAGCGCATCGAGGAGCTGACCGCCGAAGTCGAGGTGGGGCAGGTGTACGAGGGGCCGGTGACCAAGATCCTGGACTTCGGGGCGCTGGTCAACATCCTGCCGGGCAAAGATGGCTTGCTGCACATCAGCCAGATCGCCAACCAGCGCGTCGAAAAGGTCACCGACTTCCTCAAGGAAGGGCAAATCGTCAAGGTCAAGGTGATCGAGACCGACGACAAAGGGCGCATCAAGCTGTCGATGCGCGCGCTGCTGGAGCCGGGGGCGCAGCCCGCGGCACCGAACGGGCAGTAAGCACCCGAACGGCCTCCGCCCACACAGGGGGCCCACACGATGGCCATGATGAACGCAATCGAGATCAGCGCCTACGGCGGCCCCGAGGTGTTGCGCCTGGTGCAGCGGCCGCGCCCCCAGCCCGGTGAGGGCGAGGTGCTGATCCGCGTCAGCGCCAGTGGCATCAACCGCCCCGATGTGCTGCAGCGCCGCGGCCACTACGCGCCGCCGCCGGGGGCGTCGGACCTGCCCGGGCTGGAGGTGGCCGGCGTCATCGAAAGCGGTGACGTGGAGGCGATGGAAGCCGCCGGGCTGCGCATCGGCCAGCGCGTGTGCGCGCTGCTGGCCGGTGGCGGCTACGCCGAATACTGCGTGGCCCCGGTGGGCCAGGTGTTGCCCGTGCCGCACGGCTGGAGCGACGTCGAGGCCGCCGGTTTGCCGGAGACGTTTTTCACCGTCTGGAGCAACGTGTTCGACCGCGGGCGGCTGCAGGCGGGCGAAACGCTGCTCGTGCACGGCGGCGCCAGCGGCATCGGCGTGACGGCGATTCAAATGGCGCGCGCGATGGGCGCGCAGGTCATCGTCACCGTCGGCAGCCGGGACAAGGCCTCGGCCTGCCTGCGACTGGGGGCGGCGCACGCCATCCTGTACCGCGAGCAGGACTTTGTCGCCGAGGTCAAGCGCCACACCCAGGGGCGTGGCGCCGACGTGATTCTGGACATGGTGGCCGGCCCGTACGTGGCGCGCGACATCGAATGCCTGGCCGACGACGGCCGGCTGGTCATCATCGCCGTGCAGGGCGGCACCGACGCGCGCTTCGATGCGGGGCAGGTGCTGCGGCGGCGGCTGACCATCACCGGCTCGACGCTGCGGCCGCGCCCGGTGGCGTTCAAGGCCGCCATCGCGCGCGAGCTGCGCCGCCACGTGTGGCCGCTGATCGAGCGCGGCGCCATCCGTCCGGTGGTGCACCGGGTGCTGCCCGCCGCGCAGGCGGCCCAAGCGCATGCGCTGATGGAGGCCGACACCCACGTGGGCAAAATCATTCTCGACTGGACCCAGGCGCGCTGAGCGCCACACCCAAGGAGACCGATCCGTGACCCGCAAGCTGATCGCCGGCAACTGGAAGATGAACGGCTCGCTGGCCGACAACGAAGCCCTGCTGCGCGCGGTGCTGGCCGGCCTGCCCGCAGCCCCGGCGGCCGACGTGGCCGTGTGCGTGCCGGCGCCGTACCTGGCGCAGGTGCAGGCGTTGTGCCAAGGTACGGCGCTGGCGTGGGGCGCGCAGGACGTCTCGGCGCACGAGCGCGGCGCCTACACCGGCGAAGTCAGTGCCGCGATGTTGCGCGACTTTGGTTGCCGTTACGTCATCGTTGGCCACTCGGAGCGGCGGCAGTACCACGGTGAGAGCGACGAGGCGGTGGCGGCCAAGGCGCAGCGCGCGCTGGCGGCAGGCATCACGCCGATCGTGTGCGTCGGCGAAACCGAAGCCCAGCGCGACGCCGGGCAGACCGAAGCGGTGGTCAAGCGCCAACTGGCCGCCGTGATCCACACGGTGGGGCACTGCGTCAGCGAAATCGTCGTGGCCTACGAGCCGGTGTGGGCCATCGGCACCGGCCGCACCGCGACGCCCGAACAGGCCCAGGCCGTGCACGCGGTGCTGCGTGCGCAGTTGCGCGCGGCCACGCCATCCGAGCGCCGTGTGCGCATCCTCTACGGCGGCAGCATGAACGCGGCCAACGCCGCGGCGCTGCTGGCGCAGCCCGACATCGACGGCGGGCTCATCGGGGGCGCGTCGCTGAAGGCTGAGGACTTTTTGCGTATCGTTGCCGCCGCCGCTTGAGACGTGGCCGGCGCTGGCGCGGTGGGCGCGCTGCCGCCCCGCCGTTGGGAGATCATCCAGGAGTTTTGAAGATGAATGTTTTGCATACCTTGCTTGTCATCGTGCAGGTGCTGGCGGCGCTGGCCATGATCGGTTTGGTGCTGATGCAGCACGGCAAAGGCGCCGACGCCGGCGCGGCGTTCGGCGGCGGCGCGTCGGCCAGCCTGTTTGGCGCCAGCGGCGGCGCCAACTTCCTGTCGCGCAGCACCGCGGTGCTGGCCACCGTCTTTCTGGCCTCGACGCTGGCGCTGGCGTTCATCGGTTACCAGCGCCCCAGCGCGCCGGCGTCGTCGGGCAGCGTGCTGGAAAGCGTGCCCGCCGTTCCTGCTGCCCCGGCCACGCCGGCGGCCGAGGGGGCGTCGGGCGCGGCCGGTCAGATCCCCGGCAAATGACGTCCAGCACGCCCCGGCGTGGTGCAGCCCACGCCACACGGTGCACGAAGCCGGGGCGTTTTGCGGGTACAATGCGCGCATCGTCGTCGAGAACACAGTGACCCAAGCCGGTGAGGTGCAGCCAGATCCGGCGCTCGGCGATGCTCCCCCAGCCGACGTGGTGGAATTGGTAGACACGCTATCTTGAGGGGGTAGTGGCGAAAGCTGTGCGAGTTCGAGTCTCGCCGTCGGCACCAAAACGATCATCACCACAGGCGCCTCCAGGGCGCCTTTTTCCGGAGACGCGACCGTGAGCCTCGGCCAGTACCTGCCCGTCCTCCTGTTTCTCCTCGTGGGCTTGGCGGTCGGAGTACTCCCCCAGGTATTTGGCTACCTGCTGGGGCCCAACCGCCCCGATCCGGAAAAAAACTCCCCCTACGAATGCGGCTTCGAGGCCTTCGAGGACGCGCGCATGAAGTTCGACGTGCGCTACTACCTCGTGGCCATCCTGTTCATTCTGTTCGACCTGGAAATCGCCTTCCTGATCCCGTGGGCGGTGGCGTTCGGCGACATCGGCGCCACGGGGTTCTGGGCCGGGGTCATGTTCCTGATGATTCTGGTGGTCGGTTTCGTTTACGAATGGAAAAAGGGCGCGCTGGACTGGGAGTGACCACCCACGCCGCCGCGTGAGGCCCCTTTCGGCGCCCGCACACTGACCAGGAGCAGCCCATGATCGAAGGTGTGTTCAAGCAAGGCTTCGTCACCACCAGCTACGACGCGGTGATGAACTGGGCCAAAACCGGCTCGCTGTGGCCCATGACGTTCGGGCTGGCTTGCTGTGCCGTGGAAATGATGCACGCGGCCACCGCGCGCTACGACATCGCGCGCTTTGGCGCCGAGGTGTTTCGCGCCAGCCCGCGTCAGTCCGACCTGATGATCGTGGCCGGCACGCTGTGCAACAAGATGGCGCCGGCGCTGCGCAAGGTGTACGACCAGATGGCCGAGCCGCGCTGGGTGTTGAGCATGGGCTCGTGCGCCAACGGCGGTGGCTACTACCACTACAGCTACAGCGTCGTGCGTGGCTGTGACCGCATCGTGCCGGTGGATGTGTACGTGCCGGGTTGCCCGCCGACGGCCGAAGCGCTGCTGTACGGCATCATCCAGCTGCAGCACAAGATCCGTCGTACCCACACCATCGCGCGGGTGTGAGCGCCGCGCACCCACTGAGGAGGGAAATCCGATGACCACGAGCTTCGACGCCGCACGCTGGTCGGCGCTGGCGCAGCAAACCGAGCGGCCGGCGCCCGAGGCTGTGCGCGACGCCGTCGCGGCGGCCTTGCAGGGCGTGGCCGAGCGCGTCGAGCTGCAGCGCGGCGAGGTCACCGTCGTCGTGCCCGCAGCGCGCTACCACGATGCGATGCAGACGCTGCGCGACGCGCCAGGCTGCCGCTTCGAGCAGCTCATCGACCTGTGCGGTGTGGACTACTCCGCCTACGGGCAAGGGGCGTGGGAAGGCCCGCGCTTTGCCGTGGTGGTGCACCTGCTGTCGGTGACGCTGAACCAGCGCGTGCGCGTGCGCACCTTTTGTCCGGATGACGACTTTCCCGTGGTGGCCTCGGTCATCGACGTGTGGCCGTCGGCCAACTGGTTCGAGCGCGAGGCGTTCGACCTGTTCGGCATCGTGTTCGAGGGCCACCCCGACCTGCGCCGCATCCTGACGGACTACGGCTTCATCGGCCACCCGTTCCGCAAAGACTTCCCGCTGTCAGGGCACGTCGAAATGCGCTACGACCCCGAGCGCCGGCGCGTGGTGTACGAGCCGGTGACGATCGAGCCGCGCGAAATCACCCCACGCATCATCCGCGAAGACGCCTACGGAGGCCTGCACTGACGCGCTCGCCGCGCCGCAGTCGGATCGCACATGGCAGAGATCAAAAACTACACCCTCAACTTCGGTCCGCAGCACCCCGCCGCGCACGGTGTGTTGCGCCTGGTGCTGGAGCTCGACGGCGAGGTGGTGCAGCGCGCCGACCCGCACATCGGGCTGCTGCACCGCGCCACCGAAAAGCTCGCCGAGCACAAGACCTACATCCAGGCGCTGCCCTACATGGACCGCCTGGACTACGTGTCGATGATGTGCAACGAGCACGCGTACTGCCTGGCGATCGAAAAGCTGCTGGGCATCGAAGTGCCGATCCGCGCCCAGTACATCCGCGTGATGTTTGCCGAAATCACCCGGCTGCTCAACCACCTGATGTGGTTGGGCTCGCACGGCAACGACTGCGGCAGCTCCACGATTTTGCTGTACTGCTTCCGCGAGCGCGAAGACCTCTTTGACATGTACGAAGCGGTGTCGGGCGCGCGCATGCACGCTGCGTACTTCCGCCCCGGCGGGGTGTACCGCGACTTGCCCGACACGATGCCGCAGCACAAGCCCAGCCGCGTGCGCAGCGCGCGCGCCACCGAGGCGCTCAACCGCAACCGCCAGGGTTCGCTGCTGGACTTCATCGACGACTTCACGCAACGCTTTCCGAAGTACCTGGACGAGTACCACACGCTGCTGACCGACAACCGCATCTGGAAGCAGCGCACGGTGGGCATCGGCGTCGTGCCGCCGGAAAAGGCGCTGGCCATGGGCATGACCGGGCCGATGCTGCGCGGCTCGGGCATCCCGTGGGATCTGCGCAAAAAGCAGCCCTACGAGGTGTACGACCGCCTCGAGTTCGACATTCCGGTGGGCACCAATGGCGACACCTACGACCGCTACCTGGTGCGCATGGAGGAAATGCGCCAGTCCAACCGCATCATCAAGCAGTGCGTGGACTGGTTGCGCGCCAACCCCGGTCCGGTGATCACCGACAACGCCAAGGTGGCGCCGCCGCCGCGCGAGCGCATGAAGGCCGACATGGAGGCCTTGATCCACCACTTCAAGCTGTTCACCGAAGGCATGCACGTGCCGCCGGGCGAGGCGTATGCGGCGGTGGAGCACCCCAAGGGCGAGTTCGGCATTTACATCGTCAGCGACGGCGCCAACAAGCCGTACCGCCTCAAGATTCGCGCGCCCGGCTTTGTGCACCTGTCGTGCCTGGACGAAATGGCACGCGGGCACATGCTGGCCGATGCGGTGGCCATCATCGGCACGCTGGACATCGTGTTTGGAGAGATCGACCGATGAGCACCGACACCCGCACCGTGGAGCCGATGGTGCTGTCCGAGGCCACGCTGGCGCGCTTCGCGCGCGAGGTGGCCAAATACCCGCCTGACCAAAAGCAGTCGGCCGTGATGGCGTGCCTGGCCATCGTCCAGCAAGAGCAGGGCTGGGTCAGCCCCGCCGCGGAGCTGGCGGTGGCGCAGTACCTGGGCATGGCGCCGATGGCCGTGCACGAGGTCACGACCTTTTACAACATGTACAACCAGCAGCCGGTGGGCCGCTTCAAGCTCAACGTCTGCACCAACCTGCCGTGCGCGCTGCGCGATGGCGCCAAGACGTTGCGCTACCTGGCGGACAAGCTGGGCGTCGAGCCCGGCGGCACCACGGCCGATGGCTGCTTCACGCTGCAGCAGTCCGAGTGCCTGGGGGCGTGCGCCGACGCGCCGGTGATGCTCGTCAACGACCGCCATATGTGCAGCTTCATGACGCCCGAGCGCCTCGATCAGCTCATCGACGGCCTGCGCGCGGCCGCTGCGGAGGACAAGGCATGAACGTCGAGCGACTGCTGCAGCAGTTTCAGGCCACGGGGGTGCAGACGTGCTTCCACGGCCGCCACATGCAGCCCCAAATTTACGCCGGGCTGGACGGCACCAACTGGCGCCTGAAGGATTACGAGGCGCGCGGCGGCTACCAGGCGCTGCGCAAAATCCTGGGCAAGGACGGCGGGCCCGGCATGACGCCGGACGAAGTGATTGCCGAGGTCAAGACCAGCGCGCTGCGCGGTCGCGGCGGCGCCGGGTTCCCCACCGGCCTCAAATGGAGCTTCATGCCGCGCCAGTTCCCGGGCCAAAAGTACCTGGTGTGCAACTCCGACGAGGGCGAGCCCGGCACCTGCAAGGACCGTGACATCCTGATGCACAACCCGCACATCGTCATCGAGGGCATGGCGATCGCGGCGTACGCCATCGGGGCCAGCGTCGGCTACAACTACATCCACGGCGAAATCTTCCAGGTCTACGAGCGCTTCCAGGAGGCGCTGGAAGAAGCCCGCGCCGCCGGCTACCTGGGCGACAACATCCTGGGCAGCACGTTCAGCTTCCAACTGCACGCCCACCACGGTTGGGGCGCCTACATCTGCGGCGAGGAAACCGCGTTGCTGGAGTCGCTGGAGGGCAAAAAAGGCCAACCCCGCTTCAAGCCGCCGTTTCCGGCCAGCTACGGCCTGTACGGCAAGCCCACCACGATCAACAACACCGAGACGTTTGCCGCGGTGCCGTGGATCATCCGCCACGGCGGGCAGGCCTACCTGGAGGTCGGCAAGCCCAACAACGGCGGTACGAAAATCTTTTCCGTCAGCGGCGACGTCGAGCGCCCCGGCAACTACGAAATCCCGATGGGCACCCCGTTTGCCAAGCTGCTGGAGCTGGCCGGCGGCGTGCGCGGTGGGCGCAAGCTCAAGGCGGTGATTCCGGGCGGGTCGTCGGCGCCGGTGCTGCCGGCCGACATCATGATGGACTTGACGATGGACTACGATGCCATCGCCAAGGCAGGTTCGATGCTGGGCTCGGGGGCCGTCATCGTGATGGACGAGACGCGCTGCATGGTCAAGTCGCTGCAGCGGCTGAGCTACTTTTACATGCACGAATCCTGCGGCCAGTGCACCCCGTGCCGCGAGGGCACCGGCTGGCTGTGGCGGGTGGTGGACCGCATCGAGCGCGGTTTGGGTCGTCCGCAGGATTTGGAACTGCTCGACAACGTGGCCGAAAACATCATGGGCCGCACCATCTGCGCGCTGGGCGACGCGGCGGCGATGCCGGTGCGCGGCATGATCAAGCACTTCCGCCACGAATTCGAATACCACGTCGAACACAAGACCTGCATGGTCCCGGCGTATGTCTGAGGGAAGCCCCACCATGGTGGAAATCGAACTCGACGGCAAAAAGGTGGAGGTGCCGCCCGGCAGCATGGTCATGCATGCGGCCGAAAAGGCGGGCGTGTACATCCCGCACTTTTGCTACCACAAGAAGCTGTCCATCGCGGCCAACTGCCGCATGTGCCTGGTGGACGTCGAAAAGGCGCCCAAGCCCATGCCGGCGTGCGCCACCCCGGTGACGATGGGCATGGTGGTGCGCACCAAGAGCGACAAGGCCATCAAGGCGCAAAAGGCCGTGATGGAGTTTTTGCTCATCAACCACCCGCTGGACTGCCCGATCTGCGACCAGGGCGGCGAGTGCCAACTGCAGGACCTGGCGGTGGGTTACGGCGGCACCCAGTCGCGCTACGAGGAAGAAAAGCGCGTCGTTTTCCACAAAAACGTCGGCCCGCTCATCTCGATGGAGGAGATGAGCCGCTGCATCCACTGCACGCGCTGCGTGCGCTTCGGTCAGGAGATCGCGGGGGTGATGGAGCTCGGCATGAGCCACCGCGGCGAGCACTCCGAGATCGAAACCTTCGTCGGCGCCACGGTCGATTCGGAGCTTTCGGGCAACATGATCGACCTGTGCCCGGTGGGCGCGCTGACCAGCAAGCCGTTTCGCTACGCCGCGCGCACCTGGGAGCTGGCGCGGCGCAAGAGCATCAGCCCGCACGACGGCACTGGCGCCAACCTGGTGGTGCAGGTCAAGGGCGACCGCGTGCTGCGCGTGGTGCCGCTGGAAAACGAAGAGGTCAACGAGTGCTGGATCGCCGACCGTGACCGCTTCAGCTACGAAGCGCTCAACAGCCCCGATCGCCTGACGCAGCCCATGGTCAAGCAAGGCGGCCAGTGGCATACGGTGGACTGGAAGACGGCGCTGGAGTTTGTCGCCAACGGCCTGCGGGGTGTGCGCGAGCAGCACGGCGCCGCCGCCATCGGGCTGCTGGCCAGCCCCCACGCCACGGTGGAGGAGCTGGCGTTGGCGCGCGCGTTGATGGGGGGGTTGGGCAGCCCCAACATCGACCATCGGTTGCGCGCGCACGCGTTCGACAACGCGGCCCCGGCCGGCAAGGCGCGCTGGCTGGGCCTGCCGATTGCGCAGCTGTCGACGCTGGAGCGCGCGCTGGTCGTCGGCTCCAACCTGCGCAAAGACCATCCGCTGTTCGCGCAGCGCATCCGCCAGGCGGTGCGCCATGGCGCGCAGGTGTCGGCGCTGGTGGAGGCGCAACCCGACTGGGCCATGCCGCTGCACGCGGTGTTGACCGCGCCCGCCACCGACTGGGCGGCGGCGCTGGCGCGCGTGGCGGTGGCGGTGGCCCAGGCGAGCGGGGTCGCCGCGCCGGCGGGCACCGAGGGTGTCCAAGCCGACGACGCGGCGCAGCGCATCGCCGCCAGCTTGATGGGCGGGCAGCGCAAGGCGGTGCTGCTGGGCAACGCGGCGGCGCACCACGAACGGGCCGCCACGCTGCTGGCGTTGGCCCAGTGGATCGCGCAGCACACCGGCGCGGCGTGGGGCTACCTGACCGAAGCGGCCAACACCGTGGGCGCACAGCTCGTCGGCGCCGTGCCGGGCGCTGGCGGCTTGGATGTCGCCCACATGCTGGACGGTGGCACGCTGAAGGCGGCGCTGCTGCTGGGGGTGGAGCTGGGCGCCGACACCGCCAGCGCCGGCCAAGCGCTGGCGCAAGCCGATCTGGTGGTGACGCTGAGCCCGTTCAAGACCAACCTCGACGTCAGTGACGTGCTGCTGCCGGTGGCGCCGTTCACCGAAACGTCGGGGTCGTTCGTCAACGCCGAGGGTCGGTTGCAGAGCTTCGCCGCTGTGGTCAAGCCGCTGGGCGAAACGCGGCCGGCCTGGAAGGTGCTGCGCGTGCTGGGCAACATGCTGCAACTGCCGGGCTTTGAGCAGACGTCGTCGCAGGAGGTGCTCGCTGCGGCGCTGCCCGGCGTGGCCGACGGTGCGTTTGTGCCCGCCGAGCGGCTGGACAACACCACCACCGCGGCGCTGAACCTGGCGCCGGCGCGTCGCGCGCCGTGCGTGGCGTCGATCTACCAGCTCGACGCCCTGGTGCGCCGTGCTCCGGCGCTGCAAGCCACCGCCGACGCCCGCGCCGCGCGCGCGGCGGCCGCTACAGGAGTGTGCGCATGATCGACGCGATTTACCAAGGTGGCCTAGGCCTGAGCAACGCCGCGTGGTGGACGCAGGCGGGCTGGCCGGTGGTGTGGATCCTGCTGAAAATCGTGGTGCTGCTGGTGCCGCTGATGCTGCTGGTGGCCTACCTGACGTGGTGGGAGCGGCGGCTGCTGGGTTGGATGCAGGTGCGGCTGGGGCCCAACCGCGTCGGGCCGTTTGGCCTGTTGCAGCCAATCGCCGACGCGCTCAAGCTGCTGACCAAAGAGCTGATCCGGCCCACCGCCGCCAACGGCGGGCTGTTCCGGTTGGGGCCGGTGCTGGCCATCATGCCGGCGCTGGCGGCCTGGGTGGCGGTGCCGTTCGGTCCGGACGTCGTGCTGGCCAACATCAACGCGGGCTTGTTGGTGATTTTGGCCATCACCTCGATCGAGGTGTACGGCGTCATCATCGCCGGCTGGGCGTCCAACTCCAAATACGCGTTCCTCGGCGCGTTGCGCGCGTCGGCGCAAATGGTCAGCTACGAAATCGCCATCGGTTTTTGTTTCCTGGTGGTGGTGATGACCGCGGGCAGCCTGAACCTGGCCGATATCGTCGCGTCGCAGTCGCGCGGGGTGGCGGCCGACATGGGGCTCAACTTCCTGTCGTGGAACTGGCTGCCGCTGTTGCCGATTTTTATGGTGTACCTGATTTCGGCCGTGGCCGAAACCAACCGCCACCCGTTCGACGTCGTCGAAGGTGAAGCCGAGATCGTGGCCGGTCATATGGTCGAGTACTCCGGCATGGGCTTTGCAATCTTCTTCCTGGCCGAATACGCCAGCATGTGGCTGGTGTCGATCCTGGCGGTGCTGATGTTCCTGGGCGGCTGGCTGCCCCCCATCGACAGCGAGCTGTTCAACGCCATCCCCGGCTGGGTGTGGCTCGGGCTCAAGACCGCCATCGTGGTTTCGATGTTCATCTGGATCCGCGCCACGTTCCCGCGGTTCCGCTACGACCAGATCATGCGCCTGGGCTGGAAGGTGTTCATCCCGGTGACGCTGATTTGGCTGCTGGTGGTCGGCGCCGTGATGCAGACCGCCTGGAACCCGTGGAAGTGAAGGAGGGCTGTCGCATGTCCCCCACCGCCGTTGCCCCGTTTTCGCTGAAAGATTTTTTCAAGAGCTTTTTGCTGCTGGAGCTGTTCAAGGGCATGGCCCTGACCGGGCGCTATGCGTTGCGGCCCAAGGTGACGCTGCAGTACCCGGAAGAAAAGACGCCGCTGTCGCCGCGCTTCCGTGGGTTGCATGCCCAGCGCCGTTACCCCAACGGCGAGGAGCGCTGCATCGCGTGCAAGCTGTGCGAAGCGGTGTGCCCGGCGATGGCCATCACGATCGAGTCGGCGCAGCGTGACGACGGCACCCGCCGCACGACGCGCTACGACATCGACCTGACCAAGTGCATCTTTTGCGGCTTTTGCGAAGAAGCGTGCCCGGTTGACGCCATCGTCGAGACGCACATCTTCGAGTACCACGGCGAAAAGCGCGGCGACCTGTACTTCACCAAAGAGATGCTGCTGGCCGTGGGTGACCGCTACGAAAAAGAGATCGCGGCGGCCAAGGCGGCCGACGCCAAGTACCGCTAATACGACAAGGGGCCTGCGGGCGAACAGACCATGGATTTCGTCGCTGGATTTTTCTACCTGTTTTCAGCGGTGCTGCTGCTGGCGGCGCTGCGCGTCGTCACAGCGCGCAACCCCGTGCACGCGGTGCTGTACCTGATGCTGGCGTTTTCGCAAGCCGCGGCGCTGTGGCTGCTGCTGAAGGCGGAGTTCCTCGGCATCGCGCTGGTGCTGGTGTACCTGGGCGCGGTGATGGTGTTGTTCCTGTTCGTCGTGATGATGCTCGACATCAACGTCGACGCGATGCGCGCGGGCTTTTGGAAACACCTGCCCCTGGCGCTGCTGCTGGGCGCGGTGGTCAGCGCCGAGCTGATCGCGGTGGTGTGGGCGGGCTTTCCCACCGCCACGGCCGACCCCGCGGTGGCCAGCCGCGCGATGCACGCGCCGGACCACAACAACACGCTGGAGCTGGGTCGGCTGTTGTACCGTGACTACCTGTACCCGATCCAGGTCGCCGCGGTGATCCTGTTGGTGGCCATGATCGCGGCCATCGCGCTGACGCTGCGCGGCCGCAAAGACACCAAGACCGTCGATCCGTCGCTGCAGGTGCGCGTCAAAGCGACGCAGCGGCTGCGCGTGCTGTCGGTGCCGCCGGCGCGCGTGGCGAGCGCACCCGCCGCCGGCCAGGAGGAGGGGGCATGAACACTTTGGGCAGCCTGGGTATCGGGCACTTTCTGTCGGTGGGCGCGATCCTGTTCGCGCTGTCGGTGGTGGGGATTTTTCTCAACCGCAAAAACCTCATCGTGCTGTTGATGGCCATCGAGCTGATGCTGCTGGCGGTCAACCTCAATTTCGTCGCGTTTGCCCACTACCTGGGTGACTTGCACGGGCAGGTGTTCGTGTTTTTCATCCTGACCGTGGCGGCGGCCGAGTCGGCGATCGGCTTGGCGATCCTGGTGCTGTTGTTCCGCAACAAGTCGTCGATCGACGTCGAAACGCTCAACACCCTCAAGGGTTGAGCCCACCACCCGAGCCTCTGTACAGACCATGACGACACTTTCCGCAAGCATGCTGCTGGCCGTGCCGCTGGCCCCGCTCGCCGGGGCGGCCGCGGCCGGCATCTTCGGGACCCGCCTGGGGGGCAACTGGATCGGGCGGCGCTGGGCGCACAGCCTCACCATCCTGGGGGTGCTGGTCGCGTTCATCCTGTCGGCCATCACGCTCAAGCGCGTGGCGCTGGACGGCGCGTATTTCGACCAAACGATCTACGAATGGATGGTCATCGGCGGCCTCAAGATGGAAATCGGCTTCCTGGTCGATGGCCTGACCGCGATGATGATGTGCGTGGTGACCTTCGTGTCGCTGATGGTGCACATCTACACCATCGGCTACATGGAAGACGACCCGGGCTACAACCGCTTCTTTGCCTACATCTCGCTGTTCACGTTCTCGATGCTCATGCTGGTCATGAGCAACAACCTGCTGCAGCTCTTTTTCGGCTGGGAGGCGGTGGGCCTGGTGTCGTACCTGCTGATCGGGTTCTGGTTCAACAAGCCCACGGCCATCTTTGCCAACATGAAGGCGTTTTTGGTCAACCGCGTGGGTGACTTCGGCTTCATCTTGGGCATTGGCCTGCTGGCGGCGTACACCGGCACGCTGAACTACAACGAAATCTTCGACAAGGCGCCGCAGCTGGCCGGTATCGAGTTTCCGTGGTACGTGCTGGGGCAGGACGTGATGCTGGTGACCGTCATCGGCATCTGCCTGTTCATCGGCGCGATGGGCAAAAGCGCCCAGTTCCCGCTGCACGTGTGGCTGCCCGACTCGATGGAAGGCCCCACGCCGATCTCGGCGCTGATCCACGCGGCGACGATGGTGACGGCGGGCATTTTTATGGTCGCGCGCATGTCGCCCATTTACGAGCTGTCCGATGCGGCGCTGAACTTCATCCTGGTCATCGGGGCGATCACGGCGTTTTTCATGGGGCTGCTGGGCATCATCCAAAACGACATCAAGCGCGTGGTGGCCTACTCGACGCTGTCGCAGCTGGGCTACATGACGGTGGCGCTGGGGGCGTCGGCGTACTCGGTGGCGGTGTTTCACCTGATGACGCACGCGTTTTTCAAGGCGCTGCTGTTCCTGGCGGCCGGCTCGGTCATCATCGGCATGCACCACAACCAGGACATCCGCTACATGGGTGGGCTGCGCAAGTACATGCCGATCACGTGGATCACCTTCCTGCTGGGCACGCTGGCGCTGATCGGCACGCCGCTGTTTTCGGGCTTTTATTCCAAGGACGCGATCATCGAGGCGGTGCACGCCAGCAACCTGCCGGCCTCGGGCCTGGCCTACGCCGCGGTGCTGGCGGGTGTGTTCGTGACGTCGTTTTACTCGTTCCGGGTGTACTTCCTGGTCTTCCACGGGCCTGAGCGCTACGACCAAAACCCCGACGCGCACCACGGCCATGACGACCACCACGACGACCACGGCGACGGCAAGCCGCACGAGTCGCCGTGGGTCGTGACCGCGCCGCTGCTGTTGCTGGCGGTGCCGTCGGTGGTCATCGGCTACTTGACCATCGAGCCGATGCTGTTCGGCGAGTTCCTCGCCGCGTCGATCGAGGTCCATGCCGACAGGCACCCGGCGATGGCGGCGTTTGCCGAAGCGTTCCACGGCCCGCTGGCGATGGCGCTGCACGCCTTCAGCACGCCGCCGCTGTACCTGGCGCTGGCCGGCGCCGTCAGCGCCTGGTACCTGTACCTGGTGCGCCCGGACTTGCCAGGCCGCATCGCGCAGGCGCTGCGTCCCATCGTTGTGGTGCTGGAAAACAAGTACTACATGGACTGGATCAACGAGCACATCATCGCCCGCGCGGCGCGCGCGCTGGGCGTGGGACTGTGGAAGGGCGGCGACCGCGGGGTCATCGAGACCGGCGTCGTCAACGCCAGCTGGAAGCTCGTGGGCGCGCTGGCCAGCGTGGTGCGGCGGCTGCAAACGGGCTTTTTGTACCACTACGCCTTCGTGATGATCCTGGGCGTGTTGGCGTTCATGATGTACTTCGTCTGGCTCGCCCGATAAGGAGAACGACAGCATGGGTTTGTTGAGTCTGGCGATTTGGACGCCGATCCTGTTTGGCGCGGTGCTGCTGGCGCTGGGGCGTGACGAGCATGCCGGCGCCGTGCGCTGGACCGCGCTCATCGGGGCGCTGCTCGGGCTGGCCGTGACGGTGCCGCTGATCACCGGCTTTGACACGAGCACGGCGGCGATGCAATTCGTCGAAAAGGCGCCGTGGATCGAGCGCTTCAACGTGCACTACCACCTGGGCGTGGACGGCATTTCGCTGTGGCTGATCCCGCTGACCGCCTTCATCACGGTGATCGTTGTCATCGCCGGCTGGGAGGTCATCACCGAGCGCGTCAACCAGTACATGGGGGCGTTTTTGATCCTGTCGGGGTTGATGATCGGCGTGTTCGCGGCGCTGGACGCGATGCTGTTTTACATCTTCTTCGAAGCCACGCTGATCCCGATGTACATCATCATCGGTATCTGGGGTGGCCCGAACAAGATTTACGCGGCGTTCAAGTTCTTCCTGTACACGCTGCTGGGCTCGCTGCTGATGCTGGTGGCGCTGCTGTACCTGTACAACGTGTCGGGTGGCAGCTTTGACCTGGCCACCTGGTGGAAGCTGCCGCTGGGCGCGGACGTGCAGTCGGCGCTGTTCTTCGCCTTCCTGGCGGCGTTTGCCGTCAAGGTGCCGATGTGGCCGGTGCACACCTGGTTGCCGGACGTGCACGTCGAGGCGCCCACAGGTGGCTCAGCGGTGCTGGCGGCCATCATGCTCAAGCTGGGCGCGTACGGGTTTTTGCGCTTTTCGCTGCCGATCACGCCGGACGCCGCGCATCAGTGGGCGCCGCTGATCATCGGCCTGTCGCTGGTGGCGGTGATTTACGTCGGCCTGGTGGCGATGGTGCAGCAGGATATGAAAAAGCTCGTGGCCTACTCGTCGGTGGCGCACATGGGCTTCGTCACGCTGGGGTTGTTCCTGTTCAACGACCTGGGCGTCAGTGGTGCGCTGGTGCAGATGATCGCGCACGGGTTTGTGTCGGCGGCGATGTTCCTGTGCATTGGCGTGCTGTACGACCGTGTGCATTCGCGCGAAATCAAGGACTACGGCGGTGTGGTCAACACGATGCCGGCGTTTGCCGCCTTTGCCGCGCTGTTCGTGATGGCCAACGCGGGGCTGCCGGGCACGGCCGGCTTTGTCGGTGAGTGGATGGTGATCCTGGCCGCCGTGCGTGAAAACTTCTGGATCGCGATGCTGGCTGCAACGTCGCTGATCCTGGGCGCCGCGTACTCGCTGTGGATGTTCAAGCGCGTGTACCTGGGCGCACCGGTGCATGAGCACGTCAAGGCGCTCAAGGACATCAACGCGCGCGAATACCTGATCCTGGCGCTGCTGGCGGTGATGGTGCTGTACCTGGGCATCCACCCCAAGCCTTTCACCGACGCAATGGACCCGGCGGTGCAGCAACTGCTCAAGCATGTGGCCGTGTCCAAGCTGGGCTGACCGTTGCCTAACCTTTTGCAAGAAAGCGACCTCACGATGATCGATGCCGTCAGTTGGGCCACCGCCACGCCGGAGCTGCTGTTGCTCGGCATGGCGTGCGTGATCGCCCTGTACGACCTGTTCGTCGACACGCCGCTGCGCGATGCCACCTACCGCTTGACCCAGTTGACGCTGGCGGTGGTGGCGGTGTTGGAAGGCTACCTGGCCAGCAGTGGCCAGACGCTGGTGGGCTTTGGCGGCATGATCGTCAGTGACCCGCTGGCCGCGTGGCTCAAATGCTTCGCCACCGTGGCGCTGATGGTGACGCTGGTGTACGCGCGGCCGTACGCCGGCGCGCGCGACATGCTGCGTGGCGGCGAGCTGTTCACGTTGTCGATGTTTGCGCTGCTGGGCATGTTCATCATGATCAGCGGCCACCACTACCTGGTGCTGTACCTGGGGCTGGAGCTGTTGACGCTGTCCAGCTACGCGCTGGTGGCGTTGCGCCGCGACGAGGTGCGCGCCACCGAGGCGGCGATGAAGTACTTTGTGCTGGGGGCGCTGGCCAGCGGCTTCCTGCTGTACGGGTTGTCGCTCGTGTACGGCGCCACCGGCAGCCTGCACGTGGCCGCGGTGGCGCAGGCGGTGGCCGGCGGCGTGCGCGAGCCGCTGGTGTTGACGCTGGGCATCGTGTTTGTCGTCGCCGGGCTGGCGTTCAAGCTGGGCGTGGTCCCGTTCCACATGTGGGTGCCGGACATCTACCACGGTGCGCCCACGGCGGTGACCTTGCTGATCGCCGGCGCGCCCAAGCTGGCGGCGTTCGCCATCGTCGTGCGGCTGCTGGCCGAGAGCCTGCCGCTGGCCGCGGCGCAGTGGCAGCCGATGTTGGCCACGCTGGCGGTGGCGTCGTTGCTGGTGGGCAACCTGGCCGCGATCGCGCAGCGCAACGTCAAGCGCATGCTGGCGTTTTCGACGATTGCGCAGATGGGCTTCATGCTGTTGGCGCTGGTGGGCGGTGTGGCCGAAGGCGGCCGTGGCGGCATGGCCGACGCCTGGGGGGCGGCGATGTTTTACGTCGTCACCTACGTGCTGACGACGCTGGCGACCTTCGGCGTGCTGTTGCTGCTCACCCGCGCCGGCTTCGAGTCCGAGGACATCGAGGACTTCGCCGGGCTCAACCAGCGCAGCCCCCTGTACGCGGGCGTGTTGGCGGCGTGCCTGTTCTCGCTGGCCGGTGTGCCGCCGCTGGTGGGCTTTTACGCCAAGCTGGCCGTGCTGCAGGCGCTGCTGGCTTCGGGTGCCGAAGCGGCCGTGGGCTTGGCGGTGTTTGCCGTGCTGGCCTCGCTGGTGGGGGCGTTCTACTACCTGCGCCTGATCAAGGTGATGTACTTTGATGCGCCGGTGCAGACCGCGCCCATCGAAGCGCCGCTGGCCACCCGCGCGGTGCTCACCGTCAACGGCGCGCTGGTGCTGGTGCTGGGGGTGTTGCCGGGCGGCCTCATGACCCTGTGTGTCCAGGCGCTGCGCGCGGTCTTGTAAGCCCGGCTAGACTACGGGCATGGGGCTACAAACCGCCGTCTGGACCGTGATTGGGTTGGCCATCGTGGGGGCCAACCTGCCGTTTATCAACCAACGTTGGTTGGCGCTGCTGCCGGCCCGCGGCGGCGTCAAGCCGTTGTGGGGGCGCTTGCTGGAGCTGGTGCTGCTGTATTTCGCCGTGGGGGGCGTGTCGCTGGCGTTGGAGGCGCAGGTGGGCCAGATCTACCCGCAGCGTTGGGAGTTTTACGCCGTGACCGCGGCCATGTTTGCCACGCTGGCCTTTCCCGGCTTCGTGTGGCGCTACCTGGTGCGCCACTGACGTGCCGTGGAGCCACCCGCGTGCACCCGCAACCCGACGACTTGACCGAGGCGCCGCTGCTGCAACGCACGTTGTGGCAGGGCAGTTTTCTGTCGTTGCACCAGGATGACGTGCGTCTGCCAAACGGCGGGCAAGCCCGGCGCGTCTATGTGCGCCACCCGGGCGCGGTGATGGTCGTGCCCATGCTGGATGCGACGCGGCTGGTGCTGGAGCGGCAGTTCCGTTACCCCGTGGGGCAGGTGTTCATCGAGCTGCCCGCCGGCAAGCGGGACCCCGGTGAGACGGGCTGGGCGTGCGCCGCGCGCGAGCTGCGCGAGGAAACCGGTTACGAGGCCGACGAGTGGGCGCGCGCCGGCGTGCTGCACCCGTGCATCGGCTACTCCAACGAGGTGATCGAAATCTGGTTTGCCCGTGGTTTGCGGGCCGGAACGCGCACGCTTGATGAGGGCGAATTTTTGGACGTGTTGACGGTGTCGGGCGACGAGCTGCTGGCCGCGGTGGCGCGCGGCGAACTGACCGATGGCAAAACACTGGCCGGCCTGCTGTGGTGGCAACAGGTTGTGGCGGGCCGCTGGGCGCTGTCCTGGCGGCCGACGTCGGCCTGGATGCAGGAGACGCGTCCATGAAGGTGCTGGACTTGGTCTGCGAGCACGGGCACATTTTCGAAGGCTGGTTTGGCTCGGAAGACGATTACACGCACCAACGCGAAACCGGCCTGTTGGCGTGCCCGGTGTGCGGCAGCCGCGCCGTGCACAAGGGGGTGAGCGCCCCGTACGTCCAAACCCGGCGGGGCGCTGAGCGCGCGCCTGCGCCGCCGGCCGAGGCGCCCGCCGAGCCTGCCGCACCGATGAGCCGCCAGGCGCAGGCCGAGCTGCTGCGGCGCCTGCGGGCCTGGGTGCGCAGCGCGGAGGACGTGGGCGAGCGCTTCGCCGACGAAGCGCGGGCGATGCACGCCGGCCAGGCGCCCGAGCGCCGCATCCGCGGCCGCGCCACGCTGGCCCAGGCCGCCGAGCTGTGGGAGGAGGGCATCGCGGCGCTGCCGCTGCCCGACACCCCCTTGCTGGACGACGGCGCGCTGCATTGAGGCTCAGGGGTACAACCCGCGCAGGTCGCGCGCGCGCAGGATGCGCTCGCAGGCCACGATGAAGGTGGCGGTGCGCAAGGTGACGCCCTTGTCGTCGGCGACGTGCCATACGGCGTCCAGCGCGTTGTTCATCACCGCCACCAGGCGCTGGTTGATCTCCTCCTCGGTCCAGAAAAAGCTGGAAAAATCCTGCACCCACTCAAAGTAGCTCACCGTGACGCCACCGGCGTTGGCGATGACGTCGGGCACGATCAGCACGCCGCGCTCGGTCAGGATGTCGTCTGCCGCGGGGGTGGTGGGGCCGTTGGCGCCCTCGATGATCAGGCGCGCCTGGATGCGGTGGGCGTTGGCTTCGGTGATTTGCTGCTCCAACGCGGCGGGGATCAGGATGTCGCACGGGGTGTCCCAGAACTGCTCGCGTGGCAGCGCCTGCGCCCCCTCGAAGCCCGCCACCGACCCGGTGGCTTTGGCATGGCGCAGCAGCGCGGGCACGTCCAGACCCGCCTCGGCGTAAACGCAGCCGGCGTGGTCTTGCACGGCGACGACGCGCGCGCCCGCCTCGGCAAACAGCCTGGCGGCGATGCCGCCCACGTTGCCAAAACCTTGCACCGCCACGCGCGCGCCGGCGATGTCGAGCCCCATGCGCCGCGCCGCTTGCACACCCACCGTATACACGCCGCGCCCGGTGGCTTCGTGGCGGCCCAGCGAGCCGCCGAGGCTGATGGGTTTGCCGGTGACCACGCCGGTGGCGGTTTCGCCGACGTTCATCGAGTAGGTGTCCATCATCCAGGCCATGACGCGCTCGTTGGTGTTGACGTCCGGGGCCGGGATGTCTTTGGTGGGGCCGATGATGATGCCGATTTCGCTCGTGTAGCGGCGTGTCAGCCGCTCCAGTTCGGGCAGCGACAGCTTGCGCGGGTCAACGCGGATGCCTCCTTTGGCACCCCCGAAAGGCACGTTGACAGCGGCGTTTTTGATCGACATCCACGCCGCCAGCGCCATCACTTCGGACAGGGTCACATCCTGGTGGTAGCGCACGCCGCCTTTGCCCGGGCCGCGCGAGGTGTTGTGCTGCACGCGGTAGCCTTCGAAGTGCGCCACCGTGCCGTCGTCCATCTGGATCGGGACATCGACGACCAGGATGCGTTTGGGGCGCTTGAGGGTTTCGACCCAGCGCGCCAGGTTGCCCAGGTAAGGGGTGACGCGGTCGACCTGTTGCAGAAAAATCCCCCACGGACCCAGGTGGTGCGGGTCGAGGTAGGAGGGCAGGGCGTGGCTGGTGGCCACGCGGATCGGGTTGTCGCTCATGGCAGACGTCCACAGGGTTGAACACGGCGCGCAGCATAGCCGCGCGGTGGGGCGCTGTCCAACGCCGTTGGGGGATGGCGTTATGCACGGCATGCATGGGTGTGCCCTGCGGTGGGCAGGGCACAATGGGGGCCCCAGGAGCAAGCGATGAGCAGGCCCAGTTTCGACCCGCGCCAAGTGCCCGTGGTGGCGGTGGACACGCATTTGCCGCGTGTGGCGGTGGAGCGCCTCACGCCCGCGTGGTTGCGGCAGGTGTTTCAGGCGCCCCCGCCGTGGACCCCGGAGCTGCGTGCCGAGCCGCGCTGGGTGGACGGACCGGCGCGCCCGGCGGCCGTGCTGGTGCCGCTGGTGTGGCGCGAAGGGCCGCAAGTGCTGCTGACCCAGCGCCCGCTGCACCTGCCCACCCACGGCGGGCAGGTGGCGTTTCCGGGCGGCAAGCTCGACCCGGCCGACGGCGGCGACCCGGTGCGCTGCGCGCTGCGCGAAGCGGCCGAGGAGGTGGGCATGCCGCCGGCGTGGGTTGAGCCGCTGGGGGCGCTGCCGACGTACAGCACCGGCTCGGGCTTTGACATCACGCCGGTCGTCGCGCTGGTGCGTCCCGAGGGGACCTGGCGGCCCGACCCGCGCGAGGTGGACGAAGTGTTCGAGGTGCCGCTGGCGCACCTGATGGATCCGCGCCACCACCGACACCACGAGCTCATGCTGGGCGATGTGCGGCGGCGCTGGCTGTCGATGCCGTACGACGACGGCGGTACCGAGCGCTTCATCTGGGGCGCCACCGCCGGCATGCTGCGCAACCTGTACCGGTTTTTGCTGGCGGCCAGCGCCGCTATGATGCCGCCATGACCCTGTTTGCTTTGTTGTTGGCGCTGCTGATCGACCAGGCCTGGCGGCCCGCGGCGCCGCTGTCGGCCTCGGCCCCGCTGGCGGGCTGGGCGGAGACGGTGCGCCGCCAGCTCGACGCCGGGCACAGCGCCCAAGGGTGGATGGCGTGGGCCGCGGCGGCGGTGGCGCCGGCGTTGCTGGTGGCGCTGGTGCATGCGCTGCTGTGGCAGTTGCACGGCCTGCTGGCGCTGGCGTGGAGCGTGGTGGTGCTGGTCAGCACGCTGGGGTTTCGGCATTTCAGCCACCCGTTCACCGAGATTCGCTTCGCCCTGGAAAGCGGCGACGAGGCGCGTGCCCGCACGCTGTACGCCCAATGGCGCGGCGCGCCCGCGGTGGATTGGCCGCGCGAGGAGTTGCTGCGCCGGGTGATCGCGCACGGTGTGCTGGACGCGCACCGGCACGTGTTGGGGGTGGCGGTGGCGTACGTGGTGCTGGCGGCGTTGGGTCTGGGGCCGGCGGGGGCCGTGCTGTACCGGCAGGCCGAGCGGCTGGCCCGCGCATGGGCCGACGAGGCATCCTCGTCGGCCGTGGAACCGGTCAGCCCGGCGGTGGCGTCGGCGGCGCAGCGCGGCTGGTGCTGGGTGGATGCGTTGCCGGCGCGGGCCACGGCGTTGGCGTTTGCCGTGGTGGGGCATTTCGAGGACGTGCTGGAGCGCTGGCGCGCGCACGCCACCCCCTGGAACACGCCCAGCGATGAGCTGCTGCTGGCCGCCACCGAAGGCGCAATCCACGTGCGCTTGCTGCCGCGCGCGCCGGCCGAACCCGACGCGCAGACCTGGCCGGCACCGCAACTGACGCACCTGGCGGCGTTGGTGGGGCTGGTGTGGCGCAGCGTGGTGCTGTGGATGCTGCTGCTGGCCCTTACGGTGCTGGTGCGCCTGTTTTGACCGCGCCCCGCCACCGCGTCAGCCGTACGGTTGCTGGGCGCGCGCCAGTTCGTCGTACAACGCCTGGTACAGCTGCCAGCGGCGCGGCGACAGCGGCCCCTGCGGCGCCAGCGCCGCGCGCACGGCGCAGCCCGGCTCCTGGCGGTGGGTGCAGTTGGCGAAGCGGCATCCACCAAGGTGCGCGGCGATGTCCGGCATCAGGCTGGCCAGGCGGCGCGGCTCAATGTGGTGCAGCCCAAAGGCGTGAAACCCGGGTGAGTCGACGATGGCGCTGCGGCGCGCCTCATCCAGCCAGTACCAGGTGGTGTGCGTCGTGGTGTGCCGACCCGTGCCCAGGGCGCGTGAAATGGCCTGGGTCTGGGCCTGCGCGCCGGGCACGAGTCGGTTGATGAGCGTGCTCTTGCCCACACCGGACGCGCCCATCACCAGCGTGGCACGCCCCTGCAGATGGGGCCACAGGGCCTCCATGCCGTCGTCGGGCACCGCGCCGCCCACGCACAGCGGCAGCACCGTTTCGCCCATCGCGCGGTACGGCTCCAGACGCTGCCAGGCCTCGTCGAACGCGGGCTGCACGTCGCGCTTGTTGAGCACGATCAGCGGCGCGACGTCGGCGTCGCGCGCCGCGATCAGCGCCCGGCTCAGGTGCTCGTCGGAAAACACCGGTTCGGCCGCCAGCATGATCAGCACCTGGTCGACGTTGGCGGCCAAGGTTTTGGTGCGCAGCTCGTCCTGGCGTCGCAGCAGGCTGCGGCGCGGGTGGATGGCGGTGATGACGCCCTCATCCCCGGAGGGCTGCCAGTCCACCCAGTCCCCCACCACGGCTTCGGTGCGTTTGCCGCGCGGGTGGCAGCGCACGCGCCGGCCGTCGTCGGCCTCGACCAGCAGGTGCCGCCCGTAGCTGGCGACCACGCGCCCGCAGGCGCTGGCGGGGAGGGTGGTGGTGTGGGCGTGTGCGCTCATGCGGCGGCGGGCAGCCGTTGCAGGCGCTGCAGCAACGGGGGGTGGCTGTAGAAAAAGCGCACGTACCACGGGTCGGGCGTGGCGGTGGCGGCGTTGTCGCGGTGCAACCGCAGCAGCGCGTCGCGCAGCGCCCGAGCGTCGGCGTGGCGGGCGGCGTAGGCGTCGGCGGCGAACTCGTCGCGGCGTGACCAGGCGGCCATCAACGGCGCGGCCCAAAAGCCCGCCTGCGGCAGCACCAGCAAAAACAGCAGCAGCGCGCGTGCCGCATTGCCCCCAGCCAGGTCGGGCGTGACACCCAGCCCGAAGTAGAACCACGGCTGCTGCCCAAGCCACGCCAGCAGCGCCAACGCCACGGCACTGCCAACCCCGAGCAGCGTCAACCGACGTGGGATGTGGCGCAATTGGGCGTGGCCCAGTTCGTGCGCCAGCACCGCCTCGATCTGCGCGGGGGCAAGCTGCTGCAGCAGCGTGTCGAACAGCACGACGCGTTTGGCGCGCCCCAGGCCGGTGAAGTAGGCGTTGGCGTGGGCGCTGCGGCGGCTGCCATCGACCACGTACACCCCTTGCGCCCGCAGCCCGCAGCGCTGCAGCAGCGCGCTCAGGCGCTGGTGCAGCTCGCCCTCGGGCGGCAGGGGGTCGAAACGGTTGAACAGCGGCGCGATCCACAGCGGCCACACCACCATCAGCAGCAGGTTGAAGCCCATCCAAAGCCCCCACGCCCACACCCACCACCACGGGCCGGCATGCTCCATCAGCGCCAGCAGGGCCAGCACCAGCGGCAACCCCAGCAGCGCCGCCACCAGGGTGGCTTTGAGGCCGTCGGCCAGCCACAACCCCAGCGTCGTGCGGTTGAAGCCAAAGCGCGCTTCCAGCCGAAACGTGCGCCACCAGGCCAGTGGCAGCTCCAGCAGCGCCCCGATCAGCGCGAACGCGGCCACCAGCGCCACCTGTTGCGTCAACCCGGGCCCGAGCCAGTTCAGCAAGGCCTTGTCCAGCGCCTCCAGCCCGCCCAGCAGCGTCCAGCCGGTGACGATGGCGGTTTGCGCGCTCGCTTCCCACAGCGCAAGCTGGCTGCGCGCCACCGTGTAATCCGCCGCGCGGCGGTGCGTGCTGAGGTCGAGGTGATCCGCCAGCGCCGCTGGCACACGCTCGCGGTGGCGGGCCACGTGGCGCATCTGGCGTGTCAACAGCCACGCGCGCGCCAGCCATTGCGCCAGCAACAGCACGGCAAAGACCGCGCTCCACAGCAACGCTGCAGGCATACCGATGTCCATGGGCAAGAAGTCTAGTGCAAGCCCAGGGCGGGAGCGCCATCGGCGACAATCGCCCCATGGACAACCCGCAACACCTGCCTGAAACCCTGGACACCGAAGCGCTGGCGTTGCCGCGCAGCGACCAAAACCTGGTGTGGATCGATTGTGAGATGACCGGGCTGGATCCGGAGCGCGACCGTCTGCTGGAGGTGGCCGTGGTGGTCACCGGCCCCAACCTCACGCCCCGCATTGAGGGGCCGGTGCTGGTGATCCACCAAGACGACGCCGTGTTGGACGCCATGGACAGTTGGAACAAAGGCACGCACGGCAAAAGCGGCCTGATCGACAAGGTGCGCGCCAGCACGATGACCGAAGCCGAGGCCGAGACCGTGCTGCTGGACTTCATCGCCCGCTACGTCCCGAAGGGCGGCTCGCCGATGTGCGGCAACAGCATCGGCCAGGACCGCCGTTTTCTGGTCAAGTACATGCCGCGGCTGGAGGCGTTTTTCCACTACCGCAACCTGGACGTCAGCACGCTCAAAGAGCTGGCCAAGCGTTGGCGGCCCGAGGTGTACAAGGCGTTTCAGAAGCAGCAGCGCCACACGGCGCTGGCCGACGTGCACGAGTCGATCGACGAGCTGCAGCACTACCGCGACCATTTTTTGCGTTTGCCGGGGTGAGGCGCTGCGCCACGGCCGGGTTTCAGGGTAAGCTTGCGCGTTTTTTGACAAACGCGTGACGTGTCATGACACCCATTTTGACCCCCGTGACCCGCTCCGGGCGGGCGCATTTGGAACAATCGCTGCGCTTGGCGGCGGCGGTGGCGGCGCTGGTGGCCGCCGGGCTCGCGGCCGCCCTGATGGTGCGCGGCACACCTGGCCTCAGCCCCCAGGCGCTGTGGTTTTTGGTCATTGCCGCCGCCGTGGGCGGCTACATGGCCATGAACATAGGGGCCAACGATGTGGCCAACAACATGGGGGCGCCCGTCGGGGCTGGCGCCATCAGCCTGGGCGGTGCGATCGCGCTGGCGGCGTTGTTCGAGGCGCTGGGCGCCATCATCGCCGGCGCTGAGGTGGTGGGCACCATCAAGGGCGGCATCATCGATATGAAGGCCTTTGCCCAGGCCGAGCGCTTCACGTGGTTGATGCTGGCGGCGCTGCTGGCCGGCGCGCTGTGGTTGAACCTGGCCACGGTGCTGGGCGCGCCGGTGTCCACCACGCACTCGATCATCGGCGCGGTGGCCGGCGCCGGGATCGCAGCCGGTGGGTGGGGCGTGGTCAACTGGACCACGATCGGCTCCATCGTGCTGAGCTGGGTCGTGTCGCCGCTGTTTGGCGGGGCGGTGGCCGCCGCGGTGCTGTACCTGAGCAAGCGGCTCATCACCTACCAGGCCGACATGGGCGCGGCGGCCGCACGGCGTGTGCCGCTGCTGATCGCCGCGATGGCGTGGGCCAGCGCGACGTACCTGCTGCTCAAGGGCCTCAACAACGTGATGAAAATCTCGTTTGGGCAGGCGCTCTTGGCGGGCCTGGCGGTGGCGGTGGTGGTGTTTGTCGCGCTGCGCGGCCCGGTGGCGCGGCAGGCGGCGCAACTGCCCAGCAGCAAAGACGGGGTCAACCAACTGTTCACCTGGCCGCTGGTGTTCGCCGCGGCGCTGCTGAGCTTTGCGCATGGCGCCAATGACGTGGCCAACGCCATTGGCCCGCTGGCGGCCATTTACGAGGCCGTGCTCAACGGGGTGGTGGTGGCCAAGGCCGCCACGCCGACCTGGATCATGGTGCTGGGGGCGTTGGGCCTGTCGATCGGGTTGGCGCTGTACGGCGGCAAGCTGATCATCACGGTGGGCAAAGAAATCACCGAGCTCGACCGCATGCGCGCCTACGCCATCGCGATGGCGGCCACGGTCACGGTCATCATCGCGTCGCAGCTGGGCATGCCCGTGTCGACGACGCACGTGTCGATCGGTGCGGTGTTCGGCGTCGGGTTCTTGCGCGAGCTGCTCAAGGTCAACTACGCCAAGATGGAAGCGGTGGTGCGCGCCGCCCACCAGGGCGAAGACCGCGAGATCGTCGAGGCCTACCTGCAGCGCTTTGAAGCGGCGCCGGTGCAGGAGAAAAAGCGCATGCTGGCCGAGATGAAAAAGCGCGCCAAGGAGATGGAACGCCGCGGCGAGCTGGCGCCGGGCTGGTTCAGCAAGAAAGAGCGCAAGGCGTTCAAAAAGGCGTACAAGAAGGAAATCGTCAAGCGCTCGGTGGTGATGCGCATCATCGCGGCCTGGATCGTCACGGTGCCGGCCACGGCCGTGCTGGCGGCGGTGTGTTTCCGCGTGGTGGAGTGGCTGCTGACCGCCTGAAGCGGTTTCGTGGCATAATGTGCGCAGCCGACCACGTTGGTGTGGTCGGCTTTTTCGTTGCATCTGCTGCTGGCGTGCCTGGTTGAGTTGGGTTTGCGTGGGGTGGTCGATGTGATGTTGCCCACCCTCCCAACGGAGTCTTCAGGATGACCAGCCTTGCCCTCCAGGCGGCCGCCGTGCGCGCGCCTGCCGATGTTTCCCCTTCCTCGTTCGATCAACTCGGGCTGCACCCGGCGCTGCTGCGCGCGGTGGCCGACCTGGGCTTTAGCACCCCGACCGCCGTGCAGCAGGCCGCCATCCCTGCGGCGCTGCCCGACGCGACCGGCGCCGCGGCCGACCTGATGGTGTCGAGCCAGACCGGCAGCGGCAAGACCGCCGCCTACCTGCTGCCGCTGCTGCACACGTTGCTGCAGGCCAGCGCCGAGACCCCCGCGCGCGGCGTGCCCCGCCGCGGTGGCCGTTGGCAGCCGGCCCGCCCGCGGGTGCTGGTGCTGTGCCCGACGCGTGAACTGGCGCAACAGGTCAGCGCCGACGCCATTGACCTGCTGCGCCACGCCCGTGCCTTGCGCGTGGCCACGGTGGTGGGCGGCTTGCCGTACCAGCAGCAGTTGCAGCGCCTGCAGGGCGCGGACGTGCTGGTGGCCACGCCGGGCCGTTTGCTCGACCTGCAACGCGGTGGGCACGTGGAGCTCGACGCTGTGCAGCACCTGGTGCTGGACGAGGCCGACCGCATGCTCGACCTGGGTTTTGCCGACGACCTGGCGGCGATCCACGCCTTGACCCAATCGCGCGCGCAGACGCTGATGTTTTCGGCCACCTTCGCGCCGCGCGTGCAGCAACTGGCCGCGGGCATCATGCGCCAGCCGCGCCAGCTCACACTGGCCACGCCGCAGCAGCGCCATCAGCACATCGAGCAGCGCCTGCACTGGTGCGACGACGCCGGCCACAAGCGCCGCTTGCTGGAGCACTGGTTGCGCGACGGCGAGCTGCAGCAGGCCATCGTGTTTGCCAGCACGCAGGTGGAGTGCGACGCGCTGGCCGAAGAACTGCAACAAGCGGGTTTTGCCGCCGTGGCCCTGCATGGCGCGATGCCGCAGGGGGTGCGTCAACGCCGCCTGCAAGCGCTGCGTGAGGGGCGTGTGCAGATCCTGGTGGCCACCGACGTGGCCGCGCGCGGCATCGACGTGCCCACCATCACGCACGTCTTCAACTACGGCTTGCCGATGAAGGCCGAGGACTACGTGCACCGCATCGGCCGCACCGGTCGCGCCGGGCGCAGCGGCTTGGCCGTGACGATGGCCGAGCCGCGCGATCGGCGCCGCATCGCGGCGATCGAAGCGCTGCGCCGCGAGCCGATCCCTGAGCACACGATTGCAGGCCTGGAGCCGCGCCTGCGGCCGCAGGCGCACCGTGGCGCCGGTCCGGGCCGCGGGCGCAGCGGCGCCGGCGGTTGGCGCGGCGAGGGCGCCCGACGCCCCGAAGGTGGCGGCAGCGCCCGTGGCGCCGGTCGCCCCGGCGCAGGGTGGCGCAGCCCTGCGGCGGCGCGTGGCGCCACCGTGGGTGGCCGCGGCGTGGGCACGCTGCGCGGCGGCGTGCGCTGACCGGACCCTGCGGCCCGGCAAGCACTCCTGCGGCGGTGCCCGCGCCCGCCCGGTGTTGGCCGGGTGACAGACCCGGCGCGCGCCGGTGTGCGATGATGCCTCCCTGTCGCCCGCGAAGGGCGCTTCCGAGGAGACAGCATGCAACCGCGTTGGAACGGGGACTGGCTCGACCGCATGTACAACGCCCGTGCGGCGGTGCCGCAGCACCCATGGCATCTGGGGCGTTGGGCGTTGGCGTCGCAGGACGCGCGTGAAGCCCACCCGTGCGAGCTCGACGTCGCCTACGGCGACGACGCCAGCGAGCGTCTGGACGTGTTCCCGGCCGACCGGCCGGGTGGGCCAGCGGTCGTGTTCATCCACGGTGGCTACTGGCGTGCCCTGGACAAAGCCGACCACTCGTTCCTCGCGGTGCCGCTGCGCAACGCGGGGGCCTGTGTGTTCGTACCGAACTACGCGCTGTGCCCCGCGGTGACGATCCCGGACATCGTGCTGCAAATGGTGCGCGCGTTGGCCTGGGTGCACCGCCATGGCGCGCGCTGGGGCGCGGACGCCCAGCGGTTGGTCGTCATCGGCCATTCGGCGGGAGCGCACTTGGCGGCCATGATGCTGGCGTGCCGCTGGACGGCGTGGGACGCGACGCTGCCGGCCCAACTGGTGCGGGGGGCGCTGGGCATTTCGGGGCTGTACGATTTGGAGCCGCTGATGCACGCGCCGTTTATCCGCGACACGCTGCGGCTGACCCCCGACGACGTGGCGCGCGCCAGTCCGGCGTGGTTGCCGCCGCCACGCCACGGGCGCATGCTGGCGGTGGTGGGCGCGGAGGAAAGCGCGGAGTTCCAGCGCCAGACCACCACGCTGCGGCGGGTGTGGGGCGAGCGCCGCGTGCCGGTGTGCGAGACCTTGCCGGACTGCAACCACTTCAGCGTGCTGGAGCAGCTCAGCCTGCCCGGCACGCGGTTGCACCAGCTGGCGTTGGCGCTGACCTTCGGGGCACGGGTGCCGCGCGGCCAGCCGGCCGTCGGCGCCCCGCGGGTCACATCAACAGGTGCTCGCCGGCGTTGTTGACGCCCAAGATCACGTAGTTGACGCGGCGGATGTCCATCAGCTGCGTGCCGCCGGCGTAGCTGATCGAGCTTTGCAGGTCTTCGCGCATTTCGCGCAGCGTGTCGGCCAGCTTGCCTTTGATCGGCTCCAGGATACGCTTGCCTTCGACGTGACGGTACTCGCCCTTGTTGAAGTCGCTGGCCGAGCCGTAGTACTCTTTGTACAGCCGCCCGTCCACCTCGACGGTCTGCCCCGGGGACTCTTCGTGCCCGGCCAGCAGCGAGCCGATCATCACCATCGTGGCGCCGAAACGGATGCTTTTGGCGATATCGCCGTGCTCGCGGATGCCGCCGTCGGCGATGATGGGCTTGGTGGCCACGCGCGCGCACCACTTGAGCGCGCTCAACTGCCAGCCGCCGGTGCCAAAACCCGTCTTCAGGCGCGTGATGCAGACCTTGCCGGGGCCAATGCCAACCTTGGTGGCGTCGGCGCCCCAATGTTCCAGGTCGATGACGGCTTCAGGCGTGCCGACGTTGCCCGCGATGACGAAGCTGCCCGGCAGCTTGTCTTTCAGGTGCGCGATCATGCGCTGCACGCTGTCGGCATGGCCGTGGGCGATGTCGATCGTGATGTACTCCGGCACCAGCCCTTCGGCCACGAGCCGGGCCACGGTGTCGTAGTCGCCCGCCTTGACGCCCAGCGAGATCGAGGCGTACAGCCCCTGCGCGTGCATGCGCCGCACGAACGCCACGTTGTCGACGTCGAAGCGGTGCATCACGTAAAAGTACCCGTTGGCGGCCAGCCACTCGGCGATCGGCTCGTTGATGACGGTTTTCATGTTGGCCGGCACCACCGGCAGTACGAAGCGGCGCGGCCCGAACTGCACGCTGGTGTCGCACTGGGAGCGGCTTTCCACGCGGCACTTGCGCGGCAGCAACAGGATGTTGTCGTAGTCGAAGATTTCCATGACAGGCACAAAAAACCGGGCGCTGCCCAACGCAGGCCCGGTGCTTGATTCTAGTCCAGCGGTGCTAGGATGGGGGCTGTCCGTGGCTGCCGTCGATCGCTTACCCATGAACCCGTCCACCCTCATCGGCATGATCGCCAGCGTCGTGTTGCTGGCGGTGCTGATTTTGTTCGCCGCCGACGACCCGTGGCTGTTCATCGACCTGCCCAGCATCGGCATCGTGCTCGTGGGCACGATGGCGGCCACGTTCCTGTCGTACCCGATGAAGGAGGTGTTGCGCGTGTTCGGGCTGATCCGCATCGTCATGCGCAACGAGCGGCTGTACACGCAAAAGGACATCGAGGAGCTGGTGGACATCTCGCGCTTGTGGATGCGCGACGACCCGGTGGCGGTGGAGCGGGCGCTGCCGCGGGTGACCAACCCCTTTTTGCGCACCGGCGTGCAGTTGGTCATCGACCGCATCCCCGAGGAGGATATTCTGGACCTGCTGCAGTGGCGCATTTCGCGCATGAAGGCCAAGGAGGCGGCCGAAGCGCAGTTGTTTCGCGTCATGGCCAGCTACGCCCCCGCGTTCGGCATGATCGGCACCCTGGTCGGGCTGATCAACCTGATGGACGTGGTGGCCAGCGGCGACCTGGTGGTGATCGGGCGCCACCTGGCCGTGGCGCTGATGACGACGTTTTACGGCATTTTGCTCGCCAACCTGGTGTTCAAGCCCGTGGCGGTCAAGCTGGAGCGGCGCACCGAGCAGCGCATCGTGCTGATGAACATGGTGCTGCAGGGCATCTCGATGATGTGCGCCAAGCGCAGCCCCTCGCTGATGCGCGAAACGCTCAACTCGTTCGTCGCCCACGTGGACGACGAAATCTACGATTCGGGCGGTGGCCAGGGGGGCGGCGGGGCCGCGAGCGCCAAGCGCGCGGGGGCGCCGCGGGCGCGCGCCGCCGTCCCGGGCGGCACCGCCGCCAGCGCCAAGGGCGCGGCCGCGGGCGCCGCGCCCCCTCCACCGCCGCAGGGGTGATGACCCATGGCGCTCGCCTCCAACCCCAGCAACGGTGCGCAGCCCGGTCGCACCAGCACGGCCGCGGGTGCGGCGGGCGGCGTGCCGGTGCGCGCCAGCCCGATGCAGCGCGGGCGCTACCAGCGCTGGCACGCCGAGCCCGACCCTCCGCAAGAGGAGGAAACCTGGCTCATCACCTACCTGGACACAATGACGCTGCTGCTGGTGATGCTGGTGGTGATGCTGGCGTTTTCCGAGCCCATCGCACGCAAGCCCCCGCTGGGCCGCCCGCAGGCGCAGGGGCAGGCCGCGCCCGCCGTGGGCCAGCCGTTGCCGGGGGGCGGCGGCAGCATCGTGCCGCCGGTGGGCCTGCCGTCGCCCTCGCCGGGGCCCGGCGAGCACCCCGTCGAGCGCCGCGCCGAGCAGGCGCCGCCCGTGCCGGGGGCCGCTTCGGCGCCCTCGGCCCCGCCGGAGCCCCTGGCGCTGCCCGCGGACGAGGAGGTGCAGCTGCTGCGCCGCGAGGACGGGCTGATCTTTCGCATCCCCTCGGAGGTGCTGTTCTCCGCCGGTGAGGCCGAGCTGACCCCCGCCGGGCGCGCCGTCATCGACCGCCTGCTGCCCACGATCAACCGCTTGCCCGACTACACCATCGTCGTCGAGGGCCACACCGACAACGTGCCGATCCAGACGGTTCGCTTCCCCTCCAACTGGGAGCTGTCGGCGGCGCGCGCCGGCAGCGTCGTGCGCCACCTGGAGGCGCGCGGCATCAACCCGACGCGGCTGCGCGCCACCGGCTACGCCGACACGCGCCCGATCGCGCCCAACGACACGCCGGCCAACCGCGCGTTGAACCGACGGGTCGAAATCACGTTGGAGCCACCGCTGCGCCCCGCCGCACCGGCCCGGTGAGCCGCCGCGCCGGCGCCGGGCTCGGTGCCGGAGAGGCCACGCCTACAATGCCGCCCATGCACGATGCTTTGGTCGGGGCCGGCGACGGCCGCCCACCCACCCCTGAACTGGACGTCACCCACCCCTTGCTGGCCGGGCTCAACCCCGAGCAGCGCCGCGCGGTCACGCTGCCTGCGGTGCATGCCCTGGTGCTGGCCGGCGCCGGGTCGGGCAAAACACGCGTGCTGACCCACCGCATCGCCTGGTTGCTGGCCACCGGCCAGGTCAGCCCGGGCGGCGTGCTGGCGGTGACATTCACCAACAAGGCGGCGCGGGAAATGCTGGCGCGCCTGGGCGCGCTGCTGCCGCTGAATCCGCGCGGCCTGTGGATCGGCACGTTCCACGGGCTGTGCCACCGGCTGCTGCGGGCGCACGCCCAGCGCGCCGGCCTGCCGCCCACGTTCCAAATCCTGGACGTGCAAGACCAGCTCAGCGCCATCAAACGCCTGCTCAAAGGCCTGGGCATCGACGAGGAGCGCGTCGCGCCCAAGGCCTTGCAGTGGTTCATCAACAACGCCAAAGAGGAAGGCCAGCGCCCGCAGCACCTGGTGGCGCGCGATCCCGACACGCGGCTCAAGATCGAGCTGTACCAGCGCTACGAGGAGCAGTGCCAGCGCGAGGGTGTGGTCGACTTTGGCGAGCTGATGCTGCGCAGCCACGAGCTGCTGCGCGACCACGTCGAGCTGCGCCAGCACTACCAGCGCCGTTTCCGGCACATCCTGGTGGACGAGTTCCAGGACACCAACCGCCTGCAGTACGCCTGGCTCAAGCTGCTGGCGGGGCGGGAGGACGACGCCGGCCGCTTCGTGCCCGGGGACAACGCCGTGATGGCGGTGGGCGACGACGACCAGAGCATTTACGCCTTTCGGGGCGCGCGCGTGGGCAACATGGCCGACTTCGTGCGCGAGTTCGGCATCAAGGACCCGATCCGCCTGGAGCTGAACTACCGCAGCGTCGGCCACATCCTGCACGCGGCCAACCACCTGATCGACCACAACCGTCAGCGCCTGGGCAAAAACCTGCGCACCGAACGTGGCGACGGCGAGCCGTTGCGCGTGGTGGAGCTGCCCAGCGACTTTGACGAAGCGCAGTGGGTGGTGGATGAAATCCGCCAGTTGCGGCGCGACGGTGTGCCGGCGCGCGAAATCGCCGTGCTGTACCGCAGCAACGCGCAAAGCCGTGCGCTGGAGGGTGCCTTGTTCCAGGCCGGGGTGCCGTACCGCGTCTGGGGCGGGCTGCGCTTTTTCGAGCGCGCCGAAATCAAGCACGCGCTGGCGTACCTGCGGCTGCTGGACAACCCGCGCGACGACACCAGTTTTTTGCGCGTGGTCAACGTGCCGCCGCGCGGCATCGGGGCGCGCACGGTGGAGCAGTTGCAGCAGGCCGCGCGCGAGGCGGGCTGTGCGCTCAGCGACGCGGTGACGCTGGTGGGGGGGCGTGGCGGGGCGGCGCTGGGCGCCTTCGTGGCGCGGTTGGAGGTGATGCGGGAGCGCTGCGCCGGCTTGCCGCTGGGCGACATCGTGCGCGCCGTGCTGCACGACAGCGGCTTGCTGGACCACTACCGTGCCGAGCGCGAGGGCGCTGAGCGGGTGGAAAACCTGGAAGAGCTGGTGGCTGCGGCGCACACCTTTGTGCAGCAGGAGGGGTTTGGACATGCCACGCAAGACGCCGCCACCGATGCGGACGGCGAGACCCTCAGCCCGCTGGCGGCGTTTCTGACCCATGCGGCGCTGGAGGCGGGCGACCACCAGGCCAACGCCGGGCAGGACGCGGTGCAGCTGATGACGGTGCACGCGGCCAAGGGCCTGGAGTTCGACGCCGTCTTCATCACCGGGTTGGAAGAGGGCTTGTTCCCGCACGAGAACAGCCTGGCCACCCACGATGGGCTGGAGGAAGAGCGCCGCCTGATGTACGTGGCGATCACGCGCGCGCGCCAGCGCCTGTACCTGACGTGGGCGCAAACCCGCATGCTGCACGGCAGCACGCGCTACCACATCCCGAGCCGCTTTTTGGACGAATTGCCGCCCGCGAGCCTGCACTGGCTCAGCCCGCCGCGCGCCCGCGGCGCGGGCTCAGGGTGGGGCGGAGCGCAGCCGGCGTGGGGGCGCAGCGCCCTGGGGGAGGAGACGCGCCCCGCTGGCATGGCCGGGTTGCCCGCGGCCGCGCCACGCCGCGAGGCGTCCGTGGTCAGCGCCAGCGGCGCCCCGATCCGGGTCGGCATGACGGTGTTTCACACCAAGTTCGGCGAGGGGGAAGTGCTGGCCATCGAAGGCCAGGGCAGCGACGCGCGGGCGCACGTCCAGTTCCGCCGCCACGGCCCCAAGTGGCTGGCGCTGGCGGTGGCCAAGCTCACGCCGGTGGAGTGACGCGCCCGACGGCCACCCCGGGCGCGCCTCATGCGGGCGGTGTGCCGTCGTCGTTGACGAAGCTGTCGCGGAACGTGTAGTACAGCGAGGTGAAAAACGCCGCGCTCAGCAGCGCCGCCACCGGGAACAGCAGGGCCTGGATCACGGCCGTGCCGCCCAGCAGGCTGCCCATCAGCACCAGCAGCAGCGCCACAGCAAAGAAGATTGCGGTCCAGCCCAGCATGAACACGGTCAGCGCCCCCTTGTTGGTCCAGCACGCCACCAGGCTGAAAAACAGCGCCTTGATGGGGTGCACCCCATGCCAGTGCACCAGCGCCGGGGCATGCCAAAACAGCAGGCCCAGCGGCAGGTACAGCACCGCCTGCCAGGCCAGGTTGCGCAGCAGCACCGGGTCGTCCAAGGCCGTGGCGCCGTCCGTGCCGGCCGCGCTGCCGCTGCCACCGGCCAGCACCGAAGACAGTGCGATGACCGCCAGCGAGCCCAGCGCGTACAACGCCCCCAGCAGCAGCATGGCGCGGGCGCGTTCCCGCCCGGCGGCGAACGCGCTGGCCAGCACCGTGGGCATGGGGAAGCGGCCGTGCTCGGCCTGTTGGGTGGCGGCCATGATGCCCAGCGTGGCCGCCGGCAGCAACGCCAGCGCCAGCGGCGCGCCCAGCAGCGGCACCAGCGCCAGCACGCTGACCAGCAAAATGAACATGAAAAACAGCCCGCCCATGGCCAGCGGCTGGCGCATGAAGGTGCGCAGCCCCAGGCGCACCCATTGCCAACCGACGCGCGCCGGCACCCGTTGCAGCCTCATGCCGCGACCTCCTGCCGGCGCGCGCGCAGCACGCGCTCGAAGTGCGTCGGGTCGTGCGGCTTGAGCACGCTGGCCTGACGCGGCAGGTACCAGTCCCACAGGCGTGAAATCCAAAACCGCAGCGCCGCCGCCCGCCGCAGCGCCGGCAGCAGCGCGGTCTCGTCAGGCTGCAGCGGCCGCACCCCTTCGTACGCCTGCAGCAGGGCGGCCACCCGTTCGGGGTCGTCGTGCCCGTTGCCCAGGTCGATGCACCAGTCGTTGAGCGCCACGCCCAGGTCAAACAGCCAGGTGTCGCAGCCGGCGAAATAAAAGTCGAACACGCCGCTCAAGCGGCCGTCTTCGAACATCACGTTGTCGCGAAACAGGTCAGCGTGCACCGGCCCGGCGGGCAGGCGGCGGTAGGCGTCGGTGCCCGCCAGCGCGTTTTGGTACGCCAGCTCGTCGCGCAGCAGCTCGGCCTGTTCGGGTTGCAGATAAGGCAGCACCACCGGCACGGTTTCGTTCCACCACGCCAAGCCACGCAGGTTGGGCTGCTGGCGCGGGTAGTCGCGCGCGGCCAGGTGCATGCGCGCCAGCATCGCGCCCACCTGCGCGCAATGCTGCGGGCCGGGGTTCAGCACGCTGGCGCCGCGCAGCCGGTTGACCACCGCCGCCGGTTTGCCGCGCACCGTGTGCAGGATGGCGCCGTCGCCGTCGGCTTGCGGGTCGGGCACCGGGATGCCCTTGGCCGCCAGGTGCTGCATCAGGTACAGGTAAAACGGCAGTTGCGCGTGCGTCAGCCGCTCAAACAGCGTCAGCACCCACTCGTGGCGGACGCCATCGCGCACCGTGCTGACGAAGTAATTGGTGTTTTCGATGCCGCCGGCGCAGCCCGCCATGGCGACCAGTTGCCCCAGCCCCAGCCGCTGCATCAACGCCGCTGCTTCGTCGCGGCTGACTTCGGTGAACACCGCCATGGCGTCAGAAGGCCAGCACGCGCCACTGCCGCTGCCCTGCGCCGGAGCGGCGGTCGTCCTGGGCGGGGTCGATCGGGCGCACCTCGTAGCCCGGCAGCGCGGAGCGGGTCTGGACCTCGATGCTGCGCGTGCGCCCACCGACGCGCAGCTCCTCGATGTGGCTCAGACCGTCGTGGTGCACGATGCGCTCGACCTTGGGCTCGGGCGCGGCGGGGCGGGGCGTGTGGCCCTCGGGCGCGCTTTGGGCATGGGCCGCATGGGCCACCAGCGCCGCTGCGCCGATGGCAGCGAGGCGCACCAACAAAAAGGGGCGGGCAGGGCTGGACATGACCCCCCGATTGTAGGCAAAGCCAAGCGCGCGCCCGGTTACCATTGCGCGATGACCCACGTCGACAATGCCCCGCTGCTGGTGCTGGTGGACGGCTCCAGTTACCTGTACCGCGCGTTCCACGCCATGCCCGATTTGCGTGCGGTGCCGGGCGACCCCAACAGCGCACCCACCGGCGCCATCCGCGGCATGCTCAACATGCTGCAGGCGTTGCACAAAAGCTACCCCACCGAACACCTGGCGGTGGTGTTCGACGCCCCCGGGCCGACGTTTCGCGAGCAGCTTTACCCCGAGTACAAGGCCCATCGAGCCCCGATGCCCGACGCGCTGCGGGCGCAGATCGAACCGATCCTGGAGCTGGTGGCGCTGCAGGGCTGGCCGGTGCTGCGCGTACCTGGCATCGAGGCCGACGACGTCATCGGCACGCTGGCGCGCACGGCGGCCGAGCAGGGCTGGCGCGTCATCATCTCCAGCGGCGACAAGGACCTGGCGCAGTTGGTGGACGAGCGCATCACGATCGTCGATACGATGAGCGGCAAGGTGCGCGACGTGGCCGGCGTGCAGGCCGAGTTTGGCGTCAGCCCGCAGCAGATGCTGGACTACCAGACCCTGGTGGGCGACGCAGTGGACAACGTGCCCGGCGTGGACAAGGTCGGCCCCAAGACGGCGGCCAAGTGGCTGCAAACCTACGGGTCGCTGCAGGGCATCGTGCAGCACGCGGACGACATCACCGGCGCGGCCGGCGCCAACCTGCGCCGCGCGCTGGCGTGGCTGCCCACCGGACGCGAGCTGCTGCGCATCCGCACCGACTGCGACCTCAACGGCCACGTGCCAGGGCTGCCCAGCCTGGAGGCGCTGCGCCGCCGCCCGGTGGACCTGGAGGCGCTGCGTGCGTTTTACGAGCGCTACGGTTTTCGCAGCCTGGCGCGCGCGCTGCAGCCCGGCGCCGCCAGCGGGGACGTGCCGCCGCGCGGTGACGCCGGGGCGGCGCAAGGGGAGCTGCTGCCGGCGCCGTCGAACCCGCCGCTGCGCTGCACGACGATCACCGACCGCGCCACGCTGCAGGCGTGGCTGCAGCGCGTGCGCGCCGCGCCGCTGGTGGCGCTGGACACCGAGACCACGTCGTTGGACGAACAGCGTGCGCGGCTGGTGGGCCTCTCGCTCGCGGTGGCGACGGGCGAGGCGGCGTACATCCCACTGGCGCACGAAGGCCCCGAGGCGCCTGTCCAACTGCCGCTGGACGAGGTGCTGGACACGCTGCGCCCCTGGCTGGAGGACGCGGCCGCGCCCAAGCTCGGCCAGCATGTCAAGTACGACTTGCACGTGCTGGCCAACCACGGCGTGCAGGTGCGCGGCTACGTGCACGACACGCTGCTGCAAAGCTACGTGCTGGAGGTGCACAAGCCGCACAACCTCGACAGCCTGGCCGAACGCCACCTGGGGCGCAAGGGCTTGAGCTACGAGGACGTGTGCGGCAAGGGCGCGCACCAGATCCCGTTTGCCCAGGTGCCGCTGGCGCGCGCCGCGCAGTACGCCTGCGAAGACGCCGAGATGTGCCTGGCTGTGCACCAGGTGCTGTGGCCGCGGCTGCAGGCGCAGCCGGCCCTGCAGCGCATTTACGAGCTGGAAATCGACGTCACCCACGTGCTGCAACGCATGGAGCGCCACGGGGTGTTGATCGACGCCGACGAGCTGCGCCGCCAAAGCCAGGCGCTGGGCGAGCGCATCGCCCAGCTCGAAGCCGAGGCCCACCGCCTGGCGGGGCAGCCGTTCAACCTCGGCTCGCCCAAGCAAATCGGCGACATTTTTTTTGGCAAGCTGGGGCTGCCGGTGGTCAAAAAAACCGCCACCGGCGCGCCCAGCACCGACGAGGAGGTGCTGGAAAAGCTGGCGGAAGACTACCCCTTGCCGGCCATCGTGTTGCAGCACCGCAGCCTGTCCAAGCTCAAAAGCACCTACACCGACAAGCTGCCCTCGATGGTCAACCCCGCCACCGGGCGCGTGCACACCCACTACGCGCAGGCGGTGGCGGTGACCGGACGGCTGGCCAGCAACGACCCCAACCTGCAAAACATCCCCATCCGCACGCCCGAGGGACGGCGCATCCGCGCCGCGTTCGTCGCGCCGCCGGGGTGGTGGATCGCCAGCGCCGACTACTCGCAGATCGAGCTGCGCATCATGGCGCACCTGAGCGAGGACGAGGCGCTGCTGCGTGCGTTCGCGCAGGGGCTCGACGTGCACCGCGCCACCGCGGCCGAAGTGTTCGGCGTGGCGCCCGAGCTCGTCACGCCCGAGCAGCGCCGCTACGCCAAGACGATCAACTTCGGCCTCATCTACGGCATGAGCGCCTACGGGCTGGCCAAAGCGCTGGGCATCGACCCCACGGCGGCCAAGAACTACATCGAGCGCTACTTCGAACGCTTTGCCGGCGTGCGCGCCTACATGGAGCGCACGCGCCAGCAGGCCAAAGCGCAAGGGTACGTGGAAACGGTGTTCGGGCGGCGCCTGTACCTGCCCGAAATCAACTCGCCCAACGGCCCACGACGCAGCGCGGCGGAGCGCGCCGCCATCAACGCGCCGATGCAGGGCACGGCCGCCGACCTCATCAAGATGAGCATGGTGGCGGTGCAGCGCGCGCTGGATGCGGCCGGCGTGCGCACGCGCATGATCCTGCAGGTGCACGACGAGCTGGTGTTCGAATGCCCGGCCGACGAGGTGGATTGGGTGCGCACCGAGGTGCCGCGCCTGATGGCCGCCGTGGCCACGCTGCGCGTGCCACTGGTGGCCGAGGTGGGGGTCGGCCCCAACTGGGAGCAGGCGCACTGAGCGCGGCGCCGCCGAGGGGTCACCCGCCGCTCAACGTTCGGTGGCCAACCCCAGGGCGAGGGCCTGGGTGGCGTCCAGCCGCGGCGGCGCGCGGCAGTCGGCCTCCACGACGCGCCGGTGCAGCGCCACCGCGGTGGGGTCGGGCAGCATCGCCCCGAGGTAGCGGGCCAGGGTCAGTTGCTGGGCGCGGCTCGGTTCCCCGCCACACGGACCGCGGGCGAAATCCGGGTCCGGCGGCAGGGGGGTGAGCACCACCGTCGCGCCGGCCTCCACGCGCCGCGGCTGCCCACCCGCCAGCACCAGCCAGCACGGCGTCGTGCAGACGGTGGCGGCGGGCACGGCGGTGCCCCAGCCGCGGTTGCGCAGCATGGCCCCGGCGGTGACGGCGTCGTTGAGCGCGCCGTCCAGTCCGTGCAGCCAGGCGCGCCGTTGGTGGCAAGCGCGGGCGGCATCGCTGTCCAGCGCTTGCCGCAGACGCTGCAGCGCACCCGCGTGCAGGGCGCCTTGCCAGCGCAGCGCGCACAGCGCGCCGTCGCGCGTCAGCGTCACACGCCCGCCGTCGTAGGGCAGCTCCAACACCGTGGGGGGCGGCACCGGTGCCGACGGCACGGGCCTGGGGGGTGTCCCACAACCGGCCAGGCCAACGGCCAGCGCGGCCACGGCCAGCGCCCGCCGTTGCGCGTCCCTCACCACCGACGACGGGGCGGCGGTCGCCACGCCACGTCGCCGTCCCACGGCCGCTGTACCGCTCACAGCCGGAACCGCGCCACGCGCTGCCGCAGTTGCTGCGCTTGGTCACGCAGCGCGGCCGCCGCGGCCGACGCCTGCTCCACCAGCGCCGCGTTTTGCTGCGTGACGCCGTCCATCGTCGCCACGGCCTGGTTGATTTGGGCCAGACCCTCGGCCTGCTCGGCGGTGGAGGTGGCGATCTGCCGCATCAGCTCGGTCACGCGCTCGATGCTTTGCACGATTTCGCCCATCGTGGCGCCGGCGGCGTCCACCTGCTGCGTGCCGCTGCCCACTTTGTTGACCGATTCTTCGATCAAGGCTTTGATTTCGCGCGCCGCTTCGGCGCTGCGCTGGGCCAACTGGCGCACCTCACCGGCGACGACGGCAAAGCCGCGCCCCGCCTCGCCGGCACGCGCCGCCTCCACCGCGGCGTTGAGCGCCAGGATGTTGGTCTGAAAGGCAATGCCGTCGATCACGCGGATGATGTTGGCGATGCGCTGCGACGACGCGTTGATGTCGTTCATCGTCTGCACCACCTGCGCCACGACGCTGCCGCCGCGCTCGGCCACCTGCGAGGCCTTTTCGGCCATGTCGTCGGCGGCGCGCGCGTGGTCGGCGTTGAGGCGCACGGCGCTGTTGAGCTCCTCGGTGGCCGAGGCCGTCTCTTGCAGGGAGCTGGCCTGCTGTTCGGTGCGCTGCGACAGGTCCAGCACGCCACTGGCCACCTGGCTGGCCGCGCTGGCGATGCTGTCCGAGGCTTGCACCACGCTGCCGATGAGGTCACGCAGGTTGACACGCATGCGCTCCATCTGTTGCAACAGATGCGCGATTTCGTCGCCACCGTCGTCGCGCAGCGGCTGCGACAGATCACCGCCCGCGATGGCCGTGGCGCTGGCGTCGGCACGCGCAAAGCCGTGCGACACGCGCCGCTGCGTGGACCACATCAGCAGCGTCAGCGGCAGCGCGCCCAGCACCAGCGCTGCCACGACGATCGCCAGGGCGAGCAGGTAGCGCCGCTCGGCCGCGTGCGCTTCGTCCTCGGCCCGTTGCAGTTGGTACTGCCGCAGCTCGCGCATGGCGTTTTCGAACGCCAGCCCTTCGGTGCGGCCGGCGACCAAAAAGGCCTGCATCACCTCAACCGAAAAATCATCCGCGCGGATCGCCTGCAGCGCGGTGTCGCGCTTGGCCTGCCACGCCTGCCGCCCCGCCAGCACCGCCTCGTACATGCGCAACTCTTCGGGGTCCATGCGCGGCTTTTGCGCTTCAATGGCTTTGAGGGCCTGGTCGTTGCTTTCGCGCTGCTTGGCGATGGCGTCCAGGTGCATCTGCGTGGGGTGGTCGTGCAGCGTGCGGGTGGGGCTGTCCGGGGCGTGTTGAAACGCCAGCAGCACGTGCAGCCGGTTGTCGTAGTAATTGCGCAACATCGTGGCCAGTGACTCGGCCACGGCCATGCGGTGGCCGTGTACATCGACCAACGCTTGCCGGGCCTGGTGCAGCCCCCACAGACCGACACCGGCCACCGCCAACAGCACCGCCAGGTAGCCCACGATGACGGTGAGCACACGTTGGGTCAAACGCAAACGCTGCAACATGGGGCTCCCATCCAGACAAGCACTTCGTGATCGAAAAACCTCATCGGGCCCACGTTGGGGTACCGTGGGGGCGGTGAGGCAGCGGCAGCGCATAGTCGCACGCTATGAGCATCATAGCGGGGCTGGCGCGTCCGCGCGCGCAACGGCATCATAAACGTAAGCCGCGCCCCGGACGGCGCGGTGCGCACCGATTGTCCACCACCCATCTTGGCTTAGGAGACCACCATGACCCCCATCGCCCCTTGTCTGGACGATGCCCGTGCGCTGTTGGACGCACGTTCCGAGGCCGCGGGCCTGCCAAGGCGCAGCCTGCTGCGCGGCGCGCTCGGGGCCGGGTACGCGCTGGCGGCGCTGCCGGTGGTGGCGCAGACCGCCATCAAGACACCCAGCGACGGTTTGGTGGTGGGTGAGGTGATGGTCAACGCCGGGGCCGACACGATCCCCGTGTACCGTGCGGCCCCGGCGGGGCGCCAAGGCCTGCCGGTGGTGTTGGTGATTTCCGAGATTTTCGGCGTGCACGACTACATCGCCGACACGGCGCGGCGCTTCGCGCGGGCCGGTTACCTGGCGTTGGCGCCGGACTTGTTCGTGCGCCAGGGCGATCCGCAAAGCTACGGCGAGCTGGCCCGGCTGCTGAGCGAGTTGATTGCCAAGGTGCCCGACGCGCAGGTGATGCGCGACCTGGACGCGTGCGTGGACTGGGCCGCAGCCCACGGAGGCGACACGGCCCGGGTGGCCGTGACGGGATTTTGCTGGGGCGGCCGGCAGACCTGGCTGTACGCGGCCCACAGCCCGCGTGTGAAGGCGGCGGTGGCCTGGTACGGCCGCCTGGAGGGTGAGCGCAACCCGCTGCAGCCGCGCCACCCGCTTGACGTCGTTGGCGAGCTCAAGGCGCCCGTGCTGGGGTTGTACGGTGGGGCCGACACCGGTATCCCGCTGGCGTCGGTCGAGCGGATGAAGGCGGCGCTGGCCAGTGGCAGCCCGGCGGCGCGTGCCAGCGAATTCGTCGTGTACCCCGACGCCCCGCACGCGTTCCACGCCGACTACCGTCCCAGCTACCGCGAGGGGCCGGCCAAGGATGGCTGGCAGCGCTGCCTGGCGTGGTTCGCGCGCCACGGGGTTGGCGCGGCGTGACGCGTGGCGCCTGCCCCGCGCGGCGGCTGCCCGTCCCAGGACGGTACGGTAAGATGGATCCATGACTGATCCACGCACCTACCTCGAGCGTTTTTTCGAAGGCACGCTGGCTGACGTTGGGGGTTGTGTGCGTTGCCGCAACGCCCAGGCTTGGCACGGCGAGCTGCGCATGGCGTTCCAGCCGATCGTCGATATGGCGCAGCAGGAGGTGTTCGCCTTCGAGGCGTTGGTCCGTGGCCCCGCCGGCGAGCCGGCCGGCGCCGTGTTGGCCAAGGTGACGGACGACCAACTGTACGGGTTCGACCAAACCTGCCGGGTGCTGGCCATCGACACGGCGCAGCGGCTTGGGCTGCGCAGCCGCTTGTCGATCAACTTTTTGCCCAATGCGGTCTACGAGCCCCAGACGTGCATACGCCTCACGCTGGCAGCGGCACACAAGGTCGGCTTCGATCCGTACCGGCTCGTGTTTGAAATGACCGAGACGGAAAAAATCCGTGACCCCAACCATGCCCTGTCGATCGTGCGGGACTACCAAAGCCGAGGTTTTTTGACTGCGATCGACGATTTTGGCGCGGGTTACTCGGGGTTGAACCTGTTGGCCGATTTTCAGCCCCAGTTGGTCAAACTGGACATGGCGCTGGTGCGCGACATCGACCGGCACCCGGCGCGCCAAGCCATCGTGGCGGGGGTCATGGGCACCTGCGCGGCGCTGGGCGTGCAGGTGGTGGCCGAGGGGGTGGAGACCCGGGCGGAGTACGAGCAGCTGCGCACGATGGGGTTGACGCTGTTCCAGGGCTACCTGGTGGCCCGCCCGGCTCTGGAGGCGTTGCCGGAGCCCGACTGGGCCGCCTTGGCGTGAGCGTTGGCGCTCAGACCGACCGCGCGCACGGCAGGCCGGGCGTGGCGCACCATTCGCTCCAACTGCCGGCCATCAGCGTCGGCGCCGGCAGCCCTGCCAACGTCATGGCGATGACGTGCGGCACGGCGCTGACGCCACTGCCGCAGTGCACGACGACACCGTGCGGGTCACGTCCGGCCAGCAGCGCGTGCCATTCGGTGCGCAGCTGCGCGGGGGCCTTGTAGCGCCCATCGGCGTCGAAGTTGTCGGTGTAGGGGCGGTTGAGCGCGCCGGGGATGTGGCCGGCCACGGGATCCAGGGGTTCCAGCTCGCCACGGTAGCGCGCGGCGGCACGCGCGTCCACGACGGTCCGGGTAGGGTCGCCCAGGCGCGCGGCCACCTCCTGCACGCTGCACAGGTGCACCAGTGGCTGCCGCAGCGAGAAGTCGCCCACCGCGCCGGTCCGCGCCGCGTCCGGCTCGCCCACGGCCACCTCGCCGCCAGCGGCCCGCCACGCGGCCCAGCCGCCATCGAGCACGTGCACGCGCGCGTGGCCGCACCAGCGCAGCATCCACCACAGCCGGCCGCACACCATCCCGCCTTGTCGATCGTACACCACCACCGTGTCGTCGTCGCGCACGCCCCAGGCGCGCAACCGCTGGGCGAACGCTTCGCGCGAGGGCAGGGGGTGCCGCCCACCGCTGGCGTGTGGTTCGCTGGGCTGCGCGCTGAGGTCGAGGTCCAGGTGCACATACCGCGCACCGGGGATGTGTCCCTGCGCGTACTGGCGGGCGCCCGCCGCCGGGTCGCTGAGTTCGAAGCTGGCGTCGAAGACCAGCGGCGGCTGCGGCCCGCCCAGCGCACGGCGCAGCGCGGGGGCGTCGATCAACGGGTGGGGCAGGGCGGGGGTCATGCGTGTTCCTCGGCAGGCAGGCGCGGCACGGCGCGTTCGCGCAGCAGCGTGGCGGCCACGCCGCTGGCCACGATCAGCAGCATGCCCAGCCAACCTTGCCACGGCAGCCGATCGTCGAACAGCAGCAGGCCGTACAGCGCCGCAAACGCGATGCCAAAGTATTGCAGATTGGCCACCACCAGCGTGGCGCCGCTGGCGTAGGCGCGCGTCATGCACAACTGCCCCAGCATGGCCAGCACGCCGATGGGCAGCAGCCACACGACCTGTGGCCACACCCAGGCGCTGGCGCCCAGCACCGCCGTGCCCATGAACCCCACCACGGCCGCTGCCACCGAAAACCAAAACACCGTGCGGGTTTCGGGTTCGCCCGCGCGCGCCAGCGCCGCCACCTGCAGGTACGCCAGCGCCGAGGTCAACCCGGACAGCAGGCCACTCAAGCCCCCCAGCGCCGCCGCGCCTTCGAACGAGGGACGCAGCACCAACGCCACGCCCGCAAAGCCCACCAACACCGTCGCGAGCAACGGGCCTTGTTGCCGCAGCGGCTGCGCCGGGCGTTGCAGCAGCAGGCTGCCGCCCACCAAAAACGCCGCCACCCACACGCTGCTCATGTAGTTGAGCGTCATCGCGGTGGGCAGTGGCAGCGTGGCGATGGCGTAAAACCACGCCAGCAGCGACACCGTGCCCACGGCGCTGCGCCACAGGTGCATCGCCGGCACGCGGGTGGCCAGCGCGACACCCTGCTGGCGCGCCAGCAGCGCCAACAGCACGGCCCCGATCAGGCCACGGTAGCCTACAATTTCAAAGCTGTGGAAGTGCGGCGCGGCCTTCTTGATGCACACCCCCATCGTGGCGAACAAGGCTGCGCCCAGCACCATCCACAGGGCTTGGGCAGGGTGGCGTTGCGCCGGCCCGTCAGGGGCCGGCGCACGGGCCGGCGCCGTGCGCCGTGCCGGAATGCGCGAGGGTCGGCCCAGGCGTCAACCCCCGATCGCGCCTTGCAGCGGCCAGCCCATCTTGGCGCGGTACCACTCGTGGAAGTGCTGCATGCCGTCTTCCATCGGGCTTTGGTACGGCCCCACTTCGCTTGTGCCGCGCTGCAGCAACGCCTTGCGCCCGGCGTCCATGCGCTCGGCGATCTCGTCGTCTTCGACCGCCGTTTCCATGTACGCGGCGCGCTGCGCTTCCATGAAATCCGGCTCGAACGCGGCGATTTCTTCGGGGTAGTAGAACTCGACCAGGTTGAGCGTTTTGTCCACCGCGATCGGGTGCAGTGTCGAAATGGTCAGCACGTGCGGGTACCACTCGACCATGATGTGCGGGTAGTACGTCAGCCACACCGCGCCGTGCTCGGGCAGTTTGCCTTCGCGGTGGCGCAGCAGCACCTCGTGCCAGCGTTGGTACACGGGGCTGCCGGCTTTGGCGGCCAGGTTTTGCACCCCCACCGTCTGCACCGAGTACTCCTTGGCGAACTGCCAGCGCAGGTCGTCGCAGGTGACGAAGTTGCCCAGGCCCGGGTGGAACGGCACGACGTGGTAGTCCTCCAGGTAGACCTCGATGAAGGTCTTCCAGTTGTAGTTGCACTCGTGCAGCTCGACATGGCCCAGCACCATGCCGTCGAAGTTGAACGCGTCGCCCACCGCCATCCCCGCCAGGTCGGCGGCGATGTCACGCCCGTTGTCTTCGAACAGCAGGCCGTTCCACTCGCGCAGCTTCCAGCGCTGCAGGTTCAGGCACGGGTCCTGGGCAAAGTGGGGCGCCCCCACCAGCGTGCCGATGTCGGCCATGCCGCGCTGGCCGCCGCTGTACGTCCAGCGGTGCAGCGGACAGACGATGTGACCGCCGGCGTGCGCCTTGCCGTCGCTCATCAGGTTGCCACGCCCTTTGAGCATGACGGCCTGCCGGTGACGGCACACGTTGCTGACCAGCTCCACGCCGCGCTCGGTGCGCACCAGGGCGCGGCCCTCGCCCTCCTGCGGCAGGGCGAAGTAGTCGCCCACGTTGGGCACGGCGTTGGCGTGCCCAACGTAGCGGGGGCCGGACTGAAAGATGGTCTCCAGCTCGCGCTTGAACAGCGCCTCGTCAAAGTACACGGACACCGGCAACTGGCTCTTGGCCTGCTGCATGGAAAGGCTCAAATCGGACATGATGGACCTGACCTCGACGATCCCGCCGCAGCGGGGCTGGGCGCGCCGCCGTGGCGGCACGCGGGGACGATCAAACAACGGTGACGCAGCACCTCCTGGGTTGCAAAGCATTGCCCCCGCCGGCCCTGGGGTGAGGTACCAAGGCCGCGGGGGCGGCTCGAATTGTACCCGCGGGGGTGCGGGCGGGCAAGGTTCACTACAATGCCATTTTTGCGCTGCGTCAAACATCGATCGCGTGTGCGGCGGTGCGCGCGCGGCGCACCCAAGGGACACGACCAGACTGCACGCCATGCCGCGCCCCACCCCGACCATGTCAGCGGCGCCCCCTGCGGGCGAGCCCATGCCCGCCACCTACGAAGCCGCCGTGCAGGAGCTCGAAGCCCTGCTGGGGCGGCTGGAATCGGGCCAGTTGCCGCTGGACGAGCTGCTGACCGCGTACCAGCGCGCCAGCGCCTTGCTGGACTTTTGCCGCCAGCGGCTGGAGGCCGTGGAGCAACAGATCCGCGTCATCGACAACGGCCAGGAAAAGCCCTGGAACGGGGGCGGCGCATGACGCAGGCGGAGCTTGCGCTGGACACGTCGGCCTGGATGGGGCGTGCGCAGCAGCGTCTGGAGGCGTTTTTGGACGTCCACCTGCCCGATGCCGACGCGCCGGCCGGTCTGGGCGAGGTGATGCGTTACGCGGTGCTGGACGGTGGCAAACGGCTGCGCCCGCTGTTGGCGCTGGCGGCGTGGGAGGCGGCTGGTGGCCAGCCCTGGCCCGACGACGACGCGCCGCTGTGGTGGGTGGCCGGTGCGGTCGAGTTGATTCACGCGTATTCGCTGGTGCACGACGACCTGCCGTGCATGGACAACGACGTGCTGCGCCGCGGCAAGCCCACCGTGCATGTGCGCTTCGGGCAGGCGCCGGCGTTGCTGGCCGGTGACGCGCTGCAGGCCCTGGCCTTCGAATGGTTGGTGGCGCCGGCCTGGGCCCAACGCGCCCCGCGGCAGGCGGTGGCGCTGGCGCGCGAGCTGGCGTTGGCCGCCGGCTGCCATGGCATGGCAGGGGGGCAGGCGATCGACCTGGCGGCGGTGGGGCGGCGGCTGGATCAGGCGGCGTTGGAAGAGATGCACCGGCGCAAAACCGGCGCGCTGCTGCTGGCCAGCGTGCGCATGGGCGCGCTGGCGGCCGGCGCCGACGCGGGCACGCTGCAGGCGCTGGACGCGTACGGCCGTGCGCTGGGCCTGGCGTTTCAGGTGATGGACGACGTGCTGGACAGCACCGCCGACACCGCCACGCTGGGCAAGACCGCCGGCAAAGACGCCGCGGCGGGCAAGCCGACCTTCGTCTCGCTGCTGGGGGTGTCGGGGGCGCGCGGCTACGCCGACGGCCTGCTGGCGCAGGCGCTGGACGCGCTGCAAGCCTTGCCCATCGACACGACGCGTCTGGCCGACCTGGCGCGCTGGGTGGTGCAGCGGCGCCACTGAACAGCGTGGCCCCACCATGACCCCAAGGAGATGGTCACCATGACGGGATTGCTGACCTCCATCGACAGCCCGGCCGACCTGCGCCGCCTGCCGCGCGCGCAGCTGCGCCCGCTGGCCGACGAGCTGCGCGAGTTCCTCGTGCAAAGCGTGGCGCGCACCGGGGGGCACTTCAGCTCCAACCTGGGCACGGTGGAGCTGACGATCGCGGTGCACTACGTGTTTGACACCCCGCACGACCGCTTGGTATGGGACGTGGGGCACCAAACCTACGCGCACAAGGTGCTGACCGGCCGGCGTGAGCGCATGGCCACGCTGCGCCAGCTCGGGGGGCTGAGCGGCTTTCCGGTGCGCTCGGAGAGCGAATACGATGCCTTTGGCACGGCGCATTCCTCCACCAGCATTTCGGCGGCGCTGGGCATGGCGCTGGCGGCGCAGGCCAAAGGTGAGCGCCGGCGCGCCATCGCCATCATCGGCGACGGCGCGATGACGGCGGGCATGGCCTTCGAGGCCCTCAACAACGCCGGTGTGACCAAGGCGCCGCTGTTGGTCATCCTCAACGACAACGACATGTCGATCAGCCCGCCGGTGGGCGCGCTCAACCGCTACCTGGCGCAACTGATGAGCGGGCGCTTTTACGCCGCGGCCAAGCAGGTGGGCAAGCAGGTGCTCAGCGTGGCGCCGCCGCTGCTGGAGCTGGCGCGCCGGTTCGAAGAGCACGCCAAAGGCATGGTGGTGCCGGCCACGCTGTTCGAAACGTTCGGCTTCAACTACATCGGCCCCATCGACGGCCACGACCTCGACGCGCTCGTGCCCACGCTGGACAACATTCGCCGCTTGCTGGACGACGGCGCTGGGCCGCAGTTTTTGCACGTCGTCACCAAAAAAGGGCAGGGCTACAAGCTTGCCGAGGCCGACCCCATCACCTACCACGGCCCCGGCAAGTTCGACCCCAAGGTGGGGATCGTGCCGCCGGCGCAGCCGCCCAAGCCGACGTTTTCGCAGGTGTTCGGGCGCTGGTTGTGCGACATGGCCGAGCGCGACAAACGCCTGGTGGGCATCACCCCGGCGATGCGCGAAGGCTCTGGCATGGTGGAGTTCCACCAGCGCTTCCCGGATCGTTACCATGACGTCGGCATCGCCGAGCAACACGCGGTGACGTTTGCCGCGGGGCTGGCGTGCGAAGGGCTCAAGCCGGTGGTGGCGATCTACTCCACCTTCTTGCAGCGCGCCTACGACCAGGCGATTCACGACGTGGCGTTGCAAAACCTGCCGGTCGTGTTCGCGCTGGACCGAGCCGGCATCGTCGGTGCCGACGGGCCCACGCACTGCGGTGCGTACGACATCGCCTACCTGCGCTGCGTGCCCAACGTCGCCATCGCCTGCCCGGCGGACGAGGCCGAGTGCTACCAGCTGCTGACCACCGCTTACCAGCAAAACCACCCGGTGGCGGTGCGCTACCCGCGCGGCGCGGGCGTGGGCGCGGCCCTGCCGCGCGAGCCGCAGGCTCTGCCCTACGGCCGGGGCGAGGTGCGCCGACGGGGCCGGGGGGTGGCGATCCTGGCCTTCGGAACCCTGTTGCACCCGGCGCTGCAGGCAGCCGAGGCGCTGGGCGCGACGGTGGCCAACATGCGCTGGGCCAAGCCGTTGGACCGTGCGCTGGTGCTGCAACTGGCCGCCGACCATGACGCGCTGGTGACGTTGGAAGAAGGCAGCATCGCCGGCGGCGCGGGCTCGGCGGTGCTGGAGCTGCTGGCCGCCGAGGGGCTGGTCAAACCGGTGCTGCAGCTGGGGCTGCCGGACCGCTTCATCGAGCACGGTGACCCGGCGGTGCTGCTGGCGCGGCTGGGGCTGGACGCCGCGGGCATCGAGCGCAGCGTGCGCGAGCGCTTCGGTGCCTGGGTGGCCCAGCGCCCTGCGCTGCAAGTGGTGCGGTCAGTCGCGACCTGATGCCGGTCGCGCGCCGCGCCGCTGTTGAACGAGGTTGCGGGTGGCGTGAAAACATTTCAACGCGCCTCCGCCAGCGTGTCGCCCTAAGGGTAAACACGCCCCCAAGGGCGGTACCGCGTTGCACTACACTAGCGCGGCGTCGTTCTTGTCATGGCTGGCAGGGTGCTTTGATGCCCGCCGGCCGTCAGCCTGAGGAGATTGTCTTTATGGATCGTCGTTCCGTCATCAAACATGCCGGTATCGCCGGTGTTTTGGCCGCCGGTGCCGCCCCGGCCGTGCATGCGCAGCCCACAGTGCGCTGGCGCCTGACCTCCAGCTTCCCCAAGTCGCTCGACACCATCCACGGCGCGGCGGAAGTGTTTGCCAAGACCATCAACCAAATGTCCGGTGGCAAGTTCCAGGTGTCGGTGCACGTGCCCGGTGAACTGGTGCCGGCGTTCGGGGTGGTGGACGCGGTGCAGCAAGGCACGGTCGAAGCGGGTCATACGGCCCCGTACTACTACTTCGGCAAGGACGACACCTTTGCCATCGGCACCGCCATTCCGTTCGGCATGAACAGCCGGCAGTTGACGGCATGGTTCTACGACGGCAACGGCATGAAGCTGATGCGCGAGTTCTACGATCAGTACAACATCGTGAACTTTCCCGGCGGCAACACCGGCGCCCAGATGGGCGGCTGGTACCGCAAGGAAATCAAGAGCCCGGCCGACATCAAGGGTCTGAAGTTCCGCGTCGGCGGCTTTGCCGGCAAGGTGGTCAGCCGCATGGGCGGGGTACCGCAAAACATCCCGGGTGGCGAAATCTACCAAGCGCTGGAAAAGGGCACCATCGACGCCACCGAATGGGTGGGGCCGTACGATGACGAGAAGCTCGGCTTCTACAAAGTGGCCAAGAACTACTACTACCCCGGCTGGTGGGAAGGCGGTGCCCAACTCGACTTCTACATCAACAAAAAGGCCTATAACGACCTGCCCAACGACTACAAGGCGATGGTGGAGGCGGCGGCATCGCACGCCCACACGACCATGCAGGCCATGTACGACGCGCGCAACCCGGCCGCTCTCAAGCGTCTGGTGGCCAACGGCGTCAAGGTGCAGGCGTTCCCGAAGTCGGTGATGGACGAGGCTTTCAAGCAGGCCATGGGGCTGTACGAGGAGCTCAGCGCGAGCAACCCGAACTGGAAGAAGGTCTACACCGACTATCGCAACTTCCAGCGCGACGCCAACCTCTGGTTCCGCTTCACCGAGGCGCGTTTCGACAGCTACATGCAGTCGGTCAAACTGTGACGCCTGCGGGCGTGTGCCGCGGCGACGCTGCGGCATACCCACGGCGCTGGACCCCGCCGCGGCGGGGTTTTTTGTGTCGCCCAGCGGCGCCGACCGGCGCCGCTTCGGCTAGACTTCGGGCCCGCCCAACCCGGGCGGCGACCGTGGAGAAGACGACATGAACCTGTTGTTGCGTGTGGCGCGCGGCATCGACGGCCTGAACCGGGCCGTCGGCTGGAGCGTGATGTGGTTGATTTTGGCGGCGACGCTGATCAGTGCCGGCAACGCGGTGGTGCGGCGTGTGTTCAACGTCAGTTCCAACGCCTGGCTGGAGGTGCAGTGGTACCTGTTCGCCGCCGTTTTCATGCTCGGTGGCGGTTACGCCTTTTTGCGCAATGCCCACGTGCGTATCGATTTCGTCTCGGCCAAGCTCAGTGCGCGGGGGCGCAACTGGATCGACGTCATCGGCATCGTGGTGTTTGTGCTGCCGCTGTGCGCGATGATGATCAAGCTGGGTTGGCCGCTGTTCGAGCGCGCCTGGGTCAGCGGAGAAATGTCATCCAACGCCGGGGGACTGGTTCGCTGGCCGGTGTACCTGCTGATCCCGGTCGGTTTTGCCTTGCTGGCCTTGCAAAGCCTCTCGGAGTTGATCAAGCGCGTGGCGTTTTTGCTCGGTCGCGAGCGCGATCCGCTCGACCACACCGGCCCGAGCGAGGCCGAGATGCTGGCCAAAGAAATCGCGGCGGCCGAAGCGCAGCGGGCGCAGCACACCACCTCCGCCGCCCGCTGAGAGGGCACCCGCACCCGTTTGAGGACGGCTCGTCATGACCGCATTTCTGCACGACAACTTCGTCCCGGTGATGTTTGCCGGGCTGCTGTTTTTTTTGCTCACCGGCTTTCCCGTGGCCTTTGCCTTGGCCGCCACGGGGCTGTTTTTCGGTTTCATCGGCATGGAGATCGGGTTGTTCCCCGACAACCTGTTCCAGGCCCTGCCGCTGCGTGTGTTTGGCATCATGCAAAACGACACGCTGCTGGCGATCCCGTTTTTCACCCTGATGGGCATCGTGCTGGAGCGCAGCCGCATGGCCGAAGATCTGCTGGACACCGTCGGGCAGGTATTCGGTCCTGTGCGCGGCGGCCTCGCGTTTGCCGTGGTGCTGGTGGGCGCGCTGCTGGCGGCCACCACCGGGGTGGTGGCGGCAGCGGTGATCTCGATGGGGTTGATCTCACTGCCCATCATGCTGCGCTACGGCTACAACCGCGCCATCGCCACCGGGGTCATCACCGCCTCGGGGACACTGGCGCAGGTGGTGCCGCCATCGCTGGTGTTGATCGTGCTGGCCGACCAGCTTGGCCGTTCGGTGGGCGATATGTACGCCGGCGCGTTGGTGCCGTCGCTGCTGCTAATCGGGCTGTATCTGATCTTCATCGCCGCGGTGGCGCTGCTGCGGCCATCGTGGGTGCCCGCCTTACCACCCGAGGCGCGCATCTACCGGGAAGACAACGGTGCCAGCGGCCACCGTTCGCTGCTGGTGCTGTTGGTGCTGGTGACACTGGCCGGCTGGGGGTGGGCACAGGTGCATGGCCAAGTGCTCAACCCGCTGCTGGGGCGGGCCGCCGACGTCGCCGCGCCCACCGATGAGGTGGTGGTGTTGTCCACCACCGTGGCGGCCCTGTTGGCGCTGCTGTTGGCGGGTCTGAACCGCCTGTTGCGTCTGGGCTTGCTGTCGCGGCTGGCGGAGCAATTTACCTTCGTGTTGATTCCGCCATTGGTCTTGATCTTCCTGGTGCTGGGAACGATTTTCTTGGGCGTGGCCACGCCCACCGAAGGGGGCGCCATGGGGGCGGTCGGCGCGCTCATCATGGCGGCGCTGAAGCGCCGGCTGAGCTGGACGATCGTGCGTCAGGCGCTGGAGAACAGCACCAAGCTCTCGATTTTCGTGCTGTTCATCCTGATTGGCTCCACCGTCTTCAGCTTTACTTTCAATGCGGCCGACGGCCACATTTGGGTCGAGCATCTGTTCGATGCCATTCCGGGCGGTGTGATCGGCTTCCTGGTGGTGGTCAACCTGCTGGTGTTCGTGCTGGGGTTCTTCATCGACTTCTTTGAGATCGCGTTCATCGTGGTGCCGCTGCTGGCGCCGGTGGCCGACAAGATGGGTATCGACCTGATCTGGTTCGGCGCGATCCTGGCGATGAACCTGCAGACATCGTTTCTGACGCCGCCGTTTGGTTTTGCGCTGTTTTATCTGCGCAGCGTCGCCGCCCGCGAGGACTACACCGACGCCGTGACCGGCCGCCGCATCCCAGCCGTCAAAACCACGCAGATCTACCAGGGCTCGATCGCCTTCATCGTGCTGCAGCTGATCATGGTGGCGGTGTTGATGTGGCAGCCACAGCTCGTCACCGGCAATATCCAGAAGGCCGTCGAAGGCGACATGGACGCGGTGCGCCAGCAACTGTTGGAGATACCGGTCGGCAACGAAGAGGACGGGGCCAACCCGTGGGGAGAGGAAGCCACCGAACCGCAAGCCGAGGGTGATGGCGCCGACCCAGCCCCGGCGGCCGAAGACGCTGCGCCGCAGGAAGACGATCCGATGGAGGCGCTCAAGCGCGAGATGCAGGAGCGCAAGCCGTGAACGGTGCCGCCGAAAGCACGGCAGCGCGGCTGCAGGTCGATGTGCGCATCCTGGACGAACGCTTGCGCGAGCGGCTGCCCAGCTACGCCACTCCGGGCAGTGCCGGCATCGATTTGCGCGCCTGCCTCGACGGCCCGCTGACGCTGGCGCCCAACGCATGGGAGTTGGTGCCCACGGGGTTGGCCATCCATTTGGCCGACCCCGGCTACGCGGCGCTGATCCTGCCACGCTCCGGGCTTGGACACAAGCACGGGCTGGTACTGGGCAATCTGGTGGGTCTGATCGACAGCGACTACCAGGGGCAATTGATGGTCAGTGCCTGGAACCGCAGCCCGGTGCCGTTTACGATCGAGCCACTGGAGCGCATCGCCCAGCTGGTCATCGTCCCGGTAGTGCAGGCGCAATTTCGCATCGTCGACAGCTTTGCGCAGGCCACGCTGCGCGGCGAGGGCGGCTACGGCTCCACCGGCCGGGGCTGAGCGCGCGCCGGTACCGCCGGGGAATGCGCCGTCAGGGTGCGGTGCGCAGCTGAAAAAAACCGGCGCCGGCGCTGCCCCGGCCGACCTCTTCGGCCGTGGCCTCGCGCACGTCGTGAATGCGCAGCGACAGCCGCAGCGCCATCCCCGCCAACGGATGATTGCCATCCAGCACCACGTGCTCCGGGTAGATGTCGCTGACGAAGTAGAGCCGATCGCGTGGGGCATTCGAGGAGCAGCCCGACGGCAGGCCTTCGAAGATCATGCCGACTTCCAGGCTCGGCGGAAACGCCGAGCGCGGCTCCAAAAAAATCAGTTGATCGTCGAAGTCACCGAAGGCCTGCTCCGGCTCCAGGTGCAGCTCGAGGCGGTCACCCGCTTGGCGACCTTGCAGCGCCTGTTCGATGCTGGCGAGCAAGTCACGCCCGCCGACCAAGCACTCCACCGGCTCGTCACACTGGTCGAGTACCTCGCCCGTGGTGTCTTTCAGGGTCCAGCTCAGGCTGACGACGCAGGAAGGGGTCACTTTCATTGGACAATTGTCCCATGAACGACGCAACCCGTGTCACACCGCCAGCCGCAGCCACCAGTGCGGCTGGGCAACCCCATACCGCCGATGCGTCGGCGCAAGCCATCGCGCCCGATGTCCCCACCCCGCTGCTGGGCGGCTTGAGCCCGCGCCAGTTCATGCGGCGGCATTGGCAACGCCGTCCGCTGCTGATTCGGCAGGCACTGCCGGGTTTCGTGGCACCGCTGGATCGCGCCGCATTGGTGGCCTTGGCGGCACGGGACGATGTCGAGTCGCGCGTGGTCGAGCAGGATCCGGCAGCCACCGACCCGGCACAGGCTTGGCGGCTGCGGCATGGTCCGTTCGACCCGGCAGCTCGGCGTGGCGCGCGGGCGCTGCCTGCGCGCACACGTCCGGGCTGGACGTTGCTGGTGCAAGGGGTGGACCTGCATGACGACCGGGTGCATGCCTTGATGCAGCGCTTTCGCTTCGTGCCGGACGTGCGGCTGGACGATGTGATGATTTCGTGGGCCAGCGACGGCGGCGGCGTCGGTCCGCACTACGACAGCTACGACGTTTTTCTCCTGCAAGCGCAGGGGCGGCGGCGTTGGCGTATCGGACGCCAGAAGGATCTGCGCCTGCGCCCGGAGTTGCCGTGCAAGATCCTGCAGCACTTCGAGCCGCAGCAGGAGTGGGTGCTGGAGCCTGGCGACATGCTGTACCTGCCGCCGCGCTGGGCGCACGATGGCGTGGCCGAAGGCGGCGAGTGCATGACGTACTCGATCGGCTTTCGCGTGCCGCAACGCGGGGGGCTGGCGGCCGAGCTGGTGCAACGCCTGGCCGATGAATGGGACGACGACGTGCTGTACCGCGATGCCGGCCAGCCCGCCACCGCGCAGCCAGCGCGCGTGCCAACGGCGTTGTTGGCCTTTGCCCTGGAGGGCGTGCACCGCCTGCTGGCGGATCAGCGCGCGCTGGCGTGCGCGCTGGGCGAGGTGATGACCGAGCCCAAGCCACGTGTGTGGTTCGACCCACCGGCGCAGGCGTGGCGCCCAAGCGCGGTGGTGCTGGACCGGCGCACGCGCATGGCCTACGATGACGAGCACGTGTTCATCAACGGCGAGTCCTACCGTGCGCGGGGGCGCGACGCTGCGTTGTTGCAGCGTCTGGCCGACGAGCGCGCGCTGCCGGCGGCGGCGGTGCGCCGGGCCAGCGCGTCGGTGCAGCACGCGTTGCAACAGTGGCACGAGGCGGGCTGGCTGCACGTCACCGACGACGCTGACTGAAAATGCTAACCAACGTAGCATTCGTTACGATTGCTTACAATGGTAAACCCTAGGTTGGGCGATAATCTGGGTTGTCAGCCCTTTGGCTCCTGAACGAGCGAAAGGGCACGGGATCATCCCAGGGCCGAGCCGGCGGTGCCTGGGAACGCGATGCATCCGGTAACCCTAACCCGAACGATACGAAGATGAACAAGACCACCCTGCTGGCCGCTTTGCTGGCCGCCGCTGCTCTGACCGCTTGTGGCAAGAAGGAAGAGCCCGCGCCCGCCGCTGCGCCGGCCCCCGCTCCGGCCGCTGCGCCGGCTGACCAGGCCGTGCAACCCGCCCAACAGCCCGCCACGCCTGCGGCCGACCAAGCGCAGCAACCCGCGCAGCAGCCCGCTGGCGAGGAAAAGCCGGCCGAGCAGAAGCAGTGATGTCGGCGCGCGTCGGCAAGCATGCCGGCGCCTGAGTGATCGGGCACGCCGGGCCGTAACCCGGCTGCCACCGAGCCGCCTCCCACGGAGGCGGTTTCGTTTTTTCGGGATGCCGTTACGGGGGCTGGCGGCATGCTGCAGCAGCCGTTGCACCAGCGGGTGTTGGCGCATGCGCCGGCTCAGGATGGCGTGGATGTCTTCCCGCACGCCCTCGCATGCCCCCAGCGGCAGCAGTCCCGGCAGCGGCCCGTCGCTGTCCAGGCCCAGGCGGCTGGCGGGAAAGACCCCCAGCCCGCGCGCGGCAAACACGGCCATCAGGGCGCTGTCCTCGAACTCCCCGGCCACCCGGGGGCTGAGGTCGTGCTCGTCCAGCCAGCGATCCAGCAGCGGGCGCAGCGGCGAATGCGCGGTCGGCAGCAGCACGGGCAGCCCCTGCAGCGTGTGGGGAAAGCCGCGCCGGGCGTCGGGCGTGACCAGCGTCGCCGGGCCGTACCAGTCCACGGGTGAGCTGGCCAGGCGCTCGCTGTCCACGGCAAAGGTGGGCAACGGCGTCGCTGGCTGGCCGGTCAGCACCAGGTCCAGGCGGTGCAGCGCCAGTTCCGCGAGCAAGGCCGCAGGCTCGCCTTCGTGGCAGACGAGGTGCAGATCGGGCGCATCCAGCAGCGGCTGCAACAGCGCGTGCGCCGCCAGTTTGGACAGGCCGTCCGACAGCCCCACGGCCAGGCGCAGCGCCGGGCGGCTGGCTGCTTCGCGCACGGCCTGGGGCAGGCTGCTGCCGATGCGAAAAATCTCGTCCGCCCGCGCAAAGGCGGCCCGGCCGGCGTTGGTCAGGGCCACGGTGCGGCCGGCCGGGCGCAGGAGCTGGTGGCCCAGCGCCCGTTCCAACTCGCGCACCTGGACGCTGACCGTCTGCACCGCCATGTCCAGGCGCTCGGCCGCACGGGCAAAGCCGCCTTCGCGCGCGACCATCCAAAAGTAGTACAGGTGGCGGTAGTTGAGCATCTGACGTTTCGGTTTTTTCGAACCGATTATCCGTATCGTCGGTATTTTTTCGGACCGTGCCGTTGGTATCATCGCGGCTTCCGACACTTATCCGAGCACCGCATGGACGCTTTGCTTGCTTTGGGGGCCGCCGATTTCATGGGCAAACCCGCCTGGATCTGGGCGGTGTTCATCGGCATCGTCATCGCCTTGCTGGTCTTTGACCTGGGCGTGCTGCATCGCGAGCAGCGCGAGATTGGCGTGCGCGAAAGCCTGCTGCTGTCGGCGGGTTACATCACCGCGGGCCTGCTGTTCGGCACCTGGGTGTGGTGGTACCTGGGTGCCGACAGCGGCATGGCGTACTACACCGGCTTTTTGATCGAGAAGTCGCTGTCCATGGACAACGTCTTCGTGATCGCGCTGATCTTTGGCTTTCTGGGCATTCCGCGCCCGTACCAGCACCGGGTGCTGTTCTGGGGTATTTTGGGCGTGATCGTTCTGCGTGCGCTGATGATCGGTCTGGGCGCGGCGCTGGTCCAGGAGTTCGCGTGGATCCTGTACGTGTTCGGCGGCTTTTTGGTCATCACGGGTGTGAAGATGTGGTTTGCGGCGGATGAGGAGCCCGACATCGCCAACAACCCGTTGCTGAAGTTTCTGCGCCGGCGCATGCGCGTGACGGATGGCCTGCGCGGCAACGCCTTCGTGGTGCGCGAGCCGCACCCCGCGACGGGGCAGCCCGTGCTGTGGGCGACGCCGCTGTTGCTGGCGCTGGTGCTGGTGGAGACGGCCGACCTGATTTTCGCCGTCGACTCGGTGCCGGCCATCTTTGCCATCACCACCGACCCGTTCATCGTCTACACCAGCAACATCTTTGCGATCCTGGGCCTGCGGGCGCTGTACTTTGCGCTGGCGGCCATGATCCACCGCTTCTACTACCTCAAGTACGCGCTGGCGCTGGTGCTGGTGTTCATCGGGGCGAAGATTTTCCTGGTCGGCATCGTGGGCAAGATCCCGGCGGTGGTTTCGCTGTCGGTGACCTTGGGCTTGATCGCGGGGGGCGTGTTGTACTCCCTGTGGAAGACGCGCCAGGACGAAGCTGCCCGCGGCGGCCCGCACCGTGTCATGTGATGGACCGGCTTGAGTTCAGCTCAGGCGCTTGACCAGCACCTGGCTGCGCCGGTCCCAGTTGTATTTGCGCTTGCGCGCCTCGGGCAGCCAGTCAGGCGACACCGGTTGAAAGCCGCGCTTGAGGAACCAGTGCATCGTGCGCGTGGTGAGCACGAAGATGCTTTGCAACCCCATCAAGCGCGCGCGCTGCTCGATGCGCTTGAGCAAACGCTCGCCGTCACCCTGGCCCTGGGCCTGCGGCGCCACGGTCAACGCCGCCATCTCGCCGGTCTTGGCTTCGGGGTAAGGGTACAGCGCCGCGCAGCCGAAGATGACGCCGTCGTGCTCGATGATGGTGTAGTTGGCGATGTCGCGCTCGATTTCGGTGCGGCTGCGTTTGACCAGCGTGCCGTCGCGTTCGAACGGCTCGATCAACTGCAGGATGCCCCCGACGTCGTCGGGCGTGGCCTCGCGCAGGTTTTCGAGTTTTTCGTCCACCACCATCGTGCCGATGCCGTCGTGCACGTACACCTCCAGCAGCAACGACCCGTCCACTGCGAACGGGATGATGTGGCTGCGTTCCACCCCGCCCAGGCAGGCGCGCACGCAGTGCTGCAGGTAAAAGGCCGGCTCGGTGGGCTGGGTCGGTGTGGGGGCCTGCGCCAAAATGGCCTGCGCGTCGGCCAGCGACAGTTCGGTGTCGATGGGGTTGTCCTCGCCCGGCGGATCGAACGGCCGCACGCGGATGCCGGGGATCTCGGTGACGAAGATCAGCTTGTCGGCCTGCAGCGCCACGGCCACGCTCGTGGCCACCTCTTCCATCGTCAGGTTGAACGCTTCGCCGGTCAGCGAAAAGCCAAACGGCGACAGCAGCACCAGCGCGCCCATGTCCAGCGCGCCCTTGATGCCGGCCACGTCCACCTTGCGCACCAGGCCCGAGTGCTGAAAATCCACGCCATCGACAATGCCGACAGGCCGGGCGGTGATGAAGTTGCCCGAAATCACGCGCACCTTTGCGCCGGCCATCGGGGTGTTGGGCAGCCCCATGCTGAAGGCCGCCTCGATTTCGAAGCGCAGTTGGCCGGCGGCCTCCTGCGCGCAGTCCAGCGCCACCGGGTCGGTGATGCGGATACCGCTATGAAAGCGCGCGGCGTGTCCTTTGGCGCGCAGTTGCTCGTCCACCTGCGGGCGAAAGCCGTGCACCAGCACCACGCGCACGCCCATGCTTTGGATCAGCGCCAAGTCCTGCACCAGATTGGGCAGCTTGCCCGCCGCGATGGCCTCCCCGGGCACGCCCACCACAAACGTTTGGTGGCGAAATTTGTGGATGTACGGCGCCACCGCACGAAACCAAGGCACGAAGGTGAAGTTGAAAACGGTGGACATGGCGCAGGTTGGGGATAATCGCGCACCCATGCGCGACGAAGCGATAGTGTGCCATCAGCCGGCGGGCGCGCCGGTGCTGACCTTTCCCGACCACCTGCCGGTGTCGGCGCGGCGCGCCGACATCGAGGCCGCGCTGCGCGAGCACCAGGTCATCGTGGTGTGCGGCGAGACGGGGTCGGGCAAAACGACGCAACTGCCCAAGATCGCCTTGGGGCTGGGGCGTGGCGGTGGCCTGGCGTGGCAGCCAGGCGCGGGGCGCCGGCCGCTGATTGGCCACACGCAGCCGCGGCGCATCGCGGCCATGTCGGTGGCGGCGCGCATCGCCGAGGAGACACAAACCGAGCTGGGACGGCTGGTCGGCTACCAGATCCGCTTCCACGACCGGCTGCAGCCCGGCGCGGCGATCAAGCTGATGACCGACGGCATTGTGCTGGCCGAAACGCAGCGCGATCCGCTGCTGCGCGCTTACGACACGCTGATCATCGACGAAGCGCACGAGCGCAGCCTCAACATCGATTTTTTGCTGGGCTACCTTAAGCAGTTGCTGCCGCGGCGGCCAGACCTGAAGGTCATCGTCACCTCGGCCACCATCGACGCCGAGCGCTTTGCGCAGCACTTTGCCGGGCCGCGCGGGCCGGCGCCGGTCATCCACGTCAGCGGGCGCACCTACCCGGTGGAAATCCGCTGGCGGCCGTTCGAGGAGTCGCGCGACCACGGGCTCAACGACGCCATCGCCGAGGCGGTGGATGAGCTGTGGCGCGGCGGCGCGCACGATGGCGACATCCTCGTGTTTTTGCCGGGCGAGCGGGAAATCCGCGACGCCGCCGACCACCTGCGCCGCCACCTCAGCCACCAGCCGGCGCTGCGCGGCACCGAGGTGCTGCCCCTGTACGCGCGCCTGGGCGCCGCGGAGCAAAACCGCATCTTTCACCCCAGCGGCGCGCGCCGCGTGGTGCTGGCCACCAACGTGGCCGAAACGTCGCTGACCGTGCCCGGCATCCGCTACGTCATCGATTCGGGCCTGGCGCGCGTCAAGCGCTACAGCCTGCGCAGCAAGGTCGAGCAGTTGCAGATCGAACCCATCAGCCAGGCCGCGGCCAACCAGCGCGCGGGGCGCTGCGGCCGCGTGGCCGAGGGCATCTGCATCCGCCTGTACGACGAACAGGACTTCGCGCGCCGCCCGCGCTACACCGACCCGGAAATCCTGCGCTCGTCGCTGGCGGGGGTGATCCTGCGCATGAAGGCGCTGGGGCTGGGCGACATCGAGGCGTTTCCGTTTTTGGAGGCGCCGTCGCGGCGCGCGGTGGCCGACGGGCTGCAAACGCTGACCGAGCTCGGCGCGCTGGACGAGCAGGGCATGCTGACGGCGCTGGGGCGCGAGCTGGCACGGTTGCCGCTGGATCCGCGCATCGGCCGCATGCTGGTGGAGGGGCAGCGCCGCGGCGCGCTGGCCGAGGTGCTGGTGGTGGCCAGCGCGCTGTCCCTGCAGGACGTGCGCGAGCGGCCGCTGGAACACGCCGCCAAGGCCGACGCCGCGCACGCACGCTTCGACGACGAGCGCAGCGAGTTTGTCGGCCTGCTCAAGCTGTGGACGTGGCTGGATCAGGCGCGCGGTGGTCACCCGGGGCCGGATGGGACGCCGACGCACAAGTTGTCGCACCGCCAGTACGAGGCGCTGCTGCGCGAGCATTTCATCAACGTCAAGCGTGTGCGCGAATGGCGTGACGTGCACCAGCAGCTGCACCAAATCGCCGCCGAGCACGGATGGCGCCCCAACGGCACACCCGCCAGCTACGAACAGCTGCACTGCAGCCTGTTGGCCGGCTTGATCGGGCACGTCGGCCTCAAGCACGACACCGAGGACCACTGGCAGGGCGCGCGCGGCATCAAATTTTGGCCGCACCCTGGTGTGCGCCTGCGCAAAAAGCCGGCGCGCTGGATCGTGTGCGCCGAACTGGTCGAGACCACGCGCCTGTACGGACGGGGCCTTGCGGCCATCGAGCCGTCGTGGATCGAGCAGGTGGCGCCGCACCTGATCCGGCGCGAGCTGGGCGAACCGCACTGGGACCCCCGCAGCGCCGAGGTGATCGCGCACGAGCGCGGCACGCTGTGGGGCCTGCCGGTGTACAGCGGGCGGCGCGTGGCCTACGAGCGCATCGACCCCGCCGGCGCGCGCGAGGTGTTCATCCGCGAAGCGCTGGTGGCCGGACTGACCGAGGACACGTGGGAGACGCGGCTGCCCTTTTGGCAGCACAACCGCCGCGTGCTGCGCGAGGTGCAGCAACTGGAGCACAAGGCGCGCCGCCAGGACGTGCTGGTGGACGAGGCGCTGATTTACGCCTTCTACGACCGCCAGTTGCCGGCCGACGTCTGCAGCGGCCGGGCGTTGGAGCGTTGGTGGCGCAGCGCCAGCCGCCAGCAGCCCGAGCTGCTCAAGCTCAGCCGCGACGAGTTGATGCGCCACGAGGCCGCCGGCATCACCACCGACGCCTACCCCGCGCTGGTGCGCCTGGGCGGGGTGGACTGCCGGGCGCACTACCTGCACGAGCCGGGGCACGCCCGCGACGGCGTCACGGTGGACGTGCCGCTGTTCGCGCTCAACCAGGTCGATCCCCAGCGGCTGGAGTGGCTGGTGCCCGGCATGCTCAAGGAAAAGGTGGCGGCGCTGCTCAAGAGCCTGCCGCAAAAGCCCCGCGCCCGCTTGGTGCCGCTGCCAGCCACCGCCGAAGCGATCGCGCAGTGCCTAAGCGCGCCCGAGCGCTTTGGCCAGGGCAGCCTGCTGCAAGCGGTGCTGGACGAGGTGCGCGCGCGCACGGGGCTGCCCGTGCAGGCCAGCGACTTCAAGCTGGAGACGCTGCCGGCGCACCTGCGCATGAACGTGCGTGTGCTCGACGAGCACGGGCGCCAACTGGCCATGGGGCGTGACGTGGCCGCCCTCAAAGCCCAGTGGGGCGAGCAGGCGCGCGGGGCGTTTGCCGCGTTGGCCACGCTCAAGCGTGCCGCGCAGGCAGCTCCCGGGGCACTGGCCGCCGCCGCCCCGCCACCGTCCGCGTCGCCGGCCACCGCCCCGGGCGGTGCGGCGGGGGGGCCGTCGCCCACGCCGCCGGCTGCTGCGGCGGGGCAGCCCGCCAGCGCGCCGTCCGCCGGGGTGTGGGACACCGAAGCGCGCCACACCCGCTGGGTGTTTGGGACTTGGCCCGAACTGGTGGAAATCCGTCACGGACGCCAGACCCTGATCGGCTACCCTGCGCTGCAAGACGCCGGGGACGCCGTGCGCGTGGCGGTGTTCGACGAGCCTGAGGTGGCCGCGCGCGAGCACCGCATCGGGCTGCGTCGCCTGGTCGCGTTGCAGGTGCGCGACACGCTCAAGCTGCTGCAGCGCCAGCTGCCCGAGCAGGCCACGCTGGGCGTGCTGTACATGCCGCTGGGCACCGCCGACGAGCTGCGCGAGCAGATCCTGGCGCTGGCTGTTGAGCGCGCGTTTTTGCAGTCGCCCCCCCATGACGAGGCTTCGTTCGAGGCTTGCGTGCAGCAAGGGCGCACGCGCCTGGCGCTGGTGGCGCACGAGGTGGCACGCCTGACGCTGCAGATTCTGACCGAGTGGAGCGCCGCGCAGCGCAAGCTGAAAGAAGCGCGCGGCCTGCCAGCCGCCACCGTGGCGGACGTGCAGCAGCAACTGCAGCGCCTGGTGGGGCCGCGCTTCGTGCTGGACACGCCGTGGGCGCAGCTCGTGCACCTGCCGCGCTACCTCAAGGCCGTGCAGATGCGCCTGGACAAATGCCGTCAAGACCCGGCGCGCGACCAGCAACGGCTGGCCGAGTTGCAGCCGCTGCAGCAGCGCGTGTGGCGCCTGCTGGCCGAGCGCCGCGGCGCGCCGGACGAGCGCCTGACGGCGTTGCGCTGGATGCTGGAAGAGCTGCGCGTGAGCCTGTTCGCCCAGGAGCTGCGCACCCCGTACCCGGTCAGCGTCAAGCGCCTGGACAAGGCGCTGGCGGCGCTGCAGGGGTCATAGGCGTGCCAGCCGCTGCAGGGCCTCGTCCAGCGTGGCGTCGCGCTTGGCAAAGCACAGCCGCACCAGCTGTTGGTTGCGCCCGTCGCCATAAAACGCCGACAGGGGGATCGCCGCCACGCCCACCTCGCGCGTGAGCCACTGGCAGAACTCAGCCTCGGGCAGGTGGCGTTCCGGCACCGCCAGCGCCCCGTAATCCACGCACTGGAAGTAGGTGCCCTCGCACGGCAGCAGGCGCAGCCGCGTGCCGGCCAGCCCCGCACGGAAGCGGTCGCGCTTGGCCTGATAAAAGGCCGCCAGCCCCAGGTACGGGGCCGGGTCGGCCATGTACGCCGCCAACGCGTGCTGCATCGGCGTGTTGACCGTGAACACGTTGAATTGGTGCACCTTGCGGAACTCGGCCATCAGCGGTGCTGGCGCCAGGCAGTAGCCCACTTTCCAGCCGGTGACGTGGTAGGTTTTGCCAAAACTGCTGACGATGAGGCTGCGCGCCGCCAGCCCGGGGTGGGTGGCCAGGCTGGCGTGCGGCTGGCCGTCGTAGACCATGTGCTCGTACACCTCGTCGCCGATCAGCAGCACGTCGGTGTCGGCCACCACGTCCCACAAGCGCTGCAGGTCACCGGCGCGCCACACGGTGCCGCTGGGGTTGTGCGGGGTGTTGACGATGATGGCGCGCGTGCGCGCCGTCAGCGCCGCGGCCAGCCGGTCGAAGTCCGGCCGCAAGCTGCCGTCGGTCAGCGGCACCCGCACGACGGTGCCACCGGCCAGCTCGATGCCGGGCACGTAGCTGTCGTAGCAGGGCTCCAGCACGATGACCTCGTCGCCCGGCTGCACCAGCGCCAGCAGCGCTGTCAGGATGGCTTGCGTGGCGCCCGCGGTGACGGTGATTTCGTTGACCGGGTCGTACGCGCGCCCATACAGCGTGGCGACCTTGCGCGCGATCGCCTCGCGCAGCGCCGGCACGCCCGCCATCGGCGGGTACTGGTGGTGGCCTGCGGCCATCGCCGCGCACACCGCCTGCGCCAGCGCCGGGTCCGGGTCGAAGTCCGGAAACCCTTGCCCCAGGTTGACCGCACCCACCTGCTGCGCCAACGCGGACATCACGGTGAAGATGGTCGTGCCGACCTGGGGCAGGCGGCTGGGGGGCACCGGGGTGCGCACGGTGGGGTCAGAGCTGGTCGTCATGGCCTTGGCCCTCCAGGGCTTTGTAGATCAGGTCGCGCGACAGCCGCTCGCTGAGCAGCTCGGCAAACCGCAGCACAAATTGGCGCAGGTAGACCCCGCGCTTGAACGCCACGCGCGCCACGTTGGTGCCGAACAGGTGACCCGCCGGGCGCACGGCCAGCTCGGGGGTGCGCTCGTCGCCGCTGACGGCCATCTCCGCCACGATGCCGACCCCCATGCCGAGCTTGACGTAGGTCTTGATGACGTCGGAGTCGATCGCCTCCAGCACGATGTTCGGGGCCAGGCCCCGCTGGGCGAAGGCCTGGTCGATGCGGGTGCGTCCAGTGAAGGTAGGGTGGTAGGTGATCAGCGGCGCCTGCGCCAAATCCTCCAGCCCGATGCGCTCGCGTTGCAGCAGCGGGTGGCCGGGCGGCAGCACCAGCGCATGCTGCCATTCGTAGCAGGGCAGGGTGACGAGCTCCGGGTATTGGGTCAGCGACTCGGTGGCGATGCCGATGTCGGCCACCTCCTCCAGCACCCAGCGCGCCACCTGGTCGGGCGCGCCCTGGTGCAGGCTGATGCCCACTTTGGGGTAGAGCTGCCTCAGCCGTGCCACCGGCGCCGGCAGCACGTAGCGTGCCTGCGTGTGGGTGGTGGCGATCGAGAGCGTGCCGCTGTCCTGCGCGGCGTACTGCTCGCCGATGCGCTTGAGGTTGGCCACCTCACGCATGATGATTTCGATGCTGCGCAGCACGTGCTGCCCGGGTTCGGTGAGCCGCTTGATGCGTTTGCCGTGGCGCGCGAAGATGTCAACCCCGAGCTCGTCTTCCAGCTCCAGGATGGCTTTGGACACGCCCGGCTGCGAAGTGTGCAGCGCCTTGGCCGCCTCGGTCAGGTTGAGGTTGCGGCGCACGGCCTCCAGCACAAAACGGAATTGGTGCAGGTTCATGGCGCACTCGGGGGTCGGGTTGGGTCTGGGTTCATCGGCGCAGCACCATCCAGCCCAGCGCGGCCAGCGACAGGGCCAGGTACAGCACCGGTGTGGCGCCGGCGGCCAGCCACGGCGCCCAGCCCAGCAGGTTGCCCATGTGGCTGAAGATACCGTTGACCAGCACGAAGCTGATGCCGATCATGATGCCGGCAAACACGTAGCCGGCCAGCCCCTGCTGGCGAAAGTGCAGGTAAGCGAAGGGCAGCGCCAGCACCACCATCACCACGCACCCCAGCGGGTACAGCAGTTTGCGCCAGAACTCGATCGCGTAGCGCTGCGCGTTTTGGTCGTTGCGCTCCAGATGCCGCATGTACTGCCAGAGGTCCAGCGTGCGCATGCGCTCGGGCTTGAGCAGCGCGACGTTGAGCATGTCGGCGCTCAGGCCCGTGCGCCAGTCGAACGTTGGCAGTGTCGCGGTGCGCAGCGTGCCGTCGGCGTCCCAGTGGTCGCGCCGCACCTCGGCCAGCCGCCACACGCCGGCCGCGCTGTCCACCGTGCCGCGGGCCGCTTCGATCAGGGTCCGCACACCGCCGTTGGCGTCCAGCGTCAGCACACGCACGCCGCGCAGTTCGCCCTCGGGCGTGAGGGCGCGCACGTTGACCACGTGCACCTCGGCGCCGTCGGTGCGCTCGCGCAGCCACGCCCCGGTGCTGCCGACGCTGAGGTTGCCGCGGTACTGCGCCTTGAGCAGTTGCGCCTGGCGCGCCGCGCTCGGCGCCACGTAGTCACCGATGGCAAAGGTCACCGCGGCGCAGCCCAGCCCCAGCACCAGCACCTGCCGCAGCGCCAACCCCGGCCCCAGGCCGCTGGTGCGCAGGATGGTGAACTCGGAGTCGCGCGCCAGCCGCGTCAGCGCGTACACGGTGCCGATCAGCACACCGATGGGCATCAGTTCGTACAGCCGCGCAGGCAACCACAGCAGCACCACGAGCAGCGCCTGCGGCACGCCGTACACCGCCCCAGGCTGCGTCAGCGACGGCGCCCCAAGCGCCCCCAGCTCATCGACGAAGTCGAAAAACGCAAACAGCGCCAAAAAACCCACCAGCACCCAGGTGATGGCGCCCAAGGCTTCACCGTGGATGAGCCGGCGCACGGTGTTCATGCCTGCGCCTCCACCGCGGCGCGGCGCCAGCGCGGATGCGGCAGCTCGCGCCACGCCAGCCACGCCAGCGTCAGCAGGGCCACCCCCCCGTGCAGCGCCGCAAAATAACCCCAGACCGAGACGCGCCCGCGCGTGGCCCAGTCTTGCCCGGCACCAAGCAGGTTGTAGTACACGACAAACGCCAGCAGCATGAACAGCAGGTTGCCGCTGCGGCCCAGGCGCGGCTGCGCGCTGGTGGCGGCCAGCGCCAGCAACACCAGGTTGACCGCGCACACCACCAACCCCATGCGCCAGGCCAGCTCGGACTGCAGGGCCGCGTCGCGGCTCGACCACAGCATCCACGTCGGCATCGCGCTGCGGCGACGCAGTTCCACCGTGGCCGCAGGTGCGTCGGCCACGCGTACGGTGTAGCGCTCGAACGCAGCGCCCTCCCACACCTGGGCGTCGGCGCTGCGCCGCCAACGCTGGCCATCGTGCAGCGTCAAGTGGGTGCCACGGTCGTCGGCATGCAGCTCGCCCGCACGCGCCGTCACGATGCTGTAGGCCCCGTCGGGCTCGTGGTCGGCGATAAAAATCTGTCGCCCGCTGTGGCCGGCCTGGGTGTCGCGGTCGACAAACAGCACCCGGCGGCCGTTGGCCGATTCCTGGAACTGTCCCGGCGCGATGCGCTGCAGGTCGTTGCGCTGCTCGTAACGCTGGCGCAGCTCGTCGCTTTGTTGCCGCGCCCACGGACCCACCAGCAACGCCAGCACCGCCACGGCCAGCCAGACCGGCCAGGCCAAACGCAGCACCGGCGCCACAAAACGCGTCAGCCCCAGCCCCGCGGTGTGCCAAATCACCATCTCGCTGTCACGGTACAGGCGCGACAACGTGCCCACCACCGCGGCCATCAGCGCCACCGTCAGCACGATGGGCAACTGACCCGTCACGGCCAGTGTCAAAAACAACAGCAGCGCTTGGGGGTCGACCTCGCCGCGGCTGGCTTGACCCAGGGTGCGCACCAACAGCATGGTCAGCACCACGGTCAGCATCACCACCAGCGCCGCGCCAAAGGAGCGTGCCAACTCGCGGCGCAGCGACGATTCGAATAACATCACCAACTCTTGATTCGAGGTACGACAGGTTGGAATTATGGACTTTGAACTGCGACCCTTGAGCCGAGCCGAGGCCGCGGCGGCCGACGCCGAAGCGCTGATCGTGCTGTGGCGTGACGCCGACGACCACGACACCCCATCCGCCGAGGATGCGTTGGGGCGCTGGGTGCAGCACGCCGTGCGCGATGGCGACCTGGGGCGCGACGCGGGTCAGTGGCTGGCCGGGCACCGCGTTGCGGGGGTGCGCGCGCGGCGCGTGGTGGCGGTGCGCTGTGGGGACGGTTCGGCGCGCAAGGTACGCCAGGCCGTGGCGTCCGCGTGGGGCGCGCTCAAAGCGGCGCCGCCGCGCACCTTGCTCATCCAGATGGGCGCCACGGACGAAGCAGCGCTGGCCGCCGCGGTGCTGGGCATCGCCGAGGCCAGCTACCGCTACACGACCACGCTGTCCAAACCCCAGCCGCGCGCGCTGCAGCGGGTGGTGGTGGGCGTGGCCGATGCGCCGGCCCTGCACGGGGCGTTCGAGTGGGCCGTGGCCACCGTGCACGGGCAGGAGCTGGCCAAAGAGTGGGCCAACCGCCCGGCCAACCACGCCCGCCCGGTGGACCTGGCGCGCGCGGCGCAGGCGCTGGCGGGGCCCGATGTGGAGGTCGAGGTCCTGGGGCCGAAGGAGGTCGAAAAGCTTGGCATGGGGGCCCTGTTGGCGGTGGCGCGCGGCAGCCACGAGCCGCTGCGTTTTATCGTGTTGCGCTACCAGGGCGCGGCCAAGCGCGAAGCGCCGGTGGTGCTGGTGGGCAAAGGCATCACGTTCGACACCGGGGGCATCTCCCTCAAGCCCGCGGCCGACATGGACGAAATGAAATTCGATATGAGCGGTGCGGCCAGCGTGTTGGGGGTGTTTGCGGCCCTGCCGCGGCTGCGGCCTGCGCTCAACGTGGTGGGCTTGATTCCGGCCTGCGAGAACATGCCCGGGGGCGGCGCCACCAAACCCGGTGACGTCGTGCGCAGCATGAGCGGACAGACCATCGAAATCCTCAACACCGACGCCGAAGGGCGGCTGATTTTGTGCGACGCGCTGACCTACGCGCAGCGCTTCAAGCCGCGCGCCATTGTGGACGTGGCCACGTTGACCGGCGCGTGCGTCATCGCGCTCGGGGCGGTGCGCAGCGGCCTGTACGCCAACGACGACGCGCTGGCGCAAGCGCTGTTGCAGGCGGGCGAAGCGGCGCTGGACCCGTGCTGGCGCATGCCGCTTGATGACGATTACGCCGAGGCGCTCAAGAGCAACTTCGCCGACGTGGCCAACGTCGGCGGGCGCCCGGCCGGCTCGGTGACGGCAGCTAAGTTTTTGCAACGCTTCGTGGGTGACGGCACGCCGTGGGCGCACCTGGACATCGCTGGCACCGCCTGGAAGGGCGGCAAGGACAAAGGCGCCACCGGCCGCCCGGTGCCGCTGTTGCTGCGCTACCTGGCCGAGCTTGGCCGCCAAGGCAGCGCCAAGCCTCGAGGCGGGCGCCGCAAGGGGGCGGCGGCGTGACCCAGGTGGCGTTCCACCTGAACGTGCCCGCCACGCCGCAGGGTTGGCGGGCCTACGTGTGCCGGCTGCTGGCCAAAGCGCACGCCGCGCGCGCGCGGGTGTGGGTGGCCGTGGCCGACGCCGATCTGGCGGCGCTGGATGAGGCGCTGTGGACGTTGCCGGCCGATGACTTCGTGCCGCACGTGCGCTGGGATGCCGCGGCGCTGTTGGTGCAGCGCTCGCCCATCGTGCTGGCGCCGCCCACGGTGTCGCCGCCAGGGCCGCGGGGGGTGGTGGTGAACGTCCAGCCGCAGTGGTTGGACTGGCTGGATCAGGGCGCACCGCCCACGCGTGTCATCGAAATCGTCAGCACCGACGATGAGGCCAAGGCTGCCGCGCGGCAGCGCTGGCGCCGTTACCAGCAGTTGGGCTGGGATCCCCAGGCGTACGACCGGGCCGCCCGGGCGGGCGCGCCCGCAGGGGCGTGATGGACGGCCGGCGCACCCCACCCGCGCTGGTGCCCACGTTGACCGACGTGGTGGCGCCCGGGGTGTTGCCAGAGCGCGCAGCGCCGGCGCCCAGCCCCCCAGCGCCGTCCGACCCACCGTTGCCCGTGACCCCCACAGCGGCAGCGTCGCTGCCGGCCGCGGACGAAGCGCTGATCGATGCGCTGGTGGACCGCACGGTGGCGCGCCTGATGCCCGTGTTGCAGCAACGCCTGCACACCGCGTGGGTGCAGTGGTTGCAGCAACTGCAGCACCAGCCCCCGCCCGTGCCGCCGTCGTTGACGAACGACTTGGCCGACATCGTGCGCGATGAGGTGCAGCGCCACCTAGGGACAACCCGTAGATGACGGCGGGCTTTGGCGTGGGTGTGTGGTTTTTGGTGTATCTTTTGGGCTTGCGCGCACAAAAACAAGTGGTTGCGCAAACCGTTTCAACCTCGTTTCGTTCGACAAGGGTAACCATGCATCTGTACAGCAAACTGACGATTGCCGCCGTGGCCGCGCTGGCCCTGGCCGCTTGTGGCAAGAAAGAAGAATCCAAACCCGCCGCGGCGCAAGGCCCGGCCGTGGAAGCGATGGTGGTCAAGATTGGCCACGTCGGCCCCACCAGCGGCCCGATCGCGCACCTGGGCAAGGACAACGAAAACGGCGCCCGCATGGCCATCGACGAGCTCAACGCCGCCGGCATCCAGCTCGAAGGCAAGCCGGTCAAGTTCGAGCTGCTGGCCGAAGACGACGCAGCCGATCCCAAGCAAGGCACCGCCGCGGCGCAAAAGCTGGTGGACGCCAAGGTCAACGGCGTTATTGGCCACCTGAACTCGGGCACCACCATCCCCGCGTCGCAAATTTACAACGCGGCGGGCATTCCGCAAATTTCGCCGTCGGCGACCAACCCGAAATACACCCGTCAGGGCTTCAACAACGTGTTCCGCGTGGTGGCGGATGACACCCACCTGGGCGGCACGCTGGGCAAATACGCGATCGAAAAACTCGGCGCCAAGAAAGTGGCGGTGATCGACGACCGCACCGCCTACGGTCAGGGCGTGGCTGATGAGTTCGAAAAAGGCGTCAAGGCCGCGGGTGGCGAAGTGGTGGACCGTGAGTTCACCAACGACAAGGCCACCGACTTCAACGCCATCCTGACCAAGATCAAGGCCAAGAAGCCGGATGTGATCTTCTTCGGTGGCATGGACGCCGTGGCCGGCCCGATGCTCAAGCAAATGAAGCAATTGGGCATCAACGCCAAGTTCATGGGCGGCGACGGCATCTGCACCAGCGAACTGCCCAAGCTGGCCGGCGACGGCATGGCCGACGAGCAGGTCTACTGCGCCGAAGCCGGCGGTGTCGAGGGTGAAGGCAAGGCGGCGATGGAGAAGTTCCGCGCCGACTACAAGGCCAAATTCGGTGCGGACGTGCAGGTGTACGCGCCGTACGTGTACGACGCGGTGCACGTGATGGTCAAGGCGATGCAAAACGCCAACTCGGCCGACCCCGCCAAGTACCTGCCGGCCCTCAAGCAAATCAGCTACAAGGGCGTGACCGGCCCGATCGAGTTCGACGAGAAGGGCGACATCAAGAACGGTGCGCTGACCCTGTACACCTACAAGGGCGGCCAGCGCTCCGAAATTGCGGTCGTGCGCTGATTCAGCATCCCGACGCAGCAACCCCAACCCCGCCACGGCGGGGTTTTTTGTTGTGCGGTGGGGGCGCGGCGTTGGTGGCTGGGGCGCCAACAAAAACCCCGCCTCGACGGGGCGGGGTTTTTTGTGGAGCAGCCCGGCGGCACGGCCGGTCCGCGACGGGCCTGCGCCTCAAGCCGCCGTGCGGCTGGATCAGGACAGGTGGGTGCTGATGATCTTGGTCATCTCGAACATCGACACCTGCGGCTTTTTGAGCACCGCCTTGAGCTTGGCGTCGGCGTTGATCATGCGCTTGTTGGTGGCGTCCTGCAGTTTGTTTTTCTTGATGTAGTCCCACACCTTCTTGGTCACTTCGGTGCGCGGCAGCGGCTTGGCACCGACGATGGCGGCCAGCTCGGCGCTGGGCGTCATCGGCTTCATGAAAGCCGCGTTGGGCGTGCGCTTAGCCGCAGCGGGCGCGGCTTTGGCGCTGGCCTTGGGCGCAGCGGCCGGCTTGGCGGTAGCCTTGGCGGCAGAGGACTTGGGCGAGGCAGCTTTCTTCGCAGTGGCCATGGGTGTGTTTCCTTGGGTTGGTTGCAAGCTCGCCACGCCGCGCCCGCAGCGCTGCTGAGGCGCGTGCATGGATAAGCGCATCGTAATCCGATTGCAGCCGATTTTCCAGAGCAGCGGCAGGGATTTGCGCGCAGACGGGGGTTTTCCCGGGGGGTGAGGGCGTGCAGCGTTGCGCGCAACCGACGCTGCCGCGCCGACGCGGGTTATCCGTGCCAGGCTTTGTAGGCCATCGTGACGGCCAGCCCGTACAGCAGCACGGCAAACACACGCTTGAGCGTGGCCACCGGCAACGCATGCGCCACGCGCACGCCGACCGGCGCCATCAGCACGCTGGCGCTGGCGATGACGGCCAGCGCCGGCACGAACACGTAGCCCACCGCCGCCGCAGGCCGGCCGGGCACACCCGCGCCGGACCACAGGTAGCCCAGCACGTTGGCCAGCGCGATCGGAAAGCCCAACGCCGCGCTGGTGGCCACCGCCTGGTGCATGGCCACCCCCCACCAGGTCATGATCGGCACACTGATGAAGCCCCCGCCCGCGCCGACAAGGCCCGAGACAAAACCGATCAACCCCCCGGCGCCCCATTGGCCGGCCGCCGTCGGCAGGCCACGCGGCTGGGCTGGGGCGGGGCGCTTGGCCGAGCGCAGCATCTGGGTGGCCGAAAACGCCACGAACACGGCAAACAGCAGCGCCAGCCACCGCCCCGACAGCACGCGAAAGACGCCCGCGCCGGCGCCCAGCGCCCCCAGCACGATGCCCGGTGCGAGGTTGCGCACGAGGTCCCAGCGCACCGCGCCGCGGCGGTGGTGCGCCCGCACGCTGGACAGCGAGGTGAAGACGATCGTGGCCATCGAGGTGGCGATGGCCATCTTGACCGCCAGGTCGGCGCCAACCCCGCGGTGCGACAAGATCAGCGTGATGAAGGGGACCATCAACATGCCGCCCCCGATGCCGAGCAAGCCGGCCAGAAAGCCGGTGCCCAGGCCCAAGGCGGCCAATTCCACGATCAACAGGGGTTCGAGCATGCGCTGCCGCCGCCGCGCGGGACGGGCTGGTCGTCGGTAGGGGGGAGGGTGTCTGCCAAACCGCCAGGCCGGCATCCTGAACACTGGGTTCAGGTGGGCGAGGGCAGCGCAGCTTCGGGTTCGTCTGACGCGAGACGCTCACGCCCACTGCGCGATGTACCAAGCCCGCGCTCAATGAGCATTGGTTCAAGGAATATAAAGCCCGGCGGATGGCAGACAGCCCCATTGTACCGCCACCCAGGCGCTTGCAGCGCACCTGCGCGGCGTCACAGCAGCCGGTCGTCGGCCAGCGCGGCGTCGATACGGTTGACCAGCTCACGCAAGCGCCGTTCGGTGTCCGGCGCCAGGCTTTCAGCGTGGGCGTGCTCGCCCTCGGCGGCACCGAACGACGAATTGCGAAACGCCAGCGCCGGGTCGCGGTGCGCGGCGTCGTACGCGATGTTGAGCGCGGCCAACACGGCGATGCGGTCGCGCGCCTTGACCTTGCCGGCGTCGCGGATGCGGCACATCGCGGCGTCGACCTGGGTCACCGCCTCGCGCAAGGCGTCTTCGCCGCCGGCGGGGCAGGCCAGCGTGTACAGCTGGCCCATGATCTGCACCTCGACCTGCTTGATCGGCGGGCGTTGCGTCATGGCGCGGCCTCCTGCGGGTCGAGACGCTGCAGCAACGCCTCCAGCCGGGCTTGCGCCTGGCGACACTGCATGCGCAGCCGGTCGCGCTCCTGCGTCAGGCGCTGCACCTCCGCCTGCAGCAGACTCTGGGTGCGCAGCAGCTCCTCGTGGCGCAGCAGCAGGCGGTCCACCCGCTGGGCGAGTTGGTCGATCACGGTGGCGTCCATCAGCGCACCATTGTAGACCCCACGCTGGCCCCGACGCTACAATGCCGGCACGTTGGTGCTCGCGCCGCCCGCTCGTGGTGGCGCAGTTAAACGGGAAGCTGGGGGGCGGGGCGCTGCCGCGCCCCGCCTAACCAGCGCTGCCCCCGCAACGGTAAGTGGACGTCGGCCCGCGCAGCGGGCCGGCCGCTTGCAGCCAACCGCCACTGGGCGCGCCTGCGCCCGGGAAGGCGCTGCAGGTCGCATCCACCAGCCCGGATACCGGCCAACGCGGTGGCGTGTCGCTTTGCAGGCGGCGCGCCGTGTCGCCCAAACACCGTCGGGGATGGCGGTGAGGGTATTGTTCGACGTTCATGTCATGAAAAGCACGATTCAACGCGCCCGCTGGGGCGTGCTTCCTGTGGCGTTGGCCGCCGCGGCCGCGTGCCTGCCCGCCGCAGCCCAAACGCAGTCCTTGGCCGAAACCGTGGTGGTGGCCACCCGCACCGAGCAGCCGCTGACCGATGTGGTGGCCGACGTCAGCATCATCGACCGTGAGCGCATCGAGGCCAGCGGCGCCGCCGGCTTGGCCGACGTGCTGGCCCAATTGCCGGGCATCGAAATCGCGCGCAACGGTGGCGTGGGGGGCACGACCAGCGTGTTCATCCGCGGGGCGGAGACACGGTTCGTCGCCGTGTTCATCGATGGCGTGCGGGTGGACTCGCAGTCCACCGGTGGCGCCGCCTGGAACGCGCTTCCACTGGCGCACATCGATCGCATCGAAGTCGTGCGCGGGCCGTTGGCATCGGTCTATGGCTCGGATGCTCTGGGTGGTGTGGTGCAGATCTTCACCCGCGCGGGTGAACAAGGTTGGCAGCCCAGCATCGACGTCGGCGCGGGCAGCCACGGCACGCGGCGTCTCGGCGCCAGCGTGCGCGGGGCGCAGGGGCCGTGGTCGCTGGCCCTGGGGGTGCAGCGGGAGCTGAGCGACGGCTTCAATGTGCAGCCAGCCGCCAACCCCGACCGCGATGGCCACCGGGCGCGCTCGGCCCACATGCGGCTGGGCTGGACGCCCGCGGCGGGCCACACGCTGAGCTTGTCGGCCCTCGACAGCCGCATGGAGGCCCAGTACGACGGCTATATGTCCACCGCCGACGACTGGGCCACGCAGGACGTGCGCACCGTCGGCGTGACGTGGGATGCGCGTTGGTCCGACGTGTACACCTCGCGCGTCGCGCTGGGTCGGGGCACCGACCGCTACTCGACACGGCCCAGCCCTTACCAGACCAACACCGAGGTCAGCACTTACCTTTGGCAGCACCAATGGTTGCAAGGGCCGCACCGTGTCCAGCTCGGCTTGGAGCGCCGCGAAGACCGTTTGCTCAACGCTTCGACGACGCCCAACCGCACCCAGCGCTCGCAAGACGCGGTGGCACTCGGGTACGGCTGGGCCGAGCGCGGGCATGCGTTGCAAGTCAACGTGCGCCACGATGACGACAGCGAGTTCGGCGGGCAAACCACGGCGTCGGTTGGCGCAGCCTGGAGCCCGGGACCCGGCTGGCGGTTGCGTGCCAACGCAGGCACCGCGTTTCGTGCCCCCACGTTGTTTCAGCGTTTCAGCATTTACGGTGTACCCTCCCTGCAGCCGGAGACGTCGCGCAACATCGAGTTGGGGGCGCAGTGGCGCACCGGCGTGCACCACGTGGGTGCGACGTGGTACCGTAACCGCGTGCGCGACCTGATCCAATACGTGCCCGGGCCGGGCCCGTGCGTCAACGGCAGCGGAACGTGGGCTGGTTGCTACGACAACGTGGGCTGGGCCACGCTGCGGGGCTGGACGCTGGAGGGCGGCACCCAAATGGCGGGTGTGCGCCTGACGGGCTCGCTGGACCTGGCCGATCCGCGCAACGACCTGACCGGCAAGCGGTTGGCCCGGCGTGCCGCGCGGCACGCCACGCTGCGGGCCGAGACGACCGCGGCGCCGGTGCGTTGGGGCGTGGAGTGGCGGCTGGTGGGGCAGCGCTGGGACGACGCGGCCAACACCAAGCGTTTGGGTGGCTACGGGCTCGTCAACGTCTCGCTGCGTGGTGCGTTGGCGCGCGATTGGCAGTGGCTGGCGCGTGTGGACAACCTCGGCGGCCAAGCGTACGAGACGGCACGCGGCTACGCGACCGGCGGGCGCAGCGTGTTTGTCGGTGTGCAGTGGACGCCCGCACCGTCGAACTGACCGGCCGTGCCGGGTGTCCCATGTCCAAGGCTTGTGTCGCCCTGCTGATCGCCGCCCCGGCCTCGGGCCAGGGCAAGACCAGCGTCACCGCGGCGCTGGCGCGGCTGCACGCGCGGCGGGGGCGGCGCGTGCGGGTGTTCAAGTGTGGGCCAGACTTTCTGGACCCGCAGTGGCTGGCGCTGGCCAGCGGCCAGCCGGTGGACAACCTGGACCTGTGGATGAACGGCGAGGCCGACGTGCGGCTGCGGCTGGCGCGCGCGGCCGAGCACAACGACCTCATCCTGATCGAAGGTGTGATGGGGCTGTTCGACGGCGAGCCCAGCGCCGCCGAGCTGGCGCGGCGCCTGGGGGTGCCGGTGCTGGCCGTGGTGGACGCCGGCGCGATGGTGGGCACCTTCGGGGCGCTGGTGCATGGGTTGCGCCACTACCAGCCCGGCTTGCCGTGGGCCGGGGTGCTGGCCAACCGCGTGGCCGGTGACGGCCACGCCCAAATGCTGCGCGACGCGCTGCGCGCGGGCGACGGTCCGTGGTGGGGGGCGCTGGTGCGCGACGAACGCATGGCCTTGCCGGAGCGTCACCTGGGCTTGACCCAGGCGGGGGAACTGCCCGACGCGAGGGCGCGGCTGGACACGCTGGCCGATGCGCTGGCGGCCACCCCGCTGGGGCAACTGGCGTGGCCCGAATGGCAGCGCTGGGCGGTGACATTCGAGCCCCCGGCGCCGGCGCCCGCCTTGGCGCGTGGGCTGGCGGGGCGGCGCGTCGCGCTGGCGCAAGACGCGGCGCTGGGCTTTGTGTACCCCGCCAACCTCGAGACACTGCGCGAACTGGGGGCCGACGTGGTGGTGTTTTCGCCGCTGGCCGACGAGCCGGTGCCCGAGGCCGACGCCGTGTGGCTGCCCGGCGGCTACCCCGAACTGCATGCCGCGCGGCTGGCCGCGGCGCAGCGCACCCGGGCCAGCCTGGCGCGCCATGTGCAGCTCGGGCGGCCGGTGTGGGCCGAATGCGGCGGGATGATGGTGTTGTTCGACGGGCTCACGCTGGCCGATGGGCAGCGCGTGCCGATGTGGGGGCTGCTGCCCGGCGAGGTGCGCATGCAGCCGCGCCTGGCGGCGTTGGGGCCGCAGGCCTGGCGCACGCCCTGGGGCGAGCTGCGTGGGCACACGTTCCACTATTCCACCGTGGACACGCCGTTGACCCCGGTGGCGCGCACCGCGCCCGCGCGCCCGCACGGGCGCCCCGAGGCGGTCTGGCGGCATGGCCCCATGGTGGCCAGTTATTTTCACGCGTGGTTTGCTTCTGCCCCGGCGGCAGTTGCGCAGCTGTTTCGGGGGGCGCTGGCATGAACCGCACCGACCTTGGCCCCCAGCGCATCGTCTGCTTGACCGAGGAGACCACCGAGTGGTTGTACCTGTTGGGTCAGCAACACCGCATCGTGGGCATCAGCGGCTACACGGTGCGTCCGCCGCAGGCGCGCCACGAAAAGCCCAAGGTCAGCGCGTTTTTGTCGGCCAAGATCGACAAGATCCTGGCGTTGCAGCCCGACCATGTGTTTGGCTTTTCGGACCTGCAGGCCGACATCGCCGCCGCGCTGGTGCGCGCCGGGGTGGCGGTGACGGTGTTCAACCAGCGCAGCGTCGACGACATCGTGGCGGTGCTGTGGCAGGTGGCGGCGCTGGTGGGCTGCACGCAGGCGGCCCAGCGCTGGATCGAAGCCGTGCATGCCCAGCACGCGGCGATGCGCCAAGCGGTGCAGCAGCGCGTGCAGCGCGGCGCGCGTCGGCCCCGCGTGTACTTCGAGGAGTGGGACGACCCGCCCATCACCGCCATCCGTTGGGTGTCGGAGTTGATCGACATCGCCGGTGGTGAGGATATCTTCCCTGAGCGCGCATGCCAGCCCTTGGCCAAGGACCGCGTGCTGGCCGATCCCCTGGAGGTGGTGCGGCGCGCGCCGGACATCATCGTCGGGTCGTGGTGCGGCAAAAAGTTCCGGCCCGAGCGCGTCGCGGCACGGCCGGGCTGGCAGGACATCCCGGCGGTGCGCCAGGGGCACTTGTTCGAGGTCAAGTCGGCTGACATCCTGCAGCCCGGGCCGGCGGCCCTGACCGACGGGGTGGCGCAACTGCACCGCATCGTGCTGGCGTGGATGGACGGCCAAGTAGCGGCCGTGCTGGGGCAGGGGGGCGTTGCGCAAGCGGGTGGGTGTCATGCGTGAGCTGGTGCTGGGCGGACAAAAAAGCGGCAAGTCGCGCTGGGCCGAGGCCCGCGCGGCGCGCTGGTTGCAGGCGGAGCCGCGGCACCGTGCGGTGTTGCTGGCCACGGCGCAGGCGCGCGACGCCGAAATGCGCGCCCGCATCGAGCGCCACCGGCGCGAGCGGGCCGAACGCGTGCCCGGCCTGGAGACGTTGGAGCTGGGCGAGGACGATGTGCCCTCGATGCTGCTGCGCCAAAGCTCCCCGCAGGCGCTGGTGGTGGTCGATTGCCTGACGCTGTGGTTGACGCAGCTGTGGTGGCCGGCCGAGGCACGTCACGCGACGGCCCAGCCCACCCCCAGCTTGACCGACGTGCAGGCCCGGGTGGATGCGCTGCTGCACGCGCTGCAGCAGGTCGGTGGCCCGGTGGTGCTGGTCAGCAACGAAATCGGGCTGGGCGTCATCCCGATGGGGGTGCAGGTGCGCGCGTTCGTCGACGCACTTGGGGCGTTGAACCAGCGCGTGGCGGCGGTGTGCGAGCGCGTCACGCTGATGGTGGCGGGGTGCCCATGCGTGGTCAAGGGGGACGTATGACGCTGGGGCGGGGTGCGTGGTGGGCGCTGTGGCTGGTGCTGGCGTGCCTGTTCGGCGTGGCGGCCCGCGCCGAGGTGCGCATCGTCGACGACCAGGGTGTCGAGGTGCGCCTGCCGCAGCCGCCGCAGCGCATCGTCAGCCTGCTGCCGTCGCTGTCGGAAGCCGTGTGCGAGCTGGGCCAGTGCGCGCGCCTGGTGGGCGTGGACCGCTACACCAACTGGCCCGAGGCGCTGGCCCATGTGCCGCGTGTCGGCGGGGGGCTGGACCCGAACATCGAAGCCATCGTCGCATTGCGGCCTGATGTGGTGTTGCTGGCCACGTCGTCGCGCGCCATCGAACGGTTGCGGGCGCTGGGGCTGCCGGTGGTGGCGCTGGAGCCCAAGACGCACGCCGACGTGCAGCGCGTGCTGCTGCGCCTGGGCCAGTTGCTGCAGGTGCCCGACGCGCTGCGGGTCTGGCGTGCCATCGACGCCGGCGTGTCGGCCGCCGCGCAGTCGCTGCCCGCCACGGCGCGGGGGGTGCGCGTGTACATCGAGGTCAGCCCCGGGCCCTACGCGGCGGGTGAGGCCTCGTTCATCGGCCAGACGCTGCAGCGCTTGGGGGCGCGCAACATCGTCCCCGCGGCGCTGGGGCCGTTTCCCAAGCTGAACCCGGAGTTCATCGTGCGCGCCGACCCGGATGTGATCATGGTGAGCAGCCGCGCGGCCGAAGGGCTGGCGCAGCGTCCGGGTTGGCATCGCCTGCGCGCGGTGCAGCAAGGGCGGGTGTGCGCGTTCGACGCCCGCGAGTCCGACGTCCTCGTGCGGCCCGGTCCACGCATGGCGGAGGCAGCGCGCCTCATGGCGGCGTGCTTGGCGCGCGCGGCGGTGCCCACCGTGGCCGCCACGGAGGCTGGGCGATGAACGCCGCGCGTGCGTGGGGCCTGCTGGCGGCGTTGGGGGTGGCGGCGGCGTTGCTGGTGGTGCTGGCCATGGGGGTGGGCAGCGTCGGCTGGGAACCGTTGGCGGCGCTGTGGCCGTGGGTCGGCGGCCAAGACGGCCAGCGCGATCCGTTGCTGGCGCAAATCGTGTGGGATATTCGCTTGCCTCGCGCGCTGGGGGCGTGGGCCGCAGGCGCCTTGCTGGGTTTGGCGGGTGCGGTGGCGCAGGGTCTGTTTCGCAACCCGCTGGCCGATCCGTTTTTGCTCGGCAGCGCGGCGGGCGCGTCGCTTGCGGTGGCGCTCACCCTGGTGGCGCTGGGGGGAGGGGCCGGCATGCTGGGCGGGGCTGTCGGGCCAACCTGGAGCGTGCTGTCGCCCCACCTGGGCGTGCGCTTGGGGCTCACCGGGGCGGCCTTCGTGGGGGCGTTGGCGGCGGTGCTGCTGACGCTGACGCTGGCGCGCGGCGTGCAGCACACCTTGCGCTTGCTGTTGGCCGGGGTGGTGGTGGGCGTGGTGCTGGGCGCCGCGACCCAGTTCGTGCTGCTGCTGGCACCCGATGCCTTGCAGGCCATGCAGGCGTTTTTGTTGGGCTCGACCGCGTTCGTGGGCTGGTCCGCGGCTGGTTTGATGCTGGCGGCCGTGGGGCTGTGCACGCTGGCCGCGGTGGGGCTGGCGCGGGCGCTGGACGCGCTGGCCCTGGGCGAAGCCACGGCGGCCAGCCTGGGTCTGCCCTTGGCTGCGATGCGCGCGGCGCTGGTGGCGGTGCTGGCGCTGGCCACCGCCAGCGCCGTGGCGCAGACGGGCCTGATCGCCTTTGTGGGGCTTGCCGCGCCGCACCTGGTGCGCACCCGGGTGCACGCCACCCACGGCTGGCTGATGGTGTTGGCCGCGGCGATGGGCGGGGCGCTGCTGCTGGCGGCCGATACCCTGGCGCGCGGCTGGCTGGCGCCGCAAGAGCTGCCGGTGGGCGTGCTGACGGCCGTGCTGGGCGGTGGCTACCTACTGTGGTTGATGCACCGTGGCCGCCTGCGGGGGCAGGGGGTATGACGGTGCGCACCGACACCCACGTGGCTGCGGCGCTGCAGGCGCAGGATCTCAGCGTGCGCCTGGGCGGCACGGTGGTGCTGGACCACGTGTCGCTGAGCCTGCCCGCTGGGCGGTGGACCTGCATCGTGGGCCCCAACGGTGCAGGCAAGTCCACGCTGCTCAAGGCGCTGGCGGGCCTGCTGGCGTACCGCGGCCAGGTGCTGCTGCTGGATCGCCCGCTGCAGGCCTGGTCGCGGCGGGAGCGTGCGCGCACCCTGGCCTGGTTGGGCCAAGCCGAGCCGGGGGCCGACGACCTGACGGTGTGGGACGTGGCGATGTTGGGCCGTGTGCCCCATCAACCTTGGCTGGGGACCCCCAGTGCGGCGGATCGGGCTGCCGTGCGGCAAGCCCTGCAGGCCACCCAGGCCTGGGCGTGGCGCCACCGCCCCCTGGGCGAGCTGTCGGGGGGGCAGCGCCAGCGTGCGCTGCTGGCGCGCTTGCTGGCGGTGCAGGCGCCTGTGCTGCTGATGGACGAGCCGCTCGCGCACCTGGACCCGCCGCACCAGGCGGATTGGCTGGCCTTGGTGCGTCGCCTGACCGCGCAAGGCCACACGGTGGTCAGCGTGCTGCACGAGCTCAACCTCGCGCTGCGCGCCGACGCGCTGCTGATGCTGGACGCGGGGCGTGTCGTGCACCAAGGCCCCAGTGGCGAACCGGCCACCCACCGTGCGCTGGAGGCGGTGTTCGAACACCGCATCGCGGTCCGCGCGCTGCCCGGCGACGGCGCCGGTTGGGTGGTGGTGCCGCGTGTCGCCGGGCAACCCGAGGGGCCCTTGGCTTGTACCTGAATCGGAGGCTGGCAGCGGCATGGACATCGTGCAACCACCCCGCCAGCGTCGGGCCGCCAAGCCCAGCGGGCCCCGGCGTGGCCTCATCATCGTGCACACCGGCCACGGCAAGGGCAAAAGCACCGCCGCCTTTGGTCTCGCCCTGCGTGCCCACGGCCGCGGCAAAGCGGTACACATTTTCCAGTTCATGAAAGTGCCCAGCGCCCGCTTCGGCGAGCACCGGGTGTTCGAGCGCCTGGGCATCCCGATCGAGGGCCTGGGGGACGGCTTCAGTTGGAAAAGCCGCGACCTGGAGCGCTCGGCGGCGCTGGCCCGGCAAGGTTGGGCGCGCGCCGAGGCGATGATCCGGGCCGGTCACCACTTCATGGTGGTGCTGGACGAGATCATGTACCCCCTGCGCTACGGTTGGATTGAACTGGAGCACGTGCTGGCGTGCCTGCGCCAGCGACCCAGCCATGTCACCGTGGTGCTGACGGGACGCGACGCGCCGGACGCGTTGATCGCCGTGGCCGACACGGTCACCGAGATGGTCAAACGCAAACACCATTACGATGCCGGCGTGCCCGCGCAGCGCGGCATCGAAGATTGACCCCTGCTGTAGCCAACCACCACCATGATCAGTGAAGCGACCGTGTCCAAGCCCCTTCCACCCTCGCACGACCGCGGGCCAGCCTCCGCCCAACCCGCCCGGTGGAGCGTTCGCGAGGTGCAGGCTTTGCTGGACTTGCCCTTGCCCGAGTTGTTGTACCAGGCCCAAACCGTGCACCGCCAACACCACGACCCCACCGCGATGGAGTTGGCGACCCTGCTGTCGATCAAGACCGGCGGGTGCCCGGAAGACTGCGCCTACTGCCCACAGTCGGTGCACCACGACACGGGGGTCAAGGCGACCAAGTTGATGACGCCCGAGGATGTGCGTGCCGCCGTGCGTCAGGCGCGGGAGGCCGGCGCGCACCGCTTTTGCATGGGGGCCGCGTGGCGTGCGCCGAACGACCGCGATCTGGACAAGGTGGTCGAGCTGGTGCGGGTCGTCAAAGAGGAGGGGCTGCAAGCGTGCTGCACGTTGGGCATGCTGACGGCGCAGCAGGCGCAGCGGCTGGCGCAGGTGGGGCTGGACTACTACAACCACAACCTGGACACGGCGCCGGAACTGTACGGGCACATCATCACCACGCGCGACTACGAAGACCGGCTGCAAACACTGCGCCATGTGCGCGAGGCGGGCATCCGGGTGTGCTGCGGCGGCATCGTCGGCATGGGTGAATCGCGTGCCGGGCGCGCGGCCTTGATCGCGCAACTGGCCAACCTGGAGCCCTACCCGGAGTCGGTGCCGATCAACCAACTGGTCAAAGTGGCAGGCACCCCCTTGGCGGACCAGCCTGATTTGGACCCGCTGGAGTTTGTGCGCACGGTGGCGGTGGCCCGCATCACGATGCCCAAGGCCAAGGTGCGCCTGTCGGCGGGGCGCCGCTCCATGGACGAGTCCACCCAGGTGCTGTGCTTTGTGGCCGGCGCCAATTCCATCTTCTACGGCGACAAGCTGCTGGTGACGGGCAACGCCGACGTGGAAGCGGACCGCGCGCTGCTGCAGCGCCTGGGCATGCGCACCCACGCGGCGCACGCCTGACGCCACGGGAGCTCACGGGTGTGGTTGGAGCTTGACACCACGGTGCTGGCCGCAGCGACGCTGGTGGCGTTGGCGCTGGACCGCGGGCTGGGTGAGCCCCCGGCGCGCGTGCACCCGGTGGTCTGGATGGGCCGGCTGCTGGAGGCGCTGGGTCGACGCATCGCGCCCCCGGCCGGCCAAGCGGCGCGGCGCCCGGCGCTGACCGTGGCGGCCGGGGCGTTGGCGTGGCTGGCGGGGGCGGCCGTCGTCGTGGCGCTGGCGTGGTGGGGGCAGCGCTGGGCGCAGCAAGCGCCCGCCTGGGTGCAAGCCATCGTGCTGGGTGTGGCGCTCAAGCCGATGTTGGCGTGGCGCATGCTGCGCGACGAAGTGGCTGCGGTGGAGGCGGCCCTGGCGCGGGGCCTCGAGGCGGCGCGGGATCGCTTGTCGCGGCTGGTCAGCCGAGAGACGCGCGCGCTCGACGCGGCCCAGGTGCGCCAAGCGGCGCTGTCGACGCTGGCGGAAAATGTCAACGATTCGGTGGTGGCGCCGCTGCTGTGGTGGTGGGTGGCGGGGCTGCCCGGCGCGGCGTTGTACCGCTGGGCCAACACCGCCGACGCGATGTGGGGCTACCGCGGCGCGCACGGCGGTCGGGACTGGACCTACGCCGGTCGCTGGGCGGCGCGTGCCGACGACGTGTTGTCGTGGTGGCCGGCGCGCCTGAGCGCGGTGTTGCTGGCGCTGTCGGCCCGGCGCTGGCCGGGGTGGTCGGCGTTGCGGCGCGAAGCAGCCCGCACCCCGTCGCCCAACGGCGGCTGGCCCATGGGCGCGTTGGCGCTGCTGTTGGGCGTGCGGCTGGACAAGCCAGGCGTGTACGCGCTGAACCCGGCTGCGCGCGCGCCTGCGGCGGAGGACGTGCCGCAAGCGTTGCGCTGGGCCGAGCGGGCCGTGGCGTGGTGGGGTGTGGCCGCTGCGGCGCTGCTGGCCTTGGCGCTGATGAGGGAGGTACGATGAGCACGGCCCCCGGGGGGAACGAGCGCGAACACGGCGGCACCGACGCCGGGCCGCCCGTGGTGTGGGATTTTTCCACCAACGCCAACGCGTGCGGGCCGGCCCCCCAGGCGCTTGCGCGTGTGCGCGCTGCGGCGCACGGCCGCTACCCTGATCCCGTCTACACCGAGCTGCGCGCGGCCCTGGCCCGCTGGCACGGGGTCGAGCCCGAACGCATCGTGGTGGCCGCCAGCGCCAGCGAGGCCATCATGCGGCTGAGCGCGTGGTGCGCGCGGCAGGGCTGGCGGCGGGTTTGGCTGCCCCGCCACGGTTATGGCGAGTACCGGCACGCGGCCCATGTCTGGGGCTTGTGCACGGTGGACGATCCGGTGCAGGCGCACCTGGCATGGTTATGCGAGCCCAACAGCCCGCTGGGGCAGGACGAGTCCCCAGAGACGGTGATGCGTGTGCTGGCGCGGCCGTGCCCGGTGGTGGTGGCAGACCTGGCGTACGCCCCGCTGCGGCTGCAAGGACGCGCCGTGCTGGACGACGGGGTGCGCCGGCATCTCTGGCAGTTGTGGTCGCCCAACAAAGCGTTGGGTCTGACCGGCGTGCGAGCCGCGTACCTGGTCGCCCCGGCGCATGTGGCGCAAGACGCGCTGGCGGCGCTGCAGGCGCTGGCGCCGTCGTGGCCGTTGGGCGCCGATGGGGTGGCGCTGCTGCACGCCTGGGTGCAACCTGACGTGCAGCGCTGGCTGCAGGCCACGCTGCCGACGCTGGCGCAGTGGCGCCAAGCGCTGGTGGATGGCTTGCGTCACCGCGGCTGGCAGGTGCTGGACAGTGTCGCGCCGTTCGTGTGCGCGCGGCCGTCTCGCCCACCTGAGGTCGGCCGGCTGCGCGCGGCCGGTATCAAGCTGCGTGACGCCACGTCGTTTGGGCTGCCCGGCTGGTGGCGGTTGAGCGCGCAACCGCCGCAGGCGCTGGAGGCGTTGTGGCAGGCGCTGGACGAAGACGGCCGGCCACACGTGGCGCTGCATCGCCCCCGCCGAGTGGGTGACGTGCCCGCTGCGGAGGTCAGCCGATGAAGGCGCGCTGCGTGATGGTGCTGGGCACCAGCAGTGGCGCTGGCAAGAGCTGGCTGGTCACGGCCTTGTGCCGTTTGTACGCCCGCCGCGGCCTGCGCGTGGCGCCGTTCAAGGCGCAAAACATGAGCAACAACGCCCGCGTGGTGGCCCACCCCGACGGTGGCGAAGGCGAAATCGGCAGCGCGCAGTATTTTCAGGCGCTGGCCGCAGGGGTGGAGCCCGACGTGCGCATGAACCCGGTGCTGCTCAAGCCCGAAGCCGACACCCGCAGCCAGGTGGTGTGTCTGGGGCGTGTCGATGCCGCGTTGTCCGCCCAGCCGTGGCGCCAGCGCAGCGCACGGCTGTGGCCGCTGGCCGCGCAAGCGCTGGATGCGCTGCGCGCCGAGCACGACGTCATCGTCATCGAAGGCGCTGGCTCGCCAGCGGAAATCAACCTACACGACAGCGACTACGTCAACCTGGGCACCGCACGGCACAGCGCGGCGCGCTGCTGGCTGGTGGCGGACATCGACCGCGGCGGCGCGCTGGCGCACCTGTACGGCACCTGGGCGCTGCTGCCCGAAGACGTGCGCGGCCAACTGCGCGGGTTTGTGCTGAACAAGTTCCGCGGCGACGCCGCGCTGCTGAGCCCAGGCCCCGAGCGGCTGCACGCGCTCACCGGCGTGCCAACGGTGGGCACGCTGCCCCTGCTGCGGGGCCACGGTTTGCCCGAAGAGGACGGTGTGTTCGACGACCGCACCCACGCCGCCGGTGCCGTGCACACCACGGTGGCGGTGGTGGCCTACCCACGCATCAGCAACCTGGACGAGTTTCAACCGCTGTGCAACGTGGCGGGCCTGCGGCTGGTGTGGGCGCGCACCCCGGCGCAGTGCGTGGGGGCCGACTGGATCATCCTGCCCGGCTCCAAAGCCACCGCGGCTGACCTGGCCTGGCTGCGCGCCCAGGGGTTGGATGCGGCCATTGCCGCGCACGCGGCGCACGGCGGCCGCGTGCTGGGCATCTGCGGCGGCCTGCAAATGCTGGGCGAGGCGCTCGTCGATCCGCACGGCGTCGATGGCAACGCGGCGGGGCTGGGCCTGTTGCCGTTGGTCACCTGCTTCGAGCCGCGCAAAACCGTGCGCCGCCGCCGCGTCACGCTGGCGCCGTGCCCCGGCCCCTGGGCGGCGCTGGGGGGGCTCACCGTGCAGGGCTACGAAATCCACCACGGCCACACCGTGCAACACCCGGCGTTGGCGGCGCGCGGCGAACTCGCGCGTGAGCTCAGCCCCGGCGTGGCGTGGGCCAACCCCGCCGGCAACGTGCTAGGCGTGTACCTGCACGGCCTGCTGGAAGACCCCGGGGCATTGCGAGCGCTGTTTGGCGCCCGTGCGCGCCCCTGGGACGAGGTGTTCGACACCCTGGCCAACCACGTGCAAGCCCATCTAACCCCCGGGGCGCTGGACGCGCTGCTGAACCCCTGAACCCAACACCGAAGGAGGCCAACCCCGATGAGCACCACCCTCAACCCCGACACGCTGCCGGCGATGCCCGACCTGCACGACGCCGCCTTGGCCGCACGGCTGCAAGCGTTGCTGGACAACAAAACCAAGCCGCAGGGTTCGCTTGGCGCCCTGGAGACGTTGGCACTGCGCTTGGGGCTGATCCTGGGCACCGAGGCGCCACTGCTGCGCGAGCCACAACTCGTGGTGTTTGCCGCCGACCACGGGCTGGCGGCGCACGGCGTCTCGGCCTACCCCAGCGACGTGACGTGGCAGATGGTGGAAAACTTCCTCGCCGGCGGCGCCGCGGTCAGCGTGCTGGCGCGCCAGCACGGCCTGGCCTTGACGGTGGTGGACTGCGGCGTGCGCCACAGCTTTGGTCACCGCACTGGCCTGATCGACGCCAAGGTCGCCTGGGGCAGCGCCGACGCGCTGCAGGGACCCGCGATGACCGAAGCCCAATGCGCCCAGGCGTTGGCCAACGGCGCCGCCCTGGTGCAGCGCTTGCCGGGCAACGCGCTGCTGCTGGGCGAGATGGGCATCGGCAACACATCGGCTGCCTCGCTGCTGATGAGCCGGCTCACGGGCCTGGACATCGCCGACTGCGTGGGAGCGGGCACCGGGCTGGATGCCGCCGGCGTGCAGCGCAAGATCGAGGTGCTGCGCGCGGTGCTGCAGCGCCACAGCGGCGCCCAGACGCCGCTGCAGGCGCTGGCCGCGCTGGGCGGGTTGGAGATCGCCACGATGGTCGGGGCGGTGCTGCAAGCCGGCGCCGAGCGGCGGGTCATCGTCGTCGACGGCTTCATCACCACCGCGGCGGTGTTGGTGGCGGCCAAGCTGCGCCCGCACGTGCTGCAGCGCTGCGTTTTTGCCCACCGGGGCGCGGAGCGTGGGCATGCGTTGCTGCTGGCCCACCTGCAGGCCGAACCCTTGCTGGCCCTGGGGCTGCGGCTGGGCGAAGGCTCGGGGGCGGCGCTGGCGTGGCCGTTGCTCGTGTCGGCCTGCGCCATCGTGCGCGAGATGGCCAGCTTCGACGACGCTGGCGTGGCCCGGCGCAGCGCCACGGCCCCAGTCACAGGCTGAGAGCGCCACGGCATGGAGACCTTGCTGCGCGGTGTACGCCACGCGTTGCTGGCGCTGCAATTTTTCACCCGCGTGCCGGTGACGGGGCGCCTGGCGGCCTGGGTGGGGTACTCGCCAGCGATGCTGCGCGCCAGCGCGGCCTACTTTCCGCTGGTGGGGGCGGTGGTGGGGGCGCTGGCCGCGGCGGTGCTGGCCTGGGCGCCGGCGTGGCTGCCGGACCAGCCCGCGCGGGCCTGGGTGGTGGCCGTGTTGGCCTGCGCCGCCACCGTGTGGCTGACCGGCGCGTTTCACGAAGACGGCTGGGCCGACACCTGCGACGCGCTGGGTGGCGTGGTGCCGCGCGAGCGGGCGCTGGCCATCATGAAGGATTCGCGCATCGGCAGCTACGCCGCCGTCGGGGTGGCGTTGCTGCTGATGCTCAAGGTCGGGCTGCTGGCGCTGTTGCTGCAAACCCACGCGACGCTGGCCCCGGCGCTGGCGTGGGCGGCGCATGGGGTGTCGCGCTACGCCCCGCTGTGGGTGATGCGCACGCTGCCCTACGTCGGCGACACCGACGGCTGCAAGGCCAAACCGCTGGCCGACGCCATCGATGGGCGCTCGCTGGCGCTGGCCAGCGCCTGGACGGCGGCGTTGGTGCTGGCGTTGCTGGCATGGCGGCCGCTGGCGCCGGCGGCGTGGTGCGGGGCGCTGTTGTTGGCGCTGCTGGCGGGCTGGCGCCTGCGGGCGTGGCTGGCGCGGCGCTTGCAGGGCTTCACCGGCGACACCCTAGGGGCCACGCAGCAGGTGGTGGAAGCGGCGTTTTTGCTTGGCGCGTGCATGGGGTTGGCGACCCAGGTGGGGTGAGGCATGCGCCTGTGGTTGGTGCGCCACGCAGCGCCCGAGGTGGCCCCAGGGGTGTGCTACGGCCGCTGGGATGTGCCCGCCGAGCGGGGAGCCACCGCGGCAGCGGCCGAGGCGCTGCGCCGCGCTTTGCCGCCCCGGTGGACGGGTTGGCACTCGCGCCTGCAACGTGCGCGTGCGCTGGCCCAGGCGCTGGGTGCGCCGCCACACGGGGCGTGGCGTTGCGATGAACGGCTGGATGAGCTCGACTTTGGCGCGTGGGAAGGCCAGCGCTGGGACGACATCGGTGCGGCCGCGTTGGACGCCTGGGTGGCGAACTTTGCCCACCATCGCCCCGGCGCCGGGGAGTCGGTGACCGACCTGCTGCGGCGTGTGCACGCCGCGCTGGGCGAGCTGCACACCCGGCATCTCGGCGGCGACGTCGTCTGGATCACCCACGCGGGCGTGATACGGGCCGTGCAGTGGCTGCTGGAGCATGGGCCCGCCGCGCTGGCGCGCGCCGACCAATGGCCGGCGCATGCGCCGGGGTGGGGGCAGTGGCGTGTCGTGGCGCTGCCGGCTCTCGGTGTTTTCCCTTAGAAAAGGGGTGAAACCCAGTTTCGTTCAGCAGGCTGTAAGTTTGCACCGCAACAGTGCGACCTGACGCATCGCCACCGGTGATGCGATCGGGGCGGCCGCGGCCGCCGGTTCGCAACAACCATCCGAGGAGCATCCATGTCCCTGAACGACAACGCCCGGGCCTATTGGTCCGCGACGCTGGGGCTGCTGACCAAAGTGCTGGTCATCTGGTTCCTGGTGTCGTATGGCGCCGGCATCATCTTTGCCGACGCGCTCAACAGCATCAAACTGGGGGGCTACCCGCTGGGCTTTTGGTTTGCCCAGCAGGGTTCCATTTACGTGTTCATCGCGTTGATCTTCTGGTACGCGGCGCAGATGCGCAAGATCGACGCCAAGTTCGGCATGGCCGAAGACTGACGCGGAGCACCACGACATGAGCCTGCAACTTTGGACCTACCTCGTCGTCGGGGCCACGTTCGCGCTGTACATCGGCATCGCCGTGTGGGCGCGCGCGGGCAGCACCTCCGACTTTTACGTCGCTGGCGGGGGCGTGCACCCCGTGACCAACGGCATGGCCACCGCCGCCGACTGGATGAGCGCGGCGTCGTTCATCTCGATGGCCGGCCTCATCTCCAACATGGGCTACGGCGGCGCCGTGTTCCTGATGGGCTGGACCGGCGGCTACGTGCTGCTGGCGTGCTTGCTGGCGCCGTACCTGCGCAAGTTTGGCAAGTTCACGGTGCCCGAGTTCATCGGTGACCGTTATTACTCCCAGACCGCGCGCAACGTCGGTGTGATCTGCCTGCTGGTGGCCTCGATCACCTACATCATCGGGCAGATGACCGGGGTGGGCGTGACGTTCTCGCGCTTCTTGGGCGTGTCCAGCGAGACCGGCATTTACATCGGCCAAGCGATCGTGTTTGCTTACGCGGTGTTCGGCGGCATGAAGGGCATCACCTACACCCAGGTGGCGCAGTACATCGTGCTGATCCTGGCCTACCTGGTGCCGGCGCTGTTCATCTCGCTGGCGCTCACCGGCAACGTGCTGCCGCAGCTGGGTCTGGGCTCGAATTTGGCGGGCACCGACGTGGCGTTGCTGGCCAAGCTCGACCAGGTGCTCAACGACCTGGGCTTTGGTGCCTACACCACGTCGGTGGCGGGCAGCAAGCTCAACATGTTCTTCTACACCGTGTCGCTGATGATCGGCACCGCGGGCTTGCCGCACGTGATCGTGCGCTTCTTCACCGTGCCCAAGGTGGCTGATGCACGCGCGTCGGCTGGCTGGGCGCTGGTGTTCATCGCGCTGCTGTACACCACCGCGCCGGCGGTGGGGGCGATGGCGCGCCTGAACCTGATCGGCACCGTTAACACCGCGGTGGGCGTGGAGCCTGACCCGGCCGGCGGCGTGCGCGTCAACGCCGATAAAGTCAAGGCCAACGCCGATCTGCTGGCGCCCGAGGCGGCCTTGCCGTACGAACAGCGCCCCGAGTGGTTCAAGCGTTGGGAAAAGACCGGCCTGCTCAAGTTCGAAGACAAGAACGGCGACGGCCGCATTCAGTTCTACAACGACAAGACCAAAAACGAAGCGATCAAGGCCAAGGCGGAAGCCGCGGGCCTCAAGGGCAACGAGCTCACCGTCAACGCTGACATCATCGTGCTGGCCAACCCTGAAATCGCGCTGCTGCCCAACTGGGTGATCGCGCTGGTGGCGGCGGGCGGCCTGGCGGCGGCGTTGTCCACCGCGGCGGGCTTGCTGATGGCCATCTCGTCGGCCATCTCGCACGACCTCATCAAGGGGGCTATCAACCCGAACATCAGTGAGAAAAACGAACTGCTGGCCGGCAAGATCGCGATGGTGTTCGCCATCATCGTGTCGGGCTACCTGGGTCTGAACCCGCCGGGCTTCGCCGCCGGTACGGTGGCGCTGGCCTTCGGGATCGCCGCCTCGACGATCTTCCCGGCGCTGATGATGGGCATCTTCAGCAAGAAGGTGACCGGCTCCGGTGCGGTGGCGGGTATGCTGGCCGGCCTGTTCGTGACGCTGTTCTACGTGTTCGCGCACAAGGGCATCTTCTTCGTCAAGGGTACGGAGTACCTGGACCTGATCGGTGGCGCCAACAGCTTCTTTGGCATCACGCCTGAAGCCTTTGGCACCGTGGGCGCGATCGTCAACTTCATCGTGGCGTTCGCGGTCAGCGCGGTGTCCAAGCCGGTGCCGGCCCACATCCAGGACCTGGTCGAATCGGTGCGCGTGCCCAAGGGCGCGGGCGCGGCGGTCGGCCACTGACCCCTGGGCAAGGGGCGGGGCATGGCTGGCCCCGCTCCTTGCGTGACCGCGCGGCGCGGTGCCACGAGCGCCGCCGCAGCTTTCAACGGCCCCGTCCCTTGCCGGCGGGGCCTTTCGCTTGTAGGATGGACCGTGATGATCAGCGTTTACCCGATCAAGATTCTGTTTTTTCTGGTGTTGTTTCCGGTGGCCTTTTTTTGGCTGCGCCGCGCCTGGCGCATCGCCGTGCGGCGTGATTTTTCCGAGGTTGCGCTGCGCAAGGGTGAACCGCCGGCGAATGCAGCGCGCTGGGCACCGTACGAGCTCGCGCTCAACCTCGTCGCCGGCGGGGTGCTGGTGGGCGTGATCGTGTCGGTGTTGATGGGGTGGCTGGCCTACGAGGAATGGGTGGCCATCGCGGGGTCCACGCTGTGGGTGAAGATTTTTCTGTCGTTCGCGCTGGGCCGCCACGCGCACGGCATCGGTCTGGGGCGGCGCGTGGGGCGCGGCAAGCCCGCGGTTTGATCGCCGGGGTGGCGCTGTGCGTCAGCGCCACCGTGGCCGGGCAGACCGTGGAGTCGCCGTTGCCGGCGCCCGTCTGGCACGATGAGCCGCCGCAAAGGGCGCGCTGGCTGCACGATGCCTGGCAGGCCGAGCAGCGGCATGACCGTACCCAGGCGGCGGCGTGGTATTGCTTGGCCGCGCGTCACGGCAGCCTGGAAGCCCAACACCGCCTGGGTCGCTTGTTGTTGGAGCATGGGCAAACGCAGCACCGGCAGGAGGGCATCGCGCTGCTGGCCCAAGCGGCTGCCCTGGGGCACCACCGGGCGGCGCAGGATCTGCTGGCCCTGCAGGGCACCCAGGTGCTGCAGGCGCAGCAGCCGGCGTGCCTGACCGGCGGGGCGGCGCCGGTGTTGGAGCACGTGACCGCGGCGCCGGACGCCACCCCCAGACCTGTGCCCCATGAGGAGGTCGAGCGCTACGTGGCCGAACTGCCCATGCACAAACGGCGCCACGCGCGCCTGATTCAACGCTTGGCACCGAGTTACGCGGTGGACCCGCGGCTGGCGTTGGCGATCGCCCGCGCGGAGTCCGATTTCGACCCGAGCGCGGTGTCGCCGCGCAACGCCCGCGGGCTGATGCAACTGGTGCCAGGCACGGCCGAGCGTTTCGGGGTGCGCGATGCCTTGCACCCGGAGCAAAACGTGCGCGGCGGCCTGAGCTACCTGCGCTGGTTGCTGCAGCGCTTCGACGATGACGTCGCCCTGGTCAGCGCCGCCTACAACGCTGGCGAAGGCGCGGTGGAGCGCTACGGCCACGTCCCCCCGTACGCCGAGACCCGCACCTATGTGCAGCGGGTGTTGCAGTTTTACCGCGCGCCCCGCCACGTCGCGCCTGCCACCCCTTAGCGGCGTCTCAGCGCCCGCCGTGGATCTGCTCCAGATCCTGCCGGATGATGGTGGCGATTTCTTCGATCGATTTGTGCGTGGTGGACAGCACACGAACGCCGGCGCGGCGCATCAGCGCTTCGGCCTCGCGCACCTCGTAGCGGCAGTTTTCCAAGCTGGCGTAGCGCGAGTGAGGGCGGCGCTCGTGGCGGATTTCGCTCAGCCGCTGCGGGTCGATCGTCAGCCCGAACAGCTTTTTCTTGTGCGGCAGCAGCGCCGGCGGCAGTTGGCGGCGCTCGAAGTCTTCCGGGATCAGCGGGTAGTTGGCCGCTTTGAGGCCAAACTGCAGCGCCAGGTACAGCGAGGTGGGCGTTTTGCCGCTGCGGCTGACGCCGATCAGGATGACGTCGGACTTTTCCAGGTTGTCGTTGGTCTGGCCGTCGTCGTGCTCCAGCGTGAAATTGATCGCCTCGATGCGGTCGTGGTACTCACGGCTTTTGGTGACGTCGGAAAAGCGCCCGACGCGGTGGTTGGACTTCATGCCCAGCTCGTGCTCCAGCGGCGCGATGAAGGTGCCGAACATGTCGATCAGCATGCCCTGGCAGTGCTGTTGCAGCACCTGCAGCACCTCCATGTTGACCACGGTGGTGAACACCAGCGGCCGCGTGCCATCGACGGCGGCGGCGTGGTTGATCTGGCGCACCGCCTGGTGGGCCTTGTCGGCGTTGTCGACGAACGGCAGACGCACCCGCTTGGGGCGGATTTCGAACTGCCGCAGCAGCGCGTCGGCGAACGTCTCGGCGGTGATGCCGGTGCCGTCGGACACGAAAAAAACACTGCGGTTGGCGTGGCTGGTCATGGTGGCAAAGGGCTTGCGAGGGCTGGGCGCGGCGGGGTGGCCGACTACAATCACGCCATTATCGCGGCAGCGGGCGCGAGCTTGGCGCACGCCCATGGCGTGCCCGGCGCCCCCGCGGCGGCCGACACGACAACAACGACAACCCCGACCACGCCGCACCGCGACCCCGGTTTTCCAACCATCGAGGAGTGTTCATCATGTCCAACCGTTTCCCCGCTGACGCGCTGGTGGTGCCGTTCGAGCAACTGCGCATGGCCGACGTCGAAATCGTCGGTGGCAAAAACGCCAGCCTGGGCGAAATGATTTCGCAGCTGCCGCAAGGGGTGCGCGTGCCCACGGGCTTTGCCACGACGGCGCACGCGTTTCGTGAGTTCCTCAAGCACGGCGGCTTGGACGAGCGCATCCACGCCAAGCTGGCGGCGCTGGATGCCGACGACGTCAAGGCGCTGGCGGCCACCGGCGCCGAGATCCGCGCCATGGTCGAGGCGCAGCCGTTCCCGCCCGCGCTCGAAGCCGCCATCCGCGAGGCCTACGCCAAGCTCGACGGCGGCCTCAACGCCAGCTACGCGGTGCGCTCGTCTGCGACGGCCGAAGACCTGCCCGACGCGTCGTTCGCGGGTCAGCAGGAGACCTTCCTCAACGTCGTGGGCATCGAGCACATCCTGCACAAGATCAAGGAGGTGTTCGCCAGCCTGTACAACGACCGTGCGATCAGCTACCGCGTGCACAAGGGCTTTGCGCACAGCGAGGTGGCGTTGTCGGCCGGTGTGCAGCGCATGGTGCGCTCGGACCTGGGCGCCTCGGGGGTGATGTTCACGATCGACACCGAAAGCGGCTTTGAGGACGTGGTGTTCATCACCGCCAGCTACGGCTTGGGCGAAACCGTCGTGCAAGGCGCCGTCAACCCCGACGAGTTCTACGTGCACAAGCCCATGCTCAAGGCGGGCAAACAGGCCATCATCCGGCGCACGCTGGGCAGCAAGCTGATCCAGATGGTGTTTGCCAGCGACGAGGACAAGGCCGCCGGCGGCAAGCTGGTCAAAACGGTGGACGTGCCGCCCGAGCAGCGCAACCGCTACTGCTTGTCCGACGCCGAGGTGCTGGAGCTGGCCCGCTACGCGCTGGTCATCGAGCAACACTACGGGCGTCCGATGGACATCGAGTGGGGCAAGGACGGCGTGGACGGCCAGATCTACATCCTGCAGGCCCGCCCCGAGACGGTCAAAAGCCAGGCCAGCGGCCAGGTGGAGCTGCGCTACAAGCTCAAGGCCAAGGGGCCGTTGCTGGCGCAGGGCCGCGCCATCGGCCAAAAAATCGGCACCGGCAAGGTGCGCATCGTGCACTCGATCGCCGAGATGGACAAGGTGCAGCCGGGCGACGTGCTGGTCACCGACATGACCGACCCCAACTGGGAGCCGATCATGAAGCGCGCCAGCGCCATCGTCACCAACCGTGGCGGGCGCACGTGCCACGCGGCCATCATCGCGCGCGAGCTGGGCATCCCGGCCGTGGTGGGCTGCGGCAACGCCACCGAGACGCTCAAGGACGGGCAGTTGGTCACCGTCAGCTGCGCCGAGGGCGACACCGGCCACATTTACGAAGGGCTGCTCGAGACCGAGGTGACCGAGGTGCAGCGCGGCGCCATGCCCGAGCTGCCGGTCAAGATCATGATGAACGTGGGCAACCCGCAACTGGCGTTCGACTTTGCCCAGATCCCCAACGGCGGCGTGGGGCTGGCGCGGCTGGAGTTCATCATCAACAACAACATCGGCGTGCACCCCAAGGCGATCCTGGACTACCCCAACGTCGACGCCGACCTCAAGCGCGCGGTGGAGTCGGCCGCGCGCGGCCACGCCAGCCCGCGCGCCTTTTACGTCGACAAGGTGGCCGAAGGCGTGGCCACCATCGCCGCCGCGTTCTGGCCCAAGCCCGTCATCGTGCGGCTGAGCGACTTCAAGAGCAACGAGTACCGCAAACTGATCGGCGGCAGCCGCTACGAGCCCGACGAAGAAAACCCGATGCTGGGTTTCCGCGGTGCGGCGCGCTACATCAGCGACGACTTCGCCGAGGCGTTTGCGATGGAGGTCGAGGCCCTCAAGCGCGTGCGGTTGGACATGGGGCTGACCAACGTGCAGGTGATGGTGCCGTTCGTGCGCACGCTGGCGCAGGCCCAGCGCGTCACCGAGCTGCTGGCCTCGATGGGGCTCAAGCGCGGCGAGCACGATCTCAAGCTCATCATGATGTGCGAAATCCCGAGCAACGCCATCCTGGCCGAGCAGTTTTTGCAGCATTTCGACGGCTTCTCGATCGGCTCCAACGACCTCACGCAGCTCACGCTGGGTCTGGATCGCGACTCGGGCCTGGAGCTGCTGGCGCACGACTTCGACGAGCGTGATCCGGCCGTGTTGGCCTTGATCGAGCGCGCCATCGAGGCCTGCCGGGCGCAGGGCAAGTACATCGGCATCTGCGGGCAAGGCCCCAGCGACCACCCCGACTTCGCCCGCTGGCTGATGGACAAGGGCATCAGCTCGATCTCGCTCAACCCTGACACCGTGGTGGACACCTGGCACCGCTTGGCCAAGGGTTGATCGCCAAGGCGCCTGGCCCATGGACCGCCCCCGCGACGCCACCTCCCGCGCCCCTGTGACGGCGCGCTTGTGGGCGCTGTGGGCGGCTGGGGTGATGGCGTTCAATTTTCCGCTGCTCGGGGTGTGGGCAACGCTGGCCGACGAAGCCGGGCTGCCCGCCCCGTGGGCGGTGGCGACGTTTGGCGTCTGGGCGGTGCTGATCGCCGTGCTGGGGTGGTGGATGGAGCGCGCGCCCGACTGATGCGGCCGGCGCGCACGACGCAAGGGCTTGTCGGCCATGTCCACCGCCATCGTCGCCAGCGCCGCCTTCGCGTACCTGGGGTTGTTGTTTGCGGTGGCGCACTGGGCCGACGCGCGCGCACGCAGCGGGCGCTCGCCCACGCGCAGCGCGTGGGTGTACGCGCTGTCGTTGGCGGTGTACTGCACCGCGTGGACCTATTTCGGCAGCGTCGGGCGGGCCGCCAGCGGTGGGCTGTGGTTTTTGCCGATTTACCTCGGCCCCACGCTGGCCATGGTGCTGGGCTGGGTGGTGCTGCGCCGCATCGTGCGCATCGCGCGCCAGCAGCGCATCACCACCATCGCCGATTTCATCGCCAACCGCTACGGCAAAAGCCCGCTGCTGGCCGGCGCCGTCACCCTGATCACCGTGGTGGGCATCGTGCCCTACATCGCGCTGCAGATCAAAGGTATCGCGGTGGCCACCGCGGTGGTCACCGGGCAGCCCCTGCACGTGGCGCAGGCGCAGGCGTGGTGGCGCGACAGCACGCTGTACCTGGCGCTGGGGCTGGCGGCGTTCACCATCGTGTTTGGGGTGCGGCACTGGGACGGCACCGAGCGCCACGCCGGCATGGTGACGGCCATCGCGCTGGAGTCGCTGGTCAAGCTGGTGGCCTTTGTGGCGGCCGGCGTGGCCGTGACATGGGGGTTGTTCGGCGGTCCGACCGACTTGCTGCGGCGGGCGCAGGCGGTGCCGGAATTGGCGCGCCTGCTGGCGTTGGGTGACCCAGGGGCGTTCGCCTGGTCGAGCTGGGCGGCGCTGACGTTGCTGGCGGGCCTGTCGGTGCTGCTGCTGCCACGGCAGTTTCAGGTCATGGTGGTGGAGCTGGAGGATGAGCGCCACCTGCGCCGCGCGGCGTGGGTGTTTCCGCTGTACCTGTGGCTGATCAACCTGTTCGTGCTGCCCCTGGCGCTGGCCGGCCTGCTGCTGTGGGGGCCGCAGGCCGCCGGGCAGGCCGAGCTGTTCGTGCTGCGCCTGCCGCAAACCATGGGGTTGGAGGCCCTGGTGCTGCTCGTGTACTTGGGGGGGCTGTCGGCCGCCACCGGCATGGTCATCGTGGAGTCGATCGCGGTGGCCACGATGGTGTGCAACGACCTGGTGCTGCCGTGGTGGCTGCGCCACCGCAGCGTCACGCAGGCCGACGGTGATCTGCGGCGGGCGGTGCTGCGCATCCGGCGCGGCGCCATCGTGCTGGTGCTGTTGCTGGGCTACGGGTACTACCGCGTCGCGGGCGATGCCTACGCGTTGGTCAGCATCGGCCTCATCAGCTTTGCGGCGGTGGCGCAGTTTGCGCCAGCCCTGTTCGGTGGCTTGCTGTGGCGCGGCGCCAGCCACGCCGGGGCGCTGGCCGGGTTGCTCGGGGGGTTTGCCGTGTGGGCCTACACGCTGATGTTGCCGTCGTTGGCCCAATCGGGCTGGCTGCCCCGCGGGTGGGTGGACCAGGGCCTGTTCGGCTGGGCGTTGCTGCGGCCCGAGGCGTTGCTGGGGTTGCAGGGGTTCGATGGCCTGACCCACGGGCTGTTTTGGAGCCTGCTGGTCAACGTGGCGCTGTACGTCGGCGTGTCGTTGGCGCGCCCGCCGGGGGTGGCCGAGACCGCGCAAGCCATGCTGTACACCCAGCCACGCGGTGCCCACGGCGACGACGGCGACAGCCTGCCGGTGCTGTGGCGCGGGCAGGCCACACTGCCGGCGCTGCGGGCGTTGTTGGTGCGGGTGCTGGGGGCCGAACAGGCCCAGGCGCGGCTGGCCGAGCAGGCCCGCCAGCGCGGCGTGCCGTTGGCGGGGCTGGAAGCCGACGCGGCGTTGGTGCAATGGGTCGAAACCCAGTTGGCCGGCACGGTGGGCAGCGCTTCGGCGCGCCGCCTGGTCGCCTCGGTGGTGCACGAGCAGCCGTTGCCCTTGGACGACGTGCTCGACTTGTTGCAAGAAACCAGCCGCTTGAAGGCCCTGTCGCGCTCGTTGGAGCAGGCCACCCGGCAGTTGCAAGCCGCCAACGCGCGGCTGCAGGAGCTCGACCGGCTCAAGGACGACTTCATGTCATCGGTGACGCACGAGCTGCGCACGCCGCTGACGTCGATTCGGGCGCTGGCCGAAATCCTGCGCGACGAGCCGGGGCTGCCCGATGAGCAGCGTCGGCAGTTTCTGGGTGTCATCGTCGATGAGGCGCAGCGGCTGTCGCGTCTGGTCAACCAGGTGCTGGACCTGGCCAAGATCGAGGCCGGGCGTGCCGATTGGGCCAACGCCGAGGTGGATCTGGTGCAGCTCGTCCACCATGCTGCCGCCGCCGCTGACCCGTTGCTGCAGGCGCGCCACGCCAGGCTGGAGCTGCGCACCGCGCTGCCGCAAGCGGTGGTGCACGCCGACCCCGACCGGCTGCAGCAGGTGCTGCTCAACCTGCTGTCCAACGCCGCGCGTTTCGTCCCTGACGACGGCACCGGCTGGGTGCAGGTGCGCGTTGAGCCTGGGGGCAAGGCCGAGCGCGCCTGGGTGCGGGTGGCGGTGCTCGACAACGGCCCTGGCGTGCCGCCCGACGAACGCGAGACGATTTTCGAGCGCTTTCATCAAGGCAAGGCGGCCCGTGGCGGCACGGGCCTGGGCTTGCCGATCAGCCGCCGCATCGTCGAGCACCTGGGTGGGCGGCTGTGGCTGGATGCCGACGCCGGCCCCGGGGCGTGCTTCATCATCGAGCTGCCGCTGTTGGCGCCACGTCAGACGGCCGACGTACACTAAAGCGCGGTGAAGCGGCGCCCGCAGCGTCACCACTTCAGGAGACAACCACCATGGTCGCCCCGCGCGTGCTGATCGTCGACGACGAACCCAACATCTTGCTGCCCCTGGAGTTTTTGATGCGGCGCGAGGGCTACGAGGTGCGCTGCGCGCACGACGGCGAAGAGGGTTGGCAGGCCGTGCAGCAGTGGCGGCCGGATCTGGTGTTGCTGGACGTGATGATGCCGCGGCGCGACGGCTTTGAGGTCTGCGGGCTGATTCGCAGCGACCCCGCGTTGGCGTCGGTGCGCGTGGTGATGCTGACCGCGAAGGGACGCGACAGCGACGTCGCCCGCGGTTTGGCGTTGGGGGCCGACGCCTACCTGACCAAACCGTTTGCCACCGCCGACCTGGTGCAGCGCGTGCGTGAGCTGCTGGAGACGCCGCGATGAAACGGCGGGTCGATCGCCGCCTGTGGTGGCTGCTGGCCGGGGCCGCGGCGGTGTCGCTGGCCTGGCTGGGGGTGACCGTCGGATTGATCGCCGTCACGCTGGAGCCGGAGGCGCGCCAGCGCATGCTGGAGCTGCTGGGCGACCGTTGGGGTTTTGTGCTGCTGATGTGGCTGCTCGGGATGGCGGCGATCGGCTGGGGGCTGCAGCGCGCCTTCGACGTCGGCGTGCACCCCTGGCGGCGTCTGGCCGAAGAAGCGGCCGTGCTGCTGACCGCCGACCCACCCCCGACGCTGCGCGAGCGCGGACCGGCCGACGTGCGCCGGGTGGCGCACCTGTTCAACGAGCTGGTGCGGCAGCGCGAGCGCTGGCGACGCGAGGTGGACGAGCGCGTGCGCGCCGCCGCGCGCGACATCGAGCAAGAAAAGCGCCGCCTGGCCGCGCTGATGGCCGAGCTGACGCAAAGCGTCATCGTCTGCAACCTGGATGGCCGCGTGCTGCTGTACAACAACCGCGCCCGGTTGCAGGTGCGTGCGTTGTCGCAAGCGCCGCAGGGGTTGGGCGGCGCCGAGCTGCTGGGGTTGGGCCGCTCGATTTACACCGTGCTGGACCGCGCCGTGCTCGCCCACGCGCTGGACGAGCTGCGCCAGCGCCTGCGCAAGGGGGCGGCGCAGCCCAGCACCCAGTTCGTCACCGCCACGCGGGGCGGGCAGTTGCTGCGCGTGCAGGTGGCCCCCGTGCGGCTGGTCGAAGAGGAGGGCCGCCCGCGCGACACCGACCCCGCGGCCATGGCGGGGTTCGTGCTGGTGCTGGACAACATCACGCGCGAATACGAGCAGGCCGCGCAGCAGCAACGCCTGTGGGCCAACTTGACCGAGGCGGCGCGCCGCGCGGTCGGCAACGTGCGCGCGGCCGTCGAGGTGCTGCAGCTGCCCGACGCCGACGCGGCGCTGCGCGAGCGGCTGCTGGCCGTGATCCGTGACGAGGTGGTGGCGCTGGGCGACCGCCTGCACGAGGTCGCGCGCGAAGGGCTGGCCGACACGACGGCGCACGCCCCGTTGGAGGACATGCTGGGGGCCGACGTGCTGGCCGTGCTGCAACGCCGCCTGGCCGAAGTGCCGGGCGTACAGATCGACGTGCGCGAGCCCGACCCGGCGTGCTGGCTGCGGGTGGAAAGCCTGGGCCTGGCCCACGCGTTGCAGCGCTTCGTGCAGCGCCTGGCGCAGGACGGCGGGGTGGAGCGCGTGGCGCTGAGGCTGGCACCAGCCTCCGGGGTAGGGGCGGCGGTGCGCGTGACGTTGGAGTTGGCGTGGCCCACCGTGCACGCCAGCGCCGCGCGCTGCCAGGGGTGGGTGGACAGCGACGCCGAGGGCAGCGCCCACGGGGCTGTGCGTGAGGTGGCCCAGCGCCATGGCGGCGACGCCTGGGTGCAAGACGACCCGGCCCAAGGGCAGACCTGTTTGCGGCTGTTGCTGCCGTCCGCGGCACCGACCGCCAGCGTCGAAGCGCAACCCGCAGCGCGCGTCGAAAGCCGCCCGGAGTTCTACGACTTCGACCTGTTTCGCGTCAGCCCGGCGGCGCGCGCGTGGGACGATGTGCCGCTGACCGAGCTGGCCTACACCGTGTTCGACACCGAAACCACCGGCCTCAACCCGTCCGACGGTGACGAAATCATCCAGATCGGCGCCACGCGCATCGTCAACGGGCGCTTGTTGCGCCACGAAAGTTTCGAGCAGCTCGTCGACCCGCGCCGCCCCATCCCGCGCGCCTCGATCCCGATCCACGGCATCACGCCCGAGATGGTGCGTGGCCAGCCTGACATCACGCAGGTGCTGCCGGCGTTCCACGCGTTTGCCCGCGACACCGTGCTGGTGGCGCACAACGCAGCGTTCGACATGCGGTTTTTGCAGCTCAAGGAACGCCTCGTGGGGGTCAGCTTCGACCAGCCGGTGCTGGACACCTTGCTGCTGTCGGCGGTGGTGCATCCGGAGCAACCCTCGCACAGCCTGGACGAGATCGCCGCGCGCTTTGGCATCGCCGTGCTGGGCCGCCACACCGCGCTGGGCGATGCGCTGGTGACGGCCGAGGTGTTTTTGCGCCTCATCCCGCTGCTGGCGCAGCAGGGCATCGTCACCCTGGGCCAGGCGCGCCAGGCGGCCGAGCGCACCTACTACGCCCGGCTGACGTACTGAGGCGGGCGTTGCCCGTTTTCCGTTGCCCGTTTTCAACAGCCAGCGGCTGCCGGTGCCGCATCACCAGGGCCAACGGTCGCTGACGCTCAGTCCGTCGACGGGGACTCATCGCCCGGGGTTGGCGCGGCATCGGGCACGGCGTCGAGCCATTGGTCGAACGCCGCTTCGCTGCCCCTTTGCTGCCGCTCGCGGAAGTAGGCTTGCGTCTTGAGGGCGGAGATCTTTTCGGCGATCGCGGTCAGAAACAGCTGATTCATCGACACGTGCTCCTCCTGCGCCAGTTGTTTGGCGTAGGCCATCAACGAGTCGGGTAAGCGAAGCGCGTATTGGGCCATTTCAAAGGTCCTCGTGCCAAGACGATACCAACTGCCGCGGTGCCAGCAGCGGCAAAGCAAACCGCTTGGCCGCTGCGGCAAAGTCAGCCACGTTGTGGGTGACCAACGCATCGGCGCGGCCATTGAGCGCGGTTTCCAGCACCATTTCGTCACTTGGGTCGGGCAGCTGGGGACGCCACAAGTAATGCAGGGTCACCGGCTCGATAAAAAGCGACAACGCATCCAAAAACGTATCGACCGGCACGGCACGAAACGCCGCTTCATGCGCACACCGCTTGAGCACCGCTTCGTACTCCAACATCAACGGTACAGACGCCAACGGACGCAACCGACGCTGCCGCACGGCGTGTAACAGCGCGAAAGACGCGCCATGACGGCTGCGACTGGCTGCAACCAGGACATTCGTGTCGAGGACGATCCTGGCGATCATATTGTCCATGATATCGCCAGAGACGCCAAGCCCTTGGCGTGTTCGCGCTAGAAGCGCCCGGCCAGGTAGCGTTTTTCCAGCACCCCTTGCAACGCCTTGACGACCGCGAAGGCGTCCTTGAGGTGGCGCTGCTCCAGGGCGGACAGTTCGTCCGGGCGCAAAAAATTGTCGGCCGGCTGTCCGGCTTCGAGCCGGCGCGCCTGGTGCTGCACGCGCAGCGTGGTCAAAAACTCCAGCGCATCGAGCAGGTCGCGCACCCGCTCGCGGGTGATTTCACCGCTGTCGGCGCTGTGCAACAGGCGCTCGCGGGTGTTGACGGCACCGATGCCGCCGGCCAGGGCGTAGACACGCGCCAGGTCGATGATCGGCACGATGCCGCTGTGCTTGAGGTCGATGGTGCCGTCGTGCTCGCCGCCGCGGATGGTTTGCAAGTTGCCCAGCCAGTTCAGCGGCGGTGTGTGGGTGAGTGCGTTGGACACCATGTGCGCCAGAAAAATGCGCTGCTTGGGCGTGCGTGCCAGCACCTCGGCCCGCAGCGTGTCCAGCAGCGCACGCTCGCCGGCGACGAAGCGTTGGTCGAAAAAGACGCACGTCAACATCAACGCCTTGGGGTCGGGCGTCTCGATCCAACGCATGAAGTACTCGCGCCAACGGCTCCACGGCTGGCGCCACATCGGGGTCAGCGCCATCATCTCGCCTGGGCAGTATACGTAGCCGCAGGCGTTGAGACCGTCGCACACAAACCGCGCCAGCGCCTCGAAGTAGGCCCCATGGTGCGCCGCGTCGTAGGCGTCGTCCAGCACCAGGCAGTTGTCCTGGTCGCTTTGGGCGGTTTGTTCGTTGCGGCCCTGTGAGCCGGCCGCCACCCACGCCCACGGCACCGGCGCCGGCCCCAATGCCCGTTCGGCCAGTTGCAGCAGCCGGGTGGTGATGGCGTCGGTCATGGCCGACACCAGGCGCCCCGTGGCGTGCGCGCTGGTGCCGGCGGCGGCCAACTGGCGCTGCAGCGCGGGGACGCGCGCCGCCACCGCCTGCAGCTCGGCCACGCTGTCTTGCTGGTAAATGGCTTGGGCCAGCACCACCGCCGAGTCGCTTTGCCGCTGCTGCAGGTCGCTGCTGGAGATCAGGCCGACCACGCGGGCGCCGTCGGTGACGGGCACGTGATGGATGTTGAGGCGCGCCATCAGCAGCAGCGCATCGAAGGCCGCGTCGCCGATGTCGACCGTTTGCACTGCGGTGGTGGCCACCTCGATGACCGGCCGCTGGGGGTCGAGCCCCGCGGCCAGCACGCGGTTGCGCAGGTCGCGGTCGGTCACGATGCCGCGCAGCGTGTCGCCGTCGGTGACCAGCACCGACGACACGTTGTGCTCGCGCATCGTCTGCGCCGCCGCGCGCACCGGCAGCTCGGGGGGCACGCAGATGGGCGCGCGGCGCAGCAGCGAACGCACCGGCGTCGAGGTCAGGGTCAGCGTGTCATCGAGACAGGTTGGCGGCTCGGGCATGGCGGGGCATCGGATCGGGTTGGCGCTAAGATCATCGCATCGTACACCGCCGTGTGCGCCGGCAGCCACCGCTGCGCGGCCGCGGATCCCTGGCATGCAACCGCCCACCGCCGATGTTCCATCGCAGCGTGTTTTGCTGCGCCTGTACGCCCGCTTTACGCTGGCGTTCGTGTTGTTCACGGTGCTGCTGGGTGCGCTGGAGCACCTGGGGGTGTCGCGCATGGCCATCGGCCTGACCTTTTTGCTGGCCACGCTGGGCGTGTACGCCACGATCGGCTTGGCGGCACGCACGGTCGACGCCACCGAATACTACGTGGCCGGGCGGCGTGTGCCGGCGCTGTTCAACGGCATGGCGCTGGCGGCCGATTGGCTGTCGGCGGCCTCGTTCATCGGGCTGGCGGGCACCCTGTACCTGCAGGGGTTTGGTGGGCTGGCGTTTGTGCTGGGGTGGTCGGGCGGCTTTGTGCTGGTGGCGGTGCTGCTGGCGCCGTACCTGCGCCGCTACGGCGGGTTGACGATTCCTGACTTTCTGGCCGAGCGCTACGGTGGCACCGTGCCTCGGCTGCTGGCGGTGGTGGCGGTGCTGTTGTGCTCGTTCGTCTACGTGGTGGCGCAGATCGTCGGCGTGGGGTTGATCACGTCGCGCCTGACTGGCCTGGCGTTCGAGGTGGGTGTCTTCCTGGGGTTGGGGGGCATCCTGGTGTGTTCGTTTTTGGGGGGCATGCGCGCCATCACGTGGACGCAGGTGGCGCAGTACATCGTGTTGATGCTGGCGTTTGCGGTGCCGGTGGCGTGGCTGTCGTACAAACAGACCGGCTCGCCGCTGGCGCTGCTGACCTACGGGGAACAGTTGCAGCGTGTGCTGCAGCGCGAGCAGGCGCTGCGTGACGACCCGGCCGAGCGCCATGTGCAGCGGGTGTGGGCCAACCAGGCGCACGTGCTGGCCGAACGCCTGCGCGACCCCGCCGCCGCGCTGCAACGCGAGCGCGACCAACTCGAGGGCCACCTGCAGGCGTTGCGCCAGCTGGGGGCCGATGCGCACGAGATCGCGGCCACCGAGCGCGCGCTGTTGCGCCTGCCGCGCGACGCCGCGGCCGCCGAGGCGTTGTGGCGCCAACAATGGGCGCACGCCCAGGCACGCGCGCAGCCGCTGGCGGGCGTGGCGCCGCAGGCGGAGCCGTTTGCGGGCGACCCCCACGGCGCCGCGCCCCAGCGCGAGGCGTTCGAGACCTCGCGCCGTAATTTTTTGGCGCTGGTGTTTTGCCTGATGGTGGGCACGGCGTCGCTGCCCCACCTGCTGGTGCGGTTTTACACGGTGCCCACGGTGGCCGCGGCGCGCTGGTCGGTGGTGTGGGGCGTGGGTTTTATCGCCTTGCTGTACGTGACAGCGCCGGCGCTGGCGGTGTTTGTCAAGCACGAGGTGCTGAGCCAGCTCGTGGGCATGCGGGTGGACCAGTTGCCAGCGTGGGTGACGGCGTGGAGCCGGGTCGATCCGGCGCTGCTGTCGGTGCGCGACGTCAACCGCGACGGCGTGCTGCAGTGGGGCGAGATCACGCTGGGCGCGGACATCATCGTGCTGGCGGCGTCCGAAATCGCGGGGCTGCCCTACGTGGTGGCGGCGCTGGTGGCGGCCGGGGGCTTGGCGGCGGCGCTGTCGACGGCGGACGGCTTGCTGCTGGCCATCACCAGCGCACTCAGCCACGACGTGTACTACAAGACGCTCGACCCCCAGGCCGCCACCGCGCGGCGCGTGACACTGTCCAAGGTGATGCTGCTGGTGGTGGCGCTGCTGGCCGCCTACCTGGCGGCGCAGCGGCCGGCCGACATCCTGCCGCTGGTGGCGGCGGCGTTTTCGTTGGCGGCGTCGGCGTTTTTCGTGCCGCTGGTGGCGGGGGTATTCTGGAGCCGCGCCAACGGCCCCGGCGCGGTGGCGGCGATGGTGGCCGGTGTCGGGGTTACGCTGGGCTACATGGTGGTCAACCAGCCGTGGTTGCGCGGTTGGCTGGGCGTGGGTGGCGAGCCGGGGCTGTGGTGGGGCATCGATCCCATCGCGGCCGGGGTGTTCGGCGTGCCGGCCAGCGCCGCCGCGCTGGTGGTGGTCAGCCTGCTCACGCCAGCCCCCCCGGCGGCGCGGCGCGCGTGGGTGAGGCGCTTGCGCGCGCCAGCCGCCGGCGGGCTATAATCGCTAGCTTCCTTGCCACACCCGAGCGACGCCGGGGTGGCAGTTTTTCCACAAGGAGAGTTCATGCGTCACTACGAAATCGTCATGCTGATCCACCCGGATCAGAGCGAGCAGGTGCCCGCCATGCTGGAGCGCTACAAGGGGATGATCACCGCCGGCGGCGGCATCATCCACCGTGTGGAAGACTGGGGCCGCCGTCAGCTGGCGTACCAGATCAACAAGCTGTCCAAGGCGCACTACCTGTGTCTGAACATCGAGGCCGGCAAAGAGGTCATGGCCGAGCTCGAGACGGCGTTCCGCTTCAACGACGCCGTGCTGCGCCACCTGGTGGTGCAGAAGAAAAAGGCTGAAACGGGTCCTTCGGCCATGATGAAGGCCGTCGAACGCGAGGAAGCGCGCAAGGCCCAGGCGCAACAGGAAGCCGCCGCTTGAGGGCGCCCAGCGCCGTCCATCCGTTGACCAACCGATTGCAGCTGGAGGCGCGGCTGGCCGAGAAATCGGCGCTGCGCTACACGCCAGCAGGTCTGGCCGCGCAGGACGTGGTGCTGGAGCACCAGTCGCTGCAAAGCGAGGCCGGGGGCGAGCGCCTCGTGACCCTGCGCCTGAAGGCCGTGGCCTTTGGGACGCTGGCCGAGCGGCTGGCCCGAACCGATCTGGGCAGCGGATTGCGGTGCGAAGGCTTTCTCGCCTCCCCGCGCCGTGGACACGGCGTCGTCTTACACATTCAGGCATTCGAACCGCAGTAGGAAACCATCATGGCTGCACCGCAACGCAACTCGGCCAACCGGCCCAAGCGCGCCAACAGCAACCCGCTGTTCAAGCGCAAGAAGTTCTGCCGCTTCACCGTCACCGGCGTCGAAGAGGTGGACTACAAAGACATCGACACGCTCAAGGATTTCATTGCCGAAAACGGCAAGATCATCCCGGCGCGCCTGACCGGCACGCGCGCCATTTTCCAGCGTCAGGTGGCCACCGCCATCAAACGCGCGCGCTTCCTGGCTTTGCTGCCGTACACCGACCAGCACCGCGTCTGAAGGAGCCCACCACCATGCAAGTGATTCTGCTCGACAAGGTCGTCAACCTGGGCAACCTCGGCGATATCGTCAGGGTCAAAGACGGCTACGCCCGCAACTACCTGATCCCCACGGGCCGCGCACGCCGCGCCACGCAAGCCGCCATCGACGAGTTCAACGCGCGCCGCGCCGAACTCGAAAAGGCCGCAGCGGCCAAGCTGGCCGAGGCCAAGGCCGTCGGTGAAAAGCTGGCCGGCTTCACCATCAAGGTGACGCAAAAAGCAGGCGTCGATGGGCGCTTGTTCGGCTCGGTGACCAACCACGACATCGCGGCCGAGCTCAACAAGGCCGGCTTCGCGGTGCACAAGTCGCAGGTGCGCATGCCCAACGGCGTGTTCAAAAACGTCGGTGACTACACCGTGCAGGTCGCCCTGCACACCGACGTGGTGGTGGACGTCAACGTCCAGGTGTTGGGCGAGACGGTCTGAAACCAGGGCCAGTCCGGGCTGCCACCGCAGCCCGGCACCCCGCCGCCAACGACGGGCTGTCCCCACCGGGCGGCCCGTCGTTGTTTTTCAACTCACCACAGCTTCCACCAGGGTCCGCTGTCGCGTTGCAGGCCACGGGTCAGCAGAGGGCTGGCCGGGAAGTTGGCCTCCAGCACGCGCCGCGCGTCGTTGGCCTGTTGTTCCAGCCCCAAGGCTTCGTACGACTTGTACAGCAGGTACAGGGCTTCTTCGGCGGCGGGCACGTTGGTGTAGTCGCGAATGGCCTGTTGCGCGCGGTTGATCGCCGCCACGTAGGCGCCGCGGCGGTAGTAGTAGCGTGCGATGTGGACTTCCGACTGGGCCAGCGCGTTGACGATGTACACCATGCGCTGGCGCGCGTCGGGGGCGTAGCGCGAGTCGGGGAAGCGCTCGACCAACTGCTTGAACGCCTCGAACGAATCCTTCGCGGCTTTTTGGTCGCGCTCGGACAAATCCTGCTGCGAGATAAAGCCAAACAAGCCCAGGTTGTCGTTGAAGTTGACCAAGCCTTTGAGGTACAGCGCGTAGTCCAGCGCCGGGCTGGCCGGGTGCAAGCGCATGAAGCGGTCCAGCGTCGCGATGGCCTGCGCGGGCTCGCCGTTTTTGTAGTGTGCGTAGGCTTTTTCGAGCTGGGCTTGTTGCGCCAGCGGGGTGCCGGCGGCACGCCCTTCGAGCTTTTCGAAGTACTGGATGGCCTTGTCGTAGTTGCCCGCGGCGCGCTCGTCCATCGCTTCGGCGTAGAGCTTGTTGGGACTCCAACCGGCGGTGACGTCTTTTTCGGGGCCGCTGGCGCAACCGGCCAGCAGGGCCAGGGCCACGGCCGCCGCCACGGTGGGGCGACGCAGCGGAGCAACGGATAATGCGAACGGTTTCATCGGGTGGCGCCCCAGAAGGCGCGCTGCCGCGCCTGCAATCGAGATGGAAAAAATTATAGAGGCCCCGTGCCCCCCTGAGGGGATGGACGACGACGAAGGCAGCGAGCTGCGCGAGCTGACCGTGGACGCTGCGGGCCACGGCCAGCGGCTGGACCGTTGGCTGGCGCAGCAGCTGACGGCGTTTTCGCGCACCTACCTGCAGCAGCTCATCGACGACGGCGCGGTGCAGGTGGCGGGGCGTGTGGTGCGCAAAAGCGCGCTGCGCTTGCGCGTCGGCGATCCGCTGCGCGTGCTGCTGCGGCCCAGCGAGCAGGCCCTGGCCTACACGCCGCAGACCATGGCGCTGCCCATCGTGTTCGAGGATGAGCATATCCTGGTGCTAGACAAGCCGGTGGGGATGGTGGTGCACCCCGGGGCCGGGCACTGGAGCGGCACGCTGCTCAACGGCCTGCTGGCGCACCATGCCGGGGCGGCGGCGCTGCCGCGCGCGGGCATCGTGCACCGGCTGGACAAAGACACCAGCGGCCTGATGGTGGTGGCCAAAAGCGCGTCGGCCTATGACGCGCTGGTGGCGGCCATCGCGGCGCGACGCGTGCGCCGCATCTACGTGGCGCTGGCGCACGGCCGTTGGTCAGGCGGGGCCGAGGTGGCGGTCGAGCAGCCGATCGGGCGCGACCCACGCCAGCGGCTGCGCATGGCCGTGCACCCGCACGGCAGCCCGACGTCCAAGCCCGCCCGCACCGACGTGCGCGTGGTGGACGGCAACGCGGCCGCCACGCTGGTGGCGTGCCGCCTGCACACCGGCCGCACGCACCAAATTCGCGTGCACCTGGCGTGGTTGGGCCACCCTTTGGTGGGCGACGTGCTGTACGGCGGCCGCGCGGCGTGGGGGCTGGCGCGGCAGGCGCTGCACGCGGCGCGCCTGGGGCTGCGGCACCCGGTGCTGGGCCGCTGGATGGTGTGGGACAGCGCGTTGCCGGCCGATGTGCAGCAGGCCATCGAGGCCGCGGGTCTGCACTACAATCGCGCGCTTTTGTGGCCCGGCGACGAACCGGACGGGGCGGTGGAGTAGGGTATGGAGCGCAACGAGGCCCAACACATACTGGAAGCGGCCCTGTTGTGCGCCGGTCGGCCGCTGCCGTTGGCGGAGTTGATGGCGCTGTTCGACGGCACGCTGACACGCACCGAGGTGCTGGCTGCGTTGCACGACCTTGGCCAGGCGTGGCAGGGGCGTGGTTTGGCGTTGGTGGAGGTGGCCGATGGCTGGCGGTTCCAGAGCCGGCCCCATGTCCACCCGTTTTTGCAGCGCTTGCATCCGGAAAAACCTCCCCGTTACAGCCGTGCCGTGTTGGAAACGCTGGCGGTCATCGCCTACCGGCAGCCGGTGACGCGTGGCGACATCGAGGCCATCCGCGGCGTGACGATCGGCACCCCGATCCTGCGCCAGTTGGAAGAGCGCGGCTGGATCGAGGTCGTCGGGCACCGCGACACCGTCGGACGCCCCGCGCTGTACGCCACCACGCGGCAGTTTTTGGATGACTTGGGCCTGCCGTCGCTGGCGGCCTTGCCGGCGCTGCACGACGCCGCCGACCCCGGCCCGGAACTGCCGGGCCTGGCCCCCGAACCCCCGGAACCACCCAACACACCATGAACAACCCACCCACCCCGCGCCCCCCGAGCCGCCCGCGCCGCGCCCGTACGGTCGCGGCGGACGCGTCGCCGAGCAGCGTCAAGCTGCACAAAGTGCTGGCCCAGTTGGGGCTGGGCTCGCGTGCCGACATGGAGCAGGCCATCGCGGCTGGCCGCGTCACCGTCAACGGACAGCCGGCCCACACGGGCCAGCGCGTGGCCGCGGGCGATGTGATTCGCCTCGACGGTCAGTTGGTGCGCTGGCGCGCCGAGCCGACGCGCTTGCCCCGCGTGCTGCTGTACCACAAGCCCACCGGTGAGGTGGTGACGCTGGACGACCCGCAAAACCGCCCCACCGTGTTTGCGCGCCTGCCGCGGCTGCGCAGCGGCAAGTGGATGGCGGTGGGGCGGCTTGACATCAACACCGAAGGGCTGCTGCTGTTCACCGATTCGGGCGAATTGGCCAACCGCTTGATGCACCCGCGCTATGGCCTGGAGCGCGAGTACGCGGTGCGCATTTTGGGAGCGCTCAGCGTGCAGGAGCGCCAGCGCCTGCTCGACGGCGTGACGCTGGACGACGGCCCGGCGCGCGTGCTGGCGCTGGACGACGCCGGCGGCAGCGGCGCCAACCGCTGGTATCGGGTGGTGCTGGCCGAGGGGCGCAACCGCGAGGTGCGGCGCTTGTTCGAAGCGGTGGGCCACGTGGTCAGCCGCCTGATCCGGGTGCGCTACGGCCAGGTGACGCTGCCACGCGGGCTGCGCCGCGGCGCTTGGATGGAGTTGCCGGCGCCGCAAGTGCAGGCCTTGCTGCAACAGGCCGGCATGGCGCTGCCGCAGCGCCCGCAGCCGCCGCGGCGCCGCAGCGGCCCGCCGCGCGGGCCGGGGCCGCGACCCAGTCGCCCCAAGCCGGCGCGCAACAGCTAAAATCACAGGTTTTCTTTATCATTGCACGCAAACACCATGGCCATCGAACGTACCCTTTCCATCATCAAGCCCGACGCCGTTGCCAAGAACGTCATCGGTCAGATCTACAGCCGCTTCGAAGCCGCCGGTCTCAAGATCGTGGCGGCCAAAATGGTGCACCTGTCGCGCCGCGAAGCTGAGGCGTTTTACGCGGTGCACAAAGAGCGCCCGTTTTTCAAGGATCTGGTCGACTTCATGGTGTCCGGCCCGGTGATGGTGCAGGTGCTCGAAGGTGAAAACGCCATCGCCAAAAACCGCGAGCTGATGGGCGCCACCGACCCCAAGAAGGCCGCCCCCGGCACCATCCGCGCCGACTTCGCCGACAGCATCGACGCCAACGCGGTGCACGGCTCCGACGCGCCCGAGACGGCCGCCGTCGAAGTGGCGTTTTTCTTCCCCGGCATGAACATTTACTCGCGCTGACCATGCCATGACGGCCAATTTGCTCGATTTCGACCTCGAGGGGTTGGCCGCCTGGTGCGAGCGGCTGGGCCACAAGCGCTTTCGCGCGGTGCAGCTGTTTCGCTGGATCCACCAAAAAGGGGTGGCCGACTTCGACGCCATGAGCGACCTGGCGCGCGACCTGCGCCAGCGTCTGCCGGCGTTGGCGCAGGTGCGCGCGCTGCCGGTGTTGGCCGAGCACGTGTCGAGCGACGGCACCATCAAGTGGCTGTTCGACGTTGGCGACGGCAACGCGGTCGAAACGGTCTACATCCCCGAAGACGACCGCGGCACGCTGTGCGTGTCGAGCCAGGCCGGTTGCGCGGTGGCCTGCCGCTTTTGCGCCACCGGCCATCAGGGTTTCAGCCGCAACCTGACCACCGGCGAGATCATCGCCCAGCTGTGGTACGCCGAGCACACGCTGCGGCGCCGCTTCGGCACGCACGAGCGCGTCATTTCCAACGTGGTCATGATGGGCATGGGTGAGCCGCTGCAAAACTACGCGGCGCTGGTGCCGGCGTTGCGGGTGATGCTGGACGACCACGGCTACGGCCTGTCGCGCCGGCGTGTCACCGTGTCCACCTCGGGCGTGGTGCCGATGATCGATCGGCTGGCGCAGGATTGCCCTGTGGCGCTGGCCGTGTCGCTGCACGCGCCCAACGACGCGCTGCGCAACGAGCTGGTGCCGCTGAACCGCAAATACCCGCTGGCCGAGCTGCTCGACGCCTGCCTGCGCTACCTGCCGGCCGCCCCGCGCGACTTCATCACGTTGGAGTACTGCATGCTCGATGGCGTCAACGACACGTTGGCGCACGCCGAGCAACTGGTCACCCTGCTGCGCACCCACCGCGGCCAGGGGGTGCCGTGCAAGGTCAACCTGATTCCATTCAACCCGTTTGCAGCGTCGGGCCTGCGGCGCTCGCGCCCCGAAGTGGTCAAGGCGTTTGCCGACCACCTCAACGGCGCCGGTATCGTCACCACCGTGCGCAAAACCCGCGGTGACGACATCGACGCCGCCTGCGGCCAACTGGCGGGCGACGTGCTGGATCGCACGCGGGTGCGTGAGCGCTTGGCGCGCCGCGGCACGCTGCGGCTGGCCGTCGAGCGCACGCAGCCCGCTGCCCAGGAGGCCGCGGCATGAGCCGTGCGCTGCGCGGGTGGCCAGCGGCGGTGCTGGCGCTGCTGCTGGCCGCCACCCTGGTGGGGTGCGCCGGTGGGACACGTCCGCCCGGGGCGGGGCAGGACTGGGTGACCGAATCCGACGAGCCACCGCAGCGCAAGCGCGCCCGCACCCGTGTGGAGCTGGCGGCGGGCTACTTCGAGCAAGGCCAATACACGGTGGCGCTGGATGAGGTCAAGCAGGCCATCCAGATCGACCCGGCGTACGCCGCCGCGTTCAACCTGCGTGGCCTCATTTACACCGCACTGCGCGACAGCCGGCTGGCCGAAGACAGCTTCCAGCAGGCCCTGCGGCTGGATGCGCGTGACGGTGACACATGGCACAACTACGGCTGGATGCTGTGCCAGGAGGGGCGCTACCCGGCGTCGTTCGACGCGCTGCGCCGCGCGCTGGACACGCCCGGCTACCGCGGCGTGGCGCGCACCTGGCTGGCGCTGGGCGTGTGCCAGGCCCGCGCGGGCGAGCCGGGGCAAGCCGAACGGTCGCTGGTGCGCGCGTTCGAGCTCGACCCCGGCAACCCCATCACGATGTACAACCTGGCGTTGCTGCTGCACCAGCGGGGTGATGACGAGCGTGCGCGGTTTTATGCACGGCGCCTGAACAACTCCGAGCTGGCCAACGCCGAGTCGCTGTGGCTCGGCGTCAAGATCGAACGTCGCCTGGGCAACCGCGAAGCGGCGCAGCAACTGGGCGAGCAGCTGCGCCGTCGCTTCCCGGCCTCGCGCGAAGCCGGGTCCTACGAGCGGGGGGCGTTCGATGAATGACACGGCGCCGATCCACCCGGCCTTGGACGCAGGCCACCAACTGCGCCTGGCGCGCGAGCGCGCCGGTTTGCCGATCGAAACCCTGGCGGCCGTGCTGAAGGTGCCGGTGCAGCGCCTGCAGGCGCTGGAAGCGGGCGCCTACGACGCGCTGCCCGACGCCACGTTTACCCGCGCCCTGGCGCTGAGCGTGTGCCGGGCGCTCAAGCTCGACCCCGCGCCGATTCTGGCCGCCCTGCCCAGCACCGCAGCACCGCGCCTGGTGCCGGTCAGCGGCGACCTGGCCGCGCCGATGCCGCGCGAGGAGCAGCCGCTCGCGTTCGCCGACCCAGGCAACCACGCTCGACGCCTGCCATGGCTGCTGGCGCTGCTGCTGTTGGTGGCGGCCGTGCTGGCGTGGTGGTGGTTGCCGCAGCGTTCGCCAGAGGGGCTAGGGTTGACCGCGTCCCCGTCGGCGGACCAGCCTGCGCCGCCTGCCGCGCCGCAGGTGGCCTCTGCGCCCCCACCGGCGGCCGAGGCGTCCCCGACGGCGCCACCAGCGTCGCCAGCGCCTCAACCCACGCCACCCGCCGGGCCGGCGGTCGAGCCAACCACGCCGGCGCCGAACGTGGCACCCCCCAGTGCGGCGTCGTCGGCCACCACCGCGGCGGCCCCCGCGGCCGACGCGCTGCTGACCGTGCGCGTTGCGGCCACCAGTTGGGTGCAGGTCGTGGGGGCATCCGGGCGCGTGCTGCTGCAGCGCAACGTACAGCCGGGCGAGGTGGTCAGCCTGCCGGCCGACGACGCGCCGCTGGCCGTCACCGTGGGCCGGGCGGACGCGACCCAGGTGAGCGTGCGGGGCCAGCCGTTCGACCTGATGCCCGTGACGCGCAACAACGTGGCCCGTTTCGAGGTTCGCTGATCGCCACACCATGACCGCCACCGCCACACCCCCGTGCCTGCCGACCGAGGCTGAGCGCCCGATCCCGCTGGGCGGTCCCGCGCCGCGCCGCTCGCGCCAAGGGGTGGTGGCGTGGGGCGGCAACCGCGTCACCGTGGGGGGCGACGCGCCGGTGCGCGTGCAGTCGATGACCAACACCGACACCGCCGACGCCATCGCCACCGCGATCCAGGTCAAGGAGCTGGCGCAAGCGGGGTCGGAGTTGGTGCGCATCACGGTCAACAACGACGAGGCCGCCCGGGCGGTGCCGCACATCCGCGAGCAGCTCGACCGCATGGGGGTGGACGTGCCCCTGATCGGCGACTTTCATTTCAACGGGCACCGCCTGCTGGCCGACCACCCGGCGATGGCCGAGGCGCTGTCCAAGTACCGCATCAACCCCGGCAACGTCGGCCGCGGCGACAAAAAAGACAAGCAGTTTGCGCAGATGGTCGAAGCCGCGTTGCGCCATGGGCGGCCGGTGCGCATCGGCGTCAACTGGGGCAGCCTGGATCAGGAGCTGCTGGCCGAGTTGATGGACCGCAACGCCCGCCGGGCGCAACCGTGGGACGCGCGCCAGGTGATGTACGAGGCGCTGATCACGTCGGCGCTGGCCTCGGCGCAGCGGGCGATGGCGCTGGGCATGGCGCCGCAGGACATCGTGCTGTCGTGCAAGGTGTCCAACGCGCAGGACCTGATCGCCGTGTACCAAGAACTGGCGCGCCGCTGCGACCACCCCCTGCACCTGGGTCTGACCGAAGCCGGCATGGGCACCAAGGGCACGGTGGCGTCGGCGGCGGCGCTGGCCGTGCTGCTGCAGCAGGGCATCGGCGACACCATCCGCGTCAGCCTCACCCCCCAGCCGGGCGAGCCGCGCACGCAGGAGGTCGTCGTGGCGCTGGAGATTTTGCAGGCGCTGGGGCTGCGTGCTTTCGTGCCCAGCGTGACCGCCTGCCCCGGGTGCGGGCGCACCACCAGCACCGTGTTTCAGCAGCTGGCCAAACAGATCGACGACCACCTGCGCGCCGCCATGCCCGAGTGGCGTCGCCGCTACCCCGGCGTGGAAAACCTCAAGGTGGCCGTCATGGGCTGCATCGTCAACGGGCCAGGCGAAAGCAAACACGCCGACATCGGCATCAGCCTGCCCGGCACCGGCGAGGCCCCGGCCGCTCCGGTGTACCTGGACGGCCACAAGGTGGCCACGCTGCGCGGCGAGCGCATCGCCGAGGAGTTCCGTGACATCGTCGAAGCGTACGTGGCACGCCGCTGGGGCGTGCACGGCCATTGACCCGGTGGGCGCCGCGCGGCCCTCGTCCCGCAAGGCGGGGTGTGGCCCGCGCCGCCCCCATTGAACCATCCATCATGAGCGAACGCATCACCGCCGTCAAAGGCATGAACGACATCGCGCCGCCCGACTCGGCGCACTGGGAGTGGCTGGAAGCGCGCGTGCGCGCGCTGCTGGCCCGCTACGGCTACCGCAACCTGCGCACCCCCATCGTGGAGCCGCTGGCGCTGTTTGTGCGCGGGCTGGGCGAAGTGACCGACATCGTCGAAAAGGAGATGTACGCCTTCGAAGACCGCCTCAACGGCGAACAGTTGGCGCTGCGCCCCGAGGGCACCGCCGGCGTGGTGCGGGCGGTGGTCGAACACAACCTGCTGTACGACGGGCCCAAGCGCCTGTATTACATGGGGCCGATGTTCCGCCACGAGCGGCCGCAGCGCGGGCGCTACCGGCAGTTTCACCAAATTGGCATCGAGGCGCTCGGGCTGGCCGGTCCGGAAGCCGACGCGGAGGTGATCGCGCTGGCCGCCGATCTGTGGGCCGAGCTGGGTGTGCAGGACGTGACGCTGGAGCTCAACACGCTGGGCCAGCCGGCCGAGCGCGCGGCGCACCGGCAGGCGCTGATCGCGTATTTCGAGCAGCACCGCGACCAACTCGACGCCGACGCGCAACGGCGGCTGTACACCAACCCGCTGCGCATCCTCGACACCAAGAACCCGGCCATGCAGCCGTTGGTGGAGGCCGCCCCCAAGCTGCTGGACCACCTGGGCGCGGCGTCGCGCGCGCACTTCGAGCAAGTGTGCCGGCTGCTGGACGCGCTGGGCATTGGCTACCGCATCAACCCGCGCCTGGTGCGCGGCCTGGACTACTACCACCACACGGTGTTCGAGTTCGTCACGACGTCGCTCGGGGCCCAAGGCACCGTCTGCGCCGGCGGCCGCTACGACGGCCTGGTGGCCGAGCTGGGTGGCAAACCCGCGCCGGGCGTGGGCTGGGCCATGGGGGTCGAGCGGCTGCTGGAGCTGCTCAAAGCCCAGCAGCGCTTGCCCGCGGTGCCGGTGCCGGACGCCTACGCGATCGTGCCCGACGCGGCGGCGTGGCCGCAGGTGTTGCCCACGCTGCGCGCGCTGCGCGCCGCCGGGGTCGAGGTGGTCATGCACGCCAGCACCGCCGACGGGCTGGCCAGCATGAAAGCCCAATTCAAAAAGGCCGACGCCAGCGGCGCGCGCTACGCGCTCATCTTTGGCGCCGACGAGCTGGACCAAGGCATGGTGGCGATCAAGCCGCTGCGTGAAGGTGTGGGGCCGATCACCGAGCAGCAGCGCCGACCGCTGGACCAGGCCCTGAGCTGGGCGGCCGAGCTGCGCGCCGCGCGCTAAAGCCGCGCCCCCCTACAATGCGCACGATTGCACGGCAACGGACACACGATGGCGGCCTACGACCTCGAAGAACAGGAACAACTCGCCCAGCTCAAGGCCTTTTGGGCGCGCTGGGGCAACCTCATCACCTGGGCGGTGACGCTGGCCCTGCTGGTCTACGCCGGCTGGCAAGGCTGGAACTACTGGCAGCAGCGCCAGGCCGTGCAGGCCACGGCGCTGCTGGACGAGCTGGAGCAAGCCGCCCAAGGCGGTGACGTCGAGCGCGTGCGCCGGGTCTGGGCTGACCTGCAGGCGCAGGCGGCGCGGACCGAACAGGCCCGGTTGGGCGCGCTGTTGGCCGCGCGCGTGTTGGCGCAAGGCGGGCAGGCCGACGACGCGCGTGCGGCGCTGGCGTTCGTGGTGCAACGGCGCGACGACGACGAGCTGGCCGCCGTGGCGCGGCTGCGCCAGGCCGGGCTGGCGTTGGATGCCGGCCAGCTCGACGAGGCTGAACGGCTGCTGCAACAGCCGCTGCCCGAGGCTTGGGCCCCGTGGCGGGCCGACCGGCTGGGCGACGTGCGGCAGCGTCAGGGGCAGCTCGACGCGGCGCGCGAAGCGTACTTGCAAGCGTGGCGCGCGCTGCCGGCCGAGGTCGGGTACCGCGCCATCGTCGAAGCCAAGTTGAACGCGCTCGGGGTCGACCCCGGTGCGCAGGAGCAGCGATGATGAGCCACAAACAAACGCAGGGGCAGGGGGTGGGGCGCATGCTGCGCTCGACGCTGATGGTGATGGCGATGGGCCTGGCGGCATGCTCGTCCGGCCCCAAAAAACCCCAGCCCGCGCCGCTGGAGCCGGTGGTGCCGCTGGTGGCGGCGCAGCAGGTGTGGTCGCAAAACATCGGCGCCATCGACCCGCTGCTGGTGCCGGTGGTGCGCGACGGGCTGCTGGCGCTGGCCAACGCCGCCGGCGAAGTCAGCGTGCTGCAGGCCGAAACGGGGCAGTTGCGCTGGCGCGCGGCGGCGGGCGCCCCGATGGGCGCAGGCGTGGGCTTCGACGGCCAGCGCGTGGCGCTGGTGACGCGCGACAGCGACCTGGTGGTGCTGACCCCGGCCGGTGTGGCGTGGCGCCAGCGCATCGCCGCCCGTGTGTACACGCCGCCGCTGGTGGCCGGCGAACGCGTGTTCGTGCTGGCGGGTGACCGCAGCGTCAGCGCCTTCGACGCACGCACCGGCGCAGCGCTTTGGCGCTGGACCAGCCGTGGCACCGAGCCGCTGGTGTTGCAGCAGGCCGGCGTGCTCACCGCGGTGCGCAACACGCTGGTGGCCGGCATCGGCGGCCGCCTGGTTGGCCTGGACCCCGACGCCGGGCGGGTGCTGTGGGACACGGTGGTGGCGCGCACGCGTGGCGCCACCGAAATCGAGCGGCTGGTCGACCCCGTGGGCCGCGTTGGCCGCGACGGCGACGTGCTGTGCGTGCGCGCGTTCCAGGCGGCGGTGGGGTGCGTGGACGCGGTCAGCGGGCGCACGCTGTGGAGCCAGCCGGCCGATGGCGCCGTCGGCGTGCAGGCCGACGCCGAGCGCGTGTACGGCACCGAAGCCAACGGCCGCGTGCGGGCGTGGCGCCGCAGCGATGGCGCCGAGGCGTGGTCCAACGAGCGGTTGCTGCACCGCGGGTTGAGCGCGCCGCTGGCGATCGGGCGCTCGCTGGCCATCGGTGACGCGCAAGGCTACGTGCACCTGTTGGCGCGCGCGGACGGCTCGTTGGTCAACCGCTTTGCCACCGATGGCACGCCCGTTGTCGAAGGCCCGCTGGCGGCGGGCAACACCCTGATCGCCGTCACCCGTGCGGGTGGCGTGTACGCGTGGCGACCGCAATGAGTGGCCACACCCCCGTGGTGGCGTTGGTGGGGCGCCCCAACGTCGGCAAGTCCACGTTGTTCAACCGCCTCACGCGCAGCCGTGACGCGCTGGTGGCGGACCTGCCCGGCCTGACGCGCGACCGGCACTACGGTCAGGCGCGTTGGGGGCGGCGCGACTTCATCGTGGTCGACACCGGGGGCTTCGAGCCTACGGCCGAGCAGGGTATCGTGCGCGAGATGGCCAAGCAGACCCGCCAGGCCGTGGCCGAGGCCGATGTGGTGCTGTTCGTCGTCGATGCCCGCGCCGGCCTGACCGCGCAGGACCACGACATCGCCGCCTACCTGCGCCGGCTGGGCAAGCCGGTGGTGCTGGTGGCCAACAAGGCCGAAGGCATGCGCGAAAGCGCGCAGTGGGCGGAGTTTTTCGAGCTTGGGCTGGGCGAGGTGGTGCCGGTGTCGGCGGCGCACGGCCAGGGTTTGCGCTCGCTGGTCGACACCGCGCTGCAGCGCCTGGGCTTGGACGAGGCCGAGCCGTCACCCGCCGACGCCACCGAGGCGGCCGAGGCTGGCGACGGCGTCATCCGGCTGGCCGTGGCCGGGCGGCCCAACGTCGGCAAGAGCACCCTGATCAACGCCTGGTTGGGCGAGGAGCGCTTGGTCGCGTTCGACTTGCCCGGCACCACGCGCGACGCCATCCGAGTGCCGTTCGAGCGCGAGGGGCGACGCTTCGAGCTCATCGACACCGCGGGCCTGCGGCGCAAGGGCAAGGTGTTTCAGGCGGTGGAAAAATTTTCCGTCGTCAAGACCTTGCAGGCCATCGAAGGCGCGCATGTCGTGTTGCTGCTGCTGGACGCCACCGAGGGCGTGACCGAGCAAGACGCGCACATCGCGGGCTTCATTCTTGACAGCGGCCGCTCCGTGGTGCTGGCGGTCAACAAATGGGACGCGGTGGACGAGTACCAGCGCCAACTGGTGCAGCGCTCGATCGAGGCGCGGCTGGGCTTTCTGAAGCACGCGCCGCTGCACTTCATCTCGGCGCGCCAGCGGGTGGGCATCCAGGCGCTGTTCACATCCATCGTGCGCGCCTACGAGTCGGCGATGGTCAAAATGCCCACCCCGCTGCTGACCCGGCTGCTGCACGAGGCGGTGGCGTTCCAGGCCCCCAAACGCGCCGGCAACGTGCGCCCCAAGCTGCGCTACGCCCACCAAGGCGGCCACAACCCGCCGGTGATCGTTATCCACGGCAACGCGCTGCAGCACGTCGGGGACGCCTACCGGCGCTACCTGGAAGCGCGCTTTCGCAAGGCGTTCGACCTGGTGGGCACACCGCTGCGCATCGAGCTGCGCACGCAAGACAACCCCTACGCCTGACCATACGCCCACGCGGGCGCGGCGGTCTGGTTTGTGGTAACTTCAGCATCCCGGTTTTTCAACCCTAGCAACACGGAACATATCGTGAGCAACAACAAGGCCCAACTCCTTCAGGACCCGTTCCTCAACCAACTGCGCCGCGAGCACGTGCCGGTGTCGATTTACCTGGTCAACGGCATCAAACTGCAAGGCCAGATCGAATCGTTCGACCAGTACGTGGTGCTGCTGCGCAACACCGTCACCCAGATGGTGTACAAGCACGCCATTTCGACCATCGTGCCGGGCCGCCCCGTGCAGTTCTCGGCCAACCAAGGCGCTGAGGACCAAGCCTGAGCACCCCGCTGGAAACGACGGCTGCCCCGGCTGGCCCGGCCGTGCCGGGGGTCATCCTGGTGGGGGTGGACCTCGGGCAGCCGCACTTCGACCCCACGCTGGCCGAGCTGGCCGAGCTGGCGCGCACGGCGGGCTTTGCCGTGCTGGACCGCGTGGTGTGCCGTCGCCGTGCGCCGGACGCCGCGCTCTTTGTCGGCAAGGGCAAGGCCGATGAAATCCAGGCGCTGGCCGCCGCCCACGGCGCGCGCGAGGTGCTGTTTGACCAAGCGCTCAGCCCCGCCCAGCAGCGCAACCTGGAGCGCCATCTCAAGCTGCCGGTCAACGACCGCGTGTTGCTGATCCTCAACATCTTCGCCCAGCGTGCCCGCAGCCACGAGGGCAAGCTGCAGGTCGAGCTGGCCCGGCTGCAGTACCTGCAAACCCGTTTGGTGCGGCGCTGGACCCACCTGGAGCGCCAAAGCGGTGGCATCGGCCTGCGCGGTGGCCCCGGCGAGACGCAAATCGAACTCGACCGCCGCATGATCGCCGAGGCGATCCAGCGCACCCGCAAGCGCCTGGAGCTGGTCAAGCGCCAACGCAACACCCAGCGCCGTCAGCGCCAACGCCGCGGTACCTTCGACGTGTCGTTGGTCGGCTACACCAACGCCGGCAAATCCACGCTGTTCAACGCGCTGGTCAAGGCGCGCGCCTACGCCGCCGATCAGCTCTTTGCCACGCTGGACACCACCACGCGCCAGCTCTACCTTGGCCCCGAGGCCGGTCACGTGTCGTTGTCGGACACGGTGGGCTTCATTCGCGACCTGCCGCACACGCTGGTGGAGGCGTTTTCCGCCACCCTGCAAGAAGCGCGCGAGGCCGACTTGCTGCTGCACGTGGTCGACGCCGCCAACCCCCAGCACCCCGAGCAGATCGACGACGTGCTGCGGGTGCTGCACGACATTGGCGCGCACGACATCCCGCAGGTGCTGGTGTTCAACAAGCTCGACGCCTTGCCGCCCGAGCGGCGTCCGCATCGGCTGCGCGACGAGGTGGAACTTGATGGCCGGCGCGTGCCTCGGGTGTTTGTCAGCGCCGTTACCGGCGAAGGTCTGGAGACGTTGCGGCAGGTCTTGGCCGACAGCGCGCGCCAGCATCACCACCCCGACGCCGAGGACGCGCACGATCCGGCACAATTGCAGCACAGCCACAGGGACGATCGCCCATGAACGACCACACCCCGCTGGGGTTGATGCCCGACACCGAACCCATGCGCCCCCCCGCCGCCCGCGCCACGGGCTGGCGTCGTTGGCTGGGCCGCGCGTTCAACCTGAACGATCCGCGCTGGGGGCGCGGTGGCTCCGACGATGACGGCCGGACCCGCCGCCCGCGCGACAGCGACGGCCAGCCGCCCGACCTCGACGAGCTGTGGCGTGACTTCAACCGCAAGCTGGGCGGCCTGTTCGGCGGTCGCGGGGGCGGCGGCGATGGAGGGCGTTCTGGCTGGCCCGGCGCCGAGCCGCCGCGGCGGCCCGACGCCAAGGGCGCCGGCATCGGCGTGGGGCTGATCGCCGGGGTGGCGGTCTTGATCTGGCTGGGCACCGGGTTTTTCGTCGTGCAAGAAGGTCAGCAAGCCGTCATCACCCAGTTTGGTCGCTACCACAGCACGGTGGGGGCGGGCTTCAACTGGCGGCTGCCGTACCCGATCCAGCGCCACGAGACGGTGTTTGTCACGCAAATCCGCTCGGTCGACATCGGCCGTGACGCCATCGTGCGCGCCACGGGTCTGCGCGAGTCGGCCATGCTGACCGAGGACGAAAACATCGTCGAAATCAAGTTTGCGGTGCAGTACCGCCTCAGCGACGCACGCGCGTACCTGTTCAACAGCCGCGACCCCGACGCCGCGGTGGTCAAGGCCGCCGAAACCGCCGTGCGTGAGGTGGTGGGCAAGATGAAGATGGACGCGGCGCTGGCGGAAGAGCGCGAGCAGATCGCGCCGCGTGTGCGCACGCTGATGCAAACCATCTTGGACCGCTACAACGTCGGCATCGAAATCGTCGGCATCAACCTGCAAGCGGGCGGGGTGCGCCCGCCCGAGCAGGTGCAAGCCGCGTTTGACGATGTGCTCAAAGCCGGGCAGGAGCGCGAGCGTGCCAAGAACGAGGCCGAAGCCTACGCCAACGACGTCGTGCCGCGCGCGCGCGGGGCGGCCGCGCGGCTGCTGCAGGAGGCCGAAGGCTACAAAGCGCGCATCGTGGCGCAGGCGCAGGGGGATGCGCAGCGCTTCGCCCTCGTGCAGGCTGAGTACGCCAAGGCCCCGCAGGTGATGCGCGAGCGGCTGTACCTGGAGGCCATGCAGCAGATCTACGCCAACGTGACCAAGGTGTTGATCGACACGCGCCAGCAATCCAACCTGCTGTACCTGCCGTTGGACAAAATCATGCAGCAGGTCAGCGCCGAAGCCGCCGCCGTCCCGGCGCCGGCGGCCAGCAGCGCCGCCGCGCCGAACGCGACCACGACGCGCGACCCGCGCACCCGTGACGACGCCCGCAGCCGTGACCGTGAAGGTCGTTGACGACGAGGATCACCATGGCCAACCGCATCGGATTCTTCGTATCGACCCTGTTGGTGGCGCTGGCGGTGCTCAGCTCCACGATGTTCGTTGTCGACCAGCGCCAGTACGGCGTGGTGTTTCAGTTCGGTCAGATCCGCAACGTCGTCACCGAACCGGGGCTCAACTTCAAGCTGCCGCCGCCGTTCCAAAACGTGTCGTACATCGACAAGCGGCTGCTGACGCTGGAGAGCACCGACACCGAGCCGACGCTGACGGCCGAGAAGCAGCGCGTCGTCATTGACTGGTACGTGCGCTGGCGCATCTCGGACCCCTCGGCCTACATCCGCAACGTGGGGCTGGATGAGCGCGCTGGCGCCGCCCAGCTCAACCGCGTGGTGCGCAACGCCTTCCAGCAAGAGGTCAACAAACGCACCCTGCGCGAGCTGTTGTCGGCCAAGCGCGAGGAACTGATGGCCGCGGTGCAGCGCGAGGTGCTGGCCGCCGTGCGCGGCGCCGAAAAACCCTGGGGCATGGACGTGGTGGACGTGCGCATCTCGCGCATCGACTACGCCGAGTCGATCACCCGCTCGGTGTACGACCGCATGGAAGCCGAGCGCAAGCGCGTGGCCAACGAGCTTCGCTCCACCGGCTTTGCCGAGGGCGAAAAAATCCGCGCCGAAGCCGACCGCGAGCGCGAGGTGATTCTGGCCGAAGCCTACCGCCAAGCGCAAAAAATCAAGGGTGAGGGCGACGCGGAAGCGGCGCGCATCTACAACCAGGCGTTTGGCCGTGACCCGGCGTTTGCGCAGTTTTACCGCAGCCTGGAGGCCTACAAGGCCAGCTTCGCCAGCAAAGGGGACGTGCTGGTGATCGATCCGTCGTCGGAGTTTTTCCGTGCCTTCAAGGGCGCGGGCGGGGTGGGCAGCCCCAGCCGCTGAAAAGACACCGGGGGCCGCGGGGTACAATCACGGTCTTGTCCCGCTGCCCACCCACCACACCCCATGTCCGCCTGGCTGCTGCCGGATCACATCGCCGACGTCCTGCCCTCCGAGGCGCGTCACCTCGAAGACTTACGGCGCAACCTGCTGGAGGCGGCGCGCCGCTACGGTTACGAGCTGGTCATCCCGCCGCTGCTGGAGCATCTGGAGTCGCTGCTGACCGGCACCGGCGAGGCGCTGGAGCTGCAAACGTTCAAGCTCGTAGACCAGCTCTCCGGGCGCACGCTGGGGCTGCGCGCCGACACCACCCCGCAGGTGGCGCGCATCGACGCGCACCTGCTCAACCGCCAAGGTGTGGCGCGGCTGTGCTACTGCGGCCCGGTGCTGCACACCCGCGCGGGCGGGGCGCACGGCACGCGTGAGCCGCTGCAGTTTGGCGCCGAGATCTACGGCCACGCAGGCCGCGAGGCCGATCTGGAGGTGCTGGAGCTGGCGCTGGACGCGTTGCGCGCCGCCGGGCTGCGGGGCTTGCAGGTGGACTTGGGCGACGTGCGCGTCGTCGACGCGGTGCTGCACGGCTGCGCGTTGACGCCGGCGCAGGTGAGCGCCGTGCACGCCGCGCTGGCGGCCAAGGATACAGCGACGTTGGCCACGTTGGCCGCGCCGCTGCCGGCCGACGTGCGCTCGGCGCTGCTGGCCTTGCCCACGCTGTGGGGCGGGGCGGAGGTGCTGCCCACGGCGGCGCAACGCTTGCGGGGCGGGCCGGCGTTGCGTGCGGCGCTGGACGATCTGGACTGGCTGCGGGCCAGGCTGCATGAACTCGACCGCGACGTTCGCGTGACCTTTGACCTGGCCGACCTGCGCGGCTACGCCTACTACACGGGCGTGCGCTTTGCCATCTACGGGGGCGATGGACAGCCGCAGGAAATTGCCCGCGGCGGGCGCTACGACGCGGTCGGCGCGGTGTTCGGTCGGCAGCGCCCCGCGGCGGGTTTCAGCTTGGACCTCAAGCAGTTGGTGCGGTTGGTGCCGGCGCCGCCGTTGCGGGCGGCCATCCGGGCGCCGTGGCGGCACGACGACGCGGGGTTGCGTGCCACCGTGGCCGCGCTGCGCGCCCAGGGCGAAACGGTGGTGTGCGTGTTGCCCGGGCACGAACACGAAGTGGACGAATTCGCCTGCGACCGCGAGCTGGTGCAGCACGCGGGCGCCTGGATCGTGCAGCCCTTGGCTGCCTGATGCCCCGACGACGATCAACCTTACTTGCAGCCAACAAGGCACGCACAATCGATGATGGATCCTGCATTTCAGCCCCAGCCGGGGCGCAACGTGGTGGTGGTCGGCACCCAATGGGGTGACGAGGGCAAGGGCAAGCTGGTCGACTGGCTGACCGAGACCGCGCACGGCGTGGTGCGCTTTCAGGGCGGTCACAACGCCGGCCACACGTTGGTCATCGGCGGCGCCAAGACGGCGCTGCATCTGATCCCCAGCGGCATCATGCGCCCGGGCGTGCGCTGCTACATCGGCAACGGCGTGGTGCTGTCGGTGGGCAAACTGCTGGAGGAAATCGAGGGCCTGGAGCGCGCCGGGGTCGAGGTGCGCTCACGCCTGCGCGTCAGCGAGGCTTGCCCGCTGATCCTGCCGTTTCACGCGGCGGTGGACGTGGCGCGCGAAGCCGCCAAGGAGCGCGCCGGGGCGGCCAAAATCGGCACCACCGGCCGCGGCATCGGGCCGGCTTACGAAGACAAGGTGGCGCGTCGGGCGCTGCGCGTGCAGGACCTTAAACACCCCGAGCGCTTCGCCGCCAAGCTGCGCGAGTTGCTGGAGCTGCACAACCATCTGCTGGTGACCTACCTGGGGTCGGAAACGCTGGACTGGGGGCCGGCCTTGGCGCCGTACATCGAGCGCGGGCGCGTGCGCTTCGACGTCGTGTACGACGAGGCCATGCGCCACGCCGAGCAACTGCTGCCGATGGTGGCCGACGTGTCGCGCGAGCTCAACGAGGCGCACCGGCAGGGCGCCAACCTGCTGTTCGAGGGCGCGCAGGGCACGCTGCTGGACATCGACCACGGCACCTACCCCTTCGTGACGTCCAGCAACTGCGTGGCCGGCAACGCCGCCGCCGGCTCCGGCGTCGGACCGGGGCTGCTGCACTACGTGCTGGGCATCACCAAGGCGTACTGCACGCGCGTGGGCGGCGGGCCGTTCCCCACCGAGCTCGATTGGCAAACCGAAGGCACGCCGGGCTGGCACATGGCCACCGTCGGCGCCGAAAAGGGCACCACCACCGGCCGCGCGCGCCGCTGCGGTTGGTTCGACGCCGCGCTGCTGAAGCGCTCCGCGCAGGTCAACGGCCTGTCGGGCCTGTGCATCACCAAGCTTGACGTGCTGGACGGCTTGCCCGAGCTGCAATTGTGCGTGGGCTACCGCCTGGATGGGCAGGTCATCGACCTGCTGCCGCTGGGCGCCGACGACATCGCCCGCTGCGAGCCGATCTACGAGACGTTGCCCGGTTGGAGCGAACCCACCGCGGGCATCACCCGCTACCAGGATCTGCCGCTCAACGCCCGGCGCTACCTGGAGCGCATCGAGGCCGCCACAGGCGTGCCGATCCACGTGATCTCCACCAGCCCCGATCGTGACCACACGATCCTGCTGCGTCACCCCTTTGCCGCCTGACGGCCCCGTTGCGAAAGGTCCGCCCCATGCTCACCGAAGACGGCAAGCACCTGTACGTCTCGTACGACGAGTACCACAACCTGATCGAAAAACTGGCCATCCAAATCCACCAGTCCGGCTGGGCGTTCGACACCATCCTGTGTTTGGCGCGCGGTGGCATGCGGCCCGGCGACATCCTGAGCCGCATCTTCGACAAGCCCCTGGCCATCATGTCCACGAGTTCGTACCGCGCCGAAGGGGGCACGGTGCGTGGCCAGCTCGACATCGCGCGCTACATCACCACGCCCAAGGGTGAAATCGCCGGGCGCGTGCTGCTGGTGGACGATCTGGCTGACTCCGGCCACACGCTCAAGGCGGTGGTGGAATTGCTGCGCACCCACTACCCTCCGATCACCGAGCTGCGCACCGCGGTGCTGTGGACCAAGGCGGTGTCGATCTTCACGCCCGACTACTCGGTGGAGTTTTTGCCCACCAACCCTTGGATCCACCAGCCGTTCGAGTGCTACGACAACCTGCGGCCTGAGCAGTTGATGGCCAAATGGAAGGTCTGAGCACCCGGCTGATCCACCACCCGTACCGCGCGCCGGACGGCTTCGACGCGGCACCGGTGGCGGTGCACAAGGCCTCGACGGTGTTTTTCCCCGACGTCGCGGCCATGCGCACGCGGCGTTGGCAAGACAAATCCGGCTACACCTACGGGTTGCACGGCACACCCACCACGTTCACGTTGGAAGAGCGCCTGGCCACGCTGGAAGGCGCGCGCCACTGCGTGCTGGCGCCCAGCGGGCTGGCGGCCATCGCCCTGGTGGACCAGGCGCTGCTGCGCAGCGGTGACGAGGTGCTGATCCCCGACAACGCCTATGGCCCCAACAAGGCGCTGGCCGAGCACGAGCTGGCCGCCTGGGGCATCGCGCATCGCGTGTACGACCCCATGAACCCGGCGGACCTGGCCGGTGCGATCACCCCGCGCACGCGCTTGGTGTGGCTGGAGGCCGCCGGCTCCGTCACGCTGGAGTTCCCCGACGTGCCCGCGCTGGTGGACGTCGTGCGCCGGGCCAACGTTGGCCGCGCGCGGCCCATCGTCACCGCGCTGGACGATACCTGGGGTGCAGGCGTGGCGTACCGCCCGTTCGAGCTGGGGGCGGACATCGCCGTGCAGGCGCTCACCAAGTACGCCAGCGGCGGGGCCGACGTGCTGATGGGCGCCGTGTGCACACGGGACGACGCCTTGCACCACGCGGTGCTGATGACCCACATGCGACTGGGCCTGGGCGTGGGCGCCAACGACGCCGAGCTGGTGCTGCGTGGGCTGCCCACGCTGGCGCTGCGCTACCACGCGCAAGACCGCAGCGCCCGCGCGCTGGCCGCTTGGCTGGCCGAGCAGCCGGGCGTGGCCCAGGTGCTGCACCCGGCGCTGCCCGGCTCGCCGGGCCATGCCCACTGGCAACGCGACGCCCGCGCCGCCGCGGCGCTGCTGACGGTGGTGTTCGAGCGCGCGGTGGCACCGCCGCAGGTGGACGCCTTTTGCGATGCGCTGCGGCTGTTTCGCTTGGGCTACAGTTGGGCCGGACCGGTGAGCCTGTGTGTGCCGTACGACGTGCCCGCGATACGCGCGCGCCCGTGGCCCCACGCGCCGCGCGTCGTGCGGCTGGCGGTCGGCCTGGAGGACGTGGACGACCTACGCGCCGACCTGCAGCAAGCGTTGCGGGTGCTGCGTTGAGCGCAAGGCGCTGCCGAACGCCACCGGCCTAACGGCCCGCTCCGTCTTGCCAGCCGGCCTTGGCCAGCAGCGTCGCCAGCTCCGCCGCCGAGCGTACCCCCAGCTTGGCAAAGACGCGCGAGCGGTGCACCTCCACCGTGCGCATCGCGATGTCGAGCTCATCGGCGATGACCTTGTTGAGCTTGCCGGCGGCCACGCGCACCATGACCTCGCGTTCGCGCGGACTGAGCGATGCCAGCCGCGTGCGCAGCGCGCGCACGCTGTCGTGTTGCTGCATGGCCTGCACGCAACAGGCCAGCGCTTGGTGCACGCGCTCGATCAGGACGGCGTCGTGAAACGGTTTTTCCACGAAGTCGAACGCGCCGCGTTTGATGGCATCCACCGCCATCGCAATATCGCCGTGGCCGCTGAGAAAAACCACCGGCAGCGGCCACGCCAGGCGCTGCAGCGCCTCAAACACCTGCAGCCCGGACATGGGCTCCATGCGCACATCCAGCACGATGCAGGCGGGCAGCGCCGGGGGGTGCTGCAACGCTTGCAGCAGCGCCGGCCCACTGGCGAACGCGTGGGTGTCCAGGCCGTGGGCGGTGAACAAAAACGTCAGCGCCTCGCGCAAGGCCGCTTCATCGTCCACCAAGTACACGGTGCCGGGGTGCGGTGGGGTGGGGACGGTGTCAGGCATGATGGTCAATTGGTCGTCAGCGCGGGGGTGTCTGCGGGTGCCGGCAGTGTGAAAGTCAAACAGGCGCCCCCGAGGGGCGAGTCGCTGGCGCTGAGCGCGCCGCCGTGCGCTTCGACCACCGAGCGGGCAATGGCCAGCCCCAGCCCCAACCCGTCGGGTTTGGTGCTGTGCAGCGGCTGCGACAGCTCCTCAATCGAGCGTCCTTGCAGGCCGATGCCGCTGTCGTGCACCCGAACGGTGACGGTGCCGGCAGCGGCGTCGTGTTCGGTGTCGATACGGATGTCACGTCGGGGCAGACCGGCCACCGCGTCCAGCGCGTTGCGCAGCAGGTTGATCAGAACCTGCTCCAACAGCACTTCATCGGCCTGCACCGACGGCAACGTCGGGGCCTGACGCAGCGTCACGCGCACCCCGGCGCGTCGGCACTCGGGACGCAGCAGCGCTTCGACGCGTGCGACGATGGTTGACACGTCCACCGCCTCGCGCTTGGGCTGACGCCGGGTCAAAAAGTCACGCATGCGCTGCACGATGCGCCCCGCCTCGCGCGTTTGCTCCGCTTGTCGCCGCAGCGCTTGCAGCACCTGCTCGTCGTGCACGCCGCGGCGCTGCAGCAGGTGCAGCAGCCCTTCGCTGTAGCTGGCGATGGCGGCCAGCGGTTGGTTGAGCTGGTGGGCCAGCGCCGAGGCGATTTCCGCAAAGCTGCTCAACCGTGCCTGGCGCGCCAGCGCTTCGCGGTGGCGCTGCTCGCGCTCCTCCAGTTGTTTGCGCGCGGTGATGTCGATGATCGACCCCATCCAGCCAATTTGGTGTCCGTGCGCGTCGCGCAGCGGGGACTCGTAGACCATGACCGTGATGCGTTGGCCGTCGGCGCGTTGCCACACCGCCTCAAAACCCTCGCGTGGCGCCAGGCCCTGCAGGTTGCGCGCGGTGCGGCTCATCAGCTCATCCACCGCCTCCGGTGGCCAGTAGGGCATGGGTGGCTTGCGGCCGATCAGTTCGTGCGCCGGGTAGCCGACCATCTCGCAAAACGTGCGGTTGACGTACAGCAGCCGACCTTCGGCGTCGCGGGCGCGCAGGCCCACCAGGGCGCTGTCCTGCATGGCGCTGCGCCAGGTGGCCTCGGTGCGCCAGGCGGCTTCGGCGCGGCTGACTTGCAGCACCTGTTGCCGCAACAGCCACGTGGCCAGCCCCATCAGGCCCAAAAAGCCCGCGATCAGCACCACCACCAGCGGCGACCACAGGCGTGGTGTGCGTTCGCGCAACGTCAGCTCCAGCGCCAAGCCGGGCAGCTCGTCGCCCAGGTCGATGCGGTAGCTTTCGTGTTCGGGCGTGACCGCCGGCACGGCGGCGTCGTCGGCCGAGGCGACGATTTGGTCCGTATGGTCGAGCAGTTGCACCACGTACTTGCGCGTGATCCACCACGGTGCGGCGTTTTTAAGCAGGCGTGGCAAGGCGTAACGCACCACCACCGTGCCTTGCGGCGGCGCGGGTGGCAGCACGTCGTCGCCGGAGCCTTGGGCGATGCTCGGGTAGGTTGCACTCAGGTGTCCGGACAGCCCAACGCGCGCCTCGGGCAAGCCCGTACCCCGGGGCGTGTCAGAAGGGAGCTGGGCGATCAGGCGGTAGTGACTGTCCAGCCACGTCACGCTGATCCACAGGCGTTGCAGGCCCGCTTGCACCTCCGGGTTGGCCGCCAGGGCGGCGGGGGTGGGCGCGGTGTTGTGCAGTTGCTCGGCCAAAGTGCGCACGCGCGAGCGTTCCACCTCCAGTTGCGCTTTGAGCTGGGCGCTGACGTTGAGCGCATCGGCGATCAGGGTCTGGCGGCGCTCCTCGGCGTCCCGCGCAAACCAGTACTGCGCCAGGGCCAGCACCGCCAACACGAACACCACGGCGGCGGCCACTGGCAGCAGCCACACCGCCCGCCCGGCGCGCGTCGTCGGCGGCGCGGGCAGGGCGGCTTCGATGGGGATAGGCGCAGCGGCCATGGTGCGAGTCTAGTGGCCCAAAGACTAGGGAAAACCCTAATTTTGGCGTCGGATGCGGGCAAAATGTGGATTTCCACAATCGCGTGGTTGCCCAGGGGCGCCCGATACTCGCGGCCGTTGGTTCATTCACCTACGCTGCAAGAGGAGTCTTCCCCCATGGCAACCATCACACGTCGTCGCGCCTTGGCGCTGGCCTCGGCCGTCACGTTGACCCTGAGCACCCCGGTGTGGGCGCAGGCGCCCATCGTCATCAAGTTCAGCCACGTGGTGGCGCAGGACACCCCCAAGGGCAAGGCGGCCGACTTTTTTGCCAAGCGCGCCGCCGAGCTGACCAAGGGGCGCGTCAAGGTCGAGGTGTACGCCAACAGCGCCCTGTACAAAGACAAGGAGGAAATGGAGGCGCTGCAGCTCGGGGCGGTGCAGATGCTGGCGCCGTCGCTGGCCAAGTTCGGGCCGCTGGGCGTCAAGGAGTTCGAGTTGTTCGACCTGCCGTTTATCTTTGACGACTACAACGAGCTGCACAAGGTCACCCAGGGCCCGGTCGGCAAGGCGTTGCTGGCCAAGCTGGAGCCCAAGGGCATCAAGGGGTTGGCGTACTGGGACAACGGCTTCAAGTCGTTCTCGGCCAATACGCCGCTGCGCAGCGTCGCGGACTACAAGGGCAAGAAGTTCCGCATCCAGTCGTCCAAGGTGTTGGAAGAGCAAGTGCGCGCGCTGGGCGGCATCCCGCAGGTGATGGCGTTTTCCGAGGTGTACCAAGCCCTGCAGACGGGGGTGGTCGACGGTACCGAAAACCCGATTTCCAACTTCTACACGCAAAAGATGCACGAGGTGCAAAAGCACCTGTCGCTGACCAACCACGGCTACCTGGGCTACGCCGTCATCGTCAACAAGAAGTTCTGGGACGGCCTGCCCGCTGACATCCGCAGCGAGCTGGAGCAGGCGATGAAGGAGGCCACCGACTACGCCAACCGCATCGCCAAGGAAGAAAACGACAAAGCGCTGGAAGCGGTCAAGGCCAGCGGCAAGACCACCGTGTATACGCCGACCGCGCAGGAGCGCTTGGCACTGAAAAAAGCCCTGGCGCCGGTGCACCTGAAGATGGCCGACCGCGCGGGCAAGGACACGCTGCAGTCGGTGTACCAGGTGACTGGCTTCGATCCCAACCAACTGTAAGTGCGCTTGCGGCGACGCGGGCCTGGCTGCCATGGCGGCCGGCCCGCGTTGTCGTATGGACGCAGGAGTGACGACCATGCAATGGCTCAATCGCCTGGAGGAGTGGCTCATCGGCACCTTGATGGCCGGCGCCACCCTGATCGTCTTCGTCGCGGTGCTGCACCGCTACGCCGCGGGCTGGCCGATTCCCGGCGTGCAGGATTGGCTGCTGACGCTCAACCTCGGTTGGGCGCAGGAGCTCACCATCATCATGTTTGTGTGGATGGCCAAGTTCGGCGCAGCGTACGGGGTGCGCACCGGCATCCACGTCGGGGTGGACGTGCTGATCAACCGTTTGCCACCGGCCACCCGCACGAAGTTCATCATCATCGGGTTGTCGGGGGGCGCGCTGTTCACCGCGGTGGTGGCCTGGCTGGGCGCGACGTTCGTGTGGGACAACGGCGCGCACCACTTCGTGGCACAACAATTCGGCTGGCCGGTGGATGACATCCCCGAAGGCCCCACCACGCCCGACCTGGAGTGGCCCACGTGGATGGTCTACAGCGCCATCCCGCTGGGCACGGGGTTGATGTGCTTTCGTTTTGTGCAGGTCTTGGTGACGTTCATGCGCTCGGGCGAATTGCCGCACCACGACCACGGGCACGTCGATGGGCTGCCCGATGAAGCACAAGCACCGCCGGTGGATTTCAACCCGTTTGCAGCCGACGACGACTTGCACCCGCGGCCGCCGGTCGACCGTCTGGGTTCGAAGGACAAGCAACCATGAGCGCGCTGATCATTTTTCTGATTCTGACGGTGTTGATGCTCACCGGCATGCCCATCTCGATTGCGTTGGGCTTGACGGTGCTGACCTTTTTGTTCGGCTTTTCGAACGTGCCGCTGGAGTCGGTGGCGCTCAAGCTGTTCACCGGCATCGAAAAGTTCGAGATCATGGCGATTCCGTTTTTCATCCTGGCCGGCAATTTTCTCACCCACGGCGGGGTGGCCAAGCGCATGATCCGCTTTGCCACCAGCATGGTCGGGCATTGGTACGGCGGGCTGGGTCTGGGCGGCGTGGTGGCGTGCGCGCTGTTTGCCGCCGTGTCGGGTTCGTCGCCGGCCACGGTGGTGGCGATCGGCTCGATCCTGCTGCCCGCCATGGTCAAAGCGGGTTTCCCCAAAAACTTCGGCGCGGGTGTCGTCACCACGTCGGGGGCGCTGGGTATTTTGATTCCGCCCTCGATCGTGATGGTGATGTACTCGGTGGCGACCAACACCTCGGTGGGGGCGCTGTTCATGGCGGGTGTGGTGCCGGGGCTGGCGCTGGCGGCGGTGCTGGGAGGCGTGACGTACTGGCGGGCGCGCCAATTCAACTACCCGCGCATGCCACGCGCCAGTTGGGCCGAGCGCTGGGCGGCGTTGCGTGAATCGATTTGGGGGCTGTTGCTGATCGTCATCGTGATGGGCGGCATTTACAGCGGCGTCTTCACCCCCACCGAAGCCGCCGCGATGAGCGCCGTGTACGCGTTCGTCGTGGCCGTGTTCATTTACAAAGACATGCGGCTGCGCGACGTGCCCAAGGTGCTGCTGAATTCGGCCAACATGAGCGCCATGCTGCTGTACATCATCACCAACGCGGTGCTGTTCAGCTTCATCATGACCAACGAGAACATTCCGCAGGCGTTGGCGGACTGGATGCTGGGACACGGGCTGGGGGTGATCACGTTCCTGCTGGCGGTCAATATCATTTTGCTGCTGGCCGGCAACTTTATGGAGCCGTCCTCCATCGTGTTGATCTTCGCCCCGATTTTGTTCCCGGTGGCGATGAAGCTGGGCATCGATCCGGTGCACTTCGGCATCATCATGGTGGTCAACATGGAAGTGGGCATGTGCCACCCGCCGGTGGGGCTGAACCTGTACGTGGCCTCGGGCATCACCAAAATGGGCATCACCGAGCTGACCGTGGCGGTGTGGCCGTGGCTGCTGGCGATGCTGGTTTTTCTGGGCGTGGTCACCTATTGGCCGTCACTGTCGCTGACGTTGCCCCGCATGTTGGGCATGATCTAAGCCGCCGGGGCGGGGCGGCGGCCGCCGCATCAGCCCCGCACCAACAGGCGGCGCAACTGCGGCCAGACGTTGTTGAGCATCGCCGGCTGGGCGTCTTCGTTGGGGTGGATGCGGTCGGCCTGAAAGAGCGCCGCGGCGCGCGGGCCGTCGGCCACCCCCGCCAGGAAAAACGGCACCAGCGCGGCTTGTTCTTCTCGCGCCACGTCGGCGTAGACGGCGCGAAACTCGGCCCGGTAGCGCTCGCCGTAGTTGGGCGGCATGTCCATGCCCAGCAGCAGCACGCGCGCGCCCGCGGCGCGGCTGGCGCGCACCATGGCGCGCAGGTTGTCGCGTGTGGTGCTCAGCGGCAGGCCGCGTAAGGCATCGTTGCCGCCCAGTTCGATGACGACCACGGCCGGCTGGTGCTGTTGCAGCAAGCCGGGCAGGCGCGAGCGGCCGCCGGCCGTGGTGTCGCCACTGACGCTGGCGTTGACCACCTGGGCGCGCACACCCTCGCGCTGCAGCCGCGCTTGCAACAGCGCCACCCAGCCGCTGCCGCGGCGCAGCCCGTACTCGGCGCTGAGCGAGTCGCCCACGATCAACACCACCGGGGCGGAACCTGCCGGGGCTGCCGCGACTCGCACACACCACAGCCCCGCCAGCCCTGCGGTCAGGGTTGCGCTAAAGTGGCGTCGCTTCACCTTCGCATCCTTTCATGTCCCACGCGCCCATCATCGAAGTCCAACACCTGTCCAAAACCGTCACCGACGCCGGTGGGGCGGCGCTGACCATCTTGCACGACATCGACTTTGCCGTGCAGGCAGGGCAGACGCTGGCCATTGTCGGGGCGTCGGGCTCGGGCAAGAGCACCTTGCTGTCGTTGATCGCAGGCTTGGATACGCCCAGCGGTGGCACGGTTCGCTGGTCCGGCACCGATATTTTTGCGCTGGACGAAGACGCGCGCGCCGCGCTGCGTGGGCAACGGGTGGGCTTTGTGTTTCAGAGTTTTCAGCTCCTGGCCAACCTGACCGCACTGGAAAACGTCATGCTGCCGCTGGAGCTGGCCGGGCGGCGCGACGCCCGCGACGCCGCCCGGCGCATGCTGGAGCGCGTGGGGCTGGCCGAGCGGCTGGGTCACTACCCGCGCGTGCTGTCGGGCGGCGAGCAACAGCGGGTGGCGCTGGCGCGTGCGTTCGTGGTGCAGCCCGCCGTGCTGCTGGCCGACGAGCCCACCGGCAGCCTGGACCACGCCACCGGCGCGCGCGTGATGGAGCTGATGTTCGAACTCAACCGGGAGCAGGGCACGACGCTGGTGCTGGTCACCCACGATGCGGCCATCGCGCAGCGTTGCCAGCGCCGGCTGACCATCGAGGCGGGCCGCGCGCGCGAGTGGGCCGAGGCGGGCGCATAATCGCGCCCCATGGCCAGCGATACCCGCGTTTTGTACGGCTTTCACGCCGTCGGTGTGCGCCTCAAGATGGCGCCGGACACCATTGTCGAGCTGTACGTCGACCCGCTGCGGCGCGACGCGCGCATGAAGCAATTTCTGGCGCGCGCCCACGAGGCGGGGCTGCGTGTCATCGAGGCCGACGGCGCGCGCCTGGCGGGTCTGGCCGGAGGCGGGCACCACCAGGGGGTGGTGGCGCGGGTGCGGGCGTTGCCGCAGGCGCGCACGCTGGACGACGTGCTGGACCAGCTCGACGCGCGCAGCCCTGAGCAGCGGCAGGCCGACCCACCGCTGCTGCTGGCGCTGGACGGCGTGACCGACCCGCACAACCTGGGGGCGTGCCTGCGGGTGGCCGATGGCGCCGGGGTGCACGCCGTCATCGCGCCCAAGGACCGCGCCTGTGGCCTCACCGCCACGGTGGCCAAGGTGGCCAGCGGCGCGGCCGAAACCGTGCCGTACCTGATGGTGACCAACCTGTCGCGCACCCTGCAGCAGTTGCAGCAGCGCGGGCTGTGGGTGGTGGGCACCGCCGACGACGCCCCGCGCACGGTGTACGAGCACGACTGGCGCGGTCCGCGCGTGCTGGTGATGGGCGCCGAAGGCAGCGGCATGCGCCCGCTGGTGCGGCGCACCTGCGACGAATTGGTCGCCATCCCCATGCGGGGGGCGGTGGAAAGCCTCAACGTCTCGGTGGCCACCGCGGTGTGTCTGTACGAAGCGGTGCGCCAGCGGCTGGCGCTGGGCTAAACCCAACCCAGCGCCCCCAGCATCGCGCCCGCCGCCAACAGCACCAGCAGGTGCAGCCGCGTGCGCCACACCAGCACGGCCACCGCCGCGGCCAGCCCCCACACCCGCCACGCGGTGGCCGCAGGGGTCGCGGCGGCGCCCAGCATCAACACGCCGGTGGCGGCCATCAACCCCAGCACCACCGGCGCCATGCCAAGCTGGAACGCCCGCACCGCGGGATGGGCGCGGTGCGTGTGCAGCCAGCGCGCGGCCGCGTAGGTCAGCAGCGAGGAGGGCAGCAACATCGCCCCCAGCGTGGTCAGCATGGCCAGCGCGCCCCATCCCCAGGCCGCCCAGCCCGCGCCCAGGCCACCGCTGGCGTTGACGCCCGCGTACCAGCCCATCAGCGCGACGAACAAGATGTTGGGGCCGGGGGCGGCTTGCGCCAGCGCAATGGCGCGGGCGAAGTCACCGTCGGACAGCAGGCCCGTTTGCAGCACCAGGTAGCGGTGCATGTCCGGCGCGGTGGTGATGGCGCCCCCGATGGCCAGCAGCGACAGGGTCAAAAAATGGGTGAACAGACCCCCAAGATCCAGCACGGGCAGCGGGGTCATCGCGAGCGCTCCGGCAAACGTCGGTGGCGCAGGCGCCAGGCGGTCCAGCCGCAGCCCAGCGTGCCCGCCGCCGCCAGCACCCCCACCAGGGGCCAACGTGCCCCCGCCACCCCCGCCAGTGTGGCGCCTGCCAACAGCGCGCAGCCGCCCCACCCCAGCGGGTGGCCGCGCAGCGCCGCCGTCAAGCGCAGCGCGGTGCCCAAAATCAACCCGGCGGCCACCACCGCCATGCCGTGCAGCGCGCCTTGCGCCCACGTGTGTTGGGCGATGTGGGCAAAGCCCACGGCCAGCGTCAGCAGCAGCACCAGCGGGGCGGTCAGCATACCGGCCAGCGCCGCCAGGGCGCCGCGCCAGCCGAAGTGCCGCCCGCCGATCATCAGACACAGGTTGACCACGTTGGGGCCGGGCAACAGTTGGGCGGCGGCCCAGTCCTGCACGAACTGCTCCTGCGTCAGCCAGCGGCGGCGCTCGACCAGCTCACGCTGCACCACCGCCAGCACGCCCCCAAAGCCCTGCAGCGCCAGCCACGTGCAGGCCCAAAACAGCGCCGCGGGTGAGCGCGGGGCCTGCGCGGCGCTGGCGTGCGCCGGGCTCACCGAGCCACCTCCGCAGCATGCCCGGGAAATCCCCGTTCACCGGCGCAACGGCGCGCCTCTACAATGCCCCCAAGGGTGTCACGCACACGCCGCGTGGTCGTGCTCGAATCCATTGTCGAGAGGAGTTTCGTTCGTGCAGTCATCCAAGGCTCAAGGCGCCGCCCCCGAGGAGCCGGCCAGCGCCGCCGGCGGGAGCAAGCCGGTGCGTGTGATCAAAAAATACCCTAACCGCCGTCTCTACGACACCGACTCGTCATCGTACATCACGCTGGGCGACGTCAAAGCGCTGGTGATGGCAGGCGAGCGCTTCGTCGTGCGCGACGCACGCACGGGCGAGGATTTGACGCGCGCGATTCTGCTGCAAATCATCCTGGAGGAGGAGACCGGCGGCGTGCCGCTGTTTTCCGAGCAGATGCTGGCCAACATCATCCGCTTTTACGGGCACGCGATGCAGGGCTTCATGGGGCACTACCTGGAGCGCAACCTGCAACTGTTTTTCGAGCTGCAGCAAAAGATGGCCGAGCAGGCCAAAGACGTCACGCCCGAGCTGTGGCAGCAGTGGCTGGCGGCGCAGTCGCCGCTGATGATGGGCAACCTGTTCGCCCAGTCGCAAAAAGCGTTTTTGCAAATGCAAGAGCAAATGCTGGGGGCGCTGACAGGCAAACGCACCCATTGAGCCCAGGGCAGTGGTGGCGGCGTGGCCGCGCCCAGGCCGCGCTTGCGGGACAATACGCCCATGAGCAACGCCACCACCGACGCGCCGGCGCGCACGCCCACCATTGGCTTTGTCAGCCTGGGCTGCCCCAAAGCGCTGACCGACGCCGAACTGATCCTGACGCGCCTGAGCGCCGAGGGTTACCGCACCAGCAAGACCTACGAGGGCGCAGACCTCGTCATCGTCAACACCTGCGGCTTCATCGACGATGCGGTGCAAGAAAGCCTGGACGCCATTGCCGAGGCGCTGCAGGCCAACGGCCGCGTCATCGTCACCGGTTGCCTGGGCGCGCGCACCGATGACCAGGGGAGCAACCTGGTGCGCGGGCTGCACCCGGCGGTGCTGGCGGTCACGGGGCCGCACGCGGCCGACGAGGTGCTGGACGCCGTGCACCGCTATGCGCCCAAGCCGCACGATCCCTTTGTGGACCTGGTGCCCGCGCCGGCCAACGCCATCGATGGCGTGGGCGTCAAGCTCACGCCGCGGCACTACGCCTACCTCAAGATCAGCGAGGGCTGCAACCACCGCTGCACCTTTTGCATCATCCCTTCGATGCGGGGGGACCTGGTCAGCCGCCCCATCGGCGAGGTGTTGACCGAGGCCGAGCGTCTGCTGGCCGGCGGCGTCAAGGAACTGCTGATCGTCAGCCAGGACACATCGGCGTACGGCGTCGATGTCAAGTACCGCACGGGCTTTTGGAACGGGCGGCCGGTGCGCACGCGCCTGCTGGAGCTGGTGCGCGAGCTGGGCACCCTGGCGCGCGCGCACGGCGCATGGGTACGGCTGCACTACGTGTACCCCTATCCTCACGTGGACGAGATCATCCCGCTGATGGCCGAAGGGTTGGTGCTGCCGTACCTGGACGTGCCGTTTCAGCACAGCCACCCCGACGTGCTGCGGCGCATGAAGCGGCCCGCCAGCGGTGAGCGCAACCTGGAGCGCATACGCGCCTGGCGCGCGGTGTGCCCGCAGTTGGTGATCCGCAGCACCTTCATCGCGGGCTTTCCGGGTGAAACCGAAGAGGAATTTGCGCACCTGCTGGACTTTGTGCGCGAAGCGCAGATCGATCGGGCGGGCTGCTTTGCCTACTCGCCCGTGCAGGGTGCGGCCGCCAACGCGCTGCCCGGCGCTTTGCCCGACGAGGTGCGCCAGCAGCGGCGCGCGCGCTTCATGGCGGTGGCCGAACAGGTGGCCGTGCAGCGCCTGCAACGCTTCGTGGGCGCCACGATGCAGGTGCTGGTGGACCGCGCCGACAGCCTGGGCAAAAAGGGTGGGGTGGGGCGCACCTACGCCGACGCGCCGGACATCGATGGCACCGTGCGTTTGCTGCCGCCCGACAAAGCCAGCAAGACCTACCGCAGCGGCGACTTCATCCGTGCGCGCATCGTGGCCGCCGAGGGACACGACTTGGTGGGCGTGCCGGTGTGAGCCGCCACGTGCGTGCGAGCCGGCGCAGGTCGCCATGGGCGGCCGGGGCGCCGGCACGCTCGGCCCGATGCGGCTGGGCGGGGCGCCTGGCAACAAAAAAGCCGACCTTGGTGGCCGGCTTATTGATACCATGATTTGGTGCCCAGGAGAGGACTCGAACCTCCACGCCTCGCGGCGCTAGTACCTGAAACTAGTGCGTCTACCAATTCCGCCACCTGGGCGTCTCAGGATTTGCAAATTGTAGCTGATTTTGCTTTGGTCGGACCGCGCGGTGACCGCGATATGTGGCATCATCGCGGTCGGGCCACCGCCGATGGCTGCCCGACGCTGGTGCCCAGGAGAGGACTCGAACCTCCACGCCTCGCGGCGCCAGTACCTGAAACTGGTGCGTCTACCAATTCCGCCACCTGGGCAACAGGTGAAGCCATAATCATACAACATCCAGCGGCCATGCGCCGCGTGCAAAGACAGCGTTTACGTGAGAGAAAAAAACACAGCCACCACCGTGGTGCATGAGATCGAAGGGGTGGTCGTTGGCCACCGTGATGGCCACGGCTTCGTCGTGCGCGACGACGGCCAGCCCGATATTTACCTGCCGCCCAACGAGATGCGCGCCGTGTTGCACCGCGACCGCGTGCGTGTGCGCATCGTGCGCCACGACCGCCGCGGTCGCCCCGAGGGGCGCGTGACCGAAATCGTGCAGCGTCCCCAGGCGCCGATCATCGGCCGTTTGTTGCAAGAAGGGGGGGTGTGGCTCGTGGCCCCGGAAGACCGGCGCTACGGCCAGGACGTGCTCATCCCCAAGGGCGCCACGGGGGCGGCGCAACCGGGGCAAATCGTCGTGGTGGAGCTGACCGAGCCGCCGGCCCTGTACGGCCAGCCCGTAGGGCGGGTGACGGAGGTGCTGGGCGACATCGACGACCCCGGCATGGAGATCGAAATCGCGGTGCGCAAGTACGGCGTGCCGCACCAGTTTTCCGAGGCCGCGCTGGCCGAAGCGCGCGCGCTGCCGGACAAGGTGCGCGCGGTGGATCGCCGCGGCCGCGTCGACCTGACCGATGTGCCGCTGGTCACGATCGACGGCGAGGATGCGCGCGATTTCGACGATGCCGTGTACTGCGAGCCGGCGCGCGTGGGCCGGGGCAAAGGCTGGCGTTTGCTCGTGGCCATCGCCGATGTCAGCCACTACGTGCGCAACGGCTCGGCGCTGGACATCGACGCCTACGACCGCGCCACCAGCGTGTACTTTCCGCGCCGCGTCATCCCGATGCTGCCGGAAAAGCTCTCCAACGGGCTGTGTTCGCTGAACCCGGGCGTGGACCGCCTGTGCATGGTGTGCGACATGCTCATCGACGCCAAGGGGCAGGTGCAGGCGTACCAGTTTTACCCCGCGGTCATGCACAGCCACCAGCGCTTCACCTACACCGAGGTGGCCGCCATCCTGCAAAACACGCGCGGCCCCGAGGCGCAACGCCACGCCGCGCTGGTGCCGCACCTGCTCAACCTGCACGACGTGTACCGGGCGCTGTTGGCGGCCCGGCAGGCGCGCGGCGCGGTGGACCTGGAGACGGTGGAGACGCAAATCATTTGCGACGAAGCCGGTCGCATCGAGCGCATCGAGCCGCGCACGCGCAACGACGCCCACCGTCTGATCGAAGAGGCGATGCTGGCGGCCAACGTCTGCGCGGCCGAGTTCATCGCCAGCCACCAGCACCCCTGCTTGTACCGCGTGCACGAGGCGCCGTCGGCCGACAAAGTCGAGCTGTTGCGCGAGTACCTCAAGGCCGTCGGGGTGGCGGTCAACGTGCCGGACCAGCCCCGCCCGCGGGACTTCCAAGCCATTTCCCAGGCCACGGCCGACCGCCCCGACGCCGCGCAAATCCACCAAATGCTGCTGCGCTCGATGCAGCAGGCCATCTACTCGCCGCACAACGTCGGCCACTTTGGCTTGGCGTTCGAGGCCTACACGCACTTCACCAGCCCCATTCGACGCTACCCCGACCTGCTGGTGCACCGGGTCATCAAGGCCATCCTGAAAGGCGAGCGCTACCACCTGCCGGCGCTGCCGCTGCCGGGCGAGGCGCAGGCCAAGCTGGCCAAGCGCATGCAGGAGCGTGGCAGCTCCGAGGCGATGACGCGCACGCGCGGTCGCCCCACCGACGAGGTGCTGGGCTGGGAAGCGGCCGGTTTGCACTGCAGCGGCAACGAGCGCCGTGCCGACGAAGCCAGCCGCGACGTCGAGGCGTGGCTCAAGTGCAAGTACATGCGTGAGCACCTGGGCGAGGAGTTCGCCGGCACGGTCAGCGCGGTCACGAGTTTCGGCCTGTTCGTCACGCTCACCAGCCTGTACGTCGAAGGGCTGGTGCACATCACCGAACTGGGGGGCGAGTATTTTCACTACGACGAGCGGCGCCAGGAGCTGCGGGGTGAGCGCACCGGCGTGCGCTACACGCTGGGCACGCCCGTGCGGGTGCAGGTCAGCCGGGTCGACCTGGACGGCCGGCGGATCGACTTCCGCCTGGTGCGCGACGAGGACGACGAGGCCGCAGCACCCCCCCGCGGCGCCGCCGAGCCGGGGCGAGACGGGGGGCGTGGGGCGCGCCGCGCGGCGCCCGCCGGCCGGGCGCAGCCGTCGCGCAAGGCAGGCCAAGCTGCCCCAGCGGGCCGCGAGCGGGGTACGTGCCGCGGCGGGGCTGGGGCACAATCGGAGCCGGCGCGCCCGCGCCGTGGCCGCTCCGGTGGCCGCCGCTGAGGGCCGGCGCGCCACGCCAATCCGTTCGGTGGGTCTGCCATGCGCATCGTGCTGTTTTTGCTCGACACGTTGTTTTTTCTGTTGGTGGGGGCGGCGCTGCTGCGCGGCTGGATGAACACGCGCCGCATCCGCATGCAGCAGCAACCCGGGCCGTTTGTGATCGCGTTGACCGACTGGATCGTGCAGCCGATGCGGCGCAGCCTGCCGCGCGCCTGGGCGCAGGCCAACACCGACTGGGGCAGCCTGTTGGCGGCGTTGCTGCTGGCGCTGGCCTACGCGGGTGTCGTGCACGCGTTGCTGGACGTGGGGCATGGGGCGTACTGGATCAGCATCCCGCTGCTGGCGCTGCAGTTTGTGCTGCGCACGGCGCTGCAAGGGCTGATGGTGCTGCTGTTGGTGTACGCCGTGCTCAGTTGGGTGCAGCCGTACGCGCCGCTGATGGGGGCGTTGCAGCGCTTGCTGGAGCCGCTGTTGGCGCCGCTGCGGCGCGTCATCCCCACCGTGGGCGGCGTGGATCTCACGGTGCTGGTGTTGCTGATCGCGCTGCAGGTGGCGCTGATGCTGCTGGGGTGAGGGCGGCGCTACAGCACGCCGTCGAACATCAGCACGTCGACCTCGTCGCCCACGGCCACGTTGCCTTGCTCGTGGTGCAGCACGATCAGGCCGTTGGCCTGCACCATCGAGCTGAGCACGCCCGAGCCTTGTTGACCCGTGGTGCGCACGCTCAAGGTGCCGTCCGGGCCGCAGGTGACGACACCGCGCTGGTATTCGGTGCGGCCGGGCTTTTTGCGCATCGGCTCGGCGCTGCGCGCCCGCAACGGCACACACGGCGCCACCTGTGCCCCCATCAGGCGCAGCAGCGCGGGCCGCACGAAGACGATGAACGTCACCATCGCCGCCACCGGGTTGCCTGGCAACCCCAACAGCAGCGTCGGCGGGCGCTGCGGGTCGCTGGGCTGCAGCCGTCCCACCGCCATCGGGCGCCCGGGGCGCATCGCGATGCGCCAAAACACCACATCGCCCAGCCGGCGCATCATCGCCTTGGTGTGGTCGGCTTCGCCCATGCTGACGCCGCCGCTGGTGATGACGGCGTCGGCCCGCGCGGCGGCGTCGCGAAACGCCGCTTCCAGCGCCACCGGGTCATCGGGCACCACGCCCAGGTCGATGACCTCCACCCCCAGGCGGTGCAGCATCGCGGTGATGGTGTAACGGTTGCTGTCGTAGATGGCGCCGGGGCGCCACGGTTGCCCCAAGGAAAGCACCTCGTCGCCGGTGGAGAAGTACGCCACGCGCGCGCGTCGCACCACGTTGACCTGCGGCAGCCCAAGGCTGGCCACCAACCCCAGCGCGGCAGGCCCCAGCCGCTGCCCGCGGCGCAGGGCGGGTTGGCCTTGGGCCAGATCCTCGCCACGCAGGCGACGGTGCTCGCCCGGGCGCACGGCGCCAGCCGGCACCTCGATCCAATCGCCGTGCTCGTCGCGTCCGGCGCGCACCATTTCCACTGGCACCACCGTGTCCAAGTCCGCCGGCATCACCGCGCCGGTCATGATGCGCACGCACGCTTGCGCTGGGATGGGGGCGTCCCAACCGGCTTGACCGGCGTAGCAGACGCCCACCACGCGCAGCCGGGTGGAGGCGGTGGTGGCAAGTTCCGCGCCGCGCAGCGCGTAGCCGTCCATCGCGGCGTTGTCGTGGGGCGGCACGTCCATCGGGCTGATGACGTCGGCCGCCAGCACACGTTCGCGCGCGGCGGCCAGCGGCACGGTTTCGGCGTCGGCGATGGGCTGCACCAGCCGGTCCAAAAACGCCCCCACCATGTCAGCGGGCAGGGCGTGCGGGTCGTAGCCTTGCAGTTGGGCGGCAATCTGCTCCAGGGTGGCGGTCATCGTCATGCACAGGAACCCGAGGCGCTGGCGCGCTGCAGCGCGTGCAGCTCCTGCAGGGTGTTGAGGTTGGCAAAGGCGTGGGGGTCGTCGCCAGGGCGGTCGAACGGCACGTCGACGCAGCGCACGCTGCGCAGCCAGGTGTCGATCTTGCGTCCGCCCTCGCGCAGGTAGGCGTGCAGGCGGGGCAGCAGGTGCACGCCCAGCAGGCAAAACACCGGCTGCGGCCGCACGGCGCCGTCGTCTTCGGGCGCGGCGGCCATGGCGGCGTCGGCGCGCGCGTCGCTGGCCGCCTGCGCCAGCCGCTCGGCCAAGTCCAGCGGGAACTGTGGCGAGTCGCACGGCACCGTCAGCACCCACGGCGTGTCGGCGTGGGTCAGTCCGGTCAGCATGCCCGCCAGCGGGCCCACAAAACCCTCCACGACGTCCGGCCACACCGGCACGCCCAGCGCCTCGTACGCAGCCAAGTTGCGGTTGGCGTTGATCATGCAAGGACCGACCCAGCCGCCGCGCTGCTGTTGCAAGCGCAGCAAGGCGTGCAGCGCCAGCGGCATACCGTGCAGGGTTTGCAGCCCTTTGTCAGCGCCGCCCATGCGGCTGCCGCGGCCACCGGCCAGCACCAGTCCGGTGAGGGCGCCTGGCTGCGGTGCGGTCCAGTCGGCGTCAGCGGGGATGAGGTCAACCACCGATGTAGCTCATTTCGATGCGCCGCGCGCTGCGGCGCGTTTCCGGAGGCAGCGTGGCGCGGATTTCGGAGTAGCGGTCATGCCGCCCCTGCCATATCGCCGCGATGGCGCTGGCCAGCTCGGCGTCGTCGGCGCCGCCGCGCAGCAGCGCGCGCAGGTCGTAGCCACGCTCGGCGAACAGGCACAGGTACAGCCGCCCTTCGGTGGACAGGCGGGCGCGGTTGCAGTCACGGCAAAACGCCTGGGTGACGCTGCTGATGAGGCCGATTTCACCCAGTGCGGGGTCGTGCTGGCCGTGCGCGCCGGCGTAGCCCCAGCGTTCGGCCGTCTCACCCGGGGCGCTGGGTTGCAGCGGCACCAGAGCAAAGTGCTGCTGCAGGCGCGCCAGCACCTCGGCGCTGGGCAGCACCTCGTCCATGCACCAACCGTTGGAGCTGCCGACATCCATGTATTCGATGAAACGCAAGACGATGCCGCTGCCGCGAAAGTGGCGCGCCATCGGCACGATCTGGTCGTCGTTGGTGCCGCGTTTGACGACCATGTTGACCTTGATCGGCGCCAACCCCACCGCCAGCGCGGTTTCAATGCCGTGCAGCACGGCACGCACCGGAAAGCCGACGTCGTTCATGCGCTGAAACACGTCGTCGTCCAGCGCGTCCAGGCTGACCGTGACACGCTGCAGCCCGGCGTCGCGCAACGCGCGGGCCTTGCGCGCCAACAGGCTGCCGTTGGTGGTCAGGGTCAGCTCCGGCGCTTGGCCGTCCACCGTGCGCAGCGCGGCGAGCTGCTCCACCAGCCGCTCGATGTTTTTGCGCAGCAGGGGCTCGCCCCCCGTCAGGCGGATTTTGCGCACGCCATGCGCCAGAAAGACCTTGGCCAAGCGGGTGATTTCTTCGAACGTCAGCAAATCGCCATGCGGCAGGTAGGGGTAGTCGTTGCCGAACACCTCCTTGGGCATGCAGTAGCTGCAGCGGAAGTTGCAGCGGTCGGTGACGCTGATGCGCAGGTCGCGCAAAGGGCGCTGCCGGGCGTCGAACAACGCACCCGTGGCGACGATGGGACGCGCGGGGCGCGGCGCAGGCAGCGCCGACAAGCGCTGGTCGTACAGAGGGATGACGCGTTCGGCCATGGTGCGCTAGATTATCGCCAGCGGCAAGTCCCCATGGGCTCGGGGTTTGCCCGCACAGTGTACCCGAGGAGTGGCGATGGCGATTCGACGCAGACCCTGGTTGGTGACGGCGGCCGCCGCCGTGTGCGCGCCGTGGACGGTGCGGGCGCAGCCGGCCGATGCCGTGGAAGCGGAAAAGCGCGCGCCCCCGCTGCCGGCGCTGGGGCAGGTTTGGTCCGTGCCGCCGATGGAGCTGCTGGATGGCGGTCGCTTCGAGCCCCGCAGCGCCGACGGGCAGGTGTTGGTGCTGTACTGGTGGGCCTCGACATGCCCGTTTTGCGCCGTGACCACCCCGCACCTCAACGCGTTTTGGCAGCGGCACCGCCAACGCCCGGGCTGGCAGTTGCTGACGCTGTCCATCGACCGCACGCGCGAGGCCGCGGTGCGCTACCTGCAGCAGCGCGGTTACGCGTTTCCCGTGGCGTGGGTGACGCCCGAGGTGCAGCGCCTGATGCCCAAGCCTAAGGGCCTGCCCATCACGCTGGTGCGCGGACGCGATGGCCGCATCGTCATGGCCGAGCGCGGTCAGCTCTTTGCCGAGGACATCGAGGCCATCGCGCAGTGGTTGTGACTCAGGCCAACAGGGGCACGATCAACAACGCCACGATGTTGATGATCTTGATGAGCGGGTTGACCGCCGGGCCCGCGGTGTCCTTATAGGGGTCGCCGACGGTGTCCCCGGTCACGGCGGCTTTGTGCGCGTCCGAGCCCTTGCCGCCAAAGTGACCGTCCTCGATGTACTTCTTGGCGTTGTCCCATGCGCCGCCGCCGGTGCACATGCTGATCGCGACGAACAGCCCGGTGACGATCGTGCCCATCAGCAAGCCGCCCAGGGCCACCGGCCCCAGCGCCACGCCGACGACGATCGGCACCACCACCGGCAGCAGGCTGGGCAGCATCATCTCTTTGATGGCGGCGGTGGTCAGCATGTCCACGGCGCGGCCGTATTCGGGTTGCGCACTGCCGTCCATCAGGCCGGGGATTTCGCGGAACTGGCGCCGCACTTCCTCGACCACGCTGCCCGCGGCGCGGCCCACGGCCTCCATGGCCAGCGCGCCAAACAGGTACGGAATCAGGCCGCCGATGAACAAGCCCACGATGACCATCGGGTCCGACAAATCGAAGCGGCTGCCGTGGCCGACGGTCTCCAGCTTGTGGGTGTAGTCGGCAAACAGCACCAGCGCCGCCAGCCCCGCCGAGCCGATGGCGTAGCCCTTGGTCACGGCTTTGGTGGTGTTGCCCACGGCATCCAGCGGGTCGGTGACGGCACGCACGCTGGAGGGCAGCTCCGCCATTTCGGCGATGCCGCCGGCGTTGTCGGTGATGGGGCCGTAGGCGTCCAGCGCCACCACGATGCCGGCCATGCTCAACATCGCCGTGGCGGCCACCGCCACCCCGTACAAACCGGCCAACGCGTACGACACGATGATGGCCACGCACACCGCCAGCACCGGCCACGCGGTGGACTTCATGCTCACCCCGATGCCGGCGATGATGTTGGTGGCGTGGCCGGTGGTCGACGCCTGCGCGACGTGGCGCACGGGCGCGTAGTCGGTGCCGGTGTAGTACTCGGTGATCCACACCATGGCGGCGGTCAGCGCCAGCCCCACCAACGCCGATGCCCACAGACGCCACTGGGTGCCGCTGGCGGCGATCGCGTCGTCCGGGATCAGCCACACGGTCACACCGTAAAAGGCGATGGCGGACACCACGCCCGCGACGATCAGGCCTTTGTACAGCGCGGGCATGACGTTTTTCATCTCGGGCGTGGCGCGCACGAAGAAGGTGCCCACGATCGAGGCCAGGATCGACACCCCGCCCAGCACCAGCGGGTACAGGCTGGCCTGCACCGGCGCCGCCGTCACCAACAGCGCCCCCAGCACGATGGTGGCGATCAGCGTCACCGCGTAGGTCTCGAACAGGTCGGCCGCCATGCCGGCGCAGTCGCCGACGTTGTCGCCCACGTTGTCGGCGATCACCGCGGGGTTGCGCGGGTCGTCTTCGGGGATGCCGGCTTCCACCTTGCCCACCAGGTCGGCGCCCACGTCCGCCCCCTTGGTGAAGATGCCGCCCCCCAGCCGCGCGAAGATCGAGATCAGCGACGCCCCAAACGCCAGCCCGATGAGCGGCTGCAGCAGGGTGCTCAGCTTGCGGTCCGGCGTGAGCTGGCCGTTGCCGACCAACAAGCCGTACAACGCCGCCACGCCCAGCAGCCCCAGCCCCACCACCAGCATGCCGGTGATGGCGCCGCCACGGAACGCCACCTCCAGCGCCGGGGCGATGCCCTTGGCCGCGGCCTGCGCCGTGCGCACGTTGGCACGCACCGACACGTTCATGCCGATGAAGCCGCACGCGCCCGACAACACCGCGCCCACGACGAACGCCATGGCCGTGACGCCGTCCAAAAAGACGCCGATCAGCACCGCCAGCACCACGCCGACGATGGCAATCGTTTTGTACTGCCGGGCCAGGTACGCCGCGGCGCCGGTTTGCACCGCCGCAGCGATGGCTTGCATGCGCGGGTTGCCGGGGTCTTGCCCCAAAATCCATGCGCGCGCCCACAGCCCGTAGGCCACGGCCGCCAACGCACACACGATGGCAAATATCAACGCGGATTGACCAACCATACCGATGTCTCCTGCCTGTGCAAGGTGGTTGTCTCGGGAGGAGGAAGCCAACGCAGGGTGGGGTGCCAGCCATCGTCGGCTTCCACTGCGTTGCTTCCTCGCCGCACGCAGCCCCCGTCCCCGGCTGGGCGTGCGGCGATTGGCCAACGGCATCAATGTAGCGCAAGGACGCGCCCATTGCACCCCCCGTGTGGCGCCGACGCGTCAGCCTGGCGCCAGTAAAATCGACCAGACTCATTGATGGGGGCTTGCGGCCTGCCGATGCGCCGCGGGCGCGACGTCCCACCACGTTTTCCAACCCTTACGCTGGATCCAACATGTCCCTCGACCAAGTCACCGCGGGCGACAAAGTGCCCGACGCCTTCAACGTCATCATCGAAATCTCCATGCACGGCGAGCCGATCAAGTACGAGGTGGACAAGGCCTCGGGCGCGATCTTCGTCGACCGCTTCATGAACACCGCGATGCACTACCCGACCAACTACGGGTATGTGCCCAAGACCATCGCCGGCGACGGCGACCCCGTGGACGTGCTGGTCATCACGCCGGTGCCGCTGCCGCCGGGGGTCGTGGTGCCGTGCCGCGCGCTGGGCATCCTCAAAATGGAGGATGAGGGTGGCGTCGACGGCAAGGTGCTGGCCGTGCCGACCGAAAAAATCCTGCCGCTGTATTCGCGCTGGAAGACCATCGACGACCTCAACCCCGTGCGGCTGCGCACCATCGAGCACTTTTTCGAGCACTACAAGGACCTGGACCCCGGCAAGTGGGTCAAGGTGCTGGGCTGGGGCGGGGTCGACGAGGCACGGCAGGAGATCCTGTCCGGCGTCCAAGCCTACCGTGCGCAACACGGCGCCTGACACGTTGGGCGGCGAAGGCCACCTCGGGGAGCGTCGAACATGAGCCTGCGCATCGCGGTGGCCCAGTGCAATTTCGTCGTCGGCGACCTGGCCGGCAACGCGCAGCGCATCGTTGACGCCGCGCGCGCGGCCCACGCCGCGGGCGCGCAGGTGCTGCTGACGCCCGAGTTGGCCATCTGCGGCTACGCGGCCGAAGATTTGCTGCTGCGCCCGGCCTTCGTCGCGGCGTGCGACGAGGCGGTGCGGCAGGTGGCGGAGCAGACGGCGCACCTGGGCGGCTTGCACATCGTGGTCGGGCAACCGCTGGCGGTGCCGGGCGCAGCCGCCATGGGGCGCAGCGTCGGGCGCACGCCGTGCCTCAACGCCGCCACTGTCGTGCACGAGGGGCGCATCACCCACCGCTACGCCAAGCGTGAGTTGCCCAACTACCAAGTCTTTGACGAGCGGCGCTACTTCGTGCCGGGCAAGCAGCCGTGCGTGTTCGACGTCGAGGTCGACGGCCAGCGCTGGCGGCTCGGCCTGCTGATCTGCGAAGACGCGTGGTACCCGGGGCCGGCCGCCGACACCGTGGCCGCGGGGGCCGAGGTGCTGTGCGTCATCAACGCTTCGCCGTTCCACCTGGGCAAAGGCGGCGAGCGCGAGCAGGCCATGCGCCAGCGGGTGCTGGAGACGGCTCGGCCGCTGGTGTACGCGCACCTGGTGGGTGGGCAGGACGAACTGGTGTTCGAGGGGCGCAGTTTTGCGCTCGACGCCCGCGGGCAGGTGGCCGCGCGCGCGCCGGCGTTTGCCGAAGACCTGCTGCACGTCGTGTTGCAGCGCCCCGACGGCCGCGCCCCGGTGCAGGTGCAAGGCAGCGTGGCACCGGTGGCCGACACCGACGAGGACCTTTGGCGCGCGCTGGTGCTGGGCACGCGCGACTACGTCGATAAAAACGGTTTTCCCGGCGCCATCATCGGTCTGTCGGGCGGGGTGGACTCGGCGCTGGTGCTGGCCATCGCGGTGGACGCGCTGGGGCCCGAGCGCGTGCGTGCGGTGATGATGCCCTCGCCCTACACGGCCGAGATCTCCTGGCTGGACGCGCGCGACATGGCGGCGCGGCTGGGGGTGCGCTACGATGAAATCCCGATCGGGCCGATGTTCGACGCCTTCCTGGGCGCGTTGCAGCCGCTGCTGCAAGGGCGCGCGCCCGACACCACCGAAGAAAACCTGCAAGCGCGCATCCGCGGCACGCTGCTGATGGCGCTGTCGAACAAGTTTGGCAGCATCGTGCTGACCACCGGCAACAAGAGCGAAATGGCCACCGGCTACTGCACCCTGTACGGTGACATGGCCGGTGGGTTTGCCGTGCTGAAAGACGTGGCCAAGACCTGGGTGTGGCGTTTGGCGCGTTGGCGCAACGCGCACGACCCGTTTGCACGCGGGGCCAACCCGATTCCCGAGCGCATCATCACCCGCCCCCCCAGCGCCGAGCTGCGCCCGGGGCAGACCGACCAGGATTCGCTGCCGCCGTACGACGTGCTGGACGCCATCGTCGAGCGCTACATGGAAAACGACCGCAGCGTCGACGAGATCGTGGCCGAGGGCTTCGACCGCGCCGCGGTGGAGCAGGTGGTGCGGCTGCTGCGCATCAACGAATACAAGCGCCGCCAGGCTCCGGTGGGCATCCGTGTCACGCACCGCAGTTTCGGCAAGGACTGGCGCTACCCCAACACCAACCGCTGGCGGGGTTGAGCACGACCTCGTGGACCACCCGCCTGTATCATTCGCGCCAGGTGCCCTGCGCCGCATACCCCCAACACCATCCGGAGTCGTACCGCATGAAGCAGATCACCGCCATCATCAAACCGTTCAAGCTCGAAGAAGTGCGTGAGGCCCTGGCCGAGCAGGGTGTGACGGGTTTGACGGTGACCGAGGTCAAAGGGTTTGGGCGCCAAAAAGGCCACACGGAGCTGTACCGGGGTGCGGAGTACGTGGTGGACTTTTTGCCCAAGGTGCGCATCGACGTCGTCGTGCGCGATGACGATGTCGAACGCTGCCTCGACGCCATCGTGCGCGCCGCGCGCACCGGCAAGATTGGCGACGGCAAGATTTTTGTCACGCCGGTCGAGCGGGTGATCCGCATCCGCACCGGCGAAGAGGACGACGCCGCGATTTGAGTGACCGCGCGGCGCGGCTGTGGCCGCGGCCGCTCAAATCGCTTCCAAGCGCGACGGGGGCGTGCAGCCGGCTGCCTGCACCAAGCGGGGCAACAGCGCATCCGGGTCGGCATCGACATCGACCAGGCCTTGCTGCCACGCGCTGACGAAACCGGCGTCGGCGCTGGCCTGCACAAAACGCAGCAGGCCGTCGTAATAGCCGCCGGCGTTGAGGATGCCGATGGGCTTGTCGTGGTAGCCCAGCTGGCGCCAGGTCCACACCTCGAACAGTTCCTCCAGCGTGCCCAACCCGCCGGGCAGGGCCACGAACGCGTCGGCGCGCTCGGCCATCATCTGTTTGCGCTGGTGCATCGTGTCCACCACGTGCAGCTCGGTGCAATCGCGCTTGGCCAGCTCGCGCGCCACCAGGCTGCGCGGGATCACGCCCACCACGGTCCCGCCGGCGGCCAGCGTGGCGGTGGCCACGCGCCCCATCAGCCCAGCGTTGCCGCCGCCGTACACCAGCCGTCCGCGATGACGGCCGATCCACGCGCCGACGTGCTCGGCCAGCGCCGCCCACGCAGGGTCACCGCCGTCGCGCGAGCCACAGTACACGCACAGCGAAAACGCGGGCCGGCTCATGCCCGTCCCCCCTGGGGGCGCAGCGCCCGCGCGTCGACCAAGCGCGTGCCCGCCAACGCGTCGTGCCAGAACTGCCGCTGGGGGTGAAAACGCGCCAGCAACGCCCACACGGCCACCCAGCCGCCCAGCAGCACCAGCACCTCGGCCACCGGCAGCTCCAGCCACGCGCGCAGCGCCAGCGGTGGCCAGAACCACACCCACGCCAGCACGTAACGCAGCAGCGCCCGTCCTTGCGAAACCGGCCCACCGTCGGCCGCGACAAGGCGGATGTGCCACGTCTGCATCGCCAGCGTCTGGCCTTTGTGCCAAAACCAGGTGAAGTACAGGCCCAGCACCACGAACATAAACGCTTGCAGCTCGTGCCGGTATTGCAGCGCATGGCGTTGCTGGGTCAGCGCGCCGAACAGGTAGCCGGCGATGAACACCACGCCGAACAGCAGCATCCCTTCGTACAGCCAGCAGGCCATGCGCCGCGGCAACGACGGGGTGGACAACACAGGTGGGGCAGACATGGACATCGATCACAACCAGCGTCACGCCAGGGCCTGGCGCACAGCCCGCCAGTGTAGCCGCCCGTCACGGACGGCAGCCGCTGCGGCGTATAGTAGGCGCACCATGGCTACCCCCCGCACTGCAACCAACGCCCGCGGCAGCGGCAAAACCGGCCGCACCAACGACCCCGAGCGCACGATGGCCAACATTTTGGAGGTGGCCACACGCGAGTTCGGCGAAAAAGGCCTGGCGGGGGCGCGCATCGACGCCATCGCCGATGCTACCCACACCTCCAAGCGCATGATTTATTACTACTTTGGCAGCAAAGAAGGGTTGTACCTGGCGGTGCTGGAGGAGGCTTACCGGCGCATGCGTGCCCAGGAAGCGGCGCTGCACCTGGAAGACCTGCCGCCCGAAGAGGCGCTGCGTCGGCTGGTGGCGTACACCTTCGACCATCATCGCTCCAACGAGCCGTTTATTCGCCTGGTGATGTCGGAAAACATCCATCGCGGCCAGTACTTGGCGCGCAGCCGCGTGATCCAGGAGCTGAACGTGCCGGCCATCACCGCCGTGCGTGCGCTGTACGAGCGGGGGGTTGCGCAAGGGGTGTTTCGCCCGGGCATCGATCCGCTGGACCTGCATGCGGCGATCTCGGCGTTGGCGTTTTTCAGTGTGTCCAACCGGCACACCTTCGACCTGATTTTCAAGCGCGACAGCACCGATCCCGAGGTCGTGCGCCGTCGCCGCGACGAAGTGGTGGAGATGGTGGTGCGCTACGTGCGCGCCGACCCACTCGCCCGGGTCTGAATCGAGTTGTCCGGCGCTTGGTTAGGGTTTCCCCTAGTAAAAAAACTAACTGGTTAGTACAAAATGTGTCCTCAAGGAGACCCGAGACATGCTTGACCGATGGATGGATCGCCTGTGCCGCATGTTGGACGGCGTGCTGGTGCTGGTTTTGGCGGCGATGGTGGTGATGGTGTTTGCCAACGTGGTGTTGCGCTACGCATTTGACAGCGGCCTGACGCTGTCGGAGGAGTTGTCGCGCTGGTTGTTCGTGTGGCTGGTGTTCGTGGGGGCGGCGCTGGCGGTGCGTGACCGCGCCCACATGGGCGTGGACCTGCTGGTCGCATGGCTGCCCCGTTGGCTGCAGCGCGTGGTGCTGTTGGTGGGCCATGCGCTGATGCTGTGGGTGACGTGGTTGTTGTTGCAGGGTAGCTGGGCGCAGACCCGCATCAACTGGGACACCACCGCGCCCGTGACAGGGTGGTCCGTGGCCTGGCTGTACGCCGCGGGGCTCGTGTTCGCCGTGCTGTCGGGGCTGTGGCTGCTGATGGACGCGTGGCGGTTGCTGGCGGGTCGGCTGAGTCTGGCGGACTGGCACCCTCAAACGACGGCGCCGGGCCACGGCCAGGGGGACGCCCAATGACCATCGTGATCTTCGTCGGCGCCTTGCTGGGTGCCATCGCGCTGGGTATTCCCGTGGCCTACGCCTTGCTACTGGCTGGCGTGGCTTTGATGGCATACATGGGTGTATTTGATCCGCAAATCATAGCTCAAAACGTGTTGGAGGGGGCTAATAGTTTTCCATTGCTGGCAGTGCCATTTTTTATGTTGGCCGGCGAGATTATGAATGCCGGTGGGTTGAGTCGACGCATCATCGATCTGGCCATGGCGTTGGTTGGTCATGTGCGTGGCGGGCTTGGGTTTGTCGTCATTGTGGCTGGCGTTTTGCTGGCGTCGTTGTCGGGGTCGGCTGTGGCCGATACGGCGGCGCTGGCCGCACTGCTGCTCCCCATGATGGTCAAGGCGGGACACTCACGTGAACGTAGCGGGGGGCTTATTGCCAGTGGTGGAATCATTGCGCCAGTCATCCCTCCGTCGATTCCCTTTGTGATTTTTGGCGTTGCAGCCAATGTTTCGATTGGACGCTTGTTCATGGCGGGTATCGTGCCCGGTGTATTGATGGGAGTGGCCATTGCGGTGGCGTGGTGGTGGGTGGCCCGGCGTGAGGCCGTGACGCGGCCTGCGCGCGCCCGTTTGACCGAAGTCGTGCGCGCTGCGCGTCAGGCGGCCTGGGCGTTGCTGCTGCCGTTCATCGTGCTGGTGGGTCTTAAGGCTGGCGTATTCACCCCTACCGAGGCGGCCGTGGTGGCTGCGGTATACGCCTGGTTGGTGGCCACACTGGTGTACCGCGAGCTGACGTGGCGCAAGCTGCTGGAGACGTTTGCGGCGGCGGCGCGCACCACAGCGGTCATCATGTTTATGGTGGCGACGGCGGCCGTCGGAGCGTGGCTGATCACTGTGGCGAACTTGCCCGGGGAACTGACCGAGTGGCTTCAGCCGCTGATGGACCGACCGACGCTGCTGTTGTTGGCCATTTTGGGCATGCTGTTTCTGGTGGGCATGGTCATGGATCTGACGCCCACCATCTTGATCCTGGCACCGGTGTTGGTGCCGGTGGTCAAAGCTGCGGGTATTGACCCCGTGTATTTTGGGGTGCTGTTCGTGATGATGGGCTCCATTGGATTGGTGACCCCGCCAGTGGGTACGGTGCTCAATGTCGTCGCGGGTGTGGGGCGCATGAAGATCCAGCACGTTGCCCGTGGCGTGTGGCCGTTTTTGCTGGCGCAGCTGGTGGTGTTGCTGCTGTTGGTGCTGTTTCCGGCGTTGGTGATGGTGCCGTACCGTTGGTTCTACGGCTGATGCCGAGACCCGGTGCGTGCAGCCCCGGCGGGCCGGCGCGCTCCGGATGGGTTAGGGCCCGCCGCGATTCGACCCTGGTCATCCTAGGAGACGGTGATGTTGAACAAGCGCACGTTGTGCAAAGCGGCGGTGGCAGTGGCTGCCATGGGGTTGTTGGGCGGGGTGCAGGCGCAGACGCGCGTCATCAAGTTTGCCAACCAAAACGCCAAAGGTCACCCGATCGTGCAGGGGATGGATAAGTTTGCCGAACTGGTGGAGCAAAAGTCCGGGGGGCGACTCAAGGTGCAGGTTTTTGCGGGAGGTGTTTTGGGTAGCGACCAAGCCAACGTGTCCGCACTGCAAGGTGGTACGCTGGAAATGGCGTCGATGAATTCGGGCATCTTGGCCAGCATCGTCAAAGAGTTTGCTATCTACGACTTTCCGTTCATGTTTGGCAACCCGCGCGAAGCGGATGCGGTGCTGGACGGTCCGTTTGGCAAGCAGTTGCACGCCAAGCTGGAAGACAAAGGCCTGGTGGGCCTGGCCTACTACGAGTTGGGCTTTCGGCACCTTACCAAGTCGCCCCTGAAATATTCATAACATCATGATTTTTCTTGTGTTATTGTCTGTTTGCGAGTACAATTTCCCCCAGATCTGATGTCTGATGCGCCGTTTTCTGGGAGTTTTTCGATGTTTGCCTGCCCCGCCACCGAGGACTTCTTCCGCGCCCGGCTCGATCAGATGATCGACCTGCGCCATCCGCTGGCGGTGTTGGCCTCGCGCATGCCGTGGCAGGAGTTGGAGGCAAGGCTGGCGCACCTGTTCATGCGCAAAGCGCGCGCAGGTGTCGCGATGCCCGATCTGGACCTCTTTGGCGAAGCGCCGGTGCGCGCAGCCCGGGTGTCCAACGCCGGGCGTCCGCGCGTGCCGCTGCGCGTGATGATCGCGCTGCTGTATCTGAA
>NZ_SMAH01000002.1 GCF_004342625.1 Tepidimonas ignava
GCCAGCGGCGTCGGGTTCTTCTCCACCAACAGGTAAATCTCCGTCGTGTTGGGGATCTTGCTCACCGCACCCACCGGCACCACCGCACCGTTTTCAGCAATGTCCGGCGACACAATCTGCACCTGGTCGCTCGTGGCCGGCTGACCACCCACCGCGTTGAGCGCCTCAGCCAAACTCTTGCTCGCAAACGCCTCACGCGGCAGCGCCAGCGCCTGCTCGCTCGTGATCACCCCCAGCGACACCAGCGTCGCCACAGCCCCGCCGGCGCGCAACACCCGACGACGTTGTCTAGAAATGATAGACATGCTCCATCTCCTGATCGAAAAGGAATCGCAAACGGTCAGCAACCGACCGGCAGCCGATTATCGGATCCTCAGCATCGAGTTCACCATGGGCATTTACCCTAAACATTGCGATATTCTTATTTAGCGATAGCTAACCTCTATGATAGGCGCCGGCTTTTTCGAAGCCGCCCCCGTCCACGTCCCCGTGTTCTCAGGGGGGCGGTCCGTGGACAGCCGCTACTTCAGGATGGCCAGCGCCTGGGCGAAGCGTTCGTCGCGCGCGCTGCGCAGCCACTCGAAGCCCACCATCTCGGTGGTCACGAGGGTCGCCCCCTCGGCCGCCAGCCGGTCGAACGCCGCGTCGCGGTCACGTTCCCGGCGCGAGCCACAGGCGTCGGTGACCACCACCACCTCGAGCTCGTCGTGCTCCAGCAGGGTCAACGCGGTTTGCATCACGCACACGTGCGCCTCGCAGCCGGCCAGCACGACGGTGTGGCGCGGTGGCGCCGCTGGCTTTTGCAAGTGCCGTGGCAGGCTGCGCGCGTTGCCGGCCGGGCGCGGTGGCGCGCACAGGTGTTGCTGCAGAGGCGTGTCGCTGGCGTCAAAAGCGGCCTTGGCCCACACCTGCCGACAAGCCTGGCGCAACGTTGGGGGCATCGGGCCGAGCTTGTCGGGCACCTGTTCCGTTCCCCAGCAGGGCACGCCGAACAACGTGGCCAGTGCGGCCAGCCGGTTGGCACGGTCGAGCACCTCGTCGCCATGGGCGATGGCGGGCATGAGCCGCGCCTGGTAGTCCACCAGCACCAGCTGGCAGTCGCTTGCATCCAACAACATCATGGTCCTGTGGGTTGTGGTTGGCACCCGGGCGTTGACGTCGGCGCCGGCACCGGCTATCGTTGGCCGCATCATGTTCGACGCGACGCGATGGGGTGTAGGGTGGTGTGCAGCCGCCGCAGCCGCGGTGCTGCTGGCCGGTTGCGCGTCGCCGCCGCGCGCTGCCGCCCCCGCCACCACGGGGGCCGATCCTATCACGGACTGGTTGGCGCGCCGAGGCGAACTGGCGCCGCACGCCCCGCGGCCGATGCCCGACGATGCGGGGCGCCAGCGCGCCGGGGCCCTCGTGCTCGCGATGGCCTACGTTGGCGTGCCCTACCGCCGTGGCGGCACCGACTTCGACCAAGGCGTGGATTGCAGCGGCTTTGTGCAAAGCACCTTCCGCGAAGGGTTGGGGATTGCGCTGCCGCGCACCGCCGCCGAACAGGCCCAGGCCACCCGCCCCATCGGCGTCGATGCGCTGGAGCCTGGGGATTTGGTCTTTTTCAACACGTTGGGTCGCCCGTACAGCCACGTAGGTATTTACGTGGGGCAAGGGCGCTTCGTGCACTCGCCACGGCCCGGCGCCCAGGTGCGGCTGGAGCGCCTGGACGGCGCGTACTGGCGTGCGCGCTTCGATGGCGCGCGCCGTGTCGACGTGCCGTCGGTGCAGGCGCGCGCCGAGTGAGCGCGCCACGGTGGCCTCAGGCCGTGGCCGCGGCCTTGCGCAACAGATCGTACAGTTGGTCTTTCAGCAGCAGCTTTTCTTTTTTGAGCGTCTCGATTTGCTCGTGCGTGCCCGGCTCAATGCCCTGCTCCATACGCTGGATGCGCTCGTCGAGTTCGTTGTGTTTGTCGAACAGGCGCGCGAAGTGGGTGTCGGTGGTTTTGAGCTTGCTGATCAGGTCGCGGTACTCGGGAAACATGGTTGCACACTCCTACGTCAGGCCCCTGGGACCGATGACCACACTGTAGCGCATCCCGTGCGAGGCACCGCGGCCCGCGCGCGCAGGGTTTGACCCAGCGCAAGCGCGGCGGTCACTGGCGCACGCAGTCGGCGTAGTAGCGCTTGCGGCCGTCGAACCCCTCCTCCACCACCAGGCCGTGGATGTCGGTCTCGAAACCGGGGCAGCGCTCGTTGAACTCGCGCGAAAACTTCAGGTATTCCACGATCTTGCGGTTGAACACTTCGCCCGGGATGAGCAATGGGATGCCCGGCGGGTACGGCGTGATCAGCGCGGTGGTGACACGCCCCTCCAGCTCGTCGATGGGCACGCGCTCGGTGTTGCGGCGCGCGATCTGGGCGTAGGCGTCGCTGGGCTTCATTGCCGGCGTGAGGTCGCTCAGGTAGATCTCGGTGCTCAGGCGCGCCACGTCGTACTTGGCGTACATCTCGTGCACAAACTGACACAGGTCGCGCAGCCCCATGCGTTCGTAGCGCGGTTGCTTGCGGCAAAACTCCGGCATCACCCGCCACATCGGCTGGTTGCGGTCGTAGTCGTCTTTGAACTGCTGCAGCGCGGTCAGCAGCGTGTTCCAGCGGCCTTTGGTGATGCCGATGGTGAACATGATGAAAAACGAGTACAGCCCCGTCTTTTCCACCACCACGCCGTGCTCGGCCAAAAACTTCGTCACGATGCTGGCCGGAATACCGGTCGGCGCGAAGTCGCCCTTCAGGTTGAGGCCCGGGGTGATGATCGTGGCCTTGATCGGGTCGAGCATGTTGAAGCCCGGCGCCATGTCGCCAAAGCCGTGCCAGGCGTCTTCACCGTCGCTGGTTTGCACGCCATCGGCGTCGGTGCGCTTGAGCACCCAGTCGGTGGCGCGACCGATGCCCTCCTCGGCCAGCGCCTCCGGGCCCCAGACCTGGAACCACCACTCGTCGGGGCCGAATTCGGCATCGACCTTGCGCATCGCACGCCGAAAGTCCAGCGACTCGACGATGCTTTCCTCCACCAACGCGGTGCCGCCGGGCGGCTCCATCATCGCCGCGGCCACGTCGCAGCTGGCGATGATGCTGTACTGCGGGCTGGTGGAGGTGTGCATCAGGTAGGCTTCGTTGAACAGGTGGCGGTCCAGCTTTTGCGTCTGCGAGTCCTGCACCAGCACCTGCGACGCCTGGCTGATGCCGGCCAGCAGCTTGTGGATCGACTGCGTCGAGTACACCACCGAGTGCTGCGGCCGCGGGCGCTTGCGCCCCATCGCATGGTAGGTGCCGTAAAAGGGGTGAAACGCCGCGTGCGGCAACCAGGCCTCGTCGAAGTGCAGGTTGTCCACGTAGCCGTCGAGCATGCGCTTGATGGTTTCGGTGTTGTACAGCACACCGTCGTAGGTCGACTGCGTCAGCGTCAGGATCTTGGGGCGTACCTGCGCCGGATCCACCCCTTGCAGCAGCGGATGGGCGGCAATCTTGGCCTGGATCGCGGTGGGCTCGAACTCGCTTTGCGGGATCGGGCCGATGATGCCGTAGTGGTTGCGCGTGGGCTTGAGGAACACCGGGATCGCCCCGGTCATGATGATCGCGTGCAGCACCGATTTGTGGCAGTTGCGGTCCACCACCACCACGTCGCCCGGCGCCACCGTGTGGTGCCAGACCATCTTGTTGCTGGTGCTGGTGCCGTTGGTGACGAAGAAGCAGTGGTCGGCGTTGAAGATGCGCGCGGCGTTGCGCTCGGCTTCGCCGATGGCGCCGTTGTGGTCGAGCAACTGGCCCAGCTCTTCGACGGCGTTGCACACGTCGGCGCGCAGCATGTTCTCGCCAAAAAACTGGTGGAACATCTGCCCCACCGGCGTTTTGAGGAACGCCACCCCGCCCGAATGCCCCGGGCAGTGCCAGGAGTACGAGCCGTCCTCTGCGTAGTCCAGCAGCGCCTTGAAAAACGGTGGCTGGATGTACTCCAGGTAGGCCTTGGCTTCGCGGATGATGTGCCGGGCGACGAATTCCGGCGTATCCTCGAACATGTGGATGAAGCCGTGCAGCTCGCGCAGGATGTCATTGGGCAGGTGGCGGCTGGTGCGCGTCTCGCCGTAGACGTAGATCGGCACCTCGGCGTTTTTGCGCCGCACCTCCTGGATGAAGGCGCGCAGGTTTTGCACCGCCGGGTCGTCGTCGGGGTTGCCGCTGACCTCCTCGTCGTCGATCGACAAAATGAAGGCGCTGGCGCGGCTTTGCTGCTGGGCGAACTGGCTCAGGTCCCCGTAGCTGGTCACGCCCACGACGTCGAAACCCTCGGCCTCGATGGCCTGCGCCAGCGCCCGGATGCCCAAGCCCGAGGTGTTGTCGGATCGGTAATCTTCGTCGATGATGACGATAGGAAAGCGGAATTTCATAAGCACGCGAGTGTATGCCAAGGGGATGGCCGATGGATGACGCCACGCTGTGGTGGGTGCTGGCCGGCGCGCTGGTGGCGGCCGAGCTGACGAGCGGCACCTTCTTGTTGCTGATGCTGGCGCTGGGCGCAGTGGGCGGCGCCGTGGCCGCCCACGCCGGGCTGGGTGTGAGCCAGCAACTGCTCGCTGCGGCGGGAGTGGCGGGCATGAGCGTGGCCGCGTGGGCCTGGAGGCGCTTGCGCCACCGGGCAACCACCCCGCCCGCGGTGGCGGAGCTGGACATCGGGCAGACCGTGTACGTGGCGGCCTGGGACGCCGACGGCACCGCCCGCGTGCGCTACCGTGGCGCTGAGTGGGTGGCCGAAGCGCTGCCCGGCAGCCCGCCCCACCCTGGCGCCTGGCGCATCCACGCCGTGCACGGCAACCGCTTGGTCCTGCAGCCCGCCACCTGAACAAAAGGCCACACCCCAAAGGGAGCTCTCCATGGAAATCGCTTTCGTCGTCGCCGTCGTGGCGGTCATCTTTGTCGTCAAGTCGATCAAGGTCGTGCCGCAGCAGACCGCCTGGGTGGTCGAGCGGCTGGGCCGCTACGACCGCACGCTGGCGCCCGGCCTCAACTTCGTCGTGCCCTTCATCGAGAAAGTGGCCTACAAGCACAGCCTGAAGGAAATCCCGCTCGATGTCCCAGAGCAAATCTGCATCACCAAGGACAACACCCAGCTCAAGGTGGACGGCATCCTGTACTTTCAGGTCACCGACCCGATGCGCGCCAGCTACGGCTCGTCCAACTACGTGCTGGCCATCACGCAACTGGCGCAGACCACGTTGCGCAGCGTCATCGGCCGGCTGGAGTTGGACAAGACGTTCGAGGAGCGCGAGATGATCAACGCCCAGGTCGTCAACGCCATCGACGAAGCGGCGCTGAACTGGGGTGTCAAGGTATTGCGCTATGAAATCAAGGACTTGACGCCGCCTGCTGAGATTTTGCGTGCGATGCAGGCGCAAATCACCGCCGAGCGTGAAAAGCGCGCCCTGATCGCTGCCTCCGAAGGCAAGCGGCAGGAGCAAATCAACTTGGCCGAGGGCGAGCGTGCCGCCTTCATCGCCAAGTCCGAAGGCGAAAAGCAAGCCGCCATCAACCAGGCCCAGGGCGAAGCGGCGGCGATCCGCGAGGTGGCCGAAGCGACCGCCCAGGCGATCGAGCGCATCGCCGCCGCGATCCGGCAGCCCGGCGGCGAGCAGGCGGTGCAGCTCAAGGTGGCTGAAAAGGCCGTCGAAGCCTACGCCCGCGTGGCCCACGACGCCACCACGACCCTGATCGTGCCCAGCAACATGACCGAAGTGGCCACGCTGATCGGCTCGGCGATGCAGCTGATCGACAGCAAGCGCGCGCCCGCGGCGTGAGGAGGCGCCCGACGCCGCCAGCGGTCGGACTGGCCGTGTACAATGACGGGCTTCGACGCGGAGAGATGGATGAGCGGTCGAAGTCGCACGCCTGGAAAGCGTGTAGGGGTTAACAGCCCCTCGGGGGTTCGAATCCCCCTCTCTCCGCCACCCCGCTGAAGTCACGCCTCGGGCAAAGCTCGCGCCAAAATCGCGTCGGTGGCCCACGGGCGTGCGTCGATGACCCCCAACGTTTGGCCCACCGCAGCCTCGCCCAGCCGGGTGGCGATGAAGGCATCGGCCACAGCCGTCGGCGCACGCGTGCGCAGCAGCACCGCTTGGGCCAACAGCGCCAGGGTTTGCGCGATCCAGCGGGCTTGGTGCTCCAGCGCTGCCCCGTCGGTCTGGGTTTGCCAGGCGGCAGCCAACGTGTGCAACGCCCCCAAGGCCGCGGCATCCCCGTGCAGGGCCTGCCGCCAGTCGTTCAGCAGCGCGTGCGCCGCTTGCGGCTGCCGCTGCACGGCGCGCAGCACGTCCAGGCACATGACGTTGCCGGAGCCCTCCCAAATCGAATTGACGGGCGCTTCGCGCAGCAAGCGCGCCAGCGTCCCCTCCTCCACGTAGCCGTTGCCCCCCAGCACTTCCATGGCCTCGGCCGTAGCCGCGATGGCGCGCTTGCACACCCAGAATTTGGCCGCCGGGGTGACGATGCGCCGCCACGCCTGATCGAGCGGCGTCGCGTCTTCGCACGCCTGCGCCAGCCGCAGGCCCAGCTGCAGCGCGGCCTCGCTTTCCAGCGCCAGATCGAGCAACACGCCCCGCATCGCCGGCTGCTGCGCCAGCGCGCGCCCAAAGGCCTGCCGGTGGCGCGCGCTGTGCAGCGCCTGCACCAACGCCGCGCGCACGATGGCGGCGCTGCCCAGCACGCAGTTGATGCGGGTGTAGCTGGCCATTTCGACCAGCGTGGCGATGCCGCGCCCCTCCTCGCCGATCAGGATGCCCAGGGCGTCTTCGAACTCGACCTCGCCGCTGGCGTTGCTGCGGTTGCCCAGTTTGTCCTTCAGCCGCTGGATGCGCACCGCGTTGCGCTGCGCGCCCCACCAGCGCGGCACCCAAAAACACCCCATGGGACCGTCCGGGCCGATGCGCGCGCTGACCAGGTGCGCGTCGCTGCTGGGCGCCGAGTAAAACCACTTGTGTCCGCGCACGCGGTACACGCCACCGCGGCCACCGCCGTCCAGCGGCCACGCCGTCGTGGTGTTGGCGCGTACGTCGGAGCCGCCTTGCTTTTCGGTCATGCCCATGCCCACCCATATCGACGCCTTGGCCGGCAGCGGGATGTCGCGCGGGTCGTAAGCGTCGCTGAGCAGGGGGTCGCCCACCTGCGCCCACAGCGCCGGCTCGCGCCGCAGCAACGGCACCGCGGCCTGCGTCATCGTCGCGGGGCACAGCGTACCCTGCTCGATTTGCCCATGCAGGTAAAACCCGGCGGCCCAGGCCGTCCAGCGCCCCGGGCGGTCGTCGCGCCACGGCAGCGTCACCCACCCACCTTGGCGCAACAGGCCCAGCAGGTGGTGCCAGGCAGGGTGAAAGTCGACGGCGTCCAACCGATGCCCGCGCGCGTCGTAGGGGCGGTGCTGCGGACCGTGCACGTTGGCCGCCACCGCATCGGCGCGCGCTGCGGGGCTGCCGACCTGCCGTGCGTAGGTTTGCAGGCGCTCGGCAGCCCAGTGGGCACCGGCTTGCTCAACCGCTTCACGCAACGCCACGTCGGCGTCCCACAGGTCGTCATCGGCCCATTCCGGTACCTGGTTGACCACCGTGTGGGTGCTCCACAGCGCGGGTGAACGGCCCTCGGCCTCGAACACTGGCATGCCACGGTCTCCTCTACCCCAAGCGTGCGCCGATGGTAGGCCCGCGCGCCGGCGTCGCCAAGGGGGGGACCATGGCTGCGCCATCGCCTGCGCGACAGCGGCTGGCGCCGCCCCCGTCAGGTCAGCGCGGTGTCGACGTCGCGCCGCTGTTGGGCCAGGTACTCGGCCGACTGCATCTCGGTCAGCCGCGACACGGTGCGCGGGAATTCATGCGCCAGCGGCCCTTCGGTGTACAGCTGTTCGGGGGGCGTGGCGGCCGACAGGATCAGCTTGACACGCCGGTCGTACAACACATCCACCAGCCACGTGAAGCGCCGCGCCGCCGAGGCCATGTTGGGCGGCATCTGCGGCACGTTGCTGACCAGCACCGTGTGGAACTGGCTGGCCAGCTCCAGGTAATCGTTGTGCGAGCGTGGCCCGCCGCACAGCGTACGGAAGTCGAACCACACCACCCCGCCAGCACGACGAATGGCGCGGATTTCCCGCCCCTCGATGCGCAGCACCGGGTCTTCGTCGTGGGCCTCGGCCAATTGCTCGAAGATGGCCTCCATCTCGCGTTCGGTCGCTTCGCCCAGTGGGGTCAGGTAGGTGCGCACCTGCTGCAGGGCGCGACGGCGGTAGTCGGTGCCGTTGTCGACATTGACGACCTCCATCGTGCGCTTGAGCAGCTCGATGGCGGGCAGGATGCGGTCGCGGTGCAGCCCGTCGGGGTACAGCCCATCGGGGTGGAAGTTGCTGGTGGTGACCATGCCGATGCCGTACTTGTGCATCGCCGCCAGCAGGCGGTGCAGGATCATGGCGTCGGTCACGTCAGCCACATGGAACTCATCGAAGCAGATGAGCCGAAAGCGCACCGCCATGCGTTTGGCCAACGCGTCCAGCGGATCCACCGTGCCTTGCAGATCGGCCAGTTCCCGGTGCACCTCGCGCATGAATTCATGGAAGTGCAACCGGGTCTTGCGCCGCAGCGGCACGGCCTGGTAAAAGCAGTCCATCAAAAAGCTTTTGCCGCGACCCACCCCGCCCCACAGGTACACGCCGCGGGGGATGGGCAAGCGATGAATGAGCTTTTTGAGCGCGTTGGAGCGCCGTTGCTTGAAGTGGGTCCACTCGGCCGCGCAACGCTCCAGCGCCGCCACCCCGCGCAGCTGCGCAGGGTCGGACGCAAAACCGTGGGTGGCCAGCGCCGCTTCGTAGGCGCGACGCACCGGCCCCCAGGCCGCGTCGGCCGGGGGGGACGGTGCCACAAAGGTTGCTGAGGTGGTCACGGCGCGCCGCGCACAACCCTGGCGTCAGAAGTTGAGCGTGCGCTTGTCCACCGCCAACGCCGCTTCTTTGGTCGCTTCCGACAACGACGGGTGCGCGTGGCAAACGCGCGCGATGTCCTCGGCGCTGGCCTTGAACTCCATCGCCACCACCGCCTCGGCGATCAGCTCCGACACCATCGGCCCCACCATGTGCACGCCCAGGATTTGGTCGGTCGCGGCGTCGGCCAGGATCTTGACCATCCCGGTGGTGTCGCCCAGCGCGCGGGCGCGGCCGTTGGCCAAGAAGGGGAACGTGCCGGCCTTGTACGCCCGGCCAGCGGCCTTGAGCTGCTGCTCGGTTGCGCCCACCCAAGCCACTTCGGGGCTGGTGTAGATCACCCACGGAATCGTGTTGAAGTCCACGTGCGGGTGCTGCCCGGCGATACGCTCGGCCACCGCCACGCCTTCTTCTTCGGCCTTGTGCGCCAGCATTGGGCCGCGCACCACGTCGCCGACGGCCCACACACCCGGCAGGTTGGTGCGGCACAGCTCGTCGACGACGATGGCGCCGCGCTCATCAAGCTGCAGCCCCACCTTGTCGGCGCCCAGCCCTTCGGTGTTGGGCACCCGTCCGATCGAGACGATCAGCCGATCCGCGTCGAGCGTGGCCGACTCCCCCTTGGCGGTGGTGTAGGCGATGCTGACGCCCTTGCGGGTGGTCGTGACCTCGCCGACTTTGACGCCCAGCTCGATCTTGAGCCCCTGCTTGTCGAACGCCTTTTTGGCCTCCTTGGCGATCTGCTCATCCGCGGCGGCCAAGAACGTCGGCAAGCCCTCCAGAATCGTCACGTCCGCGCCCAGCCGGCGCCACACCGAGCCCATCTCCAGGCCGATGACACCGGCGCCGATGATGGCCAGTTTCTTCGGCACCGACGTCAGGCGCAGCGCGCCGACGTTGGACAGGATTTTGTCCTCATCGAACGGCACCCCTGGCAGCGCCCGTGCCCGCGAGCCGGTGGCCACGACAATGTGGCGGCCCAGCAGTGTGTCGGCTTGGGCGCCACTGACGGCGATCTCGTAGCCGCCCTCCACCGCCCGCACGAACGAGCCGCGTCCGTGGAAAAACGTCACCTTGTTCTTTTTGAACAGGTACAGGATGCCGTCGTTGTTTTGCTTGACGACCGCATCCTTGCGGGCGACCATCTTTTCCACGTCGATTTTGACGCTGCCGGTGCTGATACCGTGCTCGCCGAAGTGCAGCCGCGCGTGCTCGAAGTGCTCGGACGACTGCAGCAGCGCCTTGGACGGAATGCAGCCCACGTTGGTGCATGTGCCGCCGGGGGCCGGACCACCGGCCGGGCCGACCCACTCGTCGATGCAAGCCACCTTGTAGCCCAACTGCGCCGCGCGGATGGCGGCGATGTAGCCACCCGGCCCGGCCCCGATGACGACGACGTCGAAGGTTTGTGCCATGTGCGTCACCTCAATGGCGTCAGATGTTGAACAGCAGGCGCGCCGGGTCTTCCAGCGCTTCCTTCATCGCCACCAGGCCCAGCACGGCCTCGCGGCCGTCGATGATGCGGTGGTCGTAGCTCAGCGCCAGGTAGTTGATCGGGCGGATCACGATCTGGCCGTTTTCGACCACCGGGCGCTCCTTGGTCGCGTGCACGCCAAGGATGGCCGACTGCGGCGGGTTGATGATCGGCGTCGACAGCATCGAGCCAAACACGCCGCCGTTGGAAATCGAGAACGTGCCGCCCGTCATCTCGTCGATGCCGAGCTTGCCCTCCGCGGCGCGCTTGCCGAAGTCGGCGATCTTTTTCTCGATCTCAGCAAAGCTGAGCTGGTCGGCGTTGCGCAGGATCGGCACCACCAAGCCGCGCGGCGAGCCCACCGCGATGCCGATGTCGAAGTAACCGTGGTACACGATGTCGTTGCCATCGACGCTGGCGTTGAGGATGGGGAACTTTTTCAGCGCGTGCACGGCCGCCTTGACAAAGAAGCTCATGAAGCCAAGCTTGACGCCGTGCTCCTTCTCGAACTTCTCCTGGTATTTTTTGCGCAGCTCCATCACCGGCGCCATGTTGACCTCGTTGAACGTGGTCAGGATGGCGTTGGTGGCCTGGGACTGCAGCAGACGCTCGGCGATGCGGGCGCGCAGCCGCGTCATCGGCACGCGCTGCTCGGGGCGGTTGGCCAGCTCCGGCGGCAGCCCGACGGGGGCGGCCACCTGCGGCAAGGCCTTGGTGGGCACGCCGGTGGGGATGGCGGGTGCGGGGGCGGCAGCCGGCTTGGGCTGGGCCAGCGCGGCCAGCACGTCGCCCTTGGTCACGCGGCCGTCCTTGCCGGTGCCGGCCACCGAGCCAGGCGCCAGGCCATGGTCGGCCATCAGTTTGGCGGCGGCCGGCATGGCCACGTCGCTGCGGGTGGCCGCGGCGGGGGCCGCGGTGGCGGCCACCGCCGGCGCCGGTGCCGCGGCGGGTGCGGGGGCCGGCGCCGGGGCGGCCACGCCCGCCTTGGCTTCGGTGTCGATGCGGGCGATGACCTGGTCGGACACCACCGTGCCGCCGTCACCGACGACGATTTCGGCCAACACGCCGGCGGCCGGCGCCGGCACTTCCAGCACCACCTTGTCGGTTTCGATCTCGATCAGGATTTCATCGGCGGCGACGGCGTCGCCAGGCTTTTTCTTCCACTGCAGCAGCGTGGCCTCGGCGACCGACTCGGACAGCTGCGGAACCTTCACTTCAACGATGGCCATGGTATGCGTTTCCTTGCGATGCGTGTTCGGGACAGGTGCGGGGCGGGGCCGCGCGACAGGCCCCCCGCGCCCGCGACTCAGCGAGGCGTCACTTGCTCAGGATGAAGCCTTTGAGGCGACCGAAAGCCGCTTCCACCAGCGCCTTTTGCTGCTCTTGGTGAAGGTGGGCGTAGCCGACCGCCGGCGACGCCGAGGCGGCACGGCCCGCGTACCCCAGGCGCTGACCGTCCAGCATGTTCTCGTGGATGTTGTGTTGCACGAAGAACCACGGCCCCTGGTTTTGCGGCTCGTCCTGGCACCACACGATGTCGGTGGCGTTGGGGTAACGCTTGAGCTCGGCGGCAAACGCCTTGTGCGGGAACGGGTAGAGCTGCTCGATGCGCACGATCGCCACATCGTCGGCCCCCTTGTCCTCGCGTTTGCGCACCAGGTCGTAGTAGACCTTGCCCGAGCACACGATCACGCGCTTGACGCGCTGGGCGTTCTTGACCACGTCGGGGTTTTGCTCGCCGATGACGGTCTGGAACCCCCCTTTGGTGAACTCGCTCAACGGCGACGAGGCGTCTTTGTGGCGCAGCAGCGACTTCGGCGTGAAGACGACCAGCGGCTTGCGCAACTGACGCACCATCTGCCGGCGCAGCACGTGGAAAATCTGGCTGGCGGTGGTGGGCTGCACGATTTGCATGTTGGTGTCGGCGGCCAGCTGCATGAACCGCTCGATGCGCGCCGAGCTGTGCTCCGGCCCCTGCCCTTCATAGCCATGCGGCAGGAACAGCGTGATGCCGTTGACCCGTCCCCACTTGACCTCGCCCGAGGCGATGAACTGGTCGATCACCACCTGCGCGCCGTTGGCGAAGTCGCCGAACTGCGCTTCCCAAATCACCAGCGTGTTGGGGTCGTTGGAGGCGTAGCCGTACTCAAAGCCCAGCACCGCCTCCTCCGAGAGGATGGAGTCGATGACGACGAACGGGGCCTGGTTGTCGGCCACGTTTTGCAGCGGGATGTAGGTGCCCTCGTCCCACTTTTCGCGGTTTTGGTCGTGGATGACGGCGTGGCGGTGGGTGAAGGTGCCCCGACCGCAGTCTTCGCCCGACAGGCGCACGCCGTAGCCGCTGGCGACGAGCGAAGCAAACGCCATGTGCTCGCCCATGCCCCAGTCGACGTTGATCTCGCCGCGCCCCATGGCGGCACGATCGGCCAGCACCTTCTTGACCAGCGGGTGGGGCGTGATGCTGTCGGGCACCGTCGTGATGCGCTCGGCCAAGCGCTTCCACTCGGACAGCGGGATCGCCGTGTCGGCCACGTCGGTCCACTTCTTGCCGAGGAACGGCGCCCAGTCCACCGCGTACTTGCTCTTGTAGTTGGTCAGCACCGGGTCGACGGTGCGCCGGCCCTCGTCCAGGATCGCCCGGTACGCCTTGACCATCGCGTCGGGCCCGTCCGCGGGCAGCACGCCCTGCGCCACCAGCTTGTCGCCGTACAGCTTGCGCGTGCCGGGGTGCTGGGCGATTTTTTTGTACATCAACGGCTGCGTCAGGCTGGGCGTGTCCTGTTCGTTGTGGCCCAGCTTGCGGAAGCACACGATGTCGATGACGACGTCTTTTTTGAACGTTTGGCGAAACTCCACCGCCAGCTGCGTGGCCAGCACCACCGCTTCGGGGTCGTCGCCGTTGACGTGCAGCACCGGCGCTTCGATCATTTTGACCACGTCGGTGCAGTACAGCGTCGAGCGGCTGTCGCGCGGATCGGACGTGGTGAAGCCGATCTGGTTGTTGATGACGATGTGCACCGTGCCGCCGGTGTAGTAGCCACGCGTTTGCGCCAGCGCCAGCGTCTCCATCACGACGCCTTGGCCGGCAAAGGCGGCGTCGCCGTGCACCAGCACCGGCAGCACCTGGTCGCCCTTGCGGTCGCCACGGCGGTCCATGCGCGCGCGGGTCGAACCTTCCACGACCGGGTTGACGATTTCCAAGTGCGAGGGGTTGAACGCCAGGCTCAGGTGCACCGGGCCGCCGGGGGTGGACACGTCCGAGCTGAAGCCCTGGTGGTACTTGACGTCACCCGCGGGCAAGTCCTCGGGGGCGGTGTGCTCGAATTCGGCAAACAGGTCTTTGGGCATCTTGCCCAGCACGTTGACCAGCACGTTGAGGCGCCCGCGGTGCGCCATGCCGATGACGATCTCCTGCACGCCCAGCGCGCCGGCGCGCTGGATCAGCTCGTCCATCGAGGCGATGAAGCTCTCGCCCCCCTCGAGGCTGAAGCGCTTTTGTCCCACGTACTTGGTGTGCAGGTAGCGCTCCAGGCCTTCGGCCTTGGTGAGGTTTTCCAGGATGTGCTTTTTTTGCTCCGCCGTGAAGCTGGGCTTGCTGCGGATGCTTTCCAGCTTTTCCTGCCACCAGCGCTTTTGCGCCATGTCGGTGATGTACATGTACTCGGCGCCCAGCGTGCCGCAGTACGTTTCGCGCAGCGCGTTGAGCAGCTCGCGCAGCGACATGGTCTCCTTGCCAAAGTAGGTGTTGGAGACGTTGAAGACGGTTTCCAGGTCGGCGTCGGTGAAGCCGTAGAACGACGGCTCCAGCTCCGGAATGTCCGGGCGCTCGGAGCGCTTGAGCGGGTCGAGGTTGGCCCAGCGCACGCCCAGGTTGCGGTAGGCCGCGATCAACTGCTGGGTGGCCACGCGCTTGCGCGCGATGTCGCTGTCGGCCCCTTGCGCCACCACCACCGGCTGCGGCCCTTGCTTGGCCAGCTCGGCAAAGGCGTTGATGACCGGCATGTGGGGAATGTCACGCGCGTCGCTGCCGTCCACGGCGGGCACGTGTTGCAGCGCGTCGAAGTAATCGCGCCACGACTCGGGAACACTGGTGGGATCGGTGAGGTACTTCTCGTACAGCTCTTCGACGTACGGGGCGTTGCCCCCGAAGAGGTACGAGTTGGCGTTGAACGCCTCGTAGACGTTGGTCGTCTCGCTCATGGAATCGCTGACCTCCACTCCCCTGCGGGGAGCCTGCTGGTTGGAATCACCTTCCGCGACACGGCTGAACCGGTTGGCGGACGCGACTGTGACACTGGAAGGGCCGGTGCACACCGAATTGTGCCACCAAGCCAGCCTTTGCGGACGACTTTTTTGTAACGGGTTTGAAACCGACGGCAGTGCTGTGGCCGCCGTTGCGCCACCCCGCCGCGATCACACCCCGCGCGGGGTCAAGCGCTGGCTGGGTGGCACCCCGTTGGGCTCGTCGAGTTCGATGGCGATTTGGGTGCACACCGTGCGGCACAGCGCCACCGCCTGCTCACTCTGCACCCGGTAGTACACCTGGGTGCCCTCTTTGCGTTTGGCCAACACACCGGCGCGGTACAGCAGGTTGAGGTGCTGCGACAGGTTGGGCTGGGTGGTGTCGATCTCGGCCAGCAGCTCCGAGACCGATTTTTCCTTGTCACACAAGGCGTTGAGGATGCGCAACCGCATCGGCGTGGCCAAAATGCCGAACAGCTCGGCGGCCAGCTCGAATACACGCTGCTTGTCGACGACGGCGTCGGTGTCGGTGAGTTGTTGCATATATCGGCATTCGCAGTCTGTCGCCAATGATAGCGACAAAGGCCGCGAATGCCAAAACACCCGCGCGTCAGCGCGGCGGTGCCACCAGGTCGCGGATCTGCTGCAAGGCCGAGGGGTCGTCCAGCGTGGTCAGGTCGCCAGGGTCACGCCCCTCGCACACCGCCTGGATGGCGCGGCGCAGCAGCTTGCCGCTGCGCGTCTTGGGCAACAGGTTGACAAAGCGCACGCGCGCCGGCCGTGCCACCGCACCCAGTTGCTCGTCGACGAGCTTCATGATGTCGCCTTCGAGCTTGAGCGCGTCGGCTTCGGTGGCGGCACGCGCCGGGTCCTTCAGCACGGCAAACGCCACCGCCACCTGCCCCTTGAGCGCGTCGGCCACGCCCACCACGGCGACCTCGGCCACCGCCGGGTGGCTGGCGATGCTTTCTTCGATTTCGCGCGTGCCCAGGCGGTGGCCGGCGACGTTGATGACGTCGTCGGTGCGGCCCAAGATGTAGTAGTAGCCGTCGGCGTCACGCACACCCCAGTCGAAGGTGCTGTACATCTGCTTGCCCGGGATGCTGGACCAGTACGTCTTGACGTAGCGCTGATCATCCCCCCACACCGTCTGCAAGCAACCCGGCGGCAGCGGGTAGTTGACGGCGATGACGCCTTTGCGGTTGGGTTCGTGGATTTCCTCGCCCGTCACCTCATCGATCAGGCGCACGTCGTAGCCGTACACGGCCTTGCCCGGCGAGCCAAACTTCGTCGGGGCCGGCTCGACGCCGTTGCAGATGGCCAAAATGGGCCACCCGGTTTCGGTTTGCCAGTAGTTGTCGATGACCGGCTTGCCCAACGCCTGGCTGATCCAGGTGGCGGTGGGCTCGTCCAGCGGCTCGCCGGCCAGAAACAGCGCGCGCAGGCTGCTCAGGTCGTACTTGCTCAGGTACGCCGGGTCTTGCTTTTTCAGCACACGCGCGGCGGTGGGGGCCGTGAACATGATGCTGACGCGGTAGTCCTGCACCAGGCGCCACCAGATGCCCGCGTCGGGGCGGATCGGCGTGCCCTCGTACATGATCGTGGCCATGCCGTTGATCAGCGGGCCGTAGATGATGTAACTGTGGCCGACGACCCAACCGATGTCGCTGGTGGAAAAGTACGTCTCGCCCGGGTTGGCCATGTAGATGTGGCGCATCGAGGCGGCCAACGCCACCGCATAACCGCCGGTGTCACGCTGCACCCCTTTGGGCTTGCCGGTGGTGCCGCTGGTGTAAAGGATGTAGCTCGGATGCGCGCTGTCCACCCACTCGCACGGCACCTGCGCGTCCAGGTGCTGCTGGCGCAGCGCCGCGTAATCGACGTCGCGGCCCGGCACGGGGTCCAGCGGCGCCAGCCCGCGGTTGACCATCAACACCCGCTCGGGCTTGTGCCCCGCCAAGCGAATGGCCTCGTCCAACAGATGCTTGTACGGTACCACCTTGCCGCCGCGCATGCCGGCGTCGGCGCTGACGATGACCTTGGGCGCCGCGTCGTCGATGCGGGTGGCCAGGCTGTGGCTGGCAAAGCCGCCAAACACCACCGAGTGGATGGCGCCGATGCGCACGCAGGCCAGCATCGCAAACGCCGCCTCGGGGATCATCGGCATGTAGATCAGCACGCGATCGCCTTTGCCCACCCCCAGCGAGCGCAGGATCGCCGCCATGCGTTGCACCTCGGTGTGCAGCTCGCGGTAGGTGTAGGCACGCTCGGTGTCGGTCTCGGTCGAGACGTAGATCAGCGCGTTTTGGTCGGCACGCGCGGCCAGATGACGGTCCACCGCGTTGTGGCACAGGTTGGTCAGCCCCCCTTCGAACCACGTGACGAACGGCGGCCGTTCGGTGTTGCAGACGCGGTCAAAGGGCCGGTGCCAGTCGATCAGGCGGGCTTGCTCGGCCCAGAACGCGTCGCGTTCTTCGATCGAGCGACGGTAAAACGCGGCGTACTCGGCAGCCATGGCGAACAATCTCCTCGGGATCGTGATAGGGCTTGATCACGACACGATTATGGATCCATGACTTGCGCGATGCTGACACCGCCACGCGCACAACAAAAAACCCAGCCGCAGGGCTGGGTTGGACAATCAGGTTGGTGGGTGATAGTGGGATCGAACCACTGACCCCTGCCGTGTGAAGGCAGTGCTCTACCGCTGAGCTAATCACCCGGCGACGTTGCGTCGTCGATGAACGTTATTATAGACGACTTTGTGGCTGATTTTCGGCGCGGGCGGCGCTGGCGCAACGTTCGGCGTCACGCCGCGCCCACGCGGCGCCACACGGTGCGCCCTTTGGTTTCCTGGTCCAGCGCAGCCAGCAGCGCTTCGTGCGCCGCGAGCTCGTCGGCGTCGGGCGCCAGCACCGGCAGCTCCAGCGACGACAGGTCGCGGCGCACGTCGTCACCAGCCCCTTCGCCAAGGCTGGCGCCGAGGTCGATCACCAGCGACTCCTGCCCGCGGGTCATGTAGATGTAGACGTCGGCCAGCAGCTCGGCGTCCAGCAGCGCCCCGTGCAGTTGCCGCCCCGAATTGTCCACCCCCAGACGGTCGCACAGCGCGTCCAGGCCGTTGCGCTTGCCCGGCCACATTTCCTTGGCCAGCACCAGCGTGTCGACCACGCCACGCACCAGGGCGCGGGTCGGCCCCAAGCCCAGGCGGCCGAACTCGGCGTCCAAAAAACCCAGGTCAAACGGCGCGTTGTGGATGATCAGCTCGGCGCCCTGCAGGTAGTCGGCCAGCTCGGCGGCGATGTCGGCAAAGCGCGGCTTGTCGGCCAAAAACTCGCGCGTGATGCCGTGCACACGCAGCGCGCCCTCGTCGATGTCGCGGTCGGGGTTGAGGTAGTAGTGCCGGTTGTTGTGCGTCAGTTGCCGGTTGACCAGCTCGACGCAACCGATTTCGATGATGCGGTCGCCGTTGTGCGGCGACAGGCCCGTGGTTTCGGTATCGAGCACGATTTGACGCATGGGTCGTCCAAGGCCAGGCTACTTGGCGCGGCGGCGCTTCAGTGCCGCTCGCGCGCGTGGTTGATGGTGTAGCGCGGGATTTCGATCGTGACATCCTGGTTGCCCAGACGGGCTTGACAGCTCAGGCGCGAGGTGGGCGCCAAGCCCCAGGCCTTGTCCAGCAGGTCTTCTTCTTCTTCCGTGGGTTCGCCCAGCGACGCGTAGCCTTGCCGCACGATCACGTGGCAGGTGGTGCACGCGCAACTCATCTCGCAGGCGTGCTCGATGGGGATGTCGTGGTCCAGCAGCGCCTCGCAAATCGAGGTGCCGGTCGGAGCATGGATGGTGGCCCCCTGGGGACAGATCTCCGGGTGCGGCAGTACGGTGATGGCAGGCATCGTCAGATGGACTCCACGTGGCGCCCGGCCAAGGCCTGGGCGATGCTGCGGTTCATGCGGCGTGCGGCAAAGGCCTCGGTACCTTTGGCCAGCGCTTCGGTGGCGGCGGTGATGGCGGCGGTGTCGTCGCCCTGGCGCACGGTGTCGAGGTGCTGCAGCAACGCCTCGATGGCGGCGCGCTCGCCGGTGTCGAGCAAGTCGCCGTCGGCCGCCAACGCCTGGCGCGTGGCCAACAGCAGGCGCTCGGCTTCAACCCGCGCCTCGGCCAGCGCGCGCTGGCGCATGTCGGCTTCGGCGCTGGCGAAGCTCTCCTGCAGCATGCGGGTGATGTGCTCGTCGCTCAGGCCGTACGACGGCTTGACTTCGACGTGCGCTTCGACGCCGCTGGACAGCTCCTGCGCGCTGACGGTCAGCAGCCCGTCGGCGTCCACCGTGAAGGTGACGCGGATGCGCGCCGCCCCCGCCGCCATCGGCGGGATGCCGCGCAGCGTGAAACGCGCCAGGCTGCGGCAGTCTTTGGCCAGGTCGCGCTCGCCCTGCACCACATGGATGGCCAGCGCGGTCTGGCCATCTTGGAAGGTGGTGAAATCCTGCGCCCGCGCGGTCGGGATGGGGGTGTTGCGCGGCACGATGCGCTCGACGATGCCGCCCATGGTCTCGATGCCCAGCGACAGTGGGATCACGTCCAGCAGCAGCAGCTCACCTTCGGGATCGTTGCCGGCCAGCTGGTTGGCTTGGATCGCCGCGCCCAACGCCACCACCTGGTCGGGGTCGAGGTTGGTCAGCGCCGGCCGCCCGAACAGCGCCGCCACCGCGTCGCGCACGAGCGGCATGCGGGTCGATCCGCCCACCAGCACGACGCCCTTGACGTCGTCCACCCCGATGCGCGCGTCGTGCAGCACGCGGCGCACCGCGTGCAGCGTGCGCTCGGTCAACGGTCGCGTGGCGGCGTCCAGGTCGGCCATCGACACCGGCAGGCTGGCCCCACCCACGGCGGCCGGCAGGCGCAGCGGCACGGCCTGCCCCGCTCCGGCGCTGGACAGGGCTTCTTTGACCCGGCGCGCTTCGGCCAGCAGGTCGGCACGGGGGTGCGGCGCCAGCGACTCCAGCGTCGCATCGGCTTGCGCCGCCCGCAACGCCCACGCGGCTAACGCGCGGTCGTAGTCGTCGCCGCCCAGGGCCGAGTCCCCCCCGGTGGCCACGACTTCGAACACCCCCTTGGTCAGCCGCAGCAACGAGACGTCAAACGTGCCACCCCCAAGGTCGTAGACCAGGTACAACCCTTCGGCGGCGTTGTCCAGACCGTACGCGATGGCGGCCGCGGTCGGTTCGTTGAGCAGCCGCAGCACGTTGAGCCCCGCCAGCCGCGCGGCGTCTTTGGTGGCCTGGCGCTGCGCGTCGTCGAAGTACGCCGGCACCGTGATGACCGCGCCGTACAACTCGGTGCCGAAGGTGTCTTCGGCACGCTGGCGCAGCGTGGCCAGGATCTCGGCGCTGACCTCCACCGGGGTTTTGTCGCCCGCGACGGTGCGCACGACGATACCGCCAGGGCCGTCGGCCACCGTGTACGGCAGCCGCGCGGCCACGCCGTCACGCTCAATATCCGCCAGCGCACGGCCCATCAGGCGTTTGACCGAGCTGATGGTGTTGGCCGGGTCGTCCACCTGGGCGGCCAGGGCGTCGAAGCCGATCTGGCGCGACGGCTGGTGGCCCGGCGGCAGGTAGCGCACGACGCTGGGCAGGATCACGCGCCCTTGCGCGTCCGGAAGGCACTCGGCCACGCCGTGACGCACGGCTGCGACCAGCGAATGGGTCGTGCCCAGGTCGATGCCGACCGCGACGCGGCGTTGGTGGGGGTCCGGCGTCATGCCGGGCTCGGAGATTTGCAACAGCGCCATCAATCGTGTTCCGTATGGGCGGCTGCGTGCAGCCGCGCGTGCAGTTCGTCCAGCAGGCGTTCGATGAACATCAGCGCGCGCACTTGCGCCACCGCCGCCTGGGCGTCACCCGCGTCGTCGATGGCGTGCGCCAGCGCCTGCAACCGCCGGGCGCGCTCGGCCTGCACGTCCGCTTCGAGCGCGCGCAGCGCGTTGGTGTCGCCGCCGGCGTCATCCAACGCCTCGCGCCACTGCATCTGCTGCGCCAAAAAGTCCGCCGGCATGGCGGTGTTGGACTCCGCCTGCACCGGCACACCGTGCAGTTCGCACCAGTACGCGGCGCGCCGCAGAGGGTCGCGCAGGCGCTGGTACGCCTCGTTGATGCGCACCGACCACTGCATCGCCACGCGCTGCGCGGCCGCCCCCTGCGCCGCATGGCGATCGGGGTGCGCCAGACGCTGCAGCGCCTGACGGCGCTGGTTCAGCTCGGCCTCGTCCAGCGCAAAGCGCCGCGGCAGGCCCAACAGCGCGAAGTCGTCGGCCTGCAGCGCACCCAGCGTCGCTTCAGACGCGGAACGACTCGCCACAGCCACAGCGGTCACGCTCGTTGGGGTTGTTGAACTTGAAGCCCTCGTTGAGGCCCTCGCGCACGAAGTCGAGCTCGGTGCCGTCCAGGTACGGCAGGCTTTTGGGGTCCACCAGCACCTTGACGCCATGGGCGTCAAAGACGATGTCTTCCGGCGCGGCCTCGTCGGCGTACTCCAGCTTGTACGCCAAGCCGGAGCAACCGGTGGTTTTGACGCCCAGCCGCACCCCGATGCCCTTGCCCCTGCGAGCAAGGTACTTTTGAACGTGCCGTGCGGCGGCTTCGGTCAGGGTGATGGCCATGGTCAAGCGGTTTGCTCCTGCGTGGCCGCGGCGTGCTTGCGGCGGTAATCTTCCACCGCCGCCTTGATGGCGTCCTCGGCCAGGATTGAGCAGTGTATCTTGACGGGCGGCAGGGCCAGCTCTTCGGCGATCTGGCTGTTTTTGATCTGCACCGCTTCGTCCAGCGTCTTGCCTTTGACCCATTCGGTCACCAGCGAGCTGGAGGCGATGGCCGAGCCGCAGCCGTAGGTTTTGAAGCGCGCGTCTTCGATGACCCCGGTTTGCGGGTTGACCTTGATTTGCAGCTTCATAACGTCGCCGCACGCCGGCGCGCCGACCATGCCGGTGCCGACCGTGTCGTCGTTTTTGTCGAAGCTGCCCACGTTGCGCGGGTTTTCGTAGTGGTCGATGACCTTGTCGCTGTATGCCATGGTCACGCTCCTGGTGGTGTTGGGAAAACCGGGTGCCGCGTCAATGCGCCACCCACTGGATCGAATCGAGGTCGACGCCCTCCTGGTACAGCTCCCACAGCGGCGACAGCTCACGCAGCTTGGCCACGTTGGCCTTGATGGCTTCGATGGCGTAGTCGATGTCGGCCTCGGTGGTCCAGCGCCCGATTGTGATGCGCAGGCTGCTGTGCGCCAGCTCGTCGCTGCGCCCAAGCGCGCGCAGCACGTAGCTGGGCTCCAGGCTGGCCGAGGTGCAGGCCGATCCGCTGGACACCGCCACCCCTTTGATGCCCATGATGAGCGACTCGCCCTCGACGTAGTTGAAGCTCATGTTGAGGTTGTGCGGCACGCGCCGTGTCGGGTGGCCGTTGATGTACGACTGCTCGATCTGCGTCAGCCCCGCCACCAAGCGGTCGTGCAGGCGCTGGATGCGCGGCAGCTCGGTGGGCATTTCGGCCTTGGCGATGGCAAACGCCTCGCCCATGCCGACGCACTGGTGCGTGGCCAGCGTGCCGGAGCGCAGACCGCGTTCGTGCCCGCCGCCGTGCATCTGCGCTTCCAGCCGCACGCGCGGCTTGCGCCGCACGTACAGCGCGCCGATGCCTTTGGGGCCGTAGGTTTTGTGCGACGCCAGGCTCATCAAGTCGATGGGCAACTGACGCAGGTCGATCTCGACCTTGCCGGTGGCCTGCGCGGCGTCGCAGTGGAAGATCACCCCTCGTTCGCGGCAGATGGCGCCGATCGCGGCCACGTCCTGGATGACCCCGATTTCGTTGTTGACCAGCATCACGCTGGCCAGGATCGTGTCGGGCCGCAGCGCGGCACGAAACGCATCCAGGTCCACCAAACCGTCGGGCTGCACGTCCAGGTAGGTGACCTCGAAGCCTTCGCGCTCCAGGTGACGGCAGGTGTCCAGCACCGCCTTGTGCTCGGTCTTGACGGTGACGATGTGGCGCCCGCGGTCCTGGTAAAAGTGTGCCGCACCTTTGAGGGCCAGGTTGTTGGACTCGGTGGCGCCGCTGGTCCAGATGATTTCGCGCGGGTCCGCCCCGATCAGGTCGGCCACTTGTTCGCGGGCATGTTCAACCGCTTTTTCCGCTTCCCAGCCCCAGGCATGGCTGCGCGACGCCGGGTTGCCGAAGTGCTCGTGCAACCACGGGATCATTTTTTCGACGACGCGCGGATCCACCGGCGTGGTGGCGCTGTAGTCCATGTACAAGGGGTAGTGTTGGGTGTGGCTCATCGCGGCGCTCTCCTGCTGCGTCGGGGTGGCGGGTCAGTGCGCGCCGGCGGTGGCCAGCGCGAACACGGAATTGGGGGCGTTGACCCGGATGGGCTTGACCACGGGGTTGGGCGAGATAGCCCGCTTCAGCGACGGCCCTTGCTCGACCACCGCCCCGCGCGCGAGCTGGTCGTCGACCAGCTTTTGCAGCGTCACCGAGCGCAAAAACTCCAGCATGCGGGCGTTGAGTTCTTCCCACAGCTCGTGGGTCATGCAGGGCTGGCCCTCACCGTGGCAATTTTCCTTGCCGCCGCACTGCGTGGCGTCGATCGGCTCGTCCACCGACAGGATGATGTCGGCCACCGTGATTTCGCTGGCCTTGCGCCCCAGGGTGTAGCCGCCGCCGGGGCCGCGGGTGGACTCGACCAGCTTGTGGCGACGCAGCTTGCCAAACAGCTGCTCCAGGTACGACAGCGAGATGTGCTGACGCTGGCTGATGGCGGCCAACGTGACCGGCCCACTGGCCTGGCGCAAGGCCAAATCGATCATCGCCGTGACGGCGAAGCGCCCTTTGGTGGTCAGACGCATGGCAACACTCCTGGTCGTGCGGCAGGTCCGGACACCGGTGGTGTCCGCATTCCTGACTGTTTTGCTAAAGTATAGCAAAAGCCGAACAAAAAAGTCGGGAATACCCCGCACCAACCGGCGGTTTTTCAGCGCGTCCAACCGCTGTCCGACACCGGCCTGCCCTGCCCGATCGGAAAAGCGAACTCGATACCGGTGCCGGGATGGGCATCGTAAAAGCGCACCATGGCGCCCAAGCGGGCCGCACGCGCCAGCACGTTGCGCAGACCACGCCCCTCGGCCGGGCGCTGCTCGGCGGGCGGCAGGCCGACGCCGTCGTCTTCGATGGCCAGGATCACGTGGTCCTCGCGCACCCAGGTGCTGACCGTGATGCGCCGGGCCCGTGCGTGCTTGACCACGTTGGCAAAAATTTCCTGCAGGCAGCGAAACAGGTGCAAGACCCCGCGCGAGTCGAGCATCGCCAACGGTGGCACGTCCTGCACCTCCCAGCGCAACTCCAGCCCCACGCTCTCCAGCGCCGGCCCCAGCCGCCGGCGCAGCGTGCCCAGGATGGCTGGCAGGTCGCCGTCCATCGGCTCGAACGAGTCCAGCGTCAGGCGCAACTCGTCCAGCGCCTGGCGCAGCATGGTCGCCAGCGCGTCGCGGTCGAGCTGGGCGTTGGGGTTGCGCACCAGGTTGAGCGTTTGCACCAGCTGGCTGCCCAACCCGTCGTGCATGTCGCGCATCAGGCGCCGGCGCTCCTCTTCGATGACGCGTTGGCGCTCGGCCGCTTGCAGCTGCGCAAACGCCTGGTTGAGTTCGCGCTCGCGCTGCGCGATGCGCTGCGCCAGCGTCGCGTTGAGGCGGTGCACCGTTTGGGCCCAGGCGGCCGCGCGCTCCACCAGCACCCAGCCCAGGGTCAGCGTCAGCACCAGGCTGCCCACCGTCATCCAGCGCAGGTCGCCGTCGCCGGGCAGGTTGAGCTGGATGACGGCGAAGTCGCGCAGGGCCGTCAACCACGTGAACAGCGCCACCAGCGCCACCAGCAGGTGCTGCTGCAGCAACGCCCGTGCGCGCCATTGGTCCACCACCGCGGCGAGCAGCGCCACGGCGGCGAACACGGTCATCAGCGCCGCCCACACGCGAATCAAGTCGTAGGACTGCAACCACAACGCGGCGGCCGTCCACAGCGGCGACAGCGCCATCGTCGCCCACGCGCCCTGGCGTACCCAGGCCAGCCGACGGCCGAACAGCTCTTCGATCGTCAGCACGAAAAACCCGACGTACACACCGAAGGCGCTCCAGCGCAGCAGAATCAGCCAATCCAGGGGCAGCGGCGGCTCGACGGCCGTGACCAGCGCGGTGCGTGCCCCCAGCGCCAGCGCCGCCACCGCCATCAGCGCGAACAGCCGCTCCCCCAGGGCCCGCCACAGCAGCAGCGCCAACGCGCCGATGAACAACGCCAACGCGGCCATCACCCAAGAGCCCGTGACTTGCCACATCAACAGGGACTGATGGCGCTCCTGCAGCATGGCCTGGGGCCCCAGCACGATCGGCCACAGGCCGCTGCGCTCCAGCACGCGGGCCTGCACCTCGACGACGAGCTCGTTGTCGGCCGGTTGGGCCGTCAGCAACGCGGCGGGCAAGGCCACCAGGTGGGGCACGGCATGGCCCAGCACGCTGGCCTCGGGCGCGGCGTCCCAGCCAAACTGGTAGATCTCCTGCCCGTTGAGCAACACCCGCAGCCGCGTGCCCACCCGCGGCATCAGCATCGCCAGCCGCGGCGTGTCGCCCACAACGTAGCTCAGCCCGGTGGGCCAGGTGATGCGGTAGCGCGCTTGATCCCACCACGCCGGCCCTTCATCGTCGAGGATGTGCGGCAACGCCACGCGCCGCGGCGCCTGCCCGGGGTCATGCGGCAGCGACAACAAGGCCGTCTCCACCTTGACGGTGCCCGGCGGCTGCCACGGCCGGGTAAGCATGTACAACGCCCACAACAAGCCGGCCAACGCCAGGGCCAGCACCACCGTCAGAACCCGCGACGACGCCCGCACCGCCGTGCGCGGGGCAGCCACGGGCTCGCCGGCGCCGGTTGTCACAGCAGCCCCCGGGCCTGCGCGGCACGCACCACCTGCACGCGGGTGCGCACGGCCAGCTTGCGGTACAGGTTTTTGATGTGGGTGCTGACGGTGGACACGCCAATACCCAGCCGTTGGGCAATCTCCTTGTTGACGTAGCCTTGCGCCACCAGCCGCAACACGTCGGTTTCGCGCTCCGACAGCACCGGCACCGGGCCGTCGGCGGGGTCACGCTCCTCATCAGCCTGGCGGAACTGCTTGAGCAGCATGCGCGCCAGCAGCGGTGAAATCGGCGCGCCCCCCTGCCGAATTTGTTCGATCGCCTCGATCAGCTCCTCGGCGCTGCAGCCCTTGAGCACGTAGCCGGTGGCGCCCAGCTGCAGCGCGCGGATCAGGCGCGACTCGTCGCCGAACACGGTGAACACCAGCAGCTCGGCGTCGGGGCGCGCCTCGGCCAGCGCGCGCAGCATATCTTCGCCCCGCCCGTCGGGCAGGCCCAGGTCGACCAGAAACACGTCGGCCAGGCTGTGCGGGGCCATGCGCTGCGCGTGGGCGAAGGTGTCGGAGTAGCCCACCAGCTTGAAATCGCTGCGCGCAGCCAGGGCGTCTTCGACGAAGCGCAGGATGCTGCGGTCGTCTTCGATCAGGTAGATGCGCGTGGTGTCCGTCATGGCGAAATTGTCGACCAAGCACGGGCCGCGCCGCCTCCCCCAAACGGGGGAGGTCGTCAACCTGCGACGACGTCGGGATGCTGCGCGCCCAGCACGCGCGCTTTGAGCGCCAGCAGTTGGTCGCGCACGCGCGCCGCGGCCTCGAACTCGAGGTTGCGCGCATGCTCCAGCATTTGCTTTTCGAGTTGTTTGATGGCCCGCGCGAGGTCATTTTCGTCCATGTCCTGCAGCTCTTGGACGCTGGCGCGCACCTCGGCCGCGCGCTGCGCCACCTCCTGGGCGCGGTCGCTGGCCACGCCGTCGATCAGGTCTTTGATGCGTTTGCGCACCCCCCGTGGGGTGATGCCGTGCGCGGCGTTGTAGGCCAACTGCTTGGCGCGGCGACGCTCGGTTTCGTCGATGGCGCGGCGCATCGAATCGGTGACGCTGTCGGCGTACAAAATGGCCATGCCGTTGAGGTTGCGCGCGGCGCGGCCGATGGTCTGGATCAGGCTGCGTTCGGAGCGCAGGAACCCCTCTTTGTCGGCGTCCATGATGGCCACCAGCGACACCTCGGGGATATCCAGCCCTTCGCGCAGCAGGTTGATGCCCACCAGCACATCGAACGCGCCCAGCCGCAGGTCGCGGATGATTTCGGCCCGCTCCACGGTGTCGATGTCGGAGTGCATGTAGCGCACGCGCACGCCGTTGTCGTGCAGGTATTCGGTCAACTGCTCGGCCATGCGCTTGGTCAGCACGGTGATCAGCACCCGCTCGTGCCGCTGCACGCGCAGGTGGATCTCGTGCAGCGCGTCGTCGACCTGCGTGCTGGCCGGCCGCACCTCGACCACCGGGTCCACCAACCCCGTCGGGCGCACCACCTGCTCGACCACCTGCCCGCTGCGGCGCAGCTCGTACTCGCCCGGCGTGGCCGACACAAAAATGACCTGGCGCATGCGCTGCTCGAATTCTTCGAACTTCAACGGCCGGTTGTCCAGCGCGCTGGGCAGGCGAAAACCGTAGTCGACCAGGGTTTGCTTGCGTGCGCGGTCGCCGTTGTACATGCCCGCCAGTTGCCCCGTCATCACGTGGCTTTCGTCCAAAAACATCAACGCGTCGGGCGGCAGGTAGTCCACCAGCGTCGGTGGCGGCTCGCCGGGGCGAGCGCCCGAGAGGTGCCGTGTGTAGTTTTCGATGCCCTTGCAATGGCCCACTTCGGCCAGCATCTCCAGGTCGAACCGGGTGCGTTGTTCCAACCGCTGGGCTTCCAGCAGCTTGCCCTGCTCGGTGAACCAGCGCACGCGCTCACGCAGCTCGGCCTGGATGGTGTCGATGGCGCGCAGAATCTGTTCGCGTGGCGTGACGTAGTGGCTGCCGGGGTAGACCGTGAAGCGCGCCAAGGTGCGCTCGATGCGGCCGGTCAGCGGGTCGAACAGGCTCAGGCGCTCGACCTCGTCGTCGAACAGCTCGATGCGCAGCGCCAGTTCCGAATGCTCGGCCGGAAAGACATCGATCACATCGCCCCGCACGCGAAACTTGCCGCGCACGAACTCTTGCTCGTTGCGCTGGTACTGCATGCGCACCAACTGCGCGATGATGTCGCGCTGCCCCAGGCGGTCGCCGGTGCGCAGCGTGAGCACCATGCGGTGGTAGTTCTGCGGGTCGCCTATGCCGTAGATGGCACTGACCGTGGCCACGATCAGCACGTCACGGCGCTCCAGCAGGCTTTTGGTGGCGCTGAGACGCAGCTGCTCGATGTGCTCGTTGATGGCGCTGTCCTTTTCGATGTACAGGTCGCGCTGCGGCACGTAGGCTTCGGGCTGGTAGTAGTCGTAGTAGCTGACGAAATACTCGACCGCGTTGTGCGGAAAAAATTCGCGGAATTCGCTGTACAGCTGCGCGGCCAGCGTTTTGTTGGGTGCAAACACGATGGCCGGCCGCCCCAGGCGGGCGATGACGTTGGCCATCGTGTAGGTCTTGCCCGAGCCGGTCACCCCCAGCAGCGTCTGAAACGCTTCGCCGTCGCGCACCCCTTCCACCAGGCGCTCGATCGCCTCGGGCTGGTCGCCCGCGGGCGGGTACGGCTGGTACAACTCGAAGGGCGATCCCTCGAAACGGACAAACGATCCATGCGGCTCACTGCTCATACCGCCACAGTGTAGCGAGCACGCAGGCGCCGCCCGTGCCGTGAGGCACGGCGGCCGTACAATTATTGGTTGCGCCCATTCGGCCAGCCCAGCCCTTGTTAGGGCACCACCGCCACGGCCGCCATTGCGCTGCGCACCATCCACCGCCTTCAGACCGAGAGACTCCCGATCATGACGCTGTTTGCCCACGTCGAAATGGCCCCGCGCGACCCCATTTTGGGCCTCAACGAACAGTTTGCCGCCGACCCCCGCCCCACCAAGGTCAACCTGGGCGTGGGGGTGTACTACGACGACAATGGCAAGCTGCCGCTGCTGCAGTGCGTGCAGCAAGCCGAGGCCCAACTGATGGCGCAGCCGGCGCCGCGCGGCTACCTGCCCATCGACGGCCTGCCCGCCTACGACAACGCCGTCAAGGCGCTGGTGTTTGGCGCCGACAGCGACGTCGTGCGCAGCGGCCGCGTGGCCACCGTGCAGGCGCTGGGCGGCACGGGCGCGCTCAAGATCGGGGCGGACTTTTTGCACAAGCTCAACCCCAACGCCCAGGTGTTGATCAGCGACCCGAGCTGGGAAAACCACCGCGCCTTGTTCAGCAACGCGGGCTTTGCCGTGGCCACGTACGCCTACTACGACGCGGCGGCGCGCGGCGTCAACGTCGATGGCATGCTGGCCAGCCTGCGTGCGGCCGCCCCTGGCACCATCGTCGTGCTGCACGCCTGCTGCCACAACCCCACCGGCTACGACCTCACGCCCGAGCAATGGGACGCCGTGGTGGCCGTGGTGCGCGAGCGCGGCCTGGTGCCGTTTTTGGACATGGCCTACCAAGGCTTTGGGCATGGCATCGCCGAAGACGGCGCCGCGGTGCGCAAGTTCGTCGAAGCGGGCCTGGACGTGTTCGTGGCCACCTCGTTTTCCAAGAGCTTCAGCCTGTACGGCGAGCGTGTGGGCGCCTTGTCGGTCGTGTGCGCCGACAAGGATGAGGCCGAGCGTGTGCTGTCGCAGCTCAAAATCGTCGTGCGCACCAACTACTCCAACCCGCCCACCCACGGCGCCGCCGTGGTGGCCAAGGTGCTGGGCACGCCTGAGCTGCGGGCCTTGTGGGAGCAGGAGCTGGGCGGCATGCGCACGCGTATCAAAGCCATGCGCGAACAGTTGGTCCAAGGCTTGCAGGCCGTCGGCGTGCAGCGCGACATGTCGTTCATCACCCGCCAGATGGGCATGTTCAGCTACTCCGGGTTGACCAAGGAGCAAATGCAGCGCCTGCGCAGCGATTTCGGCGTGTACGGCACCGACACCGGGCGCATGTGCGTGGCGGCGCTCAACAGCCGCAACATCGACTACGTGTGCAAGGCCATCGCGGCAGTGCTGTAAGCTGGCCCGTTGTCCCCGAGGTGACCGACCCTCGGGGATTGTGCCAGTGGCGCGCGCATCAGCTTCCTGTTATATTTGCTGCACTGCAACATTGACACCAAGGGGCTGGCATGCTGTACCACCTGTATGAGGCGCAGCGCGCGTTGATCGAACCGTTTTCCGACTTCGCGGCCGTGGCCGCGAAGATGTTCGCCACGCCCACCTCGCCACTGGCGCAGGCGCCGTTCGCGCAGCGCATCGCCGCCGCGTACGACCTGCTGCACCGCCTGGGCAAGGACTACGAAAAACCCGAGTTCGGCATCCGCACCATCGAGATCGAAGGCGTGCAGGTCGCCGTGCACGAGCGCGTCGAGAGCGACAAGCCGTTTTGCCAATTGCGCCGCTTCAAGCGCTACGCCGACGACCACGCCACGCTGGCGCGGCTGAAAGACCAGCCCGTCGTGTTGATCGTGGCGCCGTTGTCAGGCCACTACGCGACGCTGCTGCGCGACACGGTGCGCACGATGTTGCGTGACCACAAGGTGTACATCACCGACTGGAAAAACGCGCGCATGGTGCCGCTGGCCGACGGTGACTTTCACCTGGACGATTATGTCCACTACGTCACCGAGTTCATCCGCTACCTGCAGCGCAATTACGGCAACTGCCATGTGATGAGCGTGTGCCAGCCCACGGTGCCGGTGCTGGCTGCGGTGTCGCTGATGGCCAGCCGCGGCGAGCGCACGCCGCTGTCGATGACGATGATGGGCGGCCCGATCGACGCGCGCCGCTCGCCCACCGCGGTCAACAACCTGGCCACCCAGCGCAGCCTGGCGTGGTTTGAAAACAACGTCATCTACCGGGTGCCGCCGGGCTTTCCGGGCGAAGGACGCCGCGTGTACCCGGGCTTTTTGCAGCACGCGGGGTTCATCGCGATGAACCCGGACCGGCACGTCAACAGCCACTACGACTACTTCCAGCACCTGATCCAAGGCGACAACGAAAGCGCCGAGGCCCACCGCCAGTTCTACGACGAGTACAACGCGGTGCTGGACATGGACGCGAACTACTACCTGGAAACGATCCGCACCGTGTTTCAGGAGTTTCGCCTCGTGCACGGCACGTGGGACGTGCGCGCCCCCGACGGGCGCCTGGAACGGGTGCGCCCGCAGGACATCCGCAACACGGGGCTGCTGACGGTGGAGGGCGAGCTGGACGACATTTCCGGCAGTGGCCAGACCCGCGCGGCGCACGACCTGTGCACCGGCATCGCCCCCCACGAGCGCGAGCACTTCGAGGTGCAGGGGGCCGGGCATTACGGCATTTTCAGCGGCCGACGCTGGCGCGAGAAAGTGTACCCGGTGGTGCGCGACTTCATCGCCCGCCACCAGCCGAGGGCCGCCGGCACCGAGACGGCCGACGTGGAATCGGAGGCGGCGCTGATGGCCGCGGCCATCCAGCGCGACAGCAGCGTCGAGCCGACACCCACCCCGGCCGCCAGCCGCCGGCGTCGCCGTGCGCAACCCGGGGCGTAAGGTACGTTGTCATCCACCGTGGACAAGGCCGAGCTTGCCGCGCGAATCGACGCGGCGCTGCCGCAGACCCAGTGCACGCGCTGCGGCTACCCGGACTGCCGCGCCTACGCCGAGGCCATCGCAACCCAGGGCGCGGCCATCAACCGCTGCCCACCCGGGGGGCAACAAGGTGTGCAGCGCCTGGCGGCACTGACCGGCCAGCCGGCGCTGCCGTTGGACCCGTCGTGCGGCAGCGAGGGGCCGATGGGCGTGGCCGTCATCGACGAGGATTGGTGCATCGGTTGCACGTTGTGCCTGAAGGTCTGCCCGACCGACGCCATCGTCGGTGCGCACAAGCGGATGCACACGGTGATGGAACCCGAGTGCACCGGCTGCGAGTTGTGCATCCCTGTGTGCCCGGTGGACTGCATCCAAATGGTGGTGACCACGCCCGGGCGCACCGGCTGGGCCGCGTGGAGCGACGCGCAGGCCGAGCGCGCGCGCCAGCGTTACCACGCGCGCCGGGCGCGGCTGCAGCGGCAGGCCGACGAGCACCAAGCCCGCCAGTTGGCCAAGGCCGAGGCCAAATTGGCCGACCTGGCCGCGCATTCCAAGCACACCGACCCCGCGCTGCTGGAACGCAAGCGGGCGCTGGTGCAGGCGGCCATCGACAAGGCGCGCGCCGCGCGCCGTCAGGCCGGCTGAGCGGCCAGCGCCTCGAACGCGCGCACCACCTCCGGCGGCGCCTGCACGAGCTCGATCAACACGCCTTCGCCACCCTGCGGAAACGCTTCGTTGCCTTTGGGGTGGATGAAGCAGATGTCAAAACCTGCCGCACCTTGGCGGATCCCGCCAGGGGCGAAGCGCACGCCCTGCGCCTTGAGCCACTCGACCGCCTTGGGCAAATCGTCCACCCACAGCCCCACATGGTTCAGCGGTGTGGCGTGGACGGCAGGCTTGCGGTCCGGGTCCAACGGCTGCATCAGGTCCACCTCCACCCGAAGCGGGCCGTGGCCAACGGCGCAAATGTCCTCATCGACGTTTTCGCGCTCGCTGACGAAGGTGCCCGTGACCTGCAGGCCCAACAGGTCCACCCAGAGCCGCCGCAGCCGCGCCTTGTCCGGCCCACCGATGGCGATTTGCTGGATGCCCAGCACCCGAAACGGACGCGCGCTCATCGCTCGAACTCCACGATCGGCTGATCGACCACCAGGCTGTCGCCCTTGGCGGCCAGCACCTTGGCCACCACGCCGTCGGCCGGCGCGAACAGAATGTTTTCCATCTTCATCGCCTCGATCACCGCCACGCGTTCGCCGGCCTGCACGCGCTGCCCCGGCTGCACCGTCACGTCCACCAGCAGCCCGGGCATGGGCGACAGCACGTAGCGGCTCATGTCGGGCGGCGCCTTGTGCGGCATCAGGCGGTGCAACGCCGCCACGCGCGGCGACACCACCAGGCACGTCAGGCGCGTGCCGTTGTGCTGCACCACCAACGCCAGCGGTTGCGTCGCCGAGCCGCGCTCGACCTGCGCGGTGAACGGCCGACCATTGCATTCGCCGCGGATCACGATGTCGTTGAGGCGCGACGTGGACGTGATCTTGTAGCGTGGCGCGTCGTCGCCCTGCCCCACACGCACACTGGCGTAGCCCGTTTCACCCACATACTCGTCCACATGGACCGGTGTGTAACGATGCTGTCCGCCGACGGCGTCCAGCGTGATGACGACGTAATCCTTGCTGATCTTGGCGCCGTAGCCCGGCATTTGGCCGCTGATGCTGGCGGCAAACTCGCGGCTCTTGCGGCGCACGAACGCGGCCAGCGCGACCAGGAAGTCGGGGTCGTCGTGGGTGATGTCCTCGGGGCGGAACCCCTGCGCGTAGTGTTGCGCGATAAAACCGGTGTTGAAGCGCCCGGCCACGAAGTCCGGGTGCGCCATCAACGCGGCCTGGAACGGGATGTTGCTGCTGATGCCGCGGATGACAAAGCCGTTGAGCGCCTCGCGCATCTTGGCGATGGCGTCGAGCCGGTCTTTGCCGTGCACGATGAGCTTGGCGATCATCGAGTCGTAATACATCGGGATCTCGCCGCCTTCGAACACCCCGGTGTCGACACGCACGCCGTAGCGGTGCGCGGTGTCGGCGGCCCACATCGTGACCGCAGGCGGCCTGAAGTGCACCAACCGCCCCGTCGAGGGCAAAAAGTTGCGCATCGGGTCCTCGGCGTTGATGCGGCACTCGATGGCCCAGCCCTCGCGCCGGATGTCGGCCTGGGCGAAGGGCAGCTTTTCGCCAGCGGCCACGCGGATCATCAGCTCCACCAGGTCCAGCCCAGTGATGCACTCGGTCACCGGATGTTCGACCTGCAGCCGCGTGTTCATTTCGAGGAAGTAAAAGCTCTGGTCCTTGCCGACCACGAACTCCACCGTGCCCGCGCTTTGGTAGCCCACCGCCTTGGCCAGCGCCACGGCCTGCGCGCCCATGGCGGCGCGGGTTGCTTCGCTGATGAAGGGTGACGGGGCTTCTTCGATGACCTTTTGGTGACGGCGCTGGATCGAGCACTCGCGCTCCCACAGGTACACGACGTTGCCGTACGCGTCGCCCAGCACCTGAATCTCGATGTGGCGCGGCTCTTCGACAAACTTTTCGATGAAGACGCGGTCGTCGCCGAAGCTGGCGCGTGCCTCGTTGCGGCACGAGGTGAAGCCCTCCAGCGCTTCCTTGTCGTTGTAGGCCACCCGCAGCCCCTTGCCGCCGCCGCCCGCGCTGGCCTTGATCATCACCGGGTAGCCAATCTCGCGCGCGATCTGCACCGCCTGCTCGGGCGTGTCGATGGGGTCGTTGTAACCTGGGATGGTGTTGACCCCGGCTTCCTTGGCCAGCTTTTTGGACGCGATCTTGTCGCCCATCGCGGCGATCGCCTGATGCTTGGGGCCGATGAAAACCAGGCCCTCTTCCTCCACGCGGCGGGCGAAGTCTTCGTTCTCGCTCAGAAAACCGTAACCCGGGTGGATGGCCTGCGCCCCGGTGGACTTGGCCGCGGCGATGATCTTGTCGGCCACCAGGTAGCTTTCGCGGCTGGGCGCCGGGCCGAGGCACACGGCCTCGTCGGCCAGGCGCACGTGGCGAGCCTCACGGTCGGCTTCGGAGTACACCGCCACGGTGGCGATGCCCATCTTTTTGGCGGTGGCGATGACGCGGCAGGCGATTTCGCCGCGGTTGGCAATCAGGATTTTTTTAAACATAGGCGTTCTCCATCGACGCGCCATCACAACGGGATGTTGCCGTGCTTGCGCCACGGGTTGTCGAGCTTTTTGTCCTTCAGCATGGCCAACGAGCGGCAAATGCGCTTGCGCGTCTCGTGCGGCAGGATGACGTCATCGATGTAGCCCCGCTCGGCCGCGACGAACGGGTTGGCAAAGCGGCGTTTGTATTCGGCCTCACGCTCGGCCAGCTTGGCGGGGTCTTTTTTGTCCTCGCGGAAAATGATTTCCACCGCCCCCTTGGCACCCATGACCGCGATTTCCGCGTTGGGCCAGGCCAGGTTGACGTCGCCGCGCAGGTGCTTGGAGGCCATCACGTCGTAGGCGCCGCCGTAGGCCTTGCGGGTGATGACGGTGATCTTGGGCACGGTCGCCTCGGCGTAGGCGTACAGCAGCTTGGCGCCGTGCTTGATGATGCCGCCGTACTCTTGCGCCGTGCCGGGCAAAAACCCCGGCACGTCCACGAACGTGATCACCGGGATGTGGAAAGCGTCGCAAAAACGCACGAACCGCGCCGCCTTGATCGAGGATTTGATGTCCAGACAGCCGGCCAGCACCAACGGTTGGTTGGCCACGATGCCCACCGTTTGCCCGTCCATACGGGCAAAGCCGACGATGATGTTTTGCGCGTATTCAGGCTGAATCTCGAAAAAATCGCCGTCATCCACCGTCTTGAGGATCAGCTCCTTCATATCGTACGGCTTGTTGGGGTTGTCCGGCACCAGCGTATCCAGGCTGGGTTCGCAGCGATCGATGGGATCGCCCGTGCGCCGAACGGGCGGCTTTTCGCGGTTGGACAGCGGCAGGTAGTTGAACAGGCGGCGCACCATCAGCAGCGCTTCGATGTCGTTGTCGAACGCGCGGTCGGCCACCCCGCTTCTGGTGGTGTGCGTCAGCGCCCCGCCCAGCTCCTCGGCGGTCACCTCCTCGTGCGTGACGGTCTTGACCACCTCCGGCCCGGTCACGAACATGTAAGACGTGTCCTTGACCATGAAGATGAAGTCGGTCATCGCGGGGCTGTACACCGCGCCGCCCGCGCACGGCCCCATGATGACGCTGATTTGGGGGATGACGCCCGAGGCCAGCACGTTGCGCTGGAACACCTCGGCGTAGCCGCCCAGCGAGGCAACGCCTTCCTGAATGCGCGCGCCGCCGGAGTCGTTCAGGCCAATGACGGGCGCACCGACCTTCATGGCCTGGTCCATGATCTTGCAAATTTTTTCGGCGTGCGCCTCGGACAACGCGCCGCCGAACACGGTGAAATCCTGGCTGAACACGAACACCAGGCGGCCGTTGATCGTGCCGTAGCCGGTCACGACCCCATCGCCGGGGATTTTGTTGTCGGCCATGCCGAAGTCGGTGCAGCGGTGCTCGACGAACATATCCCACTCTTCGAAGCTGCCCTCGTCGAGCAACGCCTCGATGCGCTCACGGGCGGTGAGCTTGCCTTTGCCGTGCTGGGCTTCGATACGCTTGGGGCCTCCGCCCAGCCGCGCTGCGGCGCGTTTGCGCTCGAGCTGTTCGAGGATGTCTTGCATGGTGGTCACTCCTAGGGCCAATGGGTGGTTGGTGTCGATGGGGTCGAGGCGGCCTGTCGCACGGACTCAACACCGCTGCGCGGGTGCGTCGGGGGTGGCATGCGCGGCGCCGTTGGCGGCGGACAAAAAGGCGCGCAACAACTCGCGCGCGGCCACCGACGGCACCGTGCGGCCGGCCAGCACCGCCTCGGTCAACGGGGCCAGGCGCTCGCGCACGCCGGGGTGGCCGGCAAACGCTTCGCGCAGGCCCGCATCGATGCGCTCCCACATCCAGGCTTGCGCTTGGCGCTGCCGCCGCGACTGCATGCGGCCGGTTTGGCGCTGCCGCTCCACAAACGTCTGCACCGCGCCCCAAAACGCTTCGATGCCCTGCCCCTGCAAGGCGCTGAGCTGCATCACCCGCGGCAGCCCGTCGTCGTGGTCGGTATCGGCCGCACGCCCGTGCAGCCCCAGCAGCCGCAGCGCGCTGGTGATGGTGGCTTGCGCCCGGGTGGCGGCGTCGGGGTCGAGGTCGGCTTTGTTGATGACGATGAGGTCGGCCACCTCCATGATGCCTTTTTTGATCGCCTGCAGGTCGTCACCCGCGTTGGGCAGTTGCAACACGCACAACAGGTCGGTCATGCCGGCCACGGCCGTTTCGCTTTGCCCCACCCCCACCGTCTCGACGATCACGATGTCGTAGCCCGCGGCCTCGCACACCAGCATCGCCTCGCGGGTCTTGGCGGCCACACCGCCCAACGTGCCGCCGCTGGGACTGGGTCGGATGAAGGCGCGCTCGTGCACGGACAGCTTTTCCATGCGGGTTTTGTCGCCCAAAATCGAGCCGCCCGACACGCTGCTGCTGGGGTCGACGGCCAGCACCGCCACCCGGTGGCCGCGCGCCACCAGCCACAGCCCCAGGGCCTCGATGAACGTGCTCTTGCCCACCCCGGGCACGCCGCTGATGCCCAAGCGCAGCGCCTTGCCCGTGTGCGGCAGCAGCGCCTCGAGCAGCGCGTCGGCCTGCTGGCGATGGTCGGCGCGGGTGGACTCCAGCAGCGTGATCGCCTTGGCCATCGCGCGGCGCTGCTGCATCGGGGCGCCGTGCCGCAGGGCTTGCAGCAGGCTTTCGGTGGCCGGGCTCATGACCGCTGGGCGCCGCGCTCGATCAGGGTCTGGCGGATTTTTTCCAGCACGTCCTTGGCGCTGGCCGGGATGGGTGTACCGGGGCCATAAATGCCCTTGACGCCCGCGTCGTAGAGGAATTCGTAATCCTGGCGCGGGATGACGCCGCCGACGAAGACGACGATGTCGTCCGCCCCCTGCTTGCGCAGCTCCTCGATGATGGCCGGCACCAGCGTCTTGTGCCCGGCGGCCAGCGTGCTGATACCCACCGCGTGCACGTCGTTTTCGATCGCCTGGCGGGCGCACTCCTCCGGTGTCTGGAACAGCGGACCGATGTCCACGTCGAAGCCAAGATCCGCGTACGCTGTGGCCACGACCTTGGCGCCGCGGTCGTGCCCGTCCTGGCCCAGCTTGGCGATCATCACGCGAGGACGCCGGCCAAACTCGGCGGCAAAGGCGTCGATTTCGGCCTTGAGCTTGTCCCAGCCCTCGGCACTGTCGTAAGCGGCAGCGTACACCCCGGTCACCTTTTGCGTATCGGCGCGGTGGCGCCCAAACACTTTTTCCAGCGCGTCCGAGACTTCGCCCACCGTCGCGCGGGCGCGCATGGCCTCGATCGACAGGGCCAGCAGGTTACCCTGGCCCGTGCGCGCGCACTCGGTCAGCGCGTCCAGCGCATGCTGCACCGCCGCGGCGTCGCGCGTGGCGCGGATGCGTTGCAGCCGCGCGATTTGCGCCTGACGCACCTTGAGGTTGTCCACCTCGAGAATCTCGACCGGGTCCTCTTTGTCGAGCCGGTACTTGTTGACGCCGACGATGACGTCCTTGCCGCTGTCGATGCGGGCCTGCTTTTCGGCCGCGCTGGCTTCGATCTTGAGCTTGGCCCAGCCACTTTGCACGGCGCGCGTCATGCCCCCCATGGCGTCGATCTCCTCGATCAACGCCCAGGCCTTGTCGGCCATTTGCTGGGTCAGCGTCTCCATCATGTAGCTGCCGCCCCAGGGGTCGATGACGTTGGTGATGTGCGTCTCTTCTTGCAGGATCAGTTGGGTGTTGCGCGCGATGCGGGCCGAAAACTCGGTCGGCAGCGCGATGGCCTCGTCAAAGCTGTTGGTGTGCAGCGACTGCGTGCCACCAAACACGGCCGCCATCGCTTCGATGGTGGTGCGCACGATGTTGTTGTAGGGGTCTTGCTCGGTCAGGCTCCAGCCCGAGGTCTGACAGTGCGTGCGCAGCATCAGGCTCTTGGGGTTCTTGGCGCCAAAGCCCTTCATGATGCGGCACCACAGCAGGCGCGCCGCCCGCATCTTGGCGATCTCGAGGTAAAAGTTCATCCCGATCGCCCAGAAAAAGCTCAGCCGCCCGGCAAACTCGTCCACATCCAGGCCCTTGGCCAGCGCGGTCTTGACGTACTCCTTGCCGTCGGCCAGCGTGAAGGCCAGCTCCAACGCCTGGTTGGCGCCAGCTTCCTGCATGTGGTAGCCCGAGATCGAGATCGAATTGAACTTGGGCATGTGCCGCGCCGTGTACTCGATGATGTCGCCGATGATGCGCATCGAGGGCTCGGGTGGGTAGATGTAGGTGTTGCGGACCATGAACTCCTTGAGGATGTCGTTTTGGATCGTCCCCGAGAGTTGGTCCTGGCGCACGCCCTGCTCCTCGGCCGCCACCACGTAGCCGGCCAGCACGGGCAGCACCGCGCCGTTCATCGTCATCGACACCGACACCTTGTCCAGCGGGATGCCTTCGAACAGGATCTTCATGTCCTCCACGCTGTCGATGGCCACGCCGGCCTTGCCGACGTCACCCACCACGCGCGGGTTGTCGCTGTCGTAGCCGCGGTGGGTGGCCAGGTCGAACGCCACGCTGACGCCTTGCGCGCCCGCAGCCAAGGCCTTGCGGTAAAAGGCGTTGGATTCTTCGGCGGTGGAAAACCCGGCGTACTGGCGGATCGTCCAGGGCTTGACGGCGTACATCGTGGCTTGCGGGCCGCGGATGAACGGCTCGAACCCCGGCAGCGTGTCGGTGTACGGCAGGTCGCGCACATCGGCCGCGGTGTACAGCGGCTTGACCGTGATGCCCTCGGGCGTGACCCAGTTCAGGCTTTCCAGCGGCGCGCCCTTGAGCGACTTGCGCGCGGCGGCCTCCCATTCGGCCAGGGTGACGGGGGGAAATTCAGGCGTGGTGGACATGGGTTTCTCGACGGGGTGACGTGCGGGTAGGGGGCAAGTTTACCGCATTCATAATTATTGATGACGCATGCACGCGCCTGTATCATACGCGCCATGACCGCCGTGCCCCTGCTTTCCCGCGCGTTGTACGAAGAAGTGGCCGACTGGCTGCGCCAGCGCATCTTCAGCCGTGAACTGCCCCCGGGGACGTGGATCGACGAGATGAAGATCGCGCAGGAGCTGGGCATCAGCCGCACGCCGCTGCGCGAGGCGATCAAGGTGCTGGCCGCGGAGGGCCTGGTGACGATGAAGGTGCGCCGCGGCGCCTACGTCACCGAGGTTTCGCAGCAGGACTTGCGCGAGGTGTACGAGCTGCTGGCGCTGCTGGAAGCCGACGCGGCCGAAGCGGCGTGCTGGCGCGCCACCGACGAGGAGTTGGCCGAGCTGCGCCGCATGCACGAGCAGCTCGAAGCCGCCGCGGACCCCGCCACCGGTTCACGCGAGCGGTTTTTCGAGCTCAACGAGGCGTTTCATCTGCGCGTGCTCGACCTGGGCCACAACCGCTGGCGCAAACAACTGGTGCAGGATCTGCGCAAGGTCATGAAGCTCAACCGCCACGGGTCGCTGTTCAAGCAAGGACGCGTGGCCGAATCGTTGGCCGAGCACCGCGCCATCCTGGACGCGCTGTGCGCACGCGACCCCAAGGCCGCCGCCGAGGCGGTGCGCCGCCACTTTGCCAACGGCCTGCAGGCCGCGGTGTGATCACACAAGCGGCCGCTCGGGCGTGCGGGCGGCGGCTTGCAGGGCCTCGCGCGCCAGCGCGGCCACCTCGTGCACCGGGCGGCGTTTGAGCCGGTGGTCGCTCCAGACCTGACGCCAGCGCCGCGCGCCTGGCTGGCCGTGGCGCAAGCCCAGCATGTGGCGCGCGATGGCGTACCACCCCCCGGGCAGCGTTGGCCCGACCTGGGCCATGTAGTCCACCATCGCCGCCTCGACCGCATCGCGGTCCGCGGCCGGGCCGTGGTCACCGAAGTACGTGGCGTCCCAAGTGGCCAACCACCAGGGGTTGTGGTACGCCTCGCGTCCGATCATCACGCCGTCCACGTGGCGCAGCTGCTCGGCCACCTGGGCATCGGTGGTGATGCCGCCGTTGACGACGATGACCAGGTGGGGAAAGTCGCGCTTGAGCCGGTGCACCACCTCGTAGCGCAAGGGCGGCACGGTGCGGTTTTCGGCGGGGCTGAGTCCGTCCAGCCAGGCGTTGCGCGCGTGCACGATGAAGACGTCGCAGCCCGCTTCGGCCACCGTGCCGACAAAATCGCGCACAAAACCGTAGTCCTCGACCCGGTCGATCCCGATGCGGTGCTTGACGGTGACCGGCACGCGCACGGCGTCGCGCATGGCCCGCACGCTGTCGGCCACGAGGCGCGGGTGCTCCATCAGGCAGGCGCCGAACGCCCCCCGCTGCACGCGGGGGCTGGGGCAGCCGCAGTTGAGGTTGATCTCGTCGTAGCCCCAGGCCTCGCCCATACGGGCACACACGGCCAGCTCACGCGGGTCGTTGCCACCCAACTGCAACGCCACCGGGTGCTCGAGCGGATCAAACGCCAAATGGCGCGCGATGTCGCCGTGCAGCAACGCGCCCGTGGTCACCATTTCGGTGTACAGGCGCGCGCGGCGCGTCAGTAGGCGGTGCAGCCAACGGCAGTGGCGGTCCGTCCACTCCATCATCGGGGCCACGCTCAGCCGCCACGCGGCGGCCCGGGCATGGTCACCCGCGGGCAAGGGAGGCTCGGGGCTCGGGGTGGTGTCGTTCATCACCCCGTATTGTCCACCCGTTGGGCACGCGGCGTCAGCCCATGTGCAAGCCGCCGTTGATCGAGAAGTCCGCCCCGGTGGCAAAGCCGGCGTCGTCGCTGGCCAGCCACGCGACGATGGAGGCGATTTCGCGCGGCTCACCCAGCCGCTTGACGGGGATTTGCGCGACGATTTTTTCCAGCACGTCGGGTCGAATGGCCTTGACCATGTCGGTGGCGATGTAGCCCGGGCTGACCGTGTTGACGGTGATCCCCTTGGAGGCCAGCTCCTGCGCCAACGCCATCGTGAAGCCGTGCATGCCGGCCTTGGCGGCCGAATAGTTGGTCTGGCCCGCCTGGCCTTTTTCGCCGTTGACCGACGAGATCTGGATGATGCGTCCCCAGCCGCGCTCGATCATGTCCGGCACCACCTGCTTGGTGACGTTGAACATCGACGTCAGGTTGGTGTTGATGACGGCGTCCCAGTCTTCCTTGGTCATCTTGACGAACAGCCGGTCGCGCGTGATGCCGGCGTTGTTGACCAGCACGTCGATCGGGCCGTGCTCGGCCTTGGCCTTGGCGAAGGCCTGCACGACGCTGTCCCAGTCGGCCACGTTGCCGACGCTGGCGTAAAACGTGTAGCCCAGCGCCTTTTGCTCGTCGAGCCACTTTTGGTAGTCGCGCGTGGGGCCGCAGCCGGCGATGACCTTGAAGCCCTTGTCGTGCAAAGCCTGGCAAATGGCGGTGCCGATGCCGCCCATGCCGCCCGTGACGTAGGCGACGCGTTGTTGAGCCATGGTGCGAGTCTCCTCTCTGGTGGGTTGGACGTTGGGGGTGGATGGGACGCTCAGCGCTCGACGGTGAGCGCCACACCCATGCCGCCACCGATGCACAGTGCCGCCAGGCCCTTGCGGGCGTTGCGGCGCCGCATTTCGTGCAGCAAGGTCACCAGGATGCGGCAGCCCGAGGCGCCGATGGGGTGGCCCAGCGCGATGGCGCCGCCGTTGACGTTGACCTTGGCCGGATCGATGCCCAGGGCGTTGTTGACCGCGCAGGCTTGCGCCGCGAAAGCTTCGTTGAGCTCGGCCAGCTCCACGTCGTCCACCGACCACCCGGCCCGCTGCAAGGCCTTTTGCGAAGCCGGCACCGGCCCCATGCCCATCGTGGCGGGGTCCAGGCCGCTGGTGGCGAAGCTGGCGATGCGCGCCAGGGGCGTCAAGCCCAACTGCGCGGCCTTGCTGGCCTTCATCACCATCACCGCGGCGGCGCCGTCGTTGATGCCGCTGGCGTTGCCCGCCGTGACGCTGCCGGCTTTGTCAAACGCGGGCTTGAGTCCGGCCAGCGCTTGCGCGCTGGTCTTGCGGTTGATGTACTCGTCGGTGTCGAACAGCAGCGGGTCGCCTTTGCGCTGCGGGATCGACACCGGCACGATTTCGTCCTTGAACTTGCCGGCGTCCTGGGCGGCGGCGGCCTTTTGCTGGCTGGCCAGCGCCAGCGCGTCTTGCATCTCGCGCGTGATGCCGTGGGCTTTGGCCACGTTCTCGGCGGTGATGCCCATGTGGTACTGGTTGTACACGTCCCACAGGCCGTCGACGATCATCGAGTCGATCAGCTTCCAGTCGCCCATGCGCTGCCCCTCGCGGCTGCCCAGCAGCACGTGCGGCGCCAGCGACATGTTTTCCTGGCCCCCGGCGATGACGATTTCGCTGTCGCCCCACGCCACCGCCTGCGCGGCCAGCATCACGGCCTTGAGGCCCGAGCCACACACCGCGTTGATCGTCAACGCCGGTGTCTCCTTGGGCACGCCTGCTTTCATCGAGGCTTGCCGGGCGGGGTTCTGACCACAGCCCGCCGCCAGCACCTGCCCCATGATGACCTCGCCCACCTGCTCGGGCGCCACACCGGTGCGCTGCAGCAGCGCCTGAATGACGGCGGCTCCGAGTTCGGTGGCGGGGGTTTTGGACAGCGTGCCGCCGAATTTGCCGATGGCGGTGCGCACGGCACCGACGATGACGATATCGTCCATGGGGTTCATCCTTGTTTCGCTTGCGGGTTGGCAGAGGCCAGCGGCGCCGACAGCAGCGTGGCCAGGGCCTCGTCGGCCTTGACACGTACGTAGCGCCCTGGCGCGGGTTCGATCGGCTTGTAGCGTCGGTTGCCGTAGCTGCGCGGCGCGGCGACCTGGCGGCCGGCCTGCGCGGCCAGCCACGGCGACCAGTCGGTCCACCAGCTACCCTTGTGTTCGGTGGCGGCGTCGATCCACGCGTCCACCGAGGGTGGAAAGTGCCCCTCCGGCGCGGTCCAAAAGCTGCGCTTGCCCTTGGCGGCGGGGTTGATGACCCCCGCGATGTGGCCCGAGGCGCCCATGACGAAGCGCATCGGGCCGCCCAGGTGCTGGGTTGTCGCGTAAGCGCCGGCGATCGGCACGATGTGGTCCTCGCGCGAGCCGTAAATGTAGGCGGGTATGTCGATCGCCCCCAGATCGACCGGCACCCCGCACACCTGCAGCTTGCCCGGTTGGCACAGCTCGTTTTGCAGGTAGGTGTGGCGCAGGTACCACGCGTACCACTTGCCGGGCAGGTTGGTGCTGTCGCTGTTCCAGTACAGGAGGTCAAACGGCGGCGGCGTCTCGCCCTTGAGGTAGTTGCCCACCACGTAGTTCCAGACGAGGTCGTTGGGGCGCAAAAAGCTGAACGTCGTGGCCAGGTCGCGTCCGGGCAGCAGGCCGCCATTGGCGAATTGCAGCTCGCGCATCGTGACGAACGCCTCGTCGATGAAGACGTCGAGCACCCCCGTTTCGGTGAAGTCCAGCAGCGTGGTCAGGAAGGTCACGCTGTGCACCTTGCGCTGGCCACGCGCGGCCAACACCGCCAGGGCCGTGCCCAGCATCGTGCCGCCGACGCAAAAGCCCAGGGTGTTGATGGTGTCGGCCTTGCCGATGTCGCGCACGATGTCGATGGCACGGATGACGGCATCATCGATGTAGTCGTCCCACGTGGCCTGGGCCAGCGACGCGTCGGGGTTGCGCCAACTGATGACGAAGGTGCGGTGGCCCTGCTCGACCGCGTAGCGCAGGAACGAGTTGTCCGGCTGCAGGTCCAGGATGTAGTACTTGTTGATGCACGGTGGCACCACCAGCAGCGGGCGCTCGTACACCTTGGGCGTCAGCGGCTTGTACTCGATTAACTGAAACAGCGCGTTTTCGAACACCACCTGCCCTTCGGTGGTGGCGACGTTGCGCCCCACTTCAAAAGCGTTGGGGTCGGTCATCGAGACCTGGCCGCGCTGCAGGTCTTGCAGCAGGTTGACCAGGCCACGCGCCAGGCTCTCGCCACGGGTGTCGATGGCTTTTTGCAGCGCTTCGGCGTTGAACGCCAGAAAATTGCTGGGCGCCGTGGCGTCGATCCACTGCTGCACCGCGAAACGGATGCGCGCGCGCGTCTTGGCGTCGGCCTGCACCGCTTCGGCCATGCGCATCAGCGTGCGGGCGTTGAGCAGGTACAACGCGGCCTGGAACGCCGCCACCGGGTTGCTCGCCCAGGCTTGGCCCGCAAAGCGCTTGTCCGCCGGCGGGGGGACGTGCGAGCCCTGCTGCCACAACTCGGTCAGCTCACGCAGGTAGTCTTGCTGGATCTGCAACCATTGCGCCGCGTCGAGCTGCAACGGTTGCCCCCCCAGGCCGCGCAACACTTGCGTCAATCCGGCCAGCGCGGGCGCTGGCGCGGACCCGCTGGTGGCCGATGCCCACGCTTGCTGTGCCCACTGCGTCCACGGGTTGGCGTCGAACGAAGCCCAGGTGGCCCAGGGGGTGGTGTCGTTGCGTGGCGGTTGCGCCATGGGATCGTCTCCTCGTGGGGGGTGGAGGGCAGCGCCGTACGTCCGGTTGGTGCGTCGCGGCACACCCGATGCCACCTAGGTTGCCATGGTAACGCGTTTGGATGGCATCTCGCTTACAGCGTCGCACCCACGACACACCACGACGCCGGGGTGGACCATGCGCCACGCTCAGGCCAACCACACCGCGGCGGCCATGCGCCCACTGGTGCCATGCGGCCGGGCATCGCGGCGGTGCGAGAAAAAAACGTCAGGCTGGGCCGCGGTGCACCAGGCGGTTGAGCCGTCGTGTCCATCAACGCACTCAACCCCCAAGCGCCGCAGCCGCGCACGGGCCAGCGCCGCCAGGTCGGCCAACCAATGCCCCGGGCGTTGGGGCGACGGCACGAAGGCGCTTGCGTCGTCCGGGCACGCCTGCACGAACGCGGCCTGCACCTCGGGCCCCACTTCGAACGCCTGCGCGCCGATGGCCGCGCCGATCCAGGCCCGGCTGCGCGCCCGGTCGCGCGGCTGCCGCCACGCCGGCCACGCCTGCGCCAGCGCTTCCAGCACGCCCACACCGCCCTGCCCCAACAGCCCGCGCCAGCCGGCGTGCACCGCCGCCACCGACGCACCGTCCTGGCTGGCCAGGAGGATCGGCAGGCAGTCCGCCACCAGCACCGCGCACGCCACCCCGGGGGCGTCGGTCCAGGCGGCGTCGGCCACCTGGCCCGGCGGCGTGCCGCCATCCACGCGGACCACATCGACGCCGTGCACTTGGCGCAACCACACCGGACGCACCCCCAGCGCCGCCTCCAGCCGCGCGCGGTTGGTGGCCACGGCCCGCGGGTCGTCGCCGACGTGGTCACCCAGGTTCAACGCCGCCCACGGCCCCACCGACACGCCGCCGACGCGGGTGCTCATCCAACCGTGCGCGCCATCGCCCAGCGTCGCCGCCAACCCCGGCAGGCCAGCGCGCGCGAGCCAACGCGGGCCAGGCTCACTCGGCATCGGGGCAGCGGCTGGGGTGCGCGCGCTGGAAGGCGTCGAGCTGCATGCAGCGCTCAAACACCGCCATCGTCAGCGGTATGCCCTCGTACTCGAGCCCGAAACGGCGCCCGTTGACGATTTGCGGCACCAGGCAGCAGTCGGCCAGCGTCGGCGTGTCACCGTACGAGTACACCGACGGCGGCAAGCCCAGGCGCGCGCGCTCCTGCGCCAGGTCTTGAAGACGCCGCTCGTAAGCGCGCAGCCCTTCCATGACCCAGTGGTTGTACCAGGCGGTGCGTTGCGCCTCGCTCAGGCCCAGCGGGCCGGCCAGGTACTTAAGGATGCGCAGGTTGTTGATGGGGTGGATCTCGCACGCGATGGTCTGCGCCAGCGCCCGCACACGCGCGCGGCCCAAGGGATCGCGCGGCAGAAGCGGCGGCTCGGGATGGGTTTCGTCCAGGTATTCGATGATGGCCATCGACTGGCTCAGCAGCGCGTGGTCGGGCTGCCCCTCGACGTCGAGCACCGGCACCAGGCCGTCCGGGCTGATGGCGCGGTAGGCGTCGCTGTGTTGCCCGCCCTTGGCCAGGTGCACCGGGATGTAGTCGTACGACAGCCCCTTGAGGTTGAGGGCGATGCGCACCCGAAACGAGGTGCCGGAGCGAAAGTAGTTGTACAGCTTCATGATGGCGCGAGGGTGAACGTGCGGGATCGTGCAAGTCTAGCCGAGCGCCGCGCGACCCTGGGGTAAACCTCGAGGCGATCGACGCGCCGCGCGGGCCTTGGGCGGCTACACTGCAACCTTGACAGCGTTGTGGGCCTCCACGGCCCACAAGGTCACCGTGGCCCACCTGAGAGCTCGACGTCGTAGGAGACCCTGACCATGATTCGCCGCCGCACCTTGCTTCAATCGGGCGCCGCCGTGGCGCTGGGCGCCCCCGCCCTGACGGGGTTTGCCCAGGCCAGCGTGACGCTGAAGTTCCACACGTTCATGTCCCCAACGTCCAACGTCTGGCTCAACATGCACAAGGCCTGGATGGACAAAGTCACCAAGGACTCGGGCGGACGCATCAAGTTCGAAGCCTACCCGGCCATGCAACTGGGGGGCTCGCCGGTGCAACTGTTCGACCAGGCCAAGGACGGCGTGGTGGACATCGTCTGGACGCTGCCGGGCAACACGCCGGGGCGCTTCCCCCGCATCGAGGTGTTCGAGCTGCCGTTCATGATGACCAACGCCGAGGCCACCTCCCGCGCGCTGTGGGAGTACGTGCAAACCAAGGCGCCGGACGAGTTCCGCGACGTGCACCCGATCGCCCTGCAGGTGCACGGCCCCGGCATGTTCCACGTCAAGACCAAGCTGATCACGCAACCGGACGATCTGCGCGGACTCAAGATGCGCGGCCCGACGCGCCAGATCACCAAGCTGCTGGGCAACCTTGGCGCCACGCCGGTGGGCATGCCGCTGCCGCAAATTCCCGACGCGCTGTCCAAAGGCGTCATCGACGGCTGCGTGATCCCGTGGGAGGTGGTGCCCTCGGTCAAGGTGCATGAGCTGACCACCTTCCACAGCGAATTCGACCCCAAGGGCGGGGCCTTGTACACGACGACGTTCGTGATGGCGATGAACAAGGCGCGCTACGAGTCGTTGCCGCCGGACCTCAAAAAGGTCATCGACGCCAACTCGGGGATCGAGACATCGGCCTTCCTGGGCCGCGTGCAGCAGGCCGGCGACGTCCCGGCGCGCAAGCTGGCCGTGGAGCGTGGCAACAAAATCCACACCATCGGACTGGCCGAGGCGCAGGCGTTCCGGCGCCAGGCACGCCAGGTCGAGGTCGAGTGGGTGCAGGACATGGACAAGCGCGGCTTCAACGGGCGCGATTTGCTTGAAACGGCACGCAAGCTGATCGAGAAGCACACCAAGGCCTGACCGCCGCAGCCTCCCGGGGGCCTCGCGGCGGCTACACTGCGGCGCATGTGGCGCAACCCGATTCGTTTTTGCCGTGCCTGCGCGGCCGCGGTGGAGTACCGTGTCCCTGACGACGGCGACACCCGCGCGCGGGCCGTGTGCTCCAGCTGCGGCACCATCCACTACGAAAACCCGCTCAACGTGGTGGGCACCGTGCCGGTGTGGGGCGACCGGGTGCTGCTGTGCCGGCGTGCCATCGAGCCGCGGCGCGGCAAATGGACGCTGCCGGCGGGCTTCATGGAGCTGGGTGAAACCACGGCCGAAGGCGCCTTGCGGGAAACGCGTGAGGAGGCCGGCGCCGACGTCGCGCTGGAAGGACTGTTCACGCTGCTCAACGTGGCGCGTGTGGGGCAGGTGCACATTTACTACCGCGCGCGGCTGTTGAGCGACCGCTTTGACCCTGGCCACGAAACGCTGGAGGCCCGCCTGTTCGCCGAACACGAGGTGCCGTGGGACGAGCTGGCCTTCCGCACCGTGCACGAGACGCTGCGGCGCTACTTCGACGACCGCCGCCGTGGTCACTTTGGGGTGCACACCGGCGACATCGTCTGAGTCCGGCGCGGATCAAGCGCGCGCGCCCGGCGCGCGTCGCGCCAACGCCTCAAGCTCCGCCGCCGTCATCGGGCGGCCAATCAGGTAGCCTTGCACCTGCGTAACCCCAAGCGCCTCGAGGAAGTCGCACTGGCGTTGGGTCTCCACCCCCTCGGCGATCGTTTCCACCCCGAGCGCCTGGGCCAGCGCCACGATGGCGCGCACGATCGCACGATCGGCCCGCCCGCGTGTGACGTGGGTGACGAAGGCGCGGTCGATTTTGAGCACGTCGATCGGGAACTGCAACACGTACGCCAACGACGAATGCCCGACGCCGAAGTCGTCCAACGCCACCGACACGCCCAGGGCACGAAACCGCTGCAGCAGCGCCACCGCGTGCTCGACGTCGTGCATCGTCAGGCTTTCGGTGATCTCAAGCTCCAGCAACGCCGGCGTCACCCCGCTGGCGTGCAGGGCCGCTTCGATGTCGGCGGTCAGGCGTGGGCTCATGAACTGCCGCGCCGACAAATTGACCCCCACGCGCAGCGGCATGCCCGCGCGTTCCCACGCGGCGGCTTGGCGCGCCGCTTCGCGCAACACCCAGGCCCCCACGTCGACGATGCGCCCCGACTCTTCGAGCAGGCCGATGAATTGCGCCGGCGGCACCACGCCCAAGGTGGGCGAATGCCAACGCAGCAAGGCTTCGCAGCCCTGGATACGCCCGCTGGCGAAGTCGAGCTGCGGCTGGTACACCAGCACGAACTCGTCGTTGTTCAGCGCGCTTTGCAGCGCTTGCTCCAGCGCCAGCTGACGCTGACGGTGCTGCGCGTCGAGTTCGTCCAGGTCGGCCACGGCCCACGAGCGCCCTTGGACGCGCGCGCGGCGCTGGGCTTGCTGGGCCTGGGTCAGCAGCGCTTCGGGGGCCTGGCCGTGCACCGGGTAAGCGGCACAGCCCGCGTTGAGGTTGAGCTGCAGCGGGCCGGTGCCCAGATGCACCGGCTGCTGCAACGCCAACAGCACGCCTTCGATCGCCGCCTCCAGCGCGTGCCCGGCGGGCACCCGCTGGGCCCAGGCAAATTCGTCGCCATCGATGCGCGCCACGTCCAGCACCGTGCCGGCCTCACGCAGCCGGCGCAGACGCGCCCCGAGCTGCCGCAGCACCTGGTTGGCCACGGATTCGCCCAACGTCTCGTTCAGCCGTCCAAAGCGTTGGATGTCGGCGGCCACAACCCATACCCCCTCGCCGCCTTGCTCCAAGGCCTGCCCCACCTGGCGCAAAAACAGCCGCCGGTTGGGCAAGTCGGTGACTTCGTCGTGCAACGACAGGTAGTCGACCAACGCCTCGGTGCGTCGAACCGCCGTCAAATCGTGAAAGACGCCAAACACGTACGCGGCGTCGGCGCCTTCCTGGCCCCGCTGCCCGACCACGCGCAAAATGCGCTCGCCGCCCTGCAGGGTGATGCGAAACTCCAGGTCCAATCGACCGCGGCCCGAGCGCGCGTCGTCAAGCCCGGCGCGCAGCCGCGCGGCGTCCTGCGGGTGCACCCGTTGCAAGAATGCTTCGCGCAGCACCCCTTGCGTGGCCCGGATGCCCGCCAAAGGCTCGAACTCGTCGCTCCAGCTCAGCGTGTCGTCGTCGAGCCGCCACTCCCAGTAGCCCATGCCCGCCACGCGCCGCACGGCCAGCTCGCGCAGGTGGGCGCGGCGCAGCTCGCGCGCCTGGCGGCCGGCACGCAACGCGTAGCGCACCCGCTGACGCAACAGCGTCCACTGGATGGGTTTGGTGATGAAATCCGTGGCGCCGGCCTGAAACGCGGCGTCGATCGAAGCCACATCGTCAGCCCCGGTCAACATCACAATGGGCAACGCGTCATCACGCAGCAGCTCCCGAATGCGCGCGCACGTTGCATGCCCGTCGATGCCGGGCATCATCACGTCCAGCAGGATCAGGTCTGGGCGCGTGGCGTGGGCCAACGCCACGCCTTGCTCGCCATCGGTGGCTTCGGTCACTTGCAAGCCGTCGCGCCGCAGCAGCGCCGCGACCATCGCGCGGGTGTGGTCATCGTCGTCCACCACCAGCACATGCGGGGGGGCCGGCGCCTCCGTGGCCGGCGCGGCATGGGTCGGCTTGGACTCGAGCGCGCTCATGACGTGCCAGCATAGCATGGCCGGCTGCGGCTTCGGTTACCATCGCGACGCGCACCCACGGCCATCCCTACCCATGTCTGCTTTGCTCGACACCACCAACCTCGACGCCATGCTGGCGATGCTCGGCGAAGATTTCCGTGCCATCGTACAGCAATACGCGGCGCAACTGGACAGCGAGCTGCGCAGCATGGAGCAAGCCCGGCAGCGGCAGGATTGGACGTTGCTGCGGCGCCTGGCGCACACGCTCAAGGGCAGCAGCGGCAACGTCGGCGCGATGGCGCTGGCGGGTCAGGCCGCGCAGTTGGAGCGGGCGGCGCAGCAGGCCGACGCCCAGGCCGCGGACGCCGCGCTGGCGGCGCTGGCGCCGTTGATCAGCGCCACGCGCTCGGCGTTGGACGCCGGGGGTTACACGTAGGCTCAGCTGAACAGGCGCTTGGCCTGCGGCGAACCGGCGGCAAGCCCTCGGGCGTGTAGCCGATCGTACAGCGTTTGCAGTTCGGTGCCGATGGTGTCCAGCGCCCGCTCATCCAGCGGGTTGCCTTGGTCATCGCCGATCCAGCCGTCCATCGCCTGCGCCAGCGCGGTGGCCAGCGCACGCAAGCGGTCGTAGGGCTGCGCTTCCTGGGGGATCTGGGGCGCATCCAGCACCAAGCGGACCTCGCGCAGCACGGCCAGCGCGGGATCGTCGGCCAACGCCGCCTGGGTTTCGAACTGCAACACGATCCATGGCGTGCCATCGTGCCCGGGCCACACCATCCGCCCGGGCAAGGTGCCGGGCACGAACCCAAGCCGCAGCGCGTGCTGGGTGACGTAGCCCGGGTTCCAGGCGGTGCGACGGGCGCGCAACGTCAGGGCGAGCTGCGCGTCGTGCTCGGCGGCGAACTGGTCGAGCTCGCGCGCGCGTTGCACCACGCCGAGCATGTCGGGAAAGTCGGGCGGCGCCGTCACCAGGTGCTCGGCCCACTGCCCGACCTTGTGGACGAATTCGGAGTATTCGATCTCGTTGAGCGCGCCGGCGCGGTTGGCCAGTTGCACCCCCGCGCGCAGCCGGGCGTAGCGTTGCCCGGCGCGGGGCAGCTCCCAGGCGTCGGGCGGCGCGCCTTCGGGCAGCGCCTCGATGGTCAACGGCTTGGTGCCGACGTGCCGGGTGGCGGGCCCTGAGGCCAGCACCGCCTCGCCGCTGACCACACGTTCCAGCGCCAGCTCGACGATGGCATCGAGGTCGGGCGTCAGCACGCGCCGTGGCGCAGGTTCGTCCGCCGCCGCGGGGGTGCTGGGCTCCAGGTGCGGCTCGACGCGCTCAGCCACCACCGCCGGCACCGGCTCGGGGCGCGGCGCCGGCGGCAACAGGCGCCGGATGCGCCATTGATGGTAAGCCCACACACCCAACAACACCGCCGCCCCGAGCAACGCCAGGGCCAGCGGCAACGCAAGGTCTTGGTTCATGGCTGCGCATTGTCCATCATGCCCACGGCCTGCTGCAGGTCCACCGCCACGATGCGCGACACCCCCTGCTCCTGCATCGTGACGCCGACAAGCTGCTCGGCCATCTCCATGGCGATGCGGTTGTGGCTGATGAACAGAAATTGCGTGTCGCGGCTCATGCGCGTCACCAAGCGGGCGTAGCGTTCGGTGTTGGCGTCGTCCAGCGGCGCGTCCACTTCGTCCAACAAGCAAAACGGCGCCGGGTTGAGTTGGAAGATCGCAAACACCAACGCGATGGCGGTGAGCGCCTTTTCGCCGCCCGACAGCAGGTGGATGGTCTGGTTGCGCTTGCCCGGGGGTTGCGCCATCACCTGCACCCCGGCGTCGAGGATTTCGTCACCGGTCATGATCAGGCGCGCCTGCCCACCCCCGAACAGTTCGGGAAACATGCGGCCAAAGTGCGCGTTGACGGTGTCGAACGTGCGCTGCAGCAGCGCGCGCGTTTCGGCGTCGATGCGCTGGATGGCGTCTTGCAGCGTGTGGATGGCCTGGCGCAGGTCGTCGGATTGCTGGCGCAGGAACTGCTCACGCTCGCGCGCGGCGGCCAGCTCCTCCAGCGCGGCGAGGTTGACCGCACCCAGCGCGGCGAGTTCACGTTGCAGCCGCGGCAGCTCCGCTTCGATCGCGGGCAGCGCCAGCCCGTCCTCGGCCACGCTGGCGGCCACCGCCTCGTCGTCGGCCCCAGCCTGCTGCAGCGCCTCGGTGTGCTGTTGCACGGCCAGCTCGGCCGCTTGCAGTTGCAGCTGCAGCGCGGTAATGCGCGCGCGCAAGGGCTCCAGCTCGCGCTCGGCACGCAGGCGCTGCTCGTCCAGCGCGCGCCATTGGGCACCGAGCTCGTCGTAACGGCTGCGGCAAGCAGCCAGGTGCGCTTCGGCCTGCGCGCGGCGCTGCAGCGCGTCGTCCAGCGCCGCGCGCGGCGCGTCGTCCGTGTGGGCTTGCAGCTCGGCGTGCAGGGTGTCGAGTTCGGCCTGCAAGCGCTGCTGCTGGGCCTGCGCGGTGTCGTGCTGGCGGCGCAGCTCGTCCAGCCGAGCCTGCAAGCTGCGCTGCGCAAAGACCGCCTCCTGCGCGCGGCGCTCCAGCACGCGCTGCTGCTCGAGCATGGCGCCAAGGCGGCGCTCGGCCTCGTGCACCGCGTCTTCGGCCTGCGCGAGCGCGGTTTGCGCCACGGCCAGGTCGTCGTCCAGCGCTTCCAGCTGGGCTTGCAGCACCTCGCCACGCTCGGCCAAGGTTTCCAGCGTCGTTTGGGCTTCGGCCAGCTCGTCGTGCAGCCGTTGTTGGTGCTCGGCGGCCTGGGCATGACGTTGCTCAAGGCGCAGCCGCTCCATTTGGGCGCCGTGCAGCCGTTGCTGGGCGTCGGTCAGTTCACGCCGCGCGGCATCGACGTCCGTGCGCAGCTGCGCCAGCCGGGTCTGCGCCCGTTGCGCCGTCAGCCGCGCCTGCTCCTCCACCAAGGCCTGCGCGCGCAGCGCGCGCTGCAGGTGCTGCAACTCGTGCTCGCGCGCCAACAGGCCGGCCTGGGGCTCGTCAGCAGCGTAGAAGCTGACGTCGTGGCGACCGACGCTGTGGCCCTGCGGGGTGACGATGCGCTCCCCCGGGCCCAGGTGATCGCGCGCGCGCAGCGCCTGCGCCAGGTCGTCGGCCGCCCACCAGCCACGCAGCCAGTCGGTCAACAGGGCATGCAGGGCCGCGTCGTGCACGCGCACGTGTTGCAACAGCGCAACGCACCCGGGCGGGGGCGCGGCCACCTCACCTGCCTGTGCATCAGCTTGGGCGGCGTACAGCGCCAGTCGCGCCGGCGGCGGCGTCTGCGCCATCCCACCCAACGTGTCGAGCTGCCCCACCGCCAGCGCACGCACGCGCTCGCGCAGCACCGCTTCCAGCGCGGTCTCCCAGCCGGTGTCGCTGGGCAGTTGGCGCCACAGGGCAGCCAAGCCGTCAAGCCCATGTTCGCGCAGCCACGGCCGCAAGCGCTCGTCGGCCTGCAGCTTGTCTTGCAACGCCTGCAACGCCTGCACGCGCGCTTGCAGTTCGGCCAACCGCTGCGCCTGGGCTTGGGCGTCGCGCTGCGCCGCGGCCAGGTCGCGTTCGTGCTCGGGCAAGCTGGCCTGCAGCGCCTCCAGCCGGGCTTGCTGTTGCTGACAAGCGTCCTGGGCACGTTGTTCTTCGGCCTGCCAGTGCTGCAGGTGCTGCGCGTCCGGCGCTTGCAGCGCACGGGCCTGCGCCTGCAGTCGATCGGCCCGCTCGGCCGCGGTGCGACGCTGCTCGTCCAGCGCCCGTTGCTGGGCGCTCAGGGCCGCCAGGGCGCGCTGCACCTCGTGCACGCGATCACGCTGGCGGTGCAGGTGGTCGCGTGCCCGCGCCAGCGCCTCGTCGAGCGCCTCCCGCTGAGGGGTGCACTCCTCCAGCTGGGCCGCCAGCGCCTCGGCGTCGGCCCCAACGGCATCGAGCTGCTGCAGCACCGCCGCGCGTTCGTCCTCGGCCAGCGCGGCCCGGGTACGCCAATCGTGCAGTTGCGCCTGCAGCGCCTGCTGGCGCTCCTGGGCACGCTGGCGGCTTTGTTCGGCGAAGCGGATCTGCGCTTGCAGTTGCGCAACCTCGGCCCCCACCTCGTACAGGCGAGCTTGGGCCTGGTTGAGTGTGTCGCCGGCTTGCAGGTGCGCCTGGCGCAGCGCCTCCAGCTGCGCTTGCCAGGCGCTCAGCTCGGCCGCGCGCGCTTGTAAGTCCGCCGCGGCCTGTTGGCCTTGCGCGCGCACGTCGTCGGCTTGCTGCTGCGCCGCGCGGCGCTTGAGCCACCACAACTGCTGCTGCCGCCGCGCCAAGCGGGCTTGCAACTGGCGGTAGCGTTGCGCCACCTCGGCCTGTTGGGTCAGGCGCTGCAGTTGCCCTTGCAGCTCGCGCAGGATGTCCTCGACCCGCGTCAGGTTGTCACGCGTGTCGGCCAGCCGATGTTCGGTTTCGCGGCGGCGTTCCTTGTACTTGGACACACCCGCCGCCTCTTCCAGAAACAGGCGCAACTCCTCGGGGCGGCTTTCGATGATGCGGCTGATCGTGCCCTGCCCGATGATGGCGTAGGCGCGCGGCCCGAGCCCCGTGCCCATGAAGACGTCGTGCACGTCGCGCCGGCGCACCGGCTGGTTGTTGATGAAGTAGCTGCTGGTGCCGTCACGCGTCAGGACGCGGCGCACGGCGATCTCGGCGTATTGGTTCCACGGGCCGCCAGCGCGCCGCGCGCTGTTGTCGAACACCAGCTCGACGCTGGCGCGCTGGGCCGGCTTGCGCGTGGTGGTGCCGTTGAAAATGACGTCCTGCATGGACTCGCCGCGCAGCTCGCTGGCCTTGGACTCGCCCAGCACCCAGCGCACGGCGTCCATGATGTTGGACTTGCCGCAACCGTTGGGGCCCACCACGCCGATGCGCTGCCCAGGCAGGTGCAAGGTGGTGGGCTCGGCAAAGGACTTGAAGCCGGAGAGTTTGATGGTCTGCAAGCGCACGGGGCGCTAGTGTACGGGCGCCAGCCGCTACCATTGCGGCCCATGGACTTCGCTGGCAACCCCCTGCTGCAGCGGCTGCAGCCCTACCCGTTTGAGCGTTGGCGGGCGCTGACCGCCGGCATCACCCCCAACCCCGACCACACCCCGATCAACCTGGGCATTGGTGAGCCGCGCCACCCGACCCCGGCGGTGCTGACCCAGGCGTTGCACGCGGCCATCGACAGCCCGTCCGGCCTGGCCACGTACCCCGCGACCGCCGGCACGGCCGAACTCAAGGCGGCGTGCGCGGCCTGGCTGCGGCGTCGCTACGGCGTGACGGCGGACCCCGCCACCCAGGTGTTGCCGACGCTGGGCTCGCGCGAGGCGCTGTTTGCCCTGGCGCAGGTGGTGGTGAACCCGCGCGCGTTCACGCAGGGTGCCGAGCCGGTGGTCGTGTGCCCCAACCCGTTTTATCAGATTTACGAAGGCGCGGCGCTGCTGGCGGGCGCCCAGCCTTGGTACGCGCCCAGTGACCCGGCACGCAACTTCGCCACCGATTGGGACAGCGTGCCCGAGGCGGTCTGGGCGCGCACGCAGTTGGTGTACGCCTGCTCCCCAGGCAACCCGACCGGGGCGGTGATGCCGTTGGACGAATGGCGTCGCCTGTTCGAGCTGAGCGACCGCTTTGGATTTGTCATCGCCAGCGACGAGTGCTACAGCGAAATCTACTTCCGCGACGACCCGCCGCTGGGCGCGCTGCAAGCGGCGGCGGCGCTGGGCCGGCACGATTTTCGGCGCTTGATCATGCTGACGAGCCTGTCCAAGCGCAGCAACGCCCCGGGGCTGCGCAGCGGTTTCGTCGCGGGTGATGCGGCCATCGTGCGCGCTTTCACGCTGTACCGCACCTACCACGGCAGCGCAATGGGTGGGGCGGTGCAGCAGGCCAGCGCCGCGGCCTGGGCCGACGAAGCCCACGTCGAGGCCAACCGCGCGCTGTACCGCGCCAAGTTCGAGCGCGTGACGCCGCGGCTGACCGAGGTGATGGACGTGCGCCTGCCCGACGCCGGGTTTTACCTGTGGGCCAAGGTGCCGCCGCGCTTTGGTGGCACCGAAGGGGGCGACGACACCGACTTCGCACGGCTGCTGCTGGCCCAATACAATGTGACCGTTTTGCCCGGCAGCTTGTTGGCGCGCACGCACGCGGGCCACAACCCCGGCGCGGGCCGCGTGCGCATGGCGCTGGTGGCCGGGCTGGACGAATGCCTCGAAGCCGCCGAGCGCATCGTGCGCTTCGTGCGCACCTGACACCCCAACCACCCTCACAACGCCTCGCACCATGACGCAAGACGCATTGCAAGCCATCATCGAAAACGCCTGGGACAACCGCGCGCAACTCTCGCCGGGCAACGCCCCGCACGAGGTGGTCGATGCGGTCGAGCACGTCATCGCCGAGCTGGACGCGGGACGGTTGCGGGTCGCCACGCGCCACGGTGTGGGCCAATGGACCGTGCATCAGTGGATCAAAAAAGCGGTGCTGCTCAGCTTTCGGCTGCGCGACAACGAGGTCATGCGTGCGGGTGACTTGGGCTTTTTCGACAAGGTGCCGACCAAGTTCGGACGCATGTCGCCGCAGGAGCTGGCCGCCAGCGGCGTACGGGTGGTGCCGCCGGCGGTGGCCCGCCGCGGCAGCTACATCGCCAAAGGCGCGATCCTGATGCCGTCCTACGTCAACATCGGCGCCTACGTGGACGAGGGCACGATGGTGGACACGTGGGCCACCGTGGGCTCGTGCGCGCAGGTGGGCAAAAACGTGCACCTGTCGGGCGGCGTGGGCCTGGGCGGGGTGCTGGAGCCGCTGCAGGCCAACCCCACGATCATCGAGGACAACTGCTTCATCGGCGCGCGCTCCGAAATCGTCGAGGGCGTCATCGTCGAGGAAAACTCGGTCATCTCGATGGGTGTGTACATCGGCCAAAGCACCCCGATCTACGACCGCACCACGGGCGAAATCCTCTACGGGCGTGTGCCAGCGGGCTCGGTGGTCATCAGCGGCAGCCTGCCCAAAGAGGGGGGCAAGTACAGCCTGTACGCGGCCATCATCGTCAAGCGGGTCGACGCGCAAACGCGCGCCAAGACCAGCCTCAACGAGCTGTTGCGCGACTGAACGCGCTTGGGGTGACGAGGCGGCACCACCATGGGTCCGATGGAGCAACTGCTGCGGCTGATGGCCGACAAAAAGGCCTCTGACATCTATTTGTCGGCCTCGGCGCCCGCGCTCATCAAGATCAACGGCGTGACCATGCCGGTCAACGCCCAGCCGCTGCCGGCCGACGGACCGTACCGGCTGCTGGCCGAGGTGGTGCGCTCCGACCAGTTGCAGGAATACGACCGCACGGGTGAGCTCAACATCGCCATCCCGATGGAGGGCGTGGGGCGCTTTCGTATCAGCGCGATGCGTCAGCGCGGCACCTGCGCGGTGGTGGTGCGCTTCATCAGCGGCCAGATTCCCAAGGTGAGCGAGCTTGGCATTCCGCCGGTGCTGACCCAGATGATCATGGCCAAGCGCGGCTTGATGCTGGTCGTCGGCGCCACCGGGTCGGGCAAAAGCACGACGCTGGCGGCCTTGCTGGACCACCGCAACGAGCACACCACGGGCCACATTCTGACGATCGAAGACCCGATCGAGTACCTGTTCAAAAACAAAAAATCGGTCGTCAACCAGCGCGAAGTCGGCACCGACACCGAATCGTTGCAGGTGGCGCTGAAAAACGCCCTGCGCCAAGCCCCCGACGTGATCCTGATCGGCGAGATCCGCGACCGGGAGACGATGTCGCAGGCGATCGCCTACGCCCAGTCGGGGCACCTGGTGCTGGCCACGCTGCACGCCAACAACAGCTACCAGGCGCTCAACCGCATCCTCAACTTCTACCCCGTCGAGGTGCGGCCGACGATGCTCAACGACCTGGCCTCGTCGCTCAAAGCCATCGTGTCGCAGCGGCTGCTGCGCACCGTGGACGGCGGGCGCGTGCCGGCCGTGGAGGTGATGGTCAACACGCGCCTGATCAGCGAGCTGATCGAAAAAGCCGACTTCTTCGGCGTGCGCGAAGCGTTGGAAAAATCGATGGCCGAAGAATCCCAGACCTTCGAAGCCGATTTGGCCCGGCTGATCCTGGCCGGCCGTATCACGCGCGAAGAAGGGCTGGCCTACGCCGACTCCCCCACCAATTTGCTGTGGCGGCTGCAAAACGACGACCGCGCCCGAGCGCTGGCGCAGACCGCCGCCGCGCCCAGCGAACCCGGCAAGGGCAGCGGCCCCTCGTTCGAGGGCTTTTTGCCCCCCAACCCCTGAGCGCGGACGCGCCGACCGCGGCCGCTGCGTACCCCCCATCCACCATGACCGACACCCTGCGCCTGGCTGAGGCCCTGATCCGTTGCCCCTCCGTCACCCCCGACGACGCTGGCTGCCAAGCCCTGATCGCTGAGCGTTTGCAGGCGCTCGGGTTTGCGTGCGAGACCATCGTCAGCGGGCCCGACGACTTCCGGGTCACCAACCTGTGGGCGCTGCGCCCCGGCGCCACGCCCAACGCGCCGGTGCTGGTGTTCGCGGGCCACACGGACGTCGTCCCCACGGGCCCGCGCGAGCGCTGGAGCAGCGACCCCTTCACCCCCACGGTGCGCGACGGCAAGCTGTACGGCCGTGGCGCGGCCGACATGAAGGGGTCGCTGGCGGCGATGGTGGTGGCCTGCGAGCGGCTGCTGGCGCAGCACCCCAACCCGCCGCTGGCGCTGGGCTTTTTGCTCACCAGCGACGAAGAGGGCCCGGCGCGTGACGGCACCGTCGTCGTGTGCGACGTGCTGCGCCAGCGCGGCCAGCGGCTGGACATGTGCATCGTGGGCGAGCCCACCAGTGTGCAGCGCACCGGGGACATGATCAAAAACGGCCGCCGGGGTACGATGAGCGGCCGTCTCACCGTCCACGGCGTTCAGGGCCACATCGCCTACCCCCACCTGGCGCGCAACCCCATTCACCTGCTGGCGCCGGCGTTGGCCGAGCTGGTCGCCACCCGCTGGGACGACGGCAACGACCACTTTCCCCCCACCACCTGGCAGGTCAGCAACATCCACGGTGGCACAGGCGCCACCAACGTCATCCCCGGCACCGTGGTGGTGGACTTCAACTTCCGCTTCAGCACCGAATCCACCCCCGCGGGCCTGCAAGCCCGGGTGCACGAGGTGCTGGCACGCCACGGCTTGCGCGCGGGCGAGGACTACACGCTCGAATGGACCGTGGGCGGGCTGCCCTTCCTGACCCCCACGGGGCCGCTGGTGGACGCGGTGCGCGCGGCCATCGCCGACGTCACGGGGCTCGCCACCGAACTGTCCACCAGCGGCGGCACCAGCGACGGGCGCTTCATCGCGCCGATTTGCCCGCAGGTCGTCGAGCTCGGCCCGCCCAACGCCAGCATCCACAAAATCGACGAGCACGTGGCGCTGGACGACCTGGAGACGCTGACCGCGGTCTACCTGCGGGTGATGCAACGGCTGGTGGGGCTGGCATGAGCGGTGGCATCACCCTCGCGGCGTTGCTGCAGCAGGCCGAGGCGCGCTTGCAGGCGGCCGGCGTCAGCTTCGGCCACGGCACCACCTGCGCGCGCGACGAAGCCGCCTGGCTGGTGCTGTGGCGGCTCGGCCTGCCGTTGGACCTCGACCTGGACGCCCACGGCCAGCGCCCGGTGACGCCCGAGCAGGCCGCTGCGGTGGCGGCGCTGATTGAGGAGCGCATCCGCACCCGCAAGCCCGCGGCGTACCTGACCGGCGAGGCGTGGCTGCAAGGTGTGCCCTTCGATGTGGACGAGCGCGTCATCGTGCCGCGCAGCCTGCTGGCCGAATTGATCGCCGCCGCGCCGCAGGCCGACGCGCTCGACCCTTGGCTGTCGCCCGACACGCGTCGGGTGTTGGACATGTGCACCGGCAACGGGTCGCTGGCGGTGTTGGCCGCGATGGCATGGCCCGACGTCACGGTGGACGCCAGCGACATCAGCACCGGCGCGCTGAGCGTGGCCGCCCGCAACGTCACGCGCCACGGGTTGCAGCATCGCATTCGGCTGTTGCACGCCGACGGGTGGCGGGGGCTTGAGGGGCGTTACGACCTGATCCTGTGCAACCCGCCCTATGTCAACCGCGCCAGCATGGCCGCGCTGCCCCCCGAGTACCGCGCCGAACCGGCGCTGGCGTTGGATGGCGGCGACGACGGCATGGACTTTGTGCGCCACCTGCTGGCCCACGCCGCGCAGCACATGACCGAGCATGGTGTGCTGGTGCTGGAAATCGGCCACGAACGCGCGCACTTCGAAGCCGCCTTCCCCACGCTGCCGGTGCACTGGCTGCACACCAGCGCGGGGCCCGACGCCGTGCTGCTCGTCACGCACGAGGCGCTCACCCTGGCGCAGCCCGACTTGCCGGCGGATCCGCGCGCGAGCACCCCATGATCACGCTGCGCAACGTCACGCTGCGCCGCGGCGCCAAGGTGGTGCTGGATGGCGTCGACCTGACCCTGCACGCGGGCGACAAGGTTGGCCTGGTGGGGCGCAACGGCACCGGCAAGTCCAGCCTGTTGGCGCTGCTGCGCGGCGAACTGCACGAGGACGCAGGTGAAGTCGCGCTGCCGCGCCACTGGCGCGTGGCCCACGTCGCGCAGGAGATTCCCGACAGCGAACAACCCGCGACCGACTTCGTGCTCGCGGGCGACACCCGGCTGGCCGAAGCCCAGGCCCAGCTTGCCCAAGCCGAAGCCGGTGGCGACGGCGAGGCCATCGCGCTGGCGCACACCGCGCTGGCCGACGCTGGCGCCCACGACGCCCGCGCCCGCGCCCAGAGCCTGCTGCTCGGGCTGGGTTTTGCCAGTGCCGAACTCGAGCGGCCGGTCAACCACTTCTCGGGGGGCTGGCGCATGCGGATGCAGCTGGCGCGGGCGTTGATGTGCCCGGCCGACCTGTTGCTGCTGGACGAACCCACCAACCACCTGGATCTGGACGCCTTGGTGTGGCTGGAAGGCTGGCTGCAGCGCTTCGAGGGCACGCTGCTCGTCATCAGCCACGACCGGGAATTCCTGGACGCCGTCACCCGCATCACGTTGCACCTGGAGCACGGCCGCCTGCAGCGCTACGGTGGCCACTACAGCCACTTCGAGGCCCAGCGCGCCCAGCACATGCAGCAGCAGCAAGCGGCGTGGGCGCGGCAGCAGGAGCGTGTGGCGCGGCTGCAGCGCTTCGTCGAGCGCTTCCGCGCCAAGGCCACCAAGGCACGGCAGGCGCAAAGCCGCCTCAAGGCCCTGGCGCGCATGGAGCGCGTGGCGCCGGTGCTGGCCGACAGTGCGGTGGCCTTTGAGTTTGCGGATCCCGGCGACATGCCCAACCCGATGCTGACGCTGCACGACGTCACCGTCGGTTACCGCGATGCGGCGAACCAGGCTTGCCCGATCGTCGAGGGCATCCGCGGCAGCGTGCTGCCCGGGCAGCGCATCGGCATCCTGGGCGCCAACGGACAGGGCAAATCCACGTTGGTCAAGACGCTGGCGGGCATGCTGCCACCGCTGGTCGGGCGCCTGCACGTGGGGCGCGGTCTGCGCATCGGCTACTTTGCCCAGCACGAGCTGGACGTGCTGCGCGCCGACGAAACCCCGCTGCAACACCTGCAGCGGCTGGCGCGCGACACCGAGGCCGCCGGCGCGTTGCTCAGCGGACAGAGCACGCGCGAGCAGGACCTGCGTACGTTTTTGGGCAGTCTGCAATTCGAAGGCGATGCCGCACTGCAACCCGTGGGGACGATGAGCGGTGGCGAAAGGGCGCGCCTGGCGTTGGCCTTGCTGATCTGGCAGCGCCCCCACCTGCTGCTGTTGGACGAGCCCACCAACCACCTCGACCTCGCCACGCGCGAAGCGCTGGCGCTGGCGCTGACCGGCTTTGAGGGCACGGTGCTGCTGGTCAGCCACGACCGGGCGCTGCTGCGCTCCGTGTGCGACACCTTTTGGCTCGTCGGCGGCGGTCGGCTGCAACCGTTCGACGGCGACCTGGACGACTACCAGCGCTACTTGCTGGAGCAGGCCCGACAGCGTCGCGAAGCGCTGGCGTCCTCCGCCGCGGCCTCGGCCAATCCTGCGACGCCCTCACCCACCCCGCAGCAGCGCCGACGTGAGCAGGCCCAACGCCGCCAGCACTTGGCCAACCAGCTGCGGCCCTACCAGCGCGAGCACGCGGCCCTGGAAGCGCGGCTCGACGCCCTCAGCGCCGAACAGGACGCGCTGCTGGCGCAGTTGGGTGCCGCCAGCGACGCCGCGACCCGGGCCGAAGCCGGGCGGCGACTGAAAGCCGTGCAGGCCGAGCTGGCCGAGGTTGAGCAACGCTGGCTGACGGTGGCCGAGGCGATCGAGGCGCTGCAACGCCAGGCCGCCGCCGACGCGGCGGCCCTACCCTGACCCTGCGATGGCTGACCCGCGCCCCACGCCCCTCGACGCACTGCCGCCCCTGCCAGCGGCTTTTGCCGACTTGCTCGACGCCTTGCTGCCTGCGGCGTGGCGCGACACCGTGCTGGCCAGCTACACCGAACCCAAGACGGTGGTGTGGCGCCTCAACCCCCTGCGCGGCCACGACCCGGCGCAGGTGCTCCCCGCCCTGGCGGCGCTGGCGCCGCGGCCGATCGACGCCGCGCTCGGGGTGTACGAGGTCGAGCCGCACTGGCGCAGCGCGTTGACCCACCACCCACTCGTCGAGCAGGGCGTGATCTATATTCAGGGGCTGGCCAGCATGGCGGCGGTGTGGGCGTTGCAACCCCAGCCGGGTGAGGAGGTGCTGGACCTGGCCGCCGCGCCCGGGGGCAAGACAGCGCTGATGGCGACGCTGATGGGCAACCAAGGCCGCATCGCGGCGGTGGAGCCGGTGCGGGCGCGCTTTCACCGCATGCGCGCCAACCTGCAGCGGCTGGGTGTGCGCTGCGCCCAGCCGTACCTGAAAGACGGCACGGTGGTGGGGCGGCTGGTGCCGCAGCGCTTCGCCCGCGTGCTGCTGGATGCGCCGTGCTCGTCGCAGGCGCAGTTCACGCGGCTCGACCCCACGTCGTGGCAGCATTGGAGCCCGCGCAAGGTGCGCGCCAGCGCCGCGCTGCAAGCGCGCTTGATCCACTCCGCAGCCGAGGCGCTGCGCCCCGGCGGGGTGTTGGTGTACAGCACCTGCTCACTGTCGCCCGAGGAAAACGAATGCATCGTCGACGGGCTGCTGCGGGCACGCGACGACATGACGTTGGAGCCGCTGCCGTGGCCGGTCGAATTGCCGGCGCTGCCCGGACTGACGGCTTGGCACGGCCAAACCTTGCACCCCGACCTGTCACTGGCGCGGCGTATCCTGCCCACGCGGCGCACCGACGCCTTCTTCATCGCCCGGCTGCGCAAGCGCGGTGCTTGACGGCCCCCATCAGCCGACACGGGTGCGTTGCCCCACGGCCAGCGCCGCCACCACCGCCAACAGCAGGGTGACCGCGCCGCCGGCCAACGTGGCCGCGTACCAGCCGTGGTCCATCAACAGCCCGAACACCAGCGGCGCCACGGCAAACCCGGTGTCCAGCCCCGAGTACACGGTACCGTACACGCGCCCCGTGGCGCCCTTGGGCGTGGCGCGACGGATCAGCAGGTCGCGGCTGGGGCCACCGATGCCCACCGCCAACCCCGTCACGGCCAACGCGGCCATCGACCCCACCCCACCCAACCAACCCGTGGCGGCCAGCAGCATCAGCAGGGCGCCCGCCGCCATGGTCAGGGCCACCACGCGGTCCACGGCCGCCGCACGCGCCGCCACCCAGCCCCCCACCGCCATGCCCACCGCGCCGGCCAGCATGTACGCCGTCACGGTCAACGTGGCCGTCGGCAGCGGCACCGCGTGCACCACCTGCAGGATCGACACCGCGTAGGTCTGCACCACCGCCAGCGTCATCGTGGACAGCAGAAAAAACCCAAAACACCACCACACCACCGGCAAGCGCAGAAACGCCAAGTCGTCGGCGACCCGGTGCTCAGCGCCGCGGCGCACCACGTCGGTGCGCAGGTGGTCGCGCTGCCACCACAGCACCCCCAGCACGACCACGTAGACCCCCGCCGCAGCCCAGTACGCGCTGCGCCATTGGTCCAGCGTGGCCACGCCAACCAAAAACACCGGCGCCAGCGCCCAACCCAGGTTGCCCGTGAGGCCATGCACGCTGTAAGCGTAGCCCAGCCGCGGCGCCGACACACGCTGGTTCAAGATGGAAAAGTCCACCGGGTGAAACGGCGCGTTGCCCACCCCTGCCAACACCGCCGCCACCAACAGCCCGGCGTACCCTTGGGCTTGGGCCGCCGCCAAGGCCGATCCGAGAAAACACACGATGGCCGCAAACAGCACCGGCCGTGCCCCGACCCGATCCACAACGAACCCGGACAGCGCCTGCCCCACGCCCGAGATGACGAAAAACACGCTCGTCAGCACCCCGACCTCGGCGTAGCTCAGCCCAAACTCGCGCATGAAGATGGGAAACAGCGGCGCCAGCAGCAGGTGCGAAAAATGCGACGTCGCGTGCGCCAGCCCGACGAGCGCCATCACGGTGGCGTCCCGTCCCCAAGGCACGGGCGCGGCGGCGCCGGGAACGGCGGCTGCGGCGGTGGTGGTCGTGTTCATGGGGTTGGATGCTACGCCATCGGACGCTGGCGTGTCGGCACCGTGGCGACAACGGGCACAATAGCCGGGCCATGAACATCGTGATCCTCGACGATTACCAAGACGCCGTGCGCAAACTGGCGTGCGCGCGCAAGCTCGACCCCTACCCGGCCAAGGTCTACACCAACAACGTCAAGGGGGTCGGGCAGCTGGCCGTGCGCTTGCGCGACGCCGACATCGTCGTGCTGATCCGCGAGCGCACCCACATCACGCGGGCGTTGCTGGAAAAGCTGCCGCGCTTGAAGTTGATCGCGCAAACCGGCGGCGTCGGCGCGCACATCGACGTGCAGGCGTGCACCGAGCACGGCGTTGCGGTGGCTGAAGGGGTGGGGGATCCCGTGGCCCCGGCCGAGCTGACGTGGGCCTTGATCATGGCCGCGATGCGCCGCATCCCGCAGTACGTCAGCCACCTCAAGCACGGGGCGTGGCAACAGTCAGGCCTCAAAGCCGCCTCGATGCCGCCCAACTTTGGTCTGGGCCAGGTGCTGCGTGGGCGCACGCTGGGCATCTGGGGCTACGGCCGCATCGGGCGCCTGGTGGCCGGGTACGGGCGTGCGTTTGGCATGCGGGTGTTGGTGTGGGGCAGCGAAGCCAGCCGCGCGCAGGCCCGTGCCGACGGTTGCGAGCCCGTGGACGACAAGGACAGCCTGTTCACGCACAGCGACGTGCTCAGCCTGCACCTGCGCCTGAGCGACGCCACCCGCGGCTGCGTGCGGTTGGACGACTTGTCGCGCATGAAACCGACCGCGCTGTTGGTCAACACGGCGCGCGCCGAGCTGATCGAGCCCGACGCGCTGGTGGCCGCGCTCAACCGCGGCCGGCCAGGCATGGCGGCGGTGGATGTGTTCGAGAGCGAACCGATTTTGCAGGGGCACGCGCTGCTGCGGCTGGAAAACTGCGTGTGCACGCCGCACATCGGCTTTGTCGAGCTGGACAGCTACGAAAAATATTTTTCCGCCGCGTTCGACAACGTGGTCAACTACATCAAGGGCACCCCGACCAACATCGTCAACCCGGGTGCGCTGCACGTGCGGCGCTGAGACCGAGCGCCGAGCGCTCAAGAGGCCGACTTGCCGTCGGGCGCCGCCGGGGCGCCAGGCGGCTGCCAGCCGCTGAAGTCGAAGTCGATGACGTGGTCGTCGTCGGCCGCCGGGGCAGTGCCCTCGGTCAACGGCAGCAGGGGCAGCAAGTCCAGCATGCCGTGCAGCGTGATCAAGTCGTCGAACGCCGCCACCGTGCGCACCTGCAACGGGCTGCCCGCGTCACCCGGCTGGGACGCCAACGCGGTTTCGATCAGATGCCGGGCCTCAGCCCCGGGCCAGTGCGCTTGCAGCGCTTGCAGCAGCGCGCCGTCGTCCAGCAACGTCGCGCGCCCGTCATCGGGCGCCAGCAGGCGGTGGTAGTGCTGCTCGTAGGTGACCTGGGCCAGACGCGCGTCCAGACCGTTGAGCTTGGCCACGTACCACCAACGCAAGTACGGTGCCTCGCTGGCCCCGGGGTGGGCCAGCACAAAGCTGCGCAGGGCCGCCACGGCATCCGCCGCTTGCCCAAGGTCTTCGAAAAACGTCACCCGTTCCCACAATTCATGCAACGCGGCGAAGTCCAGCGCCGCCGCCGGCGGCGCGGCCTCGGGGGTTGCGTGGCCGCCACCGATCGGCCCAGCGGCCACGCGCTGCACCGTGCCATCCGCTGCGGAGGGAAGCGATGTGGCGTCGGTGTCCCCAAAGACGCTGCCCCCGTCCCCCCCGAGCACGACCGATTCATCCGCCACCGGTTCGGCGGGCACGGGCGCGGGCGCGGGGCTGTTCACGACGCTTGGGGCTGGCGCAGCGGCGGCCGGCGGCGACGCCGCGGCCGGCGTGGCGGGGGCGGCCCACCACGGCACGGCCGCCAGCGTCGTGCCGCGGCGCCGGGCCCACCCCAGCGCGCCCAGCAGCAGACCCACCGCCCCCGCGACGGCGGGCCACAACCACACGGGCCAGCGCTCTTCGCGTGCCGCGGCAAGCTCGCGGTTTAGGCCTTCCACGGCCGCGAGCAGGCGCTGCTGCTCCTGCCGCAGACGTTCCAACTCCTGCTGCACCGCCGGGGGCACGGCCGTGGGTTCGGCCGCTGGCGGGGCGGCCGCCCCGCTGGTTGCCGGCACCCCGCCCTCAGCCGAGGCCCCGGGCGTCACGGGCCCGACGGCGGGCTGGGGCGCCACCTCAACGGGGTCGAGCTTGAGCCGTGGTCCGGACGGCGCGGCGGGCGGCTCGACCGCCGCGCGCACCCCACCGGCCGCCTGCGGCCGGGGCGCGGCGGCGGACACCGGCGGGGTTTTGCTGGCCAACCGGGTGACCCCTGGCGGACGCGCCGCGGGCGGTGGCAGCCGCACAGGCGTTTCGGGCTCGGTGGGCGCCGCCGCACTGTCCGCCCCTGGTCGCACCGCGCTGGCCGCCCGCACCGCCGGGGTCGGCGCGGGCGCCCCCGACGGCACTGCAGGTGCCGCGACCGCCGGTGCTGCGGCCGGCCGCAGCGGTTCCAGATCCGCCAGCAGCGTGTAGCTGCGCGCCAGTGCCCCTTGGCACCCCACGCGCACGTCCACACCGACGAACGGCTCGTTGACCGGCGCCCGCGCCCGCACCCGCAGGCCACTGCCGCGCGGATCGTCGCGCACCACGGTGAGGGTGACCTCACTCGCTGGCAACGCCGTGTCGCCGTAGCGCACCGTGGCCTGCGCGCACAGCGCCGCCGCGTCGTCGGCGCTGAGGCTGCTTTGCACCACAATATCCAGCGGACGCCCGATGATCACCGCGCCGCCCACCCCACCCAGCGACTGCGCCGCCACGCCCGCGGCCAGTGGCAGCAAGGCGGCGGCCGTCAGGCAGCCCCGGGTGCGGTTATGCTTGATGTCCATTGCGTTGATCTTCAGCGGACTCCGATGGCCAATTCTGGCATATCCGCGCCCACATCCCTTCGGTTCACCATGAGCACCCCCGACCAACGTCTCACTTTTCGCAACATCGGCATCGTCGGCACCGGCGCCATGGGGCGAGGCATCGCCCAAATCGCCGCCCAGGCGGGCGCCACGGTGCACATGCTCGACGCCCAACCCAGCGCCGTGGAGGCGGCCTGCCACGCGCTGCGCGACACCTGGGACAAGCTCGTGGCCAAGGGACGCTTGGAGGCCTCGGCAGCCGCCGCGTGCGCCCAACGTCTGGTGCCGGTGACCGAGGTGGCGCAACTGGCGCCGTGCGAGCTGGTCATCGAAGCCATCGTCGAGCGGCTCGACGCCAAGCAGGCGTTGTTCGCGCAGCTCGAAGACGTGGTCGCTCCCGACGCGGTGCTGGCCACCAACACCTCGTCGCTGTCGGTCACCGCGATCGGCAGCCGGCTGCGGGCGCCGCAACGGCTGGCCGGGTTTCACTTTTTCAACCCGGTGCCGCTGATGAAGGTGGTCGAGGTCGTGCGCGGACTCAAAACCGACGCGGGCGTGGCCGAGCGGCTGGCGGCGTTTGCGCGCGACATGGGCCACACGCCCGTGCTGGCGCAAGACACCCCCGGCTTCATCGTCAACCACGCCGGGCGCGGCTACATCACCGAAGCGCTGCGCATCGCCGGCGAGCGCGTGGCCGACTTCGCCACCATCGACCGCATCCTCAAGGACCAAATGGGCTTTCGCCTTGGGCCGTTCGAGCTGCTGGACCTGACCGCGCTGGACGTGTCGCAACCGGTGATGGAGTCGATTTACCACCAGTACTACGAGGAGCCGCGTTTTCGCCCCAGCGTGATCGCCGCGCAGCGCTTGGCCGGCGGTGTGCTGGGGCGCAAGGTGGGCGAGGGTTTTTACCGCTACGTCGATGGCCAGGCCCAAGTGCCGCCGGAGCCGCCGTTGCCCACGGTGACGTCGCTGCCGCCCGTGTGGGTGCCCGGGCGTGCCGCTCGCCGTGCCGAGCTGCTGCAGCTGCTCAACGATCTGGGGGCGACCATCGAGACCGCCGCGCAGCCTTCGGCCGACGCGCTGATCGTCGTGGCGCCGCTGGGGCATGACGTGACGACGGTGGCCGCCGTGGAACGGCTCGACCCCGGGCGCACCGTCGGCATCGACATGATGCTGCCCGATGGCGCGGTCAAGCGCCGCGTGCTGGCCACCAACCCGGCCACCCGCAGCGACATGCGCGCCGCCGCGCAGGCGCTGTTCGCGCGCGACGGCAAGGCGGTCAGCGTCATCCGCGACAGCGGCGGCTTCGTCACGCAGCGGGTCGTGGCCACCATCGTCAACATCGCCGCCGACATCTGCCAGCAAGGCATATGCACCCCCGCCGACCTGGAGACCGCAGTCACGCTGGGCCTGGGCTACCCTGCCGGGCCGCTGGCCATGGGCGACCGCGTGGGCGCGGCCAGCGTGCTGGAAATCCTGTTCAACCTGCAAACCGTGTATGGCGACATGCGCTACCGGCCTTCGCCGTGGCTGCGCCGGCGCGGTGCGCTGGGCCTGAGCCTGCTGCACACGGAGGATTGAGGGCATGACCGCCACGCTGCAAAGCCACACCCACGGCAACACGCTGCTGTTGACCATCGACAACCCGCAGCAGCGCAACGCGCTGGCCCCCGAAATCTACGTCGCCGGCATCGAAGCCCTGATCGCCGCCGAGCGCAACCAGGAGGTGCGCTCGGTCATCATCACCGGCGCTGGCGGCACGTTTTGCGCCGGTGGCAACCTGCAGCGCCTGCTGGCCAACCGACAACAGCCCCCCGAGGTGCAGGCCGAAAGCATCGACGCGCTGCACGGCTGGATCGAAGCCGTGCGCAGCTTTCCCAAACCCGTCATCGCGGCGGTGGAAGGCGCCTGCGCCGGAGCGGGGTTTTCGCTGGCGCTGGCGTGCGACCTGCTGGTGGCGGCGCGCAACGCGGTGTTCGTGATGGCCTATGTCAACGTCGGCCTGTCGCCCGACGGTGGGGCGACCTGGAGCCTGCTGCGTCAACTGCCACGCGCCACGGCGTTGCAGCTGCTGATGCTGGGCGAGCGCACCGACGCGGCCCGGCTGCACCAACTGGGCCTGGTCACCACGTTGACCGACCCTGGGGCGGCGCTGGCCGAGGCCTTGGCGCTGGCCGAACGCCTCAACGCGCAGGCGCCCAACGCGCTGGCCAGCATCAAAACGCTGGCCAACGACGCCTGGGATCACAGCCTGAGCCGCCACTTGCGGGACGAGCGCGAACACTTCGTGCGCAACCTGCACCACCCTAACGCGGGCGAGGGCATTCAGGCGTTCCTGGACAAACGCAAGCCCCAGTACCGATAAACCTTCCTCGGTCGCACAGGAGACAACCGATGCACGTGCAGTCGCTCACACGACAACCGCTGGATGAACCGATGCTGACAATGGAAGAACGCGAGGCGATCAACCACGGTCGCTGGTTTAGCAGCCTCTCACCTTCGTTGCGGCACGACATCCTGCGATGCGCCTTTGTCAAACGGTACCAAGACGGCGAGCTGATTTGCGCGCGCGGCGACCCGCCCTCGATGTGGAGCGCGGTCGCCAAGGGCGCGGTGCGGGTCAGCTCGACCTCGATCACCGGCAAACAGATCACGCTGACCTACGTGGAGCCGGGCGTGTGGTTTGGCGACGTGGCGATGTTCGATGGCGATGCGCGCACGCACGACGCCTACGCGCATGGCGCCACCACCCTACTGTGTGTGGCGCGCAGCGACTTTCGCAAAATCCTGGACCAGCACGTCGAGCTGTACGAAGCGCTGCTGCGTCTGCACGCACGGCGCATCCGCACGCTGTTTGGCCTGGTCGAAGACCTCAACACCTTGCCGCTGCGTGCGCGCCTGGCCAAGCAACTGCTGCACCTGGCGCGGTCGTACGGGGTGCCGTGCCTGGCGCACGGCGACGAAACCCGCATCGGGCTGCACCTGGCGCAAGAGGAATTGGCGCAACTGCTGGGCGCGTCGCGCCAGCGCGTCAACCAGGAACTCAAGACGATGGAGCGCGAAGGGGCCATTCGCATCGAGCCCGGCGGGCTGGTGGTGCGCGACCGCGGCCTGCTGATGCGCATCGTCGAAGCCGAACCTTGAACCTGGGCGTGGCGGTGCGGCCGCGCCCCGCCACGCGATGACCACCGACACCCCCTCCCCCACCGGCACCCCCGCCGCCCACGCGCTGGATGTGGCCGCGCTGCAGGCATGGCTGCAGCAGCACCTGCCGGGCTTCACCGGCCCGTTGCGCGTCGACAAATTCCCCGGCGGGCAATCCAACCCCACCTACCGCCTGACCACGCCGCAGCGCACCTACGTGATGCGCGCCAAGCCCGGCCCGGTGGCCAAGCTGCTGCCTTCGGCGCACGCCATCGAGCGCGAATTCCGCGTCATGCAGGCGCTGGCGGCCACCGCCGTGCCGGTGCCACGCATGCTGCTGCTGTGCGAGGACGAAGCGGTCATCGGTCGCGCCTTTTACGTGATGGAGCACGTTGAGGGCCGGGTGCTGTGGGACCAGTCGCTGCCCGGGATGGACCCCGAGCAGCGGCGCGCGCACTACCTGGCAATGAACCGCGTGCTGGCCGCGCTGCACACCGTGGACGTGCACGCCGTGGGCCTGGACGACTACGGCAAACCGGGCAACTACTTCGAGCGCCAGATCGCGCGCTGGAGCAAGCAGTACGTCGCCTCCATCACCGACCCGATCCCCGAGATGGACGCGTTGATGGCGTGGCTGCCCGCCCACCTGCCGGATCTGGCGCGCGACGAACGCCTGGTCAGCATCGTGCACGGCGACTACCGGCTCGACAACCTGATGTTCCACCCCACCGAGCCCCGCATCGTCGCCGTGCTGGACTGGGAGCTGTCGACGCTGGGCCACCCGTTGGCGGACTTCAGCTACCACTGCATGTCGTGGCACATCGAGCCGGGGGCGTTTCGCGGCATCGCCGGGCTGGACCTGGCGGCGCTGGGCATCCCGTCCGAAGACGAGTACATCGAACGCTATTGCGACGCCACCGGCTTGGCCACGCCGGCGCAACTGCGCCAAGCCTGGCCGTTTTTGATGGCCTACAACGCCTTTCGGCTGGCCGCCATCCTGCAAGGCATTGCCAAACGCGTCGAGCTGGGCACCGCCTCCAGCGCCCAGGCGCGCGCCAGCGCCGCCGGTGCGCGCCCCATGGCGCAGCTGGCGTGGCGTTTTGCCCAACAAGCCACCTGAACACCCCAACCGCCGGAGAACCGCCATGGACTTTGCCTACAGCCCCCGCGTGCAAGCCCTGCGCGAACGCCTGATGGCGTTCATGGACGAGCACATCTACCCCAACGAGGAACGCTTCGAGGCCGAGGTCGAGGCCAACCGCGCCGCCGGCAACGCCTGGGTGCCTACGCGCTTGATCGAAGAGCTCAAACCCAAGGCGCGCGCGGCGGGGCTGTGGAACCTGTTTTTGCCCAACTCGCCCAGGGCGCCGCAGGGCCTGAGCAACCTGGAGTACGCGCCGCTGTGCGAAATCATGGGGCGCGTGCCGTGGGCCGCCGAGGTGTTCAACTGCTCCGCCCCCGACACCGGCAACATGGAGACGCTGGAGCGCTACGCCAGCGAGGCGATCAAGGATCGCTGGCTCGAGCCGCTGCTGCGTGGCGAGATCCGCTCGGCGTTTTTGATGACCGAACCGGAGGTCGCCTCGTCCGACGCCACCAACATCCAGTGTCGCATCGAGCGCGACGGCGACCATTACGTCATCAACGGGCGCAAGTGGTGGTCGTCTGGCGCCGGCGACCCGCGCTGTGCGGTGTACATCGTGATGGGCAAGACCAACCCCGACGCGCCGCGTCACGCCCAGCAGTCGATGATCGTGGTGCCGGCCGACACCCCCGGCATCCGCGTGGTGCGCGCGCTGTCGGTGTTCGGCTACGACGACGCCCCGCACGGCCACATGGAAGTGGAGCTGACCAACGTGCGCGTGCCGGTGGACCATATCCTGCTGGGCGAGGGCCGTGGCTTCGAGATCGCGCAGGGACGCCTGGGCCCCGGGCGCATCCACCACTGCATGCGATCCATCGGCGCGGCCGAGCGCGCCTTGGAGCTGATGTGCCAGCGCCTCAACAGCCGCGTGGCGTTTGGCAAGCCCATCGCCGCGCAAACCATCTGGCACGAGCGTATCGCCGAGGCGCGCTGCATGATCGAGCAGGCCCGGCTGCTGGTGCTCAAAGCCGCCTACATGATGGACACCGTCGGCAACAAAGCGGCCAAGGCCGAAATCGCGATGATCAAGGTCGTGGCCCCCAACGTGGCGTGCAAGGTCATCGATTGGGCCATCCAGGCCTGGGGAGGCGCGGGTGTGTCGCAGGTCACGCCGTTGGCGCGCAGCTACGCCCATCAGCGCACGCTGCGCTTGGCCGACGGCCCCGACGAGGTGCACCGCAACGCCATCGCCAAGCTGGAACTGGCCAAACACCTGGTCCGCGCGCCCGAGGTGGAGATGCCGATCACGCGCGGCTGTTGACACGGCCGGCGGCGTGCGCGCCCACGGTCGGCGCGCCGCCGCCCACCTCAAAGGTTGCTTGAGGCCCGCACCTCGGCCAGCGTGGTCAGCCCCATCAGCACCTTTTCGATGCCATCCTGGCGTAGCGTGCGCATGCCTTCGCGGATGGCCTGGGTCTGGATCAGGGCCGGCTGCGCACGGGTCTGCACCAGGTGACGCACCTCGGCGCTGGTGGCCAGCAGCTCGTGCAGCGGCAGCCGGCCTCGGTAGCCGGTTTCACCGCACTCGCGACACCCGGGCGCGTGCGACAGCATCAAAGCCCCATCGCGGCTGAAATGTTCCTGCCAATGCGCCAGCAGGCGCGTTTCGTCGCGCAGCGGGTGGTCCGGCGGCAGCTGGGCCTGGTAGTCGCGCATCAGTTCGTGCAACCGCGCCTCTGGAACCGGCTCGTGCTGCACACACGCCGGGCACAGCCGTCGCACCAGGCGTTGCGCCAAAATGCCTTGCAGCGAATCGGCAAACGAAAACGGATCGACCCCCAGGTCGTGCAGGCGCAAAATCGTCTCCGCCGCCGAGTTGGTGTGCAGCGTCGACATCACGAAATGCCCGGTCAGCGACGCCTCGATGGCCATCTCGGCCGTTTCCGGGTCGCGGATTTCGCCCACCATGATGACGTCCGGGTCCGCCCGCAACAGCGCGCGCAGCGCCGCCGCAAACGTCCAGCCGATCTTGGGGTTGACCTGGATCTGGCGCAAACCGCGCTGGGTGATTTCCACCGGGTCTTCGGCGGTCCAGATTTTGCGGTTGGGGGTGTTAAGGCGCTGCAACGCGGCATGCAGGGTGGTCGTCTTGCCCGAGCCGGTGGGCCCCGCACACAGAAACAGCCCGTACGGGCGCGTCAAGATCTCTTCGATGACGCTCAGGTTGCGCGCACTCAGGTGCAACCCCGTCAACGGCAGCGTGGCGGTGGACTGCAGCAGGCGTATCACCACGTCCTCCAGGCCGCTGCTGGTCGGGATGGTGGCCACGCGCAGCTCGATCGGCAGGCCACCAAAACGCATGAAGTGGATCTTGCCGTCCTGGGGCTTGCGCCGCTCCGAGATGTCGAGGTCGCTCATCACCTTGATGCGCGCCACCAGCGCGTTGCGGTAACTGGCCGGCAACTCCAGGTAGGGCCGCAACTCGCCATCCACCCGGAAACGAATGATCACATGGTCGCGCCCGGGGTAAGGCTCGATGTGGATGTCGGAGGCCCGCTGGTGGAAGGCTTCGATGATCATCGAATTGACCAGCCGCACCAGCGTGTTGTCCGATTGTTCGATCGGGCGCTCGGCGCTGTCGTCCTCACCCGCACCGCTGACCAGCTCGGCCGCGAGCTGCCAGGCCTCGACCGCGCGCTCGGCCGCGGTGGCTTCCGTACCCTGACCGGCGGGCGCCTTGGCTTCCCGCGCGGGCCCGAGACCCGCCTGGCGATAGACTTGGGCGATGCGCTCCGGCAAGTCCACCGCGCTGCCCACGACCGGCAACACCTTGCGCTGCGCCGTGAACTCCAGCTCGTCGATGGCCTTGAATTGCAGCGGGTCGGCCATCGCCACCACCAGCGAGTTGCCCACCAGGGCCAGCGGCAGCACCCGCAGCCGGCTGGCCAGCGCCGCCGGAACCAAACGCAACGCCTCCGGATCCACGGGGTAGTGCCGCACGTCGACGAACGGATAGCCCATCTTGCGCGCCAGGGCGACGCGCAAATCTTCCGGCTGGATCAACCCCATCTCGACCAGCGTTTGCCCCAGGGGTGTCCCCTTGGCCTTTTGCTGTTGCAAAGCGCGCTGCAGTTGTTCGGCCGTGATCTTGCCCAGGCCGATCAGCGCCTCGCCGATGGGCACGGGCTTGAGCGTGGCCTGGCGCTGCAACGCCTCTTGCAATTGCTGTGGGGTCTGCACCGTGACCGCCACGGGTTCGGTCACCGCGGCGTCGCTGGCGTCGGCGTCCTGCAGCAAACTGGCACCAAAATCGGAGTCGGCCAGCAACCCACCGTCACCACGCTGCAGTTGGTAGTTGGTGATGGCGCTGCGCGGGATGAAGACCCGCTCGGGATCACCCTCGCGCGCCGGTTTGGGGAAAATCCACAGCCCGTCGGTGGTGCGCCGGCAGTCGTAACACAGGCCGGCGTACACGGAGCCGTCGCGCAGCTGCACCGCAAAGGACTGCAACGCTTCGTCGCCAAACCCGGACAGCGGGCCTGTTGGCGCGGCGATCGGGTCGATGCGCAACCGTTTGATCTGGTTGAACCGCAACGCCAGCGCCTTGGCGTGTCCATCGGGCAGCAACTTCAGCCCGCCGTTGCCGAATTCGAGCACGAAACCCGGCACCACGCGCTCGTTCCACCCTTCCACGACGCCGTGCAGCGCCCGCTCGCCCACACGGTAGGTTTCGTCGGTGGTGCGCCCGGGCACCGTGTAATGCGTCGCTGCCGTCATGTCGCTCCTCCCAACCCGAAGCGTTTGCGGGCCTCGGCCCGCGCCACCGTCAAATCCCGATGATCCACTGAATCACATTTTTAGCCACAAACCCCAACATGCCTAGCGACAGCACCAAAAACAGGATGAAGGTGCCAAACTTGCCCGCCTTGGATTCGCGCGCCAAGTTGAACACGATGAACAGCATGTACAGGATGAACGCGCCGACGCCAAACGTCAAGCCGAACTGCGCCACCTGCGCCTCTGTGTAACCAAACAGCGTACCTTCCATCATGCCCTCGGCGCGCGCACGGGGGTGATGAGACCGGCGCGTTCGAAATCCCGGTAAGCGTGCCAACTGGCGTAGGCCAGCAGCGGCACCACAACGATCAAACCGACCATGGCCAGCGCCATGCCCAAGCCCACCAGCACGGCAATCACCACCGCCCACAGCCCCATGACGACAGGCTGCGCGCCCACCGCGCGCCAGCTCTCGCCCACGGCGCGCCACAGTGGCGTGTGGGTGTCCACCATCATCGGCAGTGCCATCACGCTGGAGGCAAACACCGGTGCGGCCAGCCACGCGCCCAGCAGCAACCAGACTTCGAACAGCCCGATGTCGGGGGCCAGCACCACATGGCGCACGAAATCCAGCGGCCGCTCGATGGGCACGGGCGCCCACAACGTGATCAGCGCCGCCGAGGTCAACACCCAGCCGGTGCCGGCCAACGCCAACAGCAGGCCAAAGGTGATCAGGCGCCGGTCACCCGACGCCCACAGGGCCATCACCTCTTGGCAGCACACCTTTTGGCCACGTTCCAGGTACCAACTGACGGCGTACAGCCCCGAAGCCAGCACTGGCGCGATGATCAAAAACCCGGAAAACGCCCCCGCCAGCAGCCAGAACCGGTCGCGCAGCGCCACCAGCACGATGATGCCAAACAGCGCCATCAGCGACCCGTGCAGCACACCAGGCAGCGGGTTGGCCGCGTAGTCACGGGCGCCGCGTTGCAGCCAACGCAGCGGCGACCACAGGTCGATCGTCACTTCGGGGCCGGGCATGGCCGTGTGCGCATCATGGGGCATGGGTCGGGGTCTCCTCGTCGTAGGGCATCGTGGGCCGGTCGTGGCCCTGCATTGGATCACAAGACGGCCGTCGTGACCTCGCCGTCCTGCTCGGGGGCCAGCGCGCTGGCCAGCAGCGTGCGCGTGTACGGATCGCGCGGGGCGCGCAACACCTGCTCGGCGTCGCCCGCTTCGAGCACCTGGCCGGCGCGCATCACCAGCACCTCGTGGGCCAGCGCCTGCACCACCTCGACGTCGTGGGTGATCAGCAGGTACGCCAGGCCTTGCTCGCGTTGCAGCCGCAACAGCAACTGCAACACCTGCTGCTGCACCGTCACGTCCAGGGCGCTGGTCGGCTCATCCAGCACCAGCACGCGTGGCCGCACCACCAGCGCGCGCGCCAGGGCGATGCGCTGGCGTTGCCCACCGGACAACGCGTGCGGGTAGCGCTGCAACCAGGCCGCCGCCTCGTGCGGCGGCGTGTCGGCGTCGAACAGCCCGACCTCGCGCAACGCCTGCACGACCCGCCTCTGGCGCTGCCCGGCGTCGAGCTGCGGCTCGTGCACGCGCAACCCCTCTTCGACGATTTGCTGCAACGTCAACCGCGGCGACAGCGAGGAGAACGGGTCCTGAAACACGACTTGAATGTGGCGGCGCAGCGCCCGGTCGGCGGCGTCCCCCTGCCAGCGCTGCCCCAGCACCCGGATGTCACCTTCGGCAGGCAACAACCCGAGCGCCGCCAGCGCCAGCGTCGATTTGCCGCTGCCCGACTCCCCCAGCACCGCCAGCGTGCGCCCGCCGCGCAGCGTGGCGCTGACGCCACGCACCGCCTCAAACCAACCGCGCTGCCACCAGCCACGCCAACCGGGCTTGGACACGGGGTAGCGCACCCGCACGTCGTGCAGGGTCAGCACCGGCGCATCGTCGTCGGCCGCGGGCCGCAGCCGGGCGGGATCGCGCCGCGGTCGGCTGGCCAGCAGGCGTTGGGTGTAGGGGTGCGCCGGCGCCGTCATCAGTTGGCCGGTCGGGCCGCTTTCGACCACCTGGCCCTGCTGCATCACCACCACGCGGTCGGCAAAACGACGCACCAGGTGCAGGTCGTGCGTGATCAACAGCACCGCCAGCCCGTGACGGCGACGCAGCTCGTGCAGCAGTTGCAGCATCTGCACGCGCAGGCTGGCGTCCAGCGCCGTCGTAGGCTCATCGGCCACCAGCACGCGCGGCTGCAACGCCAGCGCCTGCGCGATCAGCGCACGTTGGCGCTGCCCGCCGCTCAACTGGTGCGGGTATTGGCGGGCGCGCCGCGCCGGGTCGTCCAGCCCCACCTCGGCCAGCACCTGCTCGGCGCGCGCCCAGGCGCTGCGCGCGTCCAGGCCGCGCTTGGCCCGCAGGGCCTCGGCGATCTGCTCGCCCACCGTGTACAGGGGGTTGAGCGCGGTCATCGGCTCCTGAAATACGTACGCCACCGCCTCGCCCCGCAAGGCCCGCAGACGTCGCTCAGGCACGGCCAGCACCTGCTCACCCTGCAGCCACACCTGTCCCTGCACGCGCACTTCGGGCAGCAGCCGCATCAGCGCCAGCGCGGTGACGGTCTTGCCCGACCCCGACTCACCCACCAGCGCCAGGGTTTCGCCGCTGGCCAGCTCGAACGACACGTCCCGCACCACCACCCGGTCACCGAAGGCGACCGACAGGTCGCGCACCTGCAGCAGCGGGGTGGGGTTCGTCACAGGTGCCATCGTCAGTCGGCCTTGCGGGGGTCGAGCGCGTCGCGCAGCGCGTCGCCCATGAAGGTCAGCAGCGTCAGCGTCAGGGTCAGCACGCCAAAGGTGGACAGCGAAATCCACCACGCGTCGATGTTGGCCTTGCCCTGCGCCAGCAACTCGCCCAGGCTGGGGGTGCCCGGCGGCACGCCCAGACCAAGAAAATCGAGCGAGGTCAATGCCAGGATGGCCGCGCTCATGCGAAACGGCAAAAACGTCACCACGGGCGTGAGGCTGTTGGGCAGGATATGGCGCCAGATGATGGCGCCGTGCCCCAGCCCCATGGCCCGCGCTGCGCGCACGTAGTCGAGCTGGCGGTTGCGCAAAAATTCGGCGCGCACGTAGTCGGCCAGGCCCATCCATCCAAACAAGCTCAGCAGCACCAGCAGCAGCGCCACGCTGGGAGCAAACAGCGCGCTGAAGATGATGAGCAGGTACAGCTCGGGCATCGACGACCAGATTTCGATCAGGCGCTGCAACGTCAGGTCGATGCGTCCGCCGAAGTACCCCTGCACCGCGCCGGCCAGCACGCCCAGCACGACGCCGGTGGCGGTCAGCGCCAGCGCAAACAACACGCTGATGCGAAAGCCGTAAATCAACTGCGCCAGCAGGTCGCGCCCACGGTCGTCGGTGCCCAACAGGTTGGCGGCGCTGGGTGGCGCGGGGTGTGGGCCGGGCGCCCAATAGTTCAGCGCCCGCGCACCGTAGGGGTTGGGCGGGTACAGGGCCCAGTTGCCATCGCGGGTCAGGCGCGCACGGATGTCCGGATCGAGGTAGTCGGTGGGGGTGTCGAAGTCTCCGCCGAACGTCGTCTCGGGGTAGTCGTGCAGCAGCGGCACGTACCACTGGCCCTGGTAGCGCACCAGCACCGGCCGGTCGTTGGAGATCAACTCCGCCGCCAGGCTCAGCGCCACCATCGCCGCAAACAGCACAAGGCTCACCAACCCCAGCCGGTGGCGTGCAAAGCGCCGCCACGCGCGCCGCGCGGGGCTGAGCGTGGCCAGCGCGGTTTCAGTCGAACTTGACACGCGGATCCACCCAAACGTAGCACAGGTCGCTCACCAGCTTGGTGAGCAGCCCAATCAGCGTGAACAGGTACAGCGTGCCCAACACGACGGGGTAGTCGCGCCGGATCACGCTCTCGTAGCTGAGCAGCCCCAGACCATCGAGCGAAAACAGCGTCTCGATCAGCAGGCTGCCGGTGAAAAACGCCCCCACGAACGCCGCCGGGAAACCCGTGACGATGGGGATGAGCGCGTTGCGCAGCACATGCTTCCACAGGATCTGACGCTCCCCCAACCCCTTGGCACGCGCCACCAGCACGTACTGTTTGCGGATTTCCTCCAGCACCGCGTTTTTGGTCAGCATCGTGGTCACGGCAAAGCTGCCCAGCACCATCGAGAGCACCGGCAGCGTGATGTGCCACAGGTAGTCCACGATGCGCGCGCCCCATGAGAGCTCGTCCCAGTGGTCGCTGACCAAACCCCGCAGCGGGAACCACTGCAACTGGCCCCCGAACACCACCAACAGCGCCACGCCCAGCACGAAGCCCGGGATGGCGTACGCCACCAGCACCACGATGGAGGTGACAACGTCGAACCGGCTGCCGGCGCGCACCGCCTTGGCAATGCCCAGCGGCACCGCCACCGCGTAGCTGATGACAAACGTCCACAACCCCAGGCTCATCGACACCGGCAGCTTCTCCACGATCAACTGCGCCACCGGCTTGTTTTGGAAAAAGCTCTGCCCCAAATCGAAGCGGGCGAACTGCCCCAACATCTGCACAAAGCGCTCGTGCGCCGGCTTGTCAAAGCCGTACAGCGCCTTGATTTGCTCCAGCCGCTTGGGATCCACCCCTTGCCCACCGCGGTAGGCCATGCCACCTTCGGCGCCGTGGCCCAGCCCCGCACGCGCTTCGGCCAGGTACTGGTCCACCGGCCCACCGGGCACAAACTGGATAACAACAAACGTCACCAGCAGAACCCCCAACAGCGTGGGCACCATCAACAGCAGGCGCTTGAGGACGTAACTCCACATGGTGACCCCGATCCTAGCGTGCGCCGCGCGCCTCGGGGCGCGCCCACCACGTTTCGATGGCCCAGCCCTCGCCGCTGGCGTAGGGCGGCATGTGGGCGGGACGGTCCAGCCGCCAGGCGTTGTACGCCATGCGGTGCGTGGGCGCGGACCACTGCGGGATCAGCACGTGCAGATGCGCCACCGCCCGGTCCAGCGCGCGGCAGGCGGCCAAAAAGTCCTCCTCGCGCTTGGCCCGCACCATGCGCTCGATCAGGTCGTCCACCGCCGGGTTGGCCAAGCCGGTGAAGTTGCCCGAATCCTCGGTGCGCGCGGCGGCGCTGCCGAACAGGTCGGCGTACTCGGCCCCGGGGCTGTGCGTGCCGCCGAACGCCAGCGTCACGATGTCGAAGTCGAACGTGCGCAGCCGCTGTTGGTACAGCGCAAAGTCCACCGCACGGTAGCGCAGTTGCACCCCGATGCGCGCCAGGTTGTGCTGCCACGGTGTGACCACCCGCGCCCCCGCTTCGTTGCTGTCGAGGTACTCCAGCACCAGCGGCTCGCCGCGCGCGTTGCGCAGGGCGCCGTCGCGGTAGGTCCAGCCCGCCTCACGCAACAGAGCCTGCGCGGCCTTGAGGTTGGCCCGCAGAGCCTGCGGCGTGCCGGCGCGGGGCGGTTCGGCCATCGGCCCCAACACCGCCGGCGGCAGCGTGCCCAGCCACGGCCGCAGCAGCCGCGCCTGGGCTTCGTCCGGCTCGCCTTGCGCGGCGCAGGCGGTGTTGCCAAACAAACCACGCACGCGCTCGTAGCTGCCATAAAACAGCCGCTCGTTCATCCACTCGAAGTCCAGCGCCAGCGCCAGCGCCTGGCGCACGCGGATGTCGTCCAGCGGTGCGCGGCGTGTGTTGAGCACGTAGCTCTGAAAACCCGTGGGCAGGCGGTGGCGGAACTCGGCCTTGACCAGCTCGCCGGTGTCGAACCGCTTGCCCTTGACGCGCCGCGCCCAGTCACCGGCGGAAAAAAACCGCATCAGGTCGAACTCGCCCGCTTTCAGTGCCTCCAGCCGCGCGGTGTTGTCCTTGTAGATCTTGACCGTGATGCGGTCGAAATTGAACGTGCCGCGGCGCACCGGCAGGTCGCGCGCCCAGTAGTGGGGGTCACGCACGTAGGTGATGTCGCGCCCGAACTTCACCGGCCCGATGCGGTACGGCCCGCTGCCGATGGGGTGGTCCATCACGACCTCGTTGAACGGCTTGCGTCGGCCCGTGGCTGGGTCCACGCCCCAGTCGCGGCTGAAAATCGGCAGCCCACCCACGGTCAGCGGCAGCTCCCGGTTGGGCTGGCGGAAGCGAAACCGCACCGTGCGCTCGTCGAGCACGTCCACGCCCGCCACATCGGCCAGCAGCGTTTTGTACACCGGCGAGGTGTGCGGCCCGACCAGGGTCTCGAACGTGTGGCGCACGTCCTCGGCCAGCACCGGCTTGCCGTGGTGAAAGCGCGCCTCGCGCCGCAGCCGAAACGTGGCGCTGAGGCCATCGGGAGCCACCTGCACGTCCTCGGCCAGCAGTCCGTAGGCGGCCCCCACCTCATCGGCCGCCCCCACCAGCAAGGTGTCGAACACCAGGTCACTCACGTACGCCGGGGCGTTGCCGCGCAGCGTGAAGGGGTTGTATTTGTCGAAGGTGGATGCGCGCGAGTTGCTGACCAGGCGCAGCTCGCCGCCCTTGGGGGCGTGCGGGTTGACGTAGTCGAAATGGGCAAAGTCGGCCGGGTACTTGAGGTGCCCCCACAGCGCGTAGCCGTGCGCCGCCCAGGCGACCGGCAGCGCCAGCCACGCCCAGGCCCCGAGCAACCACACCCCGGCCGCCACACGCCAGCGGCGCACGCCGCCGGGCCAGGTCTGCCCCGTCCCGGGCGGCGTGCGCGTGCGGGGCCCGACCCCGTCGGTGGCCGGCACGCCACCCGGCACGGGCCTGCCGCGCGGGGGCAAACGGCGATCGCTCGCGTTGACATGCATGCGACAATTCTGCAGGAAATTCCGAACTCGACGAGGAGCGCACACGATGGGTTTTCTGGCCGGCAAGAAGCTGCTGATCACCGGGGTATTGTCCAACCGCTCAATCGCCTACGGCATCGCGCGTGCCTGCCACGCGCAGGGGGCGCAGTTGGCCTTCAGCTACGTGGGGGAGCGCTTCAAGGACCGTATCACCGAGTTTGCAGCCGAGTTCGGCTCCAGCCTGGTGTTCGAGTGCGACGTGGCCGACGACGCCAACATCGAGCGCCTGTTCGCCCAGCTCAGCGAACACTGGCCCACGTTCGACGGCTTCGTGCACAGCATCGGCTACGCGCCGCGCGAGGCCATCGCGGGTGATTTTCTCGATGGCCTCAGCCGCGAGGCCTACCGCACCGCGCACGAAATCAGCGCCTACAGCTTTCCGGCGATGGCCAAGGCGGCGCGCCCCTACCTCAACGACAACGCCGCGCTGCTGACGCTGACCTACCTGGGCGCGGTGCGCATGGTGCCGGCCTACAACACCATGGGGCTGGCCAAGGCCAGCCTGGAAGCCAGCGTGCGCTACCTGGCCGAGTCGCTGGGCAGTCAGCGGCGCGGCTGGCGCGTCAACGCCATCTCGGCCGGCCCGATCAAGACGCTGGCGGCCAGCGGCATCAAGGGCTTCAGCAAAATCCTGCACGTCGTCGAAAACAACGCCCCCATCCGCCGCAACGTCACGATCGACGACGTCGGCCACACCGCAGCGTTTTTGCTCAGCGACCTGGCGGCCGGCATCAGCGCCGAGGTCATCTATGTGGATGGCGGCTTCAGCCAGGTGATGGGAGGCATCACCCTGGGCGACGCCGAAGGCGGCTGACCGCGTGCAGCCCGGGGCGGCCTGCACGCCCGCCGGCGCGGCGGGCGCGCGGGGTCACTTGAGGTTACCCAAGTACGCGGCCACCGCTTCCAGCTCCAGCTCGCTCAAGCGGTGCGACATCACGCGCATGATGGCGTTGTCCCGACTGCCGCCGCGCTCTTTGAACGCTTGAACTTGGCGCACGATGTACTGCGGATGCTGACCGGCCAGCCGCGGCAGTTCCGTGGTGCCCGCGGCACCCGGCCCGTGGCAGGTGGCGCACGGCGGCAAGCCCGAGTGACGGTTGCCGCGCTCGTAGACGAACCGCCCCACGGCCAACAGCAGCTCGTCACCGCTGGGGGTGTGGCCCGGTTTTTGGCGCGCGTAGTACTCGGCCACCGCCTCGATGTCGCTGTCGCTGAGGCCTTTGACCTTTTCGGTCATCGCGGTGTCCTTGCGCTCGCCACGCGCAAACGCCTTGAGCTGGTTGGCCAGGTACTGTGGGTTTTGCCCTGCCAGGCGCGGAAAATTGGCCGCCACGCCCTGCCCGCATGGACCGTGGCAGACGGCGCAACGGTCGCGAGCGATCACCTCGCCCACCACCAGCGGGTCGGTCGATTGCGCTTGCGCCCCCCCCACCACCACCCCAAGGCCCAACGCCGCCACGAGGCGGCGCACACGGGTTTGCCAAACGGTGCTCATCGCAGGACTCCTCCAGGTCGTTCGCAGGGCGGCAGCGCCCTGCCACGCATCCTAGGGAAACCCCGCATACGGATGTTGATCGAGGTCAACATCCGCGCTTGCGCATGCAACAATGGTCGCACCGCGGCGGCCGGGTCAGCGCCGCGCGGGGGGCAGATCGGTGCACGCGCCGTGGGCGGCCTCGGCCGCCAGCCCGATGGTTTCACCCAACGTCGGGTGCGGGTGGATGGTGCGGCCGATGTCCACCGCGTCCGCCCCCATCTCGATGGCCAGCGCCACCTCGCCGATCATGTCACCCGCGTGCACGCCGACGATGCCGCCGCCCACGATGCGGTGCGTGGCCTTGTCGAACAGCAGTTTGGTGAACCCTTCGTCGCGCCGGTTGGCGATCGCGCGTCCCGAGGCGCTCCACGGAAACAGGCCTTTGTCCACGGCGATGCCTTGCGCCCTGGCCTGGTCTTCGGTCAGGCCGACCCAGGCGATTTCGGGGTCGGTGTAGGCCACACTGGGCACGACGCGGGCGTCGAACGCGGTGCGCGCGAGCTGCTCATCGCCCAGCAGCTCGCCCGCGATGACCTCCGCGGCCACATGACCCTCGTGCACGGCCTTGTGCGCCAGCATCGGCTGGCCCACGATATCGCCGATGGCGAAGATGTGCGGCACGGCGGTGCGCATCTGGCGATCGACGCGGATAAAGCCACGCTCCTCCACCGGCAACCCCGCAGCCTCGGCGCCGATCTTGCGCCCATTGGGCGCGCGCCCCACGGCTTGCAACACCAGGTCGTACACGCCCTCGCTGCGGCTGCCGTCGGCCGCTTCGAACTGCACGCGGATGCCATCGGCCGTGGCCTCGGCCGCCACGGTGCGCGTGCGCAAGCGGATCGCGTCGAAGCGCGGCGCATTGAGGCGCTGCCACACCTTGACCAGGTCGCGGTCGGCACCGGGCATCAAGCCGTCTTGCATCTCGACCACCTCCAGCCGCGCGCCCAACGTGCTGTAGACCGTGCCCATCTCCAGCCCGATGATGCCGCCGCCGATGATCAACATGCGCTCGGGCACCCGCGACAATTGCAGCGCGCCGGTGGAGTCGACCACGCGCTCGTCCTGCGGCAAAAAGGGCAAGCGCACCGCTTGTGAGCCGGCCGCCACGATGCAGCGTTTGAACGCGACCACCTGTTGGCGACCGGTCTTGTCCTGGCCGGCGCCGGTGGTTTCCTCCACCGCCACGTGGTGCGGCCCAACGAAGACACCGTAGCCACGCAGCACCGTCACCTTGCGCATCTTGGCCATCGCGGCCAGACCCGCTGTCAGCTTGCCGATCACGCCGTCCTTGTGCGCGCGCAGGCCGGCCAGGTCGATCTGCGGCGCGCCGAACGTCACACCGGCGCCGGCCAGATGCCGCGCTTCGTCGATGACCGCGGCCACATGCAGCAACGCCTTGCTGGGAATGCAACCGACGTTGAGGCAGACCCCGCCCAACGACGGGTAGCGTTCCACCAGCACCACCTTCAGGCCCAGGTCGGCCGCGCGAAACGCGGCCGAGTACCCGCCGGGGCCGCCGCCCAGCACCAGCACGTCGCACGCAAGGTCCACCGCACCGTCGTAAGAAGCGCGGCCAACCGCCGCCGACGTCCCCGCGTCCGCCGCGGGGGGCATGGTCGTTGCAGGGGCGGCCGCTGGCGTCGCCGCGGCCACGGGCGCCGCAGCGGCGCTGCCCGCCGGTGCTGGCGCCTGCGCCGCCTCCGTTTGCAGCAGCGCAATCACCGAGCCCTCCGACACCTTGTCGCCCAGCTTGACCCGCAGCTCCTGCACCACCCCCGCATGGCTCGACGGTATCTCCATCGACGCCTTGTCCGACTCCACCGTAATCAGCGACTGGTCAACCTCCACCCTCTGCCCAGGCTGCACCAGCACCTCAATCACCGCCACATCCTTGAAGTCCCCAATGTCCGGTACCTTCACTTCCACCAGCGCCATGGTTACCCTCCCCTCTCAGAGTACGATGCGACGGAAATCGGCCAGCAATTGACCGAGGTAGGCGTTGAAGCGCGCCGCGGCCGCGCCGTCGATGACGCGGTGGTCCCACGTCAGCGACAGCGGCAACATCAGCCGCGGCACGAACGTCTGGCCGTTCCACACCGGCTCGGTGCGCGCCTTGCACACCCCCAGGATGGCCACCTCTGGCGCGTTGATGATGGGCGTGAAGTAGCGCCCGCCGATGCCGCCCAGGCTGGTGATGGTGAACGTCGCGCCGCTCATCTCTGCGGGGCTGAGCTTGCCGTCGCGGGCTTTTTTGGCCAGCTCGGCCGTTTCCTGCGCGATCTGCAGCACGCCCTTGCGGTCGGCGTCGCGCACCACCGGCACCACCAACCCGTTGGGCGTGTCGGCGGCAAAGCCAATGTGCCAGTAGTTTTTGAGGATCAGCGCCTCGCTGCCACCTTCGACGTCGAGCGAGCTGTTGAACTCGGGGAATTTTTTCAACGCCGCCACGCAGGCCTTGATCAGAAAGGCCAGCATCGTGACTTTGATGCCCTGCTTTTCGTACTCTTTGTTGAGCTGGACGCGGAAGGCCTCCAGCTCGGTGACGTCGGCGTCGTCGTGGTTGGTGACGGCGGGGATCATCACGGCGTTGCGCATCAGGTTGGCGCCGCTGATGCGCTTGATGCGGCTGAGCTCACGCCGCTCGATCGGGCCGAACTTGGCAAAGTCCACTTTCGGCCACGGCAGCAGGCCCAGCGCCGCGCCGTCGCCACCTTGCGCGGCTGCAGGCGCAGCGGCTTTGGCCAGCTGCGCGCGGGTCTGCTGCTCACCGCGCATGACGGCCCGGGTGAAAGCCTGCACATCCTCGGCGGTGATGCGCCCTTTGGGGCCGCTGCCACGCACCTCGTCCAGTGGCACGCCAAGCTCGCGCGCCAGCTTGCGCACCGACGGCGACGCGTGGGGCAACCCCACCGGCGCACGGGTCGGCTCGTGTGCCCCCACCCCGGCTGGCGCCGGCGGGGGGGTGAGCGCCGCCGGTGCGGCAGGGGCAGCAGGGGGCGTTGCAGCCGCAGGCGCCGCGGCCGCAGCCGCCGGCGAGGTTGCGGCCTCAGCCACCACCGCAGCGGGCGCCACCACACTGGACAGCGGCGCCGGCTCGCCCTGCGCCACCGCACCCTCGACCTGCAGCAGCGCAATCACCGACCCCTCCGACACCTTGTCCCCAAGCTTGACCCGCAGCTCCTGCACCACCCCCGCATGGCTCGACGGTATCTCCATCGACGCCTTGTCCGACTCCACCGTGATCAGCGACTGGTCAACCTCCACCCTCTGCCCAGGCTGCACCAGCACCTCGATCACCGCCACATCCTTGAAGTCCCCAATGTCCGGAACCTTCACTTCCACCACGGCCATGGTCACTCCTCCCTGCCCTCAGGCGTACAGCGGGTTGATCTTGTCGGCGTCGATGCCGTACTTGGCAATTGCCTCGGCCACGCGGCTGGCCGGCACGGCGCCCTGCTCGGCCAGTGCTTTGAGCGCCGCCACCGTGATGTAGTGGCGGTCGACCTCGAAGTGACGCCGCAGCCGCCAGCGGAAGTCGCTGCGGCCAAAGCCGTCGGTGCCCAGCACCTTGTAGGGGCGGCCGGCCGGGATGAAGGGACGGATTTGCTCCGCGTAGGCCCGCACGTAGTCGGTGGAGGCCACCACCGGCCCCGGGTGCTCGGCCAACTGGCGCGTGACAAACGGCACGCGCGGCTCGGCGGTGGGGTGCAACATGTTCCAGCGCTCGCAGTCGTGGCCCTCACGCGCCAGTTGCGTCAAACTCGGGCAGCTCCACACGTTGGCCGCCACGCCCCAGTCGCGCGCCAGCAGCGTTTGCGCTTCCAACGACTCGCGCAGGATCGCGCCACTGCCCAGCAGCTGCACACGCGGGGTCAGCTTCGGGCCCTCGCGCAACAGGTACATGCCTTGAATGATTTGCGCTTCCGTGCCCGGTTGCAGGCCCGGGTGGGCGTAGTTTTCGTTGAGCAGCGTGATGTAGAAAAAGACGTTGTCCTGCTGCTCGACCATGCGCTTGAGGCCATGGTGCAAGATCACCGCCACCTCGTGCGCAAACGTGGGGTCGTAGCTGATGCAGTTGGGGATGGTGGCCGCGATCATGTGGCTGTGGCCATCCTGGTGCTGCAGCCCCTCGCCGTTGAGCGTCGTGCGCCCCGAGGTGCCGCCCAGCAAAAAGCCGCGCGCCTGCATATCGCCCGCCGCCCAGGCCAGGTCCCCGAAGCGCTGGAACCCGAACATCGAGTAGTAGATGAAAAACGGGATCATGATGCGGTTGTTCGTCGAGTACGACGTCGCCGCCGCGATCCACGAGCTCATCCCCCCCGCCTCGTTGATGCCTTCTTGGAGGATTTGGCCGGCCTGGTCCTCGCGGTAGTACATCACCTGGTCTTTGTCCACCGGGGTGTACAGCTGGCCCTTGGGGTTGTAGATGCCGATCTGGCGGAACAAGCCCTCCATGCCGAAGGTGCGCGCCTCATCGACCAGGATCGGCACCACGCGTGGCCCCAGCGCCTTGTCGCGCAGCAGCTGCGTCAGGAAGCGCACGTAGGCCTGGGTGGTGGAGATTTCGCGCCCCTCGGCCGTGGGCTCCAGCAGCGCCTGGAAGTTTTCCAGCGCCGGCACCGTGAACTGCTCGTCGCTCTTGACGCGCCGCTTGGGCAGGTAGCCGCCCAACGCCTTGCGGCGCTCGTGCAGGTATTTCATCTCCGGCGTGTCGTCGGCCGGCTTGTAAAACGGGATCTTGGGCAGCTCGCTGTCGGGGATCGGGATGTTGAAGCGGTCGCGGAAGTAGCGGATATCCTCGTCGCTGAGCTTTTTGGTCTGGTGCGCGGTGTTTTTGCCTTCGCCGGCGCGGCCCATGCCGTAGCCCTTGACGGTTTTGACCAGGATCACCGTGGGCTGGCCCTTGTGGTGGTACGCGCGGTGAAACGCCGCGTACACCTTGTGGGCGTCATGCCCGCCACGGCGCAACGCCCAGATGTCTTCGTCGCTCATCTTGGCCACCAGCTCCAGCGCCTTGGGGTGGCGGCCAAAGAAGTGCTTGCGCACATAGGCGCCGTCGTTGGCCTTGAACGCCTGGTAGTCGCCGTCGAGCGTTTCCATCATGATGCGCCGCAGCACGCCCTCTTTGTCGCGCGCCAGCAGCGGGTCCCAGTTGCTGCCCCACAGCAGCTTGATGACGTTCCAACCCGCGCCGCGGAACTCGCCCTCCAGCTCCTGGATGATCTTGCCGTTGCCCCGCACCGGGCCGTCCAGCCGCTGCAGGTTGCAGTTGACGACGAAAATCAGGTTGTCCAGCCCCTCGCGCGCGGCCAGGCCGATGGCGCCCATGCTCTCAGGCTCGTCCATTTCACCGTCGCCGCAGAACACCCAAACCTTGCGCCGCGAGGTGTCGGCGATGCCGCGCGCGTGCAGGTACTTCAAGAACCGCGCCTGGTAGATGCCCATGATCGGGCCTAGCCCCATCGACACCGTGGGGAACTGCCAAAACTCGGGCATCAGCTTGGGGTGGGGGTAGCTGGACAGCCCCTTGCCTTCGACCTCCTGGCGGAAGTTCAGCAACTGCTCTTCGGTGATGCGCCCCTCCAGAAACGCCCGCGCGTAGATGCCGGGCGCGCTGTGCCCCTGGATGTACAGCAGATCGCCCCCGTGGGTGCCGCCAGCGTCGGTGTCGTCGGCGTGCCAGAAGTGGTTGAAGCCGCACGCCAGCAGGTGCGCCAGCGACTGAAACGAGCTGATGTGCCCGCCCAGCTCGCTGCCGTCGGGGGACTCGAGCCGGTTGGCCTTGACGACCATCGCCATCGCGTTCCAGCGCATGTACGCGCGCAGCCGCCCCTCCAGCTCCAGGTTGCCGGGGCTGCGCTCCTCTTCGTCGGGTTCGATGGTGTTGACGTAGCCCGTGGTGGCCGAAAACGGCAGATCGATGCTGTGCTCGCGCGCTTCTTCGAGGAGCTGCTCCAGCAGGTAGTGCGCCCGCTCGGGCCCCTCGCGCTCGATGACCGCATCGAGCGCTTCGAGCCACTCGCGCGTCTCTTGGGGATCGGCGTCGGGGGCGACCAACGGGGAAATCGGGGTGTTCGGTTCGGACATGGCAGCGTCTCCACGGGGTGACACGACTCAAAGGGTACGGCGCGGCGGCCGGCTTGTCACGAAGTGTCGCACAAAAAACGCGTCTTTCCAAATGACGATGTTTTATTTCACTATATGGTATTTCGCGCATACCTTCCCACACACCCCCCACCGTCGGGGTCACACCACGCAGCACCGCCCCGACCGGCGCGGTGTTCGGGTTTGCCCTAAACTCCCCGCCACGATGGGCACGATGCACGAGCGCTCGACGGCGCCACCGTGGTGGCGTCGGCCGCTGCTGGCGTGGCAGCGGTGGTGGCACCGGCTGCCACCGCAGCAACAGGACCGGCTGGCCATGGCGGGGCCGGTGGTGTCGCTGCTGCTGTTTCTCGGCGCCATCGGGGTGGCGCTGGTGTATTTCACGCGCGAGGACGCGGCGCGCGAGCGCGAAGCGGTGGTGCGCGACACCGAGTACGCCCAACAGCGGCTGCGCCTGCGGTTGCTCGAGCGGCAAGAGCAGGCGATGCGGCTGGCGCGCGACATTGCCAACCGCACGGTGGAGGAGACCGCCTTCGTCGCCCAGGCCGAAAGCCTCGTGCTGCAACACCCGGAGCTCACCGCCCTGTACTGGGTGGACGCCTACCGCGAGGTCGTCACGGGCTACGGCGCCCCCACGTTGAATGGATCCACGCGCCGCGCGGGCGAGCGGCTGGCGCCTGGGCTGGGCGGCGGCGTCATCGAGCTGGCGCGCGACCTGCACCAGCCCATGTACTCCAAACCGCAGCGCAGCAGCGACGGCGGGTGGGTGCTGCTGCTGGCCGTTCCGTTCGAAAACCAGCGCCGCTTTGGCGGGGTCGTGTTGGCGGAACTGGCGCTCGACGCCCTGCTGCGCTACGGTGTGCCCCCCGAGCTGCTGGCGCGCTACACCGTCACGCTCGTGGACGACAGCGACCGGGTGCTGGCGGGCGACCCGCTGCCCCCACGCCCCCACGGCGTGTGGCCGCTGCTGCCGTGGGGCGCGCAGCCCCAGAGCCACGCCCTGGCCTTGTCGCCCGTGGGCAACAGCGTGCTGGTGCGGTTGCACGCGGTGCGCGGCGAGCGTGACCGCACCGCCGAGGCGCTGTTTTGGCTGGTGGGGGCGATGAGCGCGGCCACGCTGTGGATGCTGGTGGCCAACCTGCGCCACACGCGCCGTCGGCTGCAGGCGCAACGCGCCCTGTTGGCCGAAACCAACTTTCGCCGCGCCATGGAAAACTCCATGCTGACGGGCATGCGCGCGCTGGACATGCAAGGGCGCATCACCTACGTCAACCGCGCCTTTTGCGACATGACCGGCTGGAGCGAAGAGGAGCTGATCGGCGCCACCGCGCCGTTCCCGTACTGGCCCGAAACCGAGCACGAGCAGCTGATGGCGCGGCTGCAAGACGAAATCTCCGGCCGCAACACACCCGGCGGCTTCGAGGTGCCGGTCAAGCGCAAAAACGGCAGCATCTTCTACGCGCGCATGTACGTCTCGCCGCTGATCGACCCGCAGGGGCGGCAAACCGGCTGGATGACGTCGATGACCGACATCACCGAGCCGCGCCGCATCCGCGAGGAGTTGACGGCCTCGTACGACCGTTTCGCCACCGTGCTGGACAGTCTGGACGAGGCCATCTCGGTGGCGCCGCTGCACAGCCATGAGCTGCTGTTTGCCAACCGCATGTACCGCAACTGGTTCGGCGACGGCTCGGCGGGGCACGAGCGGTTACTGGAGTTGTGCGCCGCGGTGCCGGTGCTGCCGGCGCAGGACGTCAACGACCACGTGGATCACCTAGTCGGCCTGCCCGCCGACGCGCTGGTGGAAGCCGTCGCCGAGCACGCGCAGATCCACGTGCCGGAACTGGGCAAATGGCTGGAGCTGCGCACCCGCTACCTCACCTGGGTCGACGGCCGCCTGGTGCAGATGCTGATCGCCACCGACATCACCGCGCGCCGTTTGGCCGAGGAGCAAGCGCAGCAGCAAGCCGAGCGCGCCGCCACGGCCAGCCGTCTGATCACGATGGGCGAGATGGCCTCCAGCGTCGCACACGAGCTCAACCAGCCGCTGACAGCGATCAGCAACTACGCCAACGGTCTCATCAGCCGCCTGCGCAGCGGCCGCGCCGATCCCGAGGACATGCTGGTGGCGCTGGAAAAAACCGCGCGCCAAGCGCAGCGCGCGGGCTCCATCATCCAACGCATCCGCGCCTTCGTCAAAAAGAGTGAACCGCAACTCACCCTGGCCGACGTCGGCCAGATCGTGGCCAACGCGGTCGAATTGGCCACCATCGAGCTCAAGCGCCATCTGGTGCGCCTCAACGTCTACCAAGCCGAGCGGCTGCCCGCGTTGATGGTGGACCCGATCCTGATCGAGCAGGTGTTGATCAACCTGCTCAAAAACGCCGGCGAATCCATCCAATGCGCCCAACGCCCGCCCGGCCAGCGTCAGGTCGAGCTCACCATCACGCCGCGCCGCCTCGACGAGCGCGATGGGGTGGAGTTCGTCGTGCGCGACAACGGCTGCGGCATCCCGCCCGAACAGCTTGAGCGCATTTACGACGCCTTTTACAGCACCAAGGCCGATGGCATGGGCATCGGCCTGAAGTTGTGCCGCTCGATCGTCGAGTCGCACCATGGCCGGCTGCACGCGCGCAACCTCTACAATGGCAGCGTGGTGGCCGGCTGTGAATTCAGTGTCTGGCTGCCCGCGGCGGCCGCGCCAGCGCCCGACGCGGACACGCGCGGCGCCCTCACCTTGCCCACACTAGGATGACGATGAGCCTGAACCCGAAACGCGGAACCGTTTACGTGGTCGATGACGACGAGGCCGTGCGCGACTCGCTGCAGTGGCTGCTGGAGGGACAGGACTACCGCGTGCGCAGCTTTGAATCGGCCGAGGCCTTTTTGGCTCGTTACGACCCGCGCGAAGTGGCCTGCCTGATCGCCGACATCCGCATGGGCGGCATGACCGGCCTGGAGCTGCAAGACCGGCTGCTGGAGCGGCAGTCGCCCTTGCCAATTTGCTTCATCACCGGCCACGGCGACGTCCCCATGGCGGTGGCGTCGATGAAAAAAGGGGCGGTGGACTTCATCCAAAAACCGTTCGACGAAGCGCAGTTGTTGGCGCTGGTGGACAAGATGCTGCAACGCGCGCGCGAAGCCTTCGCCGTGCACCAGCAAGCCGCCACCCGCGAAGCCCTGCTGGCCAAGCTGACCACGCGCGAGTCGCAGGTGTTGGAGCGCATCGTTGCCGGTCGGCTCAACAAACAAATCGCCGACGACCTCGGCATCAGCATCAAGACGGTGGAGGCGCACCGCGCCAACATCATGGAAAAGTTGGGCGCCAACACCGTGGCCGACCTGCTCAAGATCGCACTGGCGCCCGTGCCGCCAACCAAGGTTTGAACCGATGACCGCCCAACTGATCGACGGCGTGGCGCTGGCCCGCCAATGGCGCGCCCGTGTCGCGGAGCGCGCTGCTGCCCTGGCCGCGCGCGGCCACCGCCCCGGTTTGGCCGTGATCCTGGTCGGCGACGACCCCGCCAGCCAGGTGTACGTGCGCAACAAAGTCAAGGCCTGCGGCGAAGCCGGCATCCATTCGGTGCTGGAAACCTACCCGGCCAGCCTGACCCAAGACGAGCTGCTGGCGCGCATCGCGGCCCTCAACGCCGACCCCACCATCCACGGCATCCTGGTGCAGTTGCCGCTGCCGCCCCACATCGACGCGCAGCGCGTTATCGAAGCCATTGCACCGGCCAAGGACGTCGATGGTTTCCATGTGGCCAACGCCGGCGCGTTGCTGGTGGGCCAGCGTGGCTACTGGCCGTGCACGCCGTACGGCTGCATGAAGATGCTGGAGCACATCGGCATCGAGCTGCGCGGCAAGCACGCGGTGGTCATCGGCCGCAGCAACATCGTCGGCAAACCCATGGCCCTGCTGCTGCTGCAGGCCAACGCCACGGTGACCATCTGCCACAGCGCCACGGCCAACCTCGCGCACCACACGCGCCAGGCCGACGTCATCGTGGCCGCGGTGGGGCGCCCGCGCATGCTCACCGCGGACATGGTCAAACCCGGCGCGGTGGTGCTGGACGTCGGCATCAACCGCCTGCCTGACGGCAAACTGTGCGGCGACGTCGACTTCGACGCCGTGCGCGAGGTCGCCGGCTGGATCACCCCGGTGCCGGGCGGCGTGGGGCCGATGACGATCGCGATGCTGCTGCTCAACACCGTCGAGGCGGCCGAGCGCGCAGCAGGCTGAGCCCTGCCAAGTCGCCGGGCGGGCACGCCAGCCCGGGTGGGCGGTCAGGCCGGGACAAACATGTACTCGACCACGCTGTGCGCGGGGGGCGGCGCCACGCCGTCCTGCCGCAGCCCATCGAGGTGAAATTGAATGGCGGCCAGCAATTCCGCTTCTGTCTCCTCGACCGTCGCCCCCGTGGCGATGCAGCCGGGCAGATCAGGCACGTAACCAGAATAATTGTTGCCGGCTTTTTCAATGACGATCGCGTAGCGCATGGCTTCAACCTTTCAGGGCTGCCTGCTTGAGGATGCTGTTAAGCGTCGCCGGTGCAAGATCGTCGCTTGGCTTGCCAGCAACCGTCACCCGCCCGGGCTTGGACGGATGCTTGAATTGCCGGTGACTGCCTCGCGTCGCCACCAACTGCCAACCGTCGCGCCGCAGCAGCTCCAGCACCTCGCTGACTTTCATGGGGCAAGTATGCCATGCCTTCTCTCGGAGGCGCCCGGCACCACCACCCAGGCCGAGGCTGGAGCGATCAACCGGGCGGTCGCCGCCCCGCGAACCACCACAGCGCGCGCAGCGCGCACAGCCACTGCAGCAGCACCAGCGCACTGCCCACGCTGTGCCACAGCGCCAGGCTGGCGCCGGTTTGGCGGGCCGTCAGGATGCGCTGCGCCACGCCAAACTCCTGCACCAACCCAGCCAGCGCCCCCAGCAGCAACCACGGCAACAGCGCCCAACTGGCATCGCCCGCTTGACCCCGGCCGCGCTGCGCGCGCCCCCACAGCAACAACAGCAGCGCCGCGACCACACTCAACCACGATTGGTACTGGAACAAGCGCGCCGCGAACCCTCCGGCCACGGCCGGGTTGTTGAAGTGCGCAAACACCAGCGGCACCGCCCCAAAGCTCCAGGCCGTCACCGCGCCCCACCACAGCGCCGCCACCAGCAGCGGCCAGCGTTGCGTCCAGGCTTGGGCAAGCTGAGGCACGGCAGCCGCCCTCACTCGTAGCGCACGGCCACGATTTCGTACCGGCGCACGCCGCCGGGCGCCTGCACCTCAGCCACGTCGCCTTCCTCCTTGCCGATGAGGGCGCGCGCGATCGGGCTGGACACGTTGATCAACCCCAACTTGAGGTCGGCCTCGTCCTCACCGACGATTTGGTAGGTGACGGTCTCGCCGCTGTCTTGATCCTCCAGCTCGACGGTGGCGCCAAACACCACCTTACCGCCGGCGTCGAGCGACGCCGGGTCGATGACCTGGGCCGCGGCCAGCTTGCCCTCGATTTCCTTGATGCGCCCTTCGATGAAGCCCTGGCGATCCTTGGCGGCGTCGTACTCGGCGTTCTCGCTCAGGTCGCCCTGCGCACGCGCTTCGGCGATGGCCTGGATCACGGCTGGACGCTCGACGGTCTTGAGGCGGTGCAGCTCCTCCTTGAGCTTGTCGGCACCACGTTTGGTCAACGGAATGGTCGGCATGGGGTTCGTCCCTACAAAAGCAAACCGCCGAACGTTGCCGGTCGGCGGTGCGGTCGTCGAATGCCGTGATGATAGCGCCAAATCGGCGCGGCGCCATCAGGTCAACTGGGCATGGAGCTCGGCCAGCGAGTGCACCGGCAGGTCGTCCATGACCTTCATGCCCTCGACGGCGGCTTCGGCCCCGAAGATGGTGGTGAAGGTGGTCACACGGTTGGCCAGCGACGCCACACGGATGTAGCGCGAGTCGGCAATCGCGTTGCGGCGCTCCTCCACGGTGTTGATGACCATGGCGATTTCGCCGTTTTTGATCATGTCGACGATGTTGGGCCGCCCTTCGGTGACCTTGTTGACCACCGTGCAGGCGATGCCCGCGGCCTGGATCGCCGCGGCGGTGCCGCGCGTGGCCACGAGCTCAAAGCCCATGGCCGCCAGCTCGCGCGCGATGGGCACCACCCGCACCTTGTCGCTGGGCTTGACCGACAAAAAGATCTTGCGCACCGCATCGGTTGGCCGCGGCAGGCGCACGCCGGCGCCGAGCTGGCTTTTGACAAACGCTTCGCCAAACGTGCGGCCCACGCCCATCACCTCGCCGGTGGACTTCATCTCCGGCCCCAGGATGGTGTCGACGCCGGGGAATTTGACGAACGGGAACACCGCCTCCTTGACGCTGAAGTACGGCGGGGTGACCTCGCGCGTGATGCCCTGCGCCGCCAGCGTCTGCCCCGCCATGCAGCGCGCCGCCACCTTGGCCAGCGGGATGCCCGTGGCCTTGGAGACAAACGGCACGGTGCGGCTGGCGCGCGGGTTGACCTCCAGCACGTAGATCACGTCTCGCTTGGCGCCGCCGTCGTCCACCTCCTGGATGGCGAACTGCACGTTCATCAGCCCCACCACCTGCAAGGCCTCAGCCAGCGCCGCAGTCTGCCGCTTGATCTCGGCCACCGTGGCCGCGCTCAGGTAGTACGGCGGCAGCGAGCAGGCCGAGTCGCCCGAGTGCACCCCCGCCTGCTCGATGTGCTCCATCACGCCGCCGATCAGCACCTGCCCGCTGGCGTCGCGCACGCAATCGACGTCGCATTCGATGGCGTCGTTGAGGAAGCGGTCCAGCAGCACCGGCGAGTCGTTGCTGACCTTGACCGCTTCGCGCATGTAGCGCTCCAGGTCGCGCGGCTCGTGCACGATCTCCATGGCACGCCCGCCCAGCACGTAGCTGGGACGAACCACCAACGGGTAGCCCAGCTCGGCCGCCTTGGCCATCGCTTCGTCCTCGGTGCGGGCGGTGGCGTTGGGGGGCTGCTTGAGCCCCAGCCGGTGCAGCATTTGCTGGAAGCGCTCGCGGTCCTCGGCGGCGTCGATCATGTCGGGGCTGGTGCCGATGATGGGCACGCCCGCGCGCTCCAGCCCCAGCGCCAGTTTCAGCGGGGTCTGCCCGCCGTATTGCACGATGACACCCTCGGGCCGCTCGACGGCGACGATTTCCAGCACGTCCTCCAGCGTCAACGGCTCGAAGTACAGCCGGTCCGAGGTGTCGTAGTCGGTCGAGACGGTTTCGGGGTTGCAGTTGACCATGATGGTCTCGAAACCGTCTTCGCGCAGCGCCAGCGCCGCGTGCACACAGCAGTAGTCGAACTCGATGCCCTGGCCGATGCGGTTGGGGCCGCCGCCGAGCACGATGATCTTGCGCCGCTGGCTGGGCTGGGCTTCGCACTCGTCCTCGTAGGTCGAGTACATGTAGGCGGTGTGGCTGGCGAACTCGGCCGCGCAGGTGTCCACGCGCTTGTACACCGGGCGGATGCCCAACGCGTGGCGGCGCGCGCGCACCGCGTCTTCGGTGCTGGCCAGCAGCTTGGCCAGCCGCCGGTCGGAAAAGCCTTTGCGCTTGAGCGTGCGCAGCGTGGCGGCGTCCAGCGCCTGCAGCGCCTGCGCCCCGTGCTGGGCGGTGTGGCGATCCAGCGCCAGCTCGATCTGCACGATCTCCTGGATCTGCGCCAGGAACCACTTGTCGATTTTGGTGAAGTGGTGCACCTCGTCCAGCGTCCAGCCGGCCGCGAAGGCGTCGCCCACGTACCAGATGCGCTCCGGCCCCGGTTCACCCAGCTCGCGCTCCAGCGTTTCGCGGTCCTGGGTTTTTTCGTTCATGCCGTCCACGCCCACTTCCAGCCCGCGCAAGGCTTTTTGGAAGCTTTCCTGGAACGTGCGACCGATGGCCATGACCTCGCCCACCGATTTCATCTGCGTGGTCAGGCGGTCGTTGGCCTGCGGGAACTTCTCGAACGCAAAGCGCGGGATTTTGGTGACGACGTAGTCGATCGTGGGCTCGAACGACGCTGGCGTGGCGCCGCCGGTGATCTCGTTGCGCAGCTCATCGAGCGTGTAGCCCACGGCCAGCTTGGCCGCCACCTTGGCAATCGGGAACCCGGTGGCCTTGGACGCCAGCGCCGAGGAGCGGCTCACGCGCGGGTTCATCTCGATGACGATCATGCGCCCGTCGCGCGGGTTGATCGCGAACTGCACGTTGGAGCCACCGGTGTCGACACCGATTTCGCGCAGCACCGCGATCGAGGCGTCGCGCATGCGCTGGTACTCCTTGTCGGTCAGCGTCTGCGCCGGCGCCACGGTGATCGAATCGCCCGTGTGCACGCCCATCGGGTCGAGGTTTTCGATCGAGCACACGATGATGCAGTTGTCGGCGCGGTCGCGCACGACCTCCATCTCGAACTCTTTCCAGCCCACCAGCGATTCTTCAATCAACAGCTCGCTGGTCGGCGAGGCTTCCAGCCCGCGCTTGCAGATGGTTTCGAATTCTTCCGGGTTGTAGGCGATGCCGCCACCGGTGCCGCCCAGCGTGAAGCTAGGGCGGATCACGGCCGGAAAGCCCACCACCCGCTGCACCGCCCACGCCTCTTCCATGCTGTGGGCGATGCCTGAGCGCGCCGATTCCAGGCCGATGCGCGTCATCGCCTCCTTGAACTTTTGCCGGTCTTCGGCCTTGTCGATGGCCTCGGGGCTGGCGCCGATCAGCTCGCACTTGTATTTGTGCAACACCCCGTTGCGCCACAGGTCCAGCGCGCAGTTGAGCGCGGTTTGCCCGCCCATCGTCGGCAGGATGGCGTCGGGGCGCTCCTTGGCGATGATTTTTTCGACCGTCTGCCACGTGATCGGCTCGATGTAGACCGCGTCGGCCGTGGCCGGGTCGGTCATGATCGTGGCCGGGTTGCTGTTGATCAGGATGACGCGGTAGCCCTCCTCGCGCAGGGCCTTGCAGGCCTGCACGCCGGAGTAGTCGAACTCGCACGCCTGCCCGATGACGATGGGGCCGGCGCCGATGATGAGGATGCTGCGGAGGTCTTGTCGCTTGGGCATGATGTCGAGCGGAATGCCTGACGGGTGGTTCGATCAGGGGGAGGTCGCGCGTGCCAGGCGCACACCAAAACCGATGAACACGCCACCCACCACGGCGTTGAGCACCGCGGCCAGCTGGCGGCGGGCACGAAAAGCCTGCGCCAGCCGGTCACCGGCAAAGATCAAGGCACTGAGGTACAGCGCGCTGGCCACCTGCACGATGGTCCCCAGCGCCACGAAACTGATCACGGGCCAGGGGTAGGCGGGGTCCACGAACTGCACAAAAAACGAGATGAAGAAAAAGATCGCCTTGGGGTTGAGCAGGCTGATCGACAGCGCGCGCCGAAACGGGCTGCCCAGCGCTGCGCGCCACCCGTTGCTGGGCAAGGCCGGCTCGGCGGCGGGCGTCGTGTCCACGCGCACGGGGCCGGCTGCGCCTGCGCGCCAGCCCTGCCACGCCCCGCGCAGCAACCCCAGGCCAATCCAGGCCAAGTAGGCCGCGCCTGCGTACTTGACCGCCATGAACACCCACGGGTTGGCCGTCAGCACCGACGCCAAGCCCGCTGCCGACAGCGCCATCAGGATGGTGTCGCCGACGAACACGCCGCACGCCGCCTGGTAGCCACGCCACACGCCGTGGCGCGACGCCACCGACAGCACGTACATCGAATTCGGCCCCGGCAACAGCACGATGACGATAGTGCCGATGACGAAGGTGGTCAGGTCGGTGATGCCCAGCATGGCGTGTCCGGTTGGCGTTGCGGCGCGGCGTTCAGGCGGCCTGGTGCGCTTGCATCAGGGCGACGAAGCGGTCGAACAGGTAGGCGATGTCGTGCGGACCGGGACTGGCTTCGGGGTGCCCCTGAAAGCCAAACGCCGGTCGGTCGGTGCGGGCGATGCCCTGCAGCGTGCCGTCGAACAGGCTGACGTGGGTGGCGCGCAGGTGCGCCGGCAGGCTGGCCTCGTCGACGGCAAAGCCGTGGTTTTGGCTGGTGATGCTGACACGCCCACTGTCCAGGTCCTTGACCGGGTGGTTGGCGCCGTGGTGGCCAAACTTCATCTTGAACGTGCGCGCCCCACTGGCCAGCGCCATGATTTGGTGTCCCAGGCAGATGCCAAAGGTGGGCACGCCGCGCTCGATGATGGTGGCGGCGGCCGCGATGGCGTAGTCGCACGGCTCGGGGTCGCCGGGGCCGTTGGAGAGAAACACGCCATCGGGGCGCAGCGCCAGCACGTCAGACGCGGGCGTTTTGGCCGGCACCACGGTCACGCGGCAGCCGCGCTCGGCCAGCATGCGCAAGATGTTGCGCTTGACGCCAAAGTCATAGGCCACCACGTGCCAGCGCGCCGCGGTCAAACGGCCGTAGCCGGGCGTGCCGTCGTCGCGCTGCAAGCGCCATTCGGTTTCGGTCCACTCGTACGGCTGCGCCGTGCTGACCACCTGCGCCAGGTCCAACCCGGCCATGCTGGGGGCCCCACGCGCCGCGGCCACGGCTTGGCCACGCACCTCGTCGGTGATGGCCTGCCCGACCTCGAGAGCGACGATGGCGCCGTTTTGCGCCCCGTGCTCGCGCAACCGGCGGGTCAACGCGCGGGTGTCGATGCCCGCGACGGCCACGACCCCCTCGCGGCGCAGGTACGCGCTCAGGGCTTGTTCAGCACGGAAGTTGGAGTGCAACAGGGGCAGGTCTTTGATGATCAGGCCGGCGGCCTGGATGGCGCCGGACTCCACATCCTCGGCGTTGACGCCGACGTTGCCGATGTGCGGGTACGTCAGCGTCACGAGCTGTTGACGGTAGCTCGGGTCGGTGAGGATTTCCTGATAACCGGTGATGGCGGTGTTGAACACCACCTCGCCGCAGGTGCGACCGGGCGCGCCGATCGACACCCCCTCAAAGACCGTGCCGTCGGCAAGCGCAAGGAGGGCGGGTGCAACAACGGGAAACACGGTGCGGGACTCCAGGAGGAATGGGGACACCGACGGTGGCGCTTGGGCGCCGACCGCCCATGGCCCGCAGCACGCAGGTTGCGCGCGCTGTGGGGTGGCGGTGTCGGGTCTGGATAAACTTTTTGATTATAGCCGTCGCTCGCTGCGCCGCAGCATAGGGCCGTCGTCGGGTGGCGCGTGCCCCCCACACGCCACGGCGCTGGCGTGCAGGCAGATCGCCGCCGCGGCGGCCACGTTGAGCGACTCTTGCCCACCTGGCTGCGCGATGCGCACGCTCAGGCTCGCCTGCCGCAGCAGCGCGGCGTCGACGCCCTGCCCTTCGTGCCCGAACACCCAGGCGCACGGCCACGGCAACGGCGCTTGGTGCAACCACACGCCGGCGTGCGAGCTGGTGGCCAGCAGTGGCACGCGCAACGCTGCCAGCGCCGCGCGCTCCACACCCTCCAGCAAGCGCAGCGCAAAATGCGCCCCCATGCCCGCGCGCACCACCTTGGGCGACCACAACGCCGCGCTGCCCTTGAGCGCCACGACCTGCCCGAACCCCATGGCCGCCGCGGTGCGCAGGATGGAGCCGACGTTGCCCGGGTCTTGCACCCGGTCCAGCACGACGGTGGGCGCGACCGCACTCAGATCAGGCACGGCGGGCAGAGGGGCCAGCGCCCCCAGGGCGGTCGGGCTGGCCAGGGTGCTCAACTGTCCCATCAGCGCCGGGGTCATCCACCACAGCGGCACCTCGGCGGGCAGCCCCTGCTTGCGCAGCTCGGTCAGCAGCGGCGCCGCCGCGGGTGTCAGCGCCACCGCCTTCGGCCGCTGCCCGCTGGCCAGCAGCGCACGCACCAGATGGTCACCTTCCAGCCACACCACCCCTTCGCGGCGGTAGGCGCCGGCATCCTCGACCAGGCGACGCAGCCGCTTGAAACGCGGGTTGTCGCGCGAGGCGATCGGCTCCGTCGGCGCGGCGCCGGTCATGCCACCGCCTCCTGGGCGGCCAACACGCGCGCCACGGGAGCGAAACTGCGCCGATGGGCCGGCGTCGCCCCCAGGCGACGCAAGGCCGCCAGATGCGCTGCGGTGCCGTAACCGCGGTGGCGGTCGAAGCCGTACTGCGGGTACGCGGCGTGCAGCGCGTCCATCAGCCGGTCGCGTGTCACCTTGGCCACGATGGAAGCCGCGGCGATGGCCGCCACCGTGGCGTCCCCACGCACCACCGCCTCGGCTGGCATCGGCAGGTGGGGGACCCGGTTGCCATCCACCCGCACCCGCGCCGGCGCGCATGGCAGGGCCGCGACGGCCCGCTGCATCGCCAGCAGGGTGGCTTGCAAAATGTTGAGGCGGTCGATTTCCTCCACCGTGGCCACCCCCACCCCAACGCCAACCGCGTCGGCGTGGATGCGCTCGAACAGCCGCTCGCGCTGCAAGGCGGTCAGCGCCTTGGAGTCGGCCACGCCGTCGATCGGACGTCGCTCGTCCAGAATGACAGCGGCCGCCACCACCGGGCCGGCCAACGGCCCTCGCCCGGCTTCATCGACCCCGGCGACCAGGCCACCCGCGCCCGGCGTCCACAGGTCGAGCTGAACGCTGGTCCGGGCCACGCGTCGGGTGGTGCTCATGTCGCCCCCTCCAGCATGGGGCGCAGCACCTGCAGCGCCGCGCCGACGGTGTCGCGGCGCAGCTCGTCGTGCAGCGCCGCGAAGCGCTGCTGCAGTGCCCGCCGTCGCGCCTGGGTGGCAGCATCATCGGCCAGCCACGCCAACGTCGCCTGCGCCAGCGCTGCGGGTGTGGCAGCGTCCTGCAGCAGTTCCGGCACCACGAAGTCGCGGCACAAAATGTTAGGCAAGCCCACCCACGGCTGGCGCATCTTGCGCCGCGTGATCCACCACGACAGTGGGTGCATGTGGTACGCGATCACCATCGGGCGTTTGAACAGCGCGGCTTCCAGCGTGGCCGTGCCGCTGGCCACGAGCGTGACGTCGCACGCCGCCAGCGCCGTGTGCGACTGCCCATCAAGCACCTTCACCCAGGCGCTGGCCGCCGCCCGCTGCAGGTGCTGCAGGATCACGCTGCGCAGCGCCGGCACCGCCGGCAGCACGAAGCGCAGCGCAGGCCGTTGCTGTCGCATGCGCTGGGCGGCGGCCAGCATGCGCGGCAGCAGGTGGTCGATTTCGGCGCGCCGGCTGCCCGGCAGCAACGCCACCACAGCCGCGTCCATCGGCACGCCCAGCGCCTGGCGCGCGGCGGCCTGGTCGGGCTGCGCCGGGATGACACTGGCCAGCGGATGGCCGACGTAGGTGGCGGCGATGCCGTGCTCGGCCAGCAACGCCGGCTCGAACGGAAAAATGCACAGCACATGGTCACAGGCACGCCGAATCAGCTCCACACGCTCGGGCCGCCACGCCCAAATCGCGGGGGCGACGAAGTGCACGGTGCGCACACCGGCCGCGCGCAGGTCGGCTTCCAGCGGCAGGTTGAAGTCGGGCGCATCAACCCCCACGAACAGCGCCGGCCGCTCTTGCAACAACCGCTGCTTGAGCGCGCGGCGCATGGCCACGATGGCGCGGTAGTGCCGCAGCACCTCCACGTAGCCACGCACGGCCAGCCGCTCGCTGGGCCACCACGCTTCGAACCCCTGCGCCTGCAGCGCGGGCCCGCCGATGCCTGCGGCGCGCAGCCCCGGCCAGTGCGCACGCAACCCCTGCAGCAGCTGCGCGGCCAGCACATCGCCGGAGGCCTCGCCGGCCACCAGCGCCATCCAACGGCTGGCGTTTGCGCTCATCGCCGCTGCCCTGCCCTCCACGCGGTGCCCCACGCTGGGCTCACGCCTCGCCGCCACGACGGCTGCGCACGATGCCGCGTTGCGGATCGACTCCAGCCAAAAACGCCCGCATCAGCGCCACGTCGTCCTGGGCCGCGGGGTAGCGCTGCGCCAGCGCGGCGATGCGCTCGTCCGCCTGCGGCAACGTCAGGCCCTCGCGGTACAGGGCCTTGTGCATCGCCTTGACGGCCGCGATGCGCTCGGGCCCAAAGCCGCGACGGCGCAGGCCCTCGAAATTCATCGACCGGGCCTGCGCCGGCTGCCCCTGAGCCATCACGAACGGTGGCACGTCGGCAAACAGCAGCGCGCACATCGCCGTCATCGCGTGCGCGCCGATGCGCACGAACTGGTGCACCACGGTGAAGCCGCCCAAAATCACCCAATCGCCCACCTGCACGTGGCCGGCCAACTGCGCGTTGTTGGCAAAAATGCAGTGGTTGCCCACCACGCAGTCGTGCGCCAGGTGGGTGTAGGCCATCATCCAGTTGTCGTCACCCAGGCGCGTCACGCCACCACCCTGCACGGTGCCAATGTGGTAGGTGCTGTATTCGCGGATGGTGTTGCGCGCACCGATGACGAGCTCGCACGGCTCGCCTGCGTATTTTTTGTCCTGGCTCGGCAGCCCCAAGCTGACAAACGGGTAGATGCGGTTGTGCGGGCCAATGGTCGTGCGGCCCTCGATCACGCAGTGCGCCGCCACGCGTGTGCCGGTGCCGATGCGCACGTGCGGGCCAACGATGGTGTAGGGCCCGATCTCGACGTCGGTGTCCAGCTCGGCGCGCGGGTCGACCAGCGCGGTGGGGTGGATGGTGGCCATCGGCAGCGTGCCCCTGGGCTCAGGCGATCGTGCGCATGGTGCACATGAGTTCGGCTTCGCAGGCCACTTCGTCGCCCACGCGGGCGACCGCACCGAACTTGAAGATGCCCGCCTTCATGCGCTGCAACGTGACCTCCATCACCAACTGGTCACCGGGCTCCACCGGGCGCTTGAAGCGCGCACCGTCGATGCCGGCAAAGTAGTACACGGTCTTGTCGTCCGGCGTCACGCCCAGCGTGTCAAACGCCAGCAACGCCGCGGTTTGCGCCAGCGCCTCCAGCATCAGCACGCCCGGAAACACCGGCCGGTGCGGGAAGTGCCCGGTGAACACCGGCTCGTTGATCGTGACGTTTTTCAGCGCCCGAATCGAGACGCCCTTGTGGATGTCCAGCACGCGGTCGACCAGCAGGATCGGGTAGCGGTGCGGCAGTTGCTTGAGGATCTGATGAATGTCCATCGTCATGGTGCAGTGCGTCGTTCCAGGACCTTGAGGCGCTCGCGCAGCGCGTGCAGCTGGCGCAGCGTGGCGGCGTTTTTTTCCCAGGCGCGATTGTCGTCGATGGGGAAGATGCCGCTGTACTGCCCCGGCTGCAGGATCGAGCGCATCACCACCGAGGCGGCCGAAATGTGCACGTGGTCGGCCAGCTCCAGGTGGCCCAGCACGATGGCGCCGCCGCCCAGCGTGCAAAAGGCGCCGATGCGCGCCGAACCCGCGATGCCCACACAGCCCGCCATCGCGGTGTGGCGCCCCACGCGCACGTTGTGACCAATCTGGATCAGGTTGTCGAGCTTGACACCATCCTCCAGCACCGTATCGCCCAGCGCCCCGCGGTCGATGCAGCAGTTGGCGCCGATTTCCACATCGTCGCCGATGCGCACCGCGCCGAGCTGCTCGATTTTGTCCCAGCGGCGGCCACCCTCATGGGGGACGGGCGCAAAGCCAAAGCCATCGGCGCCGATGACGGTGCCACCGTGCACGATGCCGCGCGCGCCGATGCGGCAGTCGTACCCCAGCACCACGTGCGCGCCCAGTCGCGTGCCTGGGCCCACATGCGCGCGGGCCTGCACGTGGGCGTGGGCGCCGATCTCAGCCCCAGCCTCCACCGTGGCGCCGGCTTCGATGACGGCAAACGGACCGACGTGCGCCTCGGCATCGACCCGCGCCCCGGGGTCGATCCAGGCGCTGGGGTGCACCCCCCGCCACGCGGGCCGCGGCTGCACGTGGGCGCGCCACCAGCGCGTCACGGCGGCAAAGGTCGCGTAGGGGTCGGGCACCACCCACGCCGCCCACCCTCCGGGCGGTGGGTCGGGCCGTTGCAGGACCTGCGGCGCCAACGCTGGGCTTGCGATCACCGCCCCGGCACGGCTGGCCTGCAACTGCGCCTGGTAGCGCGGGTGCGCCACGAAGGACAGGCCGTGCTCATCGGCGTCGGCCAAGGCGGCCAGGCGCTGCACCCGGCGCGCTGCGCAGCCTTCGAGCTGCCCACCCAGCGCTTGAACCAGTTCGGCCAAGGGCACGCCGCCGCGCGACGACGCGGTTGCTTCGACTGCATCCATGGGCATGCCCGTTGCGCGCCCGCGCACCCTCAGCGCGCGTTGTTGAGGCCGTTGATCACCTTGTCGGTGATGTCGTGCTTGGGCGCGATGTACACGGCCTCTTGCAGAATCAAGTCGTATTTTTCGCTTTCGGCGATTTGCTTGATGACGCGGTTGGCGCGCTCAATGACCTGCTGCAGCTCTTCGTTGCGCCGCTGGGCAAGGTCTTCCTGGAACTCACGACGGCGGCGCTGGAAATCACGCTCCAGCTCGGCCAATTGACGCTGCCGGGCGCTGCGCTGGCTCTCCGACAGCGTCGGGGCGTCTTTTTCCAACTTTTCCGTGGCTTGGCGCAACTGGTTGCCCAGCGCCTCGAGGTCACGCTCGCGCTTGCTGAACTCCTGCTCCAGGCGTGCCTGCGCCGCCTTGGCGGCGTTGGAGTCGCGCAGGATGCGCTCGGTGCTGACAAAACCGATCTTGAGGTCTTGCGCCCAGCTTGCGGCGCCGGCCGCCGCCAACGCGGCCACGAGCGCCACGCGGGCGCCCCAATGACGGGTCATCGAAATCATCAGAATGCGGTACCGATTTGGAATTGCACGGTTTGCGTTTTGTCGCCGGGTTGCTTGCGCACCGGCTTGGCAAACGCGATTCTAAGGGGCCCCACCGGCGAGATCCAGCTGATGCCAATCCCCGCCGAGGCGCGCACGTCCGACAGCGTGAACTTTTGGTCCGGCCCGTAGACGTTGCCGACGTCGACGAAGCCGAACATGCGCAGCGTGCGGTCGTTGCCCGCGCCGGGAAACGGCGTGATCAGCTCGGCGTTGAGCAGCGCCATCTTGGTGCCGCCCAGGTAAGCCAGGTCGCTGCTGCCGACGATGGCGCTGGTGGCCCCCAGCGTGCCCTGTTCGAACCCGCGCACCGAGCCCAGGCCACCGCCGTAGAAGTGCTTGAACAGCGGCACCGGCTTGCCCCCCAGCCCTTTGGCCCACCCCGCCTCCGCATTGAAGGCCAGCGTAAACTTTTTGTTCAGCGGCACGTACTGCTGGTACTGCACGCTGCCCTTGATGTAGCGGGTGTCGCCCGCCACGCCCAGCTCGCCGTTGACACGACGCAGCACCCCCTGGGTGGGCACCAACGCGCTGTCGCGCTCGTCGCGCGCCCACCCCACCGTCAGCGGCACCGACAGCGGCGAGTCGCCAAAGCGCGCGATGAAGTCGTTGTACGCCACCGGCATGCGGTTGCCCGGCTCGATCTTGGTTTGCTCGACCCCGATGCCGAAAAACACCGTGTCGACCTCGGTGAACGGCACGCCGAACCGGATCGCCGCACCGGGCGTGACCAGCCGGTAGTCGCCGTCTTGCGCGTTGTACGGCCGCGTGGTGCGGTAGTACAGGTCGACGCTGCGCGACACCCCGTCGTCGGTGAAGTACGGGTTGGTGGTCGACAGCACGAATTGCCGGTTGTACTTGCTGGTGTTGACACTCAAGCCCAGGTAGTTGCCGGTGCCAAAGACGTTTTCCTGCTGGATGCCGGCCAGCAGCGACAGCTTTTCCGCCTGCGAATAACCCGCCCCCAGCGTCAGGTTGCCGGTGGGCTTTTCGGTCACCTTGACGATCAGGTCGACCTGGTCGGGCGCACCGGGCACCTCCTGCGTTTCGATGCCAACCTCGGTGAAAAAGCCCAGCCGGTCGACGCGGTCGCGCGACAACCGGATCTTGTCGCTGTCGTACCAGGCCGCTTCGAGTTGGCGGAACTCGCGCCGGATGACTTCGTCGCGAGTGCGGTTGTTACCTTCGATCTGGATGCGGCGCACGTAGGCGCGGCGCGACGGTTCGGCACGCAGCGTGATCGCCACCAGGTTGCGCTCACGGTCGAGCTCGGGCAGCGCCTCGACGCGCGCGAAGGCGTAACCGAACTGGCCAAAGTACTCGGTGAACGCCTTGACCGTTTGCTCCACCTGCTCGGCGTTGTAGGGTTGCCCCGCACGGATGCGCACCAGACGCTGGAACTCTTCCTCGCGCCCCAGGTACTCACCCTCCAGCCGAACGCCCGACACGACGTAGCGCTGACCCTCGGTGATGTGGATCGTCAGCGCCAACGACGACTTGTCGGGCGACAACGCCACTTGCGTGGAGTCGATGCGGAACTCCAAAAAGCCGCGCGTCAGGTAGTACGACCGCAGCGTCTCGAGGTCGGCGTTGAGCTTGGCGCGCGAGTAGCGGTCGCTTTTGGTGTACCAGCTCAGCCAGCCGCCGGTGTCGAGGTCGAACAGGTCGAGCAAATCCTTTTCGGCAAACGCGCGCGCACCCACGATGCGAATCTCGCGGATTTTGGTCACGTCGCCTTCGACGACGTTGAAGTTGAGGTTGACGCGGTTGCGCTCGATGGGGGTGACGGTGGTGGTGACCTGCACCGCGTACATGCTGCGGTTGAGGTACTGGCGCTTGAGCTCTTGCTCGGCGCGGTCGGCCAGCGCCCGGTCGAACGGACGCCCCTCGGTCAAGCCAATGTCGCGCAGCGCCTTGCGCAGCACCTCGTTGTCGAATTCCTTGACCCCGGTGAAGCTGACGTCGGCCACCGTCGGGCGCTCCTCGACGATGACCACCAGCACGTCGCCATCGACCTGCAGCCGCACGTCGGAAAACAGCCCCAGGCCGAACAGCGCGCGGATGGCCGCCGCCCCCTGTTCGTCGCTGTAGCGGTCACCCACACGGAACGGCAACGAGGCGAAGACCGTGCCGGGCTCGACGCGCTGCAGGCCTTCGACGCGGATGTCACGCAGGGTGAAGGGTTCGACCGCCCACGCGGGCAAGGCTGTGGCCAAGGTCGCCAGCCACAAGCCGGCGCGGGCGCGCCAGGGGCGCGGGTGTGTGCGTTTCATGCGCTTGCAATCCGGGGCCGCCGGGACCAAGGCTTAGCCCAGCAGCCGAGTCAAATCGTTGACGATGGCCAGCGACATCAGCGCCGCCAGCACCACCATGCCAGCGCGTTGCAGCCGCGCCATCCACGCTGGCGACGGCGGCCGTCCGACCACCGCTTCCCACAGATAATACATCAGGTGCCCCCCGTCCAAGACGGGCAGCGGCAGCAGGTTGAGCACCCCCAGGCTGGTGCTGACCAACGCCAAAAACGTCACAAACGCCACCCAGCCCAGCGCCGCCGACTTGCCGGCGTAGTCGGCGATGGTCAACGGGCCGCTCAGGTTGCGCAGCGACGCTTCACCCACCACCATGCGCGCCAGCATTTGCAGCGACAGCGCGCTGACCTCCCACGTGCGGCGCACACCGTGCGCCAGCGCGTCCAGCGGTTCGTCGGCCACCACGATGAGTGCCGGCGGCGCGCCAATCATCGCACCCACCCGGCCCACCCAGGCATCCCCCTGACGCTCGGGCCGCGGCGTCACGTCGAGCTCCAGCGTCCGCCCCGCGCGCTCGACGCGCCAGCGTTGGGTGCGCGGCTGGCCTTGGGCGTCCACGGACGTGCGGATCCAGGCGCGCAGTTGGGCGGCGTCCTCCACCGGGCGTTCGTCCACGGCCAGCACCCGGTCACCCTCGCGCACGCCAGCGGCGGCCGCCGCCCCGTCGGGCAGCACCTCGCCCACCACCGGCGCCGACCACGGCGCCACCAGCCCAATGCGCTGCACCAGCTCGGCGTCCACGTCGCGCGCCTGCAACTGGGCCAGCGGCAACGGCACCGAGCGCGTGGCCAGCTCCGGCGCCGGACCCAGCAACAGCGTGACGTCGCGCCGCTGCAGGGCGGCCTGGGTCAGTTGCCAGCGCAATTCGTCAAAGGAACGCACCGGTTGGGCCGTGTCGTCGTCCTCGATGCGCACCGCGGCAACGCGCTCGCCGGCGCGCAGCCCGGCCTGCTCGGCCACCGAACCGGGCGCGGGGCTGCCCAGCACCGGTTCGGCCTGCGGCACGCCCCACCACGCCACCCACGCGTACAGCAGCACCGCCAGCCCGAGGTTGGCCAGCGGCCCCGCGGCCACGATGGCGGCGCGCTTGCGCAGCGGCTGGGCGTCGAACGCCAGGTGCCGCTGCTCGGGGGGCACCGGCCCCTCGCGGCCGTCGAGCATGCGCACGTAGCCGCCCAGCGGCAGCGCCGCGACGACAAACTCGGTACCCGCGCGGTTGCGCCAGCGCAGCAAAGGCCGCCCAAAGCCAATCGAAAACCGCAGCACCGGCACGCCACAGGCCACCGCCATGCGGTAGTGCCCCCACTCGTGCACCGCGATCAGCAACCCGATCGCCACCAAAAACCACAACACCGTTTGCATGGTGCCAAGTGTCGCATGCCGGCGCCAACGGTGTCGGCGCGCAGGTCACTGGGCCGCGCGCCGCACCTGCTGCCAGGCCACCGCGCGTGCCTCGCGGTCCAGCGCCAGCAAGTCGTCCAGACTGGCCGGTGGCGTTGGCGTGTAGGCCTCCAGCGTGGCGCGGTTGACGCGATGGATGCGGTCAAAACGCAAGAGCCCCTGCAAAAACGCCTCGACCGCGACCTCGTTGGCGGCGTTGAGCACCGCGGTGGTGCCCGGGGGGGCCTGCAACGCCTCCCACGCCAGCCACAGGCCGGGGAACCGCTGCGGGTCGGGGGCCTCGAAGGTCAGCGCCCCCAGGCGCGTCCAGTCCAGCGCCTCGGCCCCGGATTCGATGCGCTGGGGCCAACCCAAGCCGTAGGCGATCGGCACGCGCATGTCGGGCGTGCCCAGCTGCGCCACCACCGACCGGTCGCGGTACTGCACCATCGAGTGCACGACACTTTGGGGGTGGATCACCACCTCGATGCGCTCGGGCGCAAAGCCAAACAGGTAGCGCGCCTCGATGACCTCCAGCGCCTTGTTCATCATCGTGGCCGAGTCGACCGAGATCTTGCGCCCCATGACCCAGTTGGGGTGGGCACAGGCCTGCTCTGGCGTCACCTCGCCCAGCGTGGCCGGGTCACGCTGCCTGAAGGGACCGCCGGAGGCCGTCAGCACGATTTTGTCGACCCGCTCGCCCCAGGTCGAGGGGTCTTCCGGCAAGGCCTGAAAAATGGCCGAGTGTTCGCTGTCGATCGGCAGCAGCTGCGCGCCGCCCGCGCACACCGCGCTGATGAAAAACTCCCCCCCCACCACCAGCGCTTCTTTGTTGGCCAGCAACAGCCGCTTGCCCGCGCGCGCCGCGGCCAAGCACGGCGCCAGCCCCGCCGCGCCGACGATGGCGGCCATCACCGTGTCCACCTCCGGCGCAGCGGCGACCTCGACCAAGCCTGTGCTGGCCGGCAGCACCTGCACGCCTTCCACCGCCCAATCGGCCAGCGCCGCACGCAACGCGTCGACGTGCTCATCGCTGATCACCGCCCAGCGCGGCCGGTGTTGGGCGCATTGCTGCGCCAGCCGCTGCACCTGACGCGCGGCGCTGAGGGCCACCACTTCGAAGCGCTGCGGGTGGCGCGCCAGCACGTCCAGCGTTTGCTCGCCGATGGAGCCGGTGGCGCCCAGCACCGCCACGCGTTGGCGCGTACCGGGTCGAGTCTCACTGTGCATTCAGCCCCCCTGCCACGTCAACGCCGCCAGCGCCGCGGGCAGCACCGGCAGCAGCGCGTCGATACGGTCCAACACCCCGCCGTGGCCGGGCAACAGGCCGCTGGAGTCCTTGACCCCGGCGCTGCGCTTGACCAGCGATTCGAACAAATCCCCCGCGATGCTCAGCGCGGTCAGCAGCATCAGCCACGCCAGCGCCCCCGCCGCGCCACCCCGCCCCAGGCGGGCATAAAAACCATCGGCCAGCCATGGGCCCACCGTGGGCCAATGGGCAGCCCACGTCCACAGCCACGCCAACGCCAGCACGGCGGCTGCCCCACTCACCGCCCCTGCCCATGTTTTGCCGGGGCTGATCGTGGGCGCCAGCTTGCGCCGTCCCCAAGCACGGCCGCCGAAATACGCGGCGATGTCCGCCACCCACACGAGCAGCAACGCACCCAGCAACACCGCCACACCTTGGGTGTGCAAGGTCACCATCGCCCACCAGGCCAGGGTCAGGGCGGCCACGCCCACCAGCACCCGCACGCCGCGCGGCCAAGCGCCCCACGCATCGACCCCCTGGCGCAGCACCAGCGCCAGCAACACGACCCAGCCGGCGGTGGCCGCCCACCACACCGCAGCGGGCAACGCCACCCCACCCCAGCGCCACCACACCCCCCCAAGGGCCAGCGCCAGGCCGGCGCCAAGCGCCCCCGCCGCGGCGCCACCCACCCCACACAGGCGCGCCCACTCCCAGCCAGCCGCGCCCATCAGCACCAGCGTCAGCACGGCAAAGGGGCCACTGCCGCCGGGGTAGAACAACGCCGGCAGCAGCACGGCCAGCAGCACGACGGCGGTGATGACCCGTTGACGCAACACGGTAGGCCGCTTCCGGTGGGCTGGGCTTCAGGCTGCCGCCGCTTGCTCGGGCGTACGGCCAAACCGCCGCTGACGTTGCGCGTAGGCGGCCAGCGCGCGCGCCAGCTCGGCCTCGTCGAACGCCGGCCACAGCGTGTCGGTGAAGTACAGCTCGCTGTACGCCAGTTGCCACAACACGAAGTTGCTGACGCGCTGCTCGCCCCCGGTGCGGATCACCAGGTCCGGGTCGGGCACATGGGCCAGCGCCAGCGCACCGGCCAGGCTGGCTTCGGTGATGGGCGCACCCTGCTGCGCCAGGCGCTGCGCGGCCTGCACGATGTCCCAGCGCCCGCCGTAGTTGAAGCACACGTTGAGGATGAGCGCCGTGTTGCCGGCGGTGGCGCGCTCGGCCTCGGCGATGCCCTGCACCAACTCTGGCGTCAGCCCGCTGCGCTCACCCACCACGTGCAGCCGCACACCCGCTTGCTGCAAGCGTGGCACTTCGTCGATGAGGGCCTGCGCCAGCAGGCGCAGGATGGCGCTCACCTCGTCAGGGGGGCGGGCCCAGTTTTCCGACGAAAACGCGAACACCGTCAGCACCCGCACGCCGCGCTCGGCGCACCACCCCAGCACGCGGCGCAGGGTTTCCATGCCCGCACGGTGGCCCGCCGCACGCGGCAGCAAACGCTGACGCGCCCAGCGCCCGTTGCCATCCATGACGATGGCGACATGGTGCGGCACCGACGACGTCCCCAACCCCCGCTCCTTGGCAACCCGTGCGTGGCCCGACACGCTCAAATCGCCATGATGTCGGCCTCTTTGGCCGCCACCATCTTGTCCACCTCGGCGATCATGCGGTCGGTGAGTTTTTGGATATCGTCCTGCGCCCGGCGCTCGTCGTCTTCGGAGGCGAGCTTGTCCTTGACCAGGCGCTTAACATGCTCGTTGGCGTCACGGCGCAGGTTGCGAATCGCCACCTTGGCGTGTTCACCTTCGGCCTTGACGACCTTGACCAGTTCACGGCGCCGCTCCTCGGTCATGGGCGGGATCGGCACACGGATCAGGTCGCCGTGCGAGGCCGGGTTGAGCCCCAGGTCGGACTCGCGGATCGCCTTTTCGATCTTGGCGCCCATGCCCTTTTCCCACGGCGCCACGCCGATGGTGCGCGCGTCCAGCAGGGTCAGGTTGGCCACCTGGCTGATCGGCACCATCGTGCCGTAGTACTCCACCTGCACCGTGTCCAGCAGCGCCGGGTTGGCGCGCCCGGTACGCACCTTGGCCAGGTTGGCGCGCAGCGCTTCGAGCGACTGCTGCATCTTTTGTTCGGCGGTCTTTTTGATCTCGGGAATGCTGCTCATGGTCGTGTAGGCCTCGCGTGGCTCGTGTCAGACGTGCACCAACGTGCCTTCGTCTTCACCCATGACGACGCGCTTGAGCGCGCCGGGCTTGAAAATCGAAAACACCCGCACCGGCAGGTTTTGGTCGCGGCACAGGGCAAAGGCGGTGGCGTCCATGACCTGAAGCTGGCGCACCATCGCCTCGTCAAAGCTGATGCGTTGGTAGCGTCGGGCGCTGGGGTCTTTCTTGGGGTCGGCGGTGTACACGCCATCGACCTTGGTGGCCTTGAGCACGAGCTGCGCGCCGATTTCGGCGCCGCGCAGCGCGGCGGCGGTGTCGGTGGTGAAAAACGGGTTGCCGGTGCCCGCCGCGAACACCACGACCTTGCCTTCTTCCAGGTACTGCAGCGCCTTGGGGCGCACGTACGGCTCAACGACCTGGTCGATGGCGATGGCCGACATCACCCGCGCGCGCACACCGGCGCGCTCCAGCGCGTCACCCAGGGCCAGCGCGTTCATCACGGTGGCCAACATGCCCATGTAGTCCGCCGTGGCGCGGTCCATCCCGACGGCACCCCCGGCCACGCCGCGAAACAGGTTGCCGCCACCGATGACGATGGCCACCTGCACACCCAGGTGGGCGACCTCGGCCACCTCGGCCACGATGCGCTCGATGGTGCCGCGGTGAATGCCAAACGCTTCGTCGCCCATCAGGGCTTCACCAGACAATTTAAGGAGGATGCGCTGCAGTGCGGGCATGGGTGCAATCCGGATGTGGGGCGATTGTACGGGGCTTGGTGCGGGTGCGGGTTGCAAAAAGGGCCGGCCTCCAACCCGAGGAGCCGGCCCTTACGGCGCTGGGGGCGCGGTCAGGCTTTTTGCGCCGCGGCCACTTGGGCAGCCACTTCAGCGGCAAAGTCGTCCTGCTTTTTCTCGATGCCTTCACCAACCACGAACAGCGTGAACGACTGCACCGCGGTGTTGGCGCCCTTCAGGTACTGACCCACGGTCTGCTTGCCGTCGGCGGCCTTGACGAACACCTGGTCCAGCAGCGAGACCTCCTTGAGGTACTTCTGCACCGCACCCTCGACCATCTTGGCCACGATGTCGGCGGGCTTGCCCGATTCGGCCGCCTTTTGTTCGGCGATCGAACGCTCCTTGGCCACGAGTTCGGCCGGCACGTCAGCGCCGGACAGCGCCACCGGCTTCATCGCTGCGATGTGCATGGCCACGTCCTTGGCCGCCGTCGCGTCGCCCTGGTACTGCACCAGCACCCCGATGCGCACGCCGTGCAGGTACACCGCCAGGTTGCCGCCGTCGCTGTAGCGCTTGAAGCGGCGAATCGTCATGTTCTCGCCGATCTTACCGATCAGCCCCTTGCGCACGTCTTCGACGGTGGGACCAAAGCCCTCCATGCTCAGCGGCAGCGCGGCCAACGCGGCCACATCGGCCGGGTTGTGCTCGGCCACCAGGCGCGCCAGCGCCTGGCCGAAGTTGCCAAACAGTTCGTTCTTCGACACGAAGTCGGTTTCGCAGTTGACTTCGACCAACGCGCCGGTGCTGCCGTCCACGTACGCCGCCACGATGCCTTCGGCGGTGACGCGGCTGGCGGCCTTGCTGGCCTTGTTGCCCAGCTTGACACGCAGGATTTCCTCGGCCTTTTCCATGTTGCCGTCGGCCTCGGTCAGGGCCTTCTTGCACTCCATCATGGGGGCGTCGGTCTTGGCGCGGAGTTCCGCGACCATGCTGGCGGTGATGGCTGCCATCGTGATGCTCCTGTTGACGGGTGGCCGCCGTGGCCACCCTCAAATCATTGACGCTGTGTTCGACAACCCGATGACACGCTGAGCGCGACCCAAGCGCGCGCCGGCGGCGTCATCGGGCCAAGATACGAAAAAGGGGCTGCTGCGCCCCCATCGAAAGCGGCCGCGTGGGCGCGCTCTCAGCCCTCCTGCACCTCGACGAACTCGTCGTCGGCGCGCACGGCTTCGACCACCGCGTTGAGCGCGGCGTTGCGGCCTTCCAGCACCGCGTCGGCGATGCCGCGGGCGTAGATGGCCACGGCCTTGGCCGAGTCGTCGTTGCCGGGGATGATGTAGTCGATGCCCTCAGGCGAGTGGTTGGTGTCGACAACACCGATGACCGGGATGCCCAGCTTGTTGGCTTCGGCCACCGCGATCTTGTGGTAGCCGACGTCGACCACGAACATCGCGTCGGGCAGCGCGTTCATGTCCTGGATGCCGCCGATGTCGCGCTCGAGCTTGGCCAGTTCACGCAGGAACAGCAGTTGCTCTTTTTTGGACATGTTGTCCAGGCCGGCGTCGCGCTGGGCCTGCATGTCCTTGAGGCGCTTGATCGACGTCTTGACCGTCTTGAAGTTGGTCAACATACCGCCCAGCCAGCGCTGCTCCACGTACGGCACGCCCGCACGCTGCGCTTCCGCGGCGATGATGTCGCGCGACTGGCGCTTGGTGCCCACCATCAGCAAGGTGCCACCGTTGGCGGTGAGCTGGCGCACGAACTTGCACGCCGCCTCGAACATCGGCACCGTTTTTTCGAGGTTGATGATGTGGATCTTGTTGCGATGGCCGAAAATGTACGGGGCCATCTTGGGGTTCCAGAAGCGCGTCTGGTGCCCGAAGTGGACACCGGCTTCCAGCATTTCGCGCATGGACACGGGCATGATATGGACTTTCCAAAGGTTGGGCCTAAAGCCGGCCAACGACCGCCACCCGCGCACGGGCGACGGCACCCGGAAGGGGCCGGCTCGCGATTGCTTTGCCACACAGGACCGCCCAACACAGGCGCTCCATCCAGCAAAACTTTGAGATTGTACCACGCAGCGCCACGCCCACCATGCAGCGCATCGTCCCCTGCCCCAAGGCCAGCACGCCACTCCGCCCGTTGCACGACCGCGACGCCAGCCGCCAACTCGAGCAGCGCCTGGCCGCCACGCTGCCACCCCACACGCTGATGCGGCGTGCGGGCCTGGCGGTGGCCCGTCTGGCGATGGCGTGGCAGCCCCACGCCCAGCGCATCGTGGTGCTGGCCGGTGGCGGCAACAACGGCGGCGACGGGCTGGTGGCGGCCGCCCGGCTGGCGCAGGACTGGCCTGAGCGCGACGTGGCGGTGTGGTGGCTGGGAGACCCTGAGCGCCTGCCCGACGACGCCCGCTGGGCCTGGCAGCACGCGCGCGCCGCCAACCTGACGTGGTTGCAAGCCGCGCCCGACTCCCCCCCCGACCTGGTGATCGACGCGCTGCTGGGCCTGGGGTTGGACCGCCCCGTGCAAGGCACGACGCTGGCTGCCCTGCGCTGGCTGCAAGCCTGCCCCGCGCCGACGCTGTGCGTCGATTTGCCCAGCGGACTGGACCCCAACACCGGCCACTGGTGGGCCGACACGCCTGCCCAACCCGTCGCCGCGCGCGCCACGCTGTCGCTGCTGACGCTCAAGCCCGGCCTGTTCACGGGACTGGGGCGGGCGGTGGCCGGCGAAACGATCTGGTTCGACGACCTTGGCGCCCAGGCCGACCCGACCACCGCGGCCGCGTGGCTCGTCACCTCGGCCGGCTGGCCCGACGCGGCCGCGCTGCGTGCGGACCACGCCAGCCACAAGGGCAGCCGCGGTGACGTGCTGGTGCTCGGGGGCGCCCTGCCCGCCGCGCACGCGGGCGTGGGCATGGGCGGCGCGGCGCTGCTGGCGGCACGGGCGGCCCTGCGTGCGGGCGCTGGCCGGGTGTATGTGGCGCTGGTGGGCGAAGCGAACCAGATTCCGCCATGGGACGCGGGCCAGCCCGCGCTGATGCTGCGCAGCGCCGCGGCGGCGTTGGACAGCGACCTGCCCGAGCGCGCCACCGTGGTGGCCGGCTGCGGCGGCGGCCCCGGGATGGCGACGCTGCTGGACACCGTGTTGGCCCGCAGTCCACGGCTGGTGCTGGACGCCGACGCGCTCAATGCCCTGGCGGGCCGAACCGACCCCGACCCGCTGGCGCAGCGCCGCGCGCGCCGCTGGTGGACCGTGCTGACACCCCATCCGCTGGAGGCCGCCCGGCTGCTGCGCACCGACACCGCCAGCGTGCAGCGCGATCGGCTGGCAGCCGCCCGCACGTTGGCCGAGCGGTGGCACGCCGTCGTGGTGCTCAAAGGCAGCGGCAGCGTCGTGGCCGCGCCCGGCCTCACGCCGCGCGTCGTGGCCAGCGGCAGCGGTTGGCTGGCCACCGCCGGCAGCGGCGACACGCTGGCCGGGTTGCTGGGCGCGCGCCTGAGCGCGCTGCCTTGGCCCGCCCCGCCCGAGGATCTGCTGGCCGCGGTGGCCGACACCGTGGCCCTGCACGGCACCTTGCCCGAACACTGGCCGCACCGCTGGCCGCCCACCGCCAGCGACCTGCTGCCCTGACCACCACCCCCTGCAGGAGACGACCGATGCCGATCGCCGACCACGATCTGCCGCGCTGCGCCGCCAACCATGCGCCGCTGACGCCCTTGGATTTTTTACGCCGCACCGCCGAGGTGCACCCGCAGCTGCCGGCCATCGTGCACGGCACCGGCGCGCACGCGGCGAGCCAGACTTGGGGCGAGACCGCCCAACGCTGCCGCCGCATGGCCAGCGCGCTGCGGCGCGCCGGGGTGCAGCGCGGGGACGTCGTGGCCACCTTGCTGCCCAACACCCCGCCGATGGTCGAGGCCCACTTTGGCGTGCCGCTGGCGGGCGCGGTGCTCAATGCCCTCAACACCCGGCTGGAGCCGGCGTCCATCGCCTACATGCTGGACCACGGCGAAGCCCGGGTTATCCTGGTCGACCCGGAGTTCAGCGCGCTGCTGGCGCAAGCCCTGCCGCTGCGCACGCGGCGCGAGCCGCTGCTGGTGGTGCAAACCCAGGATCCATGGTTCGGCGCCCCCACCGCCACGCTGGACGCGGTGGACTACGAGGACTGGCTGCGCCAAGGCGACCCAGACTTCCCCTGGGAGGGGCCACCCGACGAGTGGGACGCGATCGCCCTCAACTACACCAGCGGTACCACCGGTCATCCCAAGGGGGTGGTTTACCACCACCGTGGCGCGGCCCTCAACGCCGTGTCCAACATCCTCGAGTGGGACATGCCCAAGCACCCCGTGTACCTGTGGACGTTGCCGATGTTCCACTGCAACGGCTGGTGCTTCCCCTGGACCTTGGCGGCGCGCGCTGGGCTCAACGTCTGCTTGCGCAAGGTGGATGCGGCCACCGTGCTGGGGTTGATGCGCGCCTGGCGCGTCACCCACTACTGCGGAGCGCCGATCGTGCACGCGATGCTGGCCAACGCCCCGGATGAGCTCAAAGCCGGCCTGCACCCGGGCATACGGGGCATGGTGGCGGCCTCGGCGCCCCCGGCGGCGCTGCTGGAGGCGATGGCACGCATGGGCATCGAGCTGACGCACGTGTACGGCCTGACCGAGGTGTACGGGCCGGCCACGGTGTGCGCCCCCCAGCCTGGCTGGCGTGACCTGCCGCTGCAGGAGCAAGCCCGCTTGCACGCGCGCCAGGGCGTGCGGTACCACCTGCAACAAGACGCGCAGGTGCTGGACCCGGCCACGCTGCGGCCGGTGCCGTGGGACGGCGAAACGATCGGCGAGGTGATGTTTCGCGGCAACATCGTGATGAAGGGCTACTTGAAAAACCCCGAGGCGACCGCGCAAGCGCTGGCCGGCGGCTGGTTCCACACCGGCGACCTGGCGGTGCAACACCCGGACGGCTACATCAAGATCAAGGACCGCAGCAAGGACATCATCATCTCGGGCGGCGAGAACATCTCGTCGATCGAAATCGAAGACGTGCTGTACCGTCACCCTGCCGTGCAAGCGGCGGCGGTGGTGGCCAAACCCGACCCGCGCTGGGGCGAGACCCCGTGCGCGTTCATCGAACTCAAGCCTGGCGCGCACGCCAGCGTCGAGGACATCATCGCGCACTGCCGCGCCCATCTGGCGGGGTTCAAAATCCCGCGGGCGGTGGTGTTCACCGAATTGCCCAAGACCAGCACCGGCAAGATTCAGAAATTTGAGCTGCGGCGCCTGGCGGGGTCGGTGCAGGCGATCGACGTGTAGCGCGGCGCCACTCCCACGGGGGCAGCGCCTCGCCCTGCCCCCACAAACCACGCCCTGCCGCACGGGCAGCGAGCTCGGCAGCGCGGTAGTGCCACCGCTCCAGCCAGGGTTGCTGGTGAGCGTGACGGGCGTCGTGCCACGCCCAGCCTTGCTGCAGCAAGGCCAGGTTGACATCCTGCACGGCCCGTTCGTCCTCGGGCGATGGCCCTCGGACCACCGCCAGCCAACGTCCGTAACGGTCCACCCCACGGTCGTCCAGACGCACCGCGCGGCCCAGCACCCACGCGCGCAGCGCGTCGCGCGCCTGCGCGCCCGCGGGCTGATCCAGCTCCGGGGCATCGATGCCCGCCAGACGCACGGTGCGCAGCCGCGCGTCGGGGCCGCGCACGCGCAGCGTGTCACCGTCGTGCACCGCCACCACCACCCAGTCGGCCTGCGCCAGGGAGTGACCGCCGCCCAGGCACCCGGTCAGGCCGACCAGCAGCGCCAACAGCGCAAACCTGGCGATCCACACCGCGCGGCCCATGACGCGCCTCACAGCAGCGGCCGCAGCTCTCGCGCGGCCTCTTGCAACAGCGGCAGCAGTTCGTGCTGCACGGCCCCGGCCTGCAAGCGCTGCTGCGACAGCACGGCGTTGATCGCCGCCACCGTGCGGCCCTGCATGTCGCGCAGGGGCACCGCCACGGCGTGCACGCCCAGCTCATGCTCCTCACTGCAGATGCAGTGGTCGGCCTGGCGCACCTGCTGCAGGATGCGCCGCAGCGCCGCGGGGTCGGTGACGGTGTAGGGTGTCAGACGCGGCAAGCCAGCCCCGGAGGCGCAGCGGGCGGCCAGCCAGAGCCGCAACTGCTTGACGGGCAACGCAGCCAGCAGCACCCGGCCGGTGGAGGTGGCGTGCGCGGGCAGCCGCGCCCCCAAGTGCAAGCCATAGGCCAACCGCTGCGGCCGCGCCGGCCACGCCCCGCCCGGGGCGCCAAGCGAGCCCCCTTGCCAATCCACACTGGGCTCGTGCGCTGCGGGCGGCACGCTGCGCGCCACCACGACCACCGCCTCGTCGTCCAGCACCGCCACCGAAAACGGTTCGCGCACGCGCGCGGCCAGCCGGTCCAGCACCGGCTGCACCGTGCGCGGCAAGCGCGCCGAGGCCAGGTAGCGCCCCGCCAGACGCAGCACCTTGGGCGCCAGCCAGTAATCGTGTCCGTCGGTTTCCAGGTAGCCCAGGTGCGCCAGCGTCAACAGGTGGCGCCGCGCCGCCGCGCGCGACAGCCCTGTGCGCTGGGCCGCCAGCGTGGCGTTGAGGCGCTGGCGCTCGGTGTCGAAGCTCTCCAGCACGGCCAGCCCTTTGACCAGCCCGGCGATGGTGTCGGCGGCAGCGAGATCCATGGCGACAACGATAGCGCATCCCCGCGCCCGTGGACAACGGCCCTACGTGTTTGCGCGATATTCGCACACGCTGCGCGCTATTCGCACAACAGACCACGGCCAGGTGCGTCCTTCGACCAGCACGGCGCCTACGATCCCGCCATCGCGCCGCGCCCCGGGCGGCGGCTTCCCTACCCACCTCACGAGGAGACATAGCCATGCGCACCCAAGTCGTCATCGTTGGCGCCGGCCCGTCGGGCCTGCTGCTGGGCCAACTGCTGCACAAAGCCGGTATCGACAACATCATCCTGGAGCGGCAAAGCGCTGCCTACGTGCTGGGGCGCATCCGCGCCGGCGTGCTGGAGCAAGTCGCGGTGGACGTGCTGGACGAGGCCGGCGTGGGCCAGCGCATGCACCGCGAGGGGCTGGTGCACGAGGGCTTCGACCTGCTGTTCAAGGGTGAGCGCCACCGGGTGGACCTCAAGGGTCTGACCGGGGGCAAAACGGTCCTGGTGTACGGTCAAACCGAGATCACGCGCGACCTGATGGACGCGCGCCAGGCCAGCGGCCAGACCACGGTCTACGAGGCCGGCCACGTGGCCATCCACGGCTTCGACGGCGCGCGGCCGTGGGTGACCTACGAAAAGGATGGCGTCACCCACCGCATCGACGCCGACTTCATCGCCGGCTGCGACGGCTTCCACGGCGTGTGCCGCGCCAGCGTGCCGCGCAGCGCCATCACCGAGTACGAGAAGGTGTACCCGTTTGGCTGGCTCGGGTTGCTGTCCGACACGCCGCCGGTGCACGAGGAGCTGATCTACGTCAACAGCCCGCGCGGCTTTGCGCTGTGTTCGATGCGCAGCCGCACCCGCAGCCGCTACTACCTGCAGGTGCCGCTGTCCGACACCGTGGACAGTTGGAGCGACCAGGCGTTTTGGGACGAGCTGCGCCGCCGCCTGGACCCGGCCGCGGCCGAGGCGCTGGTCACCGGCCCCTCGATCGAAAAAAGCATCGCGCCGCTGCGCAGCTTTGTCAGCGAGCCGATGCGTTTTGGGCGGCTGTTGCTGGCGGGTGACGCCGCGCACATCGTGCCGCCCACCGGCGCCAAAGGGCTCAACCTGGCCGCCACCGACGTCAAATACCTGGCCGACGCGCTCATCGAGCACTACCACGAGCGCAGCGACGCCGGCATCGACCACTACTCGCAGCGCTGCCTGCGCCGCGTGTGGCGCGCCGAGCGCTTTTCGTGGTGGTTCACGAGCCTGATGCACCGCTTCCCCGGCGAAGGGGAGATCGCGCAGAAATTCCAGGAAGCCGAGCTCGACTACCTGATGCACAGCGAGGCGGGCGCGCGCACGATCGCCGAAAACTACGTCGGCCTGCCGCTCGATTTTGGCTTGCGGCGTTGAGGCGTGGGTGGGGCCGGCTCGGCCCCCGTGACGCGCGGCGGCAGCCCCGTGTGCTGCGTCAACACACGGCCCTTGGGCGGCTGAGCCGGCTTGGCCGGGCCGGCGCTGGCGCGCGAGCGGGCCGCCGGCGGGGTGGAGTTGGCGCGCCGCGGCGCGCGGTAGCTGCCGTCGGTCAGCGGCTGGTAGGTCGGCACCAGGTGGTGCTTGCCGTTGCCGATCAGGTCCGCGCGCCCCATGGCCTTGAGCGCCTCGCGCAGCAGCGGCCAGTTGTTGGGGTCGTGGTAGCGCAAAAACGCCTTGTGCAGGCGGCGTCGGCGCTCGCCCTTGACGACATCGACGCGCTCGGTGCGCTCGTCGCGGTGGATGCCCTTGAGCGGGTTGAGGCCCGTGTGGTACATGGCCGTGGCGGTGGCCATGGGGCTTGGGTAAAAGGTTTGCACCTGGTCGGCGCGAAAGCCGTTGCGCTTGAGCCACAACGCCAGGTTGAGCATGTCCTCGTCCGTTGTGCCCGGGTGGGCGGCGATGAAGTACGGGATCAGGTACTGCTCTTTGCCCGCCTCGCGTGAGTAGCGGTCGAACATCGCCTTGAAGCGGTCGTAGGTGCCGATGCCCGGCTTCATCATCTTGGACAATGGACCGGGCTCGGTGTGCTCAGGAGCGATCTTGAGGTAGCCGCCGACGTGGTGCTGCACCAGCTCGCGCACGTACTCAGGGTCACGCACGGCCAGGTCGTAGCGCAGTCCGGAGCCGATCAGGATTTTTTTGATGCCCCTGAGCGCGCGGGCGCGGCGGTACAGCCGCACCAGCGGCCCGTGGTCGGTGCGCAGGTTGGCGCAGATGTCCGGGTACACGCAACTGGGTTTGCGGCAGGCGGCCTCGATCGTGGGGCTTTTGCAGCCCAGCCGGTACATGTTGGCGGTGGGGCCGCCCAGGTCGGAGATGACGCCCGTGAAACCTGACACCTTGTCGCGGATGTCCTCGATCTCGCGGATGATCGAGTCCTCCGAGCGGCTTTGGATGATGCGCCCTTCGTGCTCGGTGATCGAGCAAAACGTGCAGCCGCCAAAGCACCCGCGCATGATGTTGACCGAGAAGCGGATCATCTCCCAGGCGGGGATTTTGGTCGGCCCGTCGTGGCGACCGCGTTCATCGGCGTAGGCCGGGTGCGGGCTGCGCGCGTAGGGCAAGCCAAACACCCAATCCATTTCTTCGGTGCTCAGCGGCAACGGCGGCGGGTTGACCCACACGTCCTGCGCGGCCGGCCCCTCGCCGTGGCGCTGCACCAGCGCGCGCGCGTTGTAAGGGTTGGTCTCCAGGTGCAGCACACGGTTGGCGTGCGCGTACAGCACCGGGTCGGCCTTGACCTGCTCGTAGCTGGGCAGGCGGATGACCGTGCGCTCGCGCGGCGCGCGCAGGGCCGCCGCCCGCGGCACCAGGCGCACCGGCGCAGCCCCGCCATCGCCGCTGGCGCTGGCGCAGCCGCCGTCGGCGGACTCGGCCGGCATTTGGTAGGGGTTGACGTGCGCCTCCACCCGCCCGGGCCGATCGACGTCGGTGGAGTCGATCTCAACCCAGTCGGGCGCGGGTGTGCGGCGCACGAAGGCGGCGCCGCGCACGTCGGTGATCGAATCGACCGGCTCGCCGCGCGCCAGCCGGTGCGCAACCTCCACCAGCGCGCGCTCGGCGTTGCCGTACAGCAGCAAATCGGCCTTGGCGTCCAGCAGGATCGAGCGGCGCACCGTCTCGCTCCAATAGTCGTAGTGCGCGATGCGGCGCAGGCTGGCTTCGATGCCACCCAGAATGATGGGCACGTCTTTGTACGCCTCGCGGCAACGCTGCGCGTAGACGATGCTGGCACGGTCCGGGCGCCGGCCCCCCACGCCGCCCGGGGTGTAGGCGTCGTCGGAGCGGATTTTGCGGTCCGCCGTGTAGCGGTTGATCATCGAGTCCATGTTGCCTGCGGTCACGCCCCAAAACAGGCGTGGCCGGCCCAGCGCCTTGAACGGCTCGGCGCTGTGCCAATCGGGCTGGGCGATGATGCCGACGCGAAACCCCTGAGCCTCCAACACGCGGCCGATGACCGCCATGCCAAAACTGGGGTGGTCGACGTAGGCGTCGCCGGTGACCAGGATGACGTCGCACGCATCCCACCCCAGCGCGTCCATCTCGGCGCGGCTCATCGGCAAAAACGGCGCCACACCAAAGCGCTTGGCCCAATAGGGTTTGTAGCGCATCAGCGGTTTGGGCGCCGGGGTGACGTGGGCGGGGTGCAGCGGGGCGTTCATGGCGCGTAGGAGGATTCTCGGGGCCCAACGACGACGGCCAGCCGCAGCGGGCTGGCCAGCGCAGGGCTGCGCATTGTAGGGGCGATGGCCGCAGCGCACCACCCCGACACCCACGATCCCCTACCCCCACCGTGGGCGCATGCCGCGGCAGGATTTACCCGTGACCCGGTAAGCGGCGCCGGAACATGCCCCAGCCTTCCATCTGCAGCACCTGCTCACCACGTTGGTTGAACATTTGCCACACGGTGCGCACCAGGCCCACGTCGGGGCGTTTGTTCATCGGTCGCTTGTCGACAATGCTGTGCCGCAGGGTCAGCGTGTCGCCGGGAAACACCGGCTTGAGCCACTTCAGGCTCTCCAGTCCGGGCGATCCCAGGCTGGACGATTCGTGCAAAAAGTTCGTCACCATCAGCCGCATGGCCAGCGCACAGGTGTGCCAGCCGCTGGCGCACAAGCCACCGAACACCGAGTGGCGCGCGGCTTCGTGGTCGAGGTGAAACGGCTGCGGATCGAACTGGCGCGCAAAGGCAATGATGTCGTCTTCGGTGACGGTCACGCTGCCCAAGTCGCGCGTGTCGCCCACGGCGAGGTCTTCCCACCACAGGCGGATGTGGGGGCTGGATACGGGGTCGATGGCGGTCATGGTGTGTGCTCCCGCCGCCAGCATAGCGGTTGGGCGCGGCGGCGGTCGTCACAGATCGGACAAGGCGATCTGCACCTGTTGCTCAAAAAACGCCGCATCCCCCAAGGCATGCGCGCAAAGCAGGGCGAGCTTGACCAGAAAAAGCTCCGAACGCTCGGGACCGGCGCGGTCGATGGCCGCCGCCAGGGTGTCGTACACGGATTCCAGCCCGGCGATGTCCAGGCGGGCGGCGGGCTGCGCGGTGGGGGTCGAGGGGACCATCGTGGACTCCTGCAAGGCCGGTTGGGCTGTGGACCGATTCAATAGGTCGGTAGCGCCTGCTGCAACGCGGCGTGCAGGCGGGGGGCGTCGAGCGTGATCCAGCGTGCGCAGACGTGCTGGTCGGGCCGCAGCAGGTACGCCGAGCCCGACGTGGACACGCCGTAGCGCGCCCAGGCCCGACCTTCGGGGTCAGGCACCGTCCGGTCAGCCCCGTGGACCGGGTCGGCGCAGCCCACCGCGGTCACACGCAGCGCCACGCCCCGCTGCCGCCAGGCCTGAACCACGTCGATCACGGCTTGGGGCAGGTGCGCGCCGGTGGTGAAATAAAGCAGGTCGAACCCGCCGCCCAGATCGTCCAGCAGGTACGCATCCGGCCCCAGGCGCACGTTGCGCGGTGGCGCGCCGTGCGCCGGCCCGGCCGGGAACAGCGCGTCGTCGTCGCCCGGGCTGTTGAGGGCCGAGTGCGTGTATTCGTGCGGGCGGGAGGTGCGCCAGTGGTACAGCGGGCGCACGAAATCCTGGGTCAGCGACAAGGACAGCACCGCGTCGCGCAGCAGGCGAAACCCCCGCGTGGGCGGCGTCATGAAACGGGTGCTCTTGCCGGCCTCGGCGATGATCTCGCGCGCGGCCCCCACCCGCTCGGCGCTGTAGTTGGCCATCAGGCTGGGGCCCGCCAGCCCCTTGACGGTGTAGGCCAGGTGCCAGCCCAGCGACTGCGCATCCTGGAACGCCGTGTTGGCGCCACGCACGCCAAAGATAGGCAGCAGGTGCGCCGCATCGCCGACGAACACCACACGCCCGTGCACGTAGTTCGGCAGCGTGAGCGTGCGCGCCGAGTACACCGAGCACCAGTCCAGTTGCCATGGTGTGCCACCGAAGCCGATCATCGCGAGCTGGGCGTCGATGCGCGCCTTGAGCGACTCGGGCCGCAACGCCTCCTCGGGCGACTCCCCCGCCGGCAGTTGATAGTCCACCCGCCAGATGCCCTGGGATTGGCGGTGCATCAGGACGGTGTTGCCCGGGTTCCAGTCCGGGTCGAAGTACGCGCGGCGCTCGGTGGGCAGCGGCAGGTCGATCTGGATGTCCGCGATCACGAACAGCCCCTCGTACGACGTGCCCTCCATCGGCAGGCCGAGCTGGCTGCGGATGCCCGAGCGCCCCCCATCGGCGGCCACCAGCCAGTCGGCCTCCAGCACGTACTCGCCCTCCGAGGTGTCCACGGTGGCGCGCACACCGGCGTCCTCAAGCGCCACGTGCGTGACCTTGTTGCCCCAACGAAAGTCGACCCAAGGGCTGGCGACGCAGGCCTCGTACAGAAACTGCTCCAGGTACTGCTGCTGCAGGTTGAGCAGCGGGTAAAACCGGTCGTCGGGATCGTGCGGCGCCTCCATGCGAAACACGTGCTGCCCGCGGTAAAACGAGTTGCCGAACCGCCAGGGCAGCCCATGCGCGGTCATGCGATCCGCCACCCCGACCTGCTGCAGAATTTCCAGGCTGCGGCGGGTGAACACGATCGCCCGACTGCCTTGCGACAACTGCACATCGGCCTGACACACCACGCTGGGCACACCGTGACGCGCCAGTTCCAGCGCCGTGACCATGCCCGCCGGGCCGCCCCCTGCGATGACCACGGGCGTGCGTCCGTCGCGAGGGTGCTGCGAGGGCAGCCAAGCATCGTGCACACGGTAGGGGTAGTAGAGGGACGGTCGCGGCGTCGTGTCGGGGCGGTGCATGGGGCCTCCTCGTCGGTTGGCGGCAGTGTAGGCGGACGCGAGCCGCATGATGTCCCCATAAGGGGACAACGCGGCCATGCCATGCGTGTGGCCGGATCGGATCGTTTCAGTCTGTGCGGCCACCCTGGATCAGCAGCCCCATCAGCTCGCGCTGCCCGTCCACGCCCAGTTTGCGGTACACACGCTTGACGTAGGTTTGGGCGCTGGACAAGGTCAGCCCCAAGCGCTGCGCGAGCTCGGCGTTGCCCAGGCCATGCAGCACGCCACGCAGGACGTCGAGATCGCGCTTGCTCAGCCGTGGGTGCTGCCGGTGCAGACGCGCCAGCAGCCATTCGGCCAAGTCCGTGTCGAACAGTTGGCCGGCGTAGTGCAACCGCACCGCGTGCACCACGAGCGGCGCGAGCGCCTCCAGCGCGCGCAGGTCGCCTGGCGTCAAGGGGCCGTGCTCCTCGCCACGGTAGAAGTTCACCGACAGCCAGCGCCATCCGTCGTACAGGGAAAGCATGGCGATGCGCTCCGCGATGCGGGGCAACGCGTAGCAGACACGGCGGTAGTCAGGGTGCGCCACGTCCTGTGGCCGCTGCCGGTGCAGCACGATGTGCGGTTGCGCCGCGCTGGCGCGGCGCGCCGCCTGCAACTCCGCGCGCATGGCGTCGCGGCATCCATCCAGCGGGTGGTAGCGGGTCACATAGTCCTGCGCGATGCGTCGCAGCGCCGCCGTGCGCGAACGGTCACCGATGGCCACGGTGCGCGGGGCCGACTCGCCCTCGAACGAGAAGATCGTGCACTGCGCCATGGGCACCCGTGCGCTGACGATGCGCAACAGGTCTTCCGCCACTTCGTGCCGGCCGGACACCCCGAGCTTTTGCAGCAGGGCCGTCACCTGGGCCAGCGAAACGGCGGGGTCATCGCCGGCTGCCGCCGCCGGCGTCAGTGCCCACCACGGCCGCGCGGCGGTCATGCGCCGGCTTCCCCCAGCGCCCGCCGCAGGGCGCGTGCGGCGTCTTGATGCGCCCGCAGCGCTTCGGGGATCACGCGGCCCATTTTGATGAATTCGTGCGTGACGCCGTGGTAGATCTCCAGCGCCACCGGCACACCGGCCAGCCGCAACGCGTCGGCCAGTTGCACGCCCTCGTCCAGCAGTGGGTCGCACTCGGCCAGGCCGATCCACGCTGGCGCCACGCCATCGAAGTCGGGCGCCAGCAGCGGCGCAAAACGCCAATCCTCGCGCTGCGCGTCGTCGACGTAATGACGGAAAAACCACTGGATCGTGTCGGCCTCGAGCACGAAGCCGTGCGCGAAACGGCGGTGCGAGGGCGTGTCTTGCCAGGCGCTGCAGCCGGGGTAGAACAGCAGTTGCAGCGCCAGCGGCCAGCCCGCGTCACGCGCCTGCAGCGCGGTCACCACGGCCAGCGTGCCGCCGGCGCTGTCGCCGCCCACCGCGATGCGCTGGGCGTCCAGCCCCAGGGCGGCCGCGTGCGCGCGCAGCCACGCCAGGGCGTCGAAAGCGTCGTGCACGGCGGTGGGGAAACGGTGTTCCGGCGCCAGGCGGTACTCCACCGACAGCACCGCCACGCCACTGAGGCGCGCCAAGTGTCGACACAACGCCGCGTGCGTGCGCACGCTGCCCACGACGAAGCCGCCGCCGTGGAAGTACAGCAGCACCGGCAGCGCCTGCGCCGCTTCGTGCGGAACCACGAGCTCGGCCGGCAGCGTCGCACCGTCGCGCGCGGGGATGTCCAGCGCGCGCACCCTCGCCACGCGCGGTGGCGGCAGGTCCAGCACGTTGGCGCCGGCTTCGTAAAAAGCACGCGCTTGCGCGGGCGTCATGGCATGCATGGGGGGACGCCCGGCGCGTGCCATGCGGTCGATCACCCCCCGCATCGCGGGGGTCAGCAGGTGGCGAGGGTTGGGGTGATGCATGCGACACCGATTGTCGTGCAAGCGCAGCGCGCCTGGACTGCCACTTTGGCGTCAGGCGCGCCACACGGCCCATGCTAGGCTTGAACCGTTTGGCTCGAGGAGACCACGACGATGGCCGAAATCCGCTACCTGACCACGATCCAAATCGAACCCGGGGCGTTGCGCCTGCTGCCCGCCGAGTGCGCGCGGGTGGGGATCCGGCGGCCGCTGATCGTGACCGACGCCGGGGTGCGTGGCGCCGGCCTGTTGCAGCGGGTGCTGGACACGCTGGGCGCTGGAGCGGCGCTGGCCGTGTTCGACGGCACCCCGTCCAACCCCACCGAGGCGGCGGTGCGCAGCGCGGCCGCGCTGTACCACGAGGCGGGCTGCGACGGTTTGATCGCGCTGGGGGGTGGCAGCCCGATCGACTGCGCCAAGGGCGTGGCGATCGCCGTCACCCACGACGGGCCGCTCAAGACCTACGCCACGATCGAAGGTGGCTCGCCCCGCATCACCGAGCGTGTGCCGCCGCTGATCGCGATCCCCACCACGGCCGGCACCGGCAGCGAGGTGGCGCGCGGCGCCATCCTCATCGTCGACGACGGCCGCAAACTCGGCTTTCACAGCTGGCATTTGTTGCCCAAAGCCGCGATTTTGGACCCCGAGCTGACCGTGGGCCTGCCGCCGCGGCTGACCGCGGCCACCGGCATGGACGCGATCGCGCACTGCATCGAGACGTTCTTGGCGCCGGCGTTCAACCCGCCCGCCGACGGCATCGCGCTGGATGGTCTGCAGCGTGGCTGGGCGCACATCGAGCGCGCGGTGCGCGACGGCCACGACCTGCAGGCGCGCCTGAACATGCTCAGCGCCAGCATGCAGGGGGCCATGGCGTTCCAAAAGGGGTTGGGCTGCGTGCACTCGCTCAGCCACAGCTTGGGCGGGCTCAACCCGGCCCTGCACCACGGCACGCTCAACGCCATCTTTTTGCCGGCGGTCATCGAGTTCAACGCCCAGGCCGACAGCGTGCGGCGCGAGCAGCGGTTGCAGCGGCTGGCGCAGGCGATGGGGCTGGCCGATGGGCACGAGGTGGCCCCGGCCATTCGGTCGATGACCGCGCGGCTGGGGTTGCCGACGGGTCTGGGCGAGCTCGGGGTGACGCGCGCGATGTTCCCCCGCATCATCGAAGGTGCCCTGGCCGACCACTGCCACCGAACCAACCCGCGCCTGGCCACGGCCGAGGATTACGAGGCGATGCTCGAAGCGTCGCTGTGAAGGCGGCCACGCCCCCAGCGCCACGGCTGATCACAGCGGTTCGACGACCGAAGGGTCCGGGCGTTGCAACCAGGCCTGGAACTCGTCGGCCAGGCGCTGGGCCTCGCGCACCGCGGTGGTCCACGCGCGCACACGCGCCGCCAGGTCCTTGCCGTAGTGCGGAAAATCGCTGCGGTCGGGCAGCTTGCCGTTGGGCAGCGTGCGCACCCACTGCGGGTCGGGCGCCAAGACGATGGTGTGGTCCAGGGCGTCGGTGGCGCGGTGGCGCCAGGGCAGCGCCTTGTCCAGCCAACCCGGCACGATCTGGCGCTGAAAATGCGGGTACAGCACCAGCCCGAGTTGGGGCCGCCAGCGCAGGTGCAGGTGGTAGTCGGTGATGCCGCCGTCCCAGTACGCGCCGGGCGGCGCACCAGGGATGTCATGCACCGCTTGCAGCACGAACGGGATCGAGCAACTGGCCTGCAGCGCGGGCATGAAGTTGTCGACGCTGAGCGTGACAGCGCGGGTGCGGTAGTCGCGCGTGTCGAACGGTAGCCCGGGCGGCGCTGCGTTGGGGGCCACGCTGCTGAACACCACCCGCTCCAGCCACGCTTGCAGCGCCCGCCGATGCACGGCGTTGCTCAGGTACGCCGCGGCGTAGCCCAGCGGCGTGCGCCAGCGTCCCTCGCGTGCCAGCACGTGACGTCCCCGCGCGGTGACGATGTGCACGCGCCAGTGGGGGTGCTGCAGCACCTCGTGCACACGGCCGCCAAAAAACAGCCGCAGGTTGTGCGCAAACGCCGCGCTGACGTGCTGTGGCGTGGGCCGTGTGCGGCCGGGTTCAACGACGTAGTCCTGCGCGATGTAGTCGCGCTCCAGCCGCTCGAACGCCGCGACCGCGTCGTGCAAGCAGGCCGTGGCCATGCGCCACGCCCCGATCGAGGCCCCGACCAGGTGCACCGTGCGCTGGGCCTGGGCAAGCCAGTGCCCAAACAACCACCGGTCCAGCGGACCCAGGATCAGGCCCTTGGGCCCGCCGGCCGCGCCGGGCACGACGCCGATGTCGTGCGGGCGCAGCCCGTGCTGGTGCAGGTGCGCCCGGGCCGCCGCTCCGGCGTAGATGCGCAGCGCCCGCATCACGCCCCCTGCCCCGCCGGCACGACGTCCGGGTTGACCAGCAGGTCGGGGTCGAGCTGCAGCAGTTCGCCCACCGCGTCAGGGTAGCTGTGGATCAGCGTGTCGCGCGCGTTGTCCGTCATCCACACCCGGGCGCGCCACGCCACCATGTGCACCACCGCGGCCAACGGGTCGGGGGGATCGTGGCGCAGCGGCTGCACGTGCTGCGCGATGGCGCGCACCAGCGTGTCCGGCAGCCGCCAGTGCGCCGCCAGCGCCGCCCCGACGTCGGCGTAGGTGTAGCCCAACGTTTGTTGCTCGGCCAGCGGTCGTTGCAGCGACCACCACGGCACTTGGGCCTGCAGCGCCAGCATCGGTGTGGGCATGACCTGGTGCATGACCAGCGTGCCCACCCCGTGCAGCAGCGCGGCGGTCAGCGCCACCGCATCATCGAGCTGGCGCGGCGCGCACACCGTGCGCGCCAGGGCCGCCGCGGCCAGGCTGTAGTCCCAAAACCGCTCCAGTTCGATACCGGCCGGCGCCGGGAAGCGGCTTTGCACCGCCGCAGCCAACACCAGCGCGCGCAGCCGCGTCAGGCCCAGCACCCACACGGCGTCGCGCACGCTGTGCACAGGGCGCAGCAACCGTAACAAGGCCGAATTGGCCTGACGCAGCACCCGCGCCGACAACGCGGGGTCTTGCTCCAGCGTCTGCGCAACGTCGTTGAGATCGACCTCCGTCTGGCCAAAGGTGGCGATCAAGCGCGCCGCCACGTCCGGCACCACCGGCAGGGCTTCGGGTCGTTGCAGCAGCTCGTCCAGGCGCATCGTCAACGCTCAGTGCAAAAAAGCGGCCAGCTCGCCCGCCGAGGTCCATTGTTCGGGGTCTTTGTCCAGCACGGTGTCCAGGCTCAGGCCCAGCAAGGTGGCCACGACGTCGGGGAAGGTCGCCCGCATCGCCTCGCGGTCCAGCCCCATTTCCTGCGCGCGCGCGCGCCACGCCGCCATGTGCACCACGCCCGCCAGCGGCTCGTAAATATCGCCTTCGAACGGCACCAACTGGTGCTTGAGCGCGGTCACGATCGCCTCGGGGAAGTCCCAGCGCTGGGCAAACGCCGCGCTGACGTCGGCGTAGGTGTAGCCCAGCACCGAGCGCTCGACCTCCGCGCGGGTGAGGTCAAACGGCGACACGCGCCAGTCGATTTTGGCCACGACGTCAGGCATGCCGATGTGCATGACCAGGTCACCCACCGCGTGCACCAGGCCGGCGGTGAACGCGGCGCCGTCGGGCAGCTTGAGGCTGCGCGCCAGCGGCCGGCAGATTTTGGCGGTGTTGAGGCTGTAGCGCCAGAACTGCTCCAGGTTGACGCCGGGCACGGTTTTGAAGCTGGTGCCCAGCGCCACCGCCTGCACCAGCGTGCGCAGGTGGTTGAGCCCCAGCACCTGGATGGCTTCGTCGACCGAGTCGATCTGCCGCGTCAGCCCGAAAAAGGCCGAGTTGGCCAGCTTCAACAGCCGTGCGGTCAACCCCGGGTCGGTGGCGATGAGCTCACTCAGACGGCGCGGATCGGGGTCGTCCCGGTCCAACTCGGTCAGAACTTCGGACACCACCCGCGGGATGCTGGGGATTGCCTTGGCCTGTTGCAGCAGTTCGTCCAACGTCATGGCAGTGCCGATGATAGCCCGAGGCTGGGCCGTGCTCAGCGCCGCCCGGCCTGCACGCGGGCAAACGCCGCGGCCAGCGCGGTGGGGGCGGCGGCCTGCGGCTCGCGTGTGGGGTGACGCGGCCGCTGGCCCGCGCCGCCACGTGCGCCCCCGCTGGCGCCGGCTGGGGTGGAGCCCGCCGCGTCAGCGTCCAGGCGCAGGCTCAGCGCGATGCGACGCCGGGCCACGTCCACCTCCAGCACCCTGACACGCACCACGTCGCCCACCTTGACGACGCTGCGCGCATCGGCCACGTACCGGTTGGCCAGTTGGCTGACGTGCACCAGTCCATCTTGATGCACACCGATGTCGACGAAGGCGCCAAACTGCGCCACGTTGGTGACCGTGCCCTCCAGCACCATGCCTGCTTTGAGGTCGGTGATGTCGTGCACCGCATCGTCAAACCGCGCGACGCGAAATTCCGGACGCGGGTCGCGGCCGGGCTTTTCCAGCTCGGCCAAGATGTCGCGCACCGTCGGCAGGCCAAAGCGCTCGTCGGTGAAGCGCTCGGGCGCCAACCCCCGCAGCACGTCGCGCCGGCCCAGCACGGCCTCGATGGGCTGCCCGGCCGCAGCCAGAATGCGCTGCACCACCGGGTAGGCTTCCGGGTGCACGCCGGTCATGTCCAGCGGCTCCTCACCGCCGCGGATGCGCAAAAAGCCCGCGCACTGCTCGAAGGTCTTGGGCCCGATGCCGGTGACTTGCAGCAACTGCTGCCGGCGGCGAAACGCCCCGTGCGCGTCGCGCCAGCGCACCACGGCGCGCGCGGTGGCCGGCGTCAGCCCCGACACGCGCGCCAGCAGCGCGGCGCTGGCGGTGTTGAGGTCCACCCCCACGGCGTTGACGCAATCCTCCACCACCGCGTCCAGCGTGCGGGCCAGCGCCGCCTGATCCACGTCGTGCTGGTACTGGCCGACGCCCACGCTTTTGGGGTCGATTTTGACCAACTCGGCCAGCGGGTCCTGCAGCCGGCGCGCGATGCTGACCGCACCGCGCAGGCTGACGTCCAGGTCGGGCAGCTCCTGCGCCGCCAGCTCGCTGGCGCTGTAGACCGACGCGCCGGCTTCGCTGACCATCACCTTGGTGGGCGGCGGCTGGACACCCTGCGCGCGCAGCCGTTGCAGCAGCTCGGCGGCCAGGCGGTCGGTTTCGCGGCTGGCGGTGCCGTTGCCGATGGCGATCAGCTCGACACGGTGGCGCTGCACCAGCGCCGCAAGGGTCGCCAGCGTCCCTTCGAGGTCGCGGCGTGGCTCGAACGGGTAGACGGTGGCGGTGTCCACCACCTTGCCGGTGGCGTCGACCACCGCGACCTTGACACCGGTGCGGATGCCGGGGTCCAGCCCCATCGTCGGGCGTGCGCCGGCCGGCGCCGCCAACAGCAGGTCGCGCAGGTTGGCGCCAAAGACCTGGATGGCCACCGCTTCGGCCTGCTCGCGCAGGCGGGCCAGCAAATCGCGCTCAATGGCCAGGCTCAGCTTGACCCGCCAGGTCCAGGCCACGCAGCGGCGCAACCAATCGTCGGCGGCGCGGCCCTGGTGTTGCCAGCCCAGCAAACGCGCCAAGCGCTGCTCGGCCTGCGAAGGCTGCCCTGGCAGCGGCTCGTCGGGCTGCGCCAGCCGCACGTCCAGCACCTGCTGGGCACGCCCACGCAGCATCGCCAGCGCCCGGTGCGACGGCACCCGCGCGATCGGCTCGTCGTGCTCAAAGTAGTCACGAAACTTGGCCACCTCGGGGTCCTCAGGGTTGGTCGTGTCGACGCGGCGGCTGCGCAGCAGCCCCTCATCCCACAGCCATGCCCGCAACGGTTGCACGATCGCAGCATCCTCGGCCCAGCGCTCGGCCAGAATGTCGCGCGCACCGTCGAGCACCGCCGCCACCGTGGTGAAGTCGCTGCCGTCGTCCCCCACGGCGGCCTTGACGTAGGCCTGCGCCGCCACCGCCGGGTCCAGCGTCGGGTCGGCCCACAGCGCATCGGCCAGCGGCGTCAGACCCGCCTCGCGCGCGATCTGCGCTTTGGTGCGCCGCTTGGGCTTGTACGGCAGGTACAGGTCTTCCAGCTCCTGCTTGGTGGCGGCCGCCGCCAGCGCGGCGCGCAGCGCCGGCGTGAGCTTGCCCTGCTCCTCGATGCTGCGCAGCACCGCGGCACGGCGCTCCTCGAGCTCGCGCAGGTAGTCCAGCCGCTGCTGCAACAGCCGTAGCTGGGTGTCGTCCAACCCGCCTGTGGCTTCCTTGCGGTAGCGGGCGATGAAGGGTACGGTGGCACCACCGTCCAGCAGGTCCACGGCGGCCTGCACCTGCACAGGGCGCACGCCCAGCTCGGCGGCGATGCGCTCGACGATCGTTGCTTGCATGGGATTCGCGGTCACTCGAAGAGCGCGGAAGTGTGCCACAGACGCTTCGGCACGCCGTTTGCTATCCAGCGGGCAATTGCTGTTTCCTTCGTGCTGCTTCCATGGCCCATCCCGCCCTTGCCGTTGACAACTACCTACCCTACATGCCCGATGTGGTGCGCTGCGAGACGTCGCTGCGCGAGCTCAACGTGATGTGGCGACTGATCGAGTCGACCGCCCGCATGGTTTGCCCGACCGAGGCGCAGGCGATCCTGCCGACCATCGCCGCCACCCGCTCCGGCTTCGACCGGCTGGAAAGCGAGCTGGTGCGCAGCCTGGTGTCGGAAAAGATCGACAACGTCATGTCGGCCATCGCGACACGGGCGGGCTACATCATCGACATCGTGGTGCGCAACCTGTACGAGCGCACGGCCGACGTGGGCTTCTTGGCCATCGACCGGGTGCTGTGCGAGTTCGTCGCCGGCCAGGTGCGCGACGTCGACGCGGTACGTGCACGGCTGCGGTCGTACCGGCGCAAGTACACCGTGTACGACGAGATTTTTCTGCTGGACACCGAGGGCAACGTGCTCGTGCAGACCGACCCGGCGTACGCGGTCGAGGGCACCCAAGACCCGCTGCTGGCCCAGGCCTTGCAGACCGACGGGTACGTGCAGGTGTTTCGCCCCACGGACCTGCGGCCCGGGTTGGGTCCCAGCCTGATGTACGCCCAGCGGATGTTGCACCCGTCGACCCATGAGCCGGTGGGTGTGCTGTGCTTGGTGTTTGGCTTCGAGACCGAAATGGCGGGCATTTTTCGGTCGCATCGCGATCCGCGCGGCCGCTCCATCATGTTGCTGCTCGATGGCGACGGCACGGTGCTGGCCAGCGCCGACGAGCATTGGATCCCTCGCGGCGTGCGCGTGCCCACCAACCCCGACGACAACCCGCGTTTGCTGCTGTTCGCCGGCCGCGAGTACCTGGTGGCCACCCGCTACGCCGAGGGCTACCAGGGCTACCGCGGCCCCGAGGGGTGGCAGGGCCAGGTAATGATCCCGATCGATTTGGCGTTCCAACGCGACGACAGCAGCGTGCTCGACGCGCTTGACCCGATGATTGCGGCGGGGTTGCTGTCGCATGCGCGCAATTTCAGCCCGCCCTTGTACGAGGTCATCCGGGCCACCGAGTCGATTCGGCGCGTGGTGTGGAATGGGCAGGTGGTGACCGCGGGCCGCAACATGGATCGGCAACGGCTCAAGACCATCCTGGATCAAATCAGCGAAACCGGCGCGCGCAGCAACACGTTGTTTTCGCACTCGGTGCGCGACTTGTACGAGACCGTGTTGTCGTCCAGCCTGCAGCAGATCGGGCTGGTGGCCCATTTGGCGGTGGACCTGCTGGACCGCAACCTGTACGAGCGGGCCGATGACTGCCGTTGGTGGGCGCTGACACCGGAGTTTCGCACCATATTGGCGCAAGACTCGCCCGATCCTGGTGCATTCGAGACGATCCGTGGCATCCTGCGCTACATCCATTCGCTGTACACGGTGTACTCCCGACTGTTTGTGTACGACCGGCAAGGCCGCATCGTGGCCCAGTCGCACGCTGGGGGCGACGACAGCGCCTCGGCGTCCTCGGTGGACGCCGAGACCCTGCAGGCGGTGCTGGCACTTGACGATGAGCAACGCTACCACGTCAGCCCGTTCCGCGTGGACCCGTTGTCGGACGGTCAGGCCACCTACACCTACCACGCAGCCATCCGCCACCCCGATGACGAGCGCCGCGTGGTGGGCGGCATCGGCATCGTGTTCAATGCACGGCGCGAATTTCTGGCCATGTTGCAGGGCGCCATCGGCGGACGTCGCAACGCCCAAGCCCATTTGACCGACCGTCAAGGCCGGTTGATCGCCACCACCCATCCCGAGCTGCCCATCGGCGAGCCCCTGCCGGCCGCCATGCCGTGGCTGGGTCTGCCCAACGGTGAAACGGTCAGCCGCATCGTCGAGCATGAGGGCCGCTACGCCGTTTTGGGTGCGTCCGCGTCGGCCGGCTACCGCGAGTTCAAAACCACCGATGGCTACCGTGACGACGTGATCGCCATCGTCATCGAACCGCTGGGTGACGTCCGGGAGGGGTTGGCCGGCGCCACACGTGAACACGACGATTGGTGGACGCAGGCCAGCGCACGCGGCGGTCACGAATACGCGACGTTCTACCTGGGTGGCGACTTGTTGGCCATCGACGCGGCCTGCGTGCGCGAAGCGGTGCCGGCCGACCAGATGACGTCCGCGCCGGCCACCGGACACCCGGCGTTGGTGGGCCTGATCCCCCCCACCGCCAACACCGCCATCAACCACTTCATCTGGGTGTACGACCTGGCTCGGCTGTTGAACCCCGCGGCACCCGCGCGCTCCACCGAAGGGCGCCAAATCATCGTGCTCGAGCGCGGGGCGCAGGTCTGCGGCATCTTGGTCGACGAGCTGCACGCCGTGCCCGAGTTCGAGGCCAGCGAAATCATCGACGCGCCTTTCGGCGGCAGCGGCCGGCGTCTGATCGACCGCCTGATACGTGCCCGCGGGGGACAGGTGCTGATCGCCGTGTTGGACAACGACCGCTTGTTCACCGCGATGCGCGGTTGAGGGCGTCGACGCCGTCCATGCCGCGCAGCGCCGCGCGCAGCTGCGCCCCCACCTCGGGCCGCTCGGCGAACGGGTCGGGCGGGTTGGTGCCGGCGACGATGGCCTGCAGACGCTCGCGCACCCCGCCCAGCGCGTGGGGGTGGCTGTAAATGTAAAAGCGGTCGTGCTCCACGGCGTCGAGCACGGCACGCGCGACATCCGCCGCACTGACCTTGCCGCTGGCCACCGCCTTTTGGCTCATCGCCTGACCGATGAGCTGGCTGCGCGTCGGCACGCCGCCCGCCAGCGCGGCAGGGCGGTTGCGCTCGCTGTGCGCGATGCCCGTGGGCACAAAATAGGGGCACAGCACGCTGGCGCTCACCTGGTCGGTCACCAGCCTGAGGTCCTGGTACAGCGTTTCGGTCAACGCCACCACCGCGTGCTTGCTGACGTTGTACACCCCCATGTTGGGCGGCGTCAGCAAGCCGGCCATGCTGGCGGTGTTGACGATATGCCCGCGCCACGTGGGATCGGCGCGGGCGGCTTGCAGCATCATCGGCGTGAACAGGCGCACCCCGTGGATGACCCCCCACAGGTTGACGCCCAGCACCCACTGCCAATCGGCGACGGTGTTTTCCCACACCAGACCGCCCGCGGCCACACCGGCGTTGTTGAACACCAGATGCGGCGCGCCGAGGTGCGCGCGCACCTCCGCCGCCAGCGCTTCCATCTGGGCGGCGTCGGCCACGTCGACGCGGCGCGCCAGCAACGCCGGCACCTGGGGCTGCAGTTCCTGCGCCGCGCGCTGCAAAGCGTCGTCCTGCACGTCCACCAGCACCAGGCGCATGCCACGCGCCGCGCACAACCGCGCCAACGCCAGCCCGAACCCTGATCCCGCACCGGTGATGACCGCGGTGCGCCCGCTCCATGGGTCCAACATGGCGCTGCCCTCCGCCTCAATCGTCCACCAGCTTGACCAGTTGCTTGCCGAAGTTGCGCCCTTTGAGCATGCCCAAAAACGCCTCCGGCGCCGCCGCAAGCCCCTGCGCCACGCTCTCACGCGGGCGAAAACGCCCACTGCCGACGAGCTCACCCAGCTCGGCCAGCGCCTCGGGCCAGACCTCCATGTGCTCGCTGACGATGAAGCCCTCGATGCGCATGCGGTTGATGAGGATCAGCGCCGGGTTGAGCATCGGCAACGGCTGCCCGTCGTAGCCGGCGATCATGCCGCACAGCGCCACGCGCGCGAAGGCGTTGGCGCGCAGCATCACGGCGTCCAGCACCGTGCCGCCGACGTTTTCGAAGTGCCCGTCGATGCCATCCGGGCAGGTGGCCTTGAGCGCGCCCGCCAGCGCGCGCAGGTCGGGGTGCTGCTTGTAGTCGATGCAGTCGTCAAAGCCCAGCTCGTCGCGCACGTAGGCGCACTTGTCCGGCCCACCGGCAATGCCAACGACGCGGCAGCCGCGCTGCTTGGCCAGCACCCCGACGGCGCTGCCCACCGCGCCCGCGGCGGCGCTGACCGTGATGGTCTGTCCGGGCTTGGGCTCGATGATCTTGACCAGGCCGTACCAGGCGGTCACGCCCGGCATGCCCACCGCCCCCAGGTAGTGGCTCGGCGGAATGCGCGACACATCGACCTTGCGCAGCACGCCTGGCTGGTTGGCATCGACCACGCTGTACAACTGCCAGCCCCCCATGCCGACGACCCAGTCGCCCGGCGCGTAGCGTGGGTGGCGGCTTTCGACCACCCGGCCCACCGTGCCGCCGATCATCACCTCGCCCAGCGGTTGGGGCGCCGCGTAGCTCTTGCCCTCGTTCATGCGCCCGCGCATGTACGGGTCCAGGCTCAGGTAGTGGTGGCGCACCAGCACGTGGCCGTCGGCCAGCGGCGGCGTGTCGCACTCCACCAGGCGAAAGTTGTCCACCGAGGCTTGGCCCTGCGGGCGGCTGACGAGCAGGATTTGTTGGTTACGGGGCATCGTGCGATCCTTTCATGAACATGGCGCAGCGGGGGCGTCGGACACGGCGTCGGGCGCCACCGCCTTGGTTTGCAGGGGGTGCACCGTGCGGTCGGCGGCGGGCAGCCGACGCACGTAGCGAAACGTGCCACTGGCGTGCGCGCACAGCCGTCCCTGGGCGTCACGCACCTCGCCCTCGGTGAACGCCAGCGTCGCGGTGCGGTGCAGCAGCCGCCCATGGGCGCGCAGCGGGCCCTTGGCCGCTTGCATGAAGGTGGTTTTCATCTCGATCGTGACCACGCCCACGTCGCGCTGCACACTGCGCGCGGCGTGCGCCATGGCCACGTCCAACAGCGTCATGCTCACCCCGCCGTGCACCACGCCAAAGGAGTTGAGGTGCTGCCCGGTGGGGTCCAGCGCGATCTCCGCCACCCCCTCGTCCCAACGGCACAGGCGCAAGCCCAGCAGCTCGACGAACGGGATGTGCACGCTGAACGGCAGGTCAGCCTCCGGTGACGGCACTGACGCCTCCGTCCACCGCCAGCCACTGCCCGGTGATGTGCTTGCCCGCGTCGGACGCGAACAGCACCGCGGTGCCCTTAAGGTCCTCGTCATCGCCCAGGCGGTTCAGCGGCGCGTGCGCCGCCAGCCGCTCCTGCCCCAGGGCTTCGAGCGTGCCGCGCGTCATCTTGCTGGGGAAAAAGCCCGGGCAGATGGCGTTGACGCGAATGCCGTAACGCCCCCACTCCGCCGCCAGCGCACGGGTGAAGTTGATCACCGCGCCCTTGGAGGTGTTGTACGCGATGGTTTTGAGGTCGGGCGGGTTGCCCCCCAAGCCGGCGATGGAGGCCACGTTGATGATGCTGCCGCGGCGACGCGGGATCATGCTGTGCTTGCCGACGTACTGACTGAGGATGAAGTAGCCCCGGATGTTGAGGTTCATCACCTTGTCCCACGCGGCCAACGGGTGCTCTTCGGCCGGCGCGCCCCAGGCGGCGCCCGCGTTGTTGACCAGGATGTCGATGTCGCCCAGCCGTTGCAGGGTTTCGCTGCCCAACCGGTGCAGGTCGTCGGGGTCGGCGCAGTCGGCCGCGATCCAACGCGCGTCGATGCCACGCGCCTGCAGCTCGGCGGTGGCCTGCTCCAGCTCGTCGGCTTTGCGCGCCGCCAGCATCACTTTGGCGCCGGCTTCGCCCAAGGCTTGGGCGATCTGCAAGCCCAGCCCGCGCGAGCCGCCGGTGACCAGCGCCACGCGGCCGCGCAGGTCAAAAAGTTCGTGGATGGTTCGGGTCATGGTGTCTCCTTGCGGGGGTGGTCGTGTCAAAACGCGGCTTCCGGCATCTCGGCGCAGGTCAGGTCGCGCGTGCGCACCACCTGCAGCCAGGCCGCGATCTTGGGCAGCTCGTAGTGGAAAAAATACCGGCAAGCTTGGCGTCGCCCGCGCTGGGCGGCGTCGCCCGCGTCTGCGGCGGCCAGCGCCACGTCGAGCCAGATCCAGGCCAGCACCGTGTGGCCAAAGGCCTGCAGGTACGGCACCGCGTTGGCCAGCGCCGCCGCGGCGTCGTCGTCCACCCACGCGGCGCGGGTGGCGTCCAGCACCTCCTGCCATGCACGTTGCAGCGCGTGCGCGTGCGCCTGCAACGCAGCGTCGCCCTGCGCACGCGCCACCGTGGCGGCGATGCGCTGGCCCAGCAGTTGCAGGCCACGACCGGCCTCCATGCGCACCTTGCGCCCCAGCAGGTCCAGCGCCTGGATGCCGTGCGTGCCCTCGTGGATCATGTTGAGGCGGTTGTCGCGCCAGTACTGCTCGACCGGGAAGTCGCGCGTGTAGCCGTAGCCACCGTGCACCTGGATGGCCAGGCTGTTGGCCTCCAGGCACCACTCGCTCGGCCAGCTCTTGGCGATGGGTGTCAGCACCTCCAGCAGCAGGCGGGCCTCGTCCGCGGCGGCAGGGTCACCGGTGCGCTGCTCGTCCACCAGCCGCGCGCAGTACAGCTCCAGCGCCAGCGCCCCTTCGCAATAGGCTTTTTGCGCCAGCAGCATGCGCTTGACGTCGGCGTGCTGGATGATCGGCACCGGCGGTTGCGTGGGGTCTTTGCCGGCCGGGCCCAGCGGCCGCCCCTGCAGCCGGGTGCGCGCGTAATCCAGGCTGGCCAGGTAGCCCGCCATGCCCAGCATCGTCGCGGCCATGCCCACGCCGATGCGCGCCTCGTTCATCATGTGGAACATGCAGCGCAGGCCCTGCCCCGCCGCCCCCACCCGGTAACCGATGGCCCCGGCACCCTGCCCGTCCAGCCCCGGCGGGCGCACCGGGTAGCGGCCCTCGCCAAAGTTGAGCAGCGTGTTGGTGGTGCCACGCCAGCCGCACTTGTGGTTGAGGCCGGCCAACGCCACGTCGTTGCGCTCGCCGGTCAACTGGCCGTCCGCATCCACCAGTTTTTTCGGCACGATGAACAGCGAAATCCCCTGCACGCCGGGCACCAAGCGCCCATCCGGCCCGGGAATCTTGGCCAGCACCAGGTGCACGATGTTGTCGGTGAGTTCGTGCTCGCCGGCGCTGATCCACATTTTGTTGCCGCGCAAGCGGTAGCGTGGCCCGAGCGCATCGGACTCGAAGTCAGGCCCATCCGGCACGGCGCGCGTGGTGATATCGCTCAGGCTGGAGCCGGCCTGCGGCTCGCTCAGGCACATCGTGCCGGAAAAGCGCCCGGCCAACTGCGGCAGCGCAAAGGCGCGCTGCTGCGCGGGGGTGCCGTGCGCCAGCAGCAGGTTGGCGTTGCCCACGGTCAGCATGCCGGCCCCGATGCTTACCGAGGCCGCCGCGAAAAACGCGTTGCCCGCCGCTTCCACGGTGTACGGCAGTTGCATGCCGCCCAGCTCGTAGTCCTGGGCCGCCGCCAGCATGCCGCTGGCGGCGTAGGCTTGCCAGGCGTCGTGCGTGGCGCGCGGCAGGATCACGCGCTCGCCGTCGAAGCGCGGCTCCTCGGTGTCGACCAGCCGGTTGTACGGCGCGTAGCGCTCGCGCGCGATGCGCTCGCAGGTGTCCAGCACGGCATCGAACGTCTCGCGCGAGTGCTCGGCGTAGCGTGGCCGGGCGGTCAGGGTTTGCACCTGCAACCACCCGTACAACAAGAAGTCGATGGCTGCGCGCAAACCCTGGGCCATGTCACAACACCTCGAACACGCCGGCCGCGCCCATGCCGCCACCGATGCACATCGTCACGCACACCCGTTTGGCGCCACGGCGCTTGCCCTCGATCAGGGCGTGGCCGGTCAGGCGTTGCCCGGACATGCCGTAAGGGTGGCCGATGGCGATGGCGCCCCCGTTGACGTTGAGCCGCTCGGCGGGAATGCCCAGGCGGTCGCGGCAGTACAGCACCTGGACGGCAAACGCCTCGTTGAGCTCCCACAGGTCGATGTCGTCCACCGTCAGGCCCAGGCGCTGCAGCACCTTGGGCACGGCAAACACCGGGCCAATGCCCATTTCATCGGGCTCGCAGCCGGCCACCGCGAACCCCAGGAAGCGCCCCAGCGGCTGCAGGCCCTTGCGCTCGGCCACCTTCTCGTCCATCACCACGCACGCGCCGGCGCCGTCGGAAAACTGGCTGGCGTTGCCCGCCGCGATCGTGCCACCGGGCAGCGCCGGTTTGATGCCCGCGATGGCTTCTTTGGTGGTGCCCTCCCGCAGGCCTTCGTCGCGCGTCACGGTCACCTCTTTCGTGATGAGGCCGCGCACCTTGTCGTACACGCCGGCCGTCACCGTGATGGGCACGATCTCATCGTCAAACTTGCCAGCCGCGGCCGCGGCACAGGCTTTTTGCTGGCTGGCCGCGCCGTACTCGTCCATGGCGTCGCGGCTGATGCCGTAGCGCTTGGCCACCTGCTCGGCGGTTTGCAGCATGCTCCAGTAAATCTCGGGCTTGCGCGCCAGCAGCGCGGGGTCGGCCATCATGTGCTTGTTCATCTCGTTTTGCACGCACGAGATGCTCTCCACCCCGCCCGCCACGTAGATCTCGCCCTCGCCGCTGATGATGCGCTGCGCCGCCAACGCGATCGTTTGCAGGCCCGACGAACAAAAGCGGTTGACCGTCATGCCACTGACGGTGACGGGACAGCCCGCGGCCAGCGCGATCTGGCGCGCGATGTTCCAACCGGTGGCGCCCTCGGGGTTGGCGCAACCCATGATGACGTCCTCGACCTCGGCCGGGTCCAGGCGCGCGCGCTCGATGGCCGCGCGCACCACGTGACCACCCAAGGTGGCGCCGTGCGTCATGTTGAACGAACCCTTCCAGCTCTTGCCCAGCGGGGTGCGGGCGGTGGAAACGATGACAGCGTTGCTCATGTCGGTATTCCTTGTCTGCTTCGGGGGACGCCTTTAGACGGCGGCAAAGCCCTTGCCCTCGGCCACCAGGCGCTGGATCAGCGGCGCGGGCTGCCAGAACTGGGCGTCGTCGTGCGGGTTGCGCGCAAAGCGCTTCATCGCCTGCATCACGTTGAACAGCCCGTACTGCTCGGCGTAGTGCATGGGGCCACCGCGCCACACCGGAAAGCCGTAGCCCGTCAGGTACACCATGTCGATGTCGCTGGCCCGCGCCGCGATTTTTTCTTCCAGGATGTGCGCCCCTTCGTTGACCAGCGCAAACACCAGCCGCTGCACGATCTCCTCGTCGCTGATCTTGCGCGGGGTGATGCCCAGCTCGTTGCGGTACTCCTCAATCATCTGGTTGACCACCGGGCTGGGGATGGCGTCGCGCTTACCCGGCGCGTAGTCGTACCAGCCGGCGCCGGTCTTTTGCCCGAAGCGCCCCATTTCGCACAGCCGGTCGGCCACCTTGCTGTAGCGCATGTGGGGCTTTTCGACGTAGCGGCGCTTGCGGATGTACCAACCCACGTCGTTGCCGGCCAGGTCCCCCATGCGGAACGGCCCCATCGCGAAGCCGAACTTTTCGATCGCCTTGTCCACCTGCTCGGGCGTGCACCCCTCTTCCAGCAAGAACCCGGCTTGACGGCTGTACTGTTCGATCATGCGGTTGCCGATGAAGCCGTCGCACACGCCGCTGACCACGCAGGTCTTCTTGATTTTTTTGCCCAGCGCCATCACGGTGGCCAGCACGTCCTTGGCGGTGGCCGCGCCGCGCACCACCTCCAGCAGCTTCATCACGTTGGCGGGGCTGAAAAAGTGCGTGCCCACCACGTCCTGCGGCCGTTGGGTGAACGACGCGATCTTGTTGACGTCCAGCGTCGAGGTGTTGGTGGCCAAAATGGCGCCGGGCTTCATCACGGCGTCAAGCCGCTCGAACACCTGGCGCTTGACCTCGATGTCTTCGAACACCGCTTCGATGACCATGTCGGCGTCGCGGATGTCGTCGTAGGTCAGCGTCGTGCGCAGCAGCGCCAGGCGCTGCTCGGCCTGCTCGGGCTTGAGCTTGCCCTTCTTGACCTGCCCCTCGTACACCGAGCGGATGTGCGCCACGCCGCGGTCCAGCGCCTCTTGCTTGGTCTCCAACAGCGTCACCGGCAGCCCGATGTTGAGGAAGTTGATCGCGATGCCGCTGCCCATCGTGCCCGCGCCGATGATGGCCAGGCTGCGCACCTCGCGCAGCGGGGTGTCTTCGGGCACGTCGGCGATCTTGCCAGCCGCGCGTTCGGCCATGAACACATGACGCAGCGCGATGCTGACGGGATCGGTCATCAGGTTGAGGAAGGTCTGCCGCTCCTGCGCCAGCCCCTCGTCAAACGGCTTGGTGGTGGCGGCCTGCACCGCGTCGATGCATTTCAACGGCGCCGGGTAGTGCTTGGCCTGGGCACCCACCATGTTGCGCGCGAACTGGAAGTACGCCTCGGCCTGCGGGTGCTTGCACGGCAGGTCGCGCACGCGCGGCAGCGGCGTCCCCTGGGCGTGGCGGTCGGCCGCTTCGCGCGCCAACGCCAACGCCTCGTCCAGCAACGTGTCGGCGCTGGCGGCGATTTTGTCGAACAGCTTTTGGCCGGGCAACTGCGCCAACAGCTCCGCGTTGACGGGCTCGCCGCTGACGATCATGTTGAGCGCGGGCTCCACGCCCAACACACGCGGCAGCCGCTGCGTGCCACCGGCGCCGGGGATCAAGCCCAGCTTGACCTCCGGCAGCGCCACCTTGGTGCCCGGCGCGGCGATGCGGTAGTGGGCGCCCAGCGCCAGCTCCAAACCACCGCCCATGCACACGCTGTGCACGGCGGCCACCACGGGCTTGCGGGCATGGTCCAGCGTCAGGATCAGGCTGAGCAAGTTCGGATCTTGGTACGCCTTGGGCGAGCCAAACTCCTTGATGTCGGCGCCGCCTGAAAAGGCCTTGCCCGCCCCGGTGATGACGATGGCGCGCACCGCCGTGTCGTCATGGGCGCGGTCCAGCCCCTGGGCGATGGCCTGCCGGGTGGACAGCCCCAACCCGTTGACGGGCGGGTTGTCCAGCGTGATCACGGCCACGTCGCCGCGGACCTCGTAATGAGCGGTCATGATGCCTCCTGCACAAGCGATGACAAGCAAAACTGAACGATCGTTCGGTTTTGGATGGATTCTAGGGGGCGCCCCGGCGCTCGGCCAGCGCCGACTGTCGCGCAGTTGTCTGCCGGGGGCGTCAGCCCACCTCCAGCCACTCCCGGCGCACGTACGGGTTGGCGCGCAGCTCGTCGGGCGTGCCCTCGAACACGATGCTGCCGTGCCCCATCACCAGCACCCGGTCGGAAATCTCCAGCGCGATGGTGAGCTTTTGCTCGATCAGCAGCACCGAAATGCCGCGCGCCTTGAGCGCGCGCAGGTACTGCGCCACCTGCTCGACGATCTTGGGCGCCAACCCCTCGGTGGGCTCATCGATGATGATCAGGTCAGGGTCGCCCATCAGCGAGCGGCACAGCGTGAGCATCTGCTGCTCACCGCCGGACAACACGCCGGCTTCGGTGTGTTGGCGCTCTTTGAGGCGCGGAAAGAGCGCGTACATGTCCTCGTAGCTCCAGCGCGAGCCCTTGCCGCTGCCCTTGATGCCCAGCGTCAGGTTCTGGTGCACCGTCAGCTTGGGGAAAATGTCGCGGCTTTCGGGCACGTAGCCAATGCCTCGGTACGCCACCTCGAACGGCTTGAGCCCGGTGATGCGCTCGCCCTTGAAGCGCACGTCGCCCTCGGCATCGACCAGGCCCATGATGGCTTTGGCGGTGGTCGAGCGCCCCGAGCCGTTGCGCCCCAGCAGCGCCACGATCTCACCCTCGCCGACGCGGAAGTGCACCCCGTGCAGCACGTGGCTTTTGCCGTAAAAGGCGTGCAAATTGTCGATCTGCAGCATCGTTGAACCTTTGCGTTGGCGCGCCTCAGTGCACCGCTTCGGCGGCCTGTTGCTCGGCCAGCACGGAGCCCAGGTAGGCCTCCTGCACGCGCGCGTTGGCCTTGACCGCTTCGGGCGTGTCAAACGCGATCACCTCGCCGTACACCACCACCGCGATGCGGTCGGCCAGCCCGAACACCACCCCCATGTCGTGCTCCACCGTCAGCAGCGTTTTGCCCTCGGTGACTTCGCGGATGAAGTCGATGAAGCGGCGCGTCTCGCTCTTGCTCATGCCGGCGGTGGGCTCGTCCAGCAAAATCACCTCGGCGCCGCCGGCGATCGTGATGCCGATCTCCAGCGCACGCTGCTCGGCGTAGGTGAGGTTCATGGCCAGCGTGTCGCGTTTTTTATGCAGCCCGATGCGATCCAGCAACTGCTCGGCACGCTCGTTGGCGTCGTCCAGGTCGGCCAAAAATTTGAAAAACGTGTAGCGATACCCCAGGCTCCACAGCACCGCGCAGCGCAGGTTTTCAAACACGCTCAGCTTGGGAAAGATGTTGGTGATCTGAAAGCTGCGGCTCAGGCCCATGCGGTTGATCTCGAACGGCTTTTTGCCATCGATGCGGCGTCCGTTGAGCAGAATTTCGCCGCTGGTGGGGGCAAAGCGGCCGCTGATCAAGTTGAACAGTGTGGACTTGCCCGCGCCGTTGGGCCCGATGACCGCCACGCGCTCGCCTTGGCGCACCTGCAAATCGACACCGCGGATGATTTCGGTCTTGCCAAAGCGCTTGGTCACGCCGCGCAGCTCCAGCACGGGCGGCTGCGCGCCCGCTGGGGTGTGAAGGGTGCTCATGCCGCCAACTCCCGCCGCTTGATCTCTTTTTCGATGTCGACCTGGATCTCGTTCCAGTGCGCGCGGAAGTGCCGCCGCGCCACCTCGAACAACCCTGCCCCGGTCAGCATCACAAACACCGAACCGAACCAGCTCTGCGCCGAGGTCACGTTGAGCACCACACCCAGGTAGCGCAACTCGGCCCCCAGCGTCGCCCCCAGTTGCAGGTGGTACACCATCTCGACGATCGCCCCGGCCCCGGCCAGCGCCACGAGCCCCGTGCCGGCCAGCGCCAGGTAGCTGACCCACAGCTCACGCAGCCGGCCAAACGAGGCCACCCGCAGGTTCATCATGATCAAGCTGGCGATGCCGCCCGGCGCGTACATGACCATGAACAGGAACACCAGCCCCAGGTACAGCAGCCATGCCTTGGTCAGCTCCGACAGCAGCACCAGCGCCAGCACCATCAACACGCCACCGATGATGGGGCCGAAGAAAAAGGTCGCCCCACCCAGAAACGTGAACAGCAGGTAAGCCCCCGAGCGCAGCGGCCCCACCACCTCGGCGGTGACGATTTCGAACTGCAGCGCCGCCAGGCCACCCGAGATGCCAGCAAAAAAGCCCGACACCAAGAACGCGAGGTAGCGCACCACCTGCGTGTCGTAGCCGATGAACTCGACGCGCTCCGGGTTGTCGCGCACCGCGTTGAGGATACGGCCCAGCGGCGTGCGGGTGAACGCAAACATCGCCGCCACGCACACGAAGGTGTACACCGCGATCAGGTAGTACACCTGCACCGCCGGCCCGAACGTGATGCCCAGCACCGGCTCACCCACCACGCGGTTGGCGCTGATGCCGGCCTCGCCGCCGAAGAAGTCCGAAAACATCAGCGACAGCGCAAACACCAGCTCGCCCACGCCCAGCGTGATCATGGCAAACGCCGTGCCGGACTTGCGCGTGGTCACCCAGCCAAACAGCGCCGCGAACAACAGCCCCGCCAGCCCCCCGACCAACGGGATCAGCGACACGGGCAGCCACAGCGTGCCTGCGGCCACCTTCAGCAACGTGTGGATCGCCACGTACGACCCCAGCCCCGAGTACACCGCGTGCCCGAAGCTGAGCATGCCCCCCTGCCCCAGCAGCATGTTGTACGACAGGCAGGCGATGATGGCGATGCCCATCTGCGCCAGCATGCTGATCGACAGGTTGCTGGTGAACACCAGCGGCGCCAGCGCCAGCAGCAGCGCGAACAGCGACCAGACGACCCAGCGCCCGACGTTGTACGGTTGAAAAGCGTAGTAAGCCTTGCTCATCTCGATGCGGCCCCGTGCGCGGTGGTCAGTGGTCGCGCGTGCCCAGCAGCCCCTTGGGCCGGAAAATCAGAATCAGCACCAGCAGCAGGTACGGCAGCACCGGCGCCACCTGCGACAGCGTCAAGCGCAAAAAGTCCTTGCTGCGCAACGCCTCGCTCAGCGGCAGCCCCAGGCTGGCCAACAGCGAGCCGATCGAGTGGTCGATGGCCACGGCAAACGTCTGGATGATGCCGATCAGCAGCGACGCCACGAAGGCGCCGGGCAGCGAACCCAGGCCACCGATCACCACCACCGCGAACACCAGCGAGCCCAGGGTCGCGGCCATGGCCGGCTCGGTCACAAAGGTGCTGCCGCCGATCACCCCCGCCAGGCCCGCCAGCGCGCAGCCAGCGCCGAACACGAGCATGAACACCCGGGGCACGTTGTGCCCCAGCGCCTCGACCATCTGCGGGTGTGTGAGCGCCGCCTGGATCACCAACCCCACCCGGGTGCGGGTGATCAAAAGCCACAACGCCACCAACATACCCACCGCCACCAGCATCATGAACGCACGCGTGGCCGGAAACGGCGTGCACGCGGCTCGGGCGCACAGCTCGGTCGCGGCCTGCCCCCACACGAAGCCCATCGCGTCGTCCGCGTGGTGAATCAGCGTGAACGCCGGCCCCTGCAACAGCTCGGGCGGCCGAAACGGCACCGCCGTGCGCCCCCACACCAGTTGCACCAGCTCCAGGATCACGTACGACAGGCCGAACGTGATCAGCAGCTCGGGCACGTGGCCGTAGGCGTGCACCTTGCGCAGGCTGTAACGCTCGAACAGCGCGCCGGCCAGCCCCACCAGCAGCGGCGCCACCAGCAACGCCACCCAAAAGCCCACCACGCCACTGAGCGCGTAGGCGAAATACGCCCCCAGCATGTAAAAGCTCGCGTGCGCAAAGTTGAGCACGCCCATCATCGAAAAGATCAGCGTCAAGCCGGAGCTGAGCATGAACAGCAGCAGCCCGTAACTCACACCGTTGAGCAGCGAGACGAGGACGAATTCCATGGCTTGGGATGGCAAAACGTGGTGCCCTGGGGGCTGAGCCGGCGCAACCCCGCCCGCCCACCCGCAACAGGCGGGTGGGGCGGCGGCCAACGTCGCACGGTCACGCGTGCGCGCGGGCCACGGCGGCGAGGCAGCCCCCAGCGATCAGTTGGGACGCTGCATGTTGCAGCTGGTGGGCGTGCTCGACACGTAAGCTGGAAACTCCTTGACCAGCGCAAACGTCATGCCGGTGTTTTCCACGCTGTAGGGGAACTTGGCGTCGGTCTTTTGCCAGCGTGTCAGGTACAGCGGCTGCTGCATCTGGTGGTCGGTCTTGCGCATTTCCACCTCGCCGTTGAAGCTGGTGAATTTGAGCCCTTCGAGCTCCTTGGCCACTTTGACCGGGTCGGTCGATTTGGCGCGCGCCATCGCTTCGGACAGGCTGCGGTAAATGTGGATCACGGAGCCGGTGTAGAAGTCGGCGTTGAACTTCTTCTTGAACTCATCTTGCCACTGCGACATGTCGCCGCCCATGTGGTAGTGGTTGTACGACACCTGGTACACCTTGCCCTCGGACGTTTGCCCCAGCGCCGTGGGCGTGCCCGTCACACCCGCGTAGTAGGTGAAGAATTTGCCGTTGTAGCCACCCTCGACCGCCGCCTTGACCAACAGCGCCAGGTCCGAGCCCCAGTTGCCGGTGATCACCGCGTCGGCGCCCGAAGCCTTGATCTTGGCGATGTAGGGCGCAAAGTCGCGCACCTGCGCCAGCGGGTGCAGGTCTTCGCCCACGATCTGGATGTCCGGACGCTTGCGCGCCAACAGCTCTTTGGCGTACTTGGCCACCTGGTGGCCGTGCGAGTAGTTCTGGTTGAGCAGGTAGATCTTTTTGACGTCGGGCTGGTCCTTGATGAAGGTGGTCAGCGCCTCCATCTTCATCGAGGTGTCGGCATCGAAACGGAAGTGCCAGTAGTTGCACTTGCTGTTGGTGAAGTCCGGGTCCACCGCCGAGTGGTTGAGGAAGATGACCTCCTTGCCCGGGTTGCGCGCGTTGTGGCGCGCCACCGCCTCGATCAGCGCCCCCGCCACCGACGAGCCGTTGCCCTGGGTGATGTAGCGGATCCCTTGGTCGATGGCCGACTGCAGCGCCGTGAGGCTCTCCGCGGGGCTCAGTTTGTTGTCAAACGGCACCACCTCCCACTTGACGCCAGCGGGGTTGTACTTGTTGGGGCCGCTGAACTTCTCCGCAAAGAACTGAAAGCTGCGCACCTGATTTTGCCCCACCGGCGCCATCAGGCCCGACAGCGGGTCGATCCAGGCGATTTTGACGGTTTGCCCGGCCAACGGCGCGGCGCTGGCCGCCTGGGCCTGCTCGCGTTTGGCCTGACGCGCGCTTTGCGCCTGCGCGGTGGCGCTCAGCGCCAGCCCCAGCATGGCCGCCACAACGATCGGTCGAATGGTCAGTTGCATGGTTGTCTCCTTGGTGGGTGGGGTTGCAGGTTCGCAGCTTACGCCGCATGTTGCGCCGCAACGATCAGGGAAAGCCCGCAGGCCTATCACCTTGGCGACTGTCGCGCCAACGACAGTCGCCAGTCGTCGCCGCAGGCCGTCAGGTGCCCGGCAGCCGGTAGTCGGCCAACATTTCGCGCAGCTTCATCTTTTGCATCTTGCCCGTCGCCCCGAGCGGGATGCTGTCGACAAACACCACGTCGTCCGGAATCTGCCACTTGGCCAGCTTGCCTTCGTAAAACGCCAACAGCGCTTCCCGGGTGACCTCGGCGCCGGGCTTTTTGACCACCACGACGATCGGCCGTTCGTCCCACTTGGGGTGCTTGACGCCGATGCACGCCGCCATCAGCACCGCGGGGTGGGCCATCGCGATGTTTTCGACGTCGATCGAACTGATCCACTCGCCGCCGGACTTGATGACGTCCTTGCTTCGGTCGGTGATCTGCATGTAGCCATCGGGGTCGATGGTGGCGACATCGCCGGTGGGGAACCACCCATCCACCAACGGGCTGGGCTGACCGCTGCGGTAGTAATCCCGAATGACCCACGGGCCACGCACCAGCAGGTCGCCCTGGGTTTTGCCGTCCCAGGGCAGCTCCTGCCCTTGGGCGTCGACGATTTTCATGTCGATGCCAAAGATGGCGCGCCCCTGCTTGAGGCGGATTTTCATCTGCTCCTCTTCGGGCAGCTGCAGGTGCTTGTTTTTCAGCGTGCACAGCGTGCCCAGCGGACTGAGCTCGGTCATACCCCAGGCGTGCAGCACCTCCACGCCGTACTGTTCGCGAAACGCCTGGATCATCGCCGGCGGGCAGGCCGAGCCACCGATCACGGTGCGCTGCAGGTGCGGCAGCTTGAGGCCGTTGGCGCCCATGTGCGCCAGCAGCATCTGCCACACCGTTGGCACCCCCGCGGCCATCGTCACGCGCTCGGCGTCCAGCAGCTCGTACACCGACTTGCCGTCCAGTTGCGCCCCCGGCAACACCAGCTTGCAGCCCACCGCCGCCGCCGAGTACGGAATGCCCCAGGCGTTGACGTGAAACATCGGCACCACAGGCAACACACAGTCGCGCGCGCTCAGGCCCATCACGTCCGGCAGCGCAGCCGCGTAGGCGTGCAGGATCGTGCTTTTGTGGCTGTACAGCGCCGCCTTCGGGTGGCCGGTGGTGCCGCTGGTGTAGCACATGCTGCTGGCGGTGTCGTCGGGGAACACCGGCCACGTGTACTGCGCCGGATGCGGTTCGATCCACGCTTCGTACGACACCAGGTTGGGGATGCTGCCATCGGCGGTCAGGCGCGCCAGGTGTTCATCGTCGCACAGCGCCACCCAACGCTGCACGGTGGGGCATTTGCCGTGGATGGCCTTGACGATGGGCCAAAACGTCATGTCAAACGCCAGCACCCGATCTTCGGCGTGGTTGACGATCCAGGCGATTTGCTCGGGCAACAAGCGCGGGTTGATGGTGTGCAACACGCGCCCGGAGCCGCTGACGCCGTAGTACATCTCGAAGTGGCGGTAGCCGTTCCAGGCCAGCGTGGCCACCCGCTCCCCTTGCGGCAGCCCCATGGCGTCGAGCGCATGGGCCAGCCGCCGGGCACGCTGCGCCACTTCGGCGTAGGTGGTGCGGTGGATGTCCCCCTCCACCCGGCGCGACACGATCTCCACGTCGCCATGGTGGCGCGCGGCGTGCTCGATCAAATCGGCAATCAACAGGGGGCGGTCTTGCATCAATCCCAGCATGGTCTCCGACTCCTCATCAGGTGGATGGCGGGGCGCTTGGGCAGGCGCCCCTGGTTTTGATCTTCCGCTAAGCTTACGACGATGGCCAACCGCCCTGAAGCGGGCAAGCCACCGAACCCGTCCGTGCAACCCCCTCAGTTGTCGCGTACCCGACATTCCCGCACCACGCCATGACGCTCGACCCCCGCCACCCCGTGCGCATCTTTTTGTCGCAGCAGCCGTGGTTTCACGACTTGGAGGCAACAACGCAGCACGAGCTGGTGCACGCCATGCTGCTGCAGCGCGCGGCGCGCGGCGAGCTGCTGGTGCGCCGCGGCACCGAGGTCGTGGCCTGGTGGGCCGTGCTGGCCGGCATGGCCAAGCTGCAGACCGAGGGGCCGCACGGCCGCGTGTCAGCGTTTTTGGGCGTGCCGGCAGGCGAATGGTTTGGCGAAGGCACCGTGCTCAAGGGTGGCCCGTGGCGCTACGACGTCGTGGCCGTGCGCGACACCACGCTGGTGGGCATGCCGCTGGCCTGGTTTCGGCGCCTGCACGCCACCCATTTGCCGTTCAATCACTTTTTGATCGACCGGCTCAACGAGCGCCTGGGGCAGGCCATGACGGCCATCGAAGCGGGCCGGCTGCGCACGCCGCAGGAGCGGGTGGCGCAAATCCTGCTGATGTTTTGCAGCGCCGGCGTGCCGCGCATCACCCTGTCGCAGGAGGATCTGGGCCACCTGGCAGGGCTGTCGCGCCAGACGATCAACCGGGTGCTCAAGCAGTTCGAAGCGCGCGGCTGGGTGACGCTCGATTTCAGCCGGGTGGAGGTGTGTTGCAGCGCCTCGCTGCACGCGCTGCTGCGTCACCCAGGTACGCTGACGCCCCCCACCCCCGCCCCGACCACCGCGCCATGACCGACCCCGACACCACCGCTTTTCCCCACCGTCCCAGCGACGACGCCTGGCAGGCGCGGCTGCGCGAGCGCGTACAGCGCGGCGAAGCCGAACCGCTGGCGTGGGCCGTGACACGCCACGCCGCCACCGAGCCTCCGTTCAGCGGCCGCTACGAAGCGTGGTGGCGCCCCGGGCGCTACCACTGCATCGTGTGCGACCGGCACCTGTTCAACAGCGACCACAAATTCGACGCCGGCTGCGGCTGGCCCAGCTTTTGGGCCGCGCAGCCAGGGGCCATCGCCGAGCGGCTCGACCGCAGCCACGGCATGGTGCGCACCGAAATCCTGTGCGCCGGCTGTGGCGCGCACCTGGGGCATGTGTTCGACGATGGCCCGCCGCCCACCGGCTTGCGCTACTGCCTCAATTCGGCCGCGCTGCGCTGGACCGATGGCCACAACACCCCCACGGGTGGTGGCCCCCGCGCATAATCGCGCCCATGCGTTGGTTGCTCGATTTCGCGCCGCTGGTGGCGTTCTTTGTCGCGTACCGCTGGGACGGCATTTACACCGCCACGGCGGTGCTGATGGCGGCCACCACCGTGCAAATGGCCATCATCTACGCGCTGGACCGGCGGCTGCAGGCGCTGCACAAAATCACCTGGGCGCTGATCTGCGTGTTCGGCGCGCTGACGTTGGCGCTGCACGACGAACGCTTCATCAAATGGAAGCCCACCGTGCTGTACGGCGCGTTGGCGCTGACGCTGGCCGCGGCCCTGTGGGGCTGGCGGCGCAACGTGCTGCAACTGTTGCTGGGCAGCCAGCTGCCCTTGCCCGCCACCGTGTGGCATCGCTTGACGCTGGCCTGGATCGTCTACTGCGTCCTCATGGCCGTGCTCAACGGTGTCGTCGCGACGTGGTGGTCCACCGACGCCTGGGTCGATTTCAAGCTCTGGGGCTACGTCTTCCCCTTGGCCTTCATCGTCGGCCAGGGGTTGTACGTCGCCCGTCACCTCAAGGACGACACCGCATGACCCCCAGCACCCCCCGCAGCCAGCCCAGCGCCGAATTGCTGGCCGCGTTGTTGCGGCAACGCTTGCAGCCACGGCAGCTGGAAGTGATCGACGAAAGCGCGGCCCACGCCGGCCACATGGAGGCCAGCGCCAGCGGTCGCGGCACCCACTTTCGGGTGCGTATCGCCGCCGACGTGCTCGACGGCCTCAGCCGCGTGGCGGCCCATCGCCTTGTGTATGATGCGTTGCGCCCGGCGTTCGACGCCGGCGTGCACGCGCTGGCGTTGGAAATCGAACGTTCACCCGCGCCCGCCGTGTGATCCACCCCTTTGCATCCTGACGTCCTGATGAAACACACCCTCACCCGCGCCGTGCTGGCCATGGCGTTGGCCAGCGCTGGCGCTGCCCATGCGCAAAACCTGGCCATCGTCAACGGCAAGCCCGTGCCCAGCGCACGCCTCAAGGCCTTGGAGCAGCAAGTCGCCCGCTCGGGCCGCCCGGTCGACGACCAGGTGCGCGCCCAACTGAAAGAAGAAGCCATCCTGCGCGAAATCTTCATGCAGGAAGCCGAGCGCCGCGGCCTGCGCGCGTCGCCGGAGGTCAAAGCGCAACTGGAGCTGGCCACGCAGACCGTGCTGATCCGCGAGCTGTTCGCCGACGAGCAGCGCCGCCACCCGGTCACCGACGCCGAGCTGCGCGCCGAGTACGACCGCATCGCCCAGGCCATGGGGCAGGAATACCGTGCGCGCCACATCCTGGTCGACAGCGAAGACGAGGCCAAAGCGGTGCTGGCCGAGCTGGCCAAAGGCGCCAAGTTCGAGGACCTCGCTCGACAACGATCCAAAGACAAAGGCTCGGGCGCCAACGGTGGCGACCTGGATTGGGCCACCCCCGACGTGTTCGTGCCGGAGTTCGGTCAAGCCATGGCCCAACTGGGCAAGGGCCAAACCACGGCCGCCCCGGTCAAGACCCAGTTCGGCTGGCACATCATCCGCGTCGACGACGTGCGCAAGGCCCAACTGCCTGACTTCGAAACCGTCAAGCCGCAGCTGCAGCAACAGTTGCAGCAGCAAAAGCTGGCCAAGTTCCAAGACGAACTGCGCGCCAAAGCCAAGGTGCAGTGAGCGGCCTCACGCGCTGCCGGGCTGGCGCGGCAGCGGCAGCAGCCCCAGCGGCGCCTGCAGCAGCGCGTAGGCGCCAAACAACAACGACATCCCCACCGCTTGGGCCGGCGGCACGTCCAGCAGGGCCAGCACCGCGGCGCTGGCGGCTTCGCGCGTGCCCCAGCCGCCCATGCCGACGGGCAGCGCCGCCGCCACGAAGATGGGAACGGCGGCCGGGGCCAGCCACCACCACGCCAGCGACAAGCCCACCGCCTGCCCGGCGGCCCACAGCGCGGCCACGGTCACGGCCTGCGCCCCGACCGACGCCAGCAACTGCTGCCGCCAGTGGCGCGCGGGTTCGTGCTGGGCCAGCGTGGCCCACCAGCCCCACCACCGATGGCGCCCCCCCGTCGGCGCTACCCCGCCGCGCAGCAGTGCGCGCGGCAACCACGCCAGCGCCACCACGGCCACGCCCAGCGCGGCGGCCCACGGGCCCGGCGTCCCGCCGGGTTGCACCCCACGCAGCGCCGCAGCGTCGGCCAGCAGCGCCGCCACGGCACACCCACCGCCCAGCAGCGCCAGTCCCCACAAGCCGCTGAGGCGGTCCAGTACCACGCTGGCGCTGGCGTGCGGCCAGTCCAGCCCAGTGCGTTGCAAGGCCCAGGCGCGCCATACATCGCCGCCCACCGTGGCCCCCGGCAGCACGGCGTTGAGCGCCACGCCGCGCAGGTAGGCCACCCACGCCCATGGCCAAGGAACCTCGTGCCGCAGCCAACGCACCAGCGCACGCCACCGCCACGCGCATGCGGTGTTGGCCAACAAGGCCAACGCGCCCCCCAGCGCCGCCCAAGCCGGGTCGGCCCCGGTGAGCGTGCGCCCCACGTTCGACCACCCAACGGCGTGCATCAGCGCCGCCAGCAGCGCCAGCGACACCACCGACCGCAGCAGCAGCTTCACTCCACGCGTGCGCGGTGTTGTCCAGCGCATGCGCCGTCCCCCGGGCCGGGCAGCGGCCGGGTGTGGTACTGCGGTCGGGCCGCCCCCTCGTGGTAGATGCGGATCAGCAACTCTCCCGTCAACCCCGCCACGACGAGCTGCGCCCCCATCAGCACCATCATCACGCCCGCCATCAACAGCGGCCTGCTGCCGATGTCTTCACCCATCAACTTGACACCGAGCAGGTACGCCAGAATCAACAACCCCGGGGTGAGCAGCCACAGCCCCAGGCCACCGAAGGCGTGCAACGGACGCTGGCGGTAGCGCAAAAAAAAGACGATCAGCACCAAGTCCAGAATCACGCGGAACGTGCGGTCGATGCCGTACTTCGACCGACCGCGCGTGCGCGGATGATGTCGCACCGGCACTTCAACGATGCGCGCACCGGCCTCGCGCGCCAACGAGGGAATGAACCGGTGCAGCTCACCATACAGCCGGATGCGCTCGATGATCTCGCGCCGGTACGCCTTCAGCGCGCAGCCGTAGTCGTGCAGCGGCACCCGCGTGGCCCACGAGATCAGCCGGTTGGCCAACACCGAGGGCAGTTTGCGTGACAGCGCTTTGTCCTGCCGCTGGTGCCGCCAGCCGGAGATCACGTCCACCTCGGGGTCACGCTCCAGGCGTTCGATCAGCGCCGGGATATCGTCCGGATCGTTTTGCAAATCCCCGTCCAGCGTGACGATGTAGCGCCCACGTGCGCGCTCGAATCCCGCTTGCAGCGCCGTGGACTGCCCGTAGTTGCGCGCCAACACCACCGGGTGCAGCCACGCGTGCCGCTGGGCCAGTTGCGCCAACAGGGCGGCGCTGTCGTCGGTGGAACCGTCGTCCACGCAAATCAATTCGAACGACCACGGCGTCGGTCCCAGCGCCTGCTGCACACGCTCAACCAACTCGCGCAAGTTGTCGCGTTCGTGGTAAACCGGCACCACGATCGACACGTCGGGGACGCCCTGAGCAGTGCTCGGGGGCGGGTTGGCGTTGGGCATCACTTCAGAAGGCATGGTGTGCAAACCTCGTGCAAACGAAGGTCAGGCGCGAGGCCGGGGTGCGGCGGCATTGTAGTGGGCCGCTGCCGTATACTGCGCCGCGCCTGACCCCGGCGCATCGGCCGTCGCCCAGCCACCCCATGACCGCACCCAGCCTGCTTCCGACCTCACCCCGCATCACCGTCGCCGGCGCCGGCTACGTCGGCCTGGCCAATGCCTTGCTGCTGGCGCAGCACCACGATGTGACGGTGCTGGACATCAACCCCGAGCGGGTGGCCGCGCTGCGCCAGCGTCGCCCCCCGGTGCATGACGCGCTGGCGGCCCAGTGGCTGGCCGAGCGCGCCGAGCTGCGCCTGCACGCCACCACCGACGCCGCGCAGGCGCTGGCGCAGGCCGACCTCGTCATCGTCGCCACCCCGACCGACTACGACCCCAACACCAATGCCTTCGACACCAGCAGCGTCGATGCCGTCGTCGCGCAGGCGCTGCAGGTGCACCCCAGCAGCACCATCGTCATCAAGTCCACCGTACCGGTGGGCTACACCGCCGCGGCGCGCCAGCGCCACGGCACCGAGCGCATCGTCTTTTCGCCGGAGTTCTTGCGCGAAGGCCTGGCGCTGCACGACAACCTGCACCCCAGCCGCATCGTCGTGGGGGACCGCGGCGCGCGTGGCCAGTGGGTGGCCGAGCTGCTGCGCCGCGGAGCCCTCCGCCGCGATGCCCCGGTGCTGCTGACCGACCCCACCGAAGCCGAGGCCATCAAGCTCTTTGCCAACACCTACCTGGCCATGCGCGTGGCGTTTTTCAACGAGCTCGACACCTACGCCGCCACCCACGGCCTGGACACGCGCCAAATCATCGACGGCGTGTGCCTGGACCCACGCATCGGCCCCGGCTACAACAACCCAAGCTTTGGCTACGGTGACTACTGTCTGCCCAAAGACACCAAGCAGCTGTTGGCCAACTACCAGCAGGTGCCGCAAAACCTCATCGGCGCCATCGTGGCGGCCAACGCCACGCGTAAAGACTTCATCGCCGAGGACGTGCTGCGCCGCCTGGCCACGCTGCCGCGTGGGGCGCAGCCGCCGGTGGTGGGCGTGTACCGCCTGGTCATGAAGGCCGGCAGCGACAACTTTCGCGCCTCGGCCATCCAGGGCGTCATGAAGCGGCTCAAGGCCAAAGGTGTCTCGATCATCGTCTACGAGCCCGCGCTGCACGCGCCGCACTTTTTCCACTCGCTGGTGCTGCACGACCTGGACACCTTCAAACGCCAAGCCGACCTGATCCTCGCCAACCGCCACCACCCCGATTTGGCCGACGTCGAGCACAAGGTCTACACGCGCGACTTGTTCGGGGGGGATGCGTGATGCGTGTCTTCATCACCGGCAGCGCCGGCTTCATCGGGTTTCATCTGGCGCGGCTGTTGCTGCAACAAGGCCACAGCGTGCACGGCTTCGATGGCCTGACCGACTACTACGACGTGCGCTTGAAGCAACGGCGCCACGCGCTGCTGCGCGAGCACCCCAACTTCACCGCCACCGAAGCCATGCTGGAAGACGCCCCCGCCCTGCAAAAGGCGGCGCAGGCGGCGCAGCCCGACGTCATCGTGCACCTGGCTGCACAGGCCGGCGTGCGCTACAGCCTGGAAAACCCCCGCGCCTACATCGACGCCAACCTGGTGGGCACGTTCAACGTGCTGGAGGTGGCCCGAGCGCTCAAGCCGCGCCACCTGCTGATGGCCTCCACCAGCAGCGTCTACGGCGCCAACTCGGAGATGCCCTTTGGCGAGCAGCAAAAGACCGACTGGCCGCTGACGCTGTACGCCGCCACCAAGAAAGCCAACGAGGCAATGAGCCACGCCTGGGCGCACATCCACGGCGTGCCCACCACGATGTTTCGCTTCTTCACCGTCTATGGCCCGTGGGGGCGGCCGGACATGGCGCTGTTCAAATTCACCCGCGGCATCCTGGAGGGCACGCCGATCGACATCTACAACCACGGCGACATGTGGCGTGACTTCACCTACGTGGACGACCTGGTGCGCGCGATCGGGTTGCTCATCGATGCGGTGCCGCCCGCGCCCGGCGAGCGCACGCCCGAGCACGGCTGGCAGCCCATCGAGGGCGACACACTGAGCCCCGCAGCGCCGTGGCGGGTGGTCAACATCGGCAACTCCGACAAGGTGCGGCTGCTGGACTTTGTCGAGGCCATTGAAGCCGAAGTGGGCCAGCGCGCCGTGCGCAAGTTGCTGCCGCTGCAAACGGGCGACGTGCCGGCCACGTGGGCCGACTGCTCGCTGCTGCAGCGCCTGACCGGCTACCGGCCGCACACACCGTTTCGGCAAGGCGTGGCGGCGTTCGTGCGCTGGTATCGCGACTACCACGGCGTGTAGGCCGCCGCTGCCCGAATGGCGGGAAGCGGGCCGAGCCGAGGCCCGCGCCGCCTCAATGCACCGTGCGGCCAAAGATGAACTGCCCAGGGGCGCGGACCGGGTCGACATCGACCGGGATCTCGCTCTTGGGCGGGAAGCGCCCTTCCAAGATCAGCTTGGACAGCGGGTTTTCGATGCGCTGCTGGATCGCCCGCTTCAGCGGCCGCGCCCCGAACACCGGGTCGTAGCCCACCTTGGCAAGCTCCTCCAGCGCCGCGTCGGTGAACGTCAGCGTCAGGTCCAGCTTGGCCAGCCGCTCTTGCAGCGTGCGCAGCTGGATGCGCGCGATGTTCTTGATGTGCTCGTTGGACAGCGGGTGGAACACCACGGTCTCGTCGATGCGGTTGAGGAACTCCGGCCGGAAGTGGGCTTTGAGCTCCTCCCACACCGCTTCCTTGATGTCCTCCATGTCGTGCCCCTGCGCGGCCAACTGCTGGATGCGCTGCGAGCCGATGTTGGAGGTCATCACGATGACGGTGTTTTTGAAGTCCACCGTGCGGCCCTGCCCGTCGGTCAGGCGGCCATCGTCGAGCACCTGCAGCAGCACGTTGAACACGTCCGGGTGGGCTTTTTCCACCTCGTCCAGCAGCACCACGCTGTAGGGCTTGCGCCGCACCGCCTCGGTCAGGTAGCCGCCCTCCTCGTACCCCACGTAGCCCGGCGGCGCGCCAATGAGGCGACTGACCGAGTGCTTCTCCATGAACTCACTCATGTCGATGCGGATCATGTGCTGCTCGCTGTCGAACAAAAAGCTCGCCAGCGCCTTGCACAGCTCGGTTTTGCCCACCCCGGTGGGCCCAAGGAACAGGAACGACCCAAGCGGCCGGTTCGGATCCGACAGCCCTGCGCGTGCACGCCGGATGGCGTTGGACACCGCGGCGATCGCCTCGTCCTGACCGACGACGCGCTCGTGCAGCTTATCTTCCATCTGTAGCAGCTTTTCACGCTCGCCCTGCATCAGCTTGGACACCGGGATACCGGTGGCGCGCGACACCACCTCGGCGATCTCTTCGGCCCCTACCTGCGTGCGCAGCAGCTTGAAGCCCTTGGCGCCGTCCTCGCCGGCTTCACGCGCCTGCGCTTCCTGCAAGCGGCGCTCCAGCTCCGGCAGCCGGCCGTACTGCAGCTCGGCCACCTTGTTGAAGTCGCCCTTGCGCTTGAGCTCTTCGATCTGAAAGCGGATGCGGTCGATCTCCTCCTTGATCTGCGCCGAACCCTGCACCTGGGCTTTTTCGGCTTTCCAGATCTCTTCGAGATCGGCGTACTCCCGCTCCAGCTTGGCGATTTCTTCCTCGATCAGCTCCAGGCGCTTGCGCGAGGCCTCGTCGGTCTCTTTGCGCACCGCCTCGCGCTCGATCTTGAGCTGGATCAGCCGGCGCTCGAGCTTGTCCATCGCCTCCGGCTTGGAGTCGATCTCCATCTTGATGCGCGCCGCTGCCTCGTCGATGAGGTCGATGGCCTTGTCCGGCAAGAAGCGGTCGGTGATGTAGCGGTGGCTGAGCTCCGCCGCGGCGACGATGGCCGGGTCGGTGATCTCGACGCCGTGGTGCAACTCGTACTTCTCCTGCAGTCCGCGCAGGATGGCGATGGTGGCCTCAACGCTGGGTTCGTCGACCAACACCTTCTGGAAGCGCCGCTCCAGCGCCGCGTCCTTTTCGATGTACTTGCGGTATTCGTCCAGCGTGGTGGCACCAATGCAGTGCAGCTCGCCGCGGGCCAGGGCGGGCTTGAGCATGTTGCCGGCGTCCATCGCGCCTTCGGCCTTGCCGGCGCCCACCATCGTGTGGATTTCGTCGATGAACAGGATGATGCGCCCTTCCTCGGCGGCGATTTCCTTCAGCACCGCCTTGAGGCGCTCCTCGAACTCGCCGCGGTACTTGGCGCCGGCCAGCAGCCCCGCCATGTCCAGCGCCAGCACGCGCTTGTCCTTGAGCGTCTCGGGCACTTCGCCGTTGACGATGCGCTGCGCCAGACCCTCGACGATCGCCGTCTTGCCCACGCCCGGCTCGCCAATGAGCACCGGGTTGTTTTTGCTGCGCCGCTGCAAAATCTGGATCGTGCGGCGGATTTCGTCGTCACGGCCGATGACCGGGTCGAGCTTGCCCTGCCGGGCCCGCTCGGTCAGGTCCAACGTGTATTTTTTCAGCGCCTCGCGCTGGTTTTCGGCTTCGGGGTTGGTCACAGCTTGCCCTCCTCGCACGGCGTCGATGGCCGCTTCCAGTGCTTTGCGGTTCAGCCCCGCGGCACGGGCCGCGTCGGCCAGCATGATCTTGCTGTCGGCCAGCGCCAGCAAAAACAGCTCGCTGGCGATGTATTGGTCACCGCGCTTGAGCGCCTCTTTTTCGGCCGCCTGCAACAGCGTCACGGTGTCGCGCCCCACCTGCACCTGCTCCTGCCCTTGAACCTGAGGCAGGCGCTGCACCGCGTCCTCAGCCGCTTTTTTGAGCTGCGCCACGTTGACCCCGGCGCGCTGCAGCAACGCCCGCGGCCCGTCCTGCGCCAACATGGCCGCCAGCACGTGCGCCGGCTCGATGTACGCGTGGTCCTTGGCCAACGCCATCGATTGGGCCTCGGCCAGTGCTTCTTGGAATTGGGTGGTGAGTTTGTCGATGCGCATGGAAACAGCTCCAATGATGAACTGATTCCCACATGGGGCGCAGCGTCCCCCGTTTCAAGGGCACGCGCGTTGCGCTGGATCAAACGTCGTGCGCCCTCGGTGGCCCCACGCGCGGGCGGCGCCCACCTCAGCCGGCCACGGAACCCGCGTTGCGCGCCTCAATGCCCCAGCGCGCCAGCGCCGCATCGTCGCTGACGCGCGCATCAACCCAACGCGCCCCGCTGGGGGTGTGCTCTTTTTTCCAAAACGGCGCCTGGGTTTTGAGGTAATCCATCAAAAATTCGCACGCGGCAAACGCCTGCCCACGGTGCGCCGACGTGACCGCCACCAGCACGATCTGGTCTTGCGGTTGCAGCGGGCCCACGCGGTGGATGACGCGCACACCGCGGATGTCGAAGCGGCGCGCAGCCTCGTCGATCATGGCGTCGATGGCGCGTTCGGTCATGCCGGGGTAGTGCTCGAGTTCCATTGTCGCCACCGCCACGCCTTCGCTGACATCGCGCACCGTGCCCACGAACGCGCACACCGCCCCCACCCCCGGATCGCCCGAACGCAGCGCGGCCACCTCGGCGCCAAGGTCGAAGTCGGCGGTTTGGATCGTGACGCTGCGCCGCTGCAACGCCATGGCCTTCAGCCTCCGGTGACGGGGGGAAAAAACGCCACCTCGGCCCCGTCGGGCAGCGCCGTTTCCTCGGCCGCCATGGCCTGGTTGAGCGCGACACGCACCGGACGGTGGCGACCCAGCGCCTCGGCCCACGCACCCCCACGGGCGATCAGCTCGTCGCGCAGCGCCCCCAGTGTGGCGGCCGCGGTGGTGTGCGCCAGCTCGGCGGTGCCCAAAGCCTCGCGCAGGCTGGCAAACAGGCGAATGCGGATGCGTTTGTCCATGACGTCAAGGCCCGATCGTACGCGCTAATCCCACCAACCGTCCAGCGCACGGTAGGCCACCCATTGGCCACGCGCCACGGTGGTGCCGGCGGGAATGTCGACCAGCCCGTCGGCCCACGCCACCGAGGTCAACACCGACGAGTTTTGGTTTGGAAACAAGTCGACCCCACCGTCCGCGTTGCGGCGCACGCGCACAAACTCGCGCCGTCGGTCGGGGCGCGGCCAATCGAAGTCGGCCCGCACCCACAGCGCCGGCGGCAGCTGCGCCGCCACCGTGGCCCCGGCCAGCCGCAGCAGCGCGGCACGCGCCAGCAACGCCAACGTGACCACGCTGGACACGGGGTTGCCCGGCAACCCCAGCACGTGGCAACGCCCCTGCCCACCCAGGCGAGCGCGGTCGATCCAGCCGTGCATGAAGGGCTTGCCCGGCTTCATCGACACCTGCCACAAATCCAGCGCGCCCAGCGCCTGCACCGCGGGCTTGACGTGGTCGGCCTCCCCCACCGACACGCCGCCGGTGGTGACGATGGCATCGTGCCGCAGCGCCGCGGCGGCCAACGCTTGCTCGGTGGCCTCGCGGTCGTCAGGCAGCACCGGCAACACGGTCACTTCGAAGCCCAGCCGTTGCAGCAGCGGCACCAGCACGTAGCGGCTGGAGTTGTACAGCGCCCCCGGCGGCAAGTCCGCCGGCGCCACGGTACCGGGCTGCACGAGTTCGTCGCCGGTGGGCGCCAGCGCCACGCGCAGGCGCGTCCACACCGGCACGCTGGCCATGCCCAACGACGCCGCCACCCCCAGATCCGCCGCGCGCAGCCGCTGCCCGGCCCGCAGCACGACCTGGCCGCGCGCCACGTCCTCGCCGCGGCGGCGCACCCACTGGCCGGGCTGCGGCGCGCGCTCCACGCGAATCCAGCCCAACGGCGCCTGGGGCGCGTCCGCCGGCGCCTCGGCGGGCTGGGCGTCCTCCTGCATGACCACCGCGTCGGCGCCGGCGGGCAGCGGCGCGCCGGTGAAGATGCGCGCCACGGTGCCCGGCGCCAACTCGACGCCGAAGTGCCCGGCCGCGATGCGCTGCGCCACCGGCAGCGGCCGACCTTGTTCGAGGGCGCGCGCCACGTCGGCGCAGCGCACGGCGTAGCCGTCCATCTGGCTGTTGTCGAACCCCGGCACATCGAGCCCAGCCACCACGTCCTGCGCCAAAACGCGCCCGTCGGCCTGTTCCAGTGGCACCTGCTGCACCGTCTGCACCGCGGGCGCCAGACCCTCCAACAAACGCTGCAGCGCTTCTTCGACGCTGAGCAGCGCAGCACGCGGGCTTGCGGGATGGGGGCGGTCGGTCATGGCACGGTCAACCTGCTTGGCACACCGCGGCGATGTGGTCTTTGACACGCTGGGCGTCGGCCGGCATGACCAGCACGCGCTTGGGCAACTGCTCAATCCCCTGCAGATGCGCCGGGCGCGGCGGCTCTTGCCCAATGGCCTCGACGATGGTGGCGGCGAACTTGATGGGCAGCGCGGTTTCCAGCACGATCATCGGCACGCCGGGCTGCAGGTGCTCGCGCGCCACCTTGACGCCGTCGGCCGTGTGAGGGTCGATCAGCACGCCATGGCGCTGCCACGTGGTGCGGATGGTCTCGATACGGTTGGCGTGGGTGCTGCGGCCGCTGACAAAGCCATAGCGCTGCCGCACCTGGGCAAACGCCGGGTGCTGCGACAGGTCGAAGCGGCCGTGGCGCGCCAGCGCCTCGGCAAACAACGCACGCGTGGCCGCCGCGTCGCGCCCGAGCAGGTCGAACACGAAGCGCTCGAAGTTGCTCGCCTTGCTGATGTCCATCGACGGGCTGGACGTTTCGTAGGTGTCGGCGCTGCCGCGCACGCGGTACACCCCGGTGCGGAAAAACTCGTCCAGCACATCGTTTTCGTTGGTGGCCACGACCAGCCGCTCGATCGGCAGCCCCATCATGCGCGCGATGTGGCCGGCGCAGACGTTGCCAAAGTTGCCGCTGGGCACGGCGAAGCTGACGCGCTGGTCGTCGCGCTCGGTGGCCTGGATCCAGCCCGCGACGTAGTACACCACCTGCGCCAGCAGCCGCGCCCAGTTGATCGAGTTGACCGTGCCGATGCGGTACTGCCGCTTGAAGGCGAGGTCGGCGCTGACCGCCTTGACGATGTCCTGGCAGTCGTCGAACACGCCCTCGATGGCGATGTTGTGGATGTTGGGGTCTTGCAGGCTGTACATCTGCGCCTGCTGAAACGGGCTCATGCGCCCGTGCGGGCTGAGCATGAAGACCCGGATGCCGCGCTTGCCGCGCATCGCGTACTCGGCGGCGCTGCCGGTGTCGCCGCTGGTGGCCCCCAGAATGTTGAGGGTTTCGCCGCGGCGCGCCAGCTCGTACTCGAACAGGTGGCCCAGCAACTGCATCGCCATGTCCTTGAAGGCCAGCGTCGGGCCGTTGGACAGGGCCTCCAGCCACAGGCCGTCTTCCAGGTGGCGCAGCGGCACGATCTCGCCGGTGCCAAACACCTCGGCCGTGTAGGTGCGGCGCAGCAGCGCGCGCAGGTCGTCGGGCGGGATGTCGTCGATGTACAGCGACAGGATCTCGAAGGCCAGCTCGGCGTAGCCCTGCTCGTGGTAGATGCGCCGCCAACGCGCCAGCGTCGCGGCGTCCACCTGCGGGTAGTGTTCGGGCAGGTACAGGCCGCCGTCGGGCGCGAGACCCTCCAGCAAGATGTCGCTGAAGCGGCGCCGCGCGGGGTCGCCGCGGGTCGAGAGGTAGCGCATCAGGCCAGTTCCTCCTTACGGATGCGCACGATCGGCGCCAGCACCGTCGGCAGCGCCTGCATGGCCGCCAGCGCCGCGTCCATCGTGCCCTCGGCGGTGTCGTGCGTCAGGATGATCAGGTCGGTTTGCGTGCTGCCTTCGCCGCCGACCTCGTCGGCCTCGCGCTGCAGCACGGCGTCGATGCTGATGCCGGCGCGCGCCAGGATGCCGGTGACCTCGGCCAGCACGCCGGCCTGATCGGCCACGCGCAGCCGCAGGTAGTAGCCGGTGACCACCTGCGCCATCGGGACGATGGCCAGGTCGCTCATGGCGTGCGGCTGGAACGCCAGGTGGGGCACGCGGTGCTGCGGGTCGGCGGTGTGCAGGCGCGTCACGTCCACGAGGTCGGCAATCACCGCGCTGGCGGTCGGCTCGCTGCCTGCGCCCTTGCCGTAGTACAGCGTCGTGCCCACGGCGTCGCCTTGCACCACCACCGCGTTCATCGCCCCCTCGACGTTGGCGATCAAGCGCTTGGCCGGCACCAGCGTCGGGTGCACGCGCAGCTCCACCCCGCCGGCCACGCGCTTGGTGATGCCCAGCAGCTTGATGCGGTAGCCCAGTTGCTCGGCGTAGCGGATGTCGGCCGCCTGCAGCTTCGTGATGCCTTCGACATAGGCCTTGTCGAACTGCACCGGGATGCCAAACGCCAGCGCGCTCATCAGCGTGGCCTTGTGGGCGGCGTCGATGCCCTCGATGTCGAACGTGGGGTCGGCCTCGGCGTAGCCCAGGCGCTGCGCCTCCTTGAGCACGACGTCGAAGTCCAGCCCCTTGTCGCGCATTTCGGACAGGATGAAGTTGGTGGTGCCGTTGATGATGCCGGCCACCCACTGGATACGGTTGGCGGTCAACCCTTCGCGCAGGGCCTTGATGATGGGGATGCCACCGGCCACGGCCGCCTCGAACGCCACCATCACCCCCTTGGCCTGTGCGGCGGCAAAAATCTCGGTGCCGTGCACCGCCAGCAGCGCCTTGTTGGCGGTGACGACGTGCTTGCCCGCGGCGATGGCTTCCAGCACCAGTTGACGGGCGATCCCGTAGCCGCCGATGAGCTCGACGACGATGTCGATGTCGGGGTTGGCGATCACCGCGCGGGCGTCGGCCACCACCTGCGCCGCATCCCCCACGATACCGCGTGCGCGCTCGGTGTCGAGGTCGGCCACCATCGTGATGGCGATGCCACGACCGGCGCGGCGACGGATCTCCTCCTGGTTGCGTTGCAGCACGCGAAACACGCCGCTGCCCACGGTACCGATGCCCAGCAGGCCCACTTGGATGGGGGGAAGTTGACTCATGTTCGTTCGGGTTGTTCGTCGTAACGCGGTGGATAAAACACAACGATCGCGACGGGCGTCAGTCGGTGCCGTAGCGGCGCCGCAGGTGGCCCAGGAAGCGCGCGATGCGTCCGATCGCCTCGGCCAGGTCGTCCTCGTGCGGCAAAAACACCAGGCGGAAGTGGTCCGGCGTCGGGTAGTTGAAGCCCGTGCCCTGCACGATCAGCACCTTTTCCTCGGCCAGCAGGTCGTAGGCGAACTGCTGGTCGTCCTCGATCGGGTAAACCTTGGGGTCCAGGCGCGGGAACATGTACAGCGCCGCCTTAGGCTTGACGCAGGTCACGCCGGGGATGTCGGTCAGCAGCCGGTGCGCCAAATCGCGCTGGCGGCACAACCGCCCGCCGGGCGCTACCAGGTCGTTGATGCTTTGGTAGCCGCCCAGCGCGGTCTGGATGGCCAACTGGCCCGGCGTGTTGGCGCACAGCCGCATCGACGCCAGCATGTTGAGGCCCTCGATGTAGTCGCGCGCGCGCCGCTTGTCGCCCGAGACGATCATCCAGCCCGCGCGGTAGCCGCACGAGCGGTAGTTTTTGCTCAGGCCATTGAAGGTGACAAACAGCAGGTCATCGGCCAGCGACGCGATCGAGGTGTGTACGTGGCCGTCGTAGAGCACCTTGTCGTAAATCTCGTCAGCGAAGATGATCAGGCCGTGCTTGCGCGCCAGCGCCACGATCGCCTGCAGCACCTCCACCGGGTACAGCGCGCCGGTGGGGTTGTTGGGGTTGATGACGACGATGCCTTTGGTGGCCGGCGTGATCTTGCGCGCCATGTCGTCCAGGTCGGGGATCCAGCCGTTGGACTCGTCGCACAGGTAGTGCACCGGCGTGCCGCCCGACAGCGAAACGGAGGCCGTCCACAGCGGGTAGTCCGGCGCCGGCACCAGGATCTCGTCGCCCGCGTTGAGCAACGCGTTCATGCTCATCGTGATGAGCTCGCTGGCGCCATTGCCCAGGTACACGTCGTCCACCGTGACGCCGGCGATGCCCTTTTGCTGCGTGTAGTGCACGATCGCCTTGCGCGGCGCGAACAGGCCCTTGCTGTCGGTGTAGCCGGCCGCCTGCGGCAGGTTGCGGATCATGTCCTGCACGATCTCGTCGGGCGGCTCCAGCCCGAACACCGCCAGGTTGCCGATGTTGAGCTTGATGATCTTGTGCCCGTCTTCCTCCATCTGACGGGCCTTTTCGAGCACGGGGCCGCGGATGTCGTAGCAGACGTTGGCGAGTTTGGCGGATTTGTGGATGGTGGGCAGCATGGCGGGCATAATTTCACCACAGAATACCCGCTGCACCACGGCGCCGCCCATGAAGATCCAGCCCGACCGCATCGACACCCTGGCCATCCAGGCCCACGGTCCGGGCTGGCTGCACGCGGGCGGCCAGCGCTACGAGCACAGCGTCGTGATCGCCGCCAGCGGCGTGCTGCGGGCATGGGACTGCGCGCGCTTCGAGGCGTTGACGGTCGAGCACTTCGCGCAGCTGGCCGAGCTGGCGCCCGAAGTGGTGCTGTTTGGCAGCGGTCCGCGGCTGCGCTTTGTGCCGCCGGCGCTGCTGCGTCCGTTGATCGAACGCGGCATCGGCGTCGAGACGATGGACACGATGGCTGCGGCGCGCACCTACAACATCTTGGCCGGCGAAGGCCGCCGCGTCGTGGCGGCGTTGCTGATCGAATCGGGCCCCGGCTGACCCCGCCAGGCGGCGGCGCGACCGCGGGTTGCCGCGCGGCGATGTGTTACAATTGGCAAGTTGCTGTTATAAGGGGACTTGCTGCATGGCCGTCGTCGTCAACAAACCCATACCCGAATTCGAAGCCCAAGCGACCGGCGGCATCAAAGTCACCCACCAGTCCCACCTCGGCCAGATCCTGGTGCTGTATTTTTACCCCAAGGATCACACACCGGGCTGCACCACCGAGGCCATGCAGTTCCGCGACCACTACGCGGAGTTCGTCAAGGCAGGGGCGCAGGTGTTCGGGGTGTCGCGCGACAACCTCAAGTCGCACGAAGATTTCAAAGCCAAGCTGGAACTGCCGTTCGAGCTGATCGCCGACACCGAAGAAAAAATGTGCCACATGTTCGGGGTGGTCAAAAACAAAATCATGTACGGCAAAAAGGTCAAAGGCATCGAGCGCAGCACGTTTCTGATCAGCCCTGAGGGCATCCTGCTGCAAGAGTGGCGCGGCATCAAGGTACCGGGTCATGTGGACGAGGTGCTGAAGGCCGTCAAAATGCTGAGCAAAAAGGCCGCGTGACCCCGTGCCGCCCCGCATGACGCGCGCGCTCATGCTCGGTTGAACCCCTGTACGCGCCGCCCCGTGTGGGCGGCGTTGTCTTTTCTGGCATCATCCCGCCATGCCGTTACCGCCCCCTCCACGCCGCAAAGGCGATCGCGTCCAAGCCGACGCCACCGTCCGCCGCAGCGCCACCCCCGCCGCTGCCGCCCCCGAGCCCACGACGCCGCCGACCACGCCGGCGTCCACGCTGGCCACGTCAGCCCCGGGGCCCTCGGCCAGCCCCGCGCCGGCGCCACGCCGCGCGCGGCGCGCTGCCGTTGCCCCCACTGACACGGTCAGCGCCGCCGCCCCGGCGGGCGCTGCCGAAGGACAGCCGTCGGCCCCGACGGCCGCGCCCCGCGACGAGCAGCCCCTTGCGGCCACGGGCCGCACGCCCCGGCCCAACGGCGGGCCGCGCAAGCTGTTCGTGCTGGACACCAACGTGCTGATGCACGACCCCATTTGCCTGTTCCGCTTCGAGGAGCACGACATCTACCTGCCGATGGTCGTGCTGGAGGAGCTGGACAACAACAAAAAAGGCATGAGCGAGGTGGCGCGCAACGCGCGCCAGGCCAGCCGCACGCTCGACGCGCTGGCCGCCACGGTGCGCGGCGACATCCGCAACGGCGTGCCGCTGACGGCGCTGGGCCACCGCGAAGCCACCGGCACCTTGCTGTTTCAGACCGAGGTGTTCCACCACCCGCTGCCGGACGGCATCGCGCAAGGCAAGGCCGACAACCAGATCCTGGTCGTGGTGCAAGCGCTCAAGCAGCGTCACCCCGAGCGCGACGTGGTGCTGGTGTCCAAAGACATCAACATGCGCATCAAAGCGCGGGCGCTGGGCCTGGCGGCGGAGGATTACGAAAACGACAAAACCATCGACGACGTCGAGCTGCTGTACACCGGCATGTTGGCGTTGCCGACGGACTTTTGGGCGCGCCAAGGCAAAAAAGTGGAGAGCTGGCAGCAAGGCGGCCACACTTTTTACCGGATCAGCGGCCCGGTGGTGCAGCAGATGCTGCTCAACCAGTTCGTTTACCACGAAGCCCCGGGCGAGCCGCCGCTGTACGCGCGCGTGGTGGAACTGCGCGGCAAGACCGCGGTGCTGCGCACGCTCAAAGACTACACGCACCTGAAAAACGCCGTCTGGGGCGTGACCGCGCGCAACCGGGAACAAAACTTCGCGCTCAACCTGCTGATGGACCCGGACATCGACTTCGTCACCTTGGCGGGCACCGCCGGCACCGGCAAAACGCTGATGGCGCTGGCCGCGGGGTTGACGCAGGTGCTGGACGAGCGCCGCTACACCGAGATCATCATGACCCGCGCCACCGTCAGCGTGGGCGAGGACATTGGCTTTTTGCCCGGCACCGAGGAAGAAAAAATGGGGCCGTGGATGGGCGCGCTGGACGACAACCTGGAGTTTTTGGCCAAGGGCGGACAAAACCCGGCCGGCGAGTGGGGGCGCGCCGCGACGCAGGATCTCATCCGCAGCCGCGTCAAGATCAAGAGCATGAACTTCATGCGCGGGCGCACCTTCCTCAACAAATACGTCATCATCGACGAGGCGCAAAACCTCACGCCCAAGCAGATGAAGACGCTCATCACCCGCGCGGGGCCGGGCACCAAACTCGTGTGCATGGGCAACCTGGCGCAAATCGACACCCCCTACCTGACGGAGGGGTCGTCGGGGCTGACCTACGTCGTGGACCGCTTCAAAGGCTGGCCGCACGGCGGCCACGTCACGCTGGCGCGTGGCGAACGCTCGCGTCTGGCGGACTTTGCCAGCGAGGTTCTGTGAAGTCGCGCTTGGGGACCGAAGGGCACCCTCAGGCCGATTGCACCCCTCTTCACCGCACAACGCAGCCGCTTGTCGTGCCTACGGTCAATAGTGGTAGCGCCCCTGCAGGAATTCGACCCGGTCGGCTTTGACGAGGTAGACGCAGCGGTGTTCCTGCGTGATGCGGCGCGACCAGACGTCCGCCCCAAGGTATTTCAGGGGCTCGGGCTTACCAATGCCGTCGAAGGGATCACGCAGCACCGCTTCGACGATGTCGAGCAAACGCTGGGCGGTGCGCCGGTCGGTCTCGACCCAGTGGCGCAGGTCCTCCAGGAACTCAGGATGGCACACCGCAAGCCGGATGGACTCACGGCTCAAGGCCCACGTCCTTCCTGAGTTGGTTCAGCGTCGTGGGCTTCAGATGACCCAGGCGCGCCCGGTTGAGTGCCGTCAACAGGCGCTCGGCGTTTTTGGATGACCGCAGCAGGTGGGCTGTCTCCAACAGACCCTCGAGCTCATCGGCGGCAATCATCGCCACAGCGCCGCCCGAGCGGCGGCGGACCACGATGACCTCGCGATCGTCCACCGCGCGATCCATCAGCACCTTGAGCTGTTCGCGCGCCTGACTGTAGGTGGTCTCGATGGTCATAGCGGCATCCTCGTTGTTGTACAAGCACATTGTACAAGTGATGAGAAACCACCGCTCAGCAAGACCGGCCCACCGCTTCAGCCTCCGCGCATCGATCCGTTGGCTGCCACCGTGCTGCGAGCCGTGGGGTGTTGCACTCAGCCGTGCGCGCGCTCGGCCTGCGCCGGCACCGGCGTGCGGTCGGCGCCGGGCACCCGCTGACGCGCCAGCAGCAGGTACACCGTGGGCACGACGAAAATGGTCAGCAACGTGCCCACGCTCATGCCGCCAACGATGACCCAGCCGATCTGCTGACGGCTCTCGGCGCCGGCCCCTGTGGCCAACGCCAGCGGGATCGCCCCCAGCACCATCGCGCCGGTGGTCATCAAAATCGGGCGCAGGCGCAGCTCCGCGGCGCGGCGCACCGCGTCCAGCAGGCCCAGCCCCTGCTGGCGCAGCTGGTTGGCAAACTCGACGATCAGGATGCCGTGCTTGGTGATCAAGCCCACCAGCGTCACCAGCCCGATCTGGCTGAACACATTGAGCGTGCCACCGCTCCACTTCAGCGCCGCCAGCGCCCCCAGCATCGACAGCGGCACCGACAGCATGATGACGAAGGGGTCGACGAAGCTTTCGAACTGCGCGGCCAGCACCAGGTAGATGAACAGCAGCGCCAGCACGAACACCACCGCCAACGACCCGGCCGCGGCGCGAAACTCGCGGCTGGAGCCGTTGAGGTCGGTGGCGTAGCCCTCGGGCAGCACCTCGCGCGCGATCGTGTCCATGACCTGCAGCGCCTCGCCCAACGCGAAATCCGGGCTGAGGTTGGCGGTGATCGAGGCGCTGCGCCGCTGGGCAAAGTGGTTGAGCTCGCGCGGGGCGACAACCTCTTGCACCTTGACCAGCGCGGCCAACGGCACCATCGCACCGTTGCGGCCACGCACGTACAGACGCTCGATGTCCTGCGGCGCGCTGCGTTGCACCGCTTCGGTCTGCACGATGACGTCGTACTGCTCACCCTCCCGCTTGTAGCGGCCCACGGTGCGCCCGCCAAGCATGGTCTCCACGGCGCGCGCCACGGCATCGACACTCACACCCAACGCCGCCGCACGCTCGCGGTCCACCTCCAGGCGCAGCTCGGGTTTGTTCATGCGCAGGTCGGTGTCCACCTGCAAAAAACCCGGGTACTGCGCCATGCGGCGCTGAAACTCCGCCACCACGCGCGCCAGGTTGGCGTAGCTGTCGTTGGTGGTGATGACAAAGTTGACCGGACGCTCGCGAAACCCTTGCCCGAGCGAAGGTGGCGTGATCGGAAACGCCGTCACGCCAGGCAGACTGGCGATTTTGGGCGCCATTTCGCGCGCCAGCTCCAGCGTGGAGCGTTGGCGCTCCTCCCACGGCTTGGCGCGGAAAAACACCGTCGCCTGCGACACCGTCGGGTTGCCGACGAGGGCAAAGATGCGATCGAACTCGGGGTACTGCTGACCGATGCGCTCGATGGCCGCGGCGTAGCGCGACGTGTACGCGGCGGTGGCCCCATCGGGGGCGTTGACGATGTTGAGGATGACGCCGCGGTCTTCCAGCGGGGCCAGTTCCTGCTTGGTGGTCTTGAACAACCAGGCGCTGGCCGCCGCGCACGCCACCATCAGCAGCACCACGGCCCAGCGTGCGCGCAGCGCCCATCCCAGGGCCCACCCGTAGCCGCGCGTGACCGCGGCCAAGCCCCGCTCCATCGCGCGGTCGAACCACGAGGGCTTGGCCTGATGCCGCAGCAGCCGCGCGCACATCATCGGCGACAGCGTCAACGCCACAAAGCCCGACACCAGCACCGCCCCGGCCAGCGCCAGCGCAAATTCGGCAAACAACCGCCCGGTGCGCCCGGGCGTGAACGCCAGCGGCGCGTACACCGCCGCCAGCGTCAGCGTCATGGCCACCACCGCGAAGGCGATTTCACGCGAACCCTTGATCGCGGCGGCCAGCGGCGTCATGCCCTCCTCGATGTGGCGGTGGATGTTTTCCAACACCACGATGGCGTCGTCGACCACGAGGCCGATGGCCAGCACCAACGCCAGCAGCGTCAGGGTGTTGATCGTGAACCCGAACAACGCCATCAGCGCAAAAGCGCCCACGAGGCTGACGGGGATGGTCACCAGCGGGATGATGGAGGCGCGGGCGGTGCGCAAAAACAGCACGATGACCAGCGTGACCAGCACCACCGCTTCGAGGATGGTCTGGTACACCGCCTTGATCGAGCGGTCGATGAACACCGAGTTGTCGTTGGCCACCTGCACGTCGATGCCGGGGGGCAGGTCGGCCTGCACCTTGGCCAGCAGCGCGCGCACGCTGGCCGACAGCTCCAGCGGGTTGGCCGTGGCCTGCCGGATCACGCCCAGCGACACGGTGTCGCGGCCGTTGAGGCGCACCGAGGTGCGCTCGTCCGCCGCGCCCTGCTCGACACGGGCCACGTCGCGCAGCCGCACCGGCAGGCCACTGGCCGCGGTGCGGATGACCACCTCCTCAAACTGCTGCGGGGTTCGAAGGTCGGTGGCCGCGGTGACGTTGAACTCACGCTGCAGGCTCTCGACCCGGCCGGCCGGCACCTCCAGGTTGGCGCGGCGCAGCGCGTCTTCAACGTCCTGCACGGTCAGGCCGTAGGCGGCCAGCCGGTCGGGGTCCAGCCACACCCGCATGGCAAAACGGCGCTCGCCATAGATGCGCACCTCGGCCACACCGGTGGCCGTTTGCAGCACCGGCTTGGCGATGCGGTTGGCCAGGTCGGTCAGTTGCAGCGGCGAGTAGCGCTCGGAGCTCAGCGCGATCCAGATGACGGGGAAGGCGTCGGCTTCGACCTTGGCCACCACCGGCTCGTCGACCGTCTGCGGCAGGCGTCCGCGCACGCGCGCGACCTTGTCGCGCACCTCGGCTGCGGCGGCGTCGGGGTCGCGCTCGAGCCGGAAACGCACCGAGATCTGGCTTTGCTCGGGCCGGCTGATCGAGGTGATGACGTCCACCCCTTCGATGCCGGCCAGCGAATCCTCCAGCACTTTGGTGACGGTCGATTCGATGACCTCGCTGGACGCGCCAGCCAGCCGGGTGGTGACGGTGACCACCGGCTCGTCGATCTTGGGGTACTCGCGCACCGAGAGATTCTCGAACGACACCCAGCCCACCAACACGATGAGCAGCGACAGCACGGTGGCAAACACCGGGCGTCGGATGGCGATTTCGGGCAGTTGCATGGCCGACCTCTGCGCGCTTGTCGGAACTCAGCCGCCTTGGCCGGCCTGTGGCGCACGGTCCGCACCGGCGGGCGGGCGCTGCCCCGGAGCGGCGGGGCCTGCGGGGCCGCTGGCCGGGCCGCCCTGCCCGGCTTGCACGATGCGCACCGGCGTGCCGTCGCGCTGCAGGCGCTGTTGCCCCGCCACGACCACGGTGTCGCCTTCACGCAAGCCCTGCACGATGTGCACTTGGCCACCGCGGCGTGCGCCGGGCTGCACCGCCACGCGCTCGACCTCGGGCGGCTGCTCGCCCTGCGCCTGCCGCACACGCCAGACCCAAAACTGCTGCCCCTGCGGCTGGATGGATTCCTCGGGCACCCACAGCGCAGCCGGTTCACGGCCCAGCACCAGCGCCACGCGCACGAACATGCCAGGCTGCAACCCGTGGCGAGCGCCTTGCAGCGCGGCGCGCACGATGAGGGCGCGGCCGTCGGCGTCCAGCGCTGGGTCGATGGCCTGCACCTTGGCCTCCCACACCGCTTGCGGGCGCGCGTCCGCCGTCAGGCGCAACGTCTGCCCCACCGCCACGCGCGGCTGCAGCCGCTCCGGCAAGCGGAAATCCACCACCAACTGCGACGTGTCTTCCACGTGCACGAGCTCGGTGCCATCCTTGACGTACTCGCCGACGTGCACCTGGCGGATGCCTGCCACGCCGTCGAACGGCGCCACGATGCGCATGCGCGTCAGCCGTGCCTGCGCCAGCTCGACTTGCGCCTGGGCCACCTGCACGGCGGCACGGCTCTCATCCAGCACGCGCTGCGCCACAAAGCCTTGCGCCACCAGCTCCTCGTTGCGACGCAGGTTGGCTTGCTGCACCGCCAACTGGGCCTGGGCTTGGGCCAGCTCGGCTTTTTGCAGGGTGTCGTCGAGTTGGAACAACAACTGCCCTTTGCGCACCGGGGCACCATCGGCAAACCCGATGGCGACGATGCGGCCCGCCACCTCGGGCCGCACCACGACGCGCTGGCGCGCCACCAACGTGCCAACGGCCTGCGCTTCGTCCACCAGCGGCGCAAGCTGCACCGACGCCACTTCCACCGCGGGCGGCCCGCCGCGCCCCGGCCCCGCGGGGCCGCCCGCGCCGGGTCCGGGCGCGCGCGCCGTGGGGGCCGGCGCGGGCGCCGCGGCCGCCGGCGGTTGCGCGGGCGTGGCGGGGCGGCGCTGCCACCACCAAGCGGCGGCGGCCAGCGCGATCAAGGCCAACACGGCCAACGGCATCACGGCGCGACGGGGCATCGGCATGGGCACTCCTGCGAATGGTGGGCCACGTGGTCATTGCGTGGCCACTGTAACCGAGACGCGTTGCTGTTGTGTAAACGAGGGTGACGTACCCCCACGGCGCGCCGGCGGCACGCCCTCAAGCGCCGGGCACGCCGCGGTTGGCCAGGGCGTCAGCACGTTCGTTGCCGGGGTCGCCGCTGTGGCCGCGCACCCAGTGCCAGTGGATCTCGTGCCCGCGGCCGTGCACCAGCTCGTCCAGGCGCTGCCACAGGTCGGCGTTTTTGACCGGCTGACGGTCGGCGGTGCGCCAGCCACGCGCTTTCCAGCCGGGCAGCCACTCGGTGATGCCCTTGCGCACGTACTCGCTGTCCAGGTACAGGTGCACGCGGCACGGGCGCTTGAGCGCCGCCAGCGCCTCGATGACCGCGGTCAGCTCCATGCGGTTGTTGGTCGTGCGGGCTTCGCCGCCCCACAGCTCTTTTTCGGCGTGGCCGGCGCGCAGCAGCGCACCCCAGCCGCCCGGGCCGGGGTTGCCTTTGCAGGCCCCGTCGGTGTAGATGATGACGTCGGTCATGGGGGGGTGGGTTGTCCGTCGCGTCGTGCCACCACGGCCGGCGCGGCCGCGGCCCGCGTGGGTCGCCAAGCCGGCCCCAGCAGGCGCATGCCACGCACGCGCTTGACGGCCACGATGAAATACACCGCGCCCAGCGGCGGCCACAACAGCGCGCCCCAGCGGTCCATCCAAGCCCAGCGCCGCAGCCAGCGCTCGCTGCGCACGGCGGGTCGGTAGCAGCCGCGCTCGATGCGCTCGGCCTCCAGGCTGAGCAAGCGCAACCAGTCAAGCAAGCGGCCCAGGCCGATGAACGCCCCCGCCTCGGGCAGGTAGGGGCGTGCCCAGCGGCTGCTGGCCCAGCCCGCCCGGGCCCACAGGTGGGCGCGCGCCTGCCGCAACCCCCACAGGCTCAGCGGGTTGAGGCCGCTGATGACCACGCGGCCGTTGGGCACCAGCACGCGCTCAACCTCACGCAGCACCGCATGGGGGTCGGCACTGAGCTCCAACGTGTGCGGCAACACCACCAGGTCCAGACTGTCGGCCGGGAACGGCAACGCCGCCGCGTGCGCGACCAGATCGACCGGGCGCTGCGGCGGCTGGGCCGCAACCAGGTCGGGTTGTACCTCTTCGGGCGCCGCCAGCCAACGGTGGGGCATCCGGTTGGCGGCCAGCGCGTCGAGCTGCGGCATGCCCAGCTGCAGCGCATGGTAGCCAAACGCATCGGCCACCGCATCGGCGAAGTGACGCGCTTCCCATGCCAGCAGGTAGCGCCCCGGCGGGGTGCAAAACCAAGCCGCCAAGGCCTGCCCCGCACCGTGCTCGGGGGCCGCTGGGGCACGGGGGCGATCCGCGCTCACGGCAGGGTACGCGGCTCAGTCTTGCGCCACGGGCAGCGCTTCGGGCGCGGGCGCTTCGGGGGCGGCGGCCTCGCCCAGCACGATGTGGCGCACCATGTCGCGCATCAGGCGCTTTTCGGCAAAGCTGAGGTTGCGGCCCAGCTCGCGGCGCACCTGCATCAGGATGCTGCGGTCCGCTTCCGCCGGCACACCTTGCTGCACCCGCATCGCCGCGGCCAGGTCCAGGCGTTCGTCTTCGGTCTGCGCCGACCACCACTGGTCGAGGATGCGCGCCACTTCGGCACGCCAGTGTTCGTCGGGCTGGTCGGCGTCGCGCCCCGCGTCGCTGCTTTCGCCCCCCGCCGGTTGGGTCAGGGCCTCCCACGCCGCCGGCGACAACGCCACGCGGCGATCGGCCTGCAGCAGCAGGCGCGCCCAGCTCGGGTCGTCGGCGCTGAGGCGGGCGAAATCGTGCACGCCGTCGTCGGCCACCAGCACCACACGCGCGCCGCGCCACTGCGCCTCGTCGATGTAGGGGATGAGGCGCTCGTCGTCGCTGGCCACGATCAGCGTCACGCCCGGCTGGTGGCGGGACAACTGGGCCAGCTCGCCGCCCAGCGCACGCACCAGGCTCAGGCCGCCGTCGCTGGCGTGCGCGGGGACGGTGCGGATGACGACGTCGTCGTACAGTTCGGTGCAGGTCTGGTCGGTGAACAGCACGGTGCGCAGCAACCCACCCTCCGCGCCGCCGGCGCGTGCGAGCTGGGCCATGACGCCGTGCAGCGCGCCACGCTGCAAGGTTCGCACGGGCGTGCTGACCGTTTGCCCGGCCAGCCAGATCAAGTAGCGCTCATCAACCAGGGCGACGGCGGGGCCGGTCGAGGCGGAGGGGGCGGTGGCGCGGCGGTGCGGGGCACGCACGCTGCCGGGGTAGCGAGGCTTGATCATCGAATAAAACAAAGGCGAAGGCAGGGCACTGCGACTAAGCATGCGCCCCGCCCGGCCCTGCGGTTAGACGGCTGGGGCGCCCAGCCCGGATTGTGCCCCAAGCGGCGCGAGGCCGCCGTCACCGCGGGGCGGAGTCCACCGGTTGCGGGGCCGCGCCCGCGGACGACGGGCCCGATGCGGGCGCCACCGCCGGGTGCAGCAGCCAATCCAAGCGGCGCTGCGCCAGCGCCGCGGTGGCGGTGTCGCCGGCGCGCTCGGCCAAGCGCTGCTGCACCGCCAGCCACGCCGCCAGCGGCCGGCGCCAACCTTGGCCGCTGGCGGTGTCGACCAGCACCGCCACGGCCGCCCCATCCAGCCCCACGGCATGCCACAGCCACCCTCCCACCACAAGACGGGTCAGCGGGTCGTCCAGCGCGCCCAGCCAACGGGCCAGGTCGGCCGCCGGCGGCGCGGGCCACGCTTGCGCCAGCGCGCGCGCGGCGCTCGGGAGGGTTGCGGCGTCTGGGCGGCCGGGCCCCTCCCAGGGCCGCGCGGGCCAGCCGGCCAGCCAAGCAGCGTAGGTTTGCTCGGCCGCGGTGGCATCAGCCAGGTACGGTGCGGCCGCGGCACACCCCTGGCCCTGCAGCGCCGCCAGTTGCGCGGCACAGTGCGCCAGCGCCTGGCGCGCCAACGCCGTGGCCTGGGCGCTTTGGGCGGCCGCCTGCTGCGCGCGCTGGGCGTGCACGCTGGCCACGCGGTCATGGCCTTGCAGGTACGCCAGCGTGCCCTGCTCGACCGCCTGCCGCAGGTCCAGCCGCCACCCCGGCACCGGTGGCTGCGCGGCGCATCCAACCAGCAGCGCCGCGGCCAGCGCCGCCCCACCCCAGCGCACCACGTTCATGGCAGCCGCACCTCCGTCTCACGCGCAAACGGCCAACGCCGCTGCAAGTCCAGCATCAGCGCGTCGACGCGACGCAGCGTCACTTCGACCTCGGCGCGCAAAGCGTCCAGGTCGACGCTGGCCGCGCGCGCGTTGCGCGCCACGCCCTGCACGTCCTCCAAAATGGCATCGACGCGTTGCAGCGTGGCCTTGGCCTCGGCCAAACGGGCGGCGGCCTCGCGCAGCGCGGATTGCACATCGTCCACCACACCCCCCGGCCCCAGCACGCGCGCGTCGGCACGCTGCACCAGCGTGTCGCTGCGCTGCAGCAACTGGCGCGCTGCCGTCACGGTGGCCTCGACCTCGCGCAACGTGGCGCTCAGGCGGGCCCGGTCGGCTTGGCCCAACGCGGCGTGCAAGGCACCGTCGGGCCCGGTAGCGCGCTGCAACAGCGCGTACAGCTCGCGCAGCGCGAGGTTGACAGGGGCGTCGGCCGCCGTCATCGCGCGCAGGTGCTCCACCACCTCGCGCGCGGTGTTGAGCACGCGCGGCAGGTCGGCCAGCGCATCGCCACGCAGCACGGGCCGCACGGCGCCGTCGGGCAGCGGCGGGCTGTCGATCACGCCGGTGTAGGCGCGCAGCCGGGTCCCGCCCACCAGGCCCCGCTCCAGCGTGAAGACGCTGGACTCGCGCAGCCAGCGCGCGTCGCGCTTGGGCACATCCACTTGCAGGTGCACGCTGCCGTCGTCGGCCAGGTCGATGCGGCGTACGCGCCCGATGGCGAAGCCGGAAAACGTCAGGTCCATGCCCACGGTCACGCCCTCGGCGTCATCGGTAACCAGCGTTAAGTGCTGGGTTGGCTCGAACACACCCCGCGCCACCATCAGGTACAGCGCCACGCCCAGCAGCAGCGCGGCCAACAACGCCAGCAGGGCACGCGCGCGCCGCTCCAGCGCCCGGGTCGCTGCGGCAGCGGACCTGTCGGTGGACGGGGCAGCGGAAGGTTGGTCGGTTGCCATGTTCTCGTGCGTCGCCAGGGTTCACCAATAGTTGCCGACCAGCGCCAACAGTTCCACCGCCAACAGCACGCTGGCGGTGCGCACCAGCGCGCGCACGTCGCTCGGGCGGCGCTCGTCGAACATGGCGCTCAGCGGCACCAAGGCCACGGCCAGCGCAAAGCCCAGGGTTTTGAGGGCGAAGATCAACGACACCACCGGATCGAAGATGTGCCCGACGGCCCGCGTGTACACCGCCAGCGCCCACGGCGAAAAACCGTACAAATTGAGGTACGCCAACACACACGCCACCACGCTGCTGACCACGGTCAACAACACGGTGGCGAACGCCCCGCCCAGCGCCACCGGCAGCACACGGTCACGCCACGGGTTGCCGCCCGCGGCCACCAGCGCGGCCCAGCGATCCTGGCGCCAGGCGCGGCGCAGCTCGGCGGCGTGCGCCATCATCACCCGCAACAGCACGAACAGCGCCGCGGCCAGCGGCAGCAGCTCCAGCACCAGCACGCGCACCACCATCTCGACGGCGTACTGGCTCAGCCCATAGCCTTGGGCGGTGACGACGACGATGCGGATCAGCACCTGCCCCGCCAGCGCCGACAGCACCGTGTACCACCACAGCGCCGGCAGCGCCGCGTGCACCAGGTGGCGCGCCACCACCGGCCAGCGCGGGCCGCGGTAACTGTCCGGCTGCAACGCCAACGCCAGCACCCGCCCGGTCAGGCGCAGCAGCTCGCGCCACACGGCCCAAGCGGAGCGCAGCGGTGCGTCGGGGTGGGAGGGGGATGCCGCCATACGCGCATGTTAGCCCAGCGCCCAAGCGATGTGCTCGCGCACCAGCGGATCGTCATCGCCTTGCGCCAGCGCTTGCTGCAGCGCCTGCTGCACGGCCTGGGCGTGCCCGGTGTCGCCGCGGGCCAACGCGGCGCGACGCGCGTTGCCCAGCGCCACCGCCAGGTTGCGCCGCCAGCGTGCGTAGCCGATGCGCCGTATCGGCGAACCTTCGGTGTGGCGCTCGAAGGCGGCGGCGTCCCACGCCCACAGCTGCAGCAGCGTGGCGTCGGCCAGCGCCGGGCGCGGCTCGAAGTCCGGCAGCGGGCTGCGGCGGGCGTATTTGTTCCATGGGCACACAAGCTGGCAGTCGTCGCAGCCGTAGATGCGGTTGCCCAGCGCTGGGCGCAGTTCGACGGGAATGGCGCCCGCGTGTTCGATCGTCAGGTACGACAGGCAGCGCCGTGCATCCAGGCGGTACGGCGCCACGATGGCCCCGGTGGGACACACGTCCAAGCAGGCACGGCAGCGTCCACAATGGCCGTCGGTGGGCGCGGTGCGCGGCAACCAGCGGTCGATGAAGATTTCCCCGAGGAAAAACATCGACCCCGCCTGCCGCGACAGCAGCAGCGTGTGCTTGCCGCGCCAGCCCAGCCCGCTGCGGCGGGCCAGCTCCACCTCCAGCACCGGCGCCGAGTCGGTGAAGACCCGGTACGCCAGCGCCGCTTGGTCGGGGTACGCCGCGGCCCACGCCTGCTGCAACCGCTGCGCCAGCCGCTGCAGGCGCTGGCGCAGCACCTTGTGGTAGTCACGCCCACGGGCGTACAGCGAGACGCACGCTTGACGCGCGTCGTGCAAGCGCGCCCATTCGGCCGCGCGCCAGTCGTCGCGGCCGCCGGGCGGCAGGTAGTCCATGCAGGCGGTGATGACGCTGACCGTGCCGGGCACCAGCTCGGCGGGGCGGGCACGCTTGAGCCCGTGGCGCGCCATGTAGGCCATCGTGCCGTGGTGGCCGGCCGCCAGCCACGCCAGCAACCCCGGCTCGGCGCTGGACAGGTCGACGTCGGCCACACCGATCTGGGAAAATCCCAGCTCGCGCGCCCAAGCCCCGAGACGGGCCAGCCAGTCGGGCGCCGCGTCGGCGGGCGGCGTCGGTGCGGCGCGGTCCATGGCATGCCATTGTAAAGAACGCGATGCACGACGACGATCAACCCCCACGGGCCCAACACACCTGGCACCACCTGGATGAGGAGGCCCTGGCGACGCTGGCGCAGCGCCTGGCCGCCTGGCTGCGCGCCGACCCTGGCCGCGCCAACCTGCGGCTGACGTTGCATGGCGAGCTCGGCGCCGGCAAGACCACGTGGACACGTCACCTGCTACGAGCGCTGGGTGTGCAGGGGCGCATCCAGAGCCCCACGTACGCGCTGGTGGAACCTTACGAGGTGACGCTGGGCACCACCGCGGTGACGGTGATGCACGCCGACCTGTACCGGCTGAGCGACCCCCGTGAATGGCTGGACGCGGGGTTGGCGGAACTGATGGACGCGCCTGGACTCAAGCTGGTCGAATGGCCCGAACGCGCGGGGCGCCTGCTGGGCACGGTGGACGTGGCGCTGCACCTGCAGCACGACGACGACCACCACCGCCACCTGACGTGGCAGGCGCGCACCGCGGCCGGCGAGGCCGCGCTGCTGGCGCTGCGGTCAACCCCATGACGATGCACCACCCCACCGTTGCCAACCGCCGTCGGCTGCTGACCCGTGCGTTGGGCGCGTGGCTGGCGGCCCTGACCGGCGCGCTGCCCACCGTCGGCTGGGCGGCGCGCATCGTCGGCATCCGCGTCTGGCCGGCGCGGGATTACACGCGCGTCACCATCGAAGCCGACCAGGCGTTGCAGGCCACGCCGCAGTACGTGGCCGACCCACCCCGGCTGGCGGTGGACATCCGCGGCGCGGATTTGCTGCCGCAACTGCAGGCCCTGGTGCAGCGCATCACGCCGGACGATCCGTACGTGGCGCGGGTGCGGGTGGGGCTGTTCGACCCCGACACGGTGCGGCTGGTGCTGGACCTCAAGGCGCCCGTGGCACCGCAAGTGTTTCAGCTGGAGCCGGTGGCGGCGTACCAGCACCGCCTGGTGCTGGACCTGCACCCGCAGCAACCGATCGACCCGCTGGAGGCGCTGATCGCGCGCCACAGCGCCGCATCCGCGCCGCCAGCGCCCTCCTCCGCCCCTGCCGCGGCCCCGGCCGCAAGCGCGCACGATCCGCTGGGCGAATGGCTGGCCCGGCACCACGCCCAAGCCGACGCCCCTGCCCCTGTGGCGTCGGGGCGCACCGGGGCGGCCGCGCCGGCGGCGCGCGCCCCGCAACCCGCCGCCCGTAGCGTACCGGCCACCCAACGCCTCATCATCGTCGCGCTCGACCCCGGGCACGGAGGTGAAGACCCGGGCGCCATCGGCCCCAACGGCACACGCGAAAAAGACGTCGTGCTGGCCATTGCACGGCTGCTGCGCGACGAGCTCGACGGCACCGAGGTGCGCGGCAACCCCGTGCGCGTGTTCATGACGCGCGACGACGACTATTTCGTGCCGCTGCACACGCGCGTGGCCAAAGCGCGGCAGGTGCAGGCCGACTTGCTGGTCAGCCTGCACGCCGATGCGTTTTTTTCGCCGCGGCCGCGCGGCGCCAGCGTCTACGCCCTCAGCGAGCGGGGGGCTTCCAGCGCCGCCGCGCGTTGGATGGCCAACAAGGAAAACGCCGCCGACCGCGTCGGCGGCCTGCCGGTCCAGGTGGGTGATGCGCACGTGCAACGCGCGCTGCTGGACATGAGCATGACGGCGCAGATCAACGACAGCCTCAAGCTCGGCGACACGTTGCTGGGCCTGTTGCGCAGCGTCGGGCCGCTGCACAAACCGCGCGTCGAGCAAGCGGGCTTTGCCGTGCTGCGCGCGCCCGACATCCCCAGCGTGCTGGTCGAAACCGCCTTCATCAGCAACCCCGACGAGGAACAACGGCTGCGCGACCCGGCGTTCCAACGCCGCCTGGCGCGCGCGCTGGCGCAGGGCATCCGGCGTTATTTCGAACGCAACCCACCCCTGGCGCGCAGCCGCCGCACCTGAGGTGCGGCCTACAATGGCGGCCGTGACCGACGCCTTTTACGCCGCCGCGCCCGTGGCGCGCCGCCCGATCCAGCCGCTGCCCGACGAATTGATCAGCCAGATTGCCGCTGGCGAGGTGGTGGAACGTCCGGCCTCGGTGGTGCGCGAGCTGGTCGACAACGCGCTGGACGCCGGCGCGCGCAGCATCACCGTGCGGTTGGTGGCCGGGGGCATCCGCGCCATCGTGGTCGAAGACGACGGCTGCGGCATCCCGCGCGCCGAGCTGCCGCTGGCGCTGCAGCGCCACGCCACCAGCAAAATCCGCGACCTGCAGGAGCTGGAAGCGGTCACGACGATGGGCTTTCGGGGCGAAGCGTTGGCCGCCATCGCCTCGGTGGCGGACGTGACGCTGACGTCGCGCAGCGCCGACGATGCGCAGGGCTGCGCTTGGACCCTGCACGCCCGCAGCGGCGAGCTGCAACCCGCCGCGCGCCCCGTAGGCACCACCGTCGAGGTGCGCGAGCTGTTTTTCGCCACCCCGGCGCGGCGCAAATTCCTCAAAAGCCCCGCCACCGAGCTGGCGCACTGCATCGAAGCGGTGCGCCGCCACGCGCTGGCGCGCCCCGACGTGGGTTTTGCCATCTGGCACGAGGGGCGGCTCGTGCAGCAGTGGCGTGCCGTGGCCGCGCTGACGCCCCAGCTCGCCTGGCAGCAGCGGGTGGCCAGCGCCATCGGCGACGACTTTTTGGCCGAGGCGTTGCCGGTGCAGGCGCAGGCCGGCCCGCTGCGCCTGCATGGCTGGGTGGTGCGCCCGGACGCCGCACGGGCGCGCAGCGACCGCCAGTTTGCCTACGTCAACGGGCGCTACGTGCGTGACAAGGTGCTCACCCACGCCGTGCGCAGCGCCTACGACGACGTGCTGCACGGCCAGCGCCAGCCAGCCTGGATCCTGTGGCTGGACATCGACCCGCGTGCGGTGGACGTCAACGTCCACCCCACCAAAATCGAGGTGCGCTTTCGCGACAGTGGCGCGGTGCATCAGGCGGTGCAGCGCGCCGTCGAGGCGGCGCTGGCCACCCCGCGAGCAGCGGGCCCCGCCGAAGTGGCACCGTCACCACCCGACAGCGCGGCGGCCGCCCCCGCCGCGCCACCGGCCAGTCCCAACGACGCGCCCAGGCCGGACTGGGACACCACGCGCTACCGCAGCGCCCCAGCGCTGGCCCTGGGCGCGCGCGAACCCGCCCCGCGCTGGGCGGGTTGGCCCAACGCACCCGCGCCCTCGCCGGACACCGACACCGCCACCCAAGCCCCGGTGGCGCACGCCGACGAGCCGCACGAGGTGGTCTGGCCGCTGGGGCGGGCACTGGCGCAGCTGCACGGCGTGTACATCCTGGCTGAAAACGCCCACGGGCTGGTGCTGGTGGACATGCACGCCGCGCACGAGCGCATCGTGTACGAACGGCTCAAGGCCCAACTGACGGGGCCCCAGGCCCAACTGCCCAGCCAGCCCCTGCTGGTGCCGGTGACGTTCCAGGCCACCCCGCTGGACATGGCGGCGGCCGACGATCACGCGTCGACGCTGCAGCAGCTGGGGTTGGACGTGGCGCCGCTGTCCGCCCAGACGCTGGCCGTGCGCAGTGTGCCCACCCTGCTGGCGCAAGCCGACCCCGTGGCGCTGGCGCGCGCGGTGCTGGCCGAGTTGCAGCAACACGGCGGCGCCCACGTGCTGCAACGCGCCCAACACGAACTGCTGGCCACGATGGCCTGCCACGGCGCGGTGCGCGCCAACCGCCGCCTGACGCTGGAGGAGATGAACGCGCTGCTGCGCCAGATGGAAGCCACCGCGCGCAGCGACCAGTGCAACCACGGGCGTCCGACGTGGCGCCAACTGACGCTGCGTGAGCTGGACGCGTTGTTTTTGCGCGGACGCTGAGTCGCCTGCAGGCGGCCCGTGATCACGTTTGTTGTTACCATCCATAACCATGTCAACCGCCACCGTCCACCCACGCATGAGCGCTGGCTGGGTCGTCGTGCTGCTGTCGCTGCTGCTGGGGGTGCAGCCGCTGGCCACCGACCTGTACCTGCCCGCGCTGCCGTCGATCGCCACCGCGTTTCAGGCGCCGATGGCCCAGGTGCAGGCCACGCTGTCGGCCCTGCTGCTGGCGTTTGGCACCGCCCAACTGCTTTGGGGGCCGCTGTCCGACCGCTGGGGACGCCGTCCGGTGCTGCTGGCTGGGCTGGCCGCTTACGCGCTGGCGGCGGTGGCGTGCGCGCTGGCCACCAGCATCGAGCAGTTGATCCTGGGGCGCATCGTGCAAGGGGCGGCGATGGGCGCGGCGGTGATGGGCGCGCGCGCCATCGTGCGTGACCTGTACGCCCCCACCGAGGGCGCGCGCGTGATGTCCAAGGGCTTGAGCGGCCTGGGGTTGTTTGCCGTCATCAGCGGCCCGCTTGGGGGCTGGCTGACCGAATGGCTGGGCTGGCGTGCGACGATGGCGGCGCTGGCTGTCTTCGGCGCCGCGGGGCTGGCGCTGGTGGCCTGGCGCTTCGAGGAAACGCTGCCCCAGCGCAACCCCCATGCGCTGCGTCCACGCGAAATGCTGCGCATCTGGGCGCGCATCGCGCAGCACCCGACGTTTTGGGCCTGGGCGCTGCTGGCGGCAACGTCGTACGGCGGCCTGTTCACGTTTTTGGCCACGTCGTCGTTCGTCTTCATCAACGTGCTGGGACACAGCAAAACCGGCTATGGCTTGCTGATGCTGTCGATGTCGGTGGTGTACATCAGCGGCACCTTCATGTGCCGTCGGCTGATCCCGCGTCTGGGTGTGCGCCGCACGGTGGCCGTGGCCGCGGCGCTCACGCTGACCGGCGGCACGTTGTGCGGTGTGCTGGCGCTGGCCGGCTTGCACACCACCTGGGCCATCATGGGGCCGTACTACCTGTTCATTCTGGCGCACGGCGTGCACCAGCCGTGCGGCCAAAGCGGCGCGGTGGCGCCGTTCCCGCAAGCGGCGGGGGCGGCCTCGGCGTTGGCAGGATTCATCATGATGGTGACCGCCTTCGCGATGGGCACCTGGCTGGGCCACCGCATGGCCGACGGCGCGGCCGCCGGAGTGTACCCGCTGACCAACGGCTTGTGGTTCTGGGCCGCGGCGATCGCCACCGTCGCGTGGACGCTGGTGCAGCGCCACGGCGAGGCGCGCCCGGCGCCGGTGGCCACCGCCCGTTGACGGAGGCGCGATGACCCCGACGCCGACGTCGGCCAACCGCGTCGCCTGGTTGGCGCTGGCCGGCCCCACCGCCAGCGGTAAAACGGCGCTCGCGCTGGCCCTGGCGCAGGATTGGCCGCTGGAGATCATCAGCGTGGACTCGGCGCTGGTGTACCGCGGCATGGACATCGGCACCGCCAAGCCCAGCGCCACCGAACGCGCGCAAGTGCCGCACCATCTGATCGACATCCGCGACCCCAGCGAACCCTACAGCGCCGCCGAGTTCGTGCGCGACGCCACGGCGCTGCTGCACGCCATCCGCGCGCGTGGCCGTTGGCCGCTGCTGGTGGGCGGCACGATGCTGTATTTCAAAGCCCTGCTGGAGGGGTTGGATGAGCTGCCGCCAGCGCAGCCCGAGCTGCGTGCGGCCATCGAGGCCGAAGCGCGCGCGCGCGGCTGGCCCGCGCTGCATGCGGACCTGGCGCGGGTCGATCCGGTCACGGCCGCGCGCCTGCCCCCGCACGACGCCCAGCGCATCGGCCGGGCGTTGGAGGTGTGGCGCGCCACCGGGCAGCCCCTGTCGGCGTTGCAGCGCCGCTGGCGCGGTGCGCCCGCCATACCCGCGGCCCCCACCGTCGACGGGCTGAGCGGGTGTCTGTTGAGCCTGGAGCCGAGCCAGCGCGACTGGCTGCGCGCGCGCATCGACGCGCGGCTGCGGGCGATGTGGGACGGCGGCCTGGTGGACGAGGTGCGGCGCTTGCGCGCGCGCGCTGAGCTGCACCTGGGCCTGCCGGCCCTGCGCTGCGTGGGCTACCGCCAGGTGTGGGAAGCGCTGGACGCCGCCGGCGACGCTGCGTTGGACGCCGCCGCGCACGCCCTGTTGCACGAGCGCACCGCCGCCGCGACACGCCAGTTGGCCAAACGCCAGCTCACCTGGCTGCGCTCGATGCCGCAACGGGTGGTGCTGCCTGCCGATGCCCCCGAGGCCGAGCTGCGCCGCGCGCTGTGGCGGCAGGTCAGCGCGGCCTGGGGCCCGCCGGGCGGCGCGCCCGCCGCCTGACCCCCGCTTGGCCCGCCGCGCCGGCGCGGGCGCGGGGGAACGCCACGGTCAGGCCGCGCACAGGCGCTGGCGGGCCTGGGCGTACTCGCGCTTGAGCCGCTCGATCACCTCGGCCGCCGGGCGCACCGCATCGACCACGCCGATGCCCTGCCCGCAACCCCAGATGTCCTTCCAGGCTTTGGCCGCGCCGCCACCAAAATTCATCTTGCTCGGGTCGCTCTCGGGCAGGTGATCCGGGTCCAGCCCGGCGGCGCGGATCGACGGCTTGAGGTAGTTGCCGTGCACGCCGGTGAACAGGTTGGTGTAGACGATGTCGTCCGACGTGCACTCGACGATGCACTGCTTGTAGGCGTCGCTGGCGCGCGCCTCGTGCGTCGCGATGAACAACGAGCCGATGTACGCAAAGTCCGCCCCCATGGCCTGCGCCGCCAGCACCGCGCCACCGGTGGCGATGGAGCCCGACAACGCCAGCGGGCCGTCGAACCACTGGCGGATTTCCTGGATCAGCGCAAAGGGGCTTTTGGTGCCCGCGTGCCCCCCGGCGCCGGCCGCCACCGCGATCAGGCCGTCGGCGCCCTTGTCGATGGCCTTGTGCGCAAAGGTGTTGTTGATGATGTCGTGCAGCACCACCCCGCCCCAGCCATGCACGGCCTGGTTGACGTCTTCGCGCGCCCCGAGGCTCGTGATGATGATGGGCACCTTGTACTTTTCGCACAGCGCCATGTCGTGCTCCAGGCGGTCGTTGCTCTTGTGCACGATCTGGTTGATGGCAAACGGCGCCGCCGGCCGGTCCGGGTGCGCGGTGTTGTGCGCCGCCAGGGCTTCGGTGATTTCGGCCAGCCACTCGTCGAGCTGCGACGCCGGGCGGGCGTTGAGCGCCGGCATCGAGCCGACGATACCGGCCTTGCACTGCTCGATGACGAGTTTGGGGTTGCTGATGATGAACAGCGGCGAGCCGATCACCGGCAGCGCCAGCCCTTGCAGCGCGGGGGGAATGCGTGACATGCGGAGCCCTTGTGGTCGAGAAGGTGTTGTTTTAGAACGCGTCCAGCGGCATCGCCTTGAGGCTGTCGGCGCCGTGCACGATGGCGTCGCGCGCCGCCAGCGCGCGCGGCAGGATGTGCTCGGCGTAAAAGCGCGCGGTGGCGATCTTGGCGCGCATGAACGCCTCGTCGCGCCCAGCCGCCAGCTCCTGTTGCGCGGCCAGCAGCGCGCGCGCCATTTGCCAGCCGGCCATCACGTTGCCCGCCAGCATCAGGTACGGCACGCTGCCGGCGTAGGCGGCCACCGGGTCGCCCTTGGCCTGCGCGGCGATGTACGCCACCACCTGCTCGTAGGCCTCGCGCGCGGCCTGCAGGCGCACCTGCACGGCGCGCGCCGCTTCCGTGCCGCTGGCCGCCAGCGCCGCTTCGGTGGCCTGCACCTGGCGCGCCACCGCCAGCGCCGTGGCGCCACCGTCGCGCGCCGTCTTGCGACCGACCAAATCGTTGGCCTGGATCGCGGTGGTGCCCTCGTAGATGGTCAGGATCTTGGCGTCGCGGTAGTGCTGCGCGGCCCCCGTTTCCTCGATGAAGCCCATGCCGCCGTGCACCTGCACGCCCAGGCTGGTGACTTCGTGGCTGATCTCGGTGCTGTAGCCCTTGACCAGCGGCACCATGAATTCGTAAAAGGCCTGGTTGTGCTTGCGCGCTTCGGGGTCCGGGTGGTGGTGCGCGGCGTCGTACGCGGCCGCCGCCACGCTGGCCATCGCGCGGCAGCCTTCGGTCAGCGCCCGCATCGTCATCAACATGCGCCGCACGTCGGGGTGGTGGATGATGGGCGCGGCCCCGGCCACGCTGCCGTCCACGGGGCGGCTCTGGATGCGCTCGCGCGCGTATTGCACCGCCTTTTGGTAGGCGCGCTCGCTCAGCCCGATGCCCTGCAGGCCCACGGCGTAACGCGCCGCGTTCATCATGATGAACATGTACTCCAGGCCACGGTTTTCCTCGCCAACCAGGTAGCCCACCGCCCCGCCGTGGTCGCCAAACTGCAGCACGCACGTGGGGCTGGCCTTGATGCCGAGCTTGTGCTCGATGCTGACGCAGTGCACATCGTTGCGCGCGCCCAGGCTGCCGTCGGGGTTAACCAGGAACTTGGGCACGATGAACAGGCTGATGCCCTTGACCCCTTCGGGGGCGCCGGGGACGCGCGCCAGCACCAGGTGGACGATGTTGTCCGCCATGTCGTGCTCGCCGTAGGTGATGAAAATCTTGGTGCCGAACAGCTTGTAGGTGCCGTCACCCTGCGGCTCGGCGCGCGTGCGCACCAGCGACAGGTCGCTGCCCGCCTGCGGCTCGGTCAGGTTCATCGTGCCGGTCCAGCGGCCCTCGATCATCGGCGGGATGTAGAGCTGCTTTTGCGCCTCACTGCCGGCGGTCAGCAGCGCCTCGATGGCGCCGTCGGTCAGCAACGGGCATAACGCGAAGCTGAGGTTGGCGGCGTTGAGGATTTCGGTGCACGCGGCCCCGATCGTCTTGGGCAAGCCCTGGCCGCCGAACGCCACCGGGTGCTGCAAGCCCTGCCAGCCGCCTTCGGCGTACTGGCGAAACGCCTCTTTGAACCCCGGCGTGGTCAGCACCTGCCCGTCGCGCCACGACGAAGGGTTGCGGTCGCCTTCCCAGTTCAGCGGCGCCACCACCTCCTCGTTGAGGCGGGCGCATTCCTCCAGCACCGCCTGCGCGGTCTCAAGGTTGGCCTCCTCGAAGCCGGGGAGGCGGGCGATCTCGTCCAGACGCGCCAGGTGGCGCATCGTGAACAGCATATCCTGCACGGGGGCCTTGAAGGTCATGGGGTGTCTCCGGTCGGCAAAAAAAGGGGCATGCAGCGACGCGCTGAATGCCCTGGGTGGTTGGTGGCGGCCGTTACAGCGCCTTGACCAGCTCCGGCACGGCTTGGAACAGGTCGGCTTCCAGGCCGTAGTCGGCAACGCTGAAGATGGGCGCCTCGGGGTCTTTGTTGATGGCCACGATGACCTTTGAATCCTTCATGCCCGCCAGGTGTTGGATGGCGCCGCTGATGCCCACCGCGATGTACAGCTGCGGCGCGACGATCTTGCCGGTCTGTCCGACCTGCCAGTCGTTGGGCGCGTAGCCGGCATCGACCGCGGCGCGGCTGGCGCCGATGGCCGCGCCCAGCTTGTCCGCCAGCGGGGTGATGACCTCGTTGAACTTTTCGGCGCTGCCCAACGCCCGCCCGCCGGAGACGATGATCTTGGCCGCGGTCAGCTCGGGGCGGTCGCTCTTGGCCAGCTCGCTGCCGACGAAGCGGCTCTTGCCGCTGTCGCCCACCGCGGGCACGGATTCGACCGTGGCGCCGCCACCGCTGGCGGACGCCGCGTCGAACGCCGTGGTGCGCACGGTGATGACGTGCTGCGCGTCGCTGCTGCGCACGGTGGCAATGGCGTTGCCGGCGTAGATCGGGCGCTCGAACGTGTGCAGGTCCACCACCGCGGTGATGTCGCTCAGCTGCGCCACGTCCAGCTTGGCGGCGATGCGCGGCGCGACGTTGCGTCCGGCGGCGGTGGCCGGCAGCAGGATGTGGCTGTAGCCCGCGGCCAGCGTCAGCACCTGGGCCGCGAGGTTTTCGGCCAGACCGTGCGCCAGCGCCGCGCCGTCGGCGTGCAGCACCTTGGCCACACCGGCGATCTGCGCCGCCGCCTGCGCCGCCGGCGCGGCGCCTTGGCCTGCGACCAGCACGTGGATGTCACCGCCCCCGGCGGCTTGCAGCTTGAGCGCCGCCCCGACGGTGTTGAGCGTGGCGCCCTTGAGGGTGGCGTTGTCGTGTTCGGCAATGACGAGGATGGTCATGGTGGCGTGTCCTTTCCTCAGATGACCTTGGCTTCGTTTTTGAGCTTGTCCACGAGCGTGGCCACGTCAGGCACCTTGATGCCGGCGCTGCGCTTGGGCGGCTCGGCCACTTTGAGCGTTTGCAGCCGCGGCGCCACGTCCACCCCCAGGTCGGCGGGCTTGACGGTGTCCAGCGGCTTTTTCTTGGCTTTCATGATGTTGGGCAACGTCACGTAGCGCGGCTCGTTGAGGCGCAAGTCGGTCGTGACGATGGCCGGCAGCTTGAGCGCCAGCGTTTCCAGACCGCCGTCGACTTCGCGCGTGACCTCGACCTCGTCGCCCTTGACTTCGACCTTGGACGCGAAGGTGGCCTGCGGCCAATCGAGCAACGCGGCCAGCATTTGGCCGGTTTGGTTGGCGTCGTCGTCGATGGCTTGCTTGCCCAGGATGACCAACTGCGGCGCCTCGCGCTCCACCAGCGCTTTGAGCAGCTTGGCCACCGCCAACGGCTGCAGCTCGACGTCGGTTTCGACCAGGATGGCGCGGTCGGCGCCGATGGCCATCGCGGTGCGCAGCGTTTCCTGGCACTGCGCCACGCCGCACGATACGGCCACGATCTCGGCGGCCACGCCTTTTTCCTTCAGGCGCACGGCCTCTTCCACCGCGATCTCGTCGAACGGGTTCATGCTCATCTTGACGTTGGCGATGTCCACGCCGCTGCCGTCGGCCTTGACCCGCACCTTGACGTTGTAGTCCACCACGCGCTTGACGGGGACGAGGATCTTCATGCGTTGCTCCTGAAGGTGACCAAAGCGTGTTTGCCACGGTTGACGTTTACGTCAACGTCAACCAGGCCCCCATTGTACGGGCCCCGGCGCCGCCAGGGCCACAAAAAACGAACGGTCGTTCGATTTTTGACGATTATAGGCACAGGCCGTACGCCCCACAAGCCCTAGCCGGCGCCGCCATTCGTCGCCTGCGCGACGCCCGCACCCGCGGCGCCGCGCAGGTGCAGCACGCGTTGCGGGTACGGGATCTCGACCCCGTGCTCGCGCAGCAGCGCCAAGATGCGCAGGTTGATGGCCGAGCGCAGGCCAAGCTGGCCGTTTTCCGGGTCGGCGATCCAATAGCCCAGCGTGAACTCCAGCCCGTCGGCCCCAAACGCCGACAGCGCCGCCAGCGGCGCGGGGTCGCGCAGCACACGCGGCTGCTCCAGCGCGGCCTGCTCCAGCAGCCGCTGCACCAGGTCAACGTCGCTGTCGTAGGCGACGCTGACCACGGTGGACTGCCACACGCGCGGGTCGGACAGCGACAGGTTTTCCACCCGCTGCGTGATCAGCATCTCATTGGGCACGATCGACTCGCGTCCGCTGACCGAGCGGATGACCGTGTAGCGCGCCTTGATGTCGGCCACCACGCCTTCGAAGGTGTCCAGCCGCACCATGTCGCCGATGCGCATGCTGCGCTCGGTCAGGATGACAAAGCCGCTGACGTAGTTCGCGGCCAGTTTTTGCAGGCCAAAGCCGATGCCCACGCCGATGGCGCCACCCAACACCGACAGCGCGGTCAGGTCGATGCCCACCGCCGACAGCGCCAGCATCAACCCGACGAACAGCAACAACGCACGCGTGGCGTTGCTGGCCGCCTTGCGCAGCGACAGCGACTCGCCGCTGGCGTCGCGCAGCAGCCGCGCCTCGATGGCCGACGACACCCACAGCGCCACGATCAGCACCACTGCGGCCGACAGCGCGCCCTCCAGCAGCGTGCGCACCGACACCGTGCTGCCGCCCAACTTCCAGTGGATCTGGTCCAGCTCGGCCAACACCACCGGCAGCAGCCCGGTGATCCACGCCACCGCCGCCAGCCACGCCAGCCACGACAACGAGCGCTCCACCGGGCGCAGCCAGGCCGCGCCGCGAAACGCCACCTCCAGCACCTTGACACCAACCCGGATGACCACCAACGCGATCAGCGCGGGGATGGCCACGCTCCACACCGCGCGCGGCACCCACATCGCCGTCAACGCCCGCCCGGCGTAGGCCAGCACCAGCCACAGCAGCGGAAACAGCACGCCGTCGATGCCGCGGCGGCCAAACCAGATTGAGCGCTCGGCGTCGGGGTTGAAGGCACGCTGCAACCCGCGCACCGCAAGCCATGCCAGCGCCCACGCCAGGGCCAGCACGCCCAGCTCCAGCAGCGCGCCGGGCTGGGCAAAGGCGCGCAGCCACGCCTCCATGTCGTCCAGCGGCAGCGGCGAGCGCGCCATCACGCCCCCCCTTGGCGCCACGCCGGGGCGCGTTTTTCGATGAACGCCTGCACGCCTTCCTGCGCCACCTCGTGCATCATGTTGCACGCCATCGTCTGCCCGGCCAACTGGTAGGCGGCTTCGATGCCGGTCTCACGGTGCTGGTAAAACACCGCTTTGCCCATCGCGATGGCCGCACGCGGCTTGGCCAGGATCGACGTCACCAGCCGCTCGACCTCGGCGTCCAGTGCATCCAGCGGCACCACGCGGTTGACCAGACCGCGCGCGTGCGCCTCGCGCGCGCTGATGAACTCGCCCGTCAGCAGCATTTCCATCGCCACCTTGGTGGGGACGTTGCGCACCAGTGGCACGCTGGGCGTGGCGCAGAACAGGCCAACGTCGATGCCGTTGACGCCAAAGCGCGCTTCCTCGGCCGCCACCGCCAGGTCGCACTGCGCCACCAACTGGCACCCTGCCGCCGTGGCCAGGCCCTGCACGCGCGCGATCACCGGCACCGGCAGGCGCTGGATCTGCAGCATCATGCGCGAGCACTGCGCAAACAACTGCTGGTAGTACGCCAAGCTGGGGTTGGCGCGCATTTCCTTGAGGTTGTGCCCGGCGCAAAACGCTTTGCCCGCCGCCGCAATGACCAGCACGCGCCCGGCTTCGTCGGCCGCCACCTCGTCCAGCTTGGCCGACAGCGCCGCCAGCATCGCTTCGCTGAGCGCGTTGAAGGTCTTGGGGGTGTTGAGCGTGAGGGTGTGCACGCCGCGCGCATCACGCTGGTGCAACAAGATGGGCTCTTGCTCGCTCATCGACATGGGTCGGTCTCCTCGTTACGGGGGCGTTCGCCGTCACAGGTCGGCCAGCGTGCGCACATGCGCCTCGACGCTGCGCGCCAGCGCGCTGAGGTTGTAGCCGCCTTCCAGCACGCTGACGATGCGGCCCTGGGCATGGCGCCGCGCCACCTCCATCAACTGGCGGGTGATCCAAACGTAGTCTTGCTCGACCAGCCCGAGCTGGCCAAGGTCGTCTTCGCGGTGGGCGTCAAAGCCCGCGCTGATGAGGATCAGCTGCGGGCGGTGCGCCTGCAGGCGTGGCAGCCACATCATCTCGATGAGCTCGCGCACCTCCATGCCACGGGTGTAGGCCGGCACCGGCACGTTGACGAGGTTGGCGTCGCTGCGGTGGTCCCACTCCGGGTAGTACGGGTGTTGGTAAAAGCTGCACATCAGGATGCGCTCGTCGCCCGCGACGATATCCTCGGTGCCGTTGCCGTGGTGCACGTCGAAGTCCACGATCGCCACGCGCTGCAACCCCAGCCGCTGCAACGCGTATTTGGCCGCCACCGCCACGTTGTTGAAAAAACAAAACCCCATGGCCCGGCTGCGGCAGGCATGGTGGCCCGGCGGGCGCACGGCGCAAAAGGCGTTGGCCAGCTCGCCGCTGACCACGGCCTCGGTGGCGTCGATGGCCGCGCCGGCCGCGGCCAGCGCCGCCTCCCACGTGTGCAGGCCCAGCGCCGTGTCGGGGTCCAGCGCCAGATGCGTCGGGCCGCCGGCCTGCACGTTGTCGCGCAGCTCGTCGGCCAAACCGCGCAAGGCCGCCACGTGCAGCCGGTCGTGCGCCAGTTCCAGCTCCGCCACCGACGCCAGTGTCGCGGTGCGCTGCGCCAGCGCGTCCAGCACCCCGGTGATCAACAACCGGTCTTCGATCGCGCCCAGCCGCTGGGGGCACTCCGGGTGCCCCGGCCCCATGTCGTGGCGGGCGCAAGCGGGATGGGTGAAGTAGCCGGTCGGTTTCATCGTGGGGTCTGCCTCGGGTGGTGATGCCGGCGCGCCGCCCTTGCGGTATCGTCACCCACCATGACGTCACCACAACCGCTGATCGACGCGCTGCTGCAGCAGCTTACCACGGTCGTTTTGGGCAAGGACGAGGCGGTGCGCCAGGCGCTGACCTGCCTGTTGGCCGATGGCCATCTGCTGATCGAAGACGTGCCCGGGGTGGGCAAGACCACGCTGGCCCAGGCGCTGGCACGCACGCTGGGCCTGCGCCTGGCGCGGGTGCAGTTTACCGCCGACCTGCTGCCCAGCGACGTCGTGGGCGCCTCGGTGTGGGACCGCGAGCGGCGCAGCTTTGTCTTCCACCCCGGGCCGGTGTTTGCCGACGTGCTGCTGGCCGACGAAATCAACCGCGCCAGCCCGCGCACGCAAAGCGCGCTGCTGGAGGCCATGGAAGAGCGCCAGGTCACGGTCGACGGCGTCACGCACCCACTGCCGCAGCCGTTTTTCGTCATCGCGACCCAAAACCCGCTGGAGCAGGTGGGCACGCAACCGCTGCCCGAATCGCAGTTGGACCGCTTTTTGATGCGGCTGTCGCTTGGCTACCCCGACGCTGCGGCCGAACGCGCGTTGCTGCGCGGGCAAGACCGGCGCGAGCTGCTCAGCACCCTGCCGGCGTTGACCGACGCGGCGGGCCTGCGCGCGCTGCAGCACGCGGCGGCCGCCGTCGGCGTGGCCGACGCGCTGCTCGACACCCTGCAGGCGCTGCTGCACGCCACCCGCAGCGGGGGCCGCTTTGCGCAGGGGCTCAGCCCGCGCGCGGGCTTGGCGCTGCTGCGCGCGGCGCGTGCGTACGCGCTGCTGCAGGGGCGCGCTTACGTGGCCCCGGACGACCTGTACGCCGTGGTCGTGCCGGTGGCGGCCCACCGGCTGCGCCCGGCCCCGGGCGTGGCGCACGACAGCGCCGCGCTGCTGCGCGCGCTGCTGCAGGAGCTGGGATGACCGCCATCGATGGCGTGCGCGGCTGGCGCGGGTGGTGGCTGCGGCGGCTGCCGCGCACGCCGGCGCACCGCCTCACCCACCGCACGCTGTACGTGCTGCCGACGCGGCCAGGGTGGATGCTGACGCTGACCCTGACGCTGCTGCTGGTGGGCAGCATCAATTTTCAGCTCAACCTAGGCTACGCGCTGACCTTCATGCTGGCCGGCAGCGCCGCCGCGGCGGTGTGGAGCGCTCACGCCAACCTGCGCGGCCTGACGCTGACGCTGGGCGACGCGCGCGACGCCTGGGCCGGCCAGCCCGCGACGCTGGCGGTGCGCGTGACGGGCGCCCAACGGCCGCGCTGGGCGGTGGAGGTCGACGCCCTGGGCGGCCCGCCCGCCGTGCCGCAGGACCTCGTCGACCCCGAGGTGGTCATCGAGGTGCCGTGGGTGCCACCGCGCCGCGGCTGGCAGCCCGCGCCCCTGGTGCGCGTCGCCACCCGCTACCCGCTCGGGGTGTGCCGCGTGTGGAGCTGGTGGCGCCCCGCCACCGACATCCTGGTCTACCCCGCGCCGGAGCCCGACGCCCCGCCACCCCCGCTGACACCGAGCGGCACCGGGTCCGCCACCGCCCACGGCGGCGCCAGCGCCACCGGCTGGCCCGACGACGTGCGCCCGTGGCACGCGGGCGACTCGGCGCGCCAGGTGCTGTGGAAAAAAGCCGCCCAGGTGGACGATGACCCCACCCAGTGGTGGGTGCGCACGCCCCGGCCCGACGCCGATGGCCCCGAGCGCTGGTTGGACGAGGCGGATTGCGCGGCGCTTGACCTGGAGCGGCGCCGCTCGCGCCTGTGCGCTTGGGTGTTGCACGCCGAGCGCGCGGGCTGGCGCTACGGCTTGCGGGCGGGCGGCGTCACGGTGCCGCCCGGACGCGGCCCCGAGCATCGGCGCCGCTGCCTGGAGGTGCTGGCATGCCACTGACGCTTCGGCCCGACGTGCTGGCCACCCGCCCGCGCGAAGTGCGCGACACCCTGCTGCTGTTGGCCGTGCTGGCCTGGATCCAGGCGCTGTTGCTGGGTCACGTGCCGCTGTGGGCCAGCGCGCTGGGCGCCGCGCTGCTGCTGTGGCGCGGCTGGCTGGCCTGGCGCCAGCGTCCCCTGCCCGGTTGGCCGTGGCGCGTGGGCCTGAGCGTGGCGGCGCTGGCCGCCACCGTCGCGCAGCACCGCACGCTGCTGGGCCCGGACGCCGGCGTCACCCTGGTGGTGGTGTTGCTGGCGCTCAAAACGCTCGAGCTGCGCGCGCGGCGCGACGCCTGGGTGCTGTTCTTTCTGGCCTTTTTCGCGCTGCTGACGCCGCTGCTGCGCTCGCAGGCGTTGCCGATGGCGCTGGGCGTGGCGCTGGCGGTGTGGGGGCTGCTGACGGCGCTGGTGCTGGCGCACCGGCCGGCGGGCATGGTGCCGGTGCGTGACGCTGCCCGCACCGCGGCGCGCCTGTTGCTGTTGGGCACGCCGCTGATGGTGGTGCTGTTCACGCTCTTTCCCCGCCTGCCACCGCTGTGGGGCTTGCCGCTGGACAGCACGCTGGGCCGCAGCGGCCTGTCCGGCCAGATGCGCGTGGGCGACGTGGCGCGCCTGGCGCTGGATGACCGCGTCGCGCTGCGCGTGGCGTTCCCCGACGGGGCGCCGCCCGCGCAGGCGCTGTACTTCCGTGGGCCGGTGCTGCGCGTGTTCGACGGCCAGCAGTGGCGACCGCTGCACGGACCGCAGGCCGCGCCGGTGGTGGACGCCGCGTGGGTGCACGCCGACGCCGCGGTGACGCGCACGGCCGCCGGGCCGCCACTGCGCTACCGTGTCACGCTGGAGCCCACGCAGCGCCCATGGCTGCCGGCGCTGGAGCACACGTTGCGCGTCCCCCAGGTGCAGGGTGGCGCCCCCCACGCAGCGCCGGTGACCGCCCCCGATGGCGCCTGGTGGCTGCCCGCGCCGATCACCGACGTGCTGCGCTACGACGCCCAGGCCCACATCGACGTCGCGTGGGGCCCTCGGGCCGACCGGCTGGCGCTTCAGGTGGACCGCGAGCTGCCGCCCGGCTACAACCCGCGCACGCTGGCGTGGGCGCAAGCCCTGCGCCGCGAGCTGGGCGACCCTCCGCCCGCAGCGCTGGTGCAGGCCCTGCTGCAGCGCTTGCGCGACGGCGGCTACCGCTACACGCTGGAGCCGGGCGTCTACGGGCCGCACAGCGCCGACGAGTTCTGGTTCGACCGCAAGGCCGGGTTTTGCGAGCACATCGCCTCGGCGTTCGTCGTTGCGCTGCGCGCGCTGGACATCCCGGCGCGCATCGTCACCGGCTACCAGGGCGGTGAGTTCAACCCCGTCGATGGTCTGTGGACCGTGCGCCACAGCGACGCCCACGCCTGGGCCGAGGTGTGGTTGCCGGGTCAGGGGTGGACGCGCATCGACCCCACCGCCTGGGTGGCGCCGTCGCGCACCACCGAGGGGGCTCGGCTGCAGCCCCCGCCGGGGCCGCTGGCGCGCGCGGTGGTGCAGGTCGATCCGCGCTTGCTGCGGCTGGCGCGCGCCTGGTGGGATGCCACCAACCAGCGCTGGAACGAATGGGTGCTCGACTACGGCCCCACGCGCCAGCTGCAATTGCTGCGACGCCTGGGCTGGTCGGCGCAGGACTGGCGCGACGCGCTGCGGGCGCTGGGTGCGGTGCTGGGGCTGGCGGCCGTGGTGGGGGTGGCTTGGCTGCTGTGGCCGCTGCGCCCGCGCCGCGCCGACCCCTGGCAACGGTGGCTGCGGCTGGCCGCCCAGCGCGCCGCCGCGGCAGGTGTGGCGCTCCCGCAGCCACTCACCCCGCGGGCGCTGGCGACGGCGGTGCGTCGTCACCCGGGGGTGCCCGACGCCACCGCCCGAGCATGGGAAGCCGCGCTGCTGCAACTGGAGGCCTTGCGCTACGATCCGGCCATGGCCGCATCCCTTCCTGCTGGCGAACAGCGTGCGCTGCGCCAACGTCTGCGCGATCTGCCCACTTTGACCGCGCGCGCGCCCACGCGGCGTGCGGCCGGGCGCTGGCTGCTGGGTGCGGCGCTGGCGGCGACGCTGCCGCTGGGCGAGCCGCGCGCCCAGCCCGCCCGCACGGGCACGGGCTGGGATGAGGCGACGCTGCGTGCCCTGGCGACCTCCATCGACCGCGCCGAGGGGTGGGACGACGGCTGGGCCCAGCAATGGCTGCCCCGTGCCCGGCGCGACGCCCGGGCGCGCGCGCTCAACACTCCACCCCCTGCCACCGCCTACCCCAACTGGGCCGCGTACCGGGCGCGGTTTGTCGAACCCAGACGCATCGCCGCCGGCGTGGCGTTTTGGGCGGCGCACGCCGAGGCGCTGCAACGCGCCGAGGCACGCTGGGGCGTGCCCGCGCACGTGGTGGTGGGCATCATCGGGGTCGAGACGCTGTACGGCCGCCACCTGGGCCAGCACCGCGTGCTGGACGTGTTGACCACCCTGGCGCTGGACTTTCCACCCGAACATCCACGTGCGGCCCAGCGGCAGGCCATGTTCCAAGACGAGCTGCGCGCGCTGCTGCGGCTGGCACGCCACAGTGGCATTGCCCCGGACGCCTGGCAGGGCAGCTTCGCCGGCGCCATGGGCTGGCCCCAGTTCATGCCCAGCAGTTGGCTGGCCCACGCGGTGGATTTCGACGGCGACGGCCGCGTCGACCTGATCGGCAGCCCCGTGGACGCGATCGGCTCGGTGGCGGCGTTTTTGGCCGCGCACGGCTGGCAGCCGGACATGCCGGTGCGCTACGCCGTCACGCCGCCCACCCACCCGCAAGCGTTGGGCACGCTGCTGGCGCCGGACATCCGCCCGACGTTCACCGCGGCGCAACTGCGTGAGCTGGGCGCCGAGCTGCCCCCCGAGGCGCAGCGCCACCCGGGCCCGTTGGCGCTGGTGCTGCTGCACAACGGCGACCCCGCCGCCGGGGGCGGCGCGCCCACCTACGTGCTGGGCACGCAAAACTTTTGGGCGCTGACGCGCTACAACCGCTCCAGCTACTACGCGCTGGCGGTGCTGGAGCTGGGCGAGGCCGTGGCACGGCAGCGGCGTGCCTGAGGGGGCGGCGCGCACTGCCACCCGCGTGACACGCGAGGGGGTTTTTCCCAAGCTTTGCGGACCCGCGGTCGCGGTACGATGGGCGTCTCAAGAACCATCCGTGCCAAAGGAGACACCCACCATGCGATCCCTGCGTCGTCTGTCCCGCGCCCTCGTGTGGGGCGCCGCGTTCGTGGCCGCCAGCGTCCACGCGCAATCGACCCAGTTCATCAACGTGCTCACCGGTGGCCAAAGCGGCGTGTACTACCCGGTGGGTGTGGCGCTGTCGCAAATCTACGCCAAGGACATCCCCAACGTGCGCGCCACCGCCCAGGTCACGCGCGCCTCGGCTGAAAACCTCAACCTGCTGCAGGCCGGCCGCGGCGAGGCGGCCTTCACGCTGGCCGACGCGCTGTCCGACGCCTGGAAGGGCAACGAGGAAGCCGGCTTCAAGCAAAAACTCGACAAACTGCGCGGCATCTCGGCGCTGTACAACAACTACATCCAGATCGTGGCCAACGCCGACAGTGGCATCCGCACGCTGGCCGACCTCAAGGGCAAGCGCGTCTCGGTGGGCGCGGCGCGATCGGGCACCGAGCTCAACGCGCGCGAAATCTTCAAAGCCGCCGGTCTGTCGTACAACGACCTGGCCAAGGTGGAGTACCTGCCCTTTGGCGAGTCGGTGGAGCTGATGAAAAACCGCCAGCTCGACGCCACGCTGCAGTCCGCCGGGCTGGGCGTGGCCTCGATCCGCGACCTGGCCACCGCGATCAAGATCGTCGTCATCCCCGTGCCGCCGGAGGTCGTGGCCAAGGTGGGTGACCCGGCGTACCAGCCCGCGGTCATTCCGGCCAACACCTACAACGGCCAGACCACCGACGTGCCCACCGCGGCCATCCCCAACTTTTTGGTCACCCACGCCGGCGTGCCTGACGAGACCGTGTACCGCATGACCAAGGCGATGTTCGACAACCTCGACACGCTGTACGCCGCGCACAACGCCGCGCGCGCCATCAAGCGCGAGCATGCGCTGACCGGCATGCCCGTGCCGCTGCACCCGGGTGCGGCGCGCTACTACCGCGAAGTCGGCCTGCTGAAGTGAACGCACCGTGATGGACCACGCCGCGCCGCTGGCGACGGCGCCCGCCCCGACACGGGTGAGCTTGCGCTCGCCCGTGGTGTGGGTGGCGCTGGCGTTCAGCGCCTTCCAGTTGACCATGGCGGCGTTTCACCCGCTGTCCAGCCAGGTCATCCGCGCCCTGCACGTGGGGTTCGTGCTGTGGCTCGTGTTCGTTGTTTACCCTCCGTTCAAAGGCCGCGGGGGCGCGCTTGAGCGCGCTGGCCTGGCGCTGGGCTGGGCCTTGGGCTTGGCCGGCATGGCCACCGGGCTGTACCAGTGGGTGTTCGAAGCCGACCTCACCCAGCGCGCGGGCGAGCTCGCCGGCGCCGACGCGCTCGTCGGCACGACGGCCATCGCGCTGGTGTTCGAGGCCGCCCGGCGCGTCATGGGCTGGGGGTTGCCCATCATCTGCGCGCTGTTTCTGGCCTACGCGGCGTTCGGCCAGCACCTGCCCGGGCCGCTGGCGCACCGCGGCTACGGCTGGGATCAACTGATCGCCACGCTGGGCTTTGGCACCGAGGGTATCTACGGCACGCCCACGTACGTGTCGTCCACCTACATTTTTTTGTTCATTTTGTTCGGCGCGTTTTTGGAGCAGGCGGGCATGGTGCGCCTGTTCACCGACTTTGCCATGGGCACGGTCGGGCACACACGCGGCGGGCCGGCCAAGGTGGCGGTGATCTCGTCGGGCCTGATGGGCACGATCAACGGCTCAGGCGTGGCCAACGTCGTCACCACCGGCCAGTTCACGATCCCGCTGATGAAGCGCTTCGGCTACAGCCCCGCCTTCGCGGGCGGCGTTGAAGCCACCTCCAGCATGGGCGGCCAGATCATGCCGCCGGTGATGGGGGCGGTGGCCTTCATCATGGCCGAAACAATCAATGTCCCTTACATCGCCATCGTGCAGGCGGCGCTGATCCCGGCCATCCTGTACTTCGTGACCGTGTTTTGGATGGTGCACCTGGAAGCCGGTCGCCGCGGCCTGCACGGGCTGCCCAAGGACCAGTGCCCCAACCCGTGGACAGCGGTGCGCGAACGCTGGTTTTTGCTGCTGCCGCTGGCGGCGCTGGTGGCGCTGCTGTTTGGCGGTTACACACCGATGTTTTCCGGCACCGTCGGGCTGGCGTTGACGGTCATTCTGATTTTTGGCGCCGCCGTCATGCAGGGCCTGCGCGGCACCGGGCTGCGGGTGTTGTTCTGGGTGCTGCTGGCGTTGGCGTGCGGCGGCTTTTTCCGCTTCGGTGCGGGCACGTTTCTCGCCATCACGGCGGTGCTGGTAGCGCTGACCTACGTGCTGCGCAGCGGCGCGCAGGCGCGCGCCCAGGCGCTGGCGGCGCTGGTCGAAGGCGCCCAGCATGCGTTGCCGGTGGCCTCGGCGTGCGCGCTGGTCGGGGTTCTGATCGGCGTCATCAACCTGACCGGCGTGGCGGCCGAACTGGGCGGCTATGTGATCGGCCTGGGGCGTGACAACCTGTTGCTGGCGCTGTTGCTGACGATGCTGACCTGCCTGGTGCTGGGCATGGGCATCCCCACCATTCCCAACTACATCATCACCAGCTCGCTGGCCGCGCCGGTGTTGCTGGAGCTGGGGGTGCCGCTGATCGTGAGCCACATGTTCGTGTTTTACTTTGGCATCATGGCCGACCTCACCCCCCCGGTGGCGTTGGCGGCGTTCGCCGCAGCGCCGATCGCGCGCGAGCGCGGGCTGCTGATCAGCGTGCAGGCGGTGCGGGTGGCCATCGCCGGCTTTATCGTGCCCTACATGGCCGTGTACAGCCCGGCGTTGATGCTGCAAGGCGAAGGCGGCGCTGTGGCCGTGGCGTGGGTCACGTTCAAGGCGCTGGTGGCCGTCGGGCTCTGGGGCATGGCCGCCATTGGCCACCTGTGGGGGCCGCTGCGGGCGTGGGAGCGCCTGTGGGCGCTGCTGGCCGCGGCGTTGCTGGTGGTGGCGCTGCCCATCACCGACGAGCTGGGCCTGGGTGCCGCGGCGGCGTTGCTGCTGTGGCACTGGCACCGGCAGCGTCGCCCCGCGCCGCGCCCCGCGGCGCGCTGAGGGCGACCATGGCGTGGGCGCTGTGCGTGGCCTGGGCCGCCAGCGCGGCGCTGCTGGCGCCACCGCCCCCGGCCGAGTCCCTGGCCACCGAGGCCGTTTGGCCGGCCCGGCGGCTGACGCTGGCGTGGCAGCACACCATCGAGCGCGTGCGCTGGGAGGAGGACTACGCCCTGCCCCGCACGCCCGACGAACCGGCCCTGCTGCACGCCACCGCCGCCCGCGTGCGCGGCAGCGGTGCCGGCATGGAACCCGCACCCGACGCCCGCTGGCAGGACGGCTGGTACGCGTGGTCACCCCAGCATCGATGGCCCGCGCTGGTCCTGGCGCACAGCGCCTACGCCGCCGACCACACCCTGTGCCTGGACGGCCGCTGCGCGCCCTTGAGCACCTGGCTGCCCGGCGATGCCCCGCCGACCGGTGGGGTGGTGCGGCTGCGCGCGTGCCGAGCCTCCCGTTGAGCTGTCACACGGCTGTCACCGCGGGGTGCCACATTGGGAACCTCGCAACCACGCCTGACGCATGCGATGACGGTGCTGCCTGTTCCCGCCCCCACGCCCGTGCGTGATCCGCATTCGGTTTGGACCTTGATGCGCGAACAGCGGTTGCAGATGCACTGGCAACCGCTGGTTGATCTGACCACACGCAACGTCATAGGCCACGAGGCCCTGGTTCGCACGCCCGAGGGCTGCGCATGGCGCAACCCCGACCACTTGTTTGCGGCCGCGCGCCGGGAAGGATGCGCGATGGCGCTCGAGCGCGCCTGCGTGCAACGGGCCACGGCCGAGGCGGGACGCGCGGGGCTGGGGCTGCTGTTTGTCAACCTGAGCGCCAACGCCGTGGCGGCTTGGACCGAGGATCCACCGCGCCCCCCGCACGGCCAGCACGAACTGCCGTTGGCGGGTGTGGTGGTGGAGCTGACCGAGCACGAACGTGTCCGCGACCTGGACGCGCTGCGCGAAGTGTTGACGCGCTGGCGCGCGGCTGGCGCCGCTGTGGCCTTGGACGACTTCGGGGATGGCCACTCCAGCCTGCGCCTATGGGCCGAGTTGCGACCCGAATACGTCAAGATCGACAAGTATTTCGTGCGCGATGTGCACCGCAGCGGCGACAAAACCAAAACCATCCGCGCCCTGCAACAACTGGCCGACACCTTCGGCACGCAGCTGATCGCGGAGGGCATTGAGACGGTGGACGAGCTGATGGTGTTGCGTGACCTTGGCCTCACCCTGGGACAGGGCTACCTCCTGGGTCGCCCCCAGGCAACCCCTTGTACAGCGTTGCCCGACCCCGTTCAGCAAGCCCTGCAGTCGCGCCAGATCTGGGTGCTGCCGCAGGAGCAGCACGTGATCCACCGCGGGCTGACCGCGGCCGCGCTGTTGCGCACGGCCCCGGCGCTGCCCGACCACGCCAGCCACCAGGACGTGCTGGAGCTGTTCCAGCGCCATCACGATCTGGAATCGGTGGCGCTGCTGGACGCGCAGCAGCGGCCGGTGGGCCTGATCGCACGGCACACGTTTCAGGAAGAAACGTTGCACAACCCCTACTTTCGCGAGCTGTACGGGCGTCGCCCGGCCATCATGCACGCCAACACCCAGCCCCTGTGTGTGGAGGTCCACACCCCGCTGGAGCGCCTGACCGAAGTGTTGACCTCACCGGACCAGCGCTACCTGCGCGAGGGCTTCATCCTCACTGAAAACGGTCGCTACCGGGGCCTGGGCACCAGCGAGCAACTGGTGCGTCGTGTCACCGAGGCCCGCATCGAGGCCGCGCGCCACGCCAACCCCCTGACCGCCCTGCCCGGCAACGTGCCCATCACGCAACACATCGAGCGACTGCTGCACAACGGCCAGCCGTTCGTGGCGTGCTACGCCGACCTCAACCATTTCAAGGTGTACAACGACCAGTACGGCTACTGGCGCGGCGATGGCATGATCCGTCTGCTGGCACGCTGTTTGACCAGTGTGTGCGACCCGCGCCTGGACTTCGTCGGGCACGTGGGGGGCGATGACTTCGTGCTGCTGATGCAAAGCCACGACTGGCTGGCCCGCGTCGAGCGCGCGGTGCACACGTTCAACACCGAAGCGGCGCTGCTGTACGAGGCAAGCGCCCGTCAGGCTGGGGGTATTTGGGCCGAAGACCGCCACGGCGTGCGCCGCTTCCACCCGCTGACCACCCTCAGCGTCGGCGTGGTGCAGGTCGACCCCGCCCACTACGTCAGCGCGGAGTCGGTGGCCAACGCCGCCGCGCTGGCCAAGCACCATGCCAAGCAAGGTCATGTCGGCATCCAGGTGTTGTCGCCCACGGCGGAGGCGCCACCTCACTGCGGTGCTGGGGCCGGTGCGGCGGCCGCGGTGGCCGCGGCGCCCGTTTGCCAATAAAAACGGCGTTGGTCGCGCGCGCAGTCCCATCGCTGCGGCGCCGCGCTGCGCCACGTGATGGCGCCACACCGCTGCGTGCTGACCACGTCGATGCCGCGCGCCTGCAAGCGCTGCAGCACCTGCGGGTGGGGGTGACCGTAGCGGTTGCCCACCCCGGCCTGGATGGCCACCACGCGCGGCCGTAGGGTGTCCAGCCAGACGTCGGACGTGGAGGTGCGGCTGCCGTGGTGCGCCGCCACCAACAGCCCGGCGCGCAGCCCCGGGTACGCCGCCGCGATGGCTTGTTCGACCGTGGCGGGGATGTCGCCCGGCAAGACCGCTGCGGCCTCGCCCTGCCCCACCACCAGCACGCACGAGCGCTCGTTGTCCCCTGCCCACGCGCCGTCGGGCGGCGGGTGGATGAAGGTGAACGGCACCCCGTCCCACGTCCACGCCGCCCCGGCCCGGCACGGCAGCGCCGCGGAGGCGTCGCCCCACGCGCTCGGGGTTGCGTGCCAACGCGCGGCGCGCGGCCACGCCTGGAACACCAACGACGCGCCGCTGGCGTGGTCGCTGTCGTCGTGGCTGATGACCACGGCATCAACCCGCGCCCCCAGCGCGCGCAACTGTGGCAGCAGCACCCGCTCGGCGGCGGTGCGCTGGCCCATCGGTGGGCCCGTGTCGAACACCAGCGTGTGGCGCGCCGTGCGCACGATCGCGGCGCTGCCCTGGCCGACGTCGGGCAGCAGCACCTCGAACGTACCCGGCGCCGGGGCTGGGGGCCGCCACGCCAACGCCGGCCACAGCAGCAGCGCGCCCCAGGCGCGCCACAGCCACGGCCCGCGCTGCACCAGCGCGTAAGCCCCCACGGTCGCCAGCGCCACCAGCGGCCACGGCACCGCCGGCCGGTGCCACACCGCCCCGGGCCATGCGGCCAACCGCTCCAACAGCCACCACAAGGCCTGCGCCAGCCACGCTGCAGCGTCCAACACCGGCGGCACCGCCACCCCCAGCAACGCCAGCGGGGTGATGCCCCACGTCACCCACGGCACCGCGGCCAGGTTGGCCAGCCACCCGACCACCGACACCTGACCGAACCACGCCAGCAGCAGCGGCGCCAGCGCCAGCGTCACCACCCACTGGCTGCGCCACAGCTGCAACGCCGCCGCGCGCACGCGTGTGCCCCCGTCCGTGCCGAACACCACGTCCCGGCCCTGTCCGAACAGCACCGCCACCGCGACGAAGCTGAGCCAAAACCCTGCTTGCAACCACGCCCAGGGGTCGATCAGCAACACGGCCGCCAACGCGGTCAACCACGTCACGGGCCAGGGCCAGCCTCGCCCAGCCAAACGCAGCGCCAACACGATGGCCAGCATCAGCAACGTGCGCTGCGCCGGAATGCCCCAGCCCGCGAACACCGCGTACGCCGTGGCCAACGCCAGGCCGGCCCACGCCGCCACCACCGGGGCTGGCCAACGCAACAGCAGCGTCGGCCGGCGCCGCCCCCAAGCGCGCCACAACCGCCCCAGGCCCAGCACGGCGGCGGCCGCGAACATCGTCACGTGCAGGCCCGAGATCGCCACCAGGTGCGCCACGCCGGTGGCGCGGATCACGTCCCACCCCGGCGCCGGGATGGAGGCCTGATCGCCCGTGACCAGCGCCACCAGCAGCCCCACGGTGGCGTCGTCAAAGCGCTGCGCCAACCGCTGCTGGATCGCTGCGCGCACCACGGCGCGGGCGTGCGCCACCGGGTAGGCCCATGGGTCGTGGCGCACCCACTGCGGCGACCCCACGGTCGCCGCCTGAGCGGCCAGACCCTGACGCCAGCCCCAGGCCGCCGCGTCGAAGCCCTGGGGATTGGCGCTGCCCTGCACCTGCCGCAACCGCAGCTGACCTTGCCAGACCTGCCCGGGCCACGGGGCAGGGGTTTGGGCGCGATCGTCGCGCTGGTGCAGCCAAACGTCGATGGGCAACGGGGGTGGTGCCGCGGGCGTGGACCCCACGGCCTGCAGCGCCAGCACCTGCACCCGCACGGCGTGGCCATGGGGGTGCTGACGCGGCAGATCCACCACCTGCCAGCGGGCCTGCCATACGCTGCCGTCCAGCGCAACGGGCCACAGGCGCGCCGCCAGATCGGCCGCGCGCCAGCCCACCTGCCCCCAGCCCAGCACCGCCGCCGCCACGGCGGCCAGCCACCAGCCGCCCGGGCGCGCACGCCAGCCGGCCACCAGCAGCCCCACGCCCCCCGCGGTCGCGGCCAGCGCGTAGCGCTCGGCGGGCCACAGCGCCGGTTGCAGCAACTGCGCCCCGCAACCCAGCACCCAGCCCAGCAGCACCGGCACCCAAGCCATGCGCACCCAGGCGGCGCGCGGCGCCGTCAACGTGGCATTCCGGTTGTGGTGTTCCATCCTCCCTGTGGCAACGCCCGGCGGTGTCCGCGATGGCCGCAGTGTAGCCACCTTCGGCGGCTGCCTACAATGCAGCGCTCGACCCCCCAATGGACAAGGAGCCTGCGATGAGCGTTTACACCCGTTTGCAAACCCTGGGCATCACCTTGCCGCCGGTGGCCGTGCCGGCCGCGGCGTACGTGCCGTTCGTGCACAGCGGCAAGTTGGTGTTTTTGAGTGGCCACATCGCCAAGCGCGACGGTGCGCCGTGGGTGGGGCAGTTGGGTGTGACGATGACCACCGACGAAGGCAAGGCCGCGGCGCGCGCGGTGGCGGTGGATTTGCTCGGCACGCTGCACGCCGCGTGCCAAGCTGCGGGCACCGACCTCGACGGCGTGGCGCGCATCGTCAAGGTGCTCAGCCTCGTGAACTCCGGCCCGCTGTACACCGAGCAGCACCTGGTGACCAACGGTTGCTCGGAGCTGCTGCAGCAGGTGTTCGGCCCCGAGGTCGGCGCCCACGCCCGCAGCGCCTTCGGCGTGGCCCAACTGCCACTGGGCGCCTGCGTGGAAATCGAACTGATTGCCGAGTTGCGCTGAGTCGCCCCACGGTGACGGCGCAACGCCGTCAAGCCACGCGCAGCACCTGCGCGGGCTTGAAGCCAAAGCGCCCGTCGCGCCCCTTGCGGGCGCGGGCCGCGGCGGCGTTGTCCAGCATGCGCTGCGTCAGCACCTCGCTGCGCGCACGCCCGCCGCGGGCGGTGCCGACCACCACAACCGATTGGTGGTAGGCCGCTGCGCCGGCCAGACGGTCGTCGTCCTCCAGGCTGATCAGCATCAGACCGCGCCCACCGGCCGGTTGGTGGCGCAGCTCGCCCAGCGCAAAGGTTAGGATGCGCCCCTGCTGCGACACGCAGCACACGTGGCTGGCCTCGGGCCAGGGCTGCTCGGGCGCGGGCCGCTGCAACGCCACCACACCGTCGGCGCTGCGCCACTGGCAGCGCCCGTGCCCGCGCACGGGGCTTGGCACGCACGGCTGCTCGCCCGCGCCCAGCGTCAAAAAGGCCTTGCCCGCTTTGAAGCGCGAGCCCATGTCCTCCACCGTGGCCAGCAGGCCGTAGCCGCCGCTGCCGGCCAGCAGCCACAGGGACGTGGGCGCGCCCGCCAAAAAATGCAACGCCTGCGTGCCCGGCTCCAGTTCGATCATCGTGCTGATGGGCTGGCCGTCGCCGCGCGCGCTGGGCAGGTTGGCCACCGGCACGCTGTAGACGCGGCCGTTGCTGCCCAACACGATGAGCGTGTCCACCGTGCGGCACTCAAACGTGGCGTAGAGCTGGTCACCGGCCTTGAAGGCAAAGCCGGCGGCGTCGTGCCCGTGGCCGGTGCGCGCGCGCACCCAACCCTTGGCCGACACGACCACGGTGACCGGCTCGTCCACCACCTTGACCTCGGCCACGGCGCGCCGCTCGGGCTGGATCAGCGTGCGGCGCGCGTCGCCAAAGGCTTCGGCGTCGGCGCGGATTTCGCGCACCAGCAAGCGCCGCAAGCTGGCCGGGTCGTCCAGGATCTCCTGCAGCGTGCGCTGCTCGTCACGCAGCGCTTGCAGCTCCTGCTCGATGCGGATCGCCTCCAGCCGCGCCAGTTGCCGCAGGCGGATCTCCAAGATGTCGTCGGCCTGGCGTTCGCTGAGACGAAAACGCTCCATCAGCGCCGGCTTGGGCTCGTCGCTGGCGCGGATGATGGCGATGACCTCGTCGATGTTGAGCAGCACCGCCTGGCGGCCTTCGAGGATGTGGATGCGCTCGCGCACCTGCTGCAGCCGGTGCTGGGTGCGGCGCGTCACCGTGTGCTGCCGAAACGCGATCCACTCCTGCAGGATCGCGCGCAGCGGCTTGCACACCGGCCGCCCGTCGCGGCCCACCACGGTCAGGTTGACCGGAACCGACGTCTCCAAGCTGGTGTGCGCCAGCAGCGTGCCGATCAGCTCAGCCTGCTCGACGCGGCTGCTGCGCGGCTCCAGCACCAGCCGCACCGGCGCGCTCTGGCTCGATTCGTCGCGCACGCCGTCAAGCACGGCCAGCACGCTGGCCTTGAGCTGTTGTTGTTCGGGCGTGAGGGTCTTCTTGCCGGGCTTGACCTTGGGGTTGGTGAGCTCCTCGATCTCCTCCAGCACCTTTTGCGTGCTGACCCCCGGCGGCAACTCGGTCACCACCAACTGCCACTGTCCACGCGCCAGCTCCTCCACCACCCAGCGCGCCCGCACCTTGAGGCTGCCGCGCCCCGTGGCGTAGGCGGCGCGCAGCTCGGCCAGCGGGCTGATGATCTGCGCCCCACCCGGAAAATCCGGCCCGGGCAGGCACTCGGCCAGCGCGTCATCGGACAGGTCCGGATGCTCGATCAGGGCGATGCAGGCGTCGGCCACCTCGCGCAGGTTGTGGCTGGGGATTTCGGTGGCCAAACCCACGGCGATCCCACTGGCGCCGTTGAGCAGCACGAACGGCAAGCGCGCCGGCAACTGGCGCGGTTCCTCGGTGGAGCCGTCGTAGTTGGGCACGTAGTCCACCGTGCCCTGGTCCAGCTCATCCAACAGCAGCGTGCTGATGCGGCTCAGGCGCGCTTCGGTGTAGCGCATCGCCGCCGCGCCGTCGCCGTCGCGGCTGCCGAAGTTGCCCTGTCCGTCGATCAACGGGTAGCGCTGGGCAAAGTCCTGGGCCATGCGCACCAGCGCGTCGTAGGCGGCCTGGTCACCGTGGGGATGAAAGCGCCCCAGCACGTCGCCCACCACGCGCGCGCTCTTGACCGGCTTGGCCGGCACGCTGCGGTTGGGACCGCCCCATCCGAGCCCCATGCGCTGCATCGCGTACAGGATGCGGCGTTGCACCGGCTTGAGGCCGTCGCAGACGTCGGGCAACGCCCGCCCCTTGACGACGCTGAGCGCGTACTCCAAGTAGGCCCGCTCGGCGTAGGCGCCAAGGTCGGGGGTGGCATCGTCATCGCCGAGTCCACGCTCGGCCACAGAGATCAGGTCGTTCATCGCGGGCCGTAGCATAACGGCTGACGCGGTGGGATCGGCGGGGCGCACGCGCGTGCCACAATGCCGGGTGTTGCACCGCCACCCCCACCTTGTGATGACCCGACCACCCGAGCCCCCCCCAAAGCGGCACGGCGTGCTGCGCCTGTGGCACGCGCTGCGCTACTCGTGGGACGGCCTGCGCGCCGGCTGGCGCGAGCCCGCCCTGCGCCAGGAGTTGGTGCTGGGCGCCGTGCTGCTGCCGGCGGCGTGGTGGGTGGGGCGCGACGCCGTGCACGTGGCGCTGCTGGCGCTCAGCGTCGTCGCGGTGTGGGTGGTGGAGCTGCTCAACACCGCGGTGGAGTCGGTGGTGGATCGCATCGGCCCCGAGTGGCACCCACTGGCCAAGCGCGCCAAGGACATGGGCAGCGCCGCGGTGCTGCTGACGCTGCTGGCCAGCGGCGGCCTGTGGGCCTGGAGCCTGTGGGCCTGGTGGCGCGGCTGACGCGACCGCGCCTGCACGTCGTGCACCGCGGCGACGCGTCGTCGGTTCAGCCGCGGCGGCACGTGCGCAACAGGTCGCGCTCGGCGTCGTAAACGCGCGTGCGCACCCCGAGCAACCCGGCCACCGTGTGGAACAGATGGTCGTGCGACGCCGGTTCGGCCGCGCGCCGCTGCAAGCACGCCATGTCGAGCTGCAGGCGCTGGCGCATCGTGCCATTGAGCCACAGCGCCATGGGCACGTGCGTTTGCTCGCGCGGCGCCAGCGCGTACGGCATGCCATGCAGGTACAGGCCGCCCTCGCCCAGCGATTCGCCGTGGTCCGACACGTACAGCAGCGCCGCCGGACCGCGCCGTTGCGCCAGCCACGCCACCAGTTCCCCCAACACATGGTCGGTGTAGGCGATCGTGTTGTCGTACGCGTTGACGATGTGCTCGCGCGGGCACGTCTGCAACTGGGCGCTGGTGCACTCGGGCTCGAAGCGCTTGAACGCCGCCGGCGTGCGCTTGTGGTACGCGGGGCCGTGGCTGCCCATCATGTGCAGCACCGCCAGCGTGCCAACACGCCGGCGCTGCGCGTCGAGCGTCTGCAGCGTACCCGGCAACTCGCGCAGCAGCACCTCGTCATGGCACTCGTCCCCGCTGCACAGGCCCGGCACCTGCAACCGGTCGGTGGCCAGCGTCGGCACACGCGCGCACACACCCTTGCAGCCGGACTGGTTGTCCAACCAGGTCACCGCCAGCCCGGCGCGTTGCACCACGTCCAGCAGGTTCTCTTGGGCGCGCGCGGGGTCGTAGCGCTGGCGCCCGTCGGGCGCGAACATGCACGGCACCGACGTCTGGGTGTTGGTGCCGCACGAGGTCGTGTCGGCAAAATACACCAGCTCGCCTGCGCGCTGCAACGCCGCCAGCCGCGGCGTGGTGTCGCGCGTGTACCCACCCAGGCTGACGTTGGCCGCGCGCGCCGTCTCGCCCACCACCAGCACCAACAGCGGGGCGTCGTCCTCCCTCGCGTGGGCCGGCAGCACCGGCACCTGATCGTCCAGCGGCTGCACGGGACCCGCCGCCAGCGCGTGTCGACCCAGGCCGTGGCGCAGCGTGGCGTATATGCTGTTGTAGGGGTTGATCATGTAGCGCAGCGTGCGCTCGGTGCGCATCAGCGCCGCCAGATCCTGAAACGTCAGCCACAGCAGCAGCGCTGCCAGCGCCAACGCCCCCATGGCCAGCCCGCCGCGCTGCCCCAGCGCGCGCCGCCACGGGGCAGGCGCCACGGGCAGACGCCACCACAGCCAGCCGGGCAACGCCACCCCCAGCACCGCCACCACCAACAGCGCCGGCGTCACCAGATCGGCGGCTTCGCGCGCGTCGGTGTTGAAGACATTGGCCACCATCGAGCTGTCGATGACGATGCCGTAGGCCAACATGAAGTAGCTCGGCACCGCCACCAGCGCCAGCAGCACCAACCCCAGCGGCCGCCGCAGCGGCCCCACGGCCAGCAGCGCCAGCACGGCAAGGTTGACCGCCGCCAGCGCCCCCATCCACGCCGCGGTGACCAGCCACGGCCGCCACCCGCCACCCTCCATCCTTTGCAGCACCGCCGCCCACAGCGGCACGTTGCCCACCAGGGCCATCCACAGGGCCAGCGCCACCAGCGGTTCCCAGCGCTGTCCCCCGGGCCACTTGGCGTTGCGTTCGTTGTCGTCGGTCACACGTGTCATGGCCCTGATCGTGCCAGGCCGCCCTTAGCACAACCTTAAGCCGCCGGCCAGCGCAGTTGGTACGCGGTACGCCAGGGCGGGGGCGGACCCAGCCGCTCCAGGCGCGCGCCCTCGTGTTCGGCGATGCGTTGCACCAGCGTCAGCCCCACCCCGAGCCCGCCGCGGTCCGCTGCGCGGGTCTCGGCAGCGGTGGTTGCGCCGCCGTCGTCCAACACTTGGCACACCACGTCGCCATCGGGCTGACGCTGCACCCGTACGGCCACGCGGGTGCCGGGCGGGTTGTGGCGCAGCGCGTTGTCGAGCAGGTTGCGCAACGCCAGCCGCAGCAGGGTCGGCCGCGCCGTCACAAGCAGCGCGTCGCCCTGCACCTCGGGCACCGGTCGCGGCGGGTCGAACACTGCGGCGCACGCCTGGGCCACCTCCCGCGCCAGGGCCAGCAGCTCCACCGGCTCGGGCGGCTGCGCGCCGGGCGCGTCGGCGCGCGCCAGCGCCAGCAACTGGGTCAGGGTGTCGCCGGCGCGCAACGCCTCGTGCTCCAACGCCAGCAGCGCCTGCTGCGCCGTTGCGCTGCCGGGCTGCGTACGCACCAACCGTGCCTGCCAAACGATGGCGGTCAGCGGCGAGCGCAGCTCGTGCGCCACGTCGGCGGTGAAACGCCGCTCACGTTGCCACAGGGCGTGCAGCCGCTGCACCAACGCGTGCAACGCGGCGCGCACCCGCTCCAGCTCCGAATAGCGTTGCTGGGGCGGCAGCCCTTGGCCCGTGTCGGGGTCAAAGCGCTGCAGCGCACGCGCCAGCTCGCCCAGCGGCGCCAGCCCGCGGCGCAGCGCCCAGGCCAGCAGCAGCGCCAGCAGCGGCAGCAACACCAGCGCCGGGCGCACGATGTGCTCGGCGATGTCGCGCCCCAAGGCGGCGTGGCGGCGCGTGTCCACCCCCACGGCCACCCGACGCCCACCGGTGTCCAGCACGTACCAACGCCAGGTGGCCAGCGTGCCCTGGTGCGCTACCACCACCGTGTGCCAGCCCACGGCGTCATGCAGGGGCAGCCGGTCGGCCCAACCGCCGGGATCCCAACGCACCTGGCCGTGCTCCCACACCACGGCGTGCAGCGTGGGCGCGTAGCGCGCGGCGCCCTGGTGCGGCGGCGGCAGGGACGCGGGCGCCTGCGCCGGCGTTGGCAGCGGGAGGGTCGCCAGCAAGCGTGCCACCGATTGCAGCTGGCCGTCGGTGATCTCCTCGACCTCGTGCACCCCGGTGTAGTAGGCGCTGGCCATCAGCGCGAGCCACACCGCCACCAGCGCCGCCAGTGTGAACGCCCACAGGCGCCGCCACAGGCGCGCTGCCGGGGGACGCGGCTGCCCTGCCCTCATGGCGACGGCGGCGCCGGGATGGTGTAGCCAACGCCGCGCACGGTCTGGATCAGCGTGCTGCCCAGTTTGCGGCGCAGGTGGTGGATGTGAACTTCAAGCGCGTTGCTCTCCACCACCTCGTCAAAGCCGTACAGGGTGCTTTCGAGCTGCGCGCGCGTCAGCACCCGACCGCGCGCGCGCAGCAGCGCCCACAGCAACGCGAACTCCTTGGTGCCCAGGGTGACCGGCTGACCGTCCAACGTCACGGTGCGCCGCGCCGGATCGACCCGCAGCGCACCGTGTTCGAGCAGACCTCCCGCCTCGCCCCCACTGCGCCGCAGCGCCACCCGCAGACGCGCCAGCAGCTCCTCGGGCGCAAACGGCTTGACCAAGTAATCGTCAGCGCCGCTGTCAAGCCCAGCCACGCGTTCGGGCACGGCGTCACGGGCGGTCACGATCAGCACCGGCGTGCGCCACCCCGCGGCCCGCCGTGCTCGCAACCACGCCACACCGTCCCCGTCGGGCAACCCCAGATCCAGCAGCACGGCGTCAAACGGTTCGGCGTCGACGGCGGCCGAGGCGCAGGCCAGCGTCGCGCAGACATCGCAAGCGTGGCCTTGGGCGCGCAGCAGCGCCGCCACCGCCCCGGCGATGGCGGCATCGTCCTCGATCAGCAACAAGCGCATCGGCCTGCCCCACGGTTAAGGCTGTCTTAAGGCCACCGCAGTGTACTGCGCGCCATGCCCGACACTCGCCTTCCTTCGGTCCGAACGCTGCTGTGGCTGACAGCGCTGCTGTGGGCCGTGGCGTTGGCCTGGGACGCCACCGGCAGGGACCTGGCGGTGATGCAGCGCCTGGGCGACGCCCAGGGTTTTGCCCTGCGTGACGCGCCGCTGTGGCGACACTGGGGTCACGACGTGGCACAGCAACTGGCCCGGGTGATGCTGGCGCTGCTGTGGCTGGCCGCCTTGCTGCCATGGACGGTGCCGCGCACGCGCGCCCGGGTGTGGGGCCGCCAGGCGCTGCAAGCGGCGCTGGGCGCCACCCTGGCGCTGCTGTTGATCGGTTGGCTCAAGCACCGCAGCCTGACCAGTTGCCCGTGGGATCTGGAGCTGTTCGGTGGCACGGCGCGTTACGTTTCGCATTGGCAATGGGGCATGCCCGACGGCGGCGGTGCGCGCTGCTTTCCGGGCGGGCACGTGGCGTCGGCGGCGATTTTTTGGTCGTTGGCGCTGGTGCCGCGCTCGCCGCGCGCCCGTCGCGCGCTGTGGCTGCTGGTGGCGTTGCTGGCCTTGGCCTTCGGCGCCGTGCAAACGCTGCGCGGCGCGCACTACCCCAGCCACACCTTGTGGACGATGGCGCTGGCGTGGACCGTGGTCGTGGCGCACCACGCCGCCTGGCGTCGTTGGGTGCGCGCCCACGCGCTCGGCGTGGCTCAGATATCCACCTCCACCGCGTCGCCGTAGCGCTCCAGCAGCTCGCGCCGCGCGGCGGCCTCGCCTTTGCCCATCAACTGGTGCAACCGGGCCTCGGTGGCGGCGCGGTCGCGCAACGTCACCGGCAGCAAACGGCGCGTGTCGGGGTTGAGCGTGGTTTCCCACAGTTGCTCGGCGCTCATCTCACCCAGCCCCTTGAAGCGGCTGATCGTGCAGCGCTCGCGCGCCACACCGTCTTGCGCGCATTTGTCCAAGATGGCCTGCAGCTCGCCCTCGTCCAGCGCGTACAGCTTGGCCGGCGGGCGCTTGCCACGCGCTGGCACGTCCACCCGGTACAGCGGCGGGCGGGCCACGTACAGGTGCCCGCGCTCGATCAGGCGTGGAAAGTGGCGGAAAAACAGCGTCAGCAGCAACACCTGGATGTGCGCCCCGTCGACGTCGGCGTCGCTCAGGATGCACACCTTGCCATAGCGCAGCCCGCTCAAGTCCACCGCATCGTCGGGGCCGTGCGGGTCGATCCCGATGGCCACCGCGATGTCGTGCACCTCCTGGTTGGCGTAGAGCCGCTCGCGCTCCACTTCCCAGGTGTTGAGCACCTTGCCGCGCAGCGGCAGCACCGCCTGAAAGGTCTTGTCGCGCCCCATTTTGGCGCTGCCGCCGGCGCTGTCGCCCTCCACCAAAAAAAGCTCGTTGCGCGTGGTGTCGCGGCTTTCGCAGTCGGTCAGTTTGCCTGGCAGCACCGCCACGCCGCTGCCTTTGCGCTTTTCCAGCTTGACGCTGGCGCGCTGGCGGCTTTGCGCGCTGCGGATGACCAGCTCGGCCAGCCGCTTGCCGTGCTCCACGTGCTGGTGCAACCACAGCTCCAACGCGGGGCGCACGTAGCTGGCCACCAACCGCACGGCGTCGCGCGAGTTCAGGCGTTCTTTGGTCTGCCCCTGGAACTGCGGATCGAGCACCTTGGCGCTGAGCACGAAGCTGGCGCGCGCAAACACGTCTTCCGGCAGCACCTTGACGCCTTTGGGCAGCAGCGCGTGCAGCTCGATGAACCCCCGCACGGCCTGAAACAGCCCCTCGCGCAGGCCGCTTTCGTGGGTGCCGCCGGCGGTGGTGGGGATCAGGTTGACGTAGCTCTCGCGCACCAGCGGGCCCTCTTCGGTGAACGCCACGGCCCACTGCGCGCCTTCGCCTTCGGCAAAGGCATCGTGCCCCGCCTCGGCCCAGCCTTCACCGGTGAAGATGGGCAGCAGTGGCTCGCAAGGCAAGCGTTGCGCCAGGTAGTCGGCCAGGCCGCCCTTGTACTGCCAGGTCTGGCGCTGACCGCTGGTTTCATCGATCAGCGTCACGCTCACCCCCGGCAGCAGCACCGCCTTGCTGCGCAGCAGGTGCGCCAGCTCCGCCCGCGGGATCTCGGCGCTGTCAAAGTAACGCGCGTCGGGCCACACCCGCACCGTGGTGCCCTGGCGCCGCTCGCCCGCGGCCAGCGGCCGGCGCTGCAACGGCTGCACCACGTCGCCCCCGGCAAAGGCCATCGTCGCCACATGGCCGTCGCGGTGGCTGGCCACCTCCAGCCGCCGCGACAGGGCGTTGGTCACGCTCACCCCCACGCCATGCAACCCGCCGGCAAAGTTGTAGGCGCCCCCGTGCCCCTTGTCGAACTTGCCGCCGGCGTGCAAGCGGGTGAAGACCAGCTCCAGCACCGGCGCGCCCTCCTCGGGGTGCACGCCGTGCGGTATCCCGCGCCCGTCGTCTTCAACGCTGATCGAGCCGTCGCTGTGCAACGTGACGACGATGCGCCGTCCGTGGCCGGCCAGGGCCTCGTCGGCGGCGTTGTCGATCACCTCCTGCACGATGTGCAGCGGATGGTCGGTGCGCGTGTACATGCCGGGCCGCTGCTTGACGGGCTCCAGCCCCTTGAGCACCCGAATGGCGGCCTCGGCATAGCCCGTGGAGGCAACGGTGGGGGTGGTGTCGACCATGGCGCGCGATTGTATTGTGCACACCCGACGGGGAGGCGGGATGCGCCGCTGGCACCCGGGTCATCCCCCTTGGTTGCAGCGCAACGCACTGCGAAAACACCACAACATATTGTTTTTACACACCATTTTTACTGCTCAAAAAATAGGCAATCTGTTGCAAGGCTTGTGCGGCGCGGCTTGGCCCGCGATGACCACGGGTTGCCCACAATGTTATCCACAGGCGCGCGGGATAACGGCCACAGCCCCTTGTGGTTCAATGGGTTGCCACACAACGTGCACGCCCCATGTCAACGGGTGCCGGCAACATCAACCGTCCGCCGCCATGGCTGGCCCAGCCGCGTTGGCGGCCGACGCCAACACCCGCCGCCAAGGCGCCGCACCCCGCAAGCCCCCCTCGCCCACCATCACGGCCCCGCTTGGGCTACCATCACGGGCATGACCCCCAACCGCTTGTCCGCCACCCAGGTGCTGCTGTGTGGCGCGTTGATCGTGACCCTGTCGATGGGCATTCGCCACGGCTTCGGGTTGTGGCTGCAGCCGCTGACCGCCGCCCATGGCTGGCCGCGTGAGAGCTTTGCGTTGGCCATGGCGGTGCAAAACCTGGCTTGGGGGGCGCTGGGCATCGGTGCGGGGATGGTGGCCGACCGCTGGGGGCCGTACCGGGTGTTGTGGGCCGGGGCGTTGCTGTACGCGCTGGGCCTGGCGGGCATGGCGCTGGCGACCGACCCGGTGGTGTTTGCCTGGACCGCGGGGGTGCTTATCGGCGCCGCGCAGGCGGGCACCACCTACGCCATCGTGTACGGCGTGATCGGCCGGCAAATCGAGGCCGAACGCCGTTCGTGGGCCATGGGCGTGGCCGCCGCGGCGGGCTCGTTCGGTCAGTTTTTGATGGTGCCGCTGGAAGGGTGGCTGATCGAGCACCTGGGCTGGCAGCACGCGCTGCTGGCGTTGGCGGTGGCGGTGCTGGCCATCGGGCCGCTGGCGCTGGGCCTGCGCGAGCCCCACTTCCACGCCACGCGCGCGGCCGCACCGACGCAGGGGGTGATGCACGCGCTGCGCGAGGCGCTGGGCACGCGCAGCTTCGTGCTGTTGATGGCCGGCTACTTCGTGTGCGGCTTTCAGGTCGTTTTCATCGGCGTGCACATGCCCAGCTACCTCAAAGACCAGGGGCTGGCGCCGCAGGTGGCCAGCACCGCGCTGGCGCTGATCGGGCTGTTCAACGTGGCCGGCACTTACGCCGCCGGTGCCTTGGGCCAGCGCCTGGCCAAGCGAAAAATCCTGGCGGCCATCTACGCGCTGCGCTCGGTGGCGATCGTGGTCTTTTTGAGCGTGCCGCTGTCGCCCGCCAGCGTCTATGTGTTTGCCGCCGTGATGGGGCTCCTGTGGCTGTCCACCGTGCCACCCACCAACGCGCTGGTGGCGCAGATCTTTGGTGTGGCGCACCTGTCGATGCTGGGCGGGTTTGTCTTTTTCAGCCACCAGGTCGGCAGTTTTGCCGGGGTCTGGCTGGGTGGCCTGCTGTACGACCGCACCGGCAGCTACGACGTCGTGTGGTGGCTGGCCATCGCGCTGGGCGTGCTGGCCGCCGCGGTCAACCTGCCGATCCGTGAAGCGCCGCTGGCGCGGGGGCCGGCGCGTGTCGCCCCGGGCGCCGCCTGAGCGTGCATCGCCATGTCCAGCGTCCCCCCTTGCCCTGCCCCGCGCCGGCCGTCCGCGCGACGGCTGCGACTGCTGCTGTGGACGGCGGCGGTGGCCGCGTGCGCCGCGGTGTTCGCGTGGTACCTTTCGCCCACCTTTGTGCTGACCTTGGCCGATCGCCTGTGGAGCTGCTTTTGACCCCAGCGCACGCGCAACTGCCCCCATCGCCCTGGATCACGCGCTTCGGCGCGCTGCTGCAGGCGTTGCACGCGCAGCGGCCGCAGCGCCGCGCGCTGGACGTGGCCTGCGGCTGGGGGCGGCACACCCGTTGGCTGGCGCAGCAGGGCTACCGTGTCACGGCGGTCGACCGCGATGCCGAAGCGCTGGCGGCGTTGACCGCGCTCGGGCCTGCGGTGACACCGCTGCACGCCGACCTGGAAGGCGCGCCGTGGCCCCTGCCCGGGCAGTCCTTTGACGTCGTGCTGGTGACCAACTACCTGTGGCGCCCGCTGTTGCCGCACGTGCTGGCCAGCCTGGCCCCCGGCGGGGTGCTGCTGTACGAAACGTTCGCCTGGGGCCAGCACACCATCGGTCGGCCGGCGCGCGCCGATTTTTTGCTCGCCCCCGGCGAGCTGCTGCAGGTGTGTGAAGGTCTGCGCATCGTCGCCTACGAGGACGGCTACGAGAGCGACCCTGCGCGCTACGTGCAACGCGTGGCGGCGCTGCGCCCACCCCAACCCGCCCCGAGCGAGCCGCTGCGTCTGCCGCTCACCACCCCGTCCACCTTCGGCGCGGCTGGTTAGAATGGGCGCTTCGATCCAGCTCACCGTACACCCATGAAGCCCATCACCGGCAGCATCGTTGCCCTCGTGACGCCGATGCACGAGGACGGCAGCGTCGACTACGCCACGCTGCGCAAGCTCATCGACTGGCACATCGAACAGGGCACCGACTGCATCGGTGTCGTCGGCACCACGGGCGAATCGCCCACGGTGACCGTCGAAGAACACTGCGAAATCATCCGCGTCGCGGTCGAGCACGCCGCCGGCCGCGTGCCCATCATGGCCGGCTGCGGCGGCAACTCCACGCGCGAAGCCATCGCGCTGGCCCAATACGCACGCCAGGTCGGCGCCGACTGCCAACTGCAGGTCGTGCCGTACTACAACAAGCCCACCCAAGAAGGCCTGTACCAGCACTTCAAGGCCATTGCCGAGGCCACCGGCGACCTGCCCATCGTCCTGTACAACGTGCCGGGGCGCACCGTGGCCGACCTGCTGCCCGAAACCGCGCTGCGCCTGGCCCAGGTGCCCGGCATCGTCGGCATCAAGGAAGCCACCGGCAACATCGAACGTGCCCAGTGGCTGATCCGCGAAAAGCCCGCGCACTTTGCGGTCTACTCCGGCGACGACGCCACCGCCGTGGCGCTGATGCTGCTGGGTGGCCAAGGCAACGTCAGCGTCACCGCCAACGTGGCCCCACGCCTGATGCACGAACTGTGCGCGGCGGCCATCGCCGGCGACGCGCGCACCGCCACCCGCATCCAAATGCAGTTGCTGCCGCTGCACAAGCAGCTGTTCGTCGAGGCCAACCCGATCCCGGTCAAGTGGGCCATGGCGCGCCTGGGCCTGTGCGGCCCGACGCTGCGCCTGCCGCTGACGCCGCTGTCGGCCAACGGGCAGGCCGTGGTCGAAGCGGCGCTGCGCGCCAGCGGCCTGCTGTGAACCGATCCGCCCAGCCCTGACGGGAGACGACATGCCCATCACCCCCCGCCCCACCACGGCCCTGCGGCTGAGCGCCGTCGCGCTGGCCGCCCTGCTGGCCACCGGCTGCTCGGTGCTCGAAGAAACCCGCATCGACTACAAAAGCGCCAAGCAAATCAACACGCTCGAGGTGCCGCCGGACCTGACGCAGCTGGCGCGCGACAGCCGCTACGCGCTGCCCGGCGGGCCCGTGACCGCCACCGGAATGGAAGCCGCCGCCGCGGCGCGCCCCAGCACCCAGGTGGCCGCCCCGGCGCAGATCGGGGATGTGCGCATCGAGCGCGCCGGCAACCAACGCTGGCTGGTGGTGGACCGCCCGCCCGAGCAGCTGTGGCCCGCGCTGCGCGACTTCTGGCAGGAAAACGGCTTTTTGCTGACGCTGGACCAGCCGCAGCTGGGCCTGCTGGAAACCGACTGGGCCGAAAACCGCGCCAAAATCCCGCAAGACATCATCCGCGCCACCATCGGCAAGCTGTTCGACAACCTGTACTCCACCGGCGAGCGCGACAAGTTCCGCACCCGGGTCGAGCGCAACGAGCGCGGCGGCAGTGACATCTTCATCAGCCACCGCGGCATGGTGGAGGTCTACAGCAACGAGCGCAAAGACAACACCGTCTGGCAGCCACGCCCGGCCGACCCCGAGCTGGAAGCCGAATTCTTGCGTCGCTTGATGGTCAAGCTCGGCGTCAGCCAAGAGCAGGCCAAGGCCGCGGTGGCCGCCGGCGCGGTGCCAACGCTGGCGCGCCTGGACACCGTCGATGGGCGGCCGGTCGTCGTCATCCAGGAAAACTTCGACCGCGCCTGGCGCCGCGTCGGCCTGAGCTTGGACCGCAGCGGCTTCACCGTCGAAGACCGCAACCGTGCCGAGGGCGTGTACTTCGTGCGCTACGTGGCGCCGGACGCCAACACCGCCAAACAAGAGCCCGGCTTTTTCGGGCGCATCGCTGGCTGGTTCAGCAGCAGCAACAAGACCGACAACGCCCCGCTGCGCCTGCGCATCACGGTGCGCGGCGAAGGCGAGCGCACCGTCGTGCAGGTGCTCGACGCGCAAGGCCAGCCCGACCGCAGCCCCAACGCCGAGCGCATCGCCAAGCTGCTGGTCGACGACCTGAAGTGACCCCTCGGCAGCGCCGATCCCCGCCTGCCGCAGGGTTGCCTGGGCGCAGGGCGGGGGCGGGGCGGGTCGGATCTGGACCGGGGCTCGGCGCGGCCCCGGTCCCAGACCGGGGTTAGGCCACCGCGGCTTCGGTGGCTTGCGGGGCCGGCATCCGAATCAACTCATCGAACGCCGCCAGCGCCGCCTTGGCGCCTTCACCGGCAGCCACGACGATTTGCTTGTACGGCACCGTCGTGCAGTCGCCCGCCGCCAGCACGCCGGGCACGCCGGTGCGGCATGCGGCGTCGATCTCGATTTCGCCGAAGCGGTTGCGCGGCACCACGTCGCCCAACCACTCGGTGTTAGGCACCAGGCCAATCTGCACAAACACCCCTTCCAGCGCCAGGGTGTGCTCGGCGCCGCTGGCGCGGTCGCGCCAGCGCAGGCCGGTGACCTTGTGGCCGTCGCCCAGCACCTCCAAGGTCTGCGCCTGCGTCAAGACGGTGACGTTGGGCAAGCTCTTGAGCTTGCTGACCAGCACCGCGTCGGCTTTGAGCTGTTCGGCAAACTCCAGCAGCGTCACGTGCTGCACGATGCCGGCCAGGTCGATCGCAGCCTCCACCCCCGAGTTGCCCCCGCCGATGACCGCGACCCGCTTGCCCTTGAACAGCGGACCGTCGCAGTGCGGGCAGTAGGCCACACCGCGGTTTTTGTACTCGGCTTCCCCGGGCACATTGAGGTTGCGCCAGCGTGCCCCCGTGGCCAGCACGACGCTGCGCGCACGCAGCGTCGCCCCCCCTTCCACCGTGACGCCGATCCAGCCACCGGGCTGCGCCGCGGGGTGCAAGGCTTGCGCGCGCACCCCCGTCATCACGTCCACCTCGTAGCGCTGGACGTGCGCCTGCAGCGCGGCAGCCAACTGCGGCCCGGTGGTTTCCAACATACCCAGGTAGTTTTCGATGGCCAACGTGTCGTTGACCTGCCCGCCCACGCGCTCGGCCAACAGGCCCACCCGGATGCCCTTGCGCGCGGCGTAGACCGCCGCCGCCGCACCGGCCGGGCCGCCGCCCACCACCAGCACGTCAAACGGCTCTTTCGCCGCCAACGCCGCCGCCTGGCGCTGCTGGGCCCCTTGGTCCAGCTTGGCCAACAGTTCGGCCAACGTGGCCCGGCCGGAGTGGAACACTTCACCGTTGCGCAGCACCAGCGGCACCGCCATCACGTTGCGCTCGCGCACCTCGTCGGCAAACAGCGCGCCGTCGATGATGGTGGTGCGCACGCGTGGGTTGACGATCGCCAGCAGGCTGAGCGCCTGCACCACGTCCGGGCAGTTGTGGCACGACAGCGACATGTACACCTCGAAGTCGTGCTCGCCGGGCAACTCGCGCGCCTGCTGCAACACCTCGGGGGCTTCTTTGGGCGGGTGGCCGCCGGCCCACAGCAACGCCAACACCAGCGACGTGAACTCATGCCCCAGCGGCACCGCCGCAAAGGTCAACTGGGGTGTGCCGTCGGCACGACGAAGGGCAAACGAAGGCCGCCGCGCGGCGTTGCCGTCGGTGCGCACGGTGATCTTGCCGTCGGACAAGCGGGCGATGGTGTGCAGCAATTCGCGCAGCTCGTGCGCGCTGGCCGAGTCATCCAGCGTCGCCACCAGCTCAAACGGCTGCTTGACGTAGGCCAGGTAGGCCTGCAATTGGGATTGGAGTTGGGCGTCCAGCATACGCAGCGCTCCTGGGGTTGGGTGACTGGGACAGCGCACCCCCGACCGGCCCACCCGCGCGGGCCGGTCAAGGTTGCTCAACGATGGGGTTGATCGGGCCATCGGCGCAGGCAGCACCGCACGGTGCCGCCCGGGTGCGCCGACGGCCGGCGGCGTCAGATCTTGCCGACCAGGTCCAGCGACGGGGCGATCGTCTTGGCGCCTTCGTTCCACTTGGCCGGGCAGACTTCGCCCGGGTGCTCGGCCACGTACTTGGCGGCCTTGAGCTTGCGCAGCGTCTCCTTGACGTCACGCGCGATGGCGTTGTCGTGGATTTCAGCGGTCTTGATCACACCCTCGGGGTTGATGATGAAGGTGCCGCGCAGCGCCAGGCCCTCTTCGTCGATGTGCACGTCGAACTGGCGGGTCAGCTGGTGCGTGGGGTCGCCCACCAGCGGGAACTTGGCCTTGCCCACCGCGGGCGAGACCTCGTGCCACACCTTGTGCGAGAAGTGGGTGTCGGTCGTGACGACGTACACCTCGGCGCCCAGCTTCTGGAACTCTTCGTAGTGGTCGGCGGCGTCTTCGACCTCGGTCGGGCAGTTGAAGGTGAACGCCGCCGGCATGAAGATCAGCACCGACCACTTGCCCTTGAGCGACTGCTCGGTGATCTCGACGAACTTACCGTTGTGGAACGCTTGCGCCTTGAACGGCTGCACTTGCTTGTTGATCAGCGACATAGCTCGACTTCCTTTCGTGGTTGAGGGAATGATGGACGCGCCAAGCTGCGCGTCGACCCTGAAATCATAGTACAAAACAATCACGACATCTCATTGATAGTTTCAATCTTGATCATCAGATACCTCGATTCTTTACACAAACGCAAATCGTTCTCATTTGTAGTCTATAATGGCACTGCTCAACGACCCTGTTTACCCATCCAGACCCGCCTTGGCCATGACCATGCCTATACCGACGCCCACCACCCCCACCCTCCCCCTCGGGGCCATGCTGCTGGCGGCCAGCCTGCACGCCGCGGCACAGACCAACCCACCCGCGGCGCAAGCCGCGGCCACGCTGGACACGGTCACCGTCACCGGCCAGTCAGAACCTGCCGAGATCCGCGCCAAGAGCACGCTCAAACCCTCCACCACCCGACTGGGCAAGGGCGAGCAGCAGGTGCGCGACATTCCGCAAAGCGTCACCGTGATGACCGAGCAGCTGTTGGACGACCGCCAACTGGACGACTTGCGCGACGTGCTGCGCACCACCGCCGGCGTGACCTTCCAAGCCGGCGAAACCGGCGAAGAGGATGTGCGTCTGCGCGGCTTCTCGCTCGGGCAAGCGGGCGACATCTACCGTGACGGCATGCGCGAAGGTCAGCTCATCACCCGCGACACCTTTGCCACCGAGCGTGTCGAGGTTCTCAAGGGCTCGGCGTCGATGCTGTTTGGCAAAGGCTCCACCGGCGGCGTGGTCAACCAAGTCACCAAGCAGCCGTTCCTGATGGACCGCTACGAGGTGGAGGCCACGGTGGGCAACGGCAACCACAAGCGCGTGCAAGCCGACCTCAACAAGCAACTCAGCAGCAGCAGCAGCGCCGTGCGCCTCAACGTCATGAAACAAGACGCCGACCTGTGGGGCGCCCAAGACAACCGCGAAGGCTTGGCCGTGGGTGTGCGCACCGGCATTGGCGAGCGGCACGAGTTGGCTGTGGACCTGTACCACCTGCGCACCGACCAGCGCCCCAACTACAACCACCCTTGGCTGTTGACCGGCAACACCGGGGAAACAGGCCGACGCATCGTGCCCGTGCTGGCAGCCAAAAACTACTATGGGCTGGCCAGCGACTACATGGACAGCGATCAGGACGTGCTGACGCTGTCGCACACCTGGCGCCTCAGCCCGCAGGAAGAGCTCAAAACCACCCTGCGCCACGGCCGCTACGAGCGTGATCTGTGGGTCTCGGCGATCGGCTTTTGCCAAAACAACGCCACCCTGTGCCCAGGCCAGACCGTCAGCCTGACCAACCCACCCACCGCCAACACCGTCCTGACCCGCAACGCCAAAGGGCGCCGCGGCATCAGCGACATCACCCAGCTGCAAAGTGACTACAGCCACACGTTTGAGCTGGGCGGGCTGCGCCACCACCTGACCGCGGGCGTCGACATCACCCAGGAAGACGCCAAGCGCAACAACAACAACAGCGGCGGCAACTCGGGGCTGACCACCACCGTAGGCACCCCCAACGACGGCGACAGCCGCGCCGACACCCGCACCTGGGTGTACAACACCTTCACGGCCAAAAGCCTTGGCGTGTACGCGCAAGACGTGGTGCACCTCACCCCGCAATGGAAGGTGGTGGGTGGCCTGCGCTTCGACCGTTTCGAAGCCGACTACACCGATGGCACCACAGGCGCCAGCGGCGGCCGCCGCGACAGCCTCTGGAGCCCACGCGTCGGTGTGATGTACGAACCCGATGCGACCTCGTCGTACTACGCGTCGTTCGGGGAGTCGTACAACACCTCGGGCGACACCTACCAGTTTGCGTTGGGCAACTTCGCCTCCGGCAGCAACAACGCCAAGACTGCCAACACGCCGCCCGAAAAGAGCCGCAACGTCGAAATCGGTGCCAAGTGGGAGCTGTTCGAGCAGCGGGCGCTGGTGGGTGTGGCGCTGTTTCGCAGCGAGAAGTACAACGAGCGCAACACCGACCCCGACAGTGCGGCCACCCAGCAACTGCTGTCAGGCAAGCGCCACGCCACGGGCCTGGAGTTCAACGCCGCGGGCCGCATCACCCCGAACTGGGAAATCTTCTACAACCACACCTGGATCCCCAGCGCCCGCATCGACCGCTGCGCGGAAAGCTCTTGCCCTTCCACCGGCAACAGCCAACGCGTCGGCGACCGCCCGGGCTTGACCCCGAAGCACAGCCTGAGCCTGTGGACCACCTACCGCTTCGCGCCGCAGTGGCGCGCCGGCCTGGGCATCAACCACCGCAGCGAGCAAAGCCCCGAGGGCAACCGCACCGTGGTGGCGCCGGCCTTCACCACCCTGGACGCGATGCTGGAGTACACGCTGGACGAGCGCACCACCCTCAAGCTCAATGTCACCAACCTCACCGACAAGCTCTACGCCGACGCGCTGTACCGTGGCTTTTATACCCCCGGCGCACCGCGGCGCGTGTACCTGAGCCTCAAGACGGTGTTCTAAACTGACCGCCCGGCCCAACCTGCGCACCATGTTGCTGCACCTCAAAGCCATCCTCACCCCGCAGGAACTGCGCGACATCCGCGCCGTGCTGGACGCTGCCGACGCCCCCTGGATCGACGGACGCGCCAGCGCCGGTGCGCAGGCCGCCCAGGTCAAACGCAACGAGCAACTGGCGCAAGACAGCCCGCAGGCCGCAAGGCTGCGCGGCATCGTGCTGCAAGCGTTGCAGCGTGATCCGCTGTTTTTCTCGGCGGCCCTACCACGGCGCATTTACAACCCGCTGTTCAACCGGTATCGACCCGAGGCCCCCGCCTACGGGCCGCACATCGACGGCGCCGTGCTGCACTCCCACGCCGATGGCCAGTGGGTACGCACCGACGTGTCGTGCACGGTCTTTCTGGCCGACCCCGACGAGTACGACGGCGGTGAGCTGACCATCCACGACACCTTTGGCGTGCAGCGCGTCAAGCTGCCCGCGGGCGACGCTGTGCTGTACCCGGGCACCAGCTTGCATGAGGTCGCGCCGGTGACGCGGGGGGCGCGGCTGGCCAGTTTCTTGTGGATCGAGAGCATGGTGCGCAGCGACGAGCAGCGCCGCATCCTGTTCGAGCTGGACATGAACGTGCTCAAGTTGCGCCAGCAACTGGGCGAAACCCCAGCCACCACCGGGCTGACCGGGGTGTACCACAACCTGCTGCGCCTGTGGGCCACGCCATGACGCCAGCCACCGCCCCCCATGCTGCCGCCGCCCCAGCCCCATCGGGGCTGAGCGCCGCCGCCCGCGCGTACCTGCTGGGCGGCGCGGGCGAGCAGCGCACGCTGCAGGCCAACGTCGCCGCGTGGCGCGCCTTCACGTGGTGGCCCCGCGTGCTGGCCACGCCGCCGCATGTCTCCGCCACGGTGGAGCTGCTGGGTCGGCGCTGGCCAGCGCCGTGGCTGGCGGCGCCCATGGCCCACCTGTTGCTGGCCCACCCGCAGGCCGAGCTGGGGTTGGCCCTGGCCTGCGCCGCCCAGGGCGCCGGCCTGGTGTTGTCAACCCAGGCCACGGTGCCCCTGGAGAGGGTGGCGCGCGCCGTGCTGCCTGAGCCCACGCGGGGCCCCCTGTGGTTCCAACTGTACCCGTACGGCGAGCCGACGGCGTGGCTGCACGTGGCGGACCGAGCCGCCCAAGCCGGCTACGAGGCCATTGTGCTCACCGTCGACGCGCCGGTCCAGTGGACGTCCCCGCAGGCGCGCGCGGCCGGCTTTGCCCTGCCTGCCGACTGGCCGCAACCCAACCTGCCCGCCGGCGCCCCCCACGGCACGCTGGATGCGCTGCTGCGCTGCGCCCTGCGCTGGGACGACGTTGCCTGGCTGCACCAGCGCTGCCCGCTGCCGCTGGTGCTCAAAGGCATCCTGCACCCCGCCGACGCCCGGCACGCTTGCGACGCAGGGCTGTGCGACGCCATCATCGTGTCCAACCACGGCGGTCGGGTGCTGGATGGTCTGCCCGCCACGGCGCTGGCGCTGCCGGGCATCGTGCAGTCGGTGGGGGGGCGTGTCCCGGTGCTGGTGGACGGTGGATTGCGCAGCGCCGCCGACGTGGCGGTGGCCTTGGCCCTGGGGGCGCGCGCCGTGCTGGTCGGACGTCCGCTGATCGAGGCTCTGGCCAGCGCAGGGCCAGCGGGCGTGGCGGCGTTGTGGCGTCAGTGGCACGACGAGCTGCGTGGCACGATGGCGCTGCTGGGCTGCGCCGAGCCCGCCGCATTGCACCCCAACCTGCTGCGCAGCCCTGCCCCCACCGACCCCAACAACGCTGCACCAAGCCAACCCGAACGGAGCCCGACGCCATGCACTTGACTTGGATACTTGGGTTGAGTCTGCTGATCGTGCTGACCGCCGCAGTCTGGGTGCTGAAGCGATGATGAGCGCGTTCGTTGCCCCCGACCTTGGCGCGCCAGCCTTGGCGCCCGGTGCACGCAGCCGGCGTGCGCAGCACCGCCCCGGCCGCCGCGTGGCCACCGTGACGGCCATCGTCACCGCAGCCCACGTCGCCGGCTTGTGGGCGCTGTCACGCGCGTGGAGCCAGCCTGCCAGCCCCACGGCACCGCGCATCGTGCAGGTGCAACTGCTGACACCCGAACCCGCGCCGCCGCAACCTGCTGCACAACCCGCCCCGCCACCCGAGCCACCCCGGCCCAAAGCCGTGCCCAAGACCGCCCCGGTGCGTGCAGACACCCCACCGCCGCCCACCGCCCCACCCCAGCCCGAGGCCACGCCAACGCCAGCACCCGAGGCGGTGGCCGTGACCTCGGCACCCCCAGTGGCGGCGCCGGCCACACCCGCACCGGGCGCCGCCGTGGCCGCCTCGGCGGTCGAAGCAGCCAGCCCCGCCGCGTCCGCCGCGGCGGCGCCAGCCGCTGCACCGCGCATCGAGCTGCCATCGGCCTCGGCAGCCTACCTCAACAACCCCCCGCCGCCGTACCCGGCGCTGTCGCGCCGCCTGGGCGAACAGGGGCGGGTCGTGCTGCGCGTGCGCATCGAGCCCGACGGCACCGCCTCGGCCGCGGAAATCCGCACCTCCAGCGGCTACGAGCGGCTGGACCAGGCCGCGCTGCAGGCCGTGCTGCGCTGGCGCTACGTACCGGGCAAACGCAACGGCGTGCCTGAAGCCATGTGGTTTTTGGTGCCGGTGCAGTTCGTGCTGCAGTGACCCACCGCCTCGATACAAGCCTCCTGGACAACCGTCATACGAGATCAAAACCATGGACACCACCACCCCTTCGTTCGGTCTGGCCCACCTGTGGGCGCAAGGCGACGGCGTCATCCGCGGCATCGCCGTGCTGCTGCTACTGATGTCGGTCGTCTCGTGGGTCATCATCATCGTCAAGGCGCTGGAGCTGCGCCACCAGCGCGCGCTGGCGCGCCGCGTCGAGGCGTTTTGGCACGCCAGCGACTTTGCCGAGGGGCTCGATCGCCTCGGGCGCGAACCGGACAACCCCTTCCGGCTGCTGGCTTCGCACGGGCGCGACGCCGCCGCCCACGTGCAGGGCCAGGATGGCACGCCGCGCGCGCCGCAGTTGCACGATCAGCTCGACCTGAGCGAATGGGTGCAGCGCGCGCTGCGCCACGCGGTGGACGACATCGTGGCGCGTCTGCAAAGCGGCCTGTGGGTGTTGGCCTCGGTCGGCTCCACCGCACCGTTCGTGGGGCTGTTTGGCACCGTGTGGAGCATCTACCATGCGTTGGTCAGCATCGGCGCCAGCGGCAGCGCGGGGCTGGACCAAGTCGCCGGTCCCATCGGCGAGGCGCTGATCATGACGGCGCTGGGCCTGGCCGTGGCCATCCCCGCCGTGTTGGGCTACAACGCGCTGGTGCGCGGCCACAAGGCGTTGGTGCACCGCATCAACCGTTTTGCGCACGAACTTCACGCCTACTTCGTCACCGGCGCGCGCGTGGCGGCCACGGCCCCAGCCCCCGCGTCGGCCAAGGTGCAGCCCCTGCGGGCCGAAGGCCGCGCGTGAACCACGCCACGAGGAGCCAGCCATGGCCATGACGGTCACCGACCACGACAACGATGAGCTGATGAGCGAGATCAACATGATTCCGCTCATCGATGTGATGCTGGTGCTGTTGATCGTGTTCATCATCACGATCCCGGTCATCAAGCACGCCGTGCAGGTCAACCTGCCGCAGGCCAGCGCCGAGCGCAGCACCCCACCGCCGCAAGCGGTGCGCCTGAGCGTGCAGGCCGACGGCCGCTACCTGTGGAACGACGAGCCCATCGACGACGCCCAGCTGGATGAGCGGCTGCAAACGATCGCCGCGCAGGACGTGCAGCCCCCGCTGCACCTGCTGGGCGACCGCGACGTGCGCTACGAGCGGGTCGCGCAGGTGCTGGCCAAGGCCCAGCAGGCCGGCGTCAAGGGCATCGGTTTTGTCACCGAGCCGGCGCGCTGACGACGTCAGGCCGTCGGTCGCCCGCTCGGCCAGGGGCCTGGTGCGGCGGCCGACCCGCCGCGCCGTGCGCGCCCATGTCCGCCATGCAGGGCGGTCGAGGAACTCCGGTGCGCCCTCATCCTCTAACGTCAGGCGCAGCCGGTGTGGTACGCTGCGCGCGGCGTTGTCATCGGCAACGCGCCACGTTACCCCGCAACCCTAGGAGACCCGATCGATGCGTCTGGACACCCAAGTCTTGCATCCCACCGACACCCTGGCCAGCGCCGCCGGCCAGCGCCAGCGTGTGCTGCGCAACACCTACGCCCTGCTGGCGCTGAGCATGCTGCCCACCGTGTTGGGGGCGTGGATCGGCATGCGCACCGGCGTAGGCGCCGTGCTGTCGGGCGGCGTGGGCCTGGTGGTGTTCCTGGTGGGCGCCTTTGGCTTCATGTTGGCCATCGAGCGCACCAAGCACTCCGGCACCGGCGTGGCGGTGCTGCTGGCCTTCACGTTCTTCATGGGACTGATGCTGTCGCGCCTGCTGGGCGCGGTGCTGGGCCTGGCCAACGGGGCGCAGTTGGTGATGACCGCGTTTGCCGGCACGGCCGGGGTGTTTTTGGTCATGGCCAACCTGGCCAGCGTCGTCAAACGCGATCTGGAAGGCCTGGCCAAGTGGTTGTTCTTCGGCGCCATCGTGCTGCTGATCGGCGGCATCATCAACGTTTTTGTGGGCAGCACGGCCCTGATGGCGGCGTTGTCGGTGATGGCCATCGGCATCTTCAGCGCGTTTTTGCTGGTGGACCTCAAGCGCATCGTGGACGGGGGCGAAACCAACTACATCACCGCCACGCTGGCGCTGTACCTGAGCCTGTTCAACATCTTCCAAAGCCTGCTGGCGCTGCTGGGCGTCTTCGGCGGCGAGCGTGAATGATCCAGCCGGAGGCCGCACCCACCGGTGCGGCCACGCCGCCCACCGCAAACGCCGCAATTGCGCGGCGTTTGTGCTTTTGATGCGGGGATGGCACCCACCCCGCCCGCGCTGCCGATCGGTGACAATCGAGCCATGCTGGCACCGACACCGCCCCAAGCCGACACGCCGCGCGGCCGACGCGCGGCGTGGCTGCTTGCCGTTGCGCTGACGGCCACCACGCTGCCCGGCTGCGACATGTTGGGCATCGACACGCCGGCCAAACAAGCCGAGCGGCGGGAGGCCGAGGGCAAGGCCATCGGCGCAGCGTGCCGGCACACCCAGCGCAGCCTGGAGGATTGCTACGCCAGCAACCCCAAGGCTTCCAAAGCCGCCATCTTTGCCGGCTGGCGCGAGATGGACGAGTACATGCGGGAAAACGATATCCCGCCCGCCACCCCGACGGCCCGCCCCGCCCCACCCGCCGAGCCCAAAGAGGAGGTCGTCGACGCGGGGGACGGCGCCCAAGGCCCGCAGGCCGAAGGCAAAGCGGCGCCCGTGGGCGGGACCGCCGCCCCTGCGGCCGCCAACGCCAACGGCACCACTGCGGCGACGGCGGCCCCCGCCGGCGCCAAGCCCCCCACCGGCAGCATCGTACCGAACCTTGCCCCCGCGGCGCAGAAAACACCCCCGCGCCAGTGAGGCGGCGCAGCGAGCGCGGCGGCCGCGTGCGGGAGGCCGGGCCTCAGGCCCCGACGCGGTCGAACACGGCGATGCTTTCCACGTGCGCCGTGTGCGGAAACATGTTGACCACCCCGGCCGCGCTGCAGCGGTAGCCCGCCTGATGCACCAGCAGCCCGGCGTCGCGCGCCAGCGTGGCGGGGTTGCAACTGACGTACACAATGCGCGTTGGCGGCTGCCACGCCGCCCCCGAGCCCGCTGCGGGCCACGAGCCGCCCGCGCGCGCCGCTTGCACGGTGTCGGCCAGGGCCTTGACCAGCGCCAACGCGCCTTCGCGCGGTGGGTCGATCAACCAGCGCTGCGCCACGCCGTCGGCCACCAGTTGCTCAGGCGTCATCGCGAACAGGTTGCGCGCCACAAACGCGGTCGGAGCCAGCCCACCGCGGCGCTGCTGGTTGTGCGCCCAGTTGTCACGCGCGCGCTGCACCAGCGCCTCGCTGCCCTCCACCCCCAGCACCGCACCGGCCTGCGTGGCCAGCGGCAGCGTGAAGTTGCCCAGGCCACAAAACCAGTCGATCACGCGCTCGTCGCGGCGCACCTCCAACAACCGCAGCGCGCGCGCCACCAGCACGCGGTTGATGTGCGGGTTGACCTGGGTGAAATCGGTGGGCCGGTAGGGCATGTGGATGCCGAACTCCGGCAGCGCGTAGGCCAGCGGTGGCGTGCCGTCGTGCGCATCGAGCCGGTGCACGCTGTCGGGTCCGGCGGGCTGCAACCACCATTGGATGGCCGCCTGGGGATGGGCGGCGGCAAAGGCGCGCAGCAGGTCCCGGTCGTGCTCGTCCAGCGGCTCCAGGTGGCGCAACACCAGCGCGGTGACACCTTCGCCGCAGGCCAGCTCGATTTGCGGACAGCGCTCACGGGCGTGCAGCCCCATGATCAGCGTGCGCAAGGGTTGCAGCAGCGCGCTGACCGGCGGCGGCAGCACGGCGCAGGTGTCCATGTCGGCCACGTAGCGGCTTTTGCGCTCGTGGAAACCCACGAGCACCGTGCCTTTGCGTGGCACGTGGCGCACCGCCAGCCGGGCACGCCAGCGGTAGCCCCACGCCGGCCCGGCGATGGCAGGCAGCATCCGCTGCGGTCGCACCTTGCCCAGGCGCTGCAGGTTGTCTTCCAGCGCACGCTGCTTGATCGCCACCTGCGCGCCGGGGTCGATGTGCTGCATTTTGCAGCCGCCGCACGCGCCCGCATGCAGGCCGAAGTGGGGGCAGCGCGGCGTCACCCGCAACGGCGAGGGGCGGTGGATCGCGACGGCCTCGGCGGCTTCCCACTGTGGTTTGCGCCGCGTCACACGCACCTCGGCCCACTCGCCGGGCAAGGCGCCTTCGACAAACACCACCTTGCCCTCGGGACGGCGCCCCACGCCGTGCGCTTCCAGGTCGATGGCGTGGATCGGCACCGCCTCGGGCGGCACACCCGCGGGGCGCACCGGCGGCACGGCCTCGCTGAGGGCGGCCGATGCCACCCGCTCCATGTCGTCGTCGTGCTCCATCAACGGCTCGGCAGCAGGCTCAGGGGATCGACCGGCTTGCCCTGACGCCGCACCTCGAAGTGCAGCTTGACCCGGTCGGCGTCGGTGTTGCCCATCTCGGCGATCTTTTGCCCTTGGCGCACGGTTTGGTCCTCGCGCACCAACAGCGTCTGGTTGTGGGCGTAGGCGGTCAGGTAGGTGTTGTTGTGCTTGATGATGACGAGGTTGCCGTAACCGCGCAGGTCGGAGCCCGCGTACACGACACGCCCATCGGCCGCGGCCAGCACCGGGTCACCCGCCTTGCCGCCGATGCCGATGCCTTTGTTGCGCACTTCATCAAAGTGGTACAGCACCGGACCACGCGCCGGCCACGCCAGCGCGATGGCGTCGGCGGGGGCGGCTTTGGCCGGTGTGGGTTCGGGCGTGGCGCTGGCCGCCGGCGCTGGCTTGCCGGTGCCGTTGGCCGCCGCGGGCGCGCCGCCACCGGTCGTCGACGGCGAGCGGGCGCCGCTGGGCGGGGTTTCAAGCGGACGCGCCTGCACCGGGGCAACCGCGGCCACCGGTTGCGTTTGCACCCCGTCGCCGGCGGTCACCGGCTCCGCCGTCGGCGGCACCACCCGCAGCACCTGCCCAACCTCGATACGGTTGGGGTCGCTCAGGTTGTTCCAGGCCGCCAGGTCGCGCCAACTGTGGCCGTGTTCCAAGCCAATGCGGTACAACGTGTCGCCCGGCCGCACCGTGTAGTAGCCGGGCTTGCCGGCGTTTTCGCTGCCGGGCGGGGGCGGCGTGGCGGGAGTGGCGGGCGCCGGTGCGGGCAACGGCGCCGCCGCGGCCGCGCCGGCCACCCGCCGATCTTCCACAGGCGCGGTGCGTGCGGGTTTGCTGGGGGCTGCGCAGCCGGCCAGCAGGGCCAGCAGCCCCCCGGCCAACAGCCAGGCACCGCAGCGGTGCGGTTGTTTGAGCGTCATCGCAGCGTCGTTTTCGTAGCAGGGTTCACAGCACGCCCGATTGTAGGGGGACGAACCGCACGCCCTCGAGCACCTCGCGCTGCCACCCGGTGGCGGTGCGCTGCACGACCACGAGCCGCTGCTGCCCCGGTTGCACCTCGGCCGGGGCCACCAACCGCCCCCCGACCGCGAGTTGATCCAGCCACGCTTGGGGGATGGCCTCCCCGCCCGCCGCGGCGATGATGCCGGCGTACGGCGCCCCCGCAGGGTAGCCGGCGGTGCCGTCGCCCAAAATCAGGTGCAGGTTGGGGATGCGCAGCGGCCGCAGATTGTCGCGCGCCTTGTCGTGCAGGGCGCGCAAGCGCTCCATGCTGTACACCTCGCGCGCCAGCCGGGCCAGCAGCGCCGCCTGGTAGCCACAGCCGGTGCCAATCTCCAGCACCCGCCCCAGCGGCAACGTCTGGCCGGCGCACAACAGCTCCAGCATGCGCGCCACCACGCTGGGTTTGGAAATCGTCTGCCCCCAGCCGATGGGCAATGCGGTGTCCTCGTAGGCCTGGGGCACCAGCGCGCTGTCCACAAAGCGATGCCGCTCCACCGCAGCCAGCGCCTGCAACACCGCCGGATGGGTCACCCCCTGCTGCGCCAGGCGCTGCACCATGGCCTGGCGCACCGCCGCCGAGTCCAGCCCCACCCCCTGCGCGCTGGGCACCGCCCCCGCGGGGCGCGCGCCCGGGGTTGCCGCCCCCGCACGGCGTGCGGGTACCGCAGGGGCCGGACGCAGCCCTTCCAGGGTGGCCGGAAACCGCGCCCCGCGCCCCCGCGCACCACCCGCGCCGGGTTGGCTCATGCCTGCGCCTCGCTGCCCGCGCGCAGCGCAGCCGCCGTCTGCGCCCAGTACGCCAGCCGGGCATGGTCGGTCAGGTCGATCTGCAGCGGCGTGATCGCCACGTACCCTTGGCGTGTGGCGTGAAAGTCCGTGCCCTCGGCATCGTCCTTGGCCGGCCCGGCGGCGCCGATCCAGTACATCGTCTCGCCGCGCGGGTTGACCTGGGTGATGACCGGCTCGGCGGCGTGCCGTCGCCCCAGCCGCGCCACCTTGAAGCCACGGATCTGCGCGCGCGGCAACGCGGGGATGTTGACGTTGAGCAGCCACGGCTCGGCATGCGCGCCTTCGGCCCCCTGCGCCACCGCTTGGGCATGGGCCTGCACCGCCGGCTGCAGACTGCGCACCAACTGCGCCGCCAGCGCCACGGCGTCATCCAGGTGCGCCCAGCCCTTCTCTGTCAGCGAAAACGCAATCCCCGGGATGCCAAACAGGTACCCCTCCATCGCCGCGCCCACGGTGCCAGAGTAAATCGTGTCGTCACCCATGTTGGCGCCGTTGTTGATGCCAGACACGACCAGGTCCGGCCGGTACGGCAGCAGCCCGGTCAGCGCGATGTGCACGCAATCCGCCGGGGTGCCGTTGACGTAGCGCACGTGCTCATCCGCGCGGTGCACGTACAGCGGCGCGTTGAGCGTCAGCGCGTTGGATTTAGCGCTGTTGTTGTGTTCGGGCGCGACGATTTCGACGTCGGCAAACGCCCGCAGCGCGGCCGCCAGGGCCTGAATGCCAGGGGCTTGGTAGCCGTCGTCGTTGCTGAGCAGGATACGCATGCGGCGCATTGTAGGCGCGCCGCTGGCCCGCCGCCCAGGTGACACCCATGCCGGACCTGCCCCGCTAGCATCGGGGCCCGGACCACCGAAGGAGACATGCCGATGCAAGCCTGGCAGTGCGACCAACCCCTGGGCGTCGAAGCCCTGCGCTGGACCACCCTACCCACGCCCGAGCCGGGCGCGGGCGAGGTGCTGGTGGACATCGAGGCCGCCAGCCTCAACTACCCGGACCTGCTGATGATCCAGGGCCGCTACCAGCACAAGCCCACGCCGCCGTTCGTGCCCGGGGCGGAGTTTGCCGGGGTGGTGCGCGCGGTGGGCCCTGGTGTGACCACCCTGCAACCCGGTCAGGCGGTGGCGTGCCTCAGCGGCACCGGTGCGTTCGCCACCCAGGCGGTGGTGCCGGCGGCGCTGTGCGTGCCCCTCCCTCCCGGGATGGCGCTGACCGACGCCGCCGCGTTCATCATGACCTACGCCACCTCGTACCACGCGCTGCTGGACCGCGGCGCGCTGCGCGCCGGCGAAACCGTGCTGGTGCTGGGCGCCGCGGGCGGCGTGGGCACGGCGGCGATCCAGATCGCCCAAGCGGCCGGCGCCCACGTCATCGCCGCGGCCGGCGGGGCCGACAAATGCGCGCTGGCCCAGCGCCTGGGGGCCGACGCCGTGCTGGACTACCAGCAACACGCCCCAGACGGCAGCCTGCGCGAGGAACTGAAGCGCTTGACACACGGCCGCGGCCCGGACGTCGTGTACGACCCGGTCGGCGGCGCGCTGGCCGAGCCCGTGTTTCGCTCCATCGCCTGGCGCGGCCGCTACCTGGTGATCGGCTTTGCCGGCGGCCCCATCCCCAGCCTGCCGTTGAACCTGCCGCTGCTCAAAGGCGCCTCCATCGTGGGGGTGTTTTGGGGTGAGTTCGCCCGCCGCGAACCGCAGGCCAACGCCACCATGCTGCGCACGCTGCTGCAGGGCTACCAGCAGGGCCTGTACCGCCCGGTCATCGACAGCGTGCTGCCGATGACCGAACTGCCCCAGGCGCTGGCCCGCATCGCCGCGCGCCAGGTGCGCGGCAAGCTGGTGCTGCGCAACGCCAGCGCCTAAAATGCCCAGCCTCTGAGTCGCCAGGGGAGCCGGCGCACGTGCCTGCCGCCAAGCGCGGTGGATGTGCCCCGGCTGAGAGTGGACGCCAGGCCATGGGGGCCGAGGTCCAGACCCTTGGAACCTGATCCGGTTCGTACCGGCGCGAGGAAGTGCGACATGACAAGCGGATGGGCGATGGCCGCGGTGGCCGCGGCGTTGGTGGGGTTTTTGTTCATCGGTTTGCGCGCGCGGCGCACCGACGAAGGGCTGGACGACTACCTGACCGCGCGCCACAGCCAAGGGGCGGGTACGTTGGCGCTGTCGTTTGTGGCGTCGGGCCTGGGGGCGTGGATCTTGCTCGTACCGCCCGAAGTGGCCGCCTTCGTGGGGCCGCTGGCGTTGGCCGGCTACGCGCTGGGGGCGGCGCTGCCGTTTGTGCTGCTGGCCTGGGCCGCCCCCGCGCTGCGGCGGCGTTTGCCCGCGGGCCGCAGCCTCACCGATTACGCCGGTGAGCGCTTCGGCACCCCGGTGCGCCTGTGGGTGCTCGGGCTGGCGCTGCTGTACATGCTTTGTTTTCTGACCGCCGAGTTGACCGCGTTGAGCAGCATCGTGGCGCTGCTGACCGGCGCCGATGGCCGCTGGGCCATGCTGGCGGTGGCCGGCGTCACGCTGGCCTACACCACCTGGGGCGGCCTGCGCGCCAGTCTGGCCACCGACCGCTGGCAAGCATGGTTGCTGCTGGTGCTGCTGGTGGGCGTCGCGACGCTGGCGCTGACCCAACCCGGCCCGTCGGTGACCGTCACGCCCAGCGCCCCGGCCGATGCCCCGCTGGCCGTGGGGCTGTCGGTGGCCGCCACCCTGGTGATTGCCGTCACGGCGGCCAACCTGTTCCACCAGGGCTACTGGCAGCGTCTGTGGGCCGCCACCGACACGCAGGCGCTGCACCGCGCCGCGTGGGCCGGGGCACTGGTCAGCGCGGGGGCCATCGCCGTGGTCGGCGCCTTGGGCATCGTGGCCGCGTTGCGCGGGCTGCCGTTGGGCCAGCCGCCGGTGCCGCTGTTTGCGTTGGTGCAGCAAGGTCCGGCCTGGGGGCTGTGGGCGGTGCTGCTGCTGGCGGTGGCGCTGGTGGCCTCGTCGGTCGATACGCTGCAAAGCGGCATCGCCTCGCTGCTGGTCACCCAGCACCGCGGCACCACGCTGCGCGGCGCGCGCTGGGCCACGGTGCTGCTGATGGTGCCGGTGCTGCTGGTGGCGTGGCAGGGTCTGTCGGTGCTGCGGTTGTTCTTGGTGGCCGACTTGCTGTGCGCCACCGCCGCGGTGCCGTTGCTGCTGGGCCTGCACCCGCGCGTGCCGCGCCACGCCGCGCTGGCCGGCATGGTCGCCGGCGTGGTCGGCGCGGTGCTGCCCGACGCGCTGGCCAGCGGCAGCCTTGGGCAAGGCATTGTGGCGGCCACCTTCCCGGCCAACGTGCCCACGCTGGCCCCGTTTGTTGGGGCGTTGCTGGCCTCCAGCGCGGTGACGCTGCTGCTGACCTGGCTTGATCAGGCGCGCGCGTCGCCCCAGCGCAGCGGGCAGCGGTCGTCGCCCACGTAAGTGGCGCGGCCCCAGCGGTCCACGCAGTAGCTGGGTGACACGATCATGTCCTGAAACAGCATGCCCGCGCCGATGCGGGTGTACTCGAACAACACGCTGCGCTCGATGCGCGAGCCGGCGCGCAGATGCGAGCCATGGCCGATCCAGGCCGGACCGACGATCGAGCAATCCGGCTCCAGCCGCACGCTGGAGCCTATGTACACCGGCCCGGTGATGTGCACGCGCTCGAAGTCGATGCGGGTGTTGAGCCCCACCCACACGCCCGGGCGGATTTCGGTGCCCGGCATGCGCATGTCGGCGATCTCGCCGCTGAGCACGCGCTGCAGCACCGACCAGTAGTCGCTCACACGGCCGATGTCGATCCAGTGAAACGGCCGGCTCTGCGCGTAAAACGGCAGCCCGCGCTGCACCAGCAGCGGAAAGAGCTGGCTGCCGATGTCAAACACCTGCCCCGACGGCACGAGGTCCAGCACCGCTGGCTCGAAGATGTAAATACCCGTGCTGGCCAGGTTGGAGCGCGCTTCGTCCGGTTGGGGCTTTTCCTGGAACGAGCGCACACGCCCATCGTCATCGGCCACGACGATGCCATAGTTGCTGACCTGCTCACGCGGCACCGGCAGCGTCACCACCGACGCCAGCGCCCCCTTGGCGCGGTGCTCCTGCAACGCGGCCGTGATGTCCAGGTCCACCAAGGCATCGCCGCACAGCACGATGGTAGTGTCGTCAAAGAAGCCGCTTTGGTCCTGGATGCGCTTCATGCCCCCAGCCGAGCCCAGCGGCCGCGGCAGGATGTCGCCGTGCTCGTACACGCCTTCGTAGGAATAGCCAATTTCGACGCCCCAGCGCCGACCGTCACGGAAGTATTGTTCGATCTTGTGGTGGTTCCACGCCACGTTGACCATGATCTGCCGCACCCCGTGCGCGGCGAGGCGCTCGATCAGGTACTCCATCACGGGCTTATCCAGGATCGGCACCATGGGCTTGGGCCAGTCCTTGGTCAGGGGACGTACGCGGGTGCCCTGTCCCGCCGCCAATATCATGCCTTTGGCCATTGTTGTTGGTGGTGCAACAAAAAAGCCCAGGCCTGGGTGGCGCTGGGCTTGAAGAACATACTGGGGTGGCTGATGGGACTCGAACCCACGACAACCAGAATCACAATCTGGGACTCTACCAACTGAGCTACAGCCACCGTGTAAAGCCCGCATTATAGCGGTGAATCACCCCGCTGACCGAGGCTGCGCCCCCGCCGGCACGAGGATTTCGACCTTGTAGCGCTGGCGCAGCGCTTGCAGCAGCGCACGCGCTTCGCCGTCACCCCACAGTCGCGTGAGTTCGTGCGTCAAAGCCTCCTGCTGCGCAGCCGGCACCTCGGCGCGGGCCGCGCGCCGCACCCGCAGCACCATCGCACCTTCGTCGCCCAGGTCAACGAGCGTCCAGGCTGGAGCGTCGCCCTGCAGGCGCACGCTCAGCGCAGCCCGCAAGGCCTTCGGGGGCAAGCCCTGCGCGTCCTGACGCGACACCACCACCGGCACACGCAGCGCCGTGTCGGCGGGGGGCTGTGCTTGCCACTGGGCCAAACGGGCCTGGGCGTCGTCCAGCGCGGCCTGGCGTGCGCGCTCGGCCACCAGGCGCTGACGCACCTGCGGCGCCACCGCCTCCAGCGGCTGGCGCTCGGCCTTGCGGTGCTCGACCACGCGCACCGCCAGCACGCGGCCGCCGCGCAACTCGATGGGGCGGCTGTTGAGTTTGCGCGTCAGCGCCTCGTCGTCGAAGATCGCACGCAACGCCGCCGGATCCGCCAGCACGGGGTCGACGTCGCCCTCCACCGGCCCTTGCCGCTGCACCGTGGCGCGCCGCACGCGCAGCCCCAGCGCCTGCGCCGCCGGCTGCAAGCTGTCGGCTTGCTCGTAGACCAGGTTGCCAAAGCGCTCGGACGCCTCGGCGAATTGCCGCGCAGCCTGCTGCTGGCGCCATTGGTCGGCCAATGCGGCACGCATTTTTTCAAAAGGCTCCACCGGCTGCTGCCGCACGTCCAGCACACGGATGATGTGCAGGCCAAAGTCGGTTTCGACGATGTCCGACACCTGCCCCTTGGCCAGCGCGAACACGGCGTCCTCAAAGGGCTTGACCATCGCGCCACGGCCAAACCAGCCCAGGTCGCCACCTTGGGCCGCCGACCCCGGGTCCTGCGAGTGTTGTCGCGCCAGCTCCGCGAACCGCTCGGGGTTGGCGCGCACTTCGGCCAGCAGCCGCTCGGCCTCGGCACGCACACGCGCCTTGTCCTCGGGCTTGGCGTCGGGCGCCAGCGTCAACAGGATGTGCGCGGCACGCCGTTGTTCGCGCTGCGCGGCCGCGGCCACGTTGGTGTCGTAATACTGCCGCAGCTCATCCTCGCTGGGCTGCAGGGTGCGCGCCAAGGCGTCGCGGTCCAACACCAGGTATTCCACCACCGCCTGCTCGGGCGAGCGGAACGCGTCGGCATGCTGCTCGAAGTACGCGCGCAGGTCGTCATCCGACACCCGCACCGCGGCCATGTGGTCCGCCGCACGGAACGCGGCCACGGCCACCTCGCGGCGCTCGAACCACGCCGCCGTGGCCAGTTCGACACTGGCCTTGGGCAGCCACGCGCTGGCGGCGACCATCTCACCCAAGCGCTGGCGCTGCAGCGCGGCCCGCACCAGCGCCTCGTACTGCTCGGCCGTCATGCCCTGGCTGCGCAGCAGGTCTTGGTAGCGCTGCGTGTCCAGCGTGCCGTCGGGCTTGCGCAGGCTGGCGATCGTTGGATCCCGCAGCAACTCGGCCGCCAAGCGGCGATCGCTGACCAGCAACCGCATGTCAGCGGCCGCTCGGGTCAGCACGCGCTCGGTCACCATACGCTCCAGCGTCGCGCGACGGCTGTCATCGCTTTCCAGCAGCGCGCGGTCCACCCCCGGCATCGCGGCCGCCAGCCGCTCCACTTCACGCCGGTGGACGGCCTCCCACTCGGTGCGGGTGATGCGCTCGCCCGCGACCCGGGCCACCGGCTCGGCGCGCTCGCGAAAGCTGGTGTAGCCCTGCACGCCGAAGAAGATGAACGAAGGGATGATCAACAACATGAGCAGCGCCATCAGCAGCTTCATGTTGTTGCGAAAAACGTCGAACATGGGTCGTGCGCGGTATCAAAAACAAAAGGGCGCGACATCTTAGCATCGCGCCCTTGTTGAGTCGGGGCGCCGTTGCCCCGATGGCATGGATGGAACCGGTGGGTGGTGGGTGCTGACGGGATCGAACCGCCGACCTACGCCTTGTAAGGGCGCCGCTCTACCAGCTGAGCTAAGCACCCGGTCCGCTACCGGGTCAGCCGTTGACGCTGTCTTTGAGCATCTTGCCCGGACGAAACTTCGGTATTTTAGCCGCTGGGATCTCCACTTCCTCGCCGGTGCGGGGGTTGCGGCCTTTGCGCGCGGCGCGCTCCTCAACGCCGAAGGTGCCAAACCCCACCAGGGTCACCTCACCGCCGCGTGCCAGGGTCGTGGTCACACCCTGCAGCAGCGCGTCCAGCGCGCGCGCCGCCTGTTGCTTGGTCAGCTCGGCGTGCTCGGCGATGTGTTCGATCAGTTGTGCTTTGTTCATCGTAGGCTCTCCGCGTGTCCGGCTGCGGGCGCCGCAACCGGCGAAAAAGCGCCGTATTCTAGTCGTGCTCAGGCGCCATGCCGCAGTGCGTCGGCGACAGCGCGTCCCACGTCGGTGGTGCGGTCGTGCCCCCCCAGGTCTGGGGTGCGCGGGCCGCCACCGGCCGGGTCCAACACCGCCTCGATGGCGCGCAAGATGGCGTCGTGCGCCTGACGGTACCCCAAAAAGTCCAGCATCAGCGCGCCCGACCAAATTTGCCCGATCGGGTTGGCGATGCCGCGCCCGGCGATGTCCGGGGCGGAGCCGTGCACCGGCTCGAACAGCGAAGGGTGGCGCCGCTCGGGGTTGAGGTTGGCCGACGGCGCAATGCCGATGGTGCCGGTGCACGCGGGCGCCAGGTCGCTCAAGATGTCGCCAAAGAGGTTGCTGGCCACGACGACGTCGAAAGCCTCGGGCCGCTGCACAAAGTGCGCGGTCAGGATGTCGATGTGGTATTGGTCCACCTGCACGTCCGGGTAGGCCGCCGCCATGGCGCGCACCCGCTCGTCCCAGTACGGCATCGTGATGGCGATGCCATTGGACTTGGTGGCGCTGGTCAGGTGTTTGCGCGGGCGCGAGCGCGCCAGCTCGAACGCGTAGCGCAGCACGCGGTCCACCCCGTGGCGCGTCATCACGGTTTCCTGCACCACCAGCTCGCGCTCGGTGCCTTCGAACATGCGCCCGCCGATGCTGGAGTACTCCCCTTCGGTGTTTTCGCGCACGATCAGCATGTCGATGTCGCCCGGCGCGCGCGGCGTGCCGTCGCGTCGCACCAACGGCGAGCGCACCCCGGGCATCAAGCGCGCGGGGCGCAGGTTCACGTACTGGTCGAACGCGCGCCGAAACTGCAGCAGCGAGCCCCACAGCGAGACGTGGTCGGGAATCTTGGCCGGCCAGCCCACGGCGCCAAAAAAGATCGCGTCGTGCCCGCCGATGCGCTCGCGCCAATCGTCCGGCAGCATCTGGCCGTGGCGCTCGTAGTACGGCCAGCAGGCAAAGTCGAAGTGATCGAACGCCAGGCCGATACCGAAGCGCTCGGCCGCCGCCTGCAGCACGCGCAAGCCCTCGGGCATCACCTCGGTGCCGATGCCATCGCCAGGGATCACCGCGATGCGGTGCACACGTTGGGTCGTCATCTCACACTCACCTCCTCCAAGGGCATCGGACGCCGGCCCTCAACGCCCGCCGCGCACCACCAGCGCCACGCCCAGCGCGGTCAGCGCCGTGCCGGCCAGCGTGGTGGGCGTGATCGGCTCGCCAAACAGCACCCAGGCCAGCACCGCCGTGCAGGGCGGCACCAGGTACATCAGGCTGGTCACGCTGGCCGCCGCACCGCGCTGGATCAGCAGGTACAGCAGGGAGCTGCCGCCCAGCGTCAGCCCCAGCACCGACCACGCCATGGCACCGGCGGACTGCGCGTTCCAGTGCATCGGTTCGGCCTCCAGCAGCGCCAGCGGCAGCGTCACCAGCAGCGCCGCGCCCAGCTGCACGGTGTTGGCGGTGCGCACGTCGCACGGCCGCACGTGGCGCTTTTGGTACAGCGTGCCCACGGTGATGGCCAACAGCGCCCCCACCGCGTAGGCCAGGTTCAACGGCGTGGCGCTGTCGCCGGGGCCGCCGTGGCCGAACTTGTGCCACACCACCAGCACCAGGCCCACCAAGCCCAACAGCAGCCCCAACCACTGGCGCGGCGTGACGCGCCCGCCCGTGGCCGACAACCACACGGCGGTGAGCACCGGCTGCAGCCCGACGATCAGCGCCGACAGGCCCGCCCCCATGCCCGCTTTGACCGCCGCCCACACCCCGCCCAGGTAGCCGGCGTGCATCAGCACCCCTGTCAAGGCCAAATGCCCCCACTGCGCGCGCTCTCGGGGCCACGGCACGCGCGCCAGCGCGATCCACGCCCCGAACGCCGCGATCGACAGCGCGTAGCGCCAAGCCAAAAACGTCATCGGCGGCGCGTGGGGCATGCCGTAGCGCGCCACGATGAAGCCGGTGCTCCAGATCAGCACAAACACCGCCGGCATGGCGCGGATCCACAGCGAATCGGTCTCGGAGGTGGTCATCGCGGTCTTCAGCGCGCGCGGGCGCGGATTTCGGGCAGGGCTTTTTGCAGGTAGTACACCATCGACCACACCGTCAACACCACCGCGGCCCACAACAACAGCGTGCCCCACCAGCGCGTATCCACGCCCCACAGCACGCCGTCGTACAGCAAAAAGGGAATGGCCACCATCTGCGTGGCGGTTTTGAGCTTGCCCACCATGTGCACGGCCACGCTGCGCACGGCGCCGATCTGCGCCATCCACTCGCGCAACGCCGAAATCGCGATTTCGCGCCCGATGATGATCAGCCCGGCAAACACATCGGCACGCCCCAGGTGCACCAGCACCAGGATGCAGGCGCTGACCAGAAATTTGTCCGCCACCGGGTCCAAAAACGCACCGAAGGCCGAGGTCTGGTTGAGCCGACGCGCCAAGTAGCCATCGGCCCAGTCGGTCAACGCGAACACAATGAACAGCGCCGTGGCCACGGTGTTGCGCCAGCCCTCGGCGGTGCCGGGCAGGTAAAACACCGCCACGATCAGGGGGATGGCGGCGATGCGCGTCCAGGTCAGCAGCGTGGGCACGGTGAAAAACATGGCCCCGCCATTATCGGGGCTGCCGGGGCGCCCAGCACGTCACCGCTGCATCAGCGCAACGCCTGGTGGATGGTCTCGGCCAGCTCGCGCGAGATGCCCTCGACGCTGGCCAGCTCGTCGACGCTGGCCGCCGCCACCCCGCGCACGCCGCCAAACCGCGCCAGCAGCCGCGCGCGCCGCTTGGGGCCCACGCCCGGGATATCCTCCAGCCGGCTGGCGCCGGTGCGCGCCTTGGCGCGGCGCGCCCGCATCCCCGTGATGGCAAAGCGGTGCGCCTCATCGCGGATCTGCGCCACCAGCAACAGCGCGCTGGACTGCGCGCCCAGCGCCACCTTGGGGCGGCCATCGGCGAACACCAGCTCCTCCAAGCCCACTTTGCGTCCTTCGCCTTTTTCGACGCCCACCAAGCGCCCAGGATCCAGGCCCAGCGCCTCGAACACCTCGCGCGCCACGCCCACCTGGCCCACGCCGCCGTCGATCAGCACCACGTCGGGCAGCCGCGCCTGCGCGTCGTCGCCCTCGTCGCCCCCGCGCTCGGCCAACGCCGCGGCCACGCGCGCGTAGCGGCGCTGCAGCACCTGGCGCATCGCCGCGTAGTCGTCGCCGGGCGTCACGCCCTCAACGGTGTAGCGGCGGTATTGGCGCGGCTGCAGCTGGTGCTGCTCGTACACCACGCACGCCGCCATCGTGGCCTCGCCCGCGGTGTGCGAAACGTCGAAGCACTCGATGCGCAGCGCCGCCAGCGCCTCGGGCGTGTTGGCATCCAGCCCCAGCGCCTGGGCCAAGGCGCGCGTGCGCGCCTGCTGCGAGCCTTCCTCGGCCAGCAGGCGCGCCAGTTGCAGCTCGGCGTTGCGCTGCGCCAGCTCCAGCCACACGCGGCGCTGCTCACGCGGCTGCCACACCGCGCGCACGCGGGTGTGCCAGCGCTCGCCGAGCGCCTGCAGCAGCCCTTCGTCCACCGGCGCGCCCAGCACCAGCACGGGCGGCGGCGCCACCTCGCTGTAATGTTGGGCAATGAACGCCTCCAGCACGCGTTGCGCCGGCTCGGCGCCCTCCTCCACATCGGCCAGCGCCGCGCCGTCTTCCACGTGCGCGGGGAAGCTGGGCCGGTCACCCAGGTGGCGACCACCGCGCACCATGGCCAGGTTGACGCAGGCGCGCCCGCCCTGCAGCTGCACCGCGATGATGTCCACGTCCTGGTCGTCGTAGGCCTGCATCGCCTGCTGCTGCAACATCGTCGACAGCGCCGCGATCTGATCGCGCACCTGCGCCGCCTGCTCAAACGCCCATTGCTCGGCCAGCGCCTGCATGCGCGCCTGCAGCGCGTCCAGCACCTGTTGGCTGCGCCCTTCCAAAAAATCGCACGCCGCGCGCACGTCGGCGGCGTACTCAGCCGGGCTGATCGCCCCCACACACGGCGCGCTGCAGCGCTTGATCTGGTGCAGCAGGCACGGCCGCGTGCGGTGCGCGAACACGGTGTCTTCGCAGGTGCGCAGCCGAAACACCTTTTGCAGCCACTGGATCGTTTCCTTGACGGCCCAGCCGTTGGGGTACGGCCCAAAATACCGGTGCGGCCGCTGCGCCGGGCCGCGGTAGTACGACACGCGCGGGTAGTGCCCGGGGTCGGGCGGCTGCGCCGCCGTAGCCCCCGCCGCCCAGGTGCTGCCGCTGATGCGCAGGTAGGGGTAGCTTTTGTCGTCGCGAAACAGGATGTTGTAGCGCGGCTGCTGCGTCTTGATGAGGTTGTTTTCCAGCAACAGCGCCTCGGCCTCCGAACGCACCACGGTGGTTTCCAGCCGCGCGATCTTGGCCACCATGTGACCGATGCGCGTGCCGTCGTGGGTTTTCTGGAAATAGCTGCTGACGCGGCGCTTGAGGTCGCGCGCCTTGCCCACGTACAGCAGCTGCCCGGCGGCGTCGAAAAAACGGTACACCCCGGGCAGCGCCGGCAACGCCGCCACGGTGCGCAACAATTCGTCGCTGTGGACCGATGACATGGATGCGCATTTTCCCTCACCCACGCCGCTGCGCTGGGACGTGTACTGCCACGTGATCGACAACTGGGGTGACGTCGGCGTGACCTGGCGCCTGTGCCGTCAACTGGCCGTCGCCGGGCACCCGGTGCGGCTGTGGATCGACGACGCCAGCGCGCTGGACTGGATGGCCCCCGGCGCACGGCAGGGCCACTGGCCCGGCGTCACCGTGCACCCCTGGCCGCGCACCGATCCGATGGCACGTCCCCCGGCGGGCCTGCCCAGCGCCGACGTGCTTCTGGAAACGTTCGGCTGCCAGATCGACGACGCCTGGGTGGCGGCGCGCCTGCCCCCCCAGGCCGACGATGGGCGCCCCACGCTGTGGTTGAACCTGGAGTACCTGAGCGCCGAGCCGTGGGTCGAGCGCAGCCACGGCCTGCCCTCGCCGGTGCTGCACGGTCCGCTGGCCGGGCGCACCAAATGGTTTTTCTTCCCCGGCTTCACGCCGGCCACCGGCGGGCTGCTGCGCGAGGACGACCTGCTGGCGCGCCAGACGGCGTTCGATCCGTCGGCCTGGCGTCGCGCGCACGGCCCCCACGATGGCCCTTGGGTCAGCGTGTTTTGCTACGAACCTGCGGCGCTGCCGACGCTGGTGCGGCAGCCCGCCTTGCATGGTGCACGTTGGCTCGTGGCCCAGGGGCGCAGCGCCGACGCCTGGCGCTCGCTGGTGCCCGCCGTGCCCGCGGGCGCGCGCGTGGACGTGGCGCCGCTGGTGCCGCAGGACGCTTTCGACGAGCGCCTGTGGGCCTGTGATCTCAACCTGGTGCGGGGCGAGGACTCCCTGGTGCGCGCGCTGTGGGCGGGGCGCGCCTGGCTGTGGCAACTGTACCCGCAGGACGACGATGCCCACCACGCCAAGCTGGAAGCGCTGCTGGCGTGGGCCGACGCTCCCGCGTCGTGGGCGGCGTGGATGCGCACCCTCAACGGTGTGCCCAGCGCGCCGCCGCCTGCGCTGACCAGCGCGGTGCTGGCCGAGTGGAGCGCGCTGGCCCAACACCTGCGCCAGCGCCTGCTGGCCCAAACGGACCTGCTGACGCGGCTGCTGGCGTTTGTGCAGCGCCAGCGCCACGCGGGCGCTTTCGCCTCACCTTGAATGGCGCCGCCAAGGTACAATATAAAGTTTGCTTAACCCCTAGGCTTACGAAACCCGCTTGCCATGAAACTCGCTCAAGAAATCCGCGCCGGCAACGTCATCATGCACGGCAAGGACCCGATGATCGTCCTCAAAACCGAATACCAGCGCGGCGGTCGCGGCGCGGCCACCGTGCGCATGAAGCTCAAGGCCCTGCTGAACAACAGCGCCACCGAAGTCGTCTTCAAGGCCGACGACAAGCTCGACAACATCATCCTCGACAAAAAGGAGTGCACCTACTCGTACTTCGCCGACCCGATGTACGTGTGGATGGACGCCGAGTACAACCAGTACGAGGTCGAAGCCGAGAACATGGGCGACGCGCTCAACTACCTCGAAGACGGCATGACCGCCGAGGTGGTGTTCTACGAGGGCAAGGCGATTTCGATCGAGTTGCCCACCACCGTGGTGCGCGAAGTCACCTGGACCGAGCCCGCGGTCAAGGGCGACACGTCGGGCAAGGTGCTCAAGCCCGCCAAGATCGCCACCGGCTTCGAGGTGCAGGTGCCGATCTTCGTCGAGCAGGGCGACAAAATCGAAATCGACACCCGCACGGGCGAATACCGCAAGCGCGTCTGACGCGCTGCGCCGTCGCCCCCGGCCCCTCGGCGGGGCCCGTGCGCGGCCTGCGTGCCGCCGCTGCAGGCCCCCACGCGGGGCCTTTTGCATCATCGCCAAGGCTGCCACGATGACGCCACCGAACTCCCACGATCCCACCCACGACCTGCAAACGCGCCGTTTGGCCGACGCCAGCGTGGAGCTGCACCTGTTGTCGGAGGACGGCTCGCGCCCACCGCCCGACGCGTACCGGCTGGCGTTTGCCGACCCGGAGTTTTTGCTGCGGCGCGAAACGCGCGGCATCCGCTTCCAGCTCGAGCTGCTCAAGCCCGACCTGGCGATGACCGAACTCGGCATCGAAAACACCATCGTGGTCTTTGGCAGCGCCCGCTTTCGTGAACCGGCCGAGGCCGAAGCTATGTGGCAAGCCGCCCAGGCCAGCGGCGACCCCGCGGCGCTGCGCCGTGCCGAGGCGCTGCGGCGCAACGCCCACTACTACGATGCGGCGCGGCGCTTTGCCCAGTTGGTGGCGACCTACAGCCAGTCCTGCCCGAAGGAACACCAGCTCTACATCGTCACCGGCGGCGGCCCCGGCATCATGGAAGCGGCCAACCGCGGCGCGCACGACATGGGCGCGCCCAGCGTCGGCCTCAACATCCTGCTGCCGCACGAGCAAGAGCCCAACCCCTACATCAGCCCGCAGCTGCGCTTCAAATTCCACTACTTCGCGCTGCGCAAAATGCACTTCATGATGCGCGCCAAGGCACTGGTGGCCTTCCCCGGCGGCTTCGGCACGCTGGACGAGCTGTTTGAGGTGCTGACGCTGGTGCAGACGCGCAAATCGCGCCCGGTGCCGGTGTTTTTGTACGGCAGCGACTATTGGAAGCGGCTGATCAACTTCGACGCCATGGTGGACGAGGGGGTCATTTCGCCGGAAGACCTGGCGCTCTTCAGCTACGTCGACAGCCCCGAGGACGCCTGGAACGGCATCCGCGCGTTTTACGACTTGCCCGAGGCCTGCCCGGTTGACCCGGGGGTGTGAGCGCGGCGCTCGGGCACCGCGTCGCGCGGCACCGGCGCGCCCGAGGGCAGGCGCATGTGCAGCGCCGCCTGCGCCATCAGGCTGGCCGACACCGGTGCCGTGACAAACACAAACAGCGTGATCAGCAGCTCGGCCAGACTGGGCCGGCCGTGCGCCAGCGACACCAGGATCGAGGCCAGCAGCACCCCGCCCACCCCCAGCGTGGACGCCTTGGTTGGCGCGTGCAGCCGCATGTACACGTCGGGAAAGCGCACCAGCCCCACGGCCCCCACCAGCAAAAAGAACGCCGCCAGCAGCACCAGCGCCGCCGCCAGGTATTCCAGCACCACCATCATCGCCGCGCCCTCCTCATTCCACCACGTCACCGCGCGCCACGTAGCGCGCCAGCGCCACGGTGGACACAAAACCCAGCATCGCCACGATCAACGCCGCCTCGAACACCAAGGGGCTGTCGTGGCGGATGCCCAACAGCACCACCAGCGCCACCAGCCCCATGTACAGCGTGTCCAGCGCCAGGATGCGGTCCGGCAGCGACGGCCCACGCAACAGCCGCCAGCCGCACAGCAGCACCGCCATCCCCACCGCCAACGCGCCGATGTCCAGCGCCCACACCAACACCTCGCTCATGGCTTGCTCCCGCTGTCGTCGTCGGTTCCGTCCCGGCCCGTCGGGTCAACCCGAAACACGCGCAGCAACGGCGCCTCGTAACGCGCTTTGATCTCGGCCACCAACGCCGCCGGGTCGTCGGTGTTGAGGGCGTGCACCAGCAAGCGGCGGTGCGCTTCGTCCACCACCGCCGACACCGTGCCCGGCGTCATCGTGATGATGCTGGCCAGCAGCGCGTTGACGCGTGCGTGGTCGCTGGCCAGCGGCACATGCACCCAGGCCGGCCGCACGCGCTTCAGGGGTCCCAGCGTCAGGCGCGCCACCGTCACGTTGGCCACCACGATGTCCCACAGCACCACCAGGGTCAGGCGCAGCGCGGCGTTCCAGTCCACGCGCCCCGCGGCGTCGAGCCAAGGCCGCAACAGGTGGGGCACGCCCCAGCCCAGCAGCAGCGCCCACAGCAGGTGCGCGGGCGCCACGCTGCGGTTCAGCAACACCCAGCTCGCCGCCAGCAGCAGCGACAGCACGGGGTGAGGCCACGCACGGCGGCGCGCACGTGGCGCAGGTGCGACGGTGGTGGGGTTCATCGTGGTTCCTCCAACGGCGGCGCAGGCGGCGTCAGGCGGCCATCGTAGGGGCGCGTGGTCTCGCCCCCACCGTCAGCGGCGACGCCCAAAACCGCCTGCAGGTAGCCCGCGCGGTCGGCCAGTTGCCGCGCCGTGGCGTCGGTGTAGGCTTTGATCGGCCCAGCCGCCACCGCCACCAGCACCGTCAAGCCGATCAAGCCCCACGGCGCCGCCAGCAGCCAGCCGCTGCCCCCCGCGGATGGCGCGGGCTCGGCTGGCTGCACATGCCAAAACATCACCACGCCGGCGCGCACCAGCGCCAGCAGCGTCAGCAGCCCCGCACCCAGCACCACCGCCCACACCCCTACCTGGGCCGGCTGGCCCAGTGCGCTTTGCAGCAGCATCACCTTGCCCACGAAACCGGGCAGCGGCGGCAGGCCGGCCGCCGACGCCGCCGCCAGCAGCATCAGCATCCCCAGCGCCACCGGCTCGCGCACCGCCGCTGCGGGCTGCAGGCGGTCGGCCATCGCGCCGCGCTGCGCCGCCACCAGCTCGACGAACAAAAACAGCGCCGCCACCACCAGCGTGCTGGCCACCATGTAGTACAGCGCAGCCGACAGCGCCTGGGGCGTGCCCAGCGCCACGCCGGTGACGATCGTGCCCACCGAGGCCACCGTCAGGTACCCCACCATCCGTCCCAACCCGTGCGCCGCCAGCGCCCCCAACACCCCCACGACGCTGGTCAACAACGCCGCCGCCAGCAGCCACGGCCACACGGCGGTCATGACGTCGGCCAACACCCCACCGTGCACGCGCACCACGGCGTACACGCCCACCTTGGTCATGATGGCAAACAGCGCCGCCACCGGTGCGCTGGCCGCCGCGTAAACCCCTGGCAGCCAGGCGTACAGCGGCACCAGCGCGGCCTTGAGGCCGAACACCACCAACAGCAGCCACGCCGCCGCCAGCGCCAGCCGCGCCTCGCCGCTGGGCAGCGCGGCCAGCCGGCGCGCCACATCGGCCATGTTGAGCGTGCCGGTCACCCCGTACACGATGGCCAGCCCGATCAGGAACAGCGCCGAGGCCGTGAGGTTCAGCACCACGTAGTGCACGCCCATGCGCAGCCGCTCGCGGCCCTGCCCATGCAGCAGCAGCACGTACGATGCGATCAGCAGCACCTCGAAAAACACAAACAGGTTGAACAGGTCGCCGGTGACGAACGCCCCGCCCAAGCCCATGAGCTGAAAGTGAAAGATCGCGTGGAAGTGCCGGCCACGTGTGTCCCAGCCTCCGCACGCGTACCACAGCACCGGCAGCGCCACCCAATGGGTCAGCAGCACCATCAGCGCGGCGAGGCGGTCCAGCACCAGCACGATGCCGAACGGCGCCGGCCATTCGCCCAACGCGTACACCGCCCACCCACCGGTGTCGGCGCGCGCCACCAACGCCGCCGCGTGCAGCAGCCCCAACGCCACCGACCCCACGCTGAGCGCGCGCCGCCAGGTGCGCCGACCACTGGCGTGCCCGCCGCCTTGGCTCGAGTCACCGTGGTCGCCCCACAGCAACAGCAGCACCGCGGTGCCCAGCGGCCACAGCACCACCAGCACCGGGGCGTGCGTCCACCACCATGCCTGCAACGCGTCCAGCATCAGCGCTCCTCCGTTGCACCGTGGGCGGCCCGGCCAGCGCCGGGCAGACCGGGCTCGCGCCCATCGACGTGGTCGCTGCCGTTGTCATGCGCGCTGCGCAGCGCCAGCTCGACGATGAACCCGGTGGTGGCAAAGCCGATCACGATCGCGGTGAGCACCAGCGCCTGCGGCAACGGGTCGGCCGCGCGGGTGGCCCCCTCGTGCAGGATGGGCGGCGCGGCGCTCCACAGCCGCCCCATCACGAAAATGAAGACGTTGACCGCATAGCCCAGCAGCGACAAGCCCAGCACCACCGGGAACGTGCGCCCGCGCAGCAGCAGGTACACGCCGCACGCCGTCACCAGCCCCACGCCACTGGCCACCAGAGCTTCCATGCTCATCATGATGCGCGTCCCTCCTGCGCCGTGCCCACGGGCGCCGCGCCAGCGCGGCTGGCGTTGCCCAAGGCCGAAATCGTCAACAGCGTCGCCCCCACGACGGTGCCGTACACCCCAAGGTCGAACAGCGCCGCCGTGGCCAGCGGCACATCACCCAGCAGCGGCAGGTGCAGGTGGCCGTGCGCGCTGGTCAGGAACGGCCGCCCCCACACGAACGCGCCCACTCCGGTCAACCCCGCCACGCCCAGGCCGGCCCCCAGCCAGCGCACGAAGCGCCGTCCGCCGTGCGCGCGCAGCAAGGCCTCGGTGGGGTGCAGGCCGCGTGCCATCGCTTGCAGCACCAGCGCCACCGCCGTGATCAAGCCGGCGATGAAGCCACCCCCGGGCGCGTTGTGGCCGCGCACAAAGATGTACACAGCCACCACCAGCGCCGCGGGCAGCACCACCGCCGCTGCCACGCGCAGCAGCAGCGGCGGCTCGGCAAACGTCCAGCGCCGCCCCTCGGCGTCCACCGGCGGGCGCGCCATGCGCAGCCCTTCCATCAACGCCAGCACCCCCACCGCGGCGATGCCGAGCACGGTGATTTCGCCCAGCGTGTCGTAGCCGCGGAAGTCCACCAGGATCACGTTGACGACGTTGGCACCCCCGCCCTTGGGCAGCGATTGCTGCAGGAAGTACCACGCGATCGAATCGTGGTCGCGCGTCAGCAGCACCCAGGTGATCCAGCCCAACCCGGCGCCCGCCGCCAGCGCCAGCGCGCCATCCCGCAGCCGCCGCTGCGGCGACGACTCGCGCGGCGAATGCTGCGGCAGCAGCGCCAGCCCCATCAGCAGCAGCACGGTGGACACGAGCTCCACCGACAACTGGGTCAACGCCAAATCCGGCGCGGAAAAGGCCACGAAGGTCAGCGACGTCACCAACCCCACCACGCCCACCAGCACCACCGCCAGCAGCCGTTGGTGGTGCATCCGCACCAGCGCCGCGCACGTGGCCAACAGCAGCAGCCACACCGCCCACGCCAGGGGGTTGGCCGGCCACAGGGCGCGCCCCCCGGCCCCAAGGCCCTGGCCCAGCAGCGCGGCGCCACCCGCCACCACCGCCGTGCCCACCAGCCACGCCACCATGCGCTGCAGCGAGCCGTTGTCCAGCGCGGCCGTGGCACGCCCTGCCCACCCCATCAGGCCATCGACGCCGCGCTCGAACAGCCGCCGCCCTTGCCAGGGGCCCATGCGTTCCTCCAGCACGACGCGGTGCAGCCAGCGCCCCCGCTGCAGCCGGGCGTACAGCCACACCCCGCCCGCCAACGCCAGGCCGCTGAGCAGCAACGGCAGGTTGAAACCGTGCCACGGCGTCAGCGTGTACGGCGGCAGCGGCTGGCCGACCATCACGGTGGCGGCGGCGTGCACCCACGGGCCAAACACCGGCCCCGGGGCCAGCCCGGCGGCCAGCGCCAGCCCCACCAGCAAAGTCGGCGGCACCCGCATGCCCCACGGCGGTTCGTGCGGGTGCGGGTTGGGCACATCGCCCAGCGGCCCATGGAAAAACGCATCGTGCACCAGACGCAGCGCGTACGCCACGCTGCACGCGCCGGCCAACGTGGCCACCAAAGGCACCAGCCAGCCGCCCGTGCCCACCGCCTCGGCCAGGAACATCTCCTTGGACACGAACCCGTTGGTCAGCGGCACCCCGGCCATCGACGCGGCCGCCAGCAGCGCCAACGTCCCCGTCCACGGCATCAGCGCGAACAACCCGCCCAAACGGCGCAGGTCGCGCGAGCCGGTCTCGTGGTCCACGATGCCGGCCACCATGAACAGCGGCGCCTTGAACGTGGCGTGGTTGAGCACGTGCAGCACCGCCGCCACGGCCGCCAGCGGCGAGCCCACGCCCACCAAAAACATGATCAACCCCAGATGGCTGACCGTGGAGTACGCCAGCAACCCCTTGAGGTCGTGCTTGAAGATCGCCACCCACGCCCCCCAGGCGACGGTCAGCAGCCCCACCCCGCTCACCAGCGTTTCGAACAGACCGCTGCCCGCCAGCACCGGGTGCAGCCGCATCAACAGAAAAATCCCGGCTTTGACCATCGTGGCCGAGTGCAAGTACGCCGACACCGGCGTGGGCGCGGCCATCGCGTCGGGCAGCCAGAAGTGAAATGGCACCTGCGCGCTCTTGGTGAACGCGCCCAGCAGGATCAACAACAGCGCTGGGGTGAACAGCGGGTCAGCCTGAATCTCGGCGCGGCGACCGACCATTTCGCTGATGTCGTACGTGCCCGCGATCCAGCCCAACAGCACCACCCCCCCGAGCAGGGCCAGCCCACCGCCTCCGGTGACCGCCAGCGCTTGCCGCGCCCCGGCGCGCGCCTGCGGGTCGTGGCTCCAGTAGCCCACCAGCAGGAACGACGCCAGGCTGGTCAGCTCCCAAAACACCGCCAGCAGCAGCAGGTTGTCGGCCAGCACCACGCCCAGCATCGCCGCCATGAACAGCATCAGCGTGGCGTAAAACTTGCCGGGCAGGTCGTGCGGCCCCAGGTAATACGCGGCGTACAGGACGATCAACGCCCCCATGCCGGCGATCAGGCCTGCCAGCAGCAGCGACAGGCCATCCAGCCTCAGGCTGACGCTCAGGCCGACGTCCGGCACCCACGGCCACGACGCCTGCACCACCCCACCCTGCAACACGCCGGGCGCCAGGCCCACGACCACCGCCAGCGCGCTCAGCGTCACCGCCAACGCCGCCAGCGCCGACGCACGTCGGCCCCCGTGCGCCGCAACCACGGGCAGCACGGCCGCGGCCAGCAGCGGCACTCCAACGATCCACAACAACGGCACGGTGGCAAGCCCTCCTCAAGCGCGGCGCACCGGCCGCGATCGCGTGGTGTCTGTGCCAGGGCTAGAGTGGTTCGGGCAACAAAAGTTCACCGCCATCGCCGGGCCGTGCCCGCCGCGGCCGCTGCCTCAGTGCGGCAGCAGGCGGAAGCACAGCACCGCCACCACCGTGGGCCCCAACGCCCCCAAAAACAGCCCCTTGGGCGAAATCGCGCCCTCGCGGAACGTGCTTTTCAGGATCGCCGCCCCGGCGGGGTTGGGGGCGTTGGCGATCACCGTCAGGCCACCGCCGGTGACGGCGCCCGTCACCAGCGAGTATTTGAAGTCGTCCGACAGCCCCTCGACCAGCGACCCCAGGTAGGTCAGCGCCGCGTTGTCGGTGATGGCCGTCAGCGCTGTGGCGCCGAAGTACACCTGCGTGTCGCTCATCGCCTGCAGCAGCGGCTGCAACCACCACTGCTGCATGCCGCCCAGCACCACCAGACCGCCGAGGAAAAACGCCACCAGCAGCCCCTCGCGCAGAATCAGCCTGCTTTGGTGCTGCGGGTACGCGGTGGCCACCCCCATGAACAGCAGAAACACCGACAAAAACGCCGCCGGGTGGTGCGACAGCAGCACGATCAGGGTCAGGAACACCACGTGCACGGCCACCATGCCGGCCGGCACGCCACGGTACGGCGACTCCACCGCAACGGTCAGCCCGCGCAGGGTGCGGGCGTTGAGCGCCGTCAGCACCGCGGCGTTGATGACCACGGCCAGCGCCGCCTTCCAGCCGATGTTGAACAGCATGTACGGCAGGTCAAAGCCCCACTTGGCCGCCACCATCAGCACCGGCGGCGCCGCAAACGGCGTCAGCGTGCCGCCGATGGAGACGTTGACGAACAGCGCCCCCAGCGTCGCGTACTTCAAGCGCGACGGCACTTGCGCGAAGATCGGCTCGCGCATCAGCAGCGCGGCCAGCGTCATCGCGGCCGGCTCGGTGATGAACGAGCCCAGCAGCGGCACCACCGAAAGCGTGGTGAAATAAAACGCCAGCGGCCGCGGCAACGGCAACAGCCGCACCAGCGCGTCGACGGCGGCGGCAGCGGCCTGCAGGATGGGCCGGCTGCCGGCCACCACCATGATGGCAAACACAAACAGCGGCTCGGTGAAGTTGCGGCTGTCCAGGTACTGCAGCGCCGGTGCGGCCCCCACCATCATGGCGGCCAGCACCATGAACAGCATGGCCCACACCCCAAAGACGATTTCCACCTCGCCCAGCAGGTGCCAAACCCCCGCGTGCGCCGGGTGGGTGTGCGCCAGATGTTCGAAAAATTTGGTCGAAAACGTGTGCAGCAGCGCCAGCGCAAACAGCGCCGCCGCCAGCCATTGGATCGCGCCGGTGGACATCCCTCACTCCGTCACGGGCCGCCCTGGCCCGCGTTGGGGCCGCATTGTAGGGGGCCGCAGAGCCTGCCCGCCGCAGCGGCGTCACGCGCGCGGCTGCGGCGGCCGGTTGACCGGGGTGAGCACTCGGCCTTCGGTCAGGTAGGCGATCAGGTTGTCCGCCGCCAAGTCGGCCATCGCGCGGCGCGTGCGCAACGTGGCGCTGGCGATGTGCGGCGTCAACACGACGTTGGGCACTTGCAGCAGGCCCGGGTGCACGTGCGGCTCGCCCTCAAACACGTCCAGCCCCGCCGCGGCGATGCGGCGCTGGCGCAACGCCTCGGCCAGCGCCGCGTCATCCACGATGCCGCCGCGCGCCAGGTTGACCAGCACCGCCGTGGGCTTCATCAGCGCCAGTTCCGCCGCGCCGATCGTGTGGTGGTTTTCAGGTGTGTAGGGCAGCACCAACATCAGGTGGTCGGCCTCGCGCAGCAGCGTGGCCTTGTCCACGTAGGTGGCGCGGCACGCCTGCTCGGTGGCCGCGTCGAGGCGGCGCCGGTTGTGGTACAGCACCCGCATGCCAAAGCCGTGCGCGCCGCGGCGCGCGATCGCCTGGCCGATGCGGCCCATGCCCAGGATGCCCAGCGTCGTGCCGTGCACCTCGGCGCCGGCCATCAGGTCCACCGTCCAGCGCGTCCACTGCCCGGCGCGCAGGTAGCGCTCGGCTTCGGTGACGCGCCGTGCCGCCGCCAACAGCAGCGCCATGCCAAAGTCCGCCGTTGTTTCGGTCAGCACGTCCGGGGTGTTGGTGCCGACGACGCCGGCGGCGTCCATCGCCGCGACATCGAAATTGTTGTAGCCCACCGTCATGTTGGCGGCGATGCGCAGCCGTGGGCACGCGGTCAGCAGCGCCGCATCGACGCGCTGGGTGCCGGTCAGCAGCACGCCCGCTTTGCCCTGCAAGCGGCGAATCAGCTCCTCCTGGCTCCAGTCCTCGTCGGCGTCGTTGCTGTCGACGTCGAAATGCTGCCGCAGCCGCGCCAGCGTTTCGGGGAAGATGCGGCGCGCCACCAGCACCGCCGCACGCGCCGTGGGGGTCGGGGTGTCCATCGCCTCACCCTCCTGCGTTGGCCGGCTCGTCCACCCAGCGCACGAAGCGCTGCAGCGGCTCGCGCGGCGTCACGAAGCGGTTGACCAGCGCCTGCGGATCGGCCCAGCCCAGCGCCATGCCGCACACCAGCATCTCGTTCGGCCCGGCCCCGATCAGCGGCAGGATGATGCGGGCGTAGTGGTTCCACGCCGCCTGCGGGCAGGTGTCGAGCCCGTGCGCGCGCGCGGCCACCATCAGGTTTTGCAAAAACATCCCGGTGTCCAGCAGCGAGCCGCGCCCCATCACGGTGTCGATCGTGATCATCAGCCCCACCGGCGCGTCGAAGAAGCGGAAGTTGCGCTGGTGCTGCGCGTGCATCTTGTCTTTGTCGCCCTTGCCGATGCCCAACAGCCCATACAGGCCCCAGCCGTTTTCGCGCCGGCGGTCGAGGTACGGGCTGACCCACTCGCGCGGGTAGTAGTCGTAGGCTTCCTGGTACTCGGCCGCCAGCGCCGGGTTGGCGCGGATGGCGTCGTGCGCCGCGCACACCTGTTCGCACAGCGCGTCGCGAGCACGCCCTTGCAGCACGTAGACCTTCCATGGCTGCGTGTTGGTGCCGGACGGCGCGCGCGCGGCCAGCGCCAGCAGCCGCTCGATCAGGTGGCGCGGCACCGGCGTGGGCAAAAACGCCCGCACCGAGCGGCGCGACACGATCGCCGCTTCCACCGCGGCGGGATCAAGCGCGCGCTGCGCCGCCCGCAGCGGATCCAGCTCCAGCGGCGGCAGCTCGTCGGCCAAGGGCACAGGGGACACAGGGTCAGGTGCGTTCATCGCCAGGACTCCAACAGGGTGTGCAGGGCAGCGGGCAGGGCCGTCACCGGCCGGCGCGTGGTGCGGTCCACGTACACATGCACGAAGTGCCCGTGCGCGGCGGTGCGCTCGGCCCCGTCGGCAAAGATGCCCACCTCGTAGCGCACGCTGGAGCGCCCGAGGTGCGCCACGCGCACGCCCGCCTGCACCGTTTGCGGAAACGCCAGCGGGGCAAAGTAGTGGCACTGGGTGTGCACCACCAGCCCGATGACCTCGCTGCGCTCGGGGTCCAGCACGCCGTGTTCGATCAACGTCGCGTTGACCGCGGTGTCGAACCAACTGTAATAGACAACGTTGTTGACGTGCCCATAGACGTCGTTGTCCATCCAGCGCGTCGTGATCGAGCGAAAAACACGGTAGTGCGCACGCGGCAACGGTTGGGCACGCTCAGCGGCAAGGTGGCTCAAGGGGCTGTCTCCTCAGGCGGCGTGCGGCGATTGTGCCATCGCCTGCCAGCGTCGCCAGTACGCCAGCGCGACAGCCATCGTGCGCTGTTGCACGCGCACCGTGGTGTGGATGTCGTGCCCGTAGCCGCCCGCCATCGTCAGCGCCACCGGGATGCGCCGCTGCCACAGCCACTCGAACACCACGCGGTCGCGCGCCTCGACGCCGTCGTCGCTCAGGCGCAACCGCCCCAGCCGATCGCCCTCGTGCACGTCGGCGCCGGCCAGGTAAATCGCCAAGTCCGGCTCGAAGCGCGCCTGCAGCGCCTCCAGCGCGCCGTGCAACGCCTCCAGGTAGGCGTCGTCGCCACAACCGTCCGGCAGCGCCACGTCGAGGTCGCTCGGCTCCTTGCGCGCCGGGTAGTTGTGGGCGCCGTGCAACGACAGCGTGAACACCGTCGGGTCGTCACGGAAGATCGCCGCCGTGCCGTTGCCCTGGTGCACATCAAGGTCGATGATGGCCACGCGCAACGGGCGCGCGCGCGCCGCCGGGCCGCGCCGGCCCCATTCCGCCTGCATCAGCCGCGCCGCGACCGCCGCGTCGTTGAAGACGCAAAAGCCGCCGCCACGGTCGGCGTAGGCGTGGTGGGTGCCGCCCGCCACGTTGGCCGCCACACCCTGGCCCGCCAGCGCCGCGCGCGCGGCCTGGATCGTCGCCCCCACCGAGCGTCGCGCCCGCTCGGCCAGGTGGGGGCTCCAAGGAAAACCGATCTCGCGTTGCTGGGCGGCGCTGAGCGTGCCGCACTCGACCGCGTCGATGTAGGCGGCCGTGTGCACCAGCGCCAGCTCCCCCGCGGTGGCCGGCAACGCCTGCTGCAAACGGTACGCCGGATCACGCGCCAGGGCGTCGCGCAGCAGACGGTATTTGTCCATCGGAAAACGGTGCCCGGCCGGCAGTGGCAAGACAAACTCGGTGGCGTAAAAAACGTCCATAGCCACCAGTGTGCCGCGCCGCCGCCCGGTCCGTGACGCGCAGGGGCTTGCCAAAATTCGGCACAGGCCTATAATTCGGCCCAATGTTGCAGCGCACAAAAGCGCCCTTGGAGAGGAAACCATGCTAACCCCCGAACAACTGGCCGCGGCCCACAAGGCCAACCTCGAAATGCTCGTCGGCCTGACGCGCCAGGCGTTCGAGGGGGTGGAAAAGCTCGTCGAGCTCAACCTGGAGGCCACCCGCGCCGCGTTGCGCGACGTCGCCGGCACCACCCAGGCCATGCTCGACGCCAAAGACGCGCAAGAGCTGCTGCAGCGTCAGGCGGCCCTGCTGCAACCGCTGGCCGAGCGCACGCTGGCGTACAGCCGGCAACTGGCCGACATCGCCGCCCACACCGGTGGCGTGTTCGCCCAAGCCGCGCAAGCCCAGGCGGCCGAAGCCCAACACAAAGCCCAGGCGGTGGTGGACAACGTGGCCCGCAACGCGCCCGCCGGCACCGAACCGGCCGTGCAAGCGCTGCGCGCGATGGTCAACGCGGCCGCCACGGCGATGGAAACCGTGCAGCAAGCCGTCAAGCAGGCCACCGAACTGACCCAACAAAACTGGCAGCGCGCCGCCGAGCAGACCCAGCAGGCTGTGCAGCAAGCCTCCACCGCCGTCGGTGGCGGCACGGCCGGCGGCCGCGGTGGGCGGCGCAGCGCCTGACGAGTACCGATCGCTTCGAGTTGTCTCCTCGGGTCTCTTCGAGTCCTGAACTTCAGGGACCCTTCACCCCCGGCGCCGCAAGGCTTCGGGGGTGTTTTTTATCCATGCTCAGCGGCTGGCCGGCAGCGGCCGGCGCAACGCCTGCAGCCGTTCACGCAGCCGTGGCAGGGCTGCCTGCATCGCGGCCCGCCCGGCGGCGATGCTGCGCTCGCGCGCGGCAAAGTCGGCGCTGCCCACGCCGTCCAGCGCCGGGCGCACCACCACGTCGGCCTGGGCCAGCACGTGGCGGTTGATCGACTGCCCCATGATCGTGAACGTCTGCAGCAGCACGCGCACCGGGTCGGTCTGCGGCAGGGCCTGCGGCGGGCTCGAAATATCCACCGCGATGACCAGCTCCGCGCCCATCTCGCGCGCTTGCTGCACCGGCACCGGCGCCACCAGCCCGCCGTCGACGTAGGTGCGGCCGTTGATCGGCACCGGCGAAAACACCCCCGGCACGGCGCTGGAGGCGCGCACCGCGGTGCCGGTGTCGCCGCGGCGAAACACCACCCCCTGCCCGCTGACCAGGTCGGTGGCCACGATGCCCAGCGGCAGCGCGGCGTGCTCGATCAAGCGCCCCTGCACCATCTGGTTGACGTAGCGCGCCAGCGCCTCGCCGCGCAGCAGCCCGCGGTTGAACAGCGGCACCGTCCAATCGGCGATCATCGCTTCTTCCATGTTCAGCGCCGCTTGCTGCAGCGCGGCGCCGTCCATCCCGTGCGCGTACAGCGCCGCCACCAAGCTGCCGGCGGACGTCCCCACGACCACGTCGGGGCGGATGCCCTCGCGCTGCAACACCTGGATCACGCCCACGTGGGCAAAGCCACGTGCAGCACCGCCCCCCAACGCCAACCCGACGCGCGGCGGGCGGGTCGGCGGCGGGGCCGGTGGTTCCGTCGGCGACGCGGGGGGCTCGGGCGGTGCGGGGGGCTCAGGCGGCGCGGGGGGCGGTGGCGTGGCACAGCCGAGCAACCCCAGCGCCGCCGCCGCGCCCGCCGTCAGCCAGCGACGGCGCCCTTGATCGACGGCACCCATCCGATCGACAACTTTCATAATAGGAACGATTCTCATTTGTGATATGATGCCTTCCAACGATCACTGCACCGCCGGACACACGCCACCGGCGCGCAGGGTCGGCCCCGACGTTTCACCCCATCCAGGAGACCGCTGCATGTTGACCTTGAACACCCGCCGCCGCTTCGTCACCCGTGCCTGCGCCGCGCTGGCCGCCACGGCCGCGCTGACGGCGCTGGCCCCCGTCGCACACGCCCAAGACAAGGTGCTCAACCTGTACTCGGCGCGCCATTATCCGAGCGACGACCAGCTCTACGCGCTGTTCACCCAAACCACCGGCATCAAGATCAACCGCGTCGACAGCGACGACGCCGGCATCGTGGCGCGGCTGCGCGCCGAAGGGGCCGCCTCCCCCGCCGACGTGGTGCTGCTGGTGGACGCCGCACGCATGGCGGTGGCCGACGCGCAGGGCTTGTTCCGTCCGATCAAGTCGGCCAAGCTCGACGCCGCCATTCCTGCGCACCTGCGCGCCGCGCCCACCCCCGACGGCGTGACCTGGACCGGCTTTTCCACCCGCGCGCGCGTCATCGTCTACGACCCGCTGCGCGTCAAGGCCGAGGACGTCGCCACTTACGAGCAACTGGCCGACCCCAAGCTCAAAGGCTTGCTGTGCACGCGCAGCGGCTCGCACCCGTACAACCTGTCGCTGTTCGCCACCGTCATCGAGCGCCTGGGCGACGACAAGGGCCAGCAGTGGCTCAACGGCCTGGTGGCCAACATGGCCCGTCCGCCGCAGGGCGGCGACACCGACCAGATCCGCGCCGTGGCCAGCGGTGAGTGCGGCGTGGCCATCAGCAACAGCTACTACATGGCGCGCTTGATCGCCTCGGACAAGCCCGAAGACCGCCGCGTCGTGGAGCGCGTGCGCGTGGTGTTCCCCAACCAGGCCACCACCGGCACGCACGTCAACATCGCCGGCGCGGCCGTGGCGCGGCATGCCAAAAACCTCGACGCGGCGGTGGCCTTCATGGAGTTTTTGGCCAGCCCGCAGGCGCAAGCCTACTTTGCCAACGGCAACCATGAGTTCCCGGCCGCCAAGGGCGTCAAGCTGGACAACCCCGCCCTCAAGGCCATGGGTGCTGAACATTTCAAAGCCGACACCATCCCGCTGGCGGTGGTGGCCAAGAACCTGACCAAAGTGCAGCGCATGCTGGACCGCGCCGGCTACAAGTGACGCTCACGCCGCGGCGCCAGGGCTTCGGCGCCGGGCCATCCTTCTCCTGGTAGTGTGCACCCCCATGGTGCTTGACACGCCCACCGCCCGGTGGGCGTTTTTTTGCGACTATGATTGACGTTTACGTCAACGTCAATCACCCCCACGCGAGGAGCAGCACCATGGACATCCAAGGCAAGGTTTTTATCGTCACCGGCGGCGCGTCCGGCCTGGGCGAGGGCACGGCGCGCATGCTGGCGGCCGAAGGCGGCCGTGTCGTCATCGCCGACATGCAAACCGAGCGTGGCGAGGCCGTCGCGCGCGACATCGGCGCCACCTTCGTGCGCTGCGACGTCAGCCAGGAAGCCGACGCCCAAGCCGTCGTGGCGCAGGCGCAGGCGCTGGGCAAACTTGTGGGGCTGGTCAACTGCGCGGGCATTGCGCCCGCCGAAAAAACCGTCGGCAAAAACGGCCCCCACAGCTTGGCGCTGTTCAACAAGGTGATCCAGGTCAACCTGGTGGGCACGTTCAACATGATCCGCTTGTGCGCCGCGGCGATGAGCGCCAACGAGCCCGAGCCCACCGGGGAGCGCGGCGTCATGGTCTCCACCGCCTCGGTGGCGGCGTTCGAAGGCCAAATCGGCCAAGCCGCCTACGCCGCTTCCAAGGGTGGCGTGGTGGGCATGACGCTGCCGATCGCGCGCGACCTAGCCAAGCTTGGCATCCGCAACATGACCATCGCCCCCGGCATTTTCGGCACGCCCATGCTGTTTGGCATGCCCAAGGAGGTGCAGGACGCGCTGGCCGCGATGGTGCCGTTCCCGTCGCGGCTGGGCCGGCCCGAGGACTACGCCAAACTTGTCAAGCACATCATCGAAAACGACATGCTCAACGGCGAAGTCATCCGGCTGGACGGCGCGATCCGCATGCAGCCGCGCTGACCGCCGCACGCGGCACACCATGACGCGCAGGGCGTGGGCGCGCGGTCCCACGCAGTCGCCCCGCGCGCGGCCTCGATGGGCCAGCAGGCGCTGCTTATACTAGCGCCCATCACCCCGCCGACCCACGCTGCCCACGCGCATGAACCCCACCACCCCGCAGGAAATCGCGCGCGAAGCCGTCAAGCTTTTGGCGGCGCGGCGGCTGCCGCCCACCCCCGACCATTTCCAAGCCGCGTACCACGAGGTGGCCGGCACCCGCCCACTGCAGCCGTTCCCGCTGGCGCAACTGCGCCAAATCGCCCAGGGCTTGCCGGAGCGCACCCCCGCGCAAGCGCGCTTCAAGGCGCTGTTCAACCGGGCGGTGGCCCGCCATAGCTGGGAAGATTTGGAAAAGGTGCTGGTGCAGCACCTCGGCAGCGCCGCCGCGCCGCTGACCGATCCGCCGTCGGCGACCGCGGTGCCACGCGCCGCTCCCCCCAGCGGCGAAGCCCCGGCTGGCCCGGCCACCTCGGCCGGCGGGGAGGCGCCGATCCAGCCGGAGATCGCCGAGCAGACCGCGCGCGTGATCGACATCGCCGCGCCGCTGGTGGCCGCCGACGACACGCGCCTGCGCGAACAGGGCGAAGAGCTCGTGCGCTACCTGCGGCTGCCGCAGCACCACGCCGCCACGCTGCGGCGCATGCTGGCCGATTACGCGTACCGGCTGTCCTTCGGCGTCGAAGAGCAACTTGGGGTGCGCGAAGCGTTGCTGGCGCTGCTGCGCCAGGTGTTCGAGCACATCGACGCCATCAGCCCCGACAACCCCTGGCTGCGCCAGCAGATGCAGGCGCTGGTGCAAGCGGCCTCGCCGCCGTTGTCGCAGCGCCGTTTGGAAGACCTGCAAGCGCGCCTCAAGGACGTCATCGTCAAGCAGGCCGAAGCGCGCGAACAAACCGTGCGCGCGCAGGAGGTGATGCGTCAGACGCTGGCCACCTTCCTGGAGCGGCTGGCGCAAACCGCGGCGAGCACCGGGCAGTACCACGCCAAATTCGAAGCCTGCGCGCAACAGCTCGAACGCGCCACCAGCCTGGCCGACATGGCCCCGGTGGTGCAAGAGGCCATCCAGACCGCGCGCGCTTTCGCCGCCGACACCCAGCGCGTGGCCGACGAGCTGACCGACCTGCGCGACCGCGCCCAGCGCGCCGAAGCGGAGGTGCAGCGGCTGCGGCAGGAGCTGGACCAGATGGCCGAGCTGGTCACGCACGACCTGCTCACCGGCGTGCTCAACCGCAAGGGGTTGGCCGCGGCCATCGACCGCGAAAGCCGCCGCGCCGAGCGCACCGGCACGCGGGTGTGCATCGCGCTGTTGGACGTGGACGACTTCAAGCGCCTCAACGACACGTTGGGCCACCTGGCGGGCGACGCCGCCCTCAAGCACCTGGCCGACGTGGCGCGCCGCAGCCTGCGTCCACAAGACACCATCGGACGCTACGGTGGCGAAGAATTCATCATCGTGCTGCCCGACACCACCCCGGAGGACGCGGCCGACGTGGTGCGCCGCCTGCAGCGCGACCTCAGCGCCCACCTGTTCCTGCAAGGGGAACAGCGTGTGTTGATCACGTTCAGCGCCGGCGTGACCGAGCTGCTGCGCGACGAGCCGGTGGAAGCCGCCATCGCACGCGCCGACGCGGCCATGTACCGCGCCAAGCGCGCCGGCAAAAACCGCGTCATGGTGGGCTGACCATGGACGGGGCACGCCGACAATGGCTGCGCCAAAGTGCGGCCGCAGCAGCGGGGGCGCTGCTGGGCGCGTCCGGGCTGACGGGCTGCGCCAGCAACGCACCGCTCACCGTGGCCTGCCACCCGTGGCCGGGCTATGCGCCCATCCGCCTGGCGCACAGCCTGGGCTGGTGGGACGACGGCGCCGTGCGGCCGCTGGCCACGGGCTCAGCCAGCGAATCGCGTCAGGCGCTGCAAGCGGGCCGTGCGCAAGCCGCGGCGCTGACCCTGGATGAGGTGCTGACCGCATCCGCCGAAGGCTTGGCGCTGCATGTGGTGGGGTTGTTCAACCTCTCGCACGGCGCCGACGTCGTGCTGGCGCGCCCGGGGTACACCGCCGCCAGCCGCTGGCCCGGGGCACGTGTGGGGTACGAAGCCGGTGCGGTGGGCACGCTGATGGCGCAAAGCTGGCTCGAGCAAGCCGGTTTGCGCTGGCGCGACGTGGTGGCGGTGACCGTCCCCTTTGACCTGCACGAGACCGTGTGGCGCAACGGCGCGGTGGACCTGCTGGTGACCTTCGAGCCACTGGCCACCCGGCTGCGCCGCTTGGGAGCCGTGACACTGTACGACAGCAGCCAACTGCCGCCGGAGCGCCCCATCGTGGACGTGTTAGCGGTGCGCGACGACGCGCTGCCTCGCCACCGAGCCGCGTTGCGACGGCTGTTGGCCGACGTGCTGGCCGCGCAACGACACCTGCTGGCGCTACCAGTGGACAGTACCTACCGCCTAGCCCCGTGGCTGGACTTGCCGCGGCACGAGGTGCCCAACGCATTCGCCGGCCTGCGGCTGACGCGCTGGGAGGACCAGCGCGCCTGGCTCGTCGGCACCCCTCCAAAGCTGATGGTGGCCGCGCGGGCGCTGGCCCGTTTTTTACACGGTGCGGGTTTGCGGGCGCATGGCCACGTCCCCGACGATTTGGTGGACGCGGGCCTGTTGCCGCTGGAGGCGCCCACATGACCCGGGCTGGTCGACCCCACGCGCTGCGCTGGCTGGCGCGGCTGGCGTTGCTGCTGACGCTGCTGGGTGGCGGTTGGGCCCACGCGCACCACCCGCAAATCCGGCTGGGTATCTTGGCGTACCGACCGCTGGACGTGGAACAAGCCGACTGGCGGCCGGTGCTGCAAGCACTGCAGCGGCACCTGGACGGCATTGAGCTGCAGACCCGGTTGCTGAGCTACGACGCGCTGGACAGCGCGGTGCGCGCACGCGAACTCGACGCCGTGGTCACCAACCCGGCCCATTACGTGACGCTGCAGCACACCGACGGCCTCTCGACCCCGCTGGCCACGCTGGTGCGGCGCCGCCACGGCGTGGAAACAACGGCGTTCGGTGGCGTGGTGGTGGTCCCAGCCGACAGCCCCCTGCAACGCTGGCAAGACCTGCGCGGGCGGCGCATCGCGGTCCCCCATGGCGAGTCGCTGGGTGGACTGCAACTGCAACGCTACGAGCTGCGCCGCCGGGGCATTGATGACCGGGCCTGGGCGCGGGTGGAAGTGGGGATGCCACACGACAACATCCTGCGGGCGGTGCTGGAGGGGCAGGCCGACGCCGGCTTTGTGCGCGACGGCGTGCTGGAAGCTGCGCAGGCTGCGGGCGCGGTGCCCGCAAGGCGGTTGCGCGTGTTGCAGCGGCAAGACCTGCCCGGCTACCCTGTGGCGGTCAGCACCCCCCTGGTGCCGGAGTGGCCCGTGGCCGTGCTGCCCAGCGTGGACGACGACACCCGGCGCGCGCTGACGCTGGCGTTGTTGCACACCGTCCCCGGCGCGGGACAACCCTCGGGCGAAATCGCCGGCTTTGTACCCCCGCACAGTTACGGCGCCATTGAGGATGTGCTGCGCACGCTGCGCGCCCCGCCTTACGGTATGCCGCAACTGACCTGGCGCGAAAACCTTGCCCTCAACGCCTGGCCACTGGCCGGCTCGGTGGCTGTGTTGCTCGGGTTGGGCACCGTGTTGCTCGTCATCGTGCATCAGCGCCAGCGCCTGCAGGCCGTGCTGCAAGAAAAGTCCGCGTTGCTGAACGAGCTGGCCATCACCGCCAAAACGTTCGACAGCGCGCAGGGCGTCGTCATCACCGACGCGCAAGGGCGCATCGTGCGCGTCAACCGCGCCTTCTCCGCCATCACCGGCTACGACGAGGCCGAAGCCCGAGGCCGCACGCCCGGCGAGCTGCTGCGTTCCGGCCGCCACGACGCGGCGTTTTACCAAGCGATGTGGCAAGCGTTGACCCAGCACGGCCACTGGGAAGGCGAGATCTGGAACCGCCGCAAAGATGGCAGCGTTTACCCCGAGTGGCTGGCCATCAGCGCCATCACCAACGCCGTCGGCAAGGTGCAACATTACATTGCCATCTTCAGCGACATCACTTGGCGCAAACAGGCCGAAGCGCAGATCGAGGCGCTGGCGTACTACGACACCCTGACAGGCCTGGCCAACCGCCGTCTGCTGCTGGACCGCATCGACCAAGCCCTGCGGCTGGCGCGCCGCCACCGCCGTTGGGGCGCGGTGCTGTTCATCGATTTGGACTTGTTCAAGGGCATCAACGACACCTACGGCCACGACGCTGGCGACGCCGTGCTGCGCGCCATGGGCGAACGGTTGCGCGCGACGCTGCGCGAACAGGACACCCCCGGCCGTCTGGGTGGCGATGAGTTTTTGGTGCTGCTGCCCGCGGAGCACGCCCAGCGCGACGCCGCCGCGGTGGCCGCCCGGCGCGTGGCCGACAAGCTGATGGCGGTGCTGCCGCAGCCGATCGACTGGCAGGGCCACACGTTGGCGCTGACGCTCAGCATCGGCATCGCGCTGTACGGTGGCGCCGAAGACCCTGATGGCGACCAAGACGGCACCCAGGTTGACTCCGCGCAAGCGCTGCTCAAAGCGGCTGACCTGGCCATGTACAGCGTCAAGCAGGCTGGCCGCAACGGTGTGGCGTTCTTCGACCTCACGATGGAGGCGGCAATCCGCCAGCGCCACCAGATGCAGCTTGACCTGGCCGCCGCCATCGACGCCGGCGAGCTGCGCCTGTACTTGCAGCCCCAGGTGGACACGCGCAACCGCATCGTTGGCGCGGAAGCGCTGCTGCGCTGGCAGCGCGCCGACGGCACGCTGGTGCCACCGGGCGCTTTCATCCCGCTGGCCGAGGAAACCGGCCTGATCCTGCCGCTGGGCCGCTGGGTGCTGCACGAAGCCGCGCGCCTGTTGCAGCAATGGCAGTCGGACGCGCGCCTGCGGCCACTGCGGCTGGCCATCAACGTCAGCCCACGCCAGTTCCGCGAGCCCGACTTTGCCCAGCAAGTGCTGGCGGCCGTGCGCGACCGCGCGGTGTCGCCCGATCGGCTGGAGCTGGAAATCACCGAATCGGTCTTTTTGGACGACATCGACACCGCGCGCGGCGTGCTGCGCACGCTGGACGACGCCGGCGTGGCGCTGGCGCTGGACGACTTTGGCACCGGTTACTCGTCGCTGGCGTATTTGGCCGAGCTGCCCTTCGACGTCATCAAGATCGACCAGCGCTTCGTGGCGCGGCTGCAAAACCCCACGCGGCAAGACGAGGCGATCGTCGCCACCATCCTGGCGCTGGGCCGACGGCTGCGCATGCAGGTGCTGGCCGAAGGGGTGGAAACCGCCGCGCAGGAAGCCTACCTGCTCACCCACGGCTGCCACCTGCTGCAGGGCTACCGCTTCGGCCGCCCGATGCCGCGCGAGCAGTTCGAAGCCCTGGTGCTCGGCCAGCCTGACGAGGGCTGACGCCACCCGCCGCCCGAGCCCGTGCGCGATGCCGCACAATGGCGGGGTGAGCATCCCGACCGCCTTTTTGCAGGACCTGCTGGCGCGCGCCGACATCGTCGAGGTCGTCGGCCGCCACGTGGCGCTGCGCAAAAGCGGGGCCAACTTCGTCGGCCTGTGCCCGTTCCACGCCGAAAAATCGCCGTCGTTCACGGTCAGCCCGGCCAAGCAGTTCTACCACTGCTTCGGTTGCGGCGCGCACGGCAACGCGATCGACTTTTTGATGGCGCACACGGGCGCCGGCTTTCGGGACGCCGTGCACGATTTGGCTGCGCAACTGGGGCTGAGCGTGCCCGACGAGGCGCACGACCCGGCCACGCGCGCACGCGCCGCCGCCGAGCGTCGGCAGCAACAAACCCTGACCGAACGGCTGGCGCAAGCCGCGCGCGCGTACCAGGCCCAGCTCAAGGCCAGCCCGCGCGCCATCGAGTACCTGAAAGGCCGTGGCCTCACCGGCGTCATCGCCAAAACCTATGGCCTGGGCTACGCCCCGGCGCAGCGGCGCTTTTTGTCCACCGTCTTTGCCGACTACCAGGACGAAGGGCTGGTGCAGTGCGGGTTGGTGGTGGCCGCCGACGACGGCGACAGTGGCACGCGCCGCCACGACCGCTTCCGCGACCGCATCATGTTCCCGATCCGCAACGTCAAGGGCGAGGTGATCGGCTTTGGCGGGCGCGTGCTGGACGGCGGTGAGCCCAAATACCTCAACTCCCCCGAAACCCCGCTGTTCCACAAGGGCGAAGAGCTGTACGGCCTGTTCGAAGCGCGCCAGGCCATCCGCCAAGCCGGCTGCGCGTTGGTGGTGGAAGGCTACATGGACGTCGTGGCGCTGGCCCAGCACGGTGTGGGCAACGTGGTGGCGACGCTGGGCACGGCCTGCACGCCCCAGCACGTGCGCAAGCTGCTGCGCTTCACCGACCACGTGGTGTTCGCCTTCGACGGCGACGCGGCCGGGCGGCGCGCCGCCGTGCGCGCGCTGCAGGCCGCGCTGCCCTGGGCAAGCGACACGCGCACCTTTCGTTTTTTATTTCTGCCGCCCGAGCACGACCCCGACAGCTACGTGCGCACACTGGGCGCCAACGCGCTGCACGCCGCGCTGCGCGACGCGGTGCCGCTGAGCCGCTTCGTGCTGCAGGCCGCGGCCGACGGCTGCGACCTCGACAGCGCCGAAGGGCGTGCCCGCGCCACCGCCCAAGCCCGCCCGCTGTGGGAGGCCCTGCCGGATGGGGCACTGAAGCGCCAACTGCTGCACGAGCTGGCCCAGCTCGCCGCGCTGGACGTGCGCGACCTGCAGCAACTGTGGGCCCCCGCACCGGGCACGGCCGCGCGCACGCGCGCCCGCCACCCTGCCCCCCAGGCCGCCCCACCCCGCCCTCTCGTTGCCCCCAGCGCGCCCAAGGCGCCCGCGACGCCGGCCGCTGCGGCGCCGTGGCTTCGCACGCGCCCGGCGCCAGCCGACGCCGTGGCGCGGCGGGCCGCCCGCGGCTTGCTGGACCGTTACGACCGTGTGGCGCGCCTCGTGCTGACGACGCCGGCGGCGTGGGACTGGCTCAGTGCCGACGACCACGCCCTGCTGGCCAGCGCTCCACCCCCGCACGGCCCTCTGTTTGCCTGGCTGGAACAGCAATGGTTGGACCACGGCGCCCAACCATGGGCGGCGCTGCGCGAGGCGCTGCGTGGCCAGCCTTTCGAAGCCCTGGCCACGGCGCTGCACGACAGCACGTTGGTGCTGGGCGAGGCCACCGACGGCGCCAGCAGCGCCGAGGAATTGCGCCAGGAGCTGCATGAACTGATGCGGCGGCTGCGTATCGAACACCTGAAGGCGCGCGAGACCGAACTGCTGGCGCGTGCCGCGCACGACCCCGCCGCGTTGGCGGACTACCGGCGTGTGCAGGCCGAGCGGCGCGCTTTGCTCGATGGTGAGGATGTGGTATGATGGGAAGCTTCGCAAGTGCGACAGCAGCACCTCCGGACAGAGCCCGCCGGGCCCGCTTGAACCTTCAAGCCCCCACGCCCCGGCGCCGCGGCAGCACGACCGCAGGCTGATGGCGCCCCGCGCCGATTCCGCAAGGGCTGCACACCAAATGTTCGCCCACTGGCTTGCGAAACACCGACCATGCCCCCACCTTGCCCGGGCGCGTGGAAAGGTGATCGCCCCCAACGCGGCCAGCGCTGCTGGTCGGCCTTGGACTGCACCACGCTTGGACCACCGTCTTGAACTGACCCCTGCCGGCCACGGGCCGGATGGAGAGCGTTTGCCGTGAGCACCCGCAAAAAGACCACCGCTGCCGAACCCGTCGAGTCGCCTGAAACCACCGCCGCGCCGGCGCCGGCTGCCCGCAAGCGCAGCAGCAAAAAAGCCGCTGAAGCCGAGGCCGCGGCCGCCAACGTCCCCGCCGAGGCTGCGAGTCAGGCCGAGGCGGACGCGGCGCCCAAGCCCAAAGCCCGCAAGGCCAAGACCAGCGGCGCCGGCACCGGCGGCGCCAAGCGTGGCCGCAAGCCCAAAGCCAAGGCCTCCGGCGACGACGACGTGTTTGCCGACGCCGAGCTGGATGTGCTGGACGACGAGCTGGCCGACGTCGACGCCGAGGTCGTGCCCGACGAGGTGGAAGCCGCGCCGGACGAGCCGGCCGAAAAGGCCAAGCCGCTGCGCATGAAACTGTCCAAGGCCAAGGAACGCGCCTTGATGAAGGAGTTCGGCCTGGACGACACGGTGCTGACCGAGGAAGAAGCCAAGCTGCGGCGTGAAAAGCTCAAGCAACTGATCAAGCTCGGCAAAACCCGCGGCTACCTGACGCACGCCGAAATCAACGACCACCTGCCCGACAAGCTGGTTGAACAAGAGACGCTCGAAGTCGTCGTCTCGCTGCTCAACGACATGGGCGTGGCGGTCTACGAGCAGACCCCCGACGCCGAAACGCTGCTGCTGACCGGCGCGCCCACGGCCGTCACCACCGAAGAAGAAGCCGAGGAAGAAGCCGAAGCGGCGCTGTCCACGGTGGACAGCGAGTTCGGCCGCACCACCGACCCGGTGCGCATGTACATGCGCGAGATGGGTACGGTGGAGCTGCTGACGCGCGAGGGCGAGATCGAAATCGCCAAGCGCATTGAGCGCGGCCTGCACGACATGATGGCGGCCATCTCCGAGTCGCCCGCCACCATCGCCGACATCCTCAAGATGGCCGACGACATCCGCGCCGGCACGGTGATCATCTCCACCGTCGTCGACGGTTTCCGCGACCGTGACGAGGCGGACGACTACGTCGCCGAAGAAGACTTCGACGACTACGAAGATGATGACGACGGCAAGGGCGGCTCCAAGGCGTTGACGCGCAAGATGGAGGAACTCAAGCAGGAGGCGTTGCGGCGCTTCGACCTCATCCGCGCCGATTACGATGTGCTGCGTGACGTGGTGGCCGCCGAAGGCTGGGGCACGCCACGCTACCGCGAGGTGCAAGCGCGCATCACCGAAACGCTGATGACGATCCGCTTCACCGCCAAGGCCATCGAAACCCTGTGCGACACGGTGCGCCAGCAGGTCGAGACGGTGCGCAAAATCGAGCGCGAGCTGCGCCGCATCATCGTCGACAAGTGCGGCATGCCGCAGGACAAATTCGCCGCCGAGTTCCCACCCAACCTGCTCAACCTGCAGTGGGTCGAGCGCCAAGCCGCCGCGGGCAAACCGTGGAGCGCGGTGCTGGGGCGCAACATCCCCGCCATCCACGAGCTGCAGCAAAAGCTCATCGACCTGCAAACGCAGGTGGTCGTGCCGCTGGAAGAGCTCAAGGCGATCCACAAGCGCATGAACGACGGCGAGGCCATGTCGCGCGACGCCAAGCGCGAAATGATCGAAGCCAACCTGCGCCTGGTGATCTCGATCGCCAAAAAGTACACCAACCGCGGCCTGCAATTCCTGGACCTGATCCAGGAAGGCAACATCGGCCTGATGAAGGCGGTGGACAAGTTCGAATACCGCCGTGGCTACAAATTTTCCACCTACGCCACGTGGTGGATCCGGCAGGCCATCACGCGCTCGATCGCCGACCAGGCGCGCACCATCCGCATCCCGGTGCACATGATCGAGACGATCAACAAAATGAACCGCATCAGCCGCCAGCACCTGCAGGAGTTTGGCGTCGAGCCAGACGCCTCGATCCTGGCGGAAAAGATGGACATGCCGGAGGACAAGATCCGCAAGATCATGAAGATCGCCAAGGAGCCGATCTCGATGGAAACCCCCATCGGGGACGACGACGACTCGCACCTGGGCGACTTCATCGAGGACACCACCAACGTCGCGCCGGTGGACGCCGCGATGCAGGCCGGGCTGCGTGAGGTGGTCAAAGAAATTCTCGACACCCTCACGCCGCGCGAAGCCAAGGTGCTGCGCATGCGCTACGGCATCGAAATGTCCACCGACCACACGCTGGAGGAGGTGGGCAAGCAGTTCGACGTCACGCGCGAGCGCATCCGCCAGATCGAAGCCAAGGCGATCCGCAAGCTCAAGCACCCGAGCCGCTCGGAAAAGCTGCGCAGTTTTTTGGACAACATGTGAGCGGTGGTCTGTCCCGGGTGAGCGGTCCGCATGGCCGCGCACCGCGGGGTGGGCCGCTACGCTAAGATCGTCGGCATGACCGACCGCCGCAAGCTGCCCATCGGCATCCAGACCTTCGCCAAGATCCGCGGCGAGGGCTGCTACTACGTCGACAAAACCCCGCTGATCGCGCGGTTGGCGGAGCAAGGCAGCTTTTACTTCCTCTCCCGTCCGCGCCGCTTTGGCAAGTCCTTGTTGATCGACACCATCGCCGAGGCCTTTGCCGGCCAGCGCGCGCTCTTTGAAGGCGGTGAGGCCGCCGTGGCGCTGGGGGTGGACCCAGCGGTGGCC
>NZ_SMAH01000003.1 GCF_004342625.1 Tepidimonas ignava
CGGCGCATCAGACCATCAAATCTGGGGGAAATTGTACTCGCAAACAGACAATAACACAAGAAAAATCATGCTGTTATGAATATTTCAGGGGCGACCATGGAGTGTCGGCGCGCGAGGCATTGAGCGTGGATCGCCCCAGGACCAAGCCGTTCAAGGCCTACGAGCCCGGCTTCGTCCACATCGATGTGAAGTACCTGCCGCAGATGGCGGACGAAACCGCGCGGCGTTACCTGTTTGTGGCCATTGATCGCGCCACCCGCTGGGTGTTCGTGCGTGTCTATGCCAGCAAGAGCGCTACCAACGCCCGGCGCTTCCTGAAGGAATTGCACAAGGCCGCTGCCTTCCGTATCCGAACGATCCTGACCGACAACGGCAAGGAATTCACGGATCGCTTCATCACACGGGGAGAGCGTACGCCGACCGGCAGGCATCAGTTCGATCAGCTCTGCGAGGAGCTAGGCATTGAGCATCGCCTGACCCGCCCAAAACACCCGCAGACCAACGGCATGGTTGAACGCTTCAACGGGCGCATCGCCGACATCCTGCGCACCCATCACTTCCATTCCGGCGAAGAACTTGAGGCCACCATCCTGCGGTATGTCTGGCTGTACAATCACCAACTGCCACAGAAAGCCTTGGGGCATGTCAGCCCCATCCAGGCCATGAAACAATGGCAGCGATCACACCCCGAACTGTTCAACAGACGTGTTACCAATCAGCCGGGACACGACAGCTATGGCATTCAGCTATGCTGACTGATTGAGGCGGATGATGAAGAGCGGCACCGCAGCCAGCCCACTACGACCGCTTCAACGCTTCACCCTACGCCGGCGCGTCGCCAAGAGGAGCTTGTCAGCTTTAGGCTGATATGATGATGGGGTTATGTTCTTGAATCTAGGCCGATTCAGCCTCGGAATCCTCGCTCTGCTCGCCCACCTCGGCGGCTGGGCACAGGCGCCGTCGGTGGCGTTGTACTACGGCGAGACCTGGCGGCCCGAGCTGACGGCGTTCGACATCGTCGTGCTGGAACCCGCCTACGGCCACGATCCCCAGCGCCTGCGCGCGCCGGGGATGGAGCCGTTCGCTTACGTCAGCGTAGGGGAGCTGCCCGACCACCACCCCGGCGCCGCGCAAGCGCCAGCCGGGTGCCTCTCGTCGGTGCGCAACCCGCACTGGGGCGCACGGATCTGGAACCACGCCGAGGCGGCGTGCCGCGGATTCTGGATCGAGCAGGTCTTTGCGCCGTTGTGGCAGCGCGGCTGGCGCGGGTTTTTTCTCGACACGCTGGACAGCTACCGGCTCGACCCCCAACTCGACCCCACACGCCAGCAAGCCGCTCTGGCGGAACTCATCCGCGCCATCCGGCAACGCGCCCCTCAAGCGCGCCTGATGCTCAACCGCGGCTTTGAGCTTTTGCCGCAGGTGGCCGACGCGGTGGAGTTGGTGGCGGCGGAATCGCTGCTGCACCGCTTCGACGCCGCCCGCGGCGCTTACAGCCCCACGTCCGAGGCCGACCAGCAGTGGCTGCTGCAGCAGCTGCGCCAGGCGCAGCAGCGCTATGGCAAGCCGGTGGTGGTGATCGACTACGTCGCGCCCGCCGAACGCGCGCAGGCGCGCGAAGTGGCCAAGCGCATCGAGCAGCTGGGCTTCATCCCCTACGTCACCGACGGGCTGTTGCAAGGCGTGGGCGTTGGGCGGGTGGAAAGCCTGCCGCGGACGTTGTTGATCCTGCTGGACCGTCAGCGCCACCCCGATTTGCAAACCACACCCATGCTGCGCTGGATCGATATGCCAGCCCAATATCTGGGCTACCGCACCGAAGTGGTGTCGCTGCAGGGGCCCTTTCCGCAGGAGCCGCTCAGCGGGCATGTGGCCGGCATCATCGTTTGGGGCGAGGGCCCGGCGCCCGATCCGGCGGGATTGCACGCCTTTTTGCGCCGCGCGCGGGCCGAAGGGCTGCCGATCCTGGTGCTGAACGAGTGGACGCTGGATCCGCGCGTGCTGGATCCAGCGCTGCGCACGGTGCGCATCGCGGCGCAGACCCCGCTGCAGCACGAGCGGCTCGGCGCTGAAACCCGCCCGCCGGCCCGACTGCCGGGGCCGGCGACGGGCCTGGCCGGCCCCGACCTGCGCCGCTGGGCGTGGGCCGGGACGGGGGCGTTGGTCGGCGCCGCGCCGTGGGGCGGCTTTGCGCTGCAGCCGGCGCTGGTGGATTTCGTGCCAGGTTTCAAGCAGGTGCGTTGGCTGCCCGATCCGTTTGCGCTGCTGACCGAAGCGCTGCGGCTGCCGCCGATGCCGGCGCCGGACGTCACCACCGAAAGCGGGCGGCGGCTGCTGACCATCCACATCGACGGCGACGGCTTCGTCAACCGCGGTGAATGGCCCGAGCGCCCCTTGGCGGGCGAGGTGCTGCGGCGCTTCATTGAGCGCCACCCTTGGCCGCACAGCATGTCGCTGATCGAGGCCGAGCTTTCGCCGCAAGGCCCCTATCCGGACACTGCCGAAGAAGCGCAGCGCATCGCGCGGCGTCTGTTCGAACTGCCATGGGTGGAAGCCGCCACCCACACTTTCAGCCACCCCTACCGCTGGCAGCTGCTGGAGCAGTCTGCGCGCAACGGCGACGATGTCACCGAGCTGAATTACAATCTGGCCATCACCGGCTACCAATTCAATATGCGGCGTGAGGTCGAAGGCAGCGTGTCGTTCATCCGCGGCCTGTTGCCATCGGGCAAAGACGTGCGGCTGCTGTTCTGGTCCGGCGACTGCAACCCGAGTGCCGACCAAATCGTCCACGTGCGACGCGCCGGCCTGCTCAACCTCAACGGAGGCGATACCATCAAAAGCCAGCAATGTCCGAGCCTGACCTGCGTGGCCCCGATAGGCGTCGTCAAGGACGGGCAGTTGCAGGTCTATGCACCGCTGGCCAACGAAAACCTCTACACCAACCTGTGGACTGGGCCGTTCTGGGGCTATCAACGCGTTATCGAAACGCTGGAAATGACCGAGCGGCCCCGCCGCCTGAAACCCGCCAGCATCTACTACCACACCTACTCCGCCTCCAAGCCCGCCTCGCTGCAGGCGCTGGAAAAAGTCTATGCGTGGGCGCGCGCGCAGCCGCTGCACCCGCAGCCGGTCAGCGCCTACGTGCGCAAGGTCGAAGATTTTTTTGAGCACGTCGCGGTGGCGCGGCTGGCCGACGGGCGCTGGCTGCTCAAGGGCCGTGGCGATCTGCGCACCGTGCGCCTGCCGCCGGGCAGCCGCCCCGACTGGGCGCGCAGCGCAGGCGTGGCCGGCTACGCCGACCATCCTTCCGGCACGTATGTCCATCTGGCCAGCCTGCCGGCTGAGCTCGCGCTGCGCGAGGCAGCCGGCACCGACGATCCCCCTTATCTGATCAGCGCCAACGCCGCCATCGACCAGCACGAGGCCGTGGCGGCGCAGCGCTGGCGCTGGCGCTTGCAAGGCCACGTCCCCGTGGAAGCCGAATGGCGCGTGCCGGACGGCTGCCGCCTGATCCCTGCCACTTCCGCCACGGTGACCGCATCCGCAGGTCACCGCGTTCGCGTCACGAGCCCCCATGCAACGGTCACCCTGGACATCGACTGCACGCCCCGCTGAGCGTCCGGCGCGCGCCGTGCCGCCTTGGAGCGTCGCGCTGCTGGCGCTCGGGGTGGCGGCAGGGCTGGCGGCGCTGCAGTGGCGGCAACACGCCGGCGGCTCCAGCCATCAGGCTCAGGCGCTCGAACGCCTCGTGCAAGCCGTCGCCCCCGAAGACCCGCGCTCGGATTCAACGGCCCTGATGGCCGAAGCCGAACGCCTCTTGCAGGAACGCCGCTCGGCAGAGGCGCTGGCGCTGCTGACGGCGCTGCAAGCCCAAGGCAGCGTGGAACAGCAAGCGTGGGCCCGGCAGCGCGCTTGGTATGCGCGCTGGCAGCTGTGGCACGCGCAGGGCTGCGCCGACCCCAAAAACAAGGCGGTGGCGTGCGAGGCCGACGCCGGCGCGCTCACCGCCGACGCCTGGCCCCTGCTGCGGGAGCCCGAAACCGCGCTGCCGCCCGCCATGCGCGAGCTGTTGCAACAGTGGCTCTGGCAGCGCGCGCCGCTGGATCAGCTGCGCGCGCAAGCCCAGGCGCTCACCGCCCCCAACCCCGCCTTTGCGCCGCTGCCTGAGATCCTGAGCCGCGCCGCCCAGGCCGCGCTGGCGGCAGGGCTGCATCGGCGCAGCGCGGAGCTGTGGCTCTGGGCCGCCGAGCTCAGCCCGCCCGGCGCGCAGCGGCTGCACGCCTGGGGCCAAGCGTTGCGCGCGCTGGAAAGCGCCGGCCAATGGCCGCTGCTGCTGCGCTGGCTGCAAGACCACGAGGATTGGTTCGCCCACGACCGTCAGAGCTTGCTCGAGGCGGTGCGGCTCAGCCGCGCCGCCGGCCAGCCGAAATTGGCGTTGCGCTACGTCAACAAGCTGCTGGCCCTCACCGAGCGGACGGCCCCCGCGCCGACACCCCAAGCGGCTCGCTTGAGCGACGCCAGCGCCATGCCCGGCTGGGCGCTGGGCCCGCGGCTGTGGGCGTGGCAACGCGCGCAGGCCTACGCAGCCGTATCGCCCGGCGGCTGGCGGCGCATCGCCTGGCCGACATCTGAAACGGCAACCCCTTCCCACCCTGTGCCTAGCGCCAAGCCGACCCTCGACTTAGAGGTCATGGAACTGGCCTATCAAGTCTTTCTGGAAAACCGCAAGCTTGACAACGCGCTGGCGCTGGCACAGCGCGTGGTGCAGCAGCGCCAAGACGACCTGCGTTGGCTGCGCCGGCTGGCCCAGGTGGCGGAATGGAACCAGCGCCCCGAGCTGGCGCTGGAATCATGGTGGCAGATCGCGCGCCTAAGTGACGAAGCTGCAGCCTGGCAAGCTGTGCGACGCCTCTCAATTGGTTTGCTGCGCGACGACGCCTATGTCGCTTACCTGCAGCAGCGGCTGCGCCGCCAGCCCGCAGAGGCCGCGACCTGGCTGGAGCTGGCCAGCGTGCAGGAGCGGCTCGGCGCCCCGGAGTCAGCCTGGCAAACCCTGCAACGCGGCTGGCAACATCAGCCCGATGCGGCGCTGGCGCGCGCTCTGGCCGAATTGGCCGAGCGGCTGGGCCGCGCGCGCGAGGCCCTTGTTTGGTGGAGCCGCAGTGCCGCGCTGCCTTGGCCGGCGGAACTGGCGCAACGCGTGGCGCTGTTGCATCTGCTGCTGGACGAGCGTGAACAGGCGCTCATGGTGCTGCGTCAAGCGCAGGAGCCGCAGACCGGCACTGCCGAGGCCGACGACTACCGCCGGCTGCGCGCCGAGCTGGCGCTGGAAAGCGGCGACGCCGACGACGCGAGCCGCCAACTGCGCGTCTTGGCCGAGCGGCCGCAGGCCAGCGCGCAAGACCTGGCCGACTGGGAATACGCCCTCGAAGTGGCCGGGCGCGATCTGGATGCGGCGCAAGCCGCAGCGCTGCTGTGGCACCGCCACCAGCAGGAGGACGCGCTGATCCGCGCCGTCACCCGCTGGCAAAACCACGCTCGGCTGGATGCGGCGCAAACGCTGCTGGCCTCGCTGACCGAGGCGCAGCGCGCCCAGCTGGAGCGCAACCCGCGCTACCTGGTGGCCGCCGGACGCCAGGCATGGCAAACGGGCCAATGGCCCGAGGCGCGCCGCCTCTACGGCCTGGCGCTGCAACGCGCGCCGCAAGACGCCGACATCGTGGAGGCCGCCCTGTGGTTCACGCTCGACACCCAGGACGTGGCCGCGGTGCGCCGCCACTGGAGCCGCCATGGCGCCGTGGTGCAAGACCGGCTGGAGCTGCGCGTGGCGATGGCCCTCACGCTGGGCGACGTGGCCGAAGCGTGGCGCCTGACCGCCCCTACCCTGCGCGAGCGCCGCCACGACCCGCTGTGGCTGACCCAAGCCGCCGACATCCTGCAAGCGCTGGATCGGCACGACGAAGCCTGGCAGCTGCGGCTGCACACCTGGCGCCAGCTGCGCCACCAACCGCTGGCGCCGCAGACCATGCTGCCGATCCTGCGAGCGCGGCTGAGCGCCTTTTTGCAGCCCGGCGACGCTGAGTGGGCCGCGCTGCGCGAGGTGGCCGCGCTGCCCGACACCGCCGCGGCGCGCCGCGTGCTGCTGGCGCAGTGGATCCTGCGCGGCCAGTATTCCGCCGCACGCGCCTGGATGCTACGCCGCGTGGTGCAGGGTCTGGCCCAGCCGGGCTGGGCCGAGCTGGCGGTGGCCCTGGCCGAAGACGACCGCGAAACCCTGCAGCGTCTGCTGGACGACCCGCGCCCGCTGCCGCGGCGCGACATCGTGCAAGCCGCCCGACGGCTGGACGAGGCGCAAGCCGCCACACTGGCCGCCGAAGGGCTGGAGCGCTACCCCGACGACGACCTGCTGCACGAGCAGTGGGTGGCCCTCACGCGCAGCCAACGCAATCGCTTTAGCGTCGAGCTGCAACGCACCGAGCGCGTCGCCTGGGACGATTTGCATACGCTGTTGGACTGGCAGGCGCTGTTGACCCCGCATCTGCGCTTCAGCGTCACGTTGCAGCGCTTCGACCGCACCCTGCAGCGGCCCGATCTGCTCGGTGCGGCGCCAAGTGAGCGGCAACTGCAGCTGCGCCTGGATGCGGGCGATGCGCGCGCTGCCTGGCAGTGGCGTCTGGGTTGGATGGAGGCGCTGGGCTCGCACACCTCGTTGGGCTTGCGCTGGCAGCACCGCTGGGATCGCCTGCAGCTCGGCCTGGAAGCCGCCTGGGGCGAGCCAGCCAGCGCCAGCGACAACCTGCGCCTGATCGGGCTGCAGGACTGGCTGGGCGCCGACCTCGTCTGGCCGTTACAACCCACGCTGGCACTTAACGTGCGGACAAGCGCCGCGCGCTGGCGCGCGCAGCCTGACGGGGCCTCCCTCGGTCGCGGGCAGCGGTTGGACGTGATCCTCAGCTGGCAGGCCGAAGGCAACCCGCACGGCCTGCGCGTCGATCTGGGCTGGAACCGGCAACGCTACCGCGCCACCGACCCCAACACCCTGCCGGCCCTGCGCGCGCTGTTACCGGCGGGCACCACCCTGTTCGCGCCGGATGCCTTCGTGCCGCGCAGCCGCACGCAGTGGGCGCTGACCGTCAGCCACGGGCTAACGCTGCAGGCCGAGCCGCGGCGGGGCTGGCTGCCGTATGCGGCGCTGACCTGGTCCACCGACAGCGAACTCGGGGTCGGCCTCGGCGGCCAATTGGGCCTCGCGGGCAGCGTGCTGGGCCACGACCGCGGCCTGATTGGGCTTCAGCTCGACCGCAACCTCGGCACCAGCCCCAGCTTGACCCGCCGCCTGCTGCTGCGCTACTGGGCCGATTGGTGATCCTTGCCTTCAACCCCAACAAACCATGACAAAGGAACCCGCCATGCGACGACGCTCCTTGCTGATCGCCACCGCCGCTGTGTTGAGCTTGAGCGCCTGCTCCACGGTACAACGCTCCAGCCGCTCCACGTTGCAGCCCAATGCCGTGTGGGCAGTGGCCCCTTTCAGCAACCACACCGAAACCCCGATGGCCGGCCGTCGTGCGCAGAGCATCGTCACCGAATGGCTGGCCGCGTCCGTGTCGCCGTCGGTGGTCACGCCCCCGGTGGAGTGGCTGGATGAAAGCCTGTTTGAAAAAGGCCAATTGCGCAGCACGCCCGAGCTGTTGCAATGGGCCCAGTCCGCTGGCGCGCGCTACCTGGTCATCGGCCAGGTTTCGGAGTGGCGCTACAAGGTCGGCGTCGATGGCGAGCCGGCCGTGGGCCTGGCGCTGACGGTGCTGGATGTCGGCAGCGGCCAGCGTGTTTACAGCGCCGTTGGCGGCAAGAGCGGCTTTTCGCGCGAATCGCTGGCCGGCGTGGCGCAAAAGCTGGTGCGTGAGCTGCTGGGGCCGCTGGCGCCATGACAGCGCTGGCCTTGCGCTCCAGCCCCACACTGGCGCAGCGTTGGGATCACGCCCAGCCTCGCCCGTGGGCGCTGATCGAAGCCGTGGCGCTTCCGCTGCTGGCGGGGCTGCTAACCTTAGCGGTGGGCAGCCCGGGCTGGTTAAGCGGTGAGCGGGGTTTTCCGTGGGCGTGGCTGGCGCCGTGGATCGTCACGCTGCGCTACGGCACCCTGGCTGGCGCGCTGGCCGCCGCGTCGCTGACCGCCGTCGGCATGGTATGGCTGGGCGCCAGTTTCGCCCAGGACGACGGATCGGGCTGGGCGGGGGGCTGGATCGTCACCCTGATCCTGGGCGAGTTCGCCGACCGCTGGATCGAGCGGATGCGCCGGCATCAAATTGAGCGCGACTACGCCGAAGATCAGCTGCAACGCTTGAGCCGCCAGCACTACACCCTGCGCCTGTCGCACGATCGACTTGAACAGGAGCTGCTGCACCAGCCGCTGACGCTGCGCGCGACGCTGGAGCAGCTGCGCCGCCTGGGGCCGGATACCCCCGATGGCGAGGCAGGCCGCCTGCTGCTGCAGCTGCTGGCCGGCTTTGCCAAGGTGCAGCAGGCCACGCTGCACCGGCTCGACGAGGCAGGCCGGCCTGACCCCGCGCCGCTGGCGCACTTGGGCCCGCCGCAGCCCCTCAATCCTGATGACCCGATGGTGACCCAGGCGCTGCGGCGAGGCCGGCTCGCCCACGTGCGCGACGTCGCGGAGCTGGCCGCCTCGCGCTACCGGGTCGTGCTGCCATTCGGGCTCGACGGTCAGGCGGCGCAGTGGCTGCTGGCGGTGCATCACCTGCCGTTTCTGGCGCTGCACGATGGCACGCTGGTGGCGCTGCAGGTGCTGTGCGACGACTTCGCCGCGTTGCGCCAAGCGCGTCTGAGCACGGCCGACGTGCTGCGCCGGCAGCTTGGCTGCGCCGCGGATTTCGCACTGGAGCTGCAGCGGCTGCATCGGCTGCAGCAGCGCTGGGGCCTTTCTTCGACGCTGGGCGTGCTGCAAGCCCGGGACGCGGCGGCTGCCAACTGGCTGCCGCGGATTGCAGCGCAACTGCGCTCGCTCGACCTCAGCTGCGAGCCGGCTCCAGGTCGTCTGCTGGTGTTGTTGCCGCTGACGCACGGAGCAGGCAGCGAAGGCTTTTTTCAACGCTTGGAGCAGTGGCTGCAACAACAAGGAGGGGGCGGCTTGTCTGAGGCAGGCTTGCGCTGGCGCGTGCGCACGCTGGATGCGCCGCCGGCTGAGCTGCTGCGCTGGGGCACGGAGGGCCCATGAGACGGCTGCCGCGAGGCGCGCTGGCGGCGCTGGCCGGTGTGCTCGGCATCGGCCTGGAACTGGCAGCGCTGGCGACCTGGTTTGCGAAGGGGCTGGATCGGGCATCGCTGCCCGCGTTCTGGGCCGCGCACACGGCAGCCAGCGCGTTGCTGGCCGCTGCTCTGGCACTGGGCTTGGCCCGCAAGCGCACGCAACGTCGCCCGGCAGGGGTGGCGCTGGTTGGTACGCTGTTGATGGCCTGGCCGGTGCTGGGCTGGGCGCTGTTGCCGCTGGCGCTAGGGCGAATGCGCCGCCTGCAGCCCCGCCCGCCACGCCAACGCTTCGGCGAAGTGCGCTTGCCGCCGCTGGAGCGCATCGAACCCAGGCGCTTGGCGCGCCGCGTGGCGGGGCTTGGAGCGCAGGTGGCGCGCGGCTCTGCGCCGCTGCCGTTGCAGCAGCAAGTGCTGACCCTGCTGACGCAGCGCCCCTCCGCCGCCGGCAACCAAACCCTGGCTGCGCTGCGCGAAACCGGCCAGCTGGAGGATGTGCGGCTGCTGGCCTACGGCGTGCTCGACCGCCAGCAGCAGCGCCTGCAGAACTGGATTGCGCAAGCGCGCGCAGCGCTGCCCGCCGCCGCCGACCCGGCGCGGCTGTGGGCGCTGCTGGCCGAGCTGCACTGGGAGCTGGCGCACCAAGGGCTCGCCAGCGATGACCTGCGCGAGCACGCGCTGCAGCAGACCCTGCACTGGCTGCAGGCGCTGCAACAGCGGCAAGGCGAACTCGCGCCTAGGCTACGGCTGCTGCGGCTGCGGGCCTGGCTGGCCTTGGGCCGGCGCGACGCCGCCCGCGCCGAGGTGGAGGCGATGGCGCGCGAACCCAGCCCGGATCCTGCCTGGCTGCCCTACATGGCCGAGTGGGCCTACGAGGCGAACCAACTGGATCTGTGCCGGCGCTGGCTCGGCCAGCTGCCCGCCACGCTGCTGAGCGACAAATTGCAACCCGTGGTTCGTTATTGGACGCGCGCATGAACGCCGACGTGATGCTGCTGCTGGAAGGCACCTACCCTTACACCCGCGGCGGGGTGGCGGCCTGGGTCGATCAGCTCGTGCGCGCGCACCCGCAGCTGCGCTTTCATGCGGTCTATATCGGCGCGCGCGCCCGCGAAGCGGGCGCGCCGGTCTATACCCCGCCACCCCATGTGGCGGCTCTGGACACGATCTGGCTGTTCGAGCCGCAAGAGCTGCGCCCTCCGCCCGAGGTGCGCCGCCGCCTGCACGAACCCGCGCCGGCATGGCAAGCCGCCGTGCAGCGCTGGCACGACGTTTTTTTGGGCTTGCAGTCAGCGCCTGCCACGCTGGGGGCCGAAGTGGCCGAGGCGCTGCTGCGCGACGACGGGCTGCAAGCCCGGCACTATCTGCACTCGGACTTCAGCTGGACGATGATCGGCGAACGCTACCAGCGCCACTGCACCGACCCCTCGTTCGTCGATTACTTCTGGACCAGCCGCACGCTGCACGCGCCGCTGTGGACGCTGGCGCGCTGGGCGCGGCAGTTGCCGCCGGCGCGGGTGTATCACAGCATCTCCACGGGCTACGCGGGGTTTCTCGGCGCGCTGCTGAGCCACCGCGACCGCCGCCCGCTGATCCTGACCGAACACGGCATCTACACCAAGGAACGGCAGATCGACCTGGCGCTGGCCACCTGGGTGCCCGACAACCGCCACCCGCTGCTGCGCGACGACACCGAAACGCCTTACCTGCGCGGCATGTGGGCCCGCTTCTTTGAGTGGCTGGGCCGTTTTTGCTACGAGCGCGCCGACCCCATCGTGTCGCTTTACGAAGCCAACCGGCAACGTCAAATCCGCGACGGCGCTGCGCCCGAGCGCACGCGCGTCATCCCCAACGGCATCGACGTGGAAGCGTTGGCGGCGGCGCGCCGCCCCGCCGGGGCTGCCATTCCGCGCGTGGCGGCGCTGATCGGGCGCGTGGTGGCCATCAAAGACATCAAGACCTTCATCCGCGCGATGCGCCGCGTGGCCAACCTGCGGCCTGACATCGAAGGCTGGATCGTCGGCCCCACCGACGAAGACCCCGACTACGCCGAGGAGTGCCGCACGCTGATCGAGCAGCTCGGGCTGCAGGATCGCGTCAAGATGCTGGGCCTGCAGCGCACGCCTGAAGTGCTGCCGCGCGTCGGCGTCACCGTGCTGTCTTCCATCAGCGAGGCGCTGCCACTGGTGGTGCTGGAAAGCCTGGCGGCGGGCATCCCCGTCATCAGCACCGACGTCGGCGCCTGCCGCGAGCTCATCGAAGGCTGCCCGACGGATGCGGACGACCTGGCGCTGGGCCCGGCAGGGCTGGTGGTGCCGCCGGCGCAACCCACGGCGCTGGCTGATGCCATCGTGGCGCTGCTGGACGACCCGCCGCGCTGGCATGCCATGGCCGAGCGCGGCCTGGCGCGCGTGCAGCGGCGCTACCGCGACCGCGACATGCACGCCGCTTACCGGCAGCTTTATGCCGACGCTCTGGAGCGCGCCTGACCATGGCTGGCATCGGCTTTGAACTGCGCAAGCTGCTGGATCGCGGCACGTTCTGGAGCGGGGCGCGCGCCTACGCCTACGCCGGGCTGATCGGCTCCGGGCCGTGGGTGCTGTCGATCCTGGGCATGCTGCTGGTCGGCATCCTGTGCGCCAGCATCGTGGTGCCGCCGTCGCTGGTGACGCAATTTCAAACCACCGTCACGTACCTGGTGGCCGGCAGCCTCATCGCCAGCGGCGGGCTGCAGCTGGTGCTGACGCGCTACTGCGCCGACCGCCTGTTTGAACGCCGCCCGCAGCGCGTGCTGCCCGCGCTGCACGGCACGCTGGCGCTGCTGCTGCCGCTGGCCACGCTGGCAGGCGTCGGGGTGGCGCTGTGGCTGCCCGAGGTCAGCGGGCTTTACCTGGTGCTCGCGCTGGCGTGCTGGGTGGCGCTGTGCGCGGTGTGGATGCTGGCGGTGTTGCTGTCGGGCCTGAAGCGCTACCGCGCGCTGGTGGCGCTGTTTGCCGCCGGCTATGGCAGCACCGTGTTGCTGGCCTATCCGTTCTCACTGCTCGGCTGGGGGCTGGAAGGTCTGCTGGCGGCGTTCTTGATCGGGCAGCTGATCCTGCTGGGCGGCCTGTGGCAGGTCATCGTGCGCGGCTACCCCTCCGCCCACTGGGTGGGGCTGGATTGGCTGCGCCAGCCCCGCTTCTACCCCAGCCTGTGGCTCGCCGGCACGGCTTTCAACCTGGCGGTGTGGGCCGACAAATTCATCTTTTGGCTCGCCCCCGGCACCTCGGTGGAAGTCATCAGCGTGCTGCGCAGCAGCCCGGTGTATGACGTGCCGGTGTTTCTGGCCTACCTGGCCATCGTGCCTGGCATGGCGATTTTTCTCGTGCGCATCGAAACCGACTTTGTCGAGTATTACGACAAGTATTACGACGCCGTGCGCGGCGGCGGCAGCCTGACCCACATCCAAACCCTGCGCGATGAAATGATCCTGACCGTGCGCACGGGGCTGGCGGAAATCGGCAAGTGGCAAGCGATTGCCACCTTGCTAGCGCTGCTGGCGGGGCCGGCCTCGTTTGAGCTGCTCGGGCTGGATGCGGCGCTGCTGCCGCTCTTTTACGTGCAGGTGATCGGCGCCGGGCTGCAAGTCATGATCCTGGCGCTGATCAACGTGCTCTATTACTTTGACCGGCGGCACGACGTGGCACTGCTGACCGTCGTGTTCTTCGTCGCCAACGTGGTTTTGACGCTGCTGAGCCTGGCCTTAGGGCCATCGTTTTACGGCTACGGCTTTGCCGCTGCCGCGCTGCTGACGGTGGCGCTGGGGCTGGTGCGGCTGGATCGGTGCCTGGGCCGGATCGTTTTCGACACCTTCATGAAACAGCCGTGAGAGCTCAAGCCGGCGGCCGCGGCCACGCATCGCCAAACCCCCGCACCCGGCCCCGGCGGTCTGGGGTACGATGGCCCCATGACCGTCACGATCCAGTTCCTCGGCGGAGCCGGCACCGTCACCGGCTCCAAGTACCTCCTGCGCCACGATGGCCAGCAGCTGCTGGTCGATTGCGGCCTGTTCCAGGGCTACAAGGCGCTGCGGCTGCGCAACCGCGCCCCGCTGCCCGTGGTGCCCGGCCACATTGGGGCGGTGGTGCTCACCCACGCGCACCTGGACCACAGCGGCTACCTGCCCTTGCTGGTGCGCGAGGGCTTTCACGGCAAGGTGTGGTGCACGCACGCCACGCGCGACCTGTGCGAGATCCTGCTGCCCGACAGCGCCCACCTGCTCGAAGAGGACGCTGCGTTTGCCAACCGGCACGGCTTTTCCAAGCACCAGCCTGCGTTGCCCCTGTACACGGTGGCCGACGCCCAACGCGCGCTGCGCCATTTGCACCCCCATCCGGTGTACCAGGCGTTCGAGCCGCTGCGTGGTTGGCGCGTGCAGTTTTTCGGTGCGGGCCACATTCTGGGGGCGGCGCAGGTGCTGCTCGAGGTGGGCGGGCGGCGCATTCTGTTTTCGGGCGACCTGGGCCGCGCTGACGATGTGCTGATGCTGCCGCCCGATCCACCGCCACAGGCCGACGCGGTGGTGGTGGAGTCCACCTACGGCAACCGGCAGCACCCCGCCGACCTCAACCTGATTGACGAACTAGGCCCCCTGCTGGCGCGCGTGGCGGCGCGCGGTGGTACCGCCGTGGTGCCGGTGTTTGCCGTGGGGCGCGCCCAGGCCATCCTGTACGCCATCGCGCAACTGAAGCGCCAGCGCCGTCTGCCTTCGGCGCTGCCCGTGTACCTGGACAGCCCGATGGCCATCCACGCCACCGCGTTGTTGCAGCAGCACCTGGGTGAGCACCGCCTCAACCACCACGAGGTGCAGCAGCTCATGCGCTCCGTCAAGGCCACCTCCACACCGGACGAGTCCAAAGCCATCGCCCGCCAATCCGGCCCCAAGGTGATCCTGGCCGGCAGTGGCATGGCCGCCGGGGGCCGGGTGTTGCACCACCTCAAACTGTACCTGGGCGACCACCGGCACATGGTGATCCTGACCGGCTACCAAGCCCCCGGCACCCGCGGCGACAGCTTGCAGCGCGGCGCCGCGACGCTGCGCATCCACGGCGAAGACTGGCCGGTGCGCGCCGAAGTGGCGCAGTTGCAATCGGCCTCGGCCCACGCCGACAGCGACGGCCTGATGGCTTGGCTCGGCGCCGTCCCCGGGCAGCCGCAGCACACCTTCATCGTGCACGGCGAGCCCGACGCCGCCGACGCGCTGCGCTGCCGCGTCGAGCGCGAGCTGCGCCGCAGCGCGCGGGTGGCGGAACATGGGGCGGTGTGGGCGGTGTAAGTCAGCCGCCGGTGACCTGCTGCAAAAACGCCCACACCCCCTCATCCTCGGTGAACGCAACGTTGAAGCGCAGCCACGGGCTGGGGTTGAGGTCCAGCGCGAACAGATGCCCTGGCCCCAGCAAAATGTCGTGCTCGGCCGCTTGGTACGCCAGCGTCGAGGCGTTGTCGATGCGGGGGTGGCGGGCCCACAAAAACATGCCGGCCCCGGGCTGGGCAAACAGCTCGAAGCCCAGCGTCTCCAGCCGCTGCGCGCAACGCTGCTGCGCCTGCGCCAGCCGTTGGCGCAAGGCACGCAAGTGCTTGCGCCAGCGCCCGTCGGTCAACGCGCCGTAGGTCAGGCGCTCGGCAAACTCGGATGAGGTCAGCCCGGCGATCATTTTGAGCTGCGCCAGATCCTCCAGCACGTCCGGGTGCGCGGCCACGAAGCCCACACGCAGATTCGGCGAAATCGTCTTGGAAAAGCTGCCGATGTGCACGACCCGCTGCAGCTGATCCAGGCTGGCCAGCGAGGGCCGCGGCTCCGGGTCGAGGTCGGCGTAGATGTCGTTTTCGACGATGCGCAGACCATGACGCTCGGCCAACTGCAGCACGCGGTGAAGCTGGGCCAGGTTGGCCACCGAGCCGGTGGGGCTTTGCAGCCGCGGCTGGGTGAAAAAAACCGTCGGCTTGTGCTCGAGGATGCGCGCTTGCATCGTTTCGATGTCCCAGCCCCACGGCGTGCGTGGCGCGCCGATCAGGCGCGCGCCCAAAAAACGCAGCGAAAACAGCAGGTTCGGGTAGCCCGGCTCGTCCACCAGCACAGCGTCGCCGGGGCGTACCAAGCGGCGTGCCACCAGGTCCATGGCCTGGCTCGAACCCTGGGTCAGCAACACCTGGTCGCTGGTCAGCGCGATCTCCTGCTCGGCCAGCAGGTCACGCACCAGCTGGCGCAGCGGCGTGTAGCCTTTGGGTTCGCCGTAGCCGCCAAGGTCCACCGGCTGGGCGGCCAATGCACGCAGGCTGCGTCGCACGCCTTCGCCAAACAGCCAGTCGTGCGGCAGCCAGCCGCAGCCGGGCTTGAGGCGCAGGTGACGGTTTTCAAACACGCGGCGCAGGTACCACATCGAGTCGAAGTGGTACTGGGGCCCAGAGTCCGGCGCCGCTTCGGGGCGGGTGTCGCGGCTGCGCACGAAAAACCCCGAGTGCGGGCGCGAAACGAAGTACCCCAGCGCCACCAGCCGGTCGTATGCATCGACCACCGTGTACACGCTGACGCCATGCGCGTGGGCAAACTGCCGGATCGACGGCGCCTTGGCCCCCGGTCGCAGGGCGCCGCTGCGGATCAGCTCGCGAAAGCCATCGACGATTTGCAGCACGAGCGGAGTGGAGCTTTGGGGGTCGAGCGTAAACATCGCGTTCAAGGTGTACCGGTGCCGCGGGCGGTACAGCCCTCTGCCGCCATGGCCCGCGCTGTATATGGTAGCGGGCGGCGCGATGCGCCAAGATGGCGACACTGCTGGCAGCGCCGCGCGCTGCCCCTTGGAACACTCGACCTTTTGGCTGGAGACCACACCATGCACCGCGACGCCCACCTGAGCACCGCCGCCCACACCAACGCCGCCTGGATGGCGCGGCGCCGCACCGCCCTGCCCGCCGGGCTGGGTCAAACGTACGAAGTGTTCGCCGAACGCGCCCAAGGCGCCGAAATCTGGGACGTCGAGGGCAAGCGCTACATCGACTTCGCCGGTGGCATCGCTGTGCTCAACACCGGCCACCGCCACCCCGCCATCGTCGAGGCGGTTAAGGCCCAACTGGACAAACTGCACCACACCTGCTTTCAGGTGCTGGCCTACCAGCCGTACGTGGAGCTGGCCGAGCGGCTGATCGCCAAGGCCCCGGGCGACTTCGCCAAAAAGGCGTTTTTCCTGTCCACCGGCGCCGAGGCGGTGGAAAACGCGATCAAAATCGCCCGCGCCGCCACCGGGCGGCAGGCCGTCATCGCCTTTGGCGGTGGCTTCCACGGCCGCACGCTGCTGGGCATGGCGCTGACCGGCAAGGTGGCCCCGTACAAGGCGGGCTTTGGCCCCTTCCCCGCCGAGATTTACCACGCCGAGTACCCCAACGCGCTGCACGGCGTGTCGGTGGACGACGCGTTGCGCAGCCTGCACCATATTTTCAAGTACGACGTCGAGCCGCAGCGGGTGGCGGCCATCATCCTGGAGCCGGTGCAGGGCGAGGGTGGTTTTTACGTGGCGCCGTTGGAGTTCGCGCGGGCGCTGCGCGCGCTGTGTGATCAGCATGGCATCGTGTTCATCGCCGACGAGGTGCAAACCGGCGCCGGACGCACCGGCACCTGGCTGGCGTGTGAGCAGTGGGGCGTGGCGCCGGATCTCATCACGATGGCCAAAAGCATGGCCGGTGGTTTCCCGATTTCGGCCGTGATCGGCAAGGCCGAGTTGATGGACGCCGTGCCGGCGGGCGGCTTGGGTGGCACCTACGCCGGGCATCCGCTGGCGTGCGCAGCGGCGCTGGCGGTGCTGGACGTGTTCGAACGCGAACGGCTGCTTGAGCGCTCACGCGCCATCGGCGAACGGCTGCGTGCGGGGCTGACGGCGATGATGTCGCGCCACCCCGAAATCCGCGACGTGCGTGGCTTGGGGGCGATGGTGGCCATCGAGCTGTTCGAAGGCGGCGACCTCAACCGCCCGGCGGCCGAGCTGACCCGCCGCCTGTGCAACGAGGCGCTGCAGCGCGGCCTGGTGCTGCTGTCGTGCGGGCTGTACGGCAACGTCATCCGCATTCTGGTGCCGCTGACCGCCAGCGACGCGCTGCTGGACGAGGGTCTTGCCATCATGGAGCAGGCGCTCGTCGCGGCCAAGGGTTGATCGGCCCCGTGCCCGCTTGCTGAGGCGGGCGGTGTGTCAACCCCAATGCGCCCACGCAGCGCGACTTTGACCTTCGTCAAACGCGCTGCGTTCCTCGGCCACGGCTGCGCCCCGGGGCACCTACACTGTCGTCCTTGTCGCCACCACCAACCGACAAGGTGTCCATGACGTCGTTGAGCATTGTCGTGCGCCGCGCAGCGCTTGCGATCCTGGGGGGCACGCTCGCGCTTGTGGCTCAAGCCGCCATCCCATCATCACCGCGCCTGCAGCGCATTGCTGACAGCGGGCAGTTGCGGGTGTGCATCTGGCCGGATTACTACGGTGTTTCATACCGCAACCCGCGCTCGCTGGAGCTGTCGGGCATCGACATCGACAACGCACGCCACGTGGCGCGCGCCCTCGGGGTGCAGCCAGTGTTCGTCGACAGCTCGTTTGCACGCCTGATCGACGACCTGCACAGCGACCGCTGCGATGTGGCCATGTTCGCCATTGGCATCACCCCGCAGCGGCAGGGCAAACTCGCGTTCACGCAGCCCCATTTGATCAGCGACGTGTACGCCATCACCACCAAGGCCAACCCGCGCATCCAGCGTTGGGACGACATCGACAAGCCTGGGGTGGTGGTCGTCGTGGCCAAGGGCACGCTGCACGAGCCGCTGATGCGCGAGCGTTTGCGGGCTGCGGAACTGCGGGTGGTGGACACCCCCGCCGCACGCGAACAGGAAGTCTTGTCAGGCCGCGCCGACGTGTTCATGACCGACTACCCGTTTGGCCGCCGCATGCTGGACCTCAACGACTGGGCACGTTTGATCGTCCCTCCCAGCCCCTACCATTTGACCCCGTATGCCTGGGCCATGAAACCGGACGATGACGTGTTTCGTGCGCGCATCGACCAGATTCTGGCGGAGATGAAGGCCAGCGGCCTGTTGCGCAGCCATGCCAAGCGCCACGGACTCGAGCCCATCGTGGCCCCCTGAACCTGCGCCAGGGTCGCCACGGCGGCATGCGTCGGTGCGCCGCTGGGCCGCGACCAGCGCATGGCTCGTGGCCGGGCTGGCGGCGCTGTCGGTGGGGGCCACCGGGTACGTGTTGTGGACCCAACGCCACGACGCGCTCGAACGTGCCCACCACACCGTGGCGCTGCACGCCGCGGCACTGGAAGACACCCTGACCCAAACGCTGCATGTGGTGGAGCTGACCGCCCGAACCCAGGCCGCCGATGGGCCGCCCGCACAACCCGCGGCCGACGTCTTGCTGGCCGCTATCCGGCCACTGCCCTTCGTGCGCTCGCTGTCGCTCACCGACGCCACTGGACGGGTGTTGGTCAGCTCCAACCCACGCAACGTCGGTCTGCGCATCGATCTGGAAGCTCTGTATCCGGTCGGCCATCCCGAAGCCGACGTGGTACGCATCGGCAGCCCAGTGCAAGCACGCGACTGGAGCGACCGTGGTGTCCCCGCACCCGATGGGGTGGCACCCGTCCCAACCTTCGTGCCACTCGGCCTACCCCTAATCCAAGGTGAGCAGCTGCGCTGGATCGTCGTGGCGCTCAACCCGGACCATTTCACCGCGCAGGCGCAGCGCCTGTTCGGCCCCGGAACGCTGCAGGCGATGTGGCTGCGTTACGACGGCGCGCCGTTGTGGAGCACATCGACCGCGGGCACGGCAGGCGGCCTACCCGCCGAGGCACTGACCACGCTGGTGGGGTGGACCCACCAAACCATCGCCGACACGCGTACGCTGGCATCTGAGCACGTTCATGAGGCCCTGATCCTAGGCCACCGCACCTCAGCTCGCTACGCGGCCACGGTGGTGGTGTGGCAGCCCGAATCGGCGGCGTTGCAAGGCTGGCACAGGCAGGCCCGCTACGCGGTGTGGATGCTGGTGCCGTTGCTGGCCGCCCTGGTGGCGCTGGGGACTTTGTTGTGGCGTCGCGGCGTGGCGCTGGCGCGGCAGCAGCGGCAACTGCAGCTGGCCGCCAGCGTGTTCCACCACGCGCAGGAGGCCATCGTCATCACCGACCCCCACGGCACGATCGTGGATGCCAACGAGGCCTTCACCGCCATCACCGGCTACGACCGGCAGGAGGTGCTGGGCCGCAACACCCGCCTGCTCAGCTCCGGCCGCCAAGACCGTGCGTTTTACCAAGCCATGTGGGCCGAACTCATCGCCCACGGGCGCTGGAGCGGCGAAATCTGGAACCGGCGCAAAAACGGCGAGGTGTACGCTGAGCTGCTGACCATCAGTGCCGTGCGCGACGCCCAGGGGCGCGTGCAGCACTACGTCGGGATGTTTTCCGACATCACGCGCCTGAAGGAGCACGAGCAGGCGCTGCAGCGCATCGCGCACTACGACGCCTTGACCGGCCTGCCCAACCGCGTGCTGCTGCACGACCGGCTGCGCCAGGCCATGGCCCGCACACGCCGCAGCCAGCGCAAGCTGGCTGTGGTGTTTCTGGATCTGGACGGCTTCAAAGGCATCAACGATCGGCACGGCCACGCCGTGGGTGACCAACTGCTGGTGCAACTGGCGCAGCGCATGCAGCAGGCGCTGCGCGGCGGCGACACCCTGGGGCGCCTGGGGGGCGACGAGTTCGTGGCCGTGCTGCAGGACCTGGACGACCACACCGCCAGCATCCCGGTGTTGCAGCGGCTGCTGCTGGCCGCGGCCACGCCCGTTGTTGTCGATGGGCACACGCTGCAGGTCACGGCCAGTCTCGGGCTGGCGTTTTACCCGCAGCACAGCGACGTCGATGCCGACCAACTGCTGCGCCAAGCCGACCAGGCCATGTACCAGGCCAAGCTCAGCGGCAAAAACCGCTACCACGTGTTCGACGCCGAGCACGACGCCCATCTGCGCAGCCGCCACGAAATGCTGGAGGCTATCCGGCAAGCCCTGCACGAGGGGCAATTCGTGCTGCACTACCAGCCCAAGGTCAACATGCGCGACGGCACAGTCCTGGGCTTCGAGGCGCTGCTGCGCTGGCAGCACCCGCAACGCGGGCTGCTGGGCCCCGCGGCGTTTTTGCGCACCGTCGAGGAGCATCCGCTCGGGCTGGAGCTGGGCCGCTGGGTGCTGGCCGAGGCGGTGCGCCAAGTGGCGCACTGGAAGACGCAGGGCCTGCACACGCGCGTCAGCGTCAACCTGGACGCGCAGCAGCTGCAGGACCACACCCTGGTGCACGACCTTGAGCGGGTGTTGGCCGACCACCCCACCGTGCAGCCGCAGGACCTGTGCCTGGAAGTGCTGGAAACCACGGCTGTTAGCGACATTCAAGCGGTGGTCGAGGTCATCGACGCCTGCCAGCGGCGGGGGGTGACGTTCGCGCTGGACGACTTCGGCACCGGGTACTCCTCGTTGGCCTACCTGCGCCAATTGCCAGCCCAGGAACTCAAGATCGACCAAAGTTTTGTGCGCGACATGCTGGAAGACCCAAGCGACCTGGCCATCCTGCAAGGCGTGTTGGCCTTGGCGTGGGCGTTCCAGCGCGACGTGGTGGCCGAAGGCGTGGAGACGGTCGAGCACGGCGCGATGCTGCTGCGCCTGGGCTGCGAATGGGGCCAGGGCTGGGCCATCGCGCGCCCGATGCCCGCCGACGAAGTACCGGCTTGGTGCGCCCGCTGGCGCCCCCCTGCGGCATGGACCCAAGTGGGCCGCCTGGCCACGGACGAGGTGCCGGTGGTGTTCGCGATGGCCCACCACCGCCAGTGGATGCGCGCCATCCTCGCCTACCTGGACGGACGGCTCAACACCGCGCCGGAGCTCGACGCCGCACGTTGCACGTTCGGGCATTGGCTGGACCACCTGCCCGCCCACCACGCGTGGCGAGGCGACGGCCGGCTGGCCCACATTCAAGGTTTGCACCAGCAGGTGCACGACGACGCGGCGCGGCTGGTGGCGCTGGCGCGCGCAGGCACCACACCAATGGCCGACCACCCCGACCGGCAGGCCTTGCAAGCGGCCAGCGACGCGCTGATCGAGGCCCTGCTGCAGCTCACACAGCACCCGGTGGCACCTGCACCGCACCAGGCGCATCCCGCGCCACCGCCGCCAACCACGCCTTGAACACCGTCAGCGCCGCGCGCTCGGGGCCTTGGGGCTGCACCAGGTAGTAGGCCCGCCGTGCCTGCAGCGGCCGCGGGCAGGCCACCACCAGCGCGCCGCTGCTGAGTTCCTGCTGCACCAGCAGCGTGGGCATCAGCGCCACGCCCAGGCCAGCGATCGCGGCAGCCACCTGCATCGAAAACAGCTCGTAGCGCGGTCCGGCCATCGCGCGCGGCGCCTGCACACCCTGGGCCTCGAACCAGTCGCGCCACGCCTCGGGGCGGGTCGATTGCTGCAGCAGCGGCAGCTGCACGAGCCCTTGGGGCGTCACCGGCTGCCGCTGGGGCAGCAAGCGCGGGCTGCACACCGGCAACACGTCTTCGTCCATCAAGTGGGTGGCGGTCGTCCCCGCCCACTGCTGCACCTGCTGCGGGGTGCCCGCCCACAGCGCGGCGTCGATGCCGGTGTCGGTGAACATGAACGGACGGGTGCACGTTTCCAGGTGGATCTGCAGCTGCGGATGCCGGGCGGCCAGCCGCGGCAGGCGAGGAATCAGCCAACGGGTGGCGAAGGTCGGCACCGCGGCCAGCGTGAGGCTGTCGCCCACACCGCCACGGCCCATCACGTCCGCGGTGTCGCGCTCCAGCGCGTCCAGGCGCTGGCGCACCTGCCGCGCGTAGTCGGCCCCGGCGGGGGTCAGCACCATGCCGTGACGCGTGCGCCGAAACAAGGGCACGCCCAAAAAGTCCTCCAGCGCCGCCACCTGACGCGACACCGCGCCCTGCGTCAGCGCCAACTCCTGCGCGGCGCGGGTGAAGCTTTGGTGGCGGGCGGCGGCCTCGAAGCACTGCAAGGCTTGCAAGGTGGGCAGACGGCGACGCATGGGGCGCTCCTTTTATGCGTACGGATCATATCTAAGCGCGCATTTTTCGTTTGCCCAACCCTCACCTGCAGGGGTAGCATCGACACCGTCTTTTAACTTAACCTGCACATCACGCAGCCATGAGCATCACCCGCACCACCTTCGACTGGGCCGACCCGTTTTTCCTCGACGACCAACTGAGCGCCGACGAGCGCGCGGTGCGCGATGCCGCGCGCGCGTACTGCCAGGGCAAGCTGGCGCCGCGCGTGCAACAGGCGTTCCGCCACGAGCAGACCGACCGCGCCATCTTCCGCGAGATGGGCGAGCTGGGGCTGTTGGGTCCCACGATCCCCGAGACGTACGGTGGCGCCGGTCTCAACTACGTCAGCTACGGCCTGATTGCGCGCGAGGTCGAGCGCATCGACAGCGGCTACCGCAGCATGATGAGCGTGCAGTCGTCGCTGGTGATGGTGCCGATTTACGAGTTCGGCACCGAAGCACAAAAGCAAAAGTACCTGCCCAAGCTGGCCAGCGGCGAGTGGGTGGGCTGCTTTGGCTTGACCGAGCCCAACCACGGCTCGGATCCGGGCAGCATGGTCACGCGCGCGCGCAAAGTGGCCGGAGGCTGGCGCTTGAGCGGCGCCAAGATGTGGATCACCAACAGCCCGATCGCCGATGTGTTCGTCGTCTGGGCCAAGGACGATGAGGGGCAGATCCGCGGCTTCGTGCTGGAAAAGGGCTGGCCGGGCCTGTCCGCCCCTGCCATCCACGGCAAGGTGGGGCTGCGCACCTCGATCACCGGTGAAATCGTGCTGGACGACGTGTTTTGCCCCGACGACAACGTCTTCCCCGAGGTGCGCGGCCTCAAAGGGCCGTTCACCTGCCTCAACAGCGCGCGCTACGGCATCGCCTGGGGGGCGCTGGGGGCGGCCGAAGACTGCTACCAGCGCGCGCGCCAGTACGTGCTGGACCGCCAGCAGTTCGGCCGGCCGCTGGCAGCGAACCAGTTGATCCAGAAAAAGCTGGCCGACATGCTGACCGAAATCGGCATTGGGCTGCAGGCCTGCCTGCGGCTGGGGCGGCTCAAGGACGAGGGCAAAGCACCGGTGGAGCTGACCAGCGTGTGCAAGCGCAACTCGTGCGGCAAGGCGCTGGACATCGCCCGTATGGCGCGCGACATGATGGGGGGCAACGGCATCAGCGACGAGTACGGCGTGGCGCGCCACCTGGTCAACCTGGAGGTCGTCAACACCTACGAAGGCACGCACGACATCCACGCGCTGATTCTGGGCCGCGCCATCACCGGCATCGCGGCGTTTGCCAACTGAGCGCACCATGCAACCCACCACCACGCCGCCGCGCCCCCTGGCTGGGGTGCGCGTGCTGGACCTTTCACGCGTGCTGGCCGGCCCCTGGGCCAGCCAGATCCTGGCCGACTACGGCGCCGACGTGCTCAAAGTGGAACGCCCCGGCGCCGGCGACGACACCCGTGCCTGGGGCCCGCCCTGGTGGGGCGAAGGGCCCGCGCGCCAGTCGGCCTATTTCATCTGCGCCAACCGCGGCAAACGCTCGGTGGCCATCGACATCACCCAGCCCGAGGGCATCGCGCAGGTGCGCGCACTGGCGGCGCAGGCCGACGTGCTGCTGGAAAACTACAAAGTCGGCCAACTGGCCAAATACGGGCTGGACGCCGCCAGCCTCACCGCCCTCAACCCGCGGCTGGTGTACTGCTCGATCACCGGCTACGGTCAGCACGGTCCGCTGGCGCACAAGGCCGGCTACGACTTTGCCATCCAGGCCGAGGGGGGCTTGATGAGCATCACCGGCCAGCCCGACGGCGAGCCCCTCAAGGTGGGGGTGGCGGTGGTCGACGTGATGACCGGCCTGTACGCCACCACCGCGATCTTGGCGGCGCTGCACGAGCGCCAACACACCGGGCGCGGGCGCGTGCTGGACGTGGCGCTGTTCGACGTGCAGGTGGCGATGCTGGCCAACCAGGCCGCCAACCAGTTGGTCGGCGGTGTGACGCCGCGGCGCCTGGGCAACGCGCACCCCAACATCGTGCCGTACCAGGCGTTTGCCACCGCGGACGGCCACCTGGTGCTGGCGGTGGGCAACGACGCCCAGTTTGCCCGCTTTTGCGAGGTGGCCGGCCACCCCGAGCTGGCGCAGGATCCCCGCTTTGCCACCAACCCGGCGCGCGTACAGCATCGCGACGAACTGGTACCCCGCATCGCGCAGTGGCTGCGCACGCGCAGCAGCGCCGCCTGGGCCGAGGCGCTGGACGCCGTGGGTGTGCCCTGCGCCCCCATCCATGACATTGCGCAGGTCATGGCCCACCCCCACACCCGCGCGCGTGGCCTGGTGCTGGAGGGCACGGCGCAGCAACCACCGATGGTGGCGCACCCGGTGTGCTTCGATGGCCAGCGCCCTCGCTCCCCGCTGCCCCCCCCACCGTTGGGCAACGCCACGCCAGCGTGGATGCACCAGCGCCCAGCGCCGCGGGCGGAGGATTGAGCTGGCCGGGGTTGCCGTCTTGCTTCGACATCGCGATACGGTGTGCGCTACCGCTGACGGTGCGTGGCGACGCTGTACCGGTTGGTCTGACCCCACAGCTGGGGCGCGGGTTGTCACCTTGTGTACCGGCGTGGGCCATGCAGGCGCGCTACAGTTACCCCATCACGCTGCCGCGGGCGCGCACTGACGCGCCGTGACCGAAGGACCTGACCGATGGACATGAAAACCTCCCCGCTGTCGCTGTTGAAGGACCCGACGCTGCTCAAAACCGACGCGCTCATCGATGGGCGCTGGGTTGCGGGTGAAGCGCGCTTCGATGTCATCGACCCCGCCACCGGCGCCAAACTGGCCGACGTCGCCTGCCTGGGCCCGGCGGACGCCGAAGCGGCCATCGCCGCCGCCAACGCCGCCTGGCCGGCCTGGCGCAACAAGACCGCCAAAGAGCGCGCCAACATCCTGCGGCGTTGGTACGAGCTGCTGATGGCGCACCAGGACGACCTGGGCCGCCTGATGACCGCCGAGCAAGGCAAGCCGCTGCCCGAGGCCAAAGGCGAGGTGGCCTACGGCGCCAGCTTTGTCGAGTGGTTTGCCGAGGAGGCCAAGCGCGTCAACGGCGAGACGTTGCCCACGTTCGACAACAACCGCCGGCTGCTGGTGCTCAAGCAGCCCATCGGGGTGTGCGCGGCCATCACGCCCTGGAACTTCCCGCTGGCGATGATCACACGCAAGGTTGCCCCGGCGCTGGCGGCAGGCTGCACGGTGGTCATCAAGCCGGCCGAGCAAACGCCACTGACCGCGCTGGCGGCGGCCGAGCTGGCGCTGCGTGCGGGCATTCCGGCGGGGGTGCTGAACGTGCTCACCAGCGACGGCCCGGGCAGCGTGGCCATCGGCCAAGTGCTGTGCGCCAGCCCCGTGGTGCGGCACCTGAGCTTCACCGGCTCCACCGAGGTGGGCCGCATCCTGATGGCGCAAAGCGCGCCGACGATCAAAAAACTGTCGCTGGAGCTGGGCGGCAACGCGCCCTTCATCGTCTTCGACGATGCCGACATCGACAGCGCCGTCGAGGGTGCGTTTGCCAGCAAATACCGCAACGCCGGCCAGACCTGCGTGTGCTCCAACCGCATCTACGTGCAAGAGGGGGTGTACGAAGCGTTCGTGCACAAGTTCGCCGCCAAGGTGGCCACGGCCAAGGTGGGCAACGGCTTCGAGGAGGGCGTCAACCAGGGCCCGCTGATCGAAGAGGCCGCGGTGGAGAAGGTCCAACGCCACGTCGATGACGCGCTGGCCAAGGGGGCGCGGTTGCTGACCGGCGGCCAACGGCTCGGGGGGCTGTTTTACGCCCCCACGGTGGTGGCCGACGCCACGCCCGAGATGCTGTGCGCGCGCGAGGAGACGTTCGGACCGTTTGCGCCGGTGTTCAAGTTCCGCACCGAAGACGAGGTGGTGCGCATGGCCAACGACACCGAGTACGGCCTGGCGGGCTACTTTTACAGCCGCGACATCGGCCGCATTCTGCGTGTGGCCGAGGCGCTGGAGTACGGCATGGTCGGGGTCAACGTCGGCATCTTGGCCACCGAGCACGTGCCGTTCGGGGGTGTCAAGCAGTCTGGCCTGGGACGCGAAGGCTCGCACCACGGCATCGACGAGTACGTCGAAATCAAATACGTGTGCATCGGCGACGTGCTCAAGTGAGCTGGCCGGGGCCGCCACCGCGCGCCGGTGCGGGCGGGTTGGGCTACAATAGCGCCCAGCTTGAGCGGCTGTCGTTCAATGGTAGGACCTGAGCTTCCCAAGCTCAAGACGTGGGTTCGATTCCCATCAGCCGCTCCAACCCGATGCAAGCCCGCGCCCGCCGGGCTTTTTGTTTGCGCCGACGTCCTGTCGGCGTGTCCCCGACGCGCAGGAACGCCACCCCATGTTCAAAAACCTGACCGTGTTGCGGCTCGGCCAGCCCCTGCACGCCACGCTGGAGCAGGTGGAACAAGCGCTGCAAGCCCAGCCCTTCGTGCCGTGCGGCCCCACGCAAACCGAAAGCCATGGGTGGGTGCCGCCACGCGGCGAGCCCCATGCGCCGCTGGTGGAGTCGGTGGCGGGCCACTGGCTGATGCGCTGGCGGCTGGAGACCAAACGGGTGCCCGCGGCCGTGGTCAAGCGCGAGCTGCAGGCGCGCTGCGCTCAGATCGAAGCCGCCGAAGGGCGCCAGCCCGGTCGGCGCGAACAACGCGACCTCAAAGAGCAAATCACCCAGGAGCTGCTGCCGCTGGCGTTTGCCCAGGCCACCGAGGTGGCGGTGTGGCTGGATGCGCGCGCGCAGCGGCTGATGCTCGACACCACGACGGCACGGCGGGTCGACGCGGTGACGACGGCGTTGGTCAAGGCCATCGACGGGCTGCGGCTGGAGCCGCTGAGCACTGCGCTGGCGCCCGCCAGCGCGATGACGGGCTGGCTGGCGGCCGAGCCGCAGGACTGGCCCGCGCACTTTGCCCCCGGGCGTGAGGTGGAACTCAAAGGCGACGGCGACAGCCCGCCGGTGGTGCGCTTTGCCCGCCACGTGCTGGATGTGGAGCAGATGCGCCAGCACCTGGCGCAGGGCAAGCGCCCCACCCGGCTGGCGCTGGACTGGGACGGCCGTGTGCAGTTTGTGCTGACCGAGTCGCTGCAACTGCGCCGCATCGCGTTTGCGGACGGTGTGTTCGAGCGCGACGGCCAGGCCGAGGGCGACCGTGGCTTCGACGCCGACGCCGCGCTGGCCACCGGTGAGCTCAGCGCCCTGCTGGACGACCTCGTCGCCGCGCTGGGCGGCCTGCAGGCGGGCGCAGCGGCGCTCAGCCCTTGAGCACGGCGCCGCTGCCGTCGCGCACACGCACGTCGATCGGGATGCCCTCGCGCACGCTCATCGAGACGGTGCAAAAATCTTCGAACTGGGCCAGGATGCGCTCGAGGTGCTCGTAGTCGGCACCCGGGCGCTCGAGTTGGATCTCGACCTCGATGCGCTGGATGCGCAGCCGCCCCTGCGCGTTGCGATCCACCGTGGAGCGGGCCGTGGCGCGCAGCGCACCGGGGTCGTTTTTGAACTTGCTCAGCGCAAAGGTGAGGCTGGCCGACAGGCAGTTGGCCACCGCCGCCAGCAGCAGGTGGTTCGGCGTCGGCCCCTGACCCTGCCCCAGCGGCGGCGGCTCGTCGCTGAACACGGCGGGCAGCGCCGCGCCAAAGTCGATCTCAAACTGGTACCCGCTGCGGCGGGTCAAGGTCACGGTCACGTTCTGGGCCATACTGGGGATACTCCTAGGTCAGAAGGCAGGCGGGTTTGCGTTTTATCAAACCCGTCATCGCTCACGGCAACCATCATACATACCCTGTAGAGTACCTGTAGGAGGCAACCGTGACTTCGCCACGATTGGACCGACGCGCCGCCCTGGCGCGCATGGCCGCCATCGCCAGCGGCGCCGCTGCCCTGGGTGGGACGGCCACCCTGCCCCGCGGCGCGCACGCCGCGCCCCCATCAACGGTGAAAACATCCGCCCGCATCGCCATCGTCGGGGCCGGCGCCGCGGGCCTGGCCAGCGCGTCGCGCCTGGCCAAACGGCTGCAGGGTGCGCAGATCACGTTGATCGACGCCCGGCGCGAGCACTTGTACCAGCCGGGCTTCACCTTGGTCGGGGCGGGCATCAAGCCCGCGTCGTACGTGCTGTCGAGCACCCAGGACTATATCCCCCAGGGCGTCGATTGGGTGCAGCAAGCCGCGGCCGAAATCGACCCCGAGGCCCGCAAAGTCGTGACGACCGACGGGCGCACCATCCCCTACGACTACCTGATCGTGGCCTGCGGGCTGGAGCTGAATTACGGCGCCATCGAGGGCATGGACATCGCGCTGATCGGCAAAGAGGGCATCGGCAGCGTGTACCACAGCCCGCAGGCGGCCGAACTGACGTGGCAGTCGATGCAACGCTTCGCCAACCAGGGTGGTGTGGCGCTGATGGGGCGCCCCCACACCGACATGAAGTGCGCCGGCGCGCCGCTGAAGTACACCTTCATCACCGACGACCGCCTGCGCCGCGCCGGCCAGCGCGGCCGGGCCGAGCTGCACTACCTGGCGCCGCAAAAAACCTTGTTCTCGGTGCCGATCGTGGCCGAGAAGGTGCGCATGCTGTTCGCCCAGCGCGGTATCCAAACCCACATGGAACACCGCCTCGTGGCGCTGGACCCCGGTCGGCGCATCGCGACCTACGAAACCCCCGCGGGGCGCACCGAGCTGCGCTGGGACTTCATCCACGTGGTGCCGCCGATGCGCGCCCCGGCGGTGGTGCGCAACAGCCCGCTGCCGTGGCAGGACGGTCCGTTCGCACGCGAAAGCTGGCTGGAGGTGGATCGCGAGACCCTGCGGCACAAGCGCTACGCCAACGTCTTTGGCCTGGGCGACATCGCCGGTGTGCCCAAGGGCAAAACCGCGGCCAGTGTCAAGTGGCAGGTGCCCGTTGCCGTCGATCACTTGGTTGGCGACCTGGCCGGACGCCCTTCTGAGGAGCGTTACAACGGCTACACCTCGTGCCCCTTGATCACCCGCCTGGGGCGCGCGATGTTGATCGAGTTCGACTACCACGACAACCTGTACGAATCGTTCCCCGGCTTCATCGCCCCGCTGGAGGAGCTGTGGGTGAGCTGGGTCATGAAGACGATGGCCCTCAAGCCCACCTACATCAGCATGCTGCGTGGCCGCGCCTGAGCCCCGCTGGAGGAGTCCACGATGAAAGAGTACGACCCGATGGTGTTTTTGGCGGTGTTTCAGGAAATGCTGGGCCCGCTGCTGTGGCTGCTGCCGTTGTTGGCGCTGGCGGCGGTGGTCGGCTTCGTCTGGGTGTGGCGGCGCGAGGGCGCCCTGGTCTCGCGCCGCTTGGTGCGCGCCGAACTGCTCGGACTGCTGGGTGGCGGGCTGGCCCTGGTGATCATGGCCATCGTGTCATCGTCTGGCTTCACCGACGCGGCCGGTCCGGCGGACTGGTTTTTGATCCTGATCGTGTACGGCGTGGGTTTCGTCGCCACCACCGTGGCCGCCTACACCGTGCTGGGCCTGCTGTGGCCCAAGCCCCGCGCGTGATGGCGTTGAAGCCCCCTCGGTGCGGCGTGGTGCCGGCACCGCTGGGGCGGGGCGGCCCGTGGCCGTGGGGCGCGATGGCATCCCCTAGAATCGGGGCCCCCACGACACCCAGCCGCCCGCCCGCGCATGTCGCTGCCCCCCGAGACCGACGCCGACGCCAGCCCCTTCGAGGCGTTTTTCCGCGACCCTGACGCCGCGCTGGGCACCTCGGTCGGGTGGGCGCTGGCCGAGCGCGCGCCGCTGATCGAAGCGCTGCGCGGCCTGCTCTCCGGCCCGGCGGCCTGGGTGCGGTTGCGGTTGTGGTGTTTTTTGGAGCTGGCCACGATCGCGCAAGGACGGCTGGACCGCGAGGCGTTGCAGCAGCGCTTCCACGCGGTGCAACCCGCGGCGCTGGAGCAGGTGCTCAAGCGCCTGCGCGAGCTGGGGTTGCTGGCCTGGGACGCCACCGCGCACGACTACACGCTGCCGCCCTTGGCGCGCCAATTGCACGCGCTGCTGGCCCCCTTGGCCCAGCCGCCCAGCGACGACGACGAGCTGGCGCCGCTGCTGGCGCAGGCCGCCGGCGCCCATGCGCTGGGGCTGACCCAGCCCGCGCAACTGCAGCACCTGCACGCGCAACTGGCGCGGCTGCACGACGATTTTGAGGAGGCGATCACCAGCGGCTCCGAAGCGCGGCTGCGCGCGGTGCAGCCGCGCTTTGAGCGCGCGCTGGGCTTGGTGGAGCGCGCCGGCGAGGCCTTGACCGCGCTGATCCGCAGCGGCAGCGACCACCCCCGGCTGGAGCGCGAGGCGCGCGCGCTGGGCTACGCGCAGGCACGCTTGCTGGCCATGGCCAGCCAGTTCCACCGCGCGCTGCAGCAGCTTGACCGCCAACGCGTCACGCTGGGCAGCACCGGGGTGACCAGCTCCGACGTACGCGACTGGCTGCGCGGCTTGCCGGCGGCACAGCTGGCGCGGCTGGCCGAGGGCGCACTGCTGCACGGGGTGGCCCCGGTGTTCGTCAGCCAGCACGACCTGCTCGACGTCGCCGAGGCCGAGTGGGAGCGCGACCGCCCCGACCCCGCGCGCAGCCAAGCGTTGCCACCCCCGCACCGCGCCGGCACCGGGGACCTGGACGTGCCCCCACCGCCGGCCGAGTTGTTGGCGCTGATCGACGCGCTGACCCGCTGGCGTGAAGCCCAACCCCACCCCCACCCGCTGCCCGAGGCGGTGCTGGGTGGGCGTTACGCGCAGGCGGCCTACCGCCTGCAACTGCTGCCTTTGCTGGGCGACGCGCAGGCTGCGGCGCTGCAAGGCCCCACCGGCACGCTGGCACGCAGCGGCTGGCGTGCCGAGTTCAGCCCCACCACGATCGCGGTGGACGACGCCGCCGTGCAGCGCGTCAGCGACGGCACGCTGCTGCCCCCGCAACCTCTGGACACCCCCGGACCATGACGCAACCCGACGACGCCGCCCTGCTCGCCGCCGAACTGTTGGCGCGCCGCTGGCTGCCGCGCCAGCACCCGCGCGTGCGCCGTGCCTTGGTCGATGCCGACCTGTGGGCCGCCGTGCAAGACCGGCTGGCCGCGGTGGGGCTGCGGCTGGTGGACAACATCTACGCCGACCATGTCACCGTGGCGCTGCTGCGCCCGGTGGAAAACGCCGTCTTCGGCGACACGGGGCTGGCCACGCACAACAACATCGACCTGCCGCGCGACGCCATTTCGCTGCTGGTGGTGCTGTGGGCGCTGATCGTGCTGCCCAAGCGGGAGCGACAAGCCGCGCGGCAAGGCGACGCGGGCCAAGCCGAAATGTTCGCCGCCGAGCGGCCGCTGCCTGCGGCACGGCAGACCAGCCCGGTGGTGGCCTACCGCGCGCTGCTGGCCGACTTCGGTGCCCAGCTCGGGCGCAAAACACGCCTGGACGCCAACCTCAAACGGCTGGAAAACCACGGCTTCATCGTTCGCCGCGGCGACGACATCGCCGAAGGCCCGCTGCTGGACCTGTTGCTGGACTACGACGTGCTGGCGCCGCGCGTGCTGGAGGGCACGCTGGCCGAGGTGCTGCAACGCGCGCGCCAGCGCGTGCTGGTCGAGCCCGACGCGCTGCCCGTGGACACCCCCGGACCCGACGCCGAAGCCTCCACCACCGATTGACGCCAAGCCCTATGTTTCACCTCAAGAGCCTGGAGCTGCTGCACTGGGACTACTGCCAGCGCCTGACGCTGCCGCTGGACGGCGCCATCATCACGGTGGCTGGCCCCAACGGGTCGGGCAAAACCACCCTGCTGGACGCCATGCGCACCCTGCTGGGCCTGGAATGCTCGGGCGGGCGCAGCTACAAAACCTACGCACGCCACGCCAACGCCGACAGCGTATGGCTGCGCGCCACGGTGGACAACCGCCCGCGCACGCGCCAAAGCTCCAGCCGCCCCTTTGCGCGCAGCCTGCTGTACGCCGACGAGGTGACGCTGGCGTGCCACATCGCGCGCAACGGCGGCGACTGGCAGCGCCGCTACTGGATGGGCGACGGCGACGTCCCCATCGAAGCGCTGCTGCAGCGCCCGGAGCGCGAGTGGCTGGGGCTGGAAGCCTGGCGCCGCCGGCTGGAAAGCGCCGGGCTGAGCCGCGCCATCGCGCGCGTGCTGGCGCTGGAGCAAGGCCAAACCGACCGGCTGTGCGAATACTCGCCGCGCGAGCTGCTGCGGCTGGTGTTCGACGTTTTTGGCGACCAGGAGGTGCTGGACCGCTACGAAGAAGCGCGCCGCCACCAACAGGCCGTGGCGGCCGAGCTGGAAGCTGCGCAGCGCGAGCTGGCCCACGGCCAGGCCCAACTGGCGGAACTGGCCAGCCGCGTCAACCTGTACCGCCAGTGGCAGGCCCGCGTACGCGAACGCGACGCGCTGCAGCACGACATCATCCCCGCGCTGCAGTGGCATGGCGCGCGCCGCGACGCCGCCCAGCGGCTGTGGCAGGCCCACCGTCAACGTCAGCGCCTGGCACCCCTGGCGCAGCGTCTGGCCGCCCAACGGCAGGCCCTGGCGGCGCTGCACGAGCGCTGGCAGCAGGCCCGTCAGGTGCTGCACGGCGCCGACCAAGCCTACCAGGCCGCGCGCGACGACGCCGAGCGCCTGGGACGCCAACGCGACGTGCTGCACGACACCCTGCAACAGCAAGCCCGGCTGCAGGCGCTGGCCGCCATCGACACCGACCACGGTGAGCTGCAACGCCGCCTCGACGCCCTGGTGGCCCAGGCGCAGCCGCTGCAAGCGCGGCTGGCGGCGCTGCAGCAGGAACGTCATCAACTCAGCACCGAGCGCGACCAGCTCAGCGACGGGCGCCGTGCCCCGCCCCCACCGCCCGACGTGGAGGCGTTTTTGCGCGAGCTGCGCCGCGCCAACATCGGCCACCATGTCGTGGCCGACGTCATCGACATCGCCGACGAGCGCTGGCGCGCCGCGGCCGAAGGCGTGCTGCGCGGCCTGCGCTGGGTGGTCGTGCTGGATCATGCCGACACGCAGGCCGAGGCCATGGCGTTGGCCGAGCGGCTGCGCTACCGGCATTACGTCGTGCCCCACGGTGACGCGGTGCCCGCCGACGTGCCACGCGACAGCCTGCTGGCGGTGCTGCGCGTGCGCGACACCCTGCCCGGCTGGATGATCGAAACGCTGCGGCGCATCCGCCGCGTCGCCAACATCGACGAAGGCTTGCGCCTCGGCGGCGAGTGGATCACCCCCCAAGCCTACTGGCGCGATGGGCGCGGCGGCCGCAGCGTGTGGATCGAGCCGCGCGAGCACCAGTTTGGCGCCGCCGCCGTGCAGGCTCGCCGTCAGGCGCTGGACGAGCGGTTGGCCCAGCTGGACACCGAACACGCCCGCCTGCTGCAGCGCTTGCAACCGCTGCAACACGACATCGATGCCGTGCAGCAGGCGCTGCGCGGCGTCGGCGCGGCGCAGCAGCTTGCGCAACGCGCGACCGAATTTCAGCAGGCCCAAGCCGCCCTGCAGGCCCTGCAACCCGCGCTGGCCGACGCCCAGACCCGCATGGCGCAAGCCCTGCAGCAGCTCGAAGCGGCGCGGGCGCGCGAGCGTGAGCTGGACCGCCAGTACCACGCCGACCAGCAGCAGCTGCAGCACGACCAAAGCACGCTGGACGAGCAAACCCGCCATGCCATGGCCGCCCTGCGCCGCGCCCGTGACGAGGCGGCGGCGTTGCGCCGCGACCGCTGCCCCCTGCCAGCGTCGTGGCGGCACAGCGCCGCCGTGCAGCCGTGGTGGGCGCAGTACGGCAGCGCCGAGGGCGCGCGCAACGAACTGGCGCGGCTGCAACGCGACCTGGACGAAGGCCAGTGGGAGACCGACCCCAGCGTCGAAGAGCGCCACACGCTGATGCAGGCCAACGTCGTGCAGCAAGAACTCATCGTGCGCGAGCGCCAAGCCGGCAACGCTGCGGCGGCGCGCGCCGTCGACAACGCGCGCGAGCGCTACATCGACGTGCTGCGCTCCACCGTGCGGCGCTACCGAAAAAACATCGTCGAGCTGGGCCAACTGGCCGGCGTCGAGGTGCACGCCGAGCTGCCGCACCTGGACAACGACGACACCGTGCTGCGCCAGGCCGAGCTCAAGGTGCACTTCAACTTCGACGGCAAGGGCCACATTGGCCTCAACGACGGCGAAGCCTCGGGCGGCCAGCAGGTCATCAAGTCGCTGATCCTGCTGGTTGGCCTGTTGAAAGACGACGAGACCCCGGGCGGCTTTGTCTTCATCGACGAGCCGTTTGCCCACTTGGACGTGCGCAACATCCAGCTGGTCGGGCACTTCCTCAAGTCCACCCGCGCGCAGTACGTGCTGACCACCCCGATCACGCACAACGTCGAGGTGTTCGAACCCGCCGACATCACGCTGGTGACCAGCAAAAAACCCGCCGGCGCGCGCTGGGCGCCCCCCATCGGCGTGCTGCAACGCCGCCCGGCCTGACGCACCATGCCCACCGACTGGAACATCGTCGAGCATGGCCGCCACGCGCGCCTGCGCCAGCGTGTCGCCGCGCCTGACCCGGCGTCGCTGGCATGGATATCTCCGGAGCAGCGCGACATCCTGGCGCGCTGGCTGCCGTCGGACGCCACCACGCGGCGCCGGGACAGCCTGATGCGGCTGGCGGGCGCGCACCGTCTGGAGAGCGCCGAGGCACTGGCCTCATGGTTGCTGGAGCACGGCTGGGTGCGATGGCACGAACGCTGGCAGCGTGGCCGCTGGAGCTGGGAGGCCCTCTCGTGGCGCGATCTGGACACCTTGCGCGCCGAGCTGGGCGTTCAGGGACACCAGCAGCGCCGCGACGCTCGGCACGCCCTCGTGCAAACGCTGGCCGACTGGGCGGAGCGCTTGCCGACCGATGGCGCGACCACCGACGCGATCGTGGCCATGCACCGCCGGGCCGTGCAGGTGCTGCGCGACGAAGCCGCGCAAACCCCACTGCCCACGTTACGGTCGCGCGCGCACTGCGTGCAGACCCTGTGGATGTGGGGCCAGCAGCGCCGCACCGGTACACGCCGCGATTTTGCGCTGCAAGTCACCGGATCGACCAAGGGCCTCAGCCCCGCGGACTGGCAGTGGCTGGCGCGCCACTTCGACCTCGAGGCTTGGGGCGTGAGCGCCTTTGCGCCCGTGCTCTGGCTCGCGGGGCAGGCCCGGCTGTGTTGGCCCCATGGCCACGGCGTCGACTTGGCAGCGCTGCATATGGTGGCCGTGCCCATGGACGATGTGCGCGCCGTAGGAGCGCTGCAACCGCCGCCCCAGCGTTGGTGGTTGATCGAAAACCGCGCCAGTTTCGAGCGCCAGGCCGGCCAACGCGACGGCGACACACTGCTGGTGTGGATGCCGGGGCGTACCTCGCAGGCGTGGCAAGACACCTTGCTGCACCTGGTCCGACAGGCCCCCGCACCGCTGGCCATCAGTTGCGACCTGGACCCCGCCGGGCTGGAAATGGCGCTGGCGCTGGGGCAGTGCTGGCAAGCCCTGGGGCAGCCGTGGGCACCTTGGCGCATGGAGGCGCAGCATCTGGACGCCGCCGACACGCAACCGCTGGGCGACGACGACCGCCAGCGGCTTGCACGGCTGCTGGCACGCGACGACCTGCCCGCCGCCTTGCGGGCACTGGCGTTGCACATGCAACACACGGGCCGCAAGGCCGAACAGGAGGCTTGGTTGTGATCGTTGGTGAAGCACTTTGGGTTTCCACCGGCGTGGTGGCGCTGGCGGAGATGGGCGACAAAACGCAACTGCTGGCGCTGCTGCTGGCGGCGCGGTTTCGGCGTCCCTGGCCGATTGTGGCGGGCATCGTCGCGGCCACCGTGGTCAACCACGCGCTGGCCGGGGCCGTCGGGGCGTGGCTGGCCTCGGCGGTCAGCCCCGCGGTGCTGCGTTGGGGATTGGGGCTGTCGTTCTTGGCCATGGCGGGCTGGATGTTGATCCCCGACAAGGTGGACGAGGACGAGGTGCGCATCCCCCCGCGCTGGGGCGTCTTTGGTGCGACGCTGGTGGCGTTTTTTCTGGCCGAAATGGCTGACAAGACGCAAATCGCCACCGTGGCGCTCACCATCCACTACGCCGCACCGGTGCTGGTGGTGGTGGGCACGACGCTGGGCATGCTGCTGGCCGACGTGCCGGCCGTGTTCGTGGGTGACCGGCTGGCGCGGCGGGTTCCCATGAAGGTGGTGCACGCCATCGCCGCGGCCGTGTTTGCCGCGCTGGGCGTGGTGACATTGCTGGGCGTTGGCGAGCGCCTGGACTTTTGACAGGGCGCGCACGCTGGGCCACAATCGCATACATTCGTGCATGCTTATGCAGCAGCGCGGCATGAGCACACCGCAGCGGCTGTCCCATCCGGAGACCCTCATGCAGCAACCCTCTCTTACCCGCCGACACTGGCTGCGCACCGTCGCGGGCGCTTCCGCCGGGGTGGCCACGCTGGCGGCGGTGCCCGAAGTGCGGCTGTTCGCGCAACAGTTGCAGGATTTCATCGAAGGCCCACCGGTGCCCGACGTCAAGCCCGAGCGCCTCAGCCCCCACGTGTGGATGATCTACGCCCGCGACGGCTTCCCCACGCCGGACAACCGCGGCGTCATGGCCAACGTGGTGTTTGTCGTCACCTCGGTCGGCGTGGTGGTGCTGGACTCGGGCTGCTCGCTGCAGCACGGCCAGATGGCCATCCGCATGATCCGCACCGTCACCGACAAGCCGGTGGTGGCGATTTTCAACAGCCACTACCACGGTGACCACTGGCTGGGCAACCACGCCTTCGTGGAGGCCTTCGGGGCGCAGCTGCCCATTTACGCCCTGCCGCACACGATCGAGCAAATTCGCGGCGCGGAGGGCAACCTGTGGCGCAGCCTGATGGAGCGCTGGACCAACCAGGCAACGATGGGCACCAAGGTGGTGCCCCCCAACCAGGCCACCGAGCACGGGCGCACCTACCGCTTTGGCGACGTGACGCTGCGCATGCACCACTACGGCCGCGCACACACGCCGTCGGACCTGTGCATCGAAGTGGTCGAGGATCGCTTCACCTACGTGGGCGACATCGCGATGGAAAACCGCATCGCCAACATCGACGACGGCTCCTACCCGGGCACCTTCAAGTACTACGAGGCGCTGCAGCGGTCCGCCGGTGAGCAACTGTGGTGGCCCGGCCACGGCCGCGGCAGCAAGACGCTGCTCAACGACTACGGCACCTTCCTGCGCGGCATCTGGGAGCCCTGCGTGCAGGCGGTCAAAGACGGCGTGCCGCTGGAAAGGGCCAAGGAGCTGGTGCTCAAAGACCCGCGCGTGCAGACACGCGCCAAGAACATGGCCGGGTTCGAGTCCAACATCGGCAAGTACACGAGCCTGGCATACCTCGAAGCGGAAAAAGAGCTGTTCTGAGCGTCCGTCAGGACGGGGAGCTCTGCGCACCCCGCAGCGCCCCCGGGGCAGGAAGCTCTGTCCACGTCCGCCACACCGAGGGGCGTCGCAGCCTCGGGCTACTACAATAGTCCCCGATGGGCACTTTGGGCGAAAGCGTGCGCCTGGCGTTCGGGCTGCTGCTGAGCGGCGATGCCGTGCTGTGGCACACCGTTGCGCGTTCGCTGCTGGTCAGCGGACTGGCTTGTGCCTTCGCCTGTGTGGTAGGCCTGCCGCTGAGTGCGTGGCTGGCGTTGGCGCGCTTTGCCGGCCGTGGCGCGGTGGTGACCGTGCTCAACGCGTTGCTGGCGGTGCCTTCGGTGTTGGTGGGGCTGCTGGTGTACCTGCTGCTGTCGCGCTCGGGCCCGCTGGGGCACCTGGGGTGGCTGTTCTCGCTGCACGCCATGGTGTTGGCGCAGGCCCTGCTCGTGCTGCCGCTGGTGGCAGCGCTGACGCGCCAGCTGATCGAGGACGCGCACGCGCGCGGCGGCGAGCAGCTGCAGTCGCTGGGTGCGGGGCGGGCGCTGCGCGCCCTGCTGCTAGCCTGGGACGAGCGCCACGCGCTGCTGACGGTACTGATCACGGTTTTTGGGCGCGCCATTTCCGAAGTGGGCACGGTCATGATCGTGGGCGGCAACATCGAGGGCTATACCCGCGTGATGACGACCGCCATCGCGCTGGAAACCAGCAAGGGCGATCTGCCGCTGGCGCTGGCTCTGGGTCTGGTCTTGCTGCTGGTGGTGTGGGCGTTGCATGCGTTGGTGGCCGTGCTGCGCAGGCTCGGCCAGCGCGGCACGGCAGCCGTGGAGACGGCGGCATGAGTGCGACGCCGGTGTTCGAGCTGCAGGCGGCGGCCGTGCGCCTGGGCGCGGTGCAGGCGCTGCATGCCCTGGATCTGCGCATTCACGCGGGCGAGGCGGTGGCTCTGGTGGGTGCCAACGGCAGCGGCAAGAGCACGCTGCTGCGGCTGCTGCATGGTCTGCAGCCGCCCAGCAGCGGGCGTGTGAGCAGCGTGCCGCTGCGCGCGCAGGCCATGCTGTTTCAACGGCCCTATCTGCTGCGCACCAGCGCGCTGCGCAATGTGGCGCTGGCGCTGTGGCTGCGCGGCGCGCGCTGGACCGACGCCAAGGTGCAGGCCATGCGCGCGCTGCAGCGGGTGGGGCTGGAGGGCCAGGCCAGCCGTGCGGCGCGCACGCTCTCGGGTGGCCAGCAGCAGCGCCTGGCGCTGGCGCGTGCCTGGGCCTTGCAGCCGCAGGTGCTGTTGCTGGACGAGCCCACGGCCAGCCTGGATCCGCACGCCAAGCGCGAGGTGGAGGCGCTGATCGCGCAGTTCATGCAGGGCCGCACGGCAGCGGGCGCGCCGCTGACGCTGGTCTTTGCCAGCCACAACCTGGGCCAGGTCAAGCGCCTGGCCAGTCGCGTGCTGTATCTGGAGCGCGGGCGGCTGTTGGCCGATTTGCCGGTGCGCGAATTCTTCGACCACGAACGGCTGCAGGTGGTATCGCCCGAAGGGGCGCTTTTCGTTAAAGGAGAACTGATATGAGCGGCTCGAAAAAGAGAATCCAAAAGCTGTGGCGCTGGGTCGCAGCCTGGGGCCTGGGGCTGGGCCTGCTGACGGCTGCGGCAGCGCAAAGCATCGTCGTGGCTTCGACGACCTCCACCGAGCAATCGGGTTTGTTCGCGCACCTGCTGCCGCGCTTCACACAGCACAGTGGCATCGCGGTCAAGGTCGTGGCCCTGGGCACGGGGCAGGCGCTGGACATGGCCCGGCGCGGCGATGCGGATGTGGTCTTCGTGCATGACCAGCCGGCCGAGGAGAAGTTTGTGGCCGAAGGTTGGGGTCTGAAGCGCCTGCCGGTGATGTACAACGACTTCGTTCTGATCGGCCCCAAGGCGGACCCGCTAGGGGTCCGTGGCCATGACATCGTGGCGGCGCTGAAGAAGATCAGCGCGGCGGGTGCGCCGTTCATTTCGCGTGGCGACAAAAGCGGCACGCATGCGGCCGAGCTGCGGTATTGGACGCTGGCTGGTGTAGAGGACAAGGGCGCTGGGTACAGGGCCTGTGGCTGCGGCATGGGGCCGGCCCTCAATATCGCTGCCAGCAGTGGTGCCTACGTGCTGGCCGACCGCGGCACCTGGCTGAACTTCAAGAACCGCGCCGACCTGACCATCTTGGTCGAAGGCGACCAGCGCCTGTTCAACCAGTACGGCGTCATCGTGGTCAACCCGGCGCGCCACCCCCACGTCAACGTGCGCGATGCCCAGCGCTTTGCCGACTGGCTCGTCTCGCCCCAGGGGCAGCAAGCGATCGCCGACTATCAAATCGCCGGCCAGCCGGTATTTTTCCCGAACGCAGCCCAGCAGGCGAGCAAATGAACCGTCGAATGCCTACACTCGCACCTGCACAGCACTTTTCGCTGTGCAGAACCGGATCATGAAGCTGTACCTCAAACCCGGCGCCTGCTCGCTGGCCGTGCACATCGTGCTGGAGGAGCTGGGCGTGCGCCCTGCGGTGCAGGCCACCCTCAAGGCCGAGGATCTGGCCTGAGCATCAGGCCGCGGTGTCGGGCTCATCGCGGCGCTGGGCCAGCCGGCGATAGACGGTGGCGCGGCTGATGCCCAGACGCCGCGCCGCTTCGGCCACGTTGCCTCCGGCTTCGGCGACGGCCTGACGGATCAGGGCCGCCTCGCGGCTGCGCAGCGGCACCGCCGCCGCGCCAACGGCCGCGCCAGCGTCGGCGCCACCGGTTTGCGCCCACACCAGCACCCGCAGGCCGCCCCAGGTCGGCACCTCCAGCGGCGGGCGCTGGCGCCGTGCAGCGTCGAACAGCATCGCCACCGGCAGCGCCAGCACCTCGCTGGCGTGCGGCCACGGCGCGCCGATGTCCAGCATGTGGGCCGCAGTTCGGTTGGCCGCCACGATCATGCCCTCACCGTCCAGCGCCAGCAGCCCGTCGTCATCGTCGCCGGGCAGGTGGCCGGGCCACGTCAGCCGCAGGCGCAGCGTGTGCGACTGGGCCAGCACCAACGCGTTTTCGATACGGCGCGCCGTCACCGCCACCAGGTGCTTCAGCGCCCGACGCTCGGGCGCGAGCACCCCGGTCAAATCCAGCATCCCCAGGCAAGCGCCGTCCGGCCCCCACAGCGGCGCGCCCGCGCACGAGTACACCGCGGTGTCTTCAAAAAAATGCTCGCCGCGGTGCAGCCACACCGGCGTAAGTTCGGCCAACGCAGCGCCGATGGCGGTGGTGCCCACGGTGCGCTCCGACAGGTCCACCCCGACGCGGGCGATCGCGTGCACGTGCACGTTGTGGTCATCGACCGGCCCATGCACGTCGATGACGACGCCGTCGGCGTTGGTCAGCAGCGCGAAGTAGCCGGTGTCGTGCATCGCCCGGCCCAGCGTTTGTTCGATCACCGGGGCCGCCACCCGACGCAGCTCGGCGCTGGCCTGCAGCGCCCGCCGTTGCGCCGCGGCGCTGACGGCGTCGAACGTGATGCGCTCGCGCGGCGAGCGCCCCCACGCCAGGCAGCGCTGCCACGACGCCACGATCCACGGCTCCACGGCCGCGCTGGCCGGCGCTGGCCCCTCGTGCAGCAACCACCGCCGGCGCGCCTGCTCGATGGCGCGCAAGCGCTCGCCCGCGGCGGCGGGGGCCACACGGTGCTCGACGCCTTGCGCCATGGTGCGGTTGTCTCCTGGTGCGGCCGCGAGCCGGCCACGGTGTCGCATTTTGAGAATTTCGCACCGCCCTGGGGTAAACCCTAGGTGGTGCGGGGTTTTGTGCTGCCAAGAATAGCGCAAAACCCACACGCGGGTGGGGATGCCCCGCGCACCACCAGGAGACACACCATGCAGAAGATGCTGCACATCGACCCGGCCAAGTGCACCGGCTGCCTCTCGTGCGAGATGGCGTGCTCGTACGAAAACTATGGCGTCTTTGCCACCGCCAAGTCCCGCATCAAGGTGTTTGACTTCCACCACACCGGCCGCAAGGTGCCCTACACCTGCACCCAGTGCGACGAAGCCTGGTGCTTGCACGCCTGCCCGGTGGAGGCCATCACGGTGGACAAGGTCACCGGCGCCAAGGTGGTCAGCGAATCGACCTGCGTGGGCTGCAAGGTGTGCACGATCGCCTGCCCCTTTGGCACGATCAACTACGTGGCCGAAACCGGCAAGGTGCAAAAGTGCGACCTGTGCGGCGGCCAGCCCGCGTGCGCCGAGGCCTGCCCCACCGGCGCCATCACCTTCATCGACGCCAATTGGACCGGCCTGGGCAAGATGCAGCAGTGGGCCGACAAGCTCGGCAACCAGCCCGCCGCCGCCACGGCGTGAGCGCCGTCCCATCGTTCCGTCACACAACGCCAACGCTTGCAAGGAGACCGATCATGGCCTGGGCCGGAAAACTTTTGCGTGTCAACCTCACCGCCGGCACCTGCACGCCGGAGCCGCTCAACATGACCTGGGCGCGCCAGTACCTCGGCTCGCGCGGGCTGGGCAGCAAATACCTGGTCGAAGAAGTCGACCCCAAGGTCGATCCGCTGTCGCCGGACAACAAAATCATCTGGGCCACGGGGCCGCTGACCGGCACGATGGCCTCCACCGGCGGGCGCTACACCGTCATCACCAAGGGGCCGCTGACCGGCGCCATCGCCTGCTCCAACTCCGGCGGCTACTGGGGCGCGGAGCTCAAGGCGGCTGGGTGGGACATGATCATCTTCGAGGGCAAGTCGCCCACGCCGGTGTACCTGTACATTCAGGACGACGTGGCCGAGCTGCGTGACGCCTCGCACCTGTGGGGCAAGAGCGTGTGGGACACCGAGCACATCCTCAAGACCAGCCTGCAAGACCCGCTGCTGCGCATCTCCAGCATCGGGCGCGCCGGCGAAAACCAGGTGCTGTTCGCCTGCGTCGTCAACGACCTGCACCGCGCCGCGGGGCGCTCGGGCGTGGGCGCGGTGGCCGGCAGCAAAAACCTCAAGGCCATCGCGGTGCGCGGCACCAAGGGCGTGGGCAACATCCGCGACCCGCAGGCCTTCATGCAGGCCACGCGCGCCGCCAAAAAGGTGCTGGCCGACAACGCCGTCACGGGTCAGGGCCTGCCCAAATACGGCACCCAGGTGCTGATGAACGTCATCAACGAAATCGGCGCGCTGCCCACACGCAACCACCGCGACGTGCAGTTCGAAGGCGCCAACGACATCTCGGCCGAGGCCATGCTCAAGCCACGCCCCACCGACGGCAAGCCGCACCTGGTCACCAACCAGGCCTGCTTTGGCTGCACGATCGCCTGCGGGCGCATCAGCAAAATCGACGAAACCCACTTCAGCGTGCAAAACAAGCCTCAGTACTGGGGCGCCAGCGGCGGCCTGGAGTACGAAGCCGCCTGGGCGTTGGGGGCGGCCAACGGCGTCAACGACCTCGAGGCCCTGCAATACGCCAACCTCATCTGCAACGAGCACGGCATGGACCCCATCAGCTTCGGCGCCACGGTAGGCGCGGTCATGGAGCTGTACGAACTGGGGGTGCTGACCAAAGAGCAAATCGGCCTCGAAGCCCCGTTTGGCTCGGCGCGGGCGCTGTGCGAGCTGGCCGACATGACCGCCAACGGCATCGGCTTTGGCAAGGAAATCGCCCTGGGCTCCAAGCGGCTGTGCGCCAAATACGGCCACCCCGAGCTGTCAATGAGCGTCAAGGGCCAGGAATTCCCTGCCTACGACAGCCGCGGCATCCAAGGCATGGGGTTGGCCTACGCCACCAGCAACCGCGGCGCGTGCCACCTGCGCGGCTACACGGTGGCCTCGGAGGTGCTGGGCATCCCCGTCAAGACCGACCCACACAGCACCGAGGGCAAACCCGAGCTGGTCAAAGCGTTCCAGGACGCCACGGCAGCGTTCGACTCGGCCGGCATTTGCATCTTCACCAGCTTTGCCTGGACGCTGGCCGACGTCGCCCCGCAGGTGGCCGCCGCCTGTGGCGAGGAGTTCACCGTGCAGGAGCTCGAGCGCATCGGCGAGCGCATCTGGAACCTGGAGCGCGAGTTCAACAACCGCGCCGGCTTCACCGCCGCCGACGACACGCTGCCGCCACGGCTGCTCAACGAGCCGGCCAAGACCGGCCCGGCCAAGGGGTTGACCAACAAGCTGCCCGAGATGCTGCCCAAGTACTACGAAGTGCGCGGCTGGGACGCCCAAGGGCGGCCCACGGCGGAGACGAAAGCACGTCTGGGCCTGTGACCATGCGGCACCACGTCATCCTGGGCGCAGGCCCGGCAGGCGTCATCGCGGCCGAAACCATCCGCAAGCACGCGCCGCACGACCGCGTCACGCTGGTGGGCGACGAGCCCGAGCCGCCCTACTCGCGCATGGCCATCCCCTACCTGCTGGTGGGCAACATCGACGAGCGCGGCACCTACCTGCGCAAGCACCCTGGGCATTACGCGGCGCTGGGCATCGACTGCGTGGCGGGCCGCGCCACGGCGGTGGACACCCAAGCGTGCCGCGTCACGCTGCACGACGGCCGCACGCTGGAGTACGACCGGCTGCTGCTGGCCACCGGCTCGCGCCCCGTCAAGCCTCCCATCCCCGGCGTCACGCTGCCGGGTGTGCACCACTGCTGGACGCTGGCCGACGCGCGCGCCATCCAGGCACTGGCCAAGCCTGGTGCGCGCGTGCTGCAACTGGGCGCGGGCTTCATCGGCTGCATCATCATGGAAGCGCTCAAGCAGCGGGGTGTGCAGCTGACGGTGGTGGAAATGGGCGATCGCATGGTGCCGCGCATGATGGGGCCGACCGCCGGCGGCATGATCCGGCACTGGTGCGAACGCCAAGGCGTGCGCGTGCTCACCCAAACGCGCATCGAAGCCATCGAGCGGGCCGCGCCGCTGCGCGTGCGTCTGTCCGACGGCCAGCACGTCGAGGCCGACCTTGTCATCATCGCCGCCGGTGTCAAGCCGGCGATCGAGTTCCTGCAAGCCAGCGACATCCGCTGCCTGCAAGGTGTGCTCACCGACGAGCACATGCAAACCAACGTCCCCGGCGTGTACGCCGCCGGCGACTGCGCCGAAGCCTTCGACAAGGTCAGCGGCACCACCATCGTCAGCGCCATCCAACCCAACGCCGCCGAGCAAGCGCGCGTGGCCGCGCTCAACATGGTGGGGCTGCGCGCCGAGCTGCGCGGCGTCACCCAAATCAACGTGCTCGACACCCTGGGACTGATCTCGACCAGCTTCGGCCACTGGCAGGGTGTGCCGGGTGGCGAGCGGGCCGAAGTGGTGGACGAGGTCCACCACAAGGTGGTGAGCCTGGCCTTTCACGGCGACCGGGTGGTGGGCTGCAACACGGTGGGCTGGACCGACCACGTGGGTGCCCTGCGCGGTTTGGTCGAAGGCCAAGTGCGGCTGGGGGCCTGGAAAGAGGCGCTGCTGCGCGACCCCACGCAGTTCGCGGCGGCGTACCTGGCCTGCGCGCAAAGCCAGCACCGCTGGAGCGGCGCGCTCGATGGCGGGCGGCGCTAGCATCGCAGCATGAACGTCACCCTCAAGCTGTTCGCAACGCTCAGCGACCATCTACCGGCCGGCGCCCAGGGCAATCAAATCGTGTTGCCTGTGGCGCCGGGCACCACGGTGCAGCAGCTCATCGAGCGGCTGCACCTGCCGCCCAAGCTCGTGCACCTGGTGCTGGTCAACGGCGTGTACATCCCGCCCGAGGCGCGCGCCGCCCGCGCGCTGACCGACGGCGACACCTTGGCCATCTGGCCGCCGATCGCGGGCGGATGAACGACGGCGCACCTCCGGTCCCTTTGGCGGCCCGGGCCGATGCAACGCGCGACGTCACCGCCAGCGCGGCGGAGTGGCGGCGCTTGGTGCGTCTGGCCACCGGCGTCGACCTTGCCGCCGACGCCAGCGCGTGCACGCTGCCCGTCGAGGGTGGCCAGGTGACGCTGTCGTGGCGACCGCTGCCGCCGTTGGCGTTGGGCCTGATGCGCCTGGAGCGCTTGCGCGTCCACGCCGCGTTCAGCCCCGACGTCACCCCTGAGGCGCGCCAGACCTTTTGGCGCCATTTCGATTTGCACACCCGGCGGGGTGGGGGCTGAGCCGGCGTCGCTCATGGCGAGCGCGACAGCCGCTCTACGATGCGCTGAACATCGGATGCAAACGCGTCATCCCGAGGACCGATGCCAAGCTTGGTTTGGGACAGCGCCACCAGCCGCGCCGCGGTCAGAACCAGCTCGGGCAGCAACGCATGCAACGCGTTGAAATGCTCGGCAATGCTCCCATAATCGGTCTCGTACTCATGCGCGGCTTGGTTGCGGGCCAAGCGCAACGCCTGCCACGTCTCGACCGATGTGATCACGCCGGCCTTTTCAAAGTGCGCAAGCACATGCAAAAAATCGTCGGTGCGCTCCCCCAGCAACAGACTGGCATGCCGCATCGCAGCACCCACCGTGTCCTGCAGCTTGGCGTAGCGCTCGTTGAAGGCCGATAAGGTCTGGTACAGCGCTTCGTCCTTCTTGCGCGCCGCAAGCTCCGCGCCCGATAGCGGCCAAGGCAACTGTTGATCCGCCGCCACCAAAAAATAAACACTGCGTTGGATCGCGGTGAGCAAATCACCAAGGTAAGCTTTGAGATCCTGCAGGGATGTCATGGCGACGGCCGATGAACCAACGCTGTGCCCGTGTCCCGGGCCATTTTCTGGAATGGCGACCACGGGGTCCCGCGGCAGTGGAACACCAAGTCAAATGGCAAGCCCAACCGCTGCTGCAACCGAAGTCCCAGGCGTGCCCGGTCTAAAACGGGTACGGGTTGGTTGGTTTCGATCAACAAATCAACGTCACCACCACGGCGCGCGTCGTCCAACCGCGACCCAAACACAACCACCGTTGCATCGTCGCCGACGGTGGCCCGCACGGTTTCTTGGATGATGCGTTGCTGCGCTGCGGTCAAACGCATGATCGGCCACCAACCGACGTTTGGTGGGTCGTGCAGGATTCGAACCTGCGACCAACGGATTAAAAGTCCGCTGCTCTACCGACTGAGCTAACGACCCGTGCGGTACCGTTGAGGGGTAGCGCGAAAGCTTGCATTATAGCATCATGAAAAACGCGCCAGCCGATCCAGCACCCACCCCGCGGCGCATAGACCGAAGGTGGCCGTCACGGCCACCGACGAGCCGTAGCCGTGGCAGTTGAGGTTGCCCTCGCGGCCCAACGCGCACGATGGGTCGGGCGGGGCGACCGCCTCGCGGCTGAACACCGCGGTAACGCCGATGCGGCCCTGCCGCGGCGCCCCATGCTGGCGGCGCAACCGTTGGCGCAGCCGCGCCAGCAGCGGATCGTGCGTGGCCAGGGCCACATCGTCCACCTCCACCGCGTGCGCCAGCCGCTTGCCCCCCGCCGCGCCCACGGTCACGAACGGCACCTTCTGTGTCGCGCGCGCCCATGCCGCCAGGGTTTCCTTGGCCGCCATCTGGTCGCACGCATCGATAACCGCCAACGGGCGCGCTTCGCCCTGCGCGCGGCACGCCTGCTGCCACAGTTCGGCCCAGTTGTCCGGGGCCACGAAAGCGTCCACCGCCCGCACCCGACACCCGGGGTGGATGCCCGCGATGCGGGCCTGCATCGCATGCACCTTGGCCATGCCCAGCGTGGCGGTGAGCGCGTGCACCTGGCGGTTGACGTTGGATTCGGCCACGTGGTCCAGATCGATCAGCGTGAGCGCCCCCACCCCGCTGCGTGCCAGCGCCTCGGCCGCCCAGGAGCCCACGCCCCCCACGCCGACCACGACCACATGGCTCTCGGCGATGGTGCGCGCCCGACGCGCGCCGTACAGGCGCTGCACGCCACCAAAGCGGCGCGCCGGATCCCAGTCACCCGATGCCGCGTCGGGGGCCGGCGCGTGGGCGTGCGCGGAAACAGCCTTAGTCACGCTCCAGCAACCAAAGCTGGAACCGAAAACCCGCCAGCGCCCCGAGCACGATGCCGACCAACGCCAGCACGCTGGTCAGGCTCAGCGTCGACACCCCGGAGAGCCCCTGCCCGATCGTGCACCCCATGGCGGTGACGCCACCCACGCCCATGCACAGCGCACCCACGATGTGCAGCGCGGTGTCGCGGGTGCCAGCAAAGCCCTCCCAGCGGAAGGTGCGCGTGGCCAGCGCCATCGCGGCGGCGCCGGCGACCACGCCCAACACCGACACCACCCCCAAGGTCAGCACCTTGTTGGCGTCGCTGTAGTAAATCAACCAGTCCAGCGTGTAGGCCATCGGGGCGGTGAAGGTCAAGGCCTCCATGCGCCCGCTTTGCGTGGCCACATAGACCGGCTCCAGCGTTTGTGGGTGTTCCGGCACAAACCCCAACCAGCCGGACACCGCCCACATCGCCGCCACCGTGGCGCCGATGCCCGCCCCCCCCAGCCATGCCTGGCCGCTGCCACGGAAGTCCGGATGCGACGCCGCCCAAACGACGAGCGCGGCCCCCACCCCCACGCCCAGCACCAGTGCCGTGGACGACGGCGCCCAGCCGAACTGCTGCGCCAACCACGCCGGCAAGGGGCTGCCCGGCTGCAGGTCGAACGCCAGACGATCCACCGTGCGATCGCGCAACACCGCGGTGATGCCGCGCAACGTGGCGTAGGCGGCAAACCCCATCACGAAAAAAACCACCAGCGCCTTGAGGCTGCCGCCACCCAGCCGCACCAGCGTCTTGCTGCCGCAGCCCGAGCCCAGCACCATGCCAAAGCCGAACAACGCCCCGCCCAGCAAGGCCGAGGCCCAAATAACACGCCCACTCCAATAAATGGTTTGGGTAGGGTCAACGAGCCCGGCCGCCGCCATCAGGTGAAAACCGATCATGGCCACGCCGATGGCCATCGCCCACATGCGCAGCCGCACGGTGTCGCCCATGTTGACGACGTCGCTGATGGCGCCCATCGTGCAAAAATGGGTGCGCTGGGCCAGTGCGCCAAAGACCGCCGAGACGGCGAAAGCCGCCGCCAGCACCGTGGCGTGCAAAGATTGAAAAGTGGTTTCGTCCATGGTCGGGACGCGATTGTAGAGCGGGCCCGCGCCGCTTGCGGACGTCAGGCGGCTGCGCGAACCGTCACCGCAGACGGCTCAAACGTTCGCGCGCCGCGGCAGCCGCTTCGCTGTCGGGGTAGCGCTGCACCAGCGCCTGCCAGGTGGCCCGTGCGGCCTTGACGTCCTTGAGTTCAACCTGGCAGCTGGCGATGGCCAACATCGCCTCGGGCGCGCGCGGGTGGCGCGGGTAGGCGTCCAGCAAGCGCTGGTACGCGTCGATGGCAGGCTTGTAGTCGCGCGTGGCGTACAAGGCGTTGCCGCGCCAGTACAGCGCCAGCGGCACATAACCGCTTTGGGGGTAACGTTGCACGAAGTCGGCGTACAGCTGCGCCGCGCGGGCGAACTCCGATGCCCGCAGCGCCGCCATCGCGCCTTCGAACGCGGCCTTTTCCTCCGGCCGGGCGGTGAACTCCTGCCCTTCGATCGAGACCTTGACCGGCTCCTGCGCGCGCAAGCGCTCGTCCAGCGCGGCCCACGCGTCGCGCTGCTGGCGCTGCAGCTCGGCCAACTGAAACGCCAGCTGCTCCTGCTGCCCACGCAACTGCGCCAGTTCGCGCCGCAACGCTTCGAGCTGGTTGGTTTGCTCCAGCAACCCGCGGCGCGCCGGGTCCAGCGCCGCCTCCAGCTCGGCCACGCGCTGCCGCGCCGCTTCCAGCTCTTGACGCTGCGCCTCCAGCGCCTGCCGCTGCGCCTCGACGCGGCCACGCAACTCCAAAATCGCGCGGCGCGCCTCGTCGTCGCTGAACAGCGCCCACGCCGGCTGCGCCACCCCACCCAGCAGGGCCAACGCCAGCCACCAAGCCCCCAGGCGCGGTGTACGGTTCGGCACGCTTCGGCCGCTGCGGTGGTTGGGCATCATCGGCACGCTCCTGCTGCGCTTCAGCGGTAAACGAATTCAACGCGGCGATTGCGGCTCCAGGCCTCCTCGCCGCTGCCGGGCACGGCCGGTTTTTCCTTGCCGTAGCTCACCGACTCCATTTGCTCGTCCTGCACGCCCAGCAGCGCCAGCGCACGGCGCACCGCGTCGGCGCGCTTTTGCCCCAGCGCCAGGTTGTACTCGCGGCCACCGCGCTCGTCGGTGTGGCCTTCCAGCACCACGCGGCGCTTGCGGTCGGCGTTGAGGAAGCGCGCGTGCGCTTCCAGCGTGGCCATGTACTCGGGCTTGACGACGTACGAGTCAAAATCGAAGTAAATAACCCGCGCCACGTTGGCCGGCGGCTGCGCCGTTTCGGCCGGCGCCGCTTGCGCCGGGGTGACCGCACGGCCGTCCACACCGCCGCTGGCCGCGCCGCCTGCGGCGCCGCCCTCACCGCCCGCGCCGACGGGCGCCGGACTGCGGTCGGTCACCGGGGCGCCGCCTTCATCCAGCGGCACGCTTGAACACCCCGCCATCAACGCGGCGGCGAGCACGAACGGGGTCAGACGCGCCAGCGGGCGCGCGGAGGTGGGTCGCTTGTTCATCGGGTTCATGTCGTTGGGTTGAAGGGGATCCAAAACGTTGGGCATCGCCATGGTGTCGAGACCTCAAGCCATCCACGGGCCCCAGTCGGGCTCGCGCACGTTGCCTCGCGCGTTGAGGCGGGCCTTGACGCGGCCGTCCAGGCTGGTGGTCATCAGCGCTTCGCGCCCCTGGGTGCGGGTGGCGTAAATGATCAGGCGGCCGTTGGGCGCGAAACCCGGGCTCTCGTCGGCCTGGGTGTCGGTCAACGCCGTCACGGCGCCGCTGCTCAGGTCCATCAGGCGCAACTGAAACGCGCCGCCCTGACGCGTGACGTAGACCATGTGGCGGCCGTCGGGGCTGATGGCGGGCGAGATGTTGTAGCCGCCATCGTAGGTGACGCGCGTCACCTCGCGCCCATCCGGGGTCATGCGGTAAATCTGCGGCGAGCCGCCGCGGTCGCTGACGAAGTACACCGATTTGCCGTCCGGCGCGAAGGCCGGTTCGGTGTCGATGCCCCCGGTCTGCGTGATGCGCTGCGGCTGGCCACCGTCCAGGTCCAGCGCGTAGATCTGCGAGCTGCCGGCCAGCGTCAGCGTCGCGTACACCCGGCGACCGTCGGGCGACCAGGCCGGCGCGCTGTTGGAACCACGAAAACTGGCCAACAGCCGCCGCCGTCCGGTGGCGATGTCGTGCACGTAGATGACGGGCTTGCGCGCTTCGAACGACACGTAGGCCAGTTGCGCGCCGTTGGGTGACCAAGCGGGCGAGATGATCGGCTCACGGCTGGTCAACGCCGGCTGGGCGTTTTCGCCATCCGCATCGGCCACCCACAGGCGGTGTTGTCCCCCCTGCTCGCCAACGTAGGCGATGCGGGTGGCAAACACCCCGCGCTCGCCGGTCAGTTTTTCGTAAACGTAGTCGGCGATGCGGTGCGCCGCCAAACGCAACTGACCCGCGCCGACCGGGTAACTTTGCCCGCCCAGGTCGGTGCCGCGCACCGCATCCCACAGCCGAAACCGCACATCAAAGCGGCCATCGGCCAATGGGCGCACGCTGCCGGTGATCAGCGCATCCACCCCTTGCGCCTTCCACGGCGCCAGATCCGGGCGGGTGGTTTCGTCCAGGCCCTGGGTCTGGCTGGGCACTTGCCGCAACAGCCCGCTGCGCACCAGGTCGGCCGCAACGATCGCCGGCACATCCTGCGGCAGGCCACCCGGTACGCGCCACGGCGCCACCGCAAAGGGAATCTGCTGCATGCCCACGCCGGTGACTTCGACGCGGAACTGCGCGCGCGCCCACGGCGCCGCCAGCGCTGCGGCGGCCGCGCCCAGCCACTGCCGCCGATGCAGCGCCCAGGGGTTATCTGGAAAAGGGTCGATCGAGGAGGTCGTCGTCATGCGCAATACGTCGCCCAGGAGACTCGCCCAGACGAGGAACGGATAATAACGGATCGGCCAAGCGCCTTCGCGGTTGGAACGCTGGCCGGTACGACCGAGTTCCCCACCCCCCTGGATCGACGTTGACATCCACCGCCCCCACCCCGCCCTCGGCCCCGCTGCATCAGCGTTTGCGGCGGCTGTGGCCGTATTTTCGCCCTGCCCGGGTCGGCCTGGGGCTGGCGTTGCTCGGCGCGCTGCTGGCCGCCGCCACCGAGCCGGCCATCCCGGCGTTGCTCAAACTGCTGCTGGACGAGGGGTTTGTCGCCGGGCAGGTGCCGCTGTGGGCGGTGCCACTGGCGCTGATCGGGCTGTTTGCGCTGCGGGGACTGGCCACCTTCGTCGCCCAATACGGCTTGGCCTACACCGCCAACGGTGGCATGGTGGCGCTGCGCCGCGTGCTGTTCGAGCGGCTGGGACACGCGGAGCTGCGCCTGTTCGCCGAGCACAACGCCAGCCAACTGGCCAACACCGTGGTGTACGAGGTCAACAACGGCGCCGGGCAACTGGTCGGGGCCTTGCTGACAGCGGTGCGCACGGCACTCACCATCGTGGCGCTGCTGGGGTATTTGCTGTGGCTCAACTGGGCGCTGACGTTGGTGGTGCTGGCGATGTTTCCGCCGATGGCGTGGGGCATGCGGGTGCTGTCGCGGCGGCTGTACGGGGTGACACGGCGCAGCCAGGACGCCACCGACGCGCTGGCCTACGTCGTCGAAGAAAACGTGCTGGCCCACCGACTGATTCGCTTGCACGAAGCGCAGGCGCAGCAACAGCAGCGGTTCGACCGCCTCAACCAGACGTTGCGCGGCCTGGCGCTCAAGAGCACCGTGGCCGCCGCACTGATGACCCCGCTGACCCAGCTGCTGGCGGCGGCGGCGTTGTCGGCGGTGATCGTGATGGCGCTCGTGCAGGCGCAAGGTGGGGTGTCGGTGGGCAGCTTCGTGGGCTTCGTGACCGCGATGCTGATGCTGGTGACGCCGCTGCGCCAACTGGCCGACATCGCCACGCCGATCACGCGCGGGCTGGCGGCGCTGGAGCGCGGGCTGGCCCTGCTGGAGGCCACGCCGTTGCAAGCCGGCGGACAGCACGACACACCCCGCGTCCACGGCGCCATCGCGTGGGACGACGTGTGGGTGCAATACCGCCACGGCGCCGGGCACGCGCTGCAGGGGGTGACGCTGCACGTCCAACCCGGCGAGGTGGTGGCGCTGGTAGGCCCGTCGGGCTCGGGCAAAACCACGCTGGTCAATCTGCTGCCGCGCTTTGTCGAGGCCAGCCGCGGACGGGTCTTGCTGGACGGGCGCGACGTGCGCGAGTGGGACCTGGTGGCGTTGCGGCGACAGTTCGCCATGGTCAGCCAAGACGTCGTGATGCTCAACGACACGGTGCGCGCCAACGTCGCGCTGGGCGACCCCAACCCGGACGACGCGCGCGTGCAGGCGGCCCTGGCCGCGGCCAACTTGGACGACTGGTGGCCGACGCTGCCCCAAGGGCTGGACACGGTGGTCGGCCACAACGCCGCGCAACTGTCGGGCGGACAGCGTCAACGGCTGGCGATTGCCCGCGCCATCTACAAAGACGCGCCGGTGCTGATCCTGGACGAGGCCACGTCGGCGCTGGACAACACCTCCGAGCGGCTGGTGCAACAAGCCCTGGCACGGCTGATGACCGGGCGCACGACGCTGGTCATCGCGCACCGCTTGTCCACCATCGAACACGCTGACCGCATCGTGGTGCTGGAAGGAGGCTGCGTGGTCGAACAAGGCACGCACGCGCAACTGCTGGCCGCGGATGGCCTGTACGCGCGGCTGCACGCGCGTGGCGAGGCGGCTTTTGCTGGCGACGGCCCCCAGGGGTGACGCACGACCCGCTGTGGTTTGGCCTCGCTGCCCGCTACACTGCGCCCATGGCCGAAAAGCAATTCAACACCGCCGGCCCCAGCAAGCCGGAGCTGCACTACCTGCTGGATCCGCTGGAGCGGGTGGATTTGCAAGAGATCGAAGCGCTGGTCGAAGCGCAGCGCTACGTCGTGCTGCACGCCCCGCATGAGGTCGACGCGCTGGTGGGCGGCACGCTCATTTCACTGCTGCGCTAAATCCGCGCCGGCTACGCGCAGCGCCCGCAGGCTTTTCCGCAAACGGTGGTGCTGTGCGGCGTGCGCGAGCAGCGCGTGCACCGCGTCATCAGCCGCTTGCTGGCCAGCGAGCATTCTGATGACACGTTGCCCACCGACGACGTGGAGTACGTGGTCGACCTTGGCCTCATCACCACCCGCCCGCAGCTGCGCATCGCCAACCGCATCTACCCCGAAGTCATTCCGCGCGAGCTGACCTGGACGCGGCAAATCACCATCGCGCACGAGCAGGCCTGGTACCTCACGCCTGAGCGCCGGCTCGACATGCCCAAGCTGCTGGCGGCGTTTCAGCAGTTCTTCCGCGAAAACGCCGACGCCTGGATCGAGCGCTTTCAGTACAGGAAGCTGGCCCACAGCTGCTGCTGCAGGCGTTTTTGCAGCGCATCGTCAACGGCGGTGGGCGCATCAGCCGCGAGTATGGCTTGGGGCGGCGGCGCACCGACCTCTTGATCGAGTGGCCGATCGACGAAGCGCAGGGGCTGCTGGGGCCGCTGCAGCGGGTGGTGCTGGAGCTCAAGATCGTGCACAAGAGCCTGGAGGCCACGCTGCACGAGGGGCTGGCCCAGACGGCGCAGTACGCCGACCACTGCGGCGCGGATGAGGCGCACCTGATCGTCTTTGACCGCCGGCCGGGTATCCCATGGGACGACAAGATCTGGCAGCGCACCGAGCAAGTCGGCAGCCGCACGGTGGGGGTGTGGGGGATGTGAAGTCGCCCTACAGCAGCACGATGTCGTACTGCTCTTGCGTCATGGCGCTTTCGCTCTGCAGCGAAATCGGCTTGCCGATGAAGTCCGACAGGCCCGCCAGGTGCTGGCTTTCCTCGTCCAGGAAACGCTCGATCACCGCGGGCGCGGCCACGATGCGAAACTCGCGTGGGTTGAAGGCGCGCGCCTCGCGCAAAATCTCACGCAGGATGTCGTAACAGACGGTGCGCGCGGTGCGCACGCGGCCGCGGCCGTCGCACGCCGGGCAGGTTTCCGTCAGCATCTGCGCCAGCGACTCGCGCGTGCGCTTGCGCGTCATTTCCACCAGCCCCAGCGCCGAAAAGCCCCCCACCATCGTCTTGACACGGTCGCGCGCCAGTTGTTTGCGCAGCTCGGCCAGCACGGCTTCGCGGTGCTCTTCGCGCGCCATGTCGATGAAGTCGATGATGATGATGCCCCCCAGGTTGCGCAGCCGCAACTGCCGCGCGATGGCCTGCGCGGCTTCTAGGTTGGTGCGAAACACCGTGTCGTCGAAGTTGCGCGCGCCCACAAACGCGCCGGTGTTGACATCGATCGTGGTCAGCGCTTCGGTCTGGTCGATGATCAGGTAGCCGCCGCTTTTGAGGTCGACGCGCCGGCCCAGCGCGCGCAGGATCTCCTCGTCCACTTGAAAGGGCTCGAAAATCGGCCGCTCGCCACGGTACAGTTGCAGCCGCTCGGCCACCTGCGGCGTGTATTCCTGGGCAAACGCCTGCAAGGCGGCAAACTGCTCGCGCGAGTCGACCTGGATCGAGCGCGTGGCGGGCGTGGCCAAATCCCGCAGCACGCGCTGCACCAGGGTCAGCTCCTCGTACAGCAGGGTCGGGGGGCGGGCGCTGTTGGCACGCTCGCGGATGCGCTGCCATGTTTTGCGCAGGTAGGCGATGTCATCGGCCAGCTCCTCGTCGCTGGCGTCTTCGGCGTTGGTGCGCAGGATGAAGCCACCGCCGCCCTCGCCCACCAGCGACTGCAAGCGCTGGCGCAGGGCCTCGCGCTGGGCGCTGGGGATTTTTTGCGACACCCCGATGTGTTCGTCGTGCGGCAGAAACACCAGCAGCCGCCCCGCTATACTGATCTGCGCCGTCAGCCGCGCGCCTTTGCTGCCGATGGGGTCCTTGAGCACCTGCACCAGCAGCGACTGGCCCTCGAACACCTGGCGCTCGATGGGCGGCGGCGCGGGGCGCCCGCCCCCGTGGTCGGCGTCGGCGCGCGCGGGGCCGAACCGCTGCTGGATGTGCGGCAGCAAATCGGCCACATGCAAAAATGCCGTGCGTTCCAAGCCGATGTCGATGAACGCCGACTGCATGCCCGGCAGCACACGCTGCACCCGCCCGACGTAGATGTTGCCCACCAGCCCGCGCTCCAGCGCGCGCTCGATGTGCACCTCCTGCACCGCGCCTTGCTCAATGATGGCCACGCGCGTTTCCTGCGGCGACCAGTTGATGAGGATGTCGTGCGTCATGGCGTGCAAGGTTACCGCAGCGGGGTCAGGCCGGCGCGCGCCAGCAGCTCGCCGGTCTCGAACGCCGGCAGGCCGACGATGCCGCTGTGGCTGCCATGGATGCGCCGTACCCACAGCGCCGCCACACCCTGGATGGCGTAAGCGCCGGCTTTGCCCATCGGCTCGCCGCTGGTGACGTAGGCGTCGATCTCCGCCGAGGTCAGCCACTTGAACAGCACCCGCGAGCGGCTCAGCCGCAGCCAGCGCCGCGGGCCGTGCGCCACCGCCACGGCGGTCAGCACCTCGTGCGCACGCCCGCTCAAGCGCGCCAGCATCACCGCCGCGTCGGCGGCGTCGGTGGGCTTGCCCAGGATCGCGCCGTCCACGGCCACCGTGGTGTCGGCGCTCAGCACCACGCCCGCCGGCCAGCTGCGGCGGCGCAGGCGGGCCACCGCCGCGGCCAGCTTGGCGCGCGTCACACGCCGCACGTAGGCGGCGGGCGGCTCGTTCGGTGCGGGCACTTCCAGCTCCTCGGGGTCTTCGTGCGCGTCGGGCAGCAGCGGCACCGGTGTCACGCCCCAGGTGCGCAGCAGCTCGTGGCGGCGCGGGCTTTGCGACGCCAGATAGACCCAGGGGCGGCCATCGGTGGGCAGGTCGGGCGGGCTCATGCGCGGTGGTAAGGATGTCCGTGAACGATGGACCAGGCGCGGTACAACTGTTCCAACAGCACCACGCGCGCGAGCGCGTGGGGCAACGTCAGGTCCGACAGGCGCAGCCGCTCGTGGGCCTGCTCGCGCAACGCCGGGTTCAGCCCATCAGGGCCGCCGATCAACAGCGCGACGTCGGCGCCCAGATGCTGCCACCGTTGCCAGCGTTGGGCGAGCTGCTCGGTGGTGCAGCGCTGGCCGCGCTCGTCCAGCGCAACCACGTGGGCGCTTTTGGGCAGGGCGGCACGCAGCCGCTCGGCTTCGGCGGCCATGCAGGCCTCGGCCCCGCGCGTGTCGGTGCGCGGCTCGGCTTTGACGGTCTGCAGCACGACGCGCTGCGTTGGCGGAAAGCGCTTCAAGTAATCCGCGCACGCGGCCTCGGCCCAGTCGGGCAAGCGCTGCCCGACGGCCAGCACGTGGATTTTCATGCTGGATCGGCAGCGCTTGCGGGACGCCGGCGCCGCGGCGCCCGGTTGGACGCTGGGGCCGCGGTGGTGGCAGGGGCGGTCCCCGAAGCGGCGGTCCGCGTGGCCGCGCGACGCAGCCGCACCGGCTTGTCGCCCCAAATCTCCTCCAGCCGGTAGTACTGGCGGATGGCCGGCTGCATCACGTGCACGACGGCGGCGCCGCAGTCGACGATGATCCACTCGCCGTTGTCCTCGCCCTCCAGCCGGGGCTTGGGAAAGCCGGCCTCCACGACCTTGTCGCGCACGCTGGCGGCCAGCGCCTTGGTTTGGCGGTTGGAGGTGCCGCTGGCGATGATGACGCGCTCGAACAGCGGGGTGAGCGCCTGCGTGTCGTACACGCGGATGTCCTGCGCTTTGACGTCTTCCAGGCCATCGACGATGGCACGCTGAAGTATTTGGATGCGGCGTTGGGCGGCGGTGTCGGTCATGGATCGGTGGGTGAAGGGAGACGGTACAAACCGTGTTCGACAATATACCGCGCAACCGCCACCGGCACCAGCGCGCGCAGCGCCGCTTCGTCGGCGCCTGCGGCCACGGCTGCACGCACGGCGGTGGAGCTGACCGGCAGCGGCGGCAGCTCCAAGCTCAGGGCACAGGCCCCGGGTGGACCTGGGGCGACGCAGCCCGGCCGCTGCGCCACCACCACCGTGGCCAGCGCCAGCACGTCGCGCCAGCGTTTCCAGGTGGGCAGCGCCGCCCACTGGTCGGCCCCCAGCAGCAGCAACAGCTCGGCCGCGGGGTGCTCGGCACGCAGCTCGGTCAGCGTGTCCACCGTGTACGAAGGCCCCGTGCGCCGCAGCTCGCGCGCGTCCAGCACCACGCCGGGCAAATCGCCAAACGCCCGTTGGCACATCGCCAGCCGATGCGCCGCGTCGGTCAGCGGGCGTGCCTTGTGCCAGGCCTGCCCGGTGGGCACGATGTGCAGCGCATCGAGGTCTAGCTGCGCCAGCGCCGCCTCGGCCAGCGCCCGGTGCGCGCGGTGGGGCGGGTCAAACGCCCCACCCAGCACACCGACACGGCGCCGCTGCGGGGCTGGCCGCTCGCTCACAACCAATCCCGTCGCACCAAAAATTCGGTCAGCAGGCGATGCTCCGGCGTGCCCGGCGCCGGTCGCTCGTCGTAGGCCCAGCGCACCAGCGGCGGCATCGACAGCAGGATCGACTCGGTGCGCCCGCCCGACTGCAAGCCGAAGTGCGTTCCACGATCCCACACCAGGTTGAACTCGACGTAGCGACCACGCCGGTACAGTTGGAACTGGCGCTCGCGCTCACCGTAAGGCGTGTCCTTGCGCCGCTGCACGATGGGCACGTAGGCGTGCAAAAAGGCATCCCCCACCGCCCGTGTCAGCGCCAGCCCGCCTTCGACGCCGAGTTCGGTGAGGTCGTCGTAAAAAATGCCGCCGATGCCGCGCTGTTCCCCCCGGTGGCGCAGGCAAAAATAGTCATCGCACCAGGCTTTGAAGCGCGGGTATTTGTCGTCGCCAAACGGCGCCAGCGCCTGCGCGCAGGTACGGTGAAAATGCACCGCGTCCTCTTCGAAGCCGTAGTACGGCGTCAGGTCCATGCCGCCGCCGAACCAGCTCACCGCAGCGCCACCCTGGGGGCGTGCCGTGATCATGCGCACATTCATGTGCACGGTGGGCACGTACGGGTTGCGCGGGTGGAACACGAGCGACACGCCCAACGCCTCGAAGGGCGCGCCCGCCAGCTCCGGCCGGTGCTGGGTGGCCGAGGGCGGCAGCCGCGGGCCGCTGACGTGGGAAAACCCGCAGCCGGCGCGCTCGAACACCTCGCCGCCTTCCAGGATTTGCGTCACGCCGCTGCCTTGCAGCGTGCTGCCGGGCTCCTTTTCCCAGGCGTCGGACAGGAACGATCGCCCGTCGATTTCGGCGATCGCGCTGGTGATGCGTGCCTGCAAGCCCAGCAGGTACTCGCGCATCGTAGGCACCGGGTCGTTCACGGCTGCTCTCCTCTGAAGGTCGCCCAGGGTGGCCGCGCGGCCTCAACCGCGCGCCAGCGCCCGGTGGCCAATGTCACGCCGGTATTGCATGCCGGCCAGGCGCACGCCATCGACCAGCGCGTAGGCCCGCGCGCGCGCGGCGGCCACATCCGTGCCCAGGGCCGTGCAGCACAGCACCCGCCCACCGCTGGCGACCAAGCGCCCGGTCGCGTCCAGCGCGGTGCCGGCATGGAACACCATGGCGTCGTCGCCGTCGGCCGGCAGCGCTTCGATGACGTCGCCCTTGCGAGGGTTGAGAGGGTAGCCCTCGGCGGCCACCACCACCCCCAGCGCCACGCGCTCGTCCCACTGCAGCGTCACTTGGTCGAGCCGCCCTTCGGTGGCCGCCAGCAGCACCGGCACCAGGTCGCTGCGCAGCCGCATCAGGATGGGCTGGGTTTCGGGGTCGCCCATGCGGCAGTTGAACTCCAGCGTGCGCGGCGTGCCGTCCGGCGCGATCATCAGCCCGGCGTACAAAAAGCCCGTGTAGGGCGTGCCTTCGGCCGCCATGGCGCGCACGGTGGGCTCGATGATGTCGCGCATCACGCGCGCGTGCACCTCGGGCGTGACCACGGGCGCGGGCGAATAGGCCCCCATGCCACCCGTGTTGGGGCCGGCGTCGCCGTCGAGCAGCCGTTTGTGGTCCTGGCTCGTGGCCAGCGGCAGCACGTGCTCGCCGTCCACCAGCACGATGAAGCTGGCTTCCTCGCCCTCCAGGTACGACTCGATGACCACGCGCGCGCCCTCGGCGTTGTGCTGCACGCCCAGCCGGTTGTCCAGCAGCATGAAGTCGATCGCCTCGTGCGCCTCGGCGGCCGTCATCGCCACCACCACGCCTTTGCCGGCGGCCAGGCCATCGGCCTTGACGACGATGGGCGCGCCGACGCGCTCGACGTAGGCGTGCGCGGCGGCCGCGTCGGCAAAGGTCTCGTGCGCCGCGGTCGGGATGCCGTGGCGCTGCATGAACGCTTTGGCAAAGGCTTTGGAGCTCTCCAGGCGTGCCGCGGCCTGCGTCGGCCCGAAGATGCGCAGCCCCGCGGCCCGGAAGGCATCGACGATGCCGGCGGCCAGCGGCGCTTCGGGCCCCACCACGGTCAGGTCGATGCGCTGCTCGCGCGCCCAGTCGCGCAACGCCGCCACGTCGCTCAGCGGCACGTTGGTCAGACGCGGGTCGCGCGCGGTGCCGCCGTTGCCCGGCGCCACGAACACCTGCGCCGCCTGCGGCGACTGCGCCAGCTTCCACGCCAGCGCATGCTCGCGGCCGCCCCCCCCCACCACCAGGATGCGCAGCCCGCCGCTCATAGGTCGAGCTCCGCGTTGTGGAACACCTCCTGCACGTCGTCCAGGTCTTCCAGCGCGTCCAGCAGCTTTTGCATGCGCTGCGCGTCCTCGCCGCTCAAGGCCACGGTGTTGGTGGGACGCCAGGTCACCTCGGCCATCGCCGGCCTCAACCCCGCGGCTTGCAGCGCGTCGCGCACCGCTTCGAACTGCGTCGGCGCGGTCAGCACCTCGATCGAGCCGTCATCCTGCGTCAGCACGTCGTCGGCGCCGGCTTCCAGCGCCACTTCCATCACCTTGTCTTCGGACACGCCGGGCTCGAACACGATCTGCCCGCAGTGCTGGAACTGAAACGCCACCGAACCCTCGGTGCCGAGGTTGCCGCCATGCTTGGAAAACACATGCCGCACCTCGGCCACCGTGCGCACGCGGTTGTCGGTCATGCAGTCCACGATCACCGCCGCGCCACCGATGCCGTAGCCCTCGTAGCGCACCTCCTCGTACTGCACACCTTCCAGGTTGCCGGTGGCTTTGTCGATGTTGCGCTTGATCGTGTCGGCGGGCATGTTGGCCGCTTTGGCCTTTTCGATCGCCAGCCGCAGGCGCGGGTTGGCCGCCGGGTCACCACCGCCTTGGCGCGCCGCGATCATGATCTCGCGCACCACGCGCGTCCAGATGCGCTGGCGCTTTTCATCCTGCCGCGCCTTGCGGTGCTGGATGTTGGCCCACTTGGAATGTCCTGCCATGCGAACCTCGTCGTCGTTTGCGTCGTTCGTCCAGCCCCCGCAGGGGCAATCCGTTATTCTACGCGGCACCCCTGTTGCAACCCGATCCTCCACGACCCATGAGCGCTTCCATCCTCGTCGCCCGACGTGACGCCACCGAGTGCCACCTGCTGCTGGACAAGGCCAACCGGCATGGCCTGATCACCGGCGCCACCGGCACCGGCAAAACCGTCACCCTGCAAACGCTGGCCGAAGGGTTTTCGCGCCACGGCGTGCCGGTGTTTCTGGCCGACGTCAAAGGGGACCTGACCGGCATCAGCCAGCCCGGCCGCATCGAGGGCAAACTGGCCCAGGTGCTGGCCGAACGCGGCCTGCCCGCCCCGCAGCCGGCCGCTTGCCCGGTGACGCTGTGGGACGTGTTCGGCGAACAAGGCCACCCCGTGCGCGCCACGGTGTCGGACATGGGCCCGCTGCTGTTGGCACGCATGCTGGGCCTCAACGACACCCAGGCCGGCGTGCTCAACCTGGTGTTCAAGATCGCCGACGACCAGGGCCTGTTGCTGCTGGACCTGAAGGACCTGCGCGCGATGCTGCAGCACGTCGGCGACAACGCGCGCCAATTCACCACCGAGTACGGCAACATCAGCGCCGCCAGCGTGGGCGCCATCCAGCGCGGCCTGCTGACGCTGGAACAACAAGGCGCCGAGCGCTTTTTTGGCGAGCCGATGCTCGACATCGCCGACCTGATGCAGACCGTCGACGGGCGTGGCGTCGTCAACATCCTGGCCGCCGACAAGCTGCTGACCGCGCCGCGCCTGTACGGCGCGTTTCTGCTGTGGCTGCTGTCGGAGCTGTTCGAGGCGCTGCCCGAAGTGGGCGACCTGGACAAACCCAAGCTGGTGTTTTTCTTTGACGAAGCGCACCTGCTGTTCGCCGACGCGCCACCGGTGCTGCTGGAGCGCATCGAACTGGTCGTGCGGCTGATTCGCTCCAAGGGCGTGGGGGTGTACTTTGTGACGCAAAACCCGCTGGACGTGCCCGACAGCATCCTGGGCCAACTGGGCAACCGCATCCAGCACGCCCTGCGTGCCTACACACCGCGCGACCAAAAAGCCGTCAAGGCCACCGCGCAAACGATGCGACCCAAGCCAGGGCTCGACCTGGAGCGCGCCATCACCGAACTGGGCGTCGGCGAGGCGTTGGTCAGCCTGCTCGACGCCAAAGGCCGCCCCAGCGAAACCGAGCGCGCCTGGGTGTTGCCGCCGGCCAGCCGGCTGGGCCCCATCACCCCTGAGGAGCGTGCGGCGCTGCTGCGCGGCTCGCTCGTGGCCGGGGTGTACGAGCAAGCGGTGGACCGCGAAAGCGCCTACGAACGGCTGCGCGCCGCCCACGCCGGCGGCGCGGGGGCGGCTGGCGCCGCGTCCGCAACCGCGGCGCCCACCGTCACGGCAGGCACCGGCTTGGGTGGCCTGGTCGGTGAGCTGCTGTTGGGCCGTACCGGGCCGCGCGGTGGTCAGACCGACGGTTTGGTGCAGACGGTGGTCAAGACGGCGGTACGGCAGGTCGGCGCCCAGCTCGGACGTGAACTGGTGCGCGGGCTGTTGGGTGGCCTGGTGGGTGGCAGCAGCCGACGCCGTTGACCCGGCCTGGCGGCGTTGCGGGTAATTCCGAGCCCCCTGCGCCGCGGACGGCGCCTATACTGCAACCACCATGAAGCGGCCTGCCACACCATGCTGATTGCGTTTGCCCTGCTCGGGTGGGCCTGCGCCGCTGCGGCAGGCTGGGCGTGGTGGCGCGCCCACGATCGGCAGCGCCGCACCCAGGGGCTGCTGGACGACGAGCGCCAGCGTTTTTCCGAGCTGCTGGACCGGCTCGACATCGCGCATTGGCGCCGCAACCTCGACAGCGGCGAGCTGTGGTGGTCGGCGGTGTTTCGGCGCATGCACGGCATCGGCCCCGAGGAGGCCGCCGCCCGGGAAAACGCCCTGCGCCACCTGGTCCCCGACGACCGCGCCCGCGTCAACCAGGAACTGGAGCAAGCCTACCAACGCGGCCAGGGCGAAACGCACTACCGCGTGCGCCAACCCGACGGCCGCGTCACGCACCACCTGCTGCGCATCACCGTCACGCGCGACCCCGCCAGCGGCCAACGCATCGCCTACGGCATCAACATCGACATCACCGAGCGCGTGCGGCTGGAAGAGGCCCTGCGCCAGCGCAGCGCGTACCTGGAAGCGATCGTGCACAACCTGCCGATGGGTCTGAGCGTGTTCGACCGCGACCTCAAACTGCGGGTGTGGAACGCCGAATTTGGCCGTGTGCTGGAGCTGCCCGCCGAGCTGCTGCGCGAGGGGGTGGACTTTGGCGACCTGATCCGGGTACCGGCCAGCCGGGGCGAGTACGGACCGGTGGACGTCGAGCAAGCCGTGGCTGAGCGGCGCGCGCTGGCGCTGCGCTTCGAGCCGCACCGCCTTGAGCGCACCCGCCCCAACGGGCGCACCCACCTCGTCATCGGCGAGCCGATCCATGTCGATGGCGAGTTGCTGGGCTTTGTCACGACCTACACCGACATCACCGACGAGCAACGCCAACGCCTGCGGCTGGAGCGCACCGTGGACGTGCTGCAAACCCTGGTGGCCAACATCCCGGTCGGCGTGTCGATGGTCGATGGCGAACTCAAGGTCCAGGTGTGGAACGAGCTTCTGGTGGAGCTGCTGGACCTGCCGCGCGCGCTGCTGGCGCGCGAGGGCGTCACGTTGAGCGATGTGCTGCGCTACAACGTGGAGCGTGGCGAGTACGGCCCCACCGACGACCCCGAGGGCATGCTGCGCGCGCTGACCGAGCGGGCGCTGCGCTTCGAGCCGCACCACTTCGAGCGCGTGCGCCCCAACGGCCGCGTGCTGGAGGTGCGCGGCCAGCCGCTGCGCACCGGCGGCTTCGTGACGGTCTACACCGACATCACCGAACGCCGCCGCGCCCAGGCCGAAATCGAGCGTCTGGCGCGCACCGACACGCTCACCGGCCTGGCCAACCGCACGGCGTGGCTGGAGCAGCTGCACCAGGCCTTGGCCGCCCGGGCGCGTCGCGGGGGCCAGCTGGCGGTGCTGTTCATCGATCTGGACCGCTTCAAGCCGGTCAACGACTCGCTGGGCCACGCCGCCGGTGACGCCGTGCTGCAACAAACCGCGCAGCGCTTGCGCCAACGGCTGCGCCAGAGTGACCTCATCGGGCGCCTGGGTGGCGATGAGTTCGTCGTCACGCTGCCGGATCTGGACGACGACAGCCAGGCCGCCCGCGTGGCCATGCAGCTGCTGCAGGCACTCACCGAACCGTTCGAGGTTGCGGTGGGGGAGGCCGCCGCGCCCCAGCGGGTGTACCTCAGCCCCTCCATCGGCATCGCACTGGCGCCCCGGGACGCCGACACGGCCGCCGAGCTGCTGCGCCTGGCTGACCTCGCGATGTACAGCGCCAAGACCGACGGCGGCGCCAGTTGGCGTTACTACGAACCCGCGATGAACGACGCCGTGCTGCGCCGCATTGAGCTGGAAACCCGGCTGCGCGACGCCATCCGCATCGGCGCGCTGGAGCTGCACTACCAACCCATCCACGCGCTGCGTGACGGCCTGCCGCTGCTGGGCTTCGAGGCCCTGGTGCGCTGGCCCCAGCCGGACGGCACGCTGCTGCCCCCGGCGCAGTTCATCCCGTTGGCCGAGAGTTCGGCCGAATTGATCGATGCGCTGGGCGCCTGGGTGTGCGCCACCGCGCTGCACCACCTCACGTTGTGGCGGCGCGACCACCCTGGCCTGACGCTGAGCGTCAACCTGTCGGCACGGCAGTTCGACCGCGTGGGCTTGGCCGACCGCGTCATCGGTGTCGTGGCCGCCAGCCGCGGCGAAAGCGACGACGGCCAGGTACCGCTGCAGGGTCTGGAATTTGAAATCACCGAAGGCGCGATGATGCGCGATCCGCAACGCACGCACGAGGAGCTGATGCGGCTGCGTGAGGCCGGGGCCACGATCGCGATCGACGATTTCGGCACCGGGTACTCGTCGCTGGCGTACCTGAAGCAACTGCCCATCGACCGGCTCAAGATCGACCGCACGTTCGTGCGCGACCTGGACCGCGACGCCGACGACGCTGCCATCGTGCTGGCGGCGGTGGAGCTGGCGCATCGCTTGGGGCGTGCCGCCGTGGCCGAAGGCGTCGAGCGCCCCACCCAGTTGCACGCCTTGCGCGCGATGGGCTGCGACGCCGTGCAAGGTTACGGGCTGGCCCAACCGATGCCGGCGCGCCAGGTGCCCGCCTACCTGCGTGGCGTCGCCGCCGGTGAGCACCTGCGCTGGCTTCAGCCCACCGGCAGCCCCAGCGCGGCGGCGTAATCCCACAGCGCCTGCACCACACCCAGCGCGGCCGCGTCGCCACGGGCGCGGGCCTCGGCGTGCGCCTGCAGCAGTTGCTGGCGTCGGGTCTGCCACGGGGTGGCACCGCCCGCCCCGTCCAGCAGGCGCGCACGGCAGTTCGCCTGCCAGCGCGCGCGCTCGTCAGCGTCCAGCGTGTCCGGGTGGTTGCGGGCGCGAAAGCGAAACACGAGCTCGCCCAGGCGCGCGTCGTCAAAGCCCATCTCGCGCCATGCCGGCTCCCTCGGGTCCAGCGCCCGCAGCCGCGCCAGCCGCCGCCGGTCGGCGTCGCCGACGAAGCCGTCGTACAGCGCCGCGTCCACATCCGGCTCGGGCCGTGCGGTCGGCGTGGCGTAGACCTCGGCCCACAGGCCGCTCAGGTCGGGCAACTGCACGATGCGCTGCGCGTTGCGCTCGATGACGCCCCAGTCCACGCCCCAACGCTCGGCCACAGGCCCACGCACCACCTGCAGCTGCCCCAGCACAAACGGCGCGCGGTTGAGGTGCACGCTCTTGATCGGCAGGCGCGTCACCCCGGCGGGCAAATCCTGCGCGCGCACGAACAAGCGCGCGCGCACCTCGTCGGCGCGCAAATCGGCCAGCTCGCGCGGGTCGTGCGCCAAATCCCAGGCGATGATTTCGTTGCGGTTGCGCGGGTGCTGCGCCAGCGGCCACATCACCGCCCAAAAGCCCCGCGCCGCGCCCAACATACCCGACACATGCACGAACGGCCGCGCCTGCGCCGCCAGCCGCGGCAAGCCCAGCTCCTGCATCACGCGCTCGCGCCGCCGCAGCCCCAAGGCAAACTCGAACAAGCGTGGCTGGCGCGCACGCAGCAGCCGCGCCAGCGCGATGGTGGCGCGCACGTCCGACAGCGCGTCGTGCGCCTGGGTGTGCGTGAGCCCATTGGCGGCGCTCAAATGCTCCAGCCGCAGGCTCACCTGCCCGTCGTCGCCGCGCGGCCACTCGATGCCCTCGGGCCGCAGCGCCCACGCGGCGCGCATCACGTCGAGCAAATCCCAGCGGCTGCAGCCGTCGCGCCACTCGCGCCCATAGGGGTCGAGCAGGTTGCGCCACAGCAGGTGGCGCGTGAATTCGTCGTCGAAGCGGATCGAGTTGTAGCCGACGCCGATCGTGCCGGGCTGCGACAGCTCCGCATGGATGCGCTCGGCGAACACGCGCTCCGGCCAACCATGGCGCTGACAGTGCTGCGGTGTGATGCCGGTCAGCACGCAACTCTGGGGGTCGGGAAAGAAGTCCGGCGTCGGCTGGCAGTACGCCACCAGCGGCTCGCCGATTTCGCGCAGCTCGGCGTCGGTGCGCACCCCGGCAAACTGCGCCGGCCGGTCCACGCGCGCGTCGCGGCCAAAGGTCTCGTAGTCGTGCCAGTAAAACGTCGTGTGGTCCGGGCTCATCGGTGCGCATCGTAACCGCTGGGCGCCTGGGCGCCCGCGGGCACCGCGGCGGTGCTACAGTCACTGCATGCGCCCCACCCTACCCTCCGACCTGACGGTGACGACCTTGCCCACGCCGTGGGGGCGGGCCCTGGCGGCCGCCAGCGCCCAGGGCCTGCACGCGCTGTGGCTGGGCGACGACGACGCGGCGTTGCTAACGTTGTGGCGCCGCGCCTGGGGTCACCCGGCGCCGCTGGGTGTGCTGCCCACCGCGTGGCAGGCGGTTTTGCGCGAGGTGCTGGCCCACCCGGGCACCCCGTGCCCGCTGCCGCTGGCACCCCAGGGCAGCCCCTTCCAGCAACGTGTCTGGGCGGCGCTGCACACCATCGCGCCGGGCCAAACCCTCAGCTACGGGGCGCTGGCGGCGCGCCTGGGCATGCCCAACGCCGCACGCGCCGTGGCCAGCGCCTGCGCGCGCAACCCGTTGGCCGTCGTCATCCCCTGCCACCGCGTGGTGGGCGCCGACGGACGGCTGAGCGGCTACCGCTGGGGGTTGGCGCGCAAGCGCGCCCTGTTGCAGGCCGAAGCCGCCAGCGCCCGGCCCACCTAACACGACCGCCCCGCGCGCCGTGCGCGGGCGGCATCGGTGCCGCTGGCACCCCGGCCACGCCGGAGGCACCAGGTCAGTCCGCGGTGGCTTCCTCGGGCTCGGCCGGCTCGGCCTTGCGGTCTTTCTTGGGCAGCGGTTGGATGTCGAGCTTGACCTGCGGCTCGCCGCCGTCGGCCGGGGTTTCGATGTCCACCGTCAGGCGCCCGCCGTCCACCAGGCGGCCAAAGAGCAGCTCGTCGGCCAGCGCACGGCGGATCGTGTCCTGGATGAGCCGCTGCATCGGGCGCGCGCCCATCAGGGGGTCGAAGCCCTTCTTGGCCAGGTGCTTGCGCAGCGCGTCGGTGAAGGTGACCTCCACCTTCTTCTCGGCCAACTGCTGCTCCAGCTGCAGCAGGAATTTGTCCACCACGCGCAAAATGACCTGCTCGTCCAGCGGCTTGAAGCTCACGATGGCATCGAGCCGGTTGCGGAACTCCGGCGTGAACAGGCGCTTGATGTCGGCCATCTCGTCGCCCGCTTGCCGCTGCGTGGTGAAGCCGATGGTGGACTTTTGCATCGTCTCGGCGCCGGCGTTGGTCGTCATGATGATGATGACGTTGCGGAAGTCCGCCTTGCGCCCGTTGTTGTCGGTCAGCGTGCCGTGGTCCATCACCTGCAGCAGCACGTTGAAGATGTCCGGGTGCGCCTTTTCGATTTCATCGAGCAGCAGCACGCAGTGCGGCTTCTTGGTGATGGCCTCGGTCAACAGGCCGCCCTGGTCAAAGCCGACGTACCCCGGCGGCGCGCCGATCAGGCGGCTGACCGCGTGGCGCTCCATGTACTCCGACATGTCGAAGCGCACGAGTTCGATGCCAAGGATGTAGGCCAGCTGCTTGGCCGCCTCGGTCTTGCCCACGCCCGTCGGACCGCTGAACAAGAACGCCCCGATGGGCTTGTCCGGCTTGCCCAGGCCCGAGCGCGCCATCTTGACCGCCGACGCCAGCAGCTCCAGCGCCTTGTCTTGCCCGAACACCACCGCCTTGAGGTCGCGCTCCAGGTTTTGCAGCTTGCTGCGGTCGTCGCTGGAGACGCTGGCCGGCGGGATGCGCGCGATCTTGGCCACGATCTCCTCGATCTCGGCCTTGCCAATGGTCTTTTTGCGCTTGGACGGCGGCGCCACCCGCTGCGCCGCGCCGGCTTCGTCGATGACGTCGATGGCCTTGTCGGGCAGGTGACGGTCGTTGATGTACTTGGCCGACAGCTCCGCCGCCGCTTGCAGCGCCGCGGTGGCGTACTTGACGCCGTGGTGCTCCTCGAAGCGGGACTTGAGCCCCTTGAGGATTTCCACCGTTTGCTCCACGGTCGGCTCGACGACGTCGATTTTCTGGAAGCGCCGCGACAGCGCGGCGTCTTTCTCGAAAATCCCGCGGTACTCGGTGAAGGTGGTGGCGCCGATGCACTTGAGCTGGCCGCTTGAGAGCGCCGGCTTGAGCAGGTTGGACGCATCCAACGTGCCGCCCGACGCCGCGCCCGCGCCGATCAGCGTGTGGATCTCGTCGATGAACAAAATGGCGCCGGGACGGTCCTTGAGCGCCTTGAGCACGCCTTTGAGGCGCTGCTCGAAGTCACCCCGGTATTTGGTGCCGGCCAGCAACGCCCCCATGTCCAGCGCGTACACGGTGGCGTCGGCCAGCACCTCGGGCACGTCCTTTTGCACGATGCGCCAGGCCAGCCCTTCGGCGATGGCGGTTTTGCCCACGCCCGCTTCGCCCACCAGCAGGGGGTTGTTTTTGCGCCGGCGGCACAGCACCTGGATGACGCGCTCGACCTCGGCCTCGCGCCCGATCAGCGGGTCGATGCGCCCTTCGCGCGCGGCCTGGTTGAGGTTTTGCGTGAACTGCTCCAGCACCGAGGCCTTTTCGTTGCCACGCGCGCCTTCGCTGGCGCCGGCTTCGTCGGCCTCGGGCCCGTCGTTGGCCTTGGCCGGCTCGGGCGTGTCACCCTTGCGGATGCCGTGCGCGATGTAGTTGACCACGTCCAGCCGCGTGATGCCCTGCTGGTGCAGGTAGTACACGGCGTGCGAATCCTTCTCGCCAAAGATGGCCACCAGCACGTTGGCGCCGGTCACTTCCTTTTTGCCGTTGCCGGTGGACTGCACGTGCATGATGGCACGCTGGATCACGCGCTGAAAGCCCAGCGTGGGCTGCGTGTCCACCTCGTCGGTGCCGGCGACGATGGGGGTGTTGTCCTTGATGAAGGTGGTGAGCTGCTTGCGCAACTCCTCGATGTTGGCGTTGCACGCGCGCAGCACCTCGGCGGCGCTCGGGTTGTCCAACAGCGCCAGCAGCAGGTGCTCGACGGTGATGAACTCGTGCCGCTGCTGCCGCGCCTCGACAAAGGCCATGTGGAGGCTGACTTCAAGTTCCTGGGCAATCATGGGGCACTTCCTTCGACTGACGATGCTGCGGCCATCCTGACACACCGCGTGCGCCGGGTATGGTCCGATAAATGGGGCGTTGCGCTCATGTTTCAACCGGCTCCGCGATGCATTGCAACGGGTGGCCGGCGGCGCGCGCCGCCTGGGTCACCTGCTCGACCTTGGTCGTGGCCACGTCGTGCGAGTACACCCCGCAGACCCCGCGCCCGTGCACGTGCACCTTCAGCATGATCTGCGTGGCCGTCTCGCGGTCTTTGTGAAAAAACTCTTGCAACACCTGCACGACAAACTCCATCGGCGTGAAGTCGTCGTTGAGCAGCACCACCTGGTACAGCCGCGGCGGTGGCACGCGCTGGCGACGCCGTTCCACCACCACCGCTTCGCCGCCACCCGGCAGCTGCGGGGTCAGGTCGGGTTGCTTGGGTGTCGTGGCCATGTGCACATTCTGCAATAAATCGCCGCGCCTTTCACGTCGGAGGGTATGTCCGCTGGTCGCCCTCTACGGGGCACCACCTGGTGCAGGTTGGGTATCATGCCGCCGACCATCGGCGACCCCATCGCCGTGGATCCCTTGCCAAGCAGAGGAGAACGGTTCATGTCACCATCAACGTCGGCCAACCTGGGTACGTTGCCTGCGCCCCATCAAGCTGTGGTACCTTGGCGCCACCGCATCGGCGTCCAAGTCGCCCTGCTGCTGGCGGTAGCCGGGCTGATCCTCGTCATCGGTTTGGTCTGGTTCAGCGTCAGCATGTACCGCGACGAGCGGCAAGCACGCCTGGACGAGCTGGGCGAACGTATTGCCACGGTGGCCGCCGTCATCGAGCAGGTGGACGAATCCGGCAAGCGCAATGCGCAGCGCCTGTACGCCGAATTCGAGCAACTGGTGCCCAGCGTGGCGCTGTCGTGGTCGGAGGTGGATGGCAAGCGCACCCTCACCCTGTACGGGCAAGCGTTGGCAGGCGACTTCACGATGGTGGACCTGTTCGCGCAGCGCAGCGGCGGCGTGGCCACCATCTTCGAACGCGAAGGCGACGATTTCCGGCGCATCACCACCAGCCTGACCAAGGAAGACGGCAGCCGCGCGGTGGGCACGCTGCTGGGCAAGGACCACCCCGCCTACGCCGCCATGATGGCCGGCACCCGCTACGTCGGCCGCGCGGTGCTGTTCGGACGCAGCTACATGACGGTGTACCAGCCCATCAAGATCGACGGCCAGGTGGCCGGCATCCTGTTCGTGGGTTACGACCTCAACAACGAGCTGGGCGTACTGACCCGGCTGCTCAAGGCCATCAACCGGGATCGGCTGATCTTTGCCGCGTTGGATATCTCGCAGGGTGCGCGGGCAGGCCAATGGTACGGGCGTGACCTGCCCAAACTTGGCGCGGACGACGCGCTGCTGCAGCGGTTGCGCGAAGCCACCCAACAGGGCCAAACCGACGGCGTGCTGGAGGTGGCCGACCTTCAGGGGCTTGAAGGGTCAGGGCCGGTCAATCTGGTGTGGCGGCACTTCCCAGCCTGGCACTGGGTGGTGCTGGCCGCCGAGCGGGATGCCGAGACAACCCGCGCATCGCGTGACGACATGCTTCATTTGTGGAGCCTGGTGGCGTTCAGCGGGGCGGTGGTGGCCGTGCTGTTGGCCTGGTTTGTGCGCACACGGCTGATGCGCCCGCTGCACAGCGTGGTGGCCGCCCTGGGCGCGTTGGCGCAGGGGCGGCTGTCGGTGGCCATACCGGCAGGGGGCCGCGACGAGTTTGGCGTTCTGATGCGGGCCACGGAGGCGATGCGCCGCACCTGGCTGGACGTGGTGCAGCGCGTGCACCAGGCCAGCACGGGGGTGGCCAACGGCGCCATCGAGATCGCGCAAGGCAATCAGGATCTGTCCGAGCGCACCGAGCGCGCTGCGGCCAGCCTGGAGCAAACCACCGCCAGCCTGGCCAGCCTGACCGACGCCGTGCGCCAGGGTGCCGACACCGCGCGCACGGCCAACCAACTGGCGATGCAGGCCGCCGAAAGCGCGCGCACCGGCGGACACGAGGTGCAGCAGGCCGTGGCCTCGATGCAGGCCATTGAGGCCAGCAGCCAGCGCATCGCCGACATCACCAGCGTCATCGACAGCATCGCGTTCCAGACCAACATCCTGGCGCTCAACGCCGCCGTCGAAGCCGCCCGCGCCGGCGAAGCGGGCCGGGGCTTTGCCGTCGTGGCCGGCGAGGTGCGCAGCCTGGCCCAGCGCAGCGCCGAAGCGGCGCGGCAAATCAAAGCATTGATCGAAGAAAGCGTGACCGCCGTGCGCAACGGCAGCCAGCAGGTGCAGCATTCCGGCGCCACCATCGCCGAGGTCGTGCAGTCCATCCAACGCGTGGCCGACCTGATCGGCGAGGTCAGCGCCTCCACCGCCGAACAAAGCGACAACATCGCCCAGGTCAACGCCGCCATGGGCCAACTCGACCAGATGACCCAGCAAAACGCCGCGCTGGTCGAGCAAGCCTCGGCCGCCGCGGCCAGCTTGCAGCAGCAGGCGCAAGCCCTGCTGCAAGCCTTGCAAGCGTTCGACGTCGCCGCGCAGGCGGCCTCCGCCGCGCTGCCGATGGCCGGAGCCGGTCCAGCCACATCGTCGCCCCCGGCGCCCTCCCACACCTCGGCCCCGGCGCCCAAGCCAGCAGCGTCGAAACCCCTGCGGCTGGTGCAGCCCGCGCCGCGCCACCACGGCGCCCCTTCGAGCGCGCCAGCCTCACCGACGCCCTCCGCACAACCCTCGACGCCGCCCGCGCGCTCGGCGCCGGGGGGCCAACCGTCGGCCAACGCCAGCGACGACGACTGGGAAACCTTCTGACGGGGCACAGCCGCCGGGGCACCCCAACGCCCCACCAACGAGCAAGGGCTGGCGGGTTGCCCCGCCAGCCCTGGTTGTGGGATCAGCGCCGCCACAGCCCGCGGGGCGAAGCCCCGCCGCGGCCTGGGCTTACATGTTGTCGATCATGACCTGACCAAAGCCCGAGCACGACACCTGCGTCGCGCCCTCCATCAGGCGGGCAAAGTCGTAGGTCACCTTCTTCGACTGGATGGCGCGCTCCATCGACACGATGATGAGGTCGGCGGCCTCCTTCCAGCCCATGTGGCGCAGCATCATTTCGGCCGACAGGATTTCGGACCCGGGGTTGACGTAGTCCTTGCCGGCGTACTTGGGCGCGGTGCCGTGCGTGGCTTCGAAGCACGCCACCGAGTCGGACAGGTTGGCCCCGGGCGCGATGCCAATGCCGCCCACCTGCGCCGCCAACGCGTCGGAGATGTAGTCGCCGTTGAGGTTGAGCGTGGCGATCACCGAGTACTCGGCCGGACGCAGCAGGATCTGCTGCAGGAACGCGTCGGCGATCGAGTCTTTGATGATGATGTCTTTGCCCGTTTTGGGGTTGGTGAACTTGCACCACGGGCCGCCGTCGATCTCCACCGCGCCGAACTCACGCTTGGCCAGCGCGTAGCCCCAGTCGCGGAAGGCGCCTTCGGTGTACTTCATGATGTTGCCCTTGTGCACAAGCGTCACGCTGGGCTTGTCGTTGTCGATGGCGTACTGGATGGCTTTGCGCACCAGGCGCTCGGTGCCTTCCTGGCTGACGGGCTTGATGCCGATGCCCGACGTTTCGGGGAAGCGGATCTTGGTCACCCCCAGCTCTTCTTGCAGGAACTTGATGAGCTTTTTGGCCTTGTCGCTCTGGGCCGGGTATTCGATGCCGGCGTAGATGTCCTCGGAGTTTTCGCGGAAGATGACCATGTCGGTCTTTTCCGGCTCCTTCAGCGGGCTGGGCACGCCCTTGAAGTAGCGCACCGGGCGCAGGCACACGTACAGGTCCAGCTCCTGGCGCAGCGCCACGTTGAGCGAACGGATGCCACCGCCCACCGGGGTGGTCAGCGGGCCCTTGATCGAAACGACGAACTCTTTCAGCGCGGCCAGCGTCTCATCCGGCAGCCACACGTCTGGGCCGTACACACGGGTGGACTTTTCACCCGCGTAGACTTCCATCCAGTGGATCTTGCGCTTGCCGCCGTAGGCCTTGGCCACCGCGGCGTCGACCACCTTGATCATCACCGGCGTGATGTCCACCCCGGTGCCATCACCCTCGATGTAGGGGATGATGGGGTTGTCCGGCACGTTGAGTGACATGTCCGGGTTGACCGTGATCTTGGCGCCGTCGGCGGGTACGCGGATGTGTTGGTACATGGGGACAGGGTCTCCGAGGGTCTGCTGCGGGCCACCGCGGCTCTTGGCCACGGTGGAGGTATGCCAAAATTCTAGCGACAAAACCGTTACGAACCTGACAGCTTGCCATGCCTCGCGCAACCCCCTCGTCGTCGTGGCGCCGCGTGCAGCGCCGTGGCTTGGTCGCCGCTGCGGCCGCCTGGGCGGTGGCGAGCGCGTGCGCGCAGGGTGTGGCCGAGGCCCCTCAGCGCGATTTGCCGCGCGTGACGCTGCGCGCTGGCATGCACCTGATCCACGCGCAAGTGGCCGCCACGCACGCGCAACGCGCCACCGGCCTGATGTGGCGGCGCGAGCTCGGCCCCAACGAAGGCATGCTGTTTGTGTTCGAGGCGCCGGCGGTGCAGTGCTTCTGGATGAAAAACACCTACGTGCCCTTGACGGCCGCCTTCGTCGCCGACGATGGCCGCATCGTCAACCTGGCCGACATGCGCCCGCTGGACGAAACCAGCCACTGCTCCAACGAGCCGGTGCGCTACGTGCTGGAAATGGCGCAGGGTTGGTTCCGCCAGCGCGGCATCGGGCCCGGCTTTCGGCTGGCCGGGCCGCCGTTTCAGGCGCCGCAGCGCTGACGGCGCGGCGCCCAAGCCTTGCGGGTCACCCCGCGAAATTGGCCTGCACAAACTCCCAGTTGACCAGTTTGTCGAGGAAGGTTTCGACAAACTTTTGCCGCAGGTTGCGGTAGTCGATGTAGTAGGCGTGCTCCCACACGTCCACGGTCAGCAGCGGCTTGTCGCCGGTGGTCAGCGGCGTGCCGGCCGCGCCCATGTTGACGATGTCCAGGCTGCCATCGGGCTTTTGGACCAGCCACGTCCAGCCGGACCCGAAGTTGCCCACGGCGCTCTTGACAAACGCCTCGCGGAACGCGGCGTAGCTGCCCCATTTGGCGCGGATGGCGTCGGCCAACGCGCCGGTGGGCTCACCACCGCCGTTGGGCTTCATGCAGTTCCAGAAGAACGTGTGGTTCCAGACCTGCGCGGCGTTGTTGTAGATCGGGCCGGGGTTGGGCGCCTTGCGAACGATGTCCTCCAGCGACATCGATTCGAACTCGGTGCCCTTTTGCAGGTTGTTGAGGTTGACCACGTAGGCGTTGTGGTGCTTGCCGTGGTGGTACTCCAGCGTTTCCTTGGAGTAGTACGGCTCCAGCGCGTCGATGGCAAACGGCAGCGGCGGCAGTGTGTGTTCCATGGTCGTTCCTCGCTCGTGACGGTTACAAAAGGGTAACGGGCAAACATTGTAGGCAAGGCCGGCGAGTCCACGCACCCCGTGGGGCCACGCTCAGGGCGCGTCGGCAGCGCCATCCACGTGCTGCTCCACCCGCGCCGCCAGCGCCCCGCGCGCCAGCCGCACGCGCACCCGCGCCCCCAGCGGGGCCTGGGTTGCGTCCAGCAGCACGCGGCCGTCCGGTCCGGTGACCAGCGCATAACCCCGCTGCAACACCCGCTGCGGGTCCAGCAGCGCCAGTTGCGCCTGCCAGCGCTGCAGCCGCTGGGTGTGTTGGTGCAGCAGCGCGTCCACGGCGCGGGGCAGGCGCCGCTGCTGCGCCAGCCATTGCTGGCGCGCCACCGCCAGGCGCGTCGCCGGCAACGCGGGCAGCCGCGCCGCCGAGGTGCGCAAGCGTTCGTGCTGCCGTTGCAGCGCACGCTGCACGGCACGCTGGGCGCGGTGCTGCACCGCCTGCAGCCACTGGCGCTGTTGCGCCAGCCGCTGCGACGGCCGCCCGATGCGCAGCGCCAAGCGGTCCACACGCTGCGCCTGGGTGTCCAGATGGCGGCGCACCGCGTCGCGCAAGCGCTCACGCTGCTGCGCCCAGCGTTGCAGCAGGTCGGCGCGCGCCGGCGCGCACAGCTCGGCCGCGGCGGTGGGCGTCGGCGCACGCACGTCGGCGGCAAAGTCGGCCAGCGTCACGTCGGTCTCGTGCCCCACACCGCACACCACCGGCATCGGCGCGCGCACGATGGTGCGCACCAACTCGGGGTCGTTGAAGGCCCACAGGTCTTCCAACGAGCCACCCCCACGCACCAGCAGCACCACCTGCGGGGCGCCGCAGGCCACAAAATCGGCGTAGGCGCGCTGCAGCGCCGCGCACAGTTGCGCCGGCGCCTGGGGCCCCTGCACCGCAGCCGGGTACAGGCGCACCGGCAGGTGCGGCGCACGGCGCGCCAGCGTGGTGGCGACGTCGCGCAAGGCGGCCGCGTCCAGCGACGTGACCACGCCCAGGCTTTCCGGGTACGGCGGCAGTGGACGCTTGCGCGCGCTGTCGAACAACCCTTCGGCCGCCAGCGCCGCCTTCAGGCGCACAAACTGTTCGTACAAAGCGCCTTGCCCGGCCAGCTGCACCCGCTCGACGATGAGCTGCAAATCCCCGCGCGGCGCGTACACGTCGAGCCGCCCCAGCAGGCGCACGCGCAAACCGTCGCGCAGCGTCACGGCGCTGGCCTGCGCGACGCGCCGAAACAGCGCGCAGCGCAGTTGGCCCTGCTCGTCTTTGAGCGTGAAATACACGTGCCCGCTGCTGGCTTGCGTGCAGCCGGCCACCTCCCCTTCGACCTGGACGGGGTTGAAGCGCGCCCGCAGCGCGTCGGCCAGCGCGGCCACCAGCGCACCGACCGTCCACACCGGCGCGTCGGCGGGGTCCGTGTAGGTCGAAAGCGGCATGGTCGAGGTCACATCAACGCGGGCGGTGCCGTGGCCCGATGAACACGCACGGCAGCAGGTGTCGGTGATAATGCGCCACCGTCACTCCCCGCACGTGGAGAGGAGGATAGCGTTGCTGTCGATCATACAGGCCGCCGGTTGGCCCATCGGGTTTTTGATCGCGTGCTCGGTCATAGGGCTGGCGCTGATTCTGGAGCGCGCCTGGAGCCTGCGGCGCGCGCGCGTCGCCCCCGCGGGCTTGCTGGACGAGGCCATCACCGCGTCGCGCCACGGCGTGCCGCCGCTCAACGTCATCGAGCAGCTTGCCCAGCACTCGCTGCTGGGCGAGGTGCTGGCCGCGGGCCTGCTGGCGCTGCACCACCACCCACAGGCCACGCAAGCCGAGCTGCGCGCCGCGCTGGAAGGCGCCGGCCGCCGCGCCGCGGCCCGCCTGCAGCGCTACCTCGGCGCGCTGGCCACGGTGGCCTCGGCCGCGCCGTTGTTGGGTCTGCTGGGCACGGTCATCGGCATGATTGAAATTTTTGGCTCGCAAGCCGGCCCGGGCGGTTTGCTGCCCGGTGGCGGCAACCCGGCGCAACTGGCGCACGGCATCTCGGTGGCGCTGTACAACACCGCCTTTGGTCTGATCATCGCGGTGCCGGCGCTCATTTTTTGGCGCATCTACCGTGCGCGCGCCGACGCGCTGCTGCTGGAGCTGGAGCTGGCCGCCGAGCGCTTCGTGCACCACCTGCTGACGCTGCGCCGCTGAGCAACCCGACCCGCCCTCCGGGAGTGCCACGATGAACTTTCGCCACGGGGAACGCGACGAGCCGGAGATCAACCTGATCCCGTTCATCGACGTGCTGCTGGTGATCCTCATCTTTTTGATGTTGACCACCACCTTCAGCCAGGCCACGGCGCTGCAGGTCAACCTGCCGCAGGCCGACGCTGAGCCGCCCCCCCAGGTACGCCGTGAAATCACCGTGGCCGTGGCCGCCGACGGGCGCGTGGCGGTGCAAGACAACGTGCTGCCCGAGCGCAGCGTGGCCGCGCTGGTGGCGGCGCTGCGCCGCGCGGCCGAAGCGACGCCTGAGCCGCTGCTGGTCATCCAGGCCGACGCCGCCGCCACCCACCAGGCCGTGGTGGACGTGCTGGACGCGGCGCGGCAAGCGGGCTTGGTGCAGATCACGTTTGCCACCCAGCGCAGCGGGCCGTGATGGCGGCCATCGATTGGACGCGGCTGTGGCAGCGCCGCACGGCTGCGGCGGTGGGCTTGTACCCGCTGGCGCTGCTGTACGCGGCGCTGCTGGGGGTGCGGCGCGGGCTATGGCGCCTCGGATGGCGGCGGCCGTGGCGCGCGCCGGTGCCGGTGTTGGTGGTGGGCAATGTCGTCGCCGGCGGCGCTGGCAAAACCCCCACGACCGCGGCGCTGGTGCAACACCTGCGTCGGCGCGGCCGCCACCCCGGTATCGTGGCGCGCGGCTACGGTGCGCCCGCGGCCGACGGCAGCGCGCGGCTGGTGGCCGACGACCCCGACCCGGCGCGTTGCGGCGACGAGCCGGTGCTGCTGGCGCGCGCCACCGGCGTGCCGGTCGCGGTGGGGCGCGACCGCGTGGCCGCGGTGCGGCGGTTGCTGCAGCGCCACCCGGAGGTGGACATCGTCGTGGCCGACGACGGCTTGCAACACTGGCGCCTGGCCGCCGACGCGGCGCTGGTGGTGTTCGACGCACGGGACGTGGGCAACGGCTGGCTGCTGCCCGCCGGGCCGTTGCGCGAACCGTGGCCGCTGCGCCGCGCGCCCGCGCCCACCGTGTGGGTGCTGCGCACCGAGCCGGCCAGCCATCCCCCGGCGGCGCACCCCTACCCCGAATTCGCCGCCCAGCGGCGGCTGGCGCCTGAAACGGTGGCGCTGGATGGCACGCGTCGACCGATGGCGCATTGGCGCAGCACGCCCGAAGCGATCGGGGCGCTGGCGGGCATCGCCCGCCCCGCGGCGTTTTTCGCGGCGTTGCAGGCGCAGGGCGTGCCGCTGGCGGCCACCGTGCCACTGGCGGACCACGCCCCGACCGCGCAGTTGCGCGCGGCCTTGCACGCCGCGGTGACCGCGGGCGGGCCGCGCCAGTGGCTGTGCACCGAAAAAGACGCCATCAAACTGCGCCCCGCCGACCTGCCCGAGGGCGTCGGCGTATGGGCCGTGCCGCTGGAGGTGGTCCCCTCGGCCGCATGGCTCGACGCCCTCGACGCCTGGCTGGCCACGGCGGGCCAACCGCGCCCGCGCGCGCTATGATGCCGAACATGGACCCCAAGCTGCTTGAGCTGCTGGTGTGCCCCGTGACCAAGGGCCCGCTGGTGTACGCGCGCGAAACCGGCGAACTCGTCTCGCGCGGCGCGCGCCTGGCCTACCCTATCCGCGACGGCATCCCCATCCTGCTGGAAAACGAAGCCCGCGCGCTGGACGAAGCCGAATTGGATCGCCTCGCCCCGCCGCGCCCCAGCGCACCGCCCGCTGCCAGCGCATGACGCCGCCGCCCTTTCACGCCCTGATCCCGGCACGGCGTGCCTCCACCCGCCTGCCCGACAAGCCACTGGCCGACATCGGCGGCGCCCCCATGGTCGTGCGCGTGGCCGAACGCGCACGCGCCAGTGGCGCGCTCAGTTGCACCGTCGCCACCGACGACGCCGCCATCGTTGAAGCCTGCACCCGCGCCGGCGTCGATGCGCTGCTGACCCGCCCCGACCACCCCAGCGGCAGCGACCGCCTGGCCGAAGCGGTGGCGCGGCTGGGCCTGCCCGACGACGCGATCGTCGTCAACGTCCAAGGCGATGAGCCGCTCATCGACCCTGCGCTGTTGCAAGCCGTGGCGCAGCGGTTGCATGACCGTCCGGACTGCGCGATGGCCACCGCCGCGCACCCGCTGAGCGACGCGGCCGAGTTGTTCAACCCCAACGTGGTCAAGGTCGTGCTGGACGCGCGCGAGACGGCGCTGCTGTTCAGCCGCGCCCCCATCCCCTGGTGGCGCGATGCGCCGCGCCACGACGACGCGTTGGACCTGTGCGCTTGGCCCGCCGGGTTGCGTCCGCTGCGCCACATCGGGCTGTACGCCTACCGGGCCGGGTTTTTGCGCACCTTCCCGACCCTGCCGCCGGCGCCGCTGGAGCAGTGCGAAGCGCTGGAGCAGCTGCGTGTGCTGTGGCACGGCCAGCGCATCGCGGTGCACATCACACCCGAAGCCCCTGGCCCCGGGGTGGACACCCCCGACGACCTGGCCCGCGTGCGTGCCTTGTGGGCGGCGCGGCACGCGGCGCGCCGATAACCCCGGCCGGTATGGCGGCCGCTGTAAGCCTGTGTCGGGCAGCGCATGCTATTCTTGCGCGCTGGCGGCCAGCGCACCCAGCCTGAGGAGACAGGGCGCGGCACGTCGAGCGGTCCAACCCACCAGACGAGCAAAGGAAACCCATGAGACTGATCCTGCTGGGCGCTCCGGGCGCTGGCAAAGGCACGCAAGCCGCGTTCATCTGCCAGAAGTACGGCATCCCCCAGATTTCCACCGGTGACATGCTGCGTGCGGCGGTCAAGGCCGGCACCCCGCTGGGCTTGGCGGCCAAGCAGGTCATGGACGCCGGCGGCCTGGTCAGCGACGACATCATCATCGGGTTGGTCAAAGACCGCATCGCGCAGCCGGACTGCGCCAACGGCTTTCTGTTCGACGGCTTCCCGCGCACCATCCCCCAGGCCGAAGCGATGCGCCAGGCGGGCGTCAAGCTCGACTACGTGCTGGAGATCGACGTGCCGTTCGACGCCATCATCGAACGCATGAGCGGCCGGCGCGTGCACCCTGCCTCCGGGCGCACCTACCACATCCGCTACAACCCGCCCAAGGTACCGGGCAAGGACGACGTCACCGGCGAAGATCTGATCCAGCGTGACGACGACAAAGAAGAAACCGTGCGCAAGCGCCTGGACGTGTACGCCGCGCAAACCCGCCCACTGGTGGACTACTACCGTAGCTGGGCCGAGCGCGACCCCGAGCAAGCGCCGCGCTACCGTCGCATCAGCGGTGTGGGCGCGGTGGAGGAAATCACCCAGCGCGTGTTCGAGGCGCTGGCCAGCTAACCGGCCCGCGGCGTTGCCAGCAGCCGCAACGCCAGCGCCAGCCGCGCTTTGGCCGGCGGCAGCGTCGTCACTGTGAACGCGGGATGCGCGCGGCCCGCGTGGGCCACCATTACCTGGCCCTGCGCGCAGCGCGTCGTCACCCACACCCGCACCCCTTGCGCCTCGGCGTCGGTCAGTGCCGCCGCCAGCCGCCGGTGCAGCGAGCCGTTGCCGGTGCCGGCCACCACCAACCCCTGCAGCGGCGCGTCGTCGTCCTGCCCGGCCAGGGCGCGTTGCCGCTGCGCCAGCAGGGCGCGCACGATCGCCCCGTCGTGGTCGGCGTGGCTGGTGATCCACTCCACCCGCGGCCACGCCGGTGCGTGCAGCACGGCGTGGCGCCAGGCAGCGTCGCGCGGCCACGCGCCATCATCACCCCAGGACCCCGGCACGGGCGCAGCGCACCAACGCACGCGGCCCGCCTCGACCCAGGCGCACGGTCCAGCGTCCCCGGCGCCGAACGCGTCGGCGCGCAGCGGATGCACTTTGCGCACCGCCACCGCATCGAACACCCGCCCGGCCAACGTGACCCACACGCCGCCGGCCGCCAACGCTTGGGTGTCGGTGGCCAACGCCAGCGCATCGGTCAGGTTTTGCGGGCCGTCCGGCACCGCCGCCGAGGCCGGCCGCATCGCGCCGGTCAGCACCACCGGCTTGGTGGGCGCCAGCACGGCCTGCAGCAGCCACGCGGTCTCCTCCATCGTGTCGGTGCCGTGCGTCACCACCACCGCACCCACGTCGGCATCGTCCAGCGCGTCCTGCACCGCGCGCAGCAAGGCCTGCCACACGGCGCGGTCCATGTCCTTGCTGTCCACGTTGGCCACCTGTTGCGCCTGCAGCCGCCAGCCTGCAGGGCACGCGATGCCCTGCAACAGCGCCTGCACCGGCACCACGCCGGCCTGGTAGCCCACCACGTCGTGCGCCTGGGCGGCCCGCCCGGCGATCGTGCCACCGGTGCCCAGCACCCGCAGCGTGCGCCCGTTGGTGTCCACGCGGTCAGCCCTCCGCGCGCTCGCGCTCGCGCAGCGTGCGGCGCAGCATGCCCCACACGCTCCACAGGAACAGCGCCGCCCCCACCGCCAAAAAACCTGCGCTGATGGGCCGCTCGATGAAAATGGCCGCATCGCCCCGCGACAGCAGCAGCGCGCGGCGCAGGTTTTCTTCCATCAGCGGCCCCAGCACAAAGCCCAGCATCAGCGGCGCCGCTTCAAACCGCAGCACCGCCAACAGGTAGCCCACCGCCCCGATGGCCGCCACCATGTAAATGTCAAAGACGTTGTTGTTGACGCTGTAGGTGCCCAGCGCGATGAACACCAAAATCGCCGGGTACAGCACGTGGTACGGAATGCGCAAAATCGCCACCCACATGCCCACCAGCGGCAAGTTGAGGATGACGAGCAGGATGTTGCCGATGGCAAAACTGACGATCAGCCCCCAAAAGAGATCGGGCTGGTTGCTCATCAGCAGCGGCCCGGGCTGGATGCCGTGGATGATGAGCGCGCCCAGCATCAGCGCCATCACCGCATCGCCCGGGATGCCCAGCGACAGCGTGGGCACGAACGCCGTTTGCGCCGCGGCGTTGTTGGCCGCCTCCGGCGCCGCCACGCCCTCAATGGCGCCACGGCCAAACCGGCTGGGCTCTTTGGCCATGCGCTTTTCCACCGCGTAGGCCATGAACGAGGCGATCGACGCCCCCGTGCCTGGCAACGCCCCAAAAAACGACCCGATGCCGGTGCCGCGCAACATCGGCAGCCACGAGCGGCGCCAGTCCTCGCCGGTGGGCAGCATGTCACGCAGGCGGATCGAGCCGGTCATGTGCCCTTCGCGCGGCTGGTTGACCGAGCCCACCACCTCGGCAATGCCAAACAGCCCCATGGCCAGCGCCACGATGTTGATGCCGTCCATGAGCTCAGGCACGTCGAAGTGAAAGCGCGCCACGCCCGAGTTGACGTCCGTGCCCACGGTACCCAGCAGCAGCCCCAGCACCACCATCGCCAAACCCTTGATCGGCGATCCCGAGGCCAACGTCGAAGCCGCCAGCAGCCCCAGCGCCATCATGGCAAAGTACTCCGCCGGGCCAAACTTCAGGCCCACCTCGGCAATGGCAGGGGCAAAACCGGCCAGGATCGCCACGCCCAACATCGAGCCGATGAAGGAAGCGATGGTCGTCATGAACAGCGCCACCCCGGCGCGCCCCTGCTTGGCCATCTGGTAGCCGTCCAAGCAGGTCACGGCCGACGAAGGCGTGCCGGGCAGGTTGAGCAGGATCGACGCGGTGGAGCCGCCGTACTGCGCCCCGTAGTACACCCCCGCCAGCATGATGATGGCCGCCGTGGGCGGGATGTGGTACGTGACCGGCAACAGCAGCGAGATGGTGGCCATCGCACCAATGCCCGGCAGCACGCCGATGAGCGTGCCGATGAACACACCGATGAAGCAGTACAGCAGCATCATCGGCTGCAGGGCCTGCTGCAGCCCGTAGAGCAGTCCTTGTACGACGTCCATGATCAGGCGCTCCAGGGCCACGTGGGCAACACCATGCCCAAGCCCGCGATAAAGATCAACCACGCCAACGCAGCGATCACCCCCGCCGTCAGCAGCCGCGTGCGCCAGCGGTAGCGGGCATCGGCCAACGAGGCCAGCAGCACCGCCGCCACCGTGGCCAGCACCAACCCGGCCGGTTTGAGCAACAGCCCGAACACCACCAGCGACCCCAGCACCGCCACGGCGGCCCGCCCCGCCAGCACGATCGGCTCACCCCCCCGCAACAGCGCCGGCAGCGCAATCAGCACCCCCAGCGCGGCCAGCAGCCAGCCCAGCGCCACCGGGAAAAACCCTGGCCCCATGTTGCGCAGCTCACCCAGCTCGTAGTGCTGCTGCGCGTACAGCGCCGCCCCCGCACCCACGGCCACCATCAGGGCGCCGCCCAGCACATCGCGTACGTCTCGTTTCATCCACTCACCCCACGCGCAGGTTCAGGCGCTCGATCACCTCACGCATGCGCGCGGTGTCGCTGGCGATGCGACGCGCCAACCCTTCCGGACTCGTCCCCACGACCTGCCACCCCTGCTGAAACAGCTTGGCCCGGATGTCGGGCTGCCGAACCACGTCCACCAGCGCATTGGCCACTCGGGCCACGTGGGCTGCGGCCATGGCGCGCGGTGCGGCCACGGCGTTCCACACCTCCAGCTCAACGTCGGGCAAGCCCACCTCGGCCAGTGAGGGCACGTGCGGCGCCAGTGGGCTGCGCCCGCCACTGGTCACCGCAACCGCCTGCAGCCTGCCCGTCTCGGCCTGCTGCAGGGCCAGGCCCGGCGGCAACAAGGCCAAGTGCACTTCGCCGCGCAGCATCGCCTGGATGACCTGTGGGTTGCCAGGGAACGGTACGTGCACCGCGCGCCAGCCGGCACGGCTTTGCAACAGCTCCATTCCCAAATGCGCCAACGTCCCCACGCCGGGCGAGCCATAGTTCCAGCGATCACCGGCCTGCTGCGCCGCCGCCCACACCGCCGCGCCGCGCGCCTGCACCTGGGGTCCGGCACACAGCACCAACGGGGCTTTGACCAGCAGGCTCACGGGGGCCAGGTCGGTGTGCGGGTCGTAGGGCGTGGCGGGGTTGAGCAGTTTGGCCACGGTCAGGTTGCCGTTGATCATCAGCCCCAACGTGTGGCCATCGGTGGCGCGCGCGACCGCATCGGCGGCGATGTTGCCGGCGGCGCCGGGCCGGTTGTCCACCACCACCGGTTGCCCCAGGCGGGCGGCCAGGGGCTCAGCCAGGGTACGCGCGGTGGTGTCGGGCGACGACCCCGGTGGGAAGCCCACCACCAGCCGCAGGGGGCGCTGCGGCCAGGCGGTCACACCCCCGCCTTGCGCCACGGCCCATGGTGACAACGCGCCACCGGCCGCCCCCAACACAAGGCTGCGCCGCGTCAATCCCTTGCCAACGTTCATCGATCGCGTCTCCTCGTCATCTGCGCATGTCACGCGCACCAACCCGCACGTGAGGGGCGATGATAGCGCCCATAACGACAAAACCCCGCGCGCGTCACGGCGGGCGGGGTTGGCTGGCGGAGTGAGAGGGATTCGAACCCTCGATACGGGTTTTAGCCCGTATACTCCCTTAGCAGGGGAGCACCTTCGGCCTCTCGGTCATCACTCCGAAGAGCCGCCATTATGCCCGAAGTTGGGGGGCGCTGGGCGGCTCGGGGCGAAAAATTTACGCGCCTTGCAGGGTGTCTTCGGGCTGGTCGAGGTCGAACTCGCGGTGCAGCGCGCGCACGGCCAGCTCCATGTACTTCTCGTCGATGACGACCGAGATCTTGATCTCGGAGGTGGAGATCATCTGGATGTTGATGCCCTCTGCGGCCAGGCAGCGGAACATGCGGCTGGCCACGCCGACGTGGCTGCGCATGCCGATGCCCACGACGCTGACCTTGCAGATGCGCGCGTCACCGACGACATCGCTGGCGCCCAGCGCCGGCACCACCTGCGTGCGCAGCACGTCCAGCGCGCGCGCCAGGTCGTTGCGGTGCACGGTGAAGCTGAAGTCGGTGCGCCCGTCTTTGCCGACGTTTTGGATGATGACGTCGACGTCGATGTTGGCGTCGGCCACCGCGCCCAGGATTTGCGCGGCGATGCCGGGTTTGTCGGGCACGCCCAGCACCGAGACCTTGGCTTCGTCGCGGTTGAAGGCGATGCCGGAGACGACGGCTTGTTCCATGGGTTGGCCTTCCTCAAAGGTGATCAGGGTACCGCTGCGGGCTTCTTCCTCGATGGGGATGTCCCACGGCGTGAAGCTGGACAGCACGCGCATCGGAACACGGTATTTGCCGGCAAACTCCACGGAGCGGATTTGCAGCACCTTGGAGCCCATGCTGGCCATTTCCAGCATCTCTTCGAAGCTGATGCGCTGCAGGCGGCGCGCTTCGGGCACGACGCGCGGGTCGGTGGTGTACACACCGTCGACGTCGGTGTAGATGAGGCATTCGTCGGCCTTGATGGCGGCGGCCACCGCCACGGCGGAGGTGTCGGAGCCCCCACGCCCCAGCGTGGTGACGTTGCCATGCGCGTCCACGCCCTGAAAGCCGGTGATGATGACGACTTTGCCGGCGGCCAGGTCGGCGCGGATGCGCTGGTCGTCGATCGATTCGATACGGGCTTTGGTGAAGGCGCTGTTGGTGCGGATGGGCACCTGCCAGCCGCAGTACGACACGGCGTCGATGCCTTCGGCCTGCAGCGCGATGGCCAGCAGGCCCACCGAAACCTGTTCACCGGTGGCCGCGAGTTGGTCGAGCTCGCGGTAGTACGCGGGGCCGGGCTTTTCGGGGGCGACTTCCTTGGCCAGGCCGAGCAGACGGTTGGTCTCGCCGCTCATGGCGCTGGGCACCACCACCATTTGGTGGCCGGCCCGCACCCATTTGGCGACCCGCTTGGCCACGTTGCGAATGCGCTCCGTGGACCCCATGCTGGTGCCGCCGTATTTGTGAACGATCAGTGCCATGGATGAATCTACAGGAATGGCCCGCGCGGATGCGGGCAAACCCGAACATTATAGGTGGCCATGCAGCGCTTTCTGATCGTTCTCGGGACCCTGCTGCTGCTCGCGGGGCTGTTGTGGCCGTGGTTGAGCCGCTTGCCCTGGGGCCGGCTGCCAGGCGACATCGCCATCGAGCGCGAAGGGTTCAGCTTTTACTTGCCGCTGGGCACGAGCCTGGTGGTGTCGGTGCTGCTGTCGTTGCTGCTGTGGTGGTGGCGCCGCTAGCGTTGTCCGGCCGCCAGCGCAGCACGGGGCCGTCGCGCCGCACGGTGCCGGCGCCCAGCCGCAGCTCGATGCGCTGGCCGCGCGTGCGGGCGGCTTGAATTTGCTGCGCCAGGGCCTGCCACTGCGCGTCGCTGGCCTGCGCGCCGTGGCGCTGGCGCAGCCACAGGCGCAGCGCGTTGACGGCGCGCGGCGGCGGCAGCGCGCGCAGCGCGGCCAGTTGCGGGGGGTCGCCGATGCGGGCAAGGTCCTCCGCGGCGAGCTGCTGCAGCAGCGCCTGCGCCTGCGCCGCGTGGCGCGCGCTGCGCGCGAAGGTGGCCGGCGCGTGTGGAAACGCCTGCAGCAGGGCCGGCAGCACCTGCAAGCGCAAGCGGTTGCGGGTGGGGTGGGGATCGGCGTTGGTGGGGTCTTCCACCCACGGCACGCCGGCTTGCGCCAGTTGCGCGCGCAGCGCTTGGGGGTCGGCTGCCAGCAGCGGGCGGCCAAAGGTCACGCCATCGCGCTCGAAGCGCTCGGGCATCGCCGCCAACCCCGGCAGGCCAGCGCCACGGGTGAGGGCCAACAGCACCGTCTCCAACTGGTCCAGCGCGTGGTGGGCCAGCAGCACCGCCGCCCCGCACGCTTGGGCCTGTTGCGCCAGCGCCGCGTAGCGCGCCGCGCGCGCCGCTTCCTCGGGGCTGCGGCCGGGGGTCAGCACCACCTGCACACGCTGCACCTGCAGCGGTACGCCCCAGGCGGCGCAACAGGCCTGCGCGTGGTCGGCAAAGGCATCGGCCGCGGCTTGCAGGCCATGGTGCACGTGCACCGCGCGCACCCGCTGGGGCCAGCGCTGCGCCACGGCCAGCAGCAACGCGGTGGAATCCGCCCCGCCGCTGTAGGCCACCAGCAGGGGGGCGTGGCCGCGCGCCACGTCGGGGTGGCGCAGGGCCCAGGCGTCGAGCGCGTGCAGCGCGGCTTCAGGCGCGCGCGGCCTTGGTGTCGGTGTAGCGCCCGAAGGACTGCAGCCGTGCATGGCGCCGCTCGATCAGTTCGGCCGGCTCCAGGTCGGCCACCTGCCGCAGCGCCTCGGCCAGCGCGCGTTTGAGCAGCGCGGCCATCTGTTGGGGATCGCGGTGCGCGCCGCCGACCGGCTCGTTGACGATTTTGTCGATCAGCCCCAGCGCCTTGAGGCGGTGCGCGGTGATGCCCAGCGCCTCGGCCGCCTCGGGCGCTTTGTCGGCCGTCTTCCACAGGATGGAGGCGCAGCCCTCGGGGCTGATGACCGAGTACACGGCGTACTGCAACATCAGCACCTGGTCGGCCACGGCGATGGCCAGCGCCCCACCCGAGCCACCCTCGCCGATGATGGTGCTGATGATGGGCACTTCGAGTTGCGCCATCTCGAAGATGTTGCGGCCGATGGCCTCGGACTGGTTGCGCTCCTCGGCGTCGATGCCGGGGTAGGCGCCGGGCGTGTCGACAAAGGTGAACACGGGCAGGCGGAATTTTTCCGCCAGCTTCATCGCCCGCAGCGCTTTGCGGTAGCCCTCAGGCTTGGTCATGCCGAAGTTGCGCAGCGCGCGCTCTTTGGTGTCGCGACCCTTTTGGTGGCCGACGACGACGCACGGCTGGCCGTTGAAGCGTGCCAACCCGGTGACGATGCTGAGGTCGTCCGCAAAGTGGCGGTCACCGTGCAGCTCGGTCCAGTGCGTGAAGATGGCGCGCACGTAGTCCAGCGTGTACGGCCGGTCGCTGTGGCGGGCGATTTTGGTCACCTGCCACGGGGTGAGCTTGGCGTAAATGTCTTTGGTGAGCTGTAGGCTCTTTTGGCTCAGGCGCTCGATTTCGTCCGAGATGTCCACCGCGGACTCGTTTTGGACGTAGCGCAGCTCTTCGATCTTGGCTTCGAGTTCGGCGATGGGCTGCTCGAAGTCGAGAAAGTTGCGTTTGGCCACTTCGGTCGCTCCTTGGGGCCGCTTGGGCAGCCCGTTGCAGGGTGGCGCGGGCGCGGCGTGCGGGCCGCCGCCAGCGCGCGGTCGTCAATAGGCCACCGGGATCGGATCCAGCGACCGCCAAATATACCAAGTCGCCACGCTGCGGTACGGCGCCCAGGCGGCGGCGACTTCACGCGCGTCGCTGCGGCTGACCGGCTCGCCCGAGAAGTAGCACCGGCTGATGCCACGCAGCAGCCCCAGGTCGTCCAGCGGCAGCACGTCGGGGCGCAGCAGGTGGAACATCAAAAACATCTCAGCCGTCCAGCGGCCGATGCCACGGATGGCCACCAGCTCACGGATGATGGCTTCGTCGTCCATCGCGTGCCAGGCCTGCGGATCGATGCGGCCGTCATCGAAGTGGCGCGCCAGGTCCAGCAGGTACTCGACCTTGCGCGCGCTCAGGCCCGCCGCGCGCAGCGCGTCAGGGCCGGCGGCCAGCACCGCCGCGGGCGTGAGGGTTTCGACGCGCTGCAGCGTGGCCAACAGGCGATCCCACACGGCCTGCGCCGCTTTGACCGATATCTGCTGCCCCACCACGCTGCGCGCCAGCGTGGTGAACGGGTCACCACGCGACTGCAGGCAGGCTTGCCCGTGCTGGGGGATCAGGCGCGCCATCACGCGGTCGCGTGCGCACAGGTGCTGGCAGGCGTCGGCCCAGTACGCGGGCACCAAGCCTTCGCCGGCCGCCACGGCGTGCGCAGGCGCGACGCAGGCGCCGTCGGGGGCACGGCGTGCGTTCATGCGCGCTCCCAGGTGGTGCCGCCAGGTCCGTCTTTGAGCACGATGCCCGCGGCGGCCAGCTCGGCGCGGATGCGGTCGGCGCGGGCGTAATCGCGCGCCGCCTTGGCCGCCGCCCGCTCGGCGATGCGGGCTTGGATGGTGGCTTCGTCCAACCCCACCCCGGCGCGCAGGTAGGCTTGCGGGTCTTGCTGCAGCAGGCCCAGCACGCCGCCCAGCGCACGCAGCACGCCGCTCAGGCGCGCGTCCCGGGTGCGGTTGACCTCGGCGGCCAGCTCGAACAGCACAGCCACCGCCTCCGGCGTGCCAAAGTCCTCGTCCAACGCCGCCTTGAAGCGCGCCGTCCAGGGGTCGCCCCAGTCGATGGTCGCCGGCGCCTGCGCGGGCACCGCGGCCAGCGCGGTGTACAGGCGCTTGAGCGCGGCGCGCGCATCGTCCAGGTGCTGGTCGCTGTAGTTGAGCGGGCTGCGGTAGTGCGCGCGCACGATGAAAAAACGCACCGTTTCGGCGTCGTAGCGCTGCAGCACCTCGCGGATGGTGAAAAAGTTGCCCAGGCTTTTGGACATCTTTTCGCCATCGACGCGCACAAAGCCGTTGTGCATCCAGATCTGCGCCAGCGGCTTGCCCGTGGCGCCTTCGCTTTGCGCGATTTCGTTTTCGTGGTGGGGAAACTGCAGGTCGGCGCCGCCGCCGTGGATGTCGAAGCTCTCGCCCAGCAGCGCGCAGCTCATCGCCGAGCACTCGATGTGCCAGCCCGGGCGCCCGCGCCCGTAGGGGCTGTCCCACTGCGCCTCGGCGGGCTCGTCGGGCTTGGCCGCCTTCCACAGCACAAAGTCCAGCGGGTCGCGCTTGGTGCTGTCGACCTGCACACGCTCGCCGGCGCGCAGCTCATCGAGGCTCTTGCCCGACAGCTTGCCGTAGCCAGCAAAGGCGCGCACCGCGTAGTTGACGTCGCCGTCGTCGCTGCGGTAGGCCAGCCCCTTGGCCTGCAGGCGCTCGATCAGGCTCAGCATCTGCGGCACGTAGTCGGTGGCGCGCGGCTCGTGCGTGGGCCGCTCGATGCCCAGCGCATCGGCGTCCGCGTGCAGCGCGGCGATCATGCGGTCGGTCAGGCCACGGATGGTCTCGCCGTTGGCCAGCGCGCGCGCGATGATCTTGTCGTCGATGTCGGTGATGTTGCGCACGTAGGTGACGCGGTAGCCGCTGGCCTTGAGCCAGCGCTGCACGACGTCGAACGCCACCATCGAGCGTGCGTGGCCAAGGTGGCACAGGTCGTACACCGTCATGCCGCAGACGTACATGCGCACGTGGCCGGGTTCGAGGGGCACGAGCGGGTCAAGGCGTCGGGTGAGCGAGTTGTATATGCGCAGGGTCATGGCAACGGCGCCGCAGCGCCTGGGTGGCGGCGGCTCTACAATCGGTTGAAGGCGCGTATTGTGCACCGCCCCGAACCGTTCATGATGCTGTTTCCCTGCCCCTTTGACCGCTCGCGCGGTGTGCGCGCGCTGCTGGCCGCCGTGGCCTTGGCCGTGCCGCTGGCGGCTGCCGCGCAAGGCAGTGCCCCTTACGCCGAGGTGCAACGTCGGCTGGCGGCGGGCGACGTGGTCCTGGCGCGCCAGGCGCTGGACGGCTGGCTGCGCGAGCACCCCAACGACGTCCAGGCGCGGCTGCTGCTGGGCGTCACCCAGGCCGCGGCGGGCGACAGCGCCGGCGCCCAAGCCACCTACGAGCAGTTGACGCGCGAGCACCCCGAGCTGCCCGAGCCGTACAACAATCTGGCGGTGCTGCACGCCGCTGCGGGCCGGCTGGCCGAGGCGCGCGCGGCGCTGGAGGCGGCGCTGCGCCACCACCCCGACTACGCCACCGCGCACCGCAACCTGGGCGACGTGTACGCGCAACTGGCGCTGGGCCATTGGCAGCGCGCGCTGGCGCTGCAGCCTGACCAGGCCGATCTGCGCCAGCGTGAGCAGGCGCTGCGCCAACTGTTCGCCCCCCTGGCCCGTTGAACCCGTCCGTCCCATGCCAACCCAGCCACTTCGGACCTCCGTGCGTCGGCGCTTGCTGGGCGCGCTGTGGGCCGCCTCGGTTTGGCCGCTGGCGGCGCAACCCTCCCCCACCCCGCGCGCGGCCGCACCCGCCCGCGCCCAACCTGGAGCACGTTCCGTGAACCCTCAAGTCGAACTGCACATCGCCGGCCGTGGCGTCATCACGCTGGAGCTGGATGCCGCCAAGGCCCCCAAAACGGTGGAAAACTTTCTGGCCTACGTGCGCGATGGCCACTACGACGGCACGATCTTCCACCGCGTCATCGATGGCTTCATGATCCAGGGCGGTGGCTTCGAGCCCGGCATGAAGCAAAAACCCACGCGCGCCCCGATCGAAAACGAAGCCGCCAACGGCCTCAAAAACGACCGCTACACCATCGCCATGGCGCGCACGCAGGCACCGCACTCGGCCACGGCGCAGTTTTTCATCAACGTCGCGGACAACGACTTCCTCAACCACACCGCGCCCACGCTGCAAGGCTGGGGTTACGCGGTGTTTGGCCGTGTCATCAAGGGCACCGAAGTGGTGGATGCGATCCGCCAGGTGCGCACGGGGCGGCGCGGCTTCCATGACGACGTGCCGCTGGACGACGTCGTCATCACCAAGGCGGTGATCGTCCAGCCGTGACGCGCGCCGACGCAGGGGCCATGGTTGCGGGTTCGCTCGGCGCGCCGATGCTGGCTGCCGTGCCATGGCCACCGGGGGCGCGGCGGCTCGATTGTGTGTCCGATGTGCACCTGCACGCGAACGACCCGGCCACCGCCGCCGCGTTTGTGGGGCACCTGCGCAGCGCGCCGTTCGACGCCCTGTGCATCCTGGGCGACCTGTTCGAGGTCTGGGTCGGGGACGATTTGCTGCACGGTGACGATGCCGAGGCGGCGCTGGCGCGCGACGTGGCCGCGGCGCTGCGCGCGGTGGCGCAGCGCCGCCCCGTGTACCTGATGCACGGCAACCGCGATTTTTTGCTTGGCCGCGCCTTTGTCGAGGCCAGCGGTGCCACGCTGCTGGCCGACCCCTGCGTGCTGGACACCGGCGGCTGGCGCTGGCTGCTGGCCCACGGCGACGCGTGGTGCGTGCACGATGCTGACTACCAGCGCTTTCGCGCCCAGGCGCGCAGCGCCGCGTGGCAAGCCGACTTTGCCGCCCGGCCGCTGGCCGAGCGGCAGGCGCTGGCGCGCGCGCTGCGTGCACAAAGCCGCGTGTACCAGGCCCAGCGCATCCACACGGGCATGGTGGACACCGGCGACGTGGATCCCGCCGCGGTCGAGGCGGCGCGCCAGCAGCATCAAGCCGACGGCGTCATCCACGGCCACACGCACCGCCCGGCGGCGCACCGGCTGCCCGGTGGCGCACCCCGGCTGGTGCTCAGCGACTGGGACGTGGGCGCCCGGCCGCCGCGCCTGCAGGTGCTGCAACTGGGCCCCGCCGGGGCCTGGCGCGTGGCGCCGGCCGGCGCTTGAGCGCCCGCCGTACCGTGGAGGTGGCGATGCCCAACGCACTGCGCCGCTGGTGGCAACGCGCCTGGCGCCGCTGGCGTGCGCGCCGCGGCGACCCCGAGGCCATCCCGACGACGCTGTGGCAACGGGTGCTGCAGGGGTTGCCGTGGCTGCAGCTGCTCAGCGCTGACGAGCAGCGGCGGCTGCGCGGGCTGTGCGCCGCGTTTTTGGCGCGCAAGCGCTTCAGCGGCGCGCATGGCTTCGTGGTCGATGACCACAAGGCGCTGCTGGTGGCCGCGCAGGCGTGCCTGCCGCTGCTGTACCGTGGCCACGCCGCGTTGGGCTGGTACGACGGCTTCGTCGGCATCGTGCTGCACCCGCACGAGGTGCGTGCCCCGCGCCGCGTCACCGACGACGTCGGTGTGGTGCACGAGTACGACGAAGCGCTGGCGGGCGAGGCGATGCAAGGCGGCCCGATCGTGCTGGCCTGGCCACGCGTGCTGGGCCATGCGCACAGCCAGGGCGTCGGCCATAACCTGGTGATCCACGAATTCGCCCACGCCATCGACATGCGTGGCAAGCCCTTGGGCCAACCGGCCGATGGCCTCCCACCCCTGCCTGCCGGCCTGCTGGGGTTGCCGGCCACGCAAGCGGCGCGGCTGTGGCACGACACGCTGCATGCCGCGCTGCGTCAGCACCGCCGCCGCGTCACGCTGCACGAGCACTTTGCCGGCCCCGCGCCGTGGCTGGATGCCTATGGCGCCACGTCGGCGGCGGAGTTTTTCGCCGTCTCGTGCGAAGCGTACTGGGTCGACCGCGCACGGCTGGCGGCGCAGCACCCCCGCTGGACCGCACTGCTCGATGCGTTTTTCGGCCACCCGCAGGCCCCGACCAGCGCCACGGCGCTGCCGGCGGCGGACGACGACCTGGGCGGCGACGGGCCGCCCCCTGCGGTCAACGACGCAGCAGCACCTTGAGCACGGCTTGCAGCCGCTGCTGGCGCGCCGGCGTGGCCGCGCTGGCCAGCACGCGCGCAACGTCTTGCGGCCAGGTTTCAGCGGGCCCCGGCTCGTGGCGGCGTGTCAGCAGTTGCAACTGCAACTGGCGGCGCGCCGGCAGGTGCTCGGCGGGCGTGGGCAGGTCGGCCGCGATTTCCAGACGCAGCAGCGCCTCGTCGGCCGCCGCGTCGTCCACCGCCGGCGCCGCCTCCACGGCCTGCACCCAACGCCCCCGTGCCGCCGCCGCGCTGCGGCCCAGTTGGGCGGCGCTGGGCACGGCCTGCGGCTGGCGCTGCTGCCACGCCTGCAGCAGCGCCGTCACGGCTTCGCCGTGGGCACGGGCGGCCAGCTCGCGCAGCCGCGCTTCGGCGCGCTCCAGCGCTTGCCGCTGCGCACGGAACGCCGCGTCCCCCAGGCGCGGCCGCACGCTCGGTCGCTCGCCCGCTGGCGCGCGGCCCGCTGCGGCACGCGGGCTGGGGCGCACGTCCCGCGCCGGGGCCGCGGCAGGCGCGGCCACGCCGGGCCGGTCGTCGCCACGGCGCGCCACCAGCGGCCGGGTTGCGGCGTCGCTCGGCGCCGGCGCGGGCGCCGCCTCGGCCGGCGCCGCCGCCTGCCCCGCCGGCGCTGGGGCAGGCTCGGCGGCCCCCAAGGCCGCTTCGCGCAGCGCCGCCATGGCGGCCCGGATGGCCTGCGCGTCGTCTTGCGCGCAAGCCTCCTCCAGCGCGCGGGCCGCTTGCAGCACCGCGGCGTCCACGGCGCTCAGGGCCGCTTGCGCTTGCTCACGCTCGGCGCTGCGACGCGCAAACGCGGCGTCGATCGGGGCGCGGAAGGCCTCCCACAGCTTTTGCTCTTTGCGCCGCTCCAGCGGCACGCGCTGCGCCTCGGCCTGCCAGCGCTGTTGCAGCTCGCGCACAGCATCGAGCCTCACCCGCGGCTGCTCAGCCAGGGCTTGCGCCTCGGCGATCATCGCTTGGCGGCGCTGCACGCTGTCGGCCTGTGCCGCCTCCAGCCGGGCGTGGGCCGCGGTCATCGCCTCTTTCCACGCCGCCTGCAGCTCGGCGTACGCCTTTTCGCTGACGTGGCCAGCTTGCCGCCAGCGCTCGGCCAAGGCATGCAGCTCGCGCAGTTGGGCTTTCCAGTCTTCGTCCTCGGCGTGGGCCGCGGTCCACGCCCGCACTTCGTCGATCAGGGCCAAGCGCGCCTGGCGGGCCGCTTCGTGCTGCGCCTTGAGGCTGTCGCGCCAGGCCTGCAGCGCCTCGTGCGCGCGGTTGCAGGCGGCATCGAAGCGTTTCCACAACGTCTGGTTGGGTGGCACGCCGCCCTGGTCGACCTGCTTCCATTGCTCGCGCAACGCGCGGATGGCGTCGGCCAGCGCCTTGCCGGCCGGGCGGCTGGCGCCGTCGCCTTGCGTCAAGGCCTCGGCCTTGGCGATCAACTCCTCGCGCAACTGGTCGGCGCGCCAACGCGCCCAGTCTTCCAGCTCCTTGGCTTTGGCCAAGGCCGCCTGCGCACGCGCGTCCACCTCGGGCCCGGCATGACGGCCGTGCAGCTTGTGCAGGTGGCGCAGTTCGCCCGCCAGACGCACCATGGCTTTGGTGTGGCCTTCGGCCAGCTCGCGCTCCAGCGCTTCCAGCGTGGGCAGCAGCGCAGCCTGGGCCACCGCCTGCACCGCCTTGGGCACGGCGACGGCGCCTGCCGCCTCCGGCGCCGCGGCGACCTCCTGGCCGCGCAGGGTGCGGATTTCGTCGTCCCACAGCGGCACGCCGGGCAGCGCGGCTTGCGCATCGTCGCGCGCGCGGCGCGCCTGCGCCAAGGCGGCGTCGAACGCCTGCCATACGGCCTGCACCTGCTCGCGCGTGGCTTGCAGTTGCGCGGCATGGCGCGGCTCCAGATCGCCCCAGGCGGGCGCCGCGACCAGCGCCTCGGCCCGCTCGCGCCACTGGGCGACGTCGCGCGCCAAGGCCTCGTGGGCGGCCTCGGCGTCGGCGATCGGGCGGGTGGACAGCATGTCGATGCGTTGCACGAGCAGCCCCGCCGCTTCACGCTCGACGTGCACCCGGTGGGTGAGATCTTCGATGGCGGCGATGCGCTCGGCCAGGCGCTGGCGCAGGCTGGCCAGGGGTTCGCGCGACAGCGGGGCGCCGGCCTTGGCGGCGTCGCGCTGCCACGCCAGCGCGTCGGCCATATTGAAGTGGGTTTGCGCCAGCAGCGCCTCGGCCCGCGCGGCCCACTGGGCGGCGGCTTCGTCCTGCGCGCGCTGGCGCTTGTGTTCTTCCAGCCGCTCCTTGACGATCTTGGCTGCGCCTTTGTCGCGCGTGGCCAGCTCGCGGTACACGGCGCGCACGGTCTCGATCGGCGGCTGGCCCTCCAGCCAGGCGCGCAAGCGGGCAGCCCGCTCGCCCGAGGTGGGTGCGCTGAACGCACCCCCGGTCAGGGCGTCGAGTTCGGCAACGGTCGGTTGGGGCACGGACAGGACGGTGGTGTTCACGGCAGCGGCAACAAGGCGGCGGCCATCGGGGCCGCGCACGGGGTCATCGGGGGCGCCAGCACCGCACGGCGCCAGCGGGCACAAGCCCTTATTGTCGCTCAGCCCGCCCACAGGTCCAGCGGAGGGTCGTGCACGACGGCTTTGAGGACGTCGCTGCGCGACACGAAGCCCACCAGCGCGCCGGCCATGTCCACCACCGGCACGCCGGGCAAGCCGGTGTGCAGCAACAGCAACGCCAGCCGGCGCAGCAGGGTGTCGGGCTCCACCGCCGGCACCGGCGACACCATCACGACGCTGACCGGCTGCGCCAACAGCGCCCGCCAGACGATGGCGCTGTCGTGCAGCCGCGGCAGCCGCTCGGGGCGCAACAGTTCGGCGCGGGTCAACAAACCCACCAGTTGCCCTTGGGCGTCCAGCACCGGGGCCTGCCCCAGCCCCAGGTCGATGAGGCGCTGCCACGCTTGCTCGACGCTGTCGCCGGCGCGCACGGTCACCACCTCGGGCGTCATGACGTCGGCCACGCGCTGCAGGGGCTGGCGCTGCGGTGACGGACGCTGCACCTCGCCGTACGCTTGCACGGCGACCGCAGCGTTGCGCGACAGTGGCTCGCCGGGCACGCCGGCCGCGCTGGGCGCGTGCGCCGCGTAGGGATCCCAGCCGCTGTCGGCGAAGTCGGGCCGGTCGGTTTCAACCTTGAGCGCGCGCGCACGCGTGCTGCGCAGCGTCGGCAGCACGCGCCGCGCCTCCTCGATCGGGCCACGGTACATCAACCCCGAGGTGCCATAAACCGCCAGCATCGCCGTGCCCTCCACGGTGTGCAGGCGCCGGCCGCGCGGGCCACCCTAAGCCGCCATCAACCCGGCAAAAACAGCGCCTGCAGGTCACTCAACCAGTCGAAGCCGCGCGGCGTCGGGGCGACCCAGCCGTCGTCGCCGACGCTGAGCCAGCCGCGCGCCACCGCAGCGTCGATGGTCGTCGATACCGCGGTTATCGGCAAGCCCGTGCGTTCACTGAACAGCCGCAGCGTAAAACCTTCGCGCAAGCGCAACGCGTTGAGCATGAACTCGAACGGCAGGTCGGAGGCGGCCACCTCGTGCTGCTGCGCCACCGGCTGCCCCTGCAGCGCCTGGTCCATGTAACGGGCCGGGTCGCGCCAGCGCACCTGGCGCACGATGCGCTGGGCAAAGCTGAGCTTGCCGTGCGCCCCGGCGCCGATGCCCAGGTAGTCGCCGAACTGCCAGTAGTTGAGGTTGTGGCGGCAGCGGTGCCCGCGCTTGGCGTAGGCCGACACTTCGTAGCGCTGCATGCCCGCCGCCGCCGTGCGCTCGGTGATGAGGTCCAGCATCGCGTACGCGGTGTCGTCGTCCGGCAGCGGCGGCGGGTGTTTGGCGAACCAGGTGTTGGGCTCGATGGTCAGGTGGTACACCGACAGGTGGGGCGGCTGCAACGCCAACGCCTGGTCCACGTCGCGCGCAAGATCTTGCACGGTCTGTCCCGGCAGCGCGTACATCAGGTCGATGTTGAACGTCTCGAAATGACGCGCGGCCTCCTGCACGGCGGCGCGGGCCTGCGCCGCGTCGTGCACGCGGCCGATGGCCGCCAGGCGCTGGTCGTCAAAACTTTGCACGCCGACGCTCAGCCGCGTCACGCCGGCGTCGCGGTACGCGGCAAAGCGCTGGCGCTCGAACGTGCCGGGGTTGGCTTCGAGGGTGATTTCGGCCCCCGGCGCCAGCGGCAGGCGGGCGCGCACCTCGCTGAGGAGCTGCCCCACGACGTCAGGGTCGAACAAGCTGGGCGTGCCGCCGCCGATGAAGACGCTGACCACGGGGCGCCCCCACACCAGCGGCACGCTGGCGTCGAGGTCGGCCAGCAGCGCGCGCAGGTAGCGTTGTTGGGGCAGCGTTGCGGTGCCCTCCCACGCATGGGAGTTGAAGTCACAGTACGGGCACTTGCGCAGGCACCACGGCAGGTGGATGTACAGCGCCAGCGGCGGCAGGTGGGGCAGCCTGATGTCCCCCGGGCGCTGCCAGTGGATGGCGGCGTCGGCGTTCATGGGGTTGGCCACCACTGCTGCCGCAGCAGCGCCAGCATGACCGCCGCCGCGCGCCCCCGGTGGCTGTGGGTGTTTTTGACCTCGGGCGGCAGTTGGGCAAAGGTGCCGCCCAACGCCGGGATGTACATCACCGGGTCGAAGCCAAAGCCGCCCTCGCCCACCGGAGCCTCGGTGATCAAGCCTTCGACCCGACCGTTGGCGATGAGGGGTTCGGGATCGTGCGGGTCGCGCAGCGCCACCAGGGTGCTGACCATCGCGGCACGCCGGTCCTGCACCCCTTGCATCGCTTCCAGCAGCGCGCGCACGTTGTTGGCATCGCTTTTGGGGTAGCCGAACTGCGTGCAGTAGTAGGCCGTGTCCACACCCGGGCGCCCACCAAAGGCGGCCACGCACAGCCCGGCGTCGTCGGCCAGCGCGGGCAGCCCGCTGGCGGCGGCCGCGTGGCGCGCCTTGGCCAGCGCGTTTTCGACAAAGGTTCGATGCGGCTCGGCGGCCTCTGGGATGCCCAGGCTGCCCTGGGTCACGAGCTCGACCCCCAGCGGCGCCAACATCGCCTGCAGTTCGGCCAGCTTGCCGGGGTTGTTGGACGCCAGCACCAGCCGGCGCGGGGGGGCAGCCAGGGTCATGCCCCGCCCCCAAACGACACGCCGTCCAGCGCCGCGCGCTGCAACGTGATGAGCTGCTGGATGCCGTGCTCAGCCAGCGCCAGCATCGCGTCCAGCGCCGCCCGGTTGAAGGGCGCGCCCTCGGCCGTGCCTTGCACCTCGACGAACTGGCCCGCGCCGGTCATCACCACGTTCATGTCGGTCTCGCACGCCGAGTCTTCGACATAGTCCAGGTCCAGCACCGCGCGCCCCTGCACGATGCCCACCGACACCGCCGCCACCGGCGCCGTGATGGGGTTGCGCGCGAGTTTGCCTTCGGCCAGCAGTTGGTGCACGGCGTCGTGCGCGGCCACCCAGGCCCCGGTGATGGCGGCGGTGCGCGTGCCGCCGTCGGCTTGCAGCACGTCGCAGTCCAGCGTGATGGTGCGCTCGCCCAGCGCGCCCAGGTCGAACACCGCGCGCAGCGAGCGGCCGATCAGGCGCTGGATTTCCTGCGTGCGCCCGCTTTGCTTGCCACGCGCGGCCTCGCGGTCGCTGCGGGTGTGGGTGGCGCGGGGCAGCATGCCATATTCGGCGGTGACCCAGCCTTGGCCGCTGCCCTTTTGGTGCGGCGGAACCTTGTCCTCGACGCTGGCGGTGCACAGCACGCGCGTGCGTCCAAACTCGATCAGCACCGAGCCTTCGGCGTGCACGGTGTAGCCGCGCGTGATGCGCACCGGGCGCAGTTGGTCGGGCGCGCGCCCGTCGTGACGCGCAGCGAGGTTGGGGGTGGGTGTGGCAGCGACCATCGTCATACGGTAGGGGTTGCGGTGGAAGTTGGGGCGCCGGCGTGGCTCGGAGGGCGGTCCGCGCGGGTGCGCCAACGCGCCCACCAGGGCGGCGGTGCCGGCGGGGCGGCTTCGTCTTCGTCCTCGCGCGCCAGCTCGCGCTGCAGCGCGTACACCGACTGCGGGCGCGACGCCGGATCCAGCATCATGCACCAGCGCACGGCTTCACGCAGGTTATCCGAATACACGCCCTGCAAGCGCGCCAGCGGCCCCAGCAGGCGCTCGCGCTGCTGGCGCGTGGGCGCATCCGGGGGCGGGTAGCCTACCATGCACGAGTACAGACACGCGCCGATGGCGTACAGGTCGGTCCACGGCCCCAGCGCGCCGTGCGGTCCGCGCTGGTACATCTCCGGCGCGGCAAAACCCGGTGTGTACATCGGGCGCACGTAGTCGCCCTCGTGCTGCAACGCTTCGCGCGCCGCGCCGAAGTCGATCAACACCGCGCGGTCGTCGTCGGTGATGAGGATGTTGGCCGGCTTGATGTCCAGATGCAGCAGCCCGTGCTGGTGCACGATGCGCAAGCCACGCAACACCTCGTCGAACAAGGCGCGGATCGTGCCTTCCTGCAGCACGTGGCGCAACTGGCGTTCGCGCGCCACGACGATGTAGTCCTGCAACGACGCGCCTTGCAGGTACTCCATCACCAGGTACACGGTGTCGTTGGCGTGGAAAAAATGCTGCACGCCCACCACGGCCGGGTGGGCGATTTGCGCCAGCGCGCGCGCCTCCTCAAAAAAGCCGCGCAGCCCCAAACGGTACAACGCCTGTTTGTCGGGCCGTACCTGCGGCAGCCGCTCGCCCGGGGCGCGCGTGCACAACGCCGTGGGCAGGTATTCCTTGATGGCCACGGGGGACCCGCTGGCGTCGCGCGCCAGGTACACCAACCCGAAGCCGCCGCTGGCCAGCACCCGCACGATACGGTAGCCGCCCACCAGCGTGTCGGCGGGCAACGGGGCCGGCCTGGTCTTTGACATAATCGCTCGATTCCCCGGTCAGGGCGCGCCGCACGGCCCTCACCTGCACCGGATCCCTGGTCTTGTCTTGCAACGCTCATGGCAGTTTACAGCATGACCGGCTACGCGGCCCTGACGGGTGCCGTCGAGGCCGAATCCGGTACGGCAGCCGCCGCAGCGCTGCGCGTCGAAGTGCGCGCCGTCAATGGCCGTTTTTTGGACCTGACGCTGCGCCTGCCCGACGAGTTGCGCGCGGCTGAGCCGGCGCTGCGCGAGAGCGTGTCGGCGCGGGTGCGGCGCGGCAAGCTGGAGGTGCGCGTCAGCTTCGACGCCACCGACGGAACCGCGGTGCGCGTGCCCAGCGCCGCCGAGTTGCAGCGCCTGGCCACGGCCCAGGAGCAGGTGCGCGCCTGGCTGCCCCAAGCCACCCCGTTGAGCGTGGCCGAAGTGCTGCAGTGGGCGCAGCGCGGCGCGAGCCTGCCACCGAACACAGCCGACGCGCTGCTGGCGCTGGTGCGGCGTGCGCTGGACGAGCTCCAGGCGGCGCGCGCCCGCGAGGGCGAGCGCCTGGCCTTGATGTTGCATGATCGCGTGCATCGGTTGCGCACCCTGGCGGCGCAGGCCGAACCGCTGGTGCCGCAAGCCGTGGCGCAGCAGCGCGAGCGCTACCTGCAACGCCTGCACGAAGCGCTGGCCGACGCGCGCGTCGATGCGGCCACGATGCAAGAACGTGCCCTGGCCGAAGCCGCCGCCTACGCGCTGCGCATCGATGTGGCCGAGGAACTGACCCGCCTGCGCTCGCACCTGGACGAGATCGAGCGGTTGCTGCACCAAGGGGGCGAAGTGGGCAAGCGGCTCGACTTTCTGATCCAGGAGCTGCACCGCGAGGCCAACACGCTGGGCTCCAAAGCCGCCAACCTGGAGCTGACGCGCCTGAGCGTGGACATGAAGGTGCTGATCGAACAAATGCGCGAGCAGGTGCAAAACCTCGAGTGAGTGTCGACATGCAGCAACCCGGCAACCTGTTCGTCATCGCCGCCCCCAGCGGGGCGGGCAAGTCCAGCCTGGTCAAAGCGCTGCTGGAGGTGGACGCCCAGCTCAAGCTGTCGATCTCACACACCACGCGCGCGCCACGCGGACAAGAGGTGCACGGGCGCGAGTACTACTTCGTCAGCGACGCCGAGTTCGATCGCATGATCGCCGAGGGCGCCTTCATCGAGTGGGCGCAGGTGCACGGACGGCGCTACGGCACCTCGCGCCAGGCCATCGAGGCGCGCGTCGCTGCCGGTGAGGACATCGTGCTGGAGATCGACTACCAAGGTGCGCTGCAAATCCGGCGCCAGTTCCCGGCGGCGGTGCTGATCTTCATTCTGCCCCCCAGTTGGGACGAACTGCGCGCGCGGCTGCAACGGCGCGGCGAAGACAGCCCCGACGTCATTGAGCTGCGGCTGCGCAACGCTGCGCAGGAAATGGCGCACGTCGACGCCTTCGACTTCGTTATAATCAACGAAGTCTTTGAGCGCGCGCTGTTCGATCTGAAAACGATCACCCACTCGCAGCGTCTGCGCGTGGCCGCGCAGCGCCGCAGCCGCGCCGACGTGTTTGCCGCGCTCGGCCTCACCCCCAACCCTTGACCGCACCATCCGGAGGTTTCCATGGCACGCATCACCGTCGAAGATTGCCTGGAAAAAATCCCCAACCGCTTCCAACTCGTGCTGGCCGCCACCTACCGCGCCCGCATGCTCAGCCAGGGCCATGCGCCCAAGGTCGAGACGCGCAACAAGCCGGCCGTCACCGCGCTGCGCGAGATCGCGGCCGGCCTGGTCGGGCTGGAAATGCTGCGCAAGGTCCCGGTCTGACGGCCATCATGGCCATCGCCGCGAGGCACCCCCGTCGGGTGCCTTTTTTGTTTACAGTACGGGGGTGAGTGTCGATGTCGCCCCCTTGGACGCGCCGCCGGCGGTGACGCCGCCCGCCAGCGCCCCCTCGGCTGCCGCAGCCAGCGCGGCGGCGGCCAGTTTTGCTGCGCTCGAAGCCAGCCTGGGTTACCTGACCCCGTCCGACATCGACCAGGTGCGGCAAGCGTACCGCTTTGCCGACCAGGCGCACTTGGGGCAGTTGCGCAAAAACGGTGACCCCTACATCACGCACCCGATCGCGGTGGCGCAAATCTGCACCCAGTGGCGGCTCGACGCGCAAGCGTTGGCGGCAGCACTGCTGCACGACGTGCTGGAGGACTGCGGCGTCACCAAAGCCGAGCTGACCGAACACTTCGGCCCCGCCGTGGCCGACCTGGTCGATGGCCTGACCAAGCTGGACAAGCTGGAGTTCGACAGCCGCGAGCAAGGCCAGGCCGAGTCGTTTCGCAAGATGCTGCTGGCCATGGCGCGCGACGTGCGCGTGATGCTCATCAAGCTGGCCGACCGGCTGCACAACATGCGCACGATGGCCGACATGCCGCGCCACAAGTGGGCGCGCATCTCGCGCGAGACGCTGGACATCTACGCCCCGATCGCGCATCGGCTGGGCCTCAACAACCTGTACCGCGAGCTGCAAGACCTGGCGTTTCGCCACCTGCACCCATGGCGCTACCAGGCGCTGTCGAAGGCGTTGGCGCGCTCACGCGCGCGGCGCAAGGACCTCATCGCGCGTGTGCAAGGCGAAGTGGAAGCAGCCTTCGCCCACACCGGCATGGACGTGCGCATCGCGGGCCGCGAAAAAACCCTGTATTCCATCTACCGCAAGATGGACGCCAAGCACCTGTCGTTCGCGCAGGTGACCGACATTTACGGGTTTCGCATCATCGTGCCGCAGGTGCTGGACTGCTACACGGCGCTGGGCGTGCTGCACCAGCTCTACAAGCCGATGCCGGGCAAGTTCCGCGACTACATCGCCATCCCCAAGGTCAACGGCTACCAGTCGCTGCACACGACGCTGATTGGGCCATTTGGCACGCCGATCGAATTCCAGTTGCGCACCCCCAGCATGGACGTGGTGGCCGAATCGGGCATTGCCGCGCACTGGCTCTACAAGAGCGGCGACGCCAACGACCCGGCGGCCCAAACGCTCAACGCCCAGTGGCTGCAGTCGCTGCTGGACATTCAACAGGAAACCAAAGATTCGGGCGAATTTTGGGACCACGTACGCATCGACCTGTTTCCAGACTCGGTGTACGTGTTCACGCCCAAAAGCAAAATCCTGGCGCTGCCGCGCGGGGCCACGGCGGTGGACTTTGCCTACGCGATCCACAGCGACGTCGGTCACCGCGCCATCGGCGCCACCATCAACGGCGAGCAAGTGCCGCTGCGCACCGAGCTGCGCAACGGCGATGTGGTCGAGATCACCACCTCCCCGCACGCCCACCCCAACCCGGCGTGGCTGGGGTTTGTGCGCACCGGCCGCGCGCGCTCCAAAATCCGCCATTACCTCAAAACCCTGGCGCAAGAAGAAGCGCGCGCGTTGGGCGAGCGCTTGCTGCGCCAGGCGCTGCGCGCCGAAGGCTACGCGGAGCTGCCCCCTCACGAGGGCGACGGCCAGGGGGTGTGGGACAAGCTGCTGCGTTCCACCGGCGCCCGCAGCCGCGACGAGCTGCTGATCGACATCGGGCAAGGGCGGCGCATCGCCGGCATGGTGGGCAAAAAGCTCGCCGCGCTGCTGGCCGAAGCTGGGCAGCGGCCCGACGCGCTGCTGATCAGTCAGGAACGCTTTGGCGCCCCCGGCGACGACCAACCCAGCCAGGGCGTGGTCGTGCTGGACGGCAGCGAGGGCGGCTCCATCGTCTACGCCAGTTGCTGCCGTCCGATCCCGGGCGACCGCATCGTGGGCTACCTGGGCAAAGGCGAAGGCCTGGTCGTGCACACCGAAGAGTGCCCCGTCGGCCGGCGGCTGCTGCAGCGCGACCGCGAACGCTTTTTGGAGGTCGAGTGGGCCGAGGAGCTCACCCGTGCGTTCGACGCCACGGTCGCCGTCACCGTGGCCAACGGCAAAGGGGTGCTGGCGCGGGTGGCGGCTGCCATCGCCGCGGCCGAAGCCGACATCACCCACATCCAGATGGGCGACGACGGCGCCCAGCCCACCACCGAGCTGCGCTTCACCGTCGCGGTGCGCGACCGTGTGCATCTGGCCCAGGTGCTGCGGCAGCTGCGCCGCACCCCGTCGGTGCTGCGCGCGCAGCGCGTGCGCCCGCCGCGCGGCCACGATGGCAACTGAACGCCCGACCGTGGGCGGTCAGGTGGGGGCCGGGTAGCTGACGCGCACCACCTCCAACGTTTGCACGCCGGCGGGCGTGTGCAAGCGCACCTCGTCCCCCTCGCGTGCCTTCAGCAGCGCTTGCGCCACCGGCGACACCCAACTGATCTGCCCCTGGGCGCTGTCGGCCTCGTCGATGCCGAGGATCGTGACCGTTTCTTCACTGCCGTCGGGACGCGCGTAGGTGACGGTGGCCCCGAAAAAGACCTGATCCTTGCCGTGGTGCACGCTGGGGTCCACCACCTCGGCGATCTGCAGCCGTTTGGTCAAAAACCGAATGCGCCGGTCGATTTCGCGCAGGCGCTTTTTGCCATACAGGTAGTCGCCGTTTTCCGAGCGGTCGCCGTTGCTGGCCGCCCAGGCCACCGTCTCGACCACGCGCGGGCGTTCCTCGTCCAGCAGCCACTTGAGTTCGTCGCGCAGGCGCGCGTAGCCCTGCGGCGTGATGTAGTTCTTGCCGCCAGCCGGCAGACGCGGCTGCGCGGTCAGGTCTTCGTCCTCGTCGTCGCGATCGCTTTCGCGTGTGAATGCCTTGCTCATGGTCACCCATGCAGTCGTTGGTCGGTCGCGCCACAGCGCTCACATCCCCCACACCCCCACGGTGCGGTTCCCCACCCGCTCGGTGCGCGGCGCGATCAGCACGCGTTCATGCCGTTGGCGATGGTGCCTGAACATCACGTCCAAGCACCTGCTCGATCAACCGTGCGTAGATCCGGTTGGCTGCACGCATCTGGGGTCGCAGCGCCACCAAGCCGGCGTCCTCCACGTACTCGACGTCGTCGATGCTGGGTAGGGGGTCCCACAGTGCTTGGCCACCGGCCAGCAGCGGGGCAATGACGCGGTGCACGCGCGGCTCGCGCAGCTTGTCGGTGAGCTGGTCCAGGTGCGTGGCGCGACTCTGGATGAGCCGCTCGCGCGCAGCCCAGTAGTGCGCCAGCGTCACGGGCAGCGCACGGTTGCGCCTCAGCTCTTTGTTTTCCCACGTGCATTCGTGCCCAAGCGCATTGACCAGCCACGGCTGCCCCTGGGTGTCTTGCCACAGCTCGGGCCAGATGGCCTCGTCAAACACCTGGCCCGTGGCCTCGGTGTGCTGCCGCCACAGCGCCACCGTCTCCTCACGGCTGAAGTTGCCCAGCCGCAGCGACTTGGCCTTGATGTTGAAGGCGCTGCCGCCCGTGATGATGTCGCCGCCGCCGCTGTGGATGCGGTAGTCGCGCACATCGCGCACGCCGCACAGCACCACCGTTTGCGGAAACGCCTGCGGGCGCTGCGCGTAGCCGGCGCGGATTTGCCTCAGCAGAGAGATGAGCGTGTCGCCCACCAGCGCGTCCACTTCATCCAGCAGCAGCACCGCCGGGTGGGCGGGGTCCAGTTGGCTCCAGTGCGCCAGCAGGCGTGAGAGTTTTTCTTCGGCTTCAACGGTGCGCCCCTCGCCACGCAGCAGCCAGTCGTCCAACCGGGTGTCACCCAGGTACACCTGGGCGCTGCGGGCAATGGCGCTGCAAGCGGCCGTGATGCCGCGCTCAACGTTGCCGCGTGCGGCCTGCGCGGTTTCGATGTTGGCGTACAGTGCCCGGTACCGGCCTTGGGCGTTGAGGTGCGCCATCAGCGCCAGCAGCACGGTGGTTTTGCCCGTTTGGCGCGGCGCGTGCAGCACGAAGTAGCGCTGCGCTTCGATCAGCGCTTCGATCTCTTGTACATCCACCCGCGCCAGCGGGTCGAGCAGGTAGTGCAGCTCCGGCTTGCTGGGGCCGGCGGTGTTGAACTGCTTGTCGGCCATGGACGCAGTGTAGCGCGTGGGGCTGAGCCTCGTGGCGGACGGTTTTGCTACATTTGCCGCGCTGTCACCTCCGCGCCCCGCCATGCCTGCCTTGCACGTCCACCTGTCCCACCGCCCGGAGCGGTTGCTGGCTTTGGCCACCCGCCACGCGCTGGCCCCGCAGCTGGATGTGGACCCGCTCGCGCCCCGCGTTTGGCTGGTGCCCAGCCACGGCATCGCGCAGTGGGTGCAGCAAAGCATCGCCCAGCACCACGGCGTGTGCGCGGGGCATGACATGCGCTTGCCCGCGCAGTGGCTGTGGCAGCTGTACCGTAGCGTGCTCGGGCACGACGCGGTGCCGGACGAAGCGCCGCTGGACCGCGGACCGCTGCGCTGGCGTCTGTGGCGGCTGCTGCCCACGCTGGCCAGCCAGCCCGACGCCGACCGCTACGCCCCGTTGCTGACCTACCTAGGCCAAGGCGACCTGCACCGGCGGGCGCAGTTGGCGTGGCGCATCGCCGACCTGTTCGACCAGTACCAAATCTACCGCGCCGATTGGCTGGACGACTGGGCGCGGGGGCTGGATCGGCTGCGCGACGCCGAGGGCCGTGTGCGCGAGGTGCCGCACGACGAGCGCTGGCAGCCTGCGCTGTGGCGGCTGTTGCGCGCCGATGCGCTGGCCGAGGGCCACCGTTGGCCCAGCCGCAGCGAGCTGCATGCGGCGTTCGTCCAACGGGCCCGCACCCTGCCTGCCGCGCCGGGCGTGCCGCCGCGCTTGACGGTGTTTGGCCTCAGCGCCATCACCCCGGACGTGTTGCAAGCGTTGCGCCTGTGCGCCCGCTGGTGCGACGTGGCGATGTTCATCGTCAACCCGAGCCTGACCGACTGGTTCGATCGCGTCGGTGCGCAAGCCGGGCACCCCCTGCTGGCGGCCTGGGGGCGGCAGGGGCGGGATTGCATCGCCGGGCTGCACCAGCTGGCCGACGCGGCCCCGGATGGCGACCCCGAAGTCCGGTTGCACGAACACTTCGATGACGGCACCGCGGCGGACCGCGCGCCCGCGCACCTTCTGGCGCAGTTGCAGGACGACATCCTGCACGGCCGTGCCGAGGGCGAATCGAGCTGGCCCGCGGTGGACCCGCAGCGCGACGGCTCGCTGCGCATGCACATTGGGCACACGCCGTTGCGCGAGGTGGAAGTGCTGCACGACCAGGTGCTGGCCGCGTTGCAGCGCGACCCCACGCTGCAACCGCGCGACATCGCGGTTTTTGTGCCCGACGTGCCCACCTACGCACCGTTTGTGCACGCGGTGTGGGGCAGCCTCCCGCCGCACGACCCGCGCCATGTGCCGTACACGGTGAGCGACACGGGCGACCCCGAAGCCCAGCGCCTGCACGAACTGGTGCGCGCCCTGCTGCAGCTGGACCAGGCGCGCTGGCAAGGCAGCCAGGTGCTGGATTGGCTGGACGTGCCCGCACTGGCGCACGCCTTCGACCTGCAGCCCGACGAGGTCGAGACCCTGGCGCGCTGGCGCGAGCGCGCCGGCATCCGCTGGGCGTTGGACGCCGAACACAAACAGCACCTGGGTCTGACCCAACCCACCGACCCGCAGGCCGAACGCCTGACTTGGCGGGACGGATTGCAGCGGCTGTGGTTGGGCTACGCCATCGGCGACGACGAGGCCGTGTGGGCTGACCGGGCGCTGCCCGCGCGGGGGGTGGCGGTGCTGCAAGCGCCGCTGCTGGCCAAGCTGCAGGCGCTGGTCGATGCGCTGGACGCCTGGCAGCGCACGCTGCGGCAGCCCGCCCCGGCCAACGCCTGGCACCAGCGTCTGCACGGCATGCTCGACAGCCTGCTGGCGCCCACCAGCGACGCCGAGCGCCGCACCGTGGGTGACCTGCGCAGCGCGCTGGACCGCTGGGCGCAACACGCCGCGGCCGCGGGCGACGACCCCATCCCCGCCGCCGTGGTGGCCGATGCCTGGCTGGCCCTGGCCGCCCCCGCGGCCGTGGGGCAGCGCTTCCTGGCGGGTGGGGTGACGTTCGCCACCTTGATGCCGATGCGCTCGGTGCCGTTTCGGCGCGTGTACCTGTTGGGCATGCACGATGGCGCCTACCCCCGGCGTGACACCCACGATGCGCATGACCTGATGGCCGCCCTGCCGCGCCCCGGCGACCGCCTGCGCCGATACGAAGACCACTACCTTTTCTTGGAGGCCGTGCTGGCCGCACGGGAGCATCTGAGCATCAGTTGGGTGGGGCGCAGCCCCGTGGACGACACCCCGGCGCAACCCTCGCTGCTGGTGACGCAGCTGCGGGATCATTTGCGGCGCCACTGGCGGCTGGTGGGCCACACCCCTGGAGATACCGCCAACCATGATGCGCTGCTGAATGCGCTCACCACCCAACACGCGCTGCAGCCGTTCGCGCCTGCCAACTATGCCTCGACGCCCCCCGCCGACCCCGCGCCACCGCTGGACGCGCAACGCTTCAGCTACGCCGCGCACTGGCTGGCATCCCCCCCTGCCGCGGCGGGGGTGGCGCCGGCGTGGGAACGTCCCGCCCAGGTCAACCTGGGGATGCTGGCCGATCTGCTGCACGACCCGGTGCGGGGTTGGACGCAACAGCGGCTGCGCATCGGCCTGCCGGACGAGGAGCCGGACACCGACCTCGACACCGAACCGTTCGAGCCTGACGGGCTGCAGCGCTGGCGCGCCGAGCTGACGTGGGTGCAGGCCGCGGTCCGAGCCTGCATGCAAGGAGCCACGCAGCAAGACATCCAACACGCGGCCCTCGACGCCTGGCGCCGCGCCCAGTGGAGCGGCCTGTGGCCGCTGGGTGCAGCGGGCGAACACCAACGGCGCGATGCTGACGAACGCTTGCAGCGTTTGGTGCAGCACGTCCAGGGCTTCTTGACAACCTTCCCCCAGCCCTGCGACGCGCGCCCGCGGCTGCGCACCGTGGTCGAGATCCCGTCGTCGGCGCCGATACCGTTCGACGCGGTGTTGCCCGCCGTGCGCCGCAGCGACGATGGCCGCTACGCCCGGCTGGTCGTGCAGGGCAGCCGCCTGCTCGACAGCAAAAGCCTCAACAGCAAGCGGTGGCGGCTGGCCGCCCTGTGGCGCGTGTGGGTGGAGCACGTCGCGCTGCAGCTGGCGCTGGGCGCCACCGCCACCTGCGTGGTCTCGCCGATGGGCAACGCGTGGCTTCGCCCGGTGGACACCACGCTGGCGCGCGACGTCTGGCAATCCCTGTGGGAAGCCTGGACCACCGGCCTGGGACCCCAACCGCTGCCGCTGCCGCGCCACGCCGCCGCGGCGTACTTTCAGGCGCTGCGCAGCACATCCGAACCCGACACGGACGCGCGGCTGCGCGCTTGGGACCAAGCCCGCGAAGCGTACGAAGACAGGGGCCATGGTCTGGCGCGCGATGCCCTGTGGCGGCGCCACTACCCCACGTTCGAAGCGCTGGCCGGCCCGCGCGAGGCGCACGACGACCGCCCCTTTGCCCGATGGACCGAGCGCATCGTGCAACCGCTGCGCGCCCACGTGGCCAGCAGCCTCGACACCCCCACGGACGGAGACCCGCCCGATGACGCCTGAGCCCCGCGACCTGGACGCGCTGGCGCTGCCGCTGCAGGGCAGCCACCTGATCGAAGCCAGCGCGGGCAGCGGCAAGACATGGAACATCGCGCTGCTGTACGTGCGGCTGGTGCTGGGCGCTGCCCCCGGCCAGCCGGGCTTGCCGCCGCTGGACGCACGCCGCATCCTGGTGGTCACCTACACCGACGCCGCCACCCAGGAGCTGCGCAGCCGCATCCACACCCGCCTGCGGCAAGCGGTGCAGGTCATGCAAGGCGCGCCCAACACGGCCAGCGACGACACCGCGGCGCTGGCCGCCCTGCGTGCGCTGCGCGAGCACTACCCGGCGGCCCAATGGCCGGCCCTGGCCGCGCGCCTCGACGCGGCCGCGCAGGCCCTGGACGAGGCCCCGATCAGCACCATCCACGGTTGGTGCCAACGCATCCTGCGCGAACACGCCTTGCTCAGCGGCGAGCCGTTCGCCTTGGAGGTGCTGACCGACACCGCCGCGCTGCTGCAACAGTGCGCGCAGGATTGGTGGCGCGTGCACGTGCAGCCCCTGCCAACCGAACTGGCCAGCGCGGTCCTGGCGTCCTACCCCCACCCGCGGGCGGTGCTGGACGCTGTCAAACCTCTGCTGGAACACGCCGCGTCGTGGGCCGCGGCGCTGCCCGGCGGCGCCGACACGCCCCTGCCCACGCTGCTGCAGCAGGCCCAAGCCCAGCGCCGCGCGGCCCTGCAGGCCCTCAAAGCGCCGCTGCACGCTTGGGCAGACGAAGCCGACAAGGTGCTGACGGCACACGCGTTGCTCGCCCGCCTGGGACGTCCGGCCGACGTGCGCGGCTGGCTCGACAAGCTGCGGCGCTGGTCGGCAGAGCCCGACGATGCCCGCCTCCCACTGACCCACACCGCCCGCCAACGCCTGACCCTGGCACACCTGCAGCAGACCGAAGGCACGTTGCCGCCCGAGGCCGAGAACCTGGACCTGTGGCGCGCGCTGCGCCACCTCGAGCAGGCCCTGCGCAGCCTGCCCGACGTGGCCGGCGCCGTGGTCCGCCACGCCGCCGCCTGGATCGACCAGCGCATGCGCGCCCAGCTGCGCCAGCAGCAGAGCCTGACCTACGACGAAATGCTGCGCCGCGTCGACGAAGCGTTGAGCGGCCCCCATGGGCCGGCCTTGGCGGCGCGCCTGCGCCAGCGTCAACCGGCGGCCCTGGTGGACGAGTTTCAGGACACCGATCCGCGCCAGTGGCGCATCCTGCGCGCCATCTACCAGCCTGAGCGCGCTGCGCCCGACACCGCGCTGCTGCTGATCGGCGACCCTAAGCAGGCCATCTACGCCTTTCGCCACGCCGACATCCACAGCTACCTGCAAGCGCGCCGCGCCTGCGGGCCGCGCGTGTGGCGGCTGGGCACCAACCACCGCAGCAGCGAAGCCATGGTGCGGGCCGTCAACGCCCTGTTCGCGCACGCCGAACACCAATCGCCCGACGGGGCCTTCGGGTTCGGTGGCGGTGGCACCGGGCAGGTGCCTTTCGTCCCGGTGCAGCCGCGCGGCCTGGCGCTGCGCTGGTGCGAAGGCGGACGCGACAACGCCCCAGCGCTGACGCTGGCCCTGCCCCCGTCAGGCGACGCGGCGCCCCATGACACCCTGGCCCAGGCCTGCGCCGCCACCGTGGCGCGCTGGCTGGCCGACCCGCGCACCGGTCTTGTTGACGCCGAGGGGCGCCTGCACCGCTTGCAGCCGAGCCAAATCGCCATCCTCGTCAACGAGCGCGAGGAGGCCCAACGCATCGGCCGTGCGTTGCGCCACCACGGGCTGCCCAGCGCCTACCGCTCGGAGCGCGCGCCGGTGTGGACCACGCCCCAAGCCGAGGACTTGGCGCTGTGGCTGCAAGCGTGCGCCCGTCCGCACGACCGCGACGCCGTGGCGCACGCGCTGCTGGCGGCCAGCACCGGCCTGGACACCGCCGAGGTGCACGCCCTGTTGGCCGACGAGCAGGGGTGGGAGCAAACGCTGCAACGCTTCGCGCACTACCACGCGCTGTGGCTGCGCCACGGGGTGTTGGCCGCCGTGCGCCAACTGATGATCGACCACGCGGTGCCCGCGCGCTTGCTGCGCCGCGCCGGCGACGCGGGCAGCGGTCGCCGTGCGCTGGTCAACCTGCTGCACCTGGCCGAGTGGCTGCAAGCGCGTGCCCCGCGCGAGGGGGTGCGAGGTATCCAAACCACCCTGACGCTGCTGCAACAAGCCCGCCGCGGGCTGCTGGGCGGGCAGGACGACGACGCCAGCGCCCCGCAGGTGCGGCTTGAGAGCGACGGCGGCGCCATCACGCTGATCACGGTGCACAAGGCCAAGGGACTGGAGTTTGACGTCGTGCTGCTGCCCTTCGGGGTGCGCCCGCGACCGCTGGCCGCCCCCAAAAGCCACCAACTCGGTGTGGTGCGCTGGCACGACGCCGAAGGTCACCTGCACGTCACCCTCAGCGACGAAGGCGACGCATGGAGCCACGCACTGCAACGCGGCGAGCACGAGCGCCAGTTGGAAGACGTGCGCAAACTGTACGTGGCGCTGACCCGTGCGCGCCACGCCACCTGGGCGGGCATCCCGCTGGACGACGTGTTTGGCGTCAGCGCCTGGGCGCAGGTGCTGGGTTTGCCCGGCCACCACCCGGGCGAACAGGGCGTCGAGGCCATCACCCAAGCGCTGCAACGGTTGAGCGACGGCAGCGGCGGCACCATCGCGTGGCGCCCCACAGAGGCGCTGCGCCACGCCCCGACGGCCCGGCCGCAGGACGCCGCCCCCCCGCCGCCGGCCTACCCCCACCAGGCCCGCGCGCGCGCCACCCCCACGTGGTGGATCGCCAGCTACACCGCCCTCACCCGCGCCGCCGCCGACCCCGGCCCACCGCCGGAGGCCGCCGCCGACCACCACGCGGGTGACGACGACCCCACGCCGGACAGCCCCCCCGCGGCGCCCGCCGGCCACGCCGTCGGCACGCCTGACCCCTGGCACCGCTGGCCCCGCGGCGCCCAGGCCGGCGTGGTGCTGCACGCGCTGCTGCAGCACTGCGCCGAACAACGCTGGGCCCCGGCCGCCAACGACGCCGCCACCCTGCAGCCCATCGCGCAGCGGCTGCTGGCCCAGCACGGTTGGCCCGCTGATCGACAGACCATCGACGCCGCCGACCTCGCCGTCTGGGCCGTGCGCATCGTGCAACGGCCGCTGCCGTTGCCCGGCGCCGCGCCCGTGGCGCTGGCGCAGCTCGAGCGAGCCTGGCCCGAGGTGGGGTTCTGGCTGCCGATCGACGCCACCGTCCCTGCGGACACGCTGGATCGGCGCATCGCCCAGCACGTGCTGCCGGGCCAACCGCGCCCGGCCCTGAGCGGCCCGGTGCTGCACGGCATGCTCAAAGGCTACATCGACCTGGTGTTTGCCCATGACGGACGCTACTGGGTGTTGGACCACAAATCCAACGCGCTGGGCGACACCGACGACGCCTACCACCCCGCCGCGGTGCAGGCCGAGGTGCTGCGCCAACGCTACGACGTGCAAGCCGTGCTGTACCTGCTGGCCCTGCACCGGCTGCTGCGCCAGCGGCTGCCCGGCTACAACCCCGCGCGGCACCTGGGCGGCGCGCTGTGTGCCTTTTGGCGCGGCGTGGACCACCCCAGCGCGGGCGTGTGGTGCGCCCCAACGCCCGTGGCGTTGCTCGACGAGCTCGACGCCTTGCTGCAAGCGCCTGCGGAGACCACGACGGCATGACGCCCCCCGCCACCGACACCCTGGACGCCTTGCTGCAGCGCGGCCTGGCCAGTGGCGAGCTGCGCGCCGCCGACGTCGCCTTTGCCCGCATGGCGCAGCGCCTGTGCCCGGATGCCCCGCTGGCCACCTGCCTGGCCAGCGCGGTGGTGAGCCGCCACGCCGCCGACGGCCACATCGCGTGGCCGATCGACAGCACGGCGGCGACCGGCGGTCCGTGCCGTGCGTGGCTGCAACGCCTCCTCGCGCACGCCCCCCACGCCGCCGACCACCCCCACTGGCTGGGCGACGGCAGCGCAGCCACGCCGCTGGTGCGCCACGGTCCCCGGCTGTACCTGTGGCGCCACTGGCAGCGCGAACAGGCGGTGGCGCGCGCGTTGGCCGCCCGGTTGCAACCCGCCCAGGCGCCGGCGCCGAATCAGGCGCGGGCGTGGTTGGACGCCCTGTTCGGCCCCGCCGCCAACGCGCCTGATGCTGACCAACGCTGGGCCTGCGCGTGCGCGCTGCGCCAAGCGCTCACCGTCATCACCGGCGGCCCCGGCACCGGCAAAACCACCACCGTGGCGCGGCTGCTGGCCACCCTGCAAGGCCTGGCGCTGGCCCAGGGCGCGCCGCTGACCATCGCCCTGGCCGCCCCCACCGGCAAGGCCGCCGCGCGGCTGGCGGCGGCCCTGAGCCAAGCCTGGCCCTCCCTGCCCCCGGCGGGGCTGCCCGTGCCCACCGACATCCTGCGGCGCCACCTGCCCAGCACCGCCCGCACCCTGCATGCCCTGCTGGGTCAGCGCCCCGACGGGGGCGCGGCCCGCCACGGCCCCGACCAGCCATTGCCGCTGGATGTGCTGGTGATCGATGAAGCCTCGATGGTGGACCTGGAACTGCTGCACACCACCGTGCAGGCGCTGCCCCCGCAGGCGCGCCTGATCCTGCTGGGCGACCGCGACCAACTGGCCTCGGTGCAGGCGGGTGCGGTGCTGGCCGAGCTGTGCCTGCACGCCGACGCCGCGCGCTGGCGCCCCAGCACGGCGCAGGCCTTGCACGCCGCCACGGGTGTGCCGGTGCCCGCCGAATGGACCGACCCCGGCGGCGACCCGCTGGACCAGGCCGTTGTGATGCTGCGGCGCAGCCGCCGCTTCGACGCCGACAGCGGCATCGGCCGCTGGGCGCAGGCCGTGCGCCAAGGCGACGTGGACGCCGTGCGCCACCTGCTGCGCCAACCCAGCCCGGACGTCAGCGTGCACAGCAGCGCCGACGACGACCGCTGGCTGGCCACCTGGACCGCGCACGCGCACGCCCTGCTGCGGCCGCTGGCCGACGCGCTGCCCGACGCGGCCGACGTGGACGCCTGGGCGCAACAGCGTCTGGCCCAGCACGGTCGGCTGCAGGTGCTGTGCGCGCTGCGCCACGGCCCCTGGGGCGTCGAAGGCCTCAACGCCCGCCTGCAACGCCGCGCCGAGGCCACCGCGCCCACGCTGCCGCAAGGGCCGTGGGGGCCGGCCGGACAACCGTGGCTGATCACACGCAACCAACCGGCGCTGGGCGTCATGAACGGTGACCTTGGGCTGCTGCTGCCACGGCGCGCCCCCGGCGGAGGTCTGCAGTGGCGGCTGGCGCTGCCGGGCGCGCAGGCCAGCGGCGTGCAGTGGGTGCTGCCGGCCCAACTGGGGCACAAGGAGCTGGCGTGGGCCATGACGGTGCACAAGGCCCAGGGCAGCGAGTTCGACCACGTCATCCTTGTGCTGCCGCCCGACCCCGACAGCCCCTTGGCCACGCGCGAGCTGCTCTACACCGGCATCACGCGCGCGCGCCAGCGCCTCAGCCTGGTGTTGCCCGGCGGGCCCGACACGCTGCTGGCGGCGCTGCAGCGCCGCACCGAACGCGACAGTGGCCTGCGCGACGCCGTGCTGGCCGCGCTACCATAGCCAACTTTCGAACGATCGTTCGCAAATGGCCGCTCTTGCGGGCGGCCTGCCTGGCTGACGCGACCATGAACCCACCCTGCATCGTCTTTTCGCACGCCAACAGCTTCCCTGCCGGCACCTACCGCGTGCTGTTCGACGACCTGCGCGCCCGCGGTTGGCGCGTCGAAGCGCTGGACAAATTCGGCCACGACCCGCGCTACCCCGTCACCAGCAACTGGCCCCACCTGGTGCGCCAGCTGGCCGATTTCATCGCCCAGCAGGTCCGGCCCGAGGGCGAGCCGCTGTTTTTGGTCGGCCACTCGCTGGGCGGGTTTCTGAGCCTGATGTGCGCCGCGCTGCACCCGCAACTGGGCGGCAGCGCGGTGGGCGGCGTGGTCATGCTCGACTCCCCCGTGCTGGGCGGCTGGAAGGCGCGCGCGCTGGCCGCAGCCAAACACACCCGCCTGATCGGCGCCGTCTCGCCCGGGCGCATCAGCCGCAAACGGCGCAACCGCTGGGCCAGCGCCGACGAAGCGCTGCAACACTTCCGCCACAAACGCGCCTTCAGCCGTTGGGACGCGCGCGTGCTGGCCGACTACATCGCCGCCGGCACGCACGACGAGGTCGGCCCCGACGGTCAGGTGCACCGGGTGCTCAGCTTCGACCGCGACATCGAAACGGCCATCTACGACACCTTGCCGCACCATCTGGACCGGCTGCTGCGGCGTCACCCGTTGCGCTGCCCGGTGGCGTTCGTGGGTGGCACCCACTCCGAGGAAATGCGCCGCGTGGGCCTGACGATGACGCACAAACTGTGCGGCCGCGAGCCCTCACCGCGACTGCAATTCATCGAGGGCACGCACCTGTTCCCGATGGAAAAGCCCGAAGCCACCGCGGCCGCCATCGACCGCGCGCTGCGCCACTTCATGGCGCCCAATGCACCCACCCCAGCCAACCGCTGACGGCGATGAACACCCCGAAAGCAATGCGGTACCAGGCAAACGGCACAAACGTGTGGCTGGCCACGTAGCGCAGCAGCCACTTCACGCACACCCACGCCGACACGAACGACACCACCAGCCCGACGGCGAAGAAGGGCACGTCCGCCGCGCCCAGCAGCGCGCGGTGCTTGTACAGGTCGTAGGCCGCGGCCCCGAACAACATCGGGATGGCCAGAAAAAAACTGAACTCGGTGGCCGCGCGGCGCGAAAACCCCAGCGCCATCGCCCCGATGATGGTGGCGCCGGAGCGGCTCACCCCCGGAAACAGCGCCAGGCACTGGATCAGCCCCACCGCCAGCGCGTCGCGCCCACGGATGGCGTCGACATCGTCAATGCGCGGCCGCGCCCCGTGGCGCTGACGTGCCTCCACCCACAGCATCACCAGCCCGCCCAGCACGAACCCGGCCGCCACCACCCAGGCGTTGAACAGGTACGCTTTGATCGGCCCGATGAACGCAAACCCCGCCGCGGCCGCCGGCGCAAAGCCCAACGCCACGTTGAGCGTAAAGCGTTGCGCCAGCGCATCCCGTGACAAGCCGCGCAGTGTGGCCAGCAGGCGCTGCCAGTACACCCCCACGATGGCCAGAATCGCCCCGGTCTGGATCACCACCTCGAACACCTTGGTGCGTTCATCGGGCAAATCGAGCAGCGCGGCGGCCAAAATCAGGTGTCCGGTGGACGAAACAGGCAAAAATTCGGTCAAGCCCTCCACCACCCCCATCAGGGCGGCTTTGAGCAGCAAAGCGATATCCATGAGCAACGGCAAGGGCAGCCCGACAAGCCCGCTAGTGTAGCGGCGCGGCGTGCCAGCCTACGGCGCCGTGATCAGCGCCAGCCTCGACGGTCGTCGTCCCACCGGCCGTGCCCCGGGTACCCCCAGGCGGGCGGCGCGCCCCAGGCCCCCGGCACCACCACGCGTGGGCCACCATCGCGATCCCAACGGTGATGATGATGGTGGTGGTGCTTGCGGTGGCCCGGCGGCGCCCACAGCACCGGCGGCGCCACAACGGCCACCGGCGCCCCCCACACCACCGCCGGCGGTGGCGCCACCACCACGGGCGGTGCGACGACAACCGGCACCGTGTTGCCGACCCGCACGCTCACGCCCGGCTGGTGCACACCGACCGACCAGTACACGTCACCCGCGTGGGCCACGCCGACCGACCCCACCATGCCCCACCATGCCGCCACCGCGGCGCGCTTCCAACGAAGGATGTTCATAGCGATCTCTCCTGCCTCGCGAGCGCGAGTTTGATGATCATGCACGCCCCGTCATTGAAGCACCCCGCGCAAGCTACAGGTATCACCCAATCGTGTCGAACGTAACCGGTGGTAACGGCGGCGTGGGGCCCAGGCGCGGGGCCGCGGCGCACCGGTGGGTCAACGCGGTGGCTGCGTGCTAGACTGGTCGAACAACAACCATAATTGATATCAATGGCAACACCAACACACGAGCGCCCAGGCTTCGACCCCGTGGCCGAATGGCGCGCCATCGTGGCCAACACCCCGACGGCCGTCGCGCAGCGCATCAGCGCGCTGGTGCACGACCTGGGCGACGAACTGGCCGAGGCTTTCTACGCGGAAATGCTGGCCCACCCGAAGGCCAAGTTGTTCTTGGACGCCGACATCGTGCACCAGCGTCTGCACGCCTCGATGCGCCGTTGGCTGGGCGAGCTGTTCGCACCCCATCCCCCCGAGGCGTTGCCGGCCATCGTGGCCCACCAGCGTTATGTCGGCGAGGTGCACGCCCGCATCCAGTTGCCGATGCATCTGGTCGCGCGCGGGGCACGCTTCCTCAAAGGTCGGTTGCTCAGCCGACTGCTGCGCCGAGCGGACAACGCGCTGGATGCGGACCAGACCGAGGCGGCGCTGCGCTATGTCAACGACCTGTTCGACTTGGCGCTGGAGTTGATGGCGGAATCGTACGTGCGTGACACCCAACGCGTCGCCCGCACGGAGGAAGCCTTTCGCTTGCACGCGCTGAGCCAAAACCTGCAGGTGGAGCGCGAGCGGCAGCGTTTTTTGCTCGCCGCCTGGGGCCAGGAGGTGTTGTTCGCGCTGCATCGCGGCGGTCAGCCGTTGGTGCTGCCAACGCTGCGCGGCTCCGAATTCGGCTTGTGGTTTCTGCACAAAGGCGCCAACCTGTTCGAGGGTGCCCCTGAAGTCGAGCTGGTGCACGCCGGCCTCGACCACATCGACGGCACGTTGCTGCCACAGCTGCAAGCCGGGGACGCGCAACGCCAGCCGGTGTTGATCACCGAGCTGCAAACCGCGCTGGACAACCTGCAGTACCTCGTGCAAATGCTGTTCGAGCGCCACATCGAACTGGAAAGCGGCCGCGACGCGCTCACCCGGCTGCTCAACCGGCGCTTTCTTGGCCCCATCTTGGCCCGGGAAGTGCACCTGGCCCAGCAGCGCCGTATCCCGTTTGCGCTGCTGTTGCTCGACCTGGACCATTTCAAGCTCGTCAACGACCAGCACGGCCACGACGCCGGCGACGCCGTGCTGCAACAGACCGCACTGCTGCTGCTCAACCACGTGCGCGCCAGCGACTTTGTATTTCGCTACGGCGGCGAAGAGTTCCTCATCGTGCTGGTGGACGTCACGCCGGAGCAAGCGCTGCACCATGCCAACAAGCTGCGCCAGCGCGTCGCCGAACACGGGTACGAGCTGCCTGGGGGCGCCACGCTGCGCTTGACCACCAGCATCGGCGTGGCCCCTTACCAGGGCCACCCCGACTACCAGTACCTGATTCGCCAAGCCGACACCGCGTTGTACGAGGCCAAACGTGGCGGACGCAACCGGGTCGTGTTGGCCGACCGCGCGTCGGCCGGCGAACCTACAATCGGGGCATGAGCGAGCACGCCCCGCATACCCCCGAACACCACCCCGCCTCCAGCAGCAATTTCCTGCGCCAGATCATCGAGCGCGACTTGGCCGCAGGCCGCCACCAGGGCCGCCACTGGGGCGGCAGCCCCGGCGACGCCGACCACCACGCCCGCGGCGTGCCCGACCCGGCGCGCATCCGCACCCGCTTTCCCCCCGAGCCCAACGGCTACCTGCACATCGGGCACGCCAAAAGCATCTGGATCAACTTCAGCCTGGCGCAGGAGTACGGTGGTGTGTGCCACCTGCGCTACGACGACACCAACCCCGAAAAGGAAGAACAGGCCTACGTCGACGCCATCGCCGACGCCGTGCAGTGGCTGGGTTGGAGCTGGCACGCCCACGGCACCGAACACCGCTACTTCGCCAGCGACTATTTCGAGACGATGGCGCGCGCGGCCGAGTACCTGATCGAAACCGGCCACGCTTACGTGGACGAGCAAACGCCCGAGCAAATGCGCGCCAACCGTGGCACGTTGACCGAGCCGGGCATCGACAGCCCCTGGCGCGACCGCCCGGTGCAGGACAACCTGCGCCGCTGGCGCGAGATGCTGGCTGGCCAGCACCCCGACGGCGCAATGGTGCTGCGCGCCAAGATCGACATGGCCAGCCCCAACATCAACCTGCGCGACCCGACGATCTACCGCATCAAGCACGCCACGCACCACAACACCGGCGACCGCTGGTGCGTGTACCCGATGTACACCTTCGCGCACCCCATCGAGGACGCGCTGGAGCAGATCACGCACAGCATCTGCACGCTGGAGTTCGAAGACCAACGCCCGTTTTACGACTGGTTGCTGGAGCGCCTGGTGCCGCTGCTGCGCGCGCCGCACTTTGCGCGCGCCCGCCAACGCATCGAAGACCTGCGCGCCCAGGGCGTCGAAGCAGCCAAGACGTTCGCGCTGCGCTGCCACAACGCCGCGGCCAAGCTCGGCCGCAACACCGACGCCGAGCGGCGCATGGCCGCGCTGTTCGCGCGCTGGGAGCACGACCGCGACGCCGTGCTGCGCGACCTGGACGGCTTTTTCGAGCTGCTGCTGGCCGAGCTGCACCACTTCACCCCGTTGCTGGCGCAGGTGCTCACCGCCTACGAGCCCGAGCCGTTCGACCTGCCGCACCAGTACGAATTCGCGCGCCTCAACCTCACCTACGTCGTCACCAGCAAACGCAAGCTCAAGGCCTTGGTGGACGAGGGCATCGTCGCCGGCTGGGACGACCCGCGCCTGCCCACCATCGCCGGCCTGCGCCGACGCGGCTACACGCCGGAGGCGATCCGGCTGTTTTGCGAACGCACCGGCGTGAGCAAAGCCGGGGGGTGGATCGATTACGGCAACCTCGAAGTCGCGCTGCGCGACGACCTGGAAGGCCAAGCCCCGCGCGCCATGGCGGTGCTGGATCCGGTCGAACTCGAACTCACCAACTGGGCCGAGGTGTTTGGCAGCGCCACGCACCGCGAGGCCTGCCGCGCCCCGCTGCACCCCCACCACCCCGGTTGGGGCGAGCGCCAGTTCACGCTGGGCCCGCGGCTGTGGATCGAGCGCGAGGACTTCGCTGAACAGCCGCCCAAGGGCTATTTCCGGCTGTTCCCCGGCAACAAGGTACGCCTCAAGTACGGCTACGTCGTCGAGTGCACCGGCTGCGAAAAGGACGCCCAGGGGCAAGTGACCAAGGTGCTGGCGCGCGTGATCCCCGACACCAAAAGCGGCACCCCCGGCGCCGACGCCATCAAGGTCAAAGGCACCATCACCTGGGTCGGCGTGCACGAGGCGGTGGCCGCGCAGGTGCGCCTGTACGACCGCCTGTTCACCGACCCGCAGCCCGACGCCGGCGGTAAGGACTTCCGGGCCGTGCTCAACCCGGCCAGCCTGCGCACCGTGCGCGGGTACGTCGAGCCGACCCTGGCCAACCTCCCCGCCGAATCGCGCTGGCAATTCGAGCGCCACGGCTACTTCTGCACCGACCGGCTCGACCACCGTCCCGAGCAGCCGGTGTTCAACCGCATCGCCACGCTCAAAGACGGCTGGGGCGGGCGCTGAGCGCGCGCCGCTACGCCCCCCCGCCCCCGCGTGGGTGGTGGCGCGCGTGCAGCTGGCGCAGCCGCTCGCGCGCCACATGCGTGTAGATGGTGGTGGTGGCAATGTCGGCGTGCCCCAGCAACAGCTGCACCGCGCGCAGGTCGGCCCCGTGGTTGAGCAGGTGGGTGGCAAACGCGTGGCGCAGCGTGTGCGGCGACAGCGGCGCCTGGATGCCGGCCGCGCGCGCGTGGCGTTTGACCACGTGCCAAAACATCTCGCGCGTCATCGCCGCACCGTGGCGCTGCGTCACGAACAGGTCGTCACTGACGCGCCCGGCCAGCAGGGCGGGGCGCGCCTCGCCCAGGTAGCGGCGCAGCCAGTCGGCCGCCACGTCGCCAAACGGCACCAACCGCTCCTTGGCCCCTTTGCCGGTGACGCGCAGCACCTGGTCGGCCAGGCTGAGCTCGTGCAGCCGCAGCGCGGTCAGCTCACTGACGCGCAGGCCGCTGGCGTACATCAGCTCCAGCATCGCACGGTCGCGCAGACCCAGCGGGGTCGTCACGTCGGGCGCGGCCAGCAGGGCCTCCACCTGCGCCTCGGTCAGGGTCTTGGGCACCCGCAGCGGGGTGCGCGCCGCCAGCAGCGGCAGCGTGGGGTCGCGCTCGATCAGCCCCTCGCGCAGCGCCCAACGGTAAAAGCGCTTGAAAGCGCTCAGGCGCCGGTTGCTGCTGGTGGCGCGGCTGCCCGGCAGGCGCGCGGCCATGTAAGCCTGCACGTCGGCCGCGTCCGCCGCCAACAAGCGCTGCCCGCGCCTGGCGAGCCAGCCGGCCAGCCCCTTGAGGTCGCTGCGGTACGCGGCCAGCGTTCGCGCGGCCAGCCCCTCCTCCAGCCACAGCGCGTCGGCCCAACGGTCCACCAGTGCATCGTCCCCGGGTATCATCGCCATATGACGATGGTAGCGCCCCCGCTGAGCGTCGAGCCCGTGCCGGCGCTGAGCGACAACTACATCTGGCTGCTGCACGATGGGCGCCAGGCCTGGGTCGTGGACCCGGGCGAGGCCGAGCCGGTGCAGCGGGCGCTGCACGCGCGTAACTTGTCGCTGCAAGGCATCCTGATCACCCACCACCACGGCGACCACATCGGCGGTGTGGCGGCGCTGCGGGCCGCCACCGGCTGCCGTGTGGTGCGCCCGGCGCGTGAGCCGCTGCCTTTCGACGACGGCGAACCGGTCGACGACGGCGCCACGCTGACCCTGCTGGGGCGGCGCTGGCGGGTGCTGGCCGTGCCCGGGCACACGCTTGGACACGTGGCCTACGTCAGCGAACCGGCCGGCGACGGTGAGCCGGCCTGGCTGCTGTGCGGCGACACCCTGTTCAGCGCGGGCTGCGGCCGCCTGTTCGAGGGCACGGCGGCGCAGATGCTAGCGTCGCTGGACCGCCTGGCCGCCCTGCCCGACGACACCCGGGTCTGTTGCGCGCACGAGTACACGCTGGCCAACCTGCGCTTTGCCCTGAGCGTGGAACCGGCCAACGCCGCGCTGCGGGCGCACCAGGCGCGCTGCGAAGCGTGGCGCGCCCAGGGCCAGCCCACCCTGCCCAGCACCATCGGGCTGGAGCGGGCCATCAACCCGTTTTTGCGCACGCGGGAACCCGCGGTGCGCGCCGCCGTCCAACCCCACGTTGCCGGCGCCGCCCACGACGCCGACGTGTTCGCCGCGCTGCGTCGTCTCAAGGACAGCTTTCGCTGACCGGCGGCGCCGTCCCCTTGCCTTGCCCACCGAATGCCGATGCTTTCACGATCCCCCTGGGCTGTGCGTTGTGCTGCGCTGACCGCCGCGCTCGTGCTGGCTGGCTGCGCCCACCGGCCCGGCGGTGCGGACCTCAGCGCTGCCGCCACGCCCACCGCGGCCATCCCTGAGCCAAAGGCGGCATCCCATGCCGCCACGCCACCCGCAGCGGCCCCCACGGCGGTGGCCATCGTCGAGCGGGTGGAGCCGCCCAGCGCCGCCGCGCCACTGCCCGAGCCCCCCGCCGTGGCCCCGGTGCAGGCCCCGCGCGACTTGTGGGAGCGCATCGAGCGCGGCTTTGCCATGCCCGATTTGGACGACGAGCGCGTGGCGCAATGGGAACGCTGGTACGCCAGCCGCCCGGACTACCTGCAACGCATGGTGGACCGCGGCAGCAAGTACCTGTTCCACGTCGTCGAAGAACTGGAGCGGCGCCAACTGCCGGCCGAACTGGCGCTGCTGCCCTTCATCGAAAGCGCGTTCAACCCGCAGGCGGTCTCGCGCGCCAAGGCCGTCGGCATGTGGCAGTTCATGCCGGCCACCGGCAAACATTTCGACCTCAAGCAAAACGCCTTTCGCGACGACCGGCGCGACGTGCTGGCGTCCACCCGGGCGGCGCTGGACTACCTGGAGCGGCTGCACCGCATGTTTGGCGACTGGCACCTGGCCCTGGCGGCCTACAACTGGGGCGAAGGCAACGTGCAGCGCGCCATTCGACGCAACGCCGCCGCGGGGCTGCCCACCGGGTACTCCGACCTGCGCATGCCCGACGAAACCCGCCACTACGTGCCCAAGCTGCAGGCGGTCAAAAACCTGGTGCGCGCGCCGCAGCAGCACGGCGTGACACTGCCGCCGGTGGGCAACCACCCGTTTTTTGACACCGTGCGCATCGAGCGCGACCTCGACGTGGCGCTGATCGCGCGCCTGGCGGACGTGTCCGAGGCGGACTTTCGCACCCTCAACCCCGCACACGACAAGCCCGTCATCATGGCCGCGGGCACGCCCGAGATCCTGCTGCCGTGGGACAACGCCGTGCTGTTCACCGAGCGGCTGCGGCAGCACCGTGGCTCCACCGCGAGCTGGACCGCCTGGCGCGTGCCGCGCGACATGACCGTGGCCCAGGCCGCACGCGAGCTGGACTGGTCCGAAGCCGAGCTGCGCGCGGCCAACCGCATCCCGCCGCGCATGAAGCTCAAAGCCGGCTCCACGCTGCTGGTGCCGCGCGAGGGACGGCTCGACCGCGACGTGCCGGAGCATTTGGCCGACCATGGCCAAGTGCTGCTGGCGCCCGAAGTGCCACCGCTGCGCACGGTGCGCGTGCAGGCCCGCAAGGGCGACACGCTGGCCACGCTGGCCAAGCGTCACGGTGTGAAGGTGGCGGACCTGGCGGCGTGGAATGGCCTCAAGCCGACAAGCGCGCTGCGGGCTGGCCAAGCGCTCGTCGTCCAGGTGCGAGGCAAAGCCCCCAAGCAGGGCCAGGCCACCCAAGTGGCCAAAGGCAAGGCGGCGTCCCAACGGGCGTCGGCACGCGTGGCGGCCAAGCGCGCCACGCCGGGCGCCCCCGCGCAAGGCGGCAAGCTGCAGCGGCTGGCCACGGCCCGGGCACCGGCGGCCCACGCCCGCTGAACGGCCCGCACGGCGGCGCCCCGCGGGCGCCGCGGCCCACCGCTGAAGCCCTGCGCCACACGACAAAAAGCCCCGTGCCGCCTGGAGGCGCACGGGGCTGGATGTTTGGAGCGGGAAACGAGTCTCGAACTCGCGACCTCAACCTTGGCAAGGTTGCGCTCTACCAACTGAGCTATTCCCGCCTGGTGGGCTCGGGCCGATTGCCTGAGCCGCGCATTGTGGAGGCGCGGGCCGGAGTCGAACCGACCTACTCGGATTTGCAATCCGGTGCATAACCGCTTTGCTACCGCGCCTTGTCTGGTTCAACCCGACAACCGCCGGAGGGCGGTTGCTGAACATGCGAACCCAGCAACCACCACGTCAACTTGGAGCGGGAAACGAGTCTCGAACTCGCGACCTCAACCTTGGCAAGGTTGCGCTCTACCAACTGAGCTATTCCCGCGTTGCCGCTGCCGGTGGTTTGCACAACCAGCAGCGCCGACAGACCTGCATTATAGCCGAAAAAAAGCCCGGTGCCGCCGTGGGCGCGGCTCAGTGCGTCACCGCCGGCGCCGTGCCTTCGGCCGCCGGCGCAGCCGCCACCGTCGGCTCCTCATCCGGCAACGGCACCGGCTGGCGCTCCAGCGCCAGCTCCAGCACCTTGTCGATCCAGCGCACCGGCACGATCTCCAGCCCCTGCTTGACGTTGTCGGGGATCTCCGCCAAGTCTTTGACGTTTTCTTCCGGGATGATGACGGTGCGCACGCCACCACGCAGCGCAGCCAGCAGCTTTTCCTTCAGGCCGCCGATGGCGGTGACCTCGCCCCGCAGCGTGATTTCGCCGGTCATCGCCACGTCCGCACGCACCGGGATACCGGTCAGCGCCGACACGATCGCCGTCGTCATCGCGATGCCGGCGCTGGGGCCATCCTTGGGTGTGGCGCCGTCGGGCACGTGGATGTGGATGTCCTTTTTCTCGAACAGCTCGTCGGCGATGCCCAGCCGCCGTGCGCGGCTGCGCACCACGGTGCGCGCGGCCTCGACCGACTCCTTCATCACATCGCCCAGCGACCCGGTGCGGATCACGTTGCCCTTGCCCGGCATGATGGCGGCTTCGATGGTCAGCAGGTCGCCGCCCACCTCGGTCCACGCCAGCCCCACCACCTGGCCGACCTGGTTTTGCTGCTCGGCGCGGCCGTAGGTGTACTTGCGCACGCCCAAAAAGTCCGCCAGGTTGTCCGGCGTCACGACCACGGGCTTGTTCATCTTGCCCAGCAGCAAGCCCTTGACCACCTTGCGGCAGATGCGCGAGATCTCGCGCTCCAGCGCGCGCACGCCGGCTTCGCGGGTGTAGTAGCGCACGATGTCGCGCACGGCGGCCTCGGTCACCTCCAGCTCGTCGTCCTTGACGCCGTTGTTGCCACGCTGCTTAGGCAGCAGGTAGCGCAAGGCGATCGCCACCTTCTCGTCCTCGGTGTAGCCCGACAGGCGAATCACCTCCATGCGGTCCAGCAGCGCCGGCGGGATGTTGAGCGAGTTGGACGTCGCCACGAACATCACATCCGACAGGTCGAAGTCCAGCTCGACGTAGTGGTCCTGGAAGGTGTGGTTTTGTTCAGGGTCCAACACCTCCAGCAGCGCCGAGGCCGGGTCGCCGCGGAAGTCCATGCCGAGCTTGTCGATCTCGTCCAGCAGGAACAAGGGGTTGCGCACGCCCACCTTGGTGAGGTTTTGCAGCACCTTGCCCGGCAGCGCGCCGATGTAGGTGCGCCGGTGACCGCGAATTTCGGCCTCGTCGCGCATGCCGCCCAGCGCCATGCGCACGTATTTGCGCCCGGTGGCCTTGGCGATGGACTGCCCCAGCGACGTTTTGCCCACCCCCGGCGGCCCCACCAGGCACAGAATCGGCGCCTTGACCTTGTCGACGCGCTGCTGCACGGCCAGGTATTCCAGGATGCGTTCTTTGACCTTGTCCAGCCCGTGGTGGTCGGCGTTGAGCACCTCCTCGGCGTAGGCCAGGTCGTGGCGCACCTTGGTCTTTTTGCTCCAGGGCAGATTGACCAGCACGTCGATGTAGTTGCGCACCACGGTGGCCTCGGCCGACATGGGCGACATCAGCTTGAGCTTTTTGAGCTCGGCCTCGGCCTTTTGGCGCGCCTCCTTGGGCATGCGTGCGGCCTTGATTTTCTTTTCCAGCTCCTCGATTTCGGCGCTGGCGTCCCCCTCGCCCAGCTCTTTTTGGATCGCCTTGACCTGCTCGTTGAGGTAGAACTCGCGCTGGTTTTTTTCCATCTGGCGCTTGACGCGCCCACGGATGCGCCGGTCGACGTTGAGGATTTCGACCTCCGCCTCCAACTGCGCAAACAGGTGCTCCAGCCGCTGCACCAAACGCTCCAGGTCCAGGATGCTTTGTTTGGCTTCGAGCTTGAGCGGCAGGTGCGCGGCGATCGTGTCGGCCAGGCGACCGGGGTCGTCGATGCTGGCGATCGAGGTCAGGATCTCCGCGGGAATCTTTTTGTTGAGCTTGACGTACTGCTCGAACTGCTGCATCACGGCGCGGCGCAGCGCTTCCAGCTCCTTCGGGTCGGCTTCGGCGCGCTCGGCCTCGGCGTCGACCGGCAACAGGTGCGCCGAGAAGTGCCCCTCGGCATCGTCGTCGACGCGCAGCACCTTGGCGCGTTGCACGCCCTCGACCAGCACCTTGACCGTGCCGTCGGGCAGCTTGAGCATTTGCAGGATGCTGGCCACGCACCCCACCTCGAAGAGGTCGGCGGGGGTGGGTTCGTCCTTGGCGGCGGTTTTTTGCGCCACCAGCATGATGCGCCGCTCGTGCGCCATGGCCGCCTCAAGCGCCTTGATGCTCTTGGGCCGCCCGACGAACAGCGGGATCACCATGTGCGGAAACACCACCACGTCGCGCAACGGCAACAGCGGCAGTGTCACGGGTTCGGCAGGCAGCGGGGGCAGTCCAGACATCGTGGGATTCCTTTCGTACACAGGCGCAGGTGGGGGCGCCGGGGCTGGACTTCAAGCTCGCCCGCCACGCCGCCGCACCCGGCGCCAGCGCGGCGGCGCTCAGGCCTGCTTGGCTTCTTCGTGGTACACCAACAGCGGTGGCCGCCCTTCGGTGATCGTGGCTTCCTCGACCACCACGCGGCGCACGTTGTGCAGGTTGGGCAGCTCGAACATCGTGTCCATCAGGGCCTGCTCCAGGATCGAGCGCAGGCCGCGCGCGCCGGTTTTGCGCTGCAGCGCCTTGCGTGCAATCGCCCGCAGCGCCGCCGGGCGCACCTCCAGCTCCACGCCCTCCATGGCGAACAGCTGGGCAAACTGCTTGACGATGGCGTTTTTGGGTTCGGTCAGGATGCGCACCAGCGCCTCCTCGTCCAACTCCGCCAACACCGTGACCACGGGCAGCCGCCCGACCAGCTCGGGAATGAGGCCGTAGCGCACCAGGTCATCGGGTTCGACCTGGGTGAACAGCTCGGTCAGCGCGCGCTCGCGCTTGCTGCGCACCGCAGCGCCAAAACCGATGCCGCTGGCTTCGGTGCGCGCTTCGATGATTTTTTCCAGCCCCGCGAACGCGCCGCCGCAAATGAACAGGATGTTGGTGGTGTCCACCGCGATCATGTCTTGGTTGGGGTGCTTGCGCCCCCCCTGCGGCGGCACCGACGCCACCGTGCCCTCAATGAGCTTGAGCAGCGCCTGTTGCACCCCCTCGCCCGACACGTCGCGGGTGATCGAGGGGTTTTCCGATTTGCGGGTGATTTTGTCGATCTCGTCGATGTAGACGATGCCGCGCTGGGCCTTGTCCACGTCGTAGTCGCACGCCTGCAGCAGCTTGGCGATGATATTTTCGACGTCTTCGCCGACGTAGCCCGCTTCGGTCAACGTGGTGGCGTCGGCCATCACAAACGGCACGTCCAGCTTGCGCGCCAGAGTCGAGGCCAGCAGCGTCTTGCCCGAGCCCGTGGGACCGATCAGCAGGATGTTGCTCTTGGCCAACTCGACCCCGCTTTGGGCCGCCTGGTCGTTGTGGCGCAGCCGCTTGTAGTGGTTGTACACCGCCACGGCCAACACCTTTTTGGCGTTTTCCTGGCCGATCACGTACTGGTCCAGGTGCTCCTTGAGCTGCGCCGGTGTCGGCAGCGCCGACGCGGCCGCGCCCAGCGGGGTGGCGGCGTCGCGGGCCTCGTCGCGGATGATGTCGTTGCACAGGTCGATGCACTCATCGCAGATGAACACGGACGGTCCGGCGATGAGTTTTTTGACCTCGTGCTGGCTCTTGCCGCAAAACGAGCAGTACAGGGTCTTGTCGCGCGGGCTTTTCTTGTCGGCCATGGGAATACTCTAGCAGGCTGTGCGCGGGGCCATCAGGACCGCTTGTCGATCACCTTGTCCACCAGGCCGTACTCGGCGGCCTCGGCGGCGGACATGAAGAAGTCGCGGTCGGTGTCGCGCTCGATCTTTTCCAACGGCTGGCCGGTGCGCTCGCTCAGGATGCGGTTGAGGTCGGCGCGCAGGCGCAGGATTTCGCGCGCGTGGATTTCGATGTCGGTGGCTTGCCCCTGCGCGCCGCCCAGCGGCTGGTGGATCATCACGCGCGCGTTGGGCAGCGCGAAGCGCTTGCCCTTGGCGCCGGCCGCCAGCAGGAACGCGCCCATGCTGGCGGCCATGCCGATGCACAGCGTGGACACGTCCGGCTTGATGAAGTTCATCGTGTCGAAAATGGCCATGCCGGCGCTGACCGAGCCGCCCGGCGAGTTGATGTACAGCGAAATGTCCTTGTCGGGGTTTTCGCTTTCCAAAAACAACAGTTGCGCCACCACCAGGTTGGCCGACTGGTCGTTGACCGGCCCCACCAAAAACACCACCCGCTCCTTGAGCAGGCGCGAATAGATGTCGTAGGCCCGCTCACCGCGGCCCGACTGTTCGATGACCATGGGGATCAGGCCCAGGGCCTGTGCGTCCAGCGCGCTCATGCGTCGTTCACTCCGTCTCGTCGATGGCTACAGGTGCCGTGCACCCAAGCCTTACTGTAACCGCTTCGCGCCCGCCCCACCGGACCCCACCAGCAAAAAGGGCGGGCCCACGGCCCGCCCCGGCATCGCCAACGTGCGGCCTCGGGGGCGCCGCGGCGTCAATCCTGCCCCATCAGCTCGGCGAACGTGATGGCCTTGGGCGTGACCTTGGCCTTGCCGAAGATGAAGTCGGCCACGTTGTTTTCCAGCACGATGGCCTCGATTTCGGCCATGCGCTCGGGGTTGGCGCGGTACCAACGCACGACTTCCTCGGGTTGCTCGTAGGACGAGGCCAGCTCGCGCAGGTGCGCGTCGACCTGCTCGGCCGTGGCGCGCAGGTCGTTGGCCTTGATCAGCTCGGCCACCACCAACCCCAGGCGCACGCGGCGCTCGGCCTGCTGCTGGAACAGCTCGCGCGGGATGGGGGCCTTGTCAGCGTCCTTGAGGCCGCGCTGGCGCAGGTCCTGGCGCGCGCCTTCGATCAGGCGGTCGATTTCCGCCTCGATGGCGGCTTTGGGCAGGTCAAGCTGGGCCGCCTTGGCCAGCGCATCCAGCGCCGCGGTCTTGTTGCGCGCCAGCAGGCGGAACTTGACCTCGCGCTCCAGGTTGCGACGGATGTCGTCGCGCAGCGCTTCGAGCGTGCCGGCTTCGATGCCCAGCGACTTGATGAACGCTTCGTCCACCTCGGGCAGTTGCTGCTGCTCGATTTTTTTGACCGTGACGAGGAAGTCAGCCGTCTTGCCCGCCACCTCGCGGCCCTGGTAGTCCTCGGGGAACGCCAGCGGGAAGGTCTTGGACTCGCCCGCCTTCATGCCACGCACGGCGTTTTCGAACTCGGGCAGCATCTGGCCTTCGCCGATGACGAAGCTGAAGTCGCTGGCCTTGCCACCCTCGAACGGCTCGCCGTCGATCTTGCCTTCGAAGTCGATCGTCACGCGGTCACCGTCCTGCGCCGGCTCACCCTCGGGGCGCGGCGTGAAGGTGCGGCGCTGCTTGCGCAAAATCTCCAGCGTGCGGTCGATGGCGGCGTCGTCCACGCTGGCTTCGAGCTTTTCCAGCTCCAGCGCCGACAGGTCGCCCAGCTGCACCTCAGGAAACACCTCGAACACCGCCTCAAACGCCAGCACGCCCTCGGGGGCGCCTTCTTTTTCGCTGATGCGCGGCTGCCCCGCCACGCGCAGTTGCGCTTGCGCCACGGCGTCGGCAAAGGCACGGCCGACCTGGTCGTTGATGACCTCGTACTGCACCGAGTAGCCGTAGCGCTGGGCCACCACCGACAAAGGCACCTTGCCGGGGCGGAAACCGTCCATGCGCACCTGGCGCTGCAGGCGCTTGAGGCGCGTATCGACTTCCTTCTGGATCGCCTCCAGCGGCAGCTCGAGCGTGAGCTTGCGCTCGAGCTTGTCCAGGGTTTCGACGTTGACAGCCATGGAAAAAACTCCTTGTGATCGTGGATGGACCTGCCGCGTGGACAAATCCGTGCAAACCGGTGCATGCCCGGCCACTGGCCGGACAAATGGTTGATTGTAGTGCAGCGCTACGCCCAGGCGACCTGCACCCACCGCCAAGCCCACCAGGTCAGCAGGCTCAGCACGGTGGCGGGCACACCGATCGCCGCATGGCGCCGCCAGTCCAGCCGCACGCCGTCGCGCGCGGCCAGGTCGGCCACGATCAGGTTGGCGATCGACCCCACCAGCAGCAGGTTGCCCGCGTAGGTGCTGGCCAGCGCCAGGGTCACCCCCTGCTCAGGGCTGCTCAGGTGCGGCAGCAGCAACATCACCGCCGGAACGTTGGACACCAGGTTGGACAGCGCCACCCCCACCACCGCCAGCACGGTCGGCTCGCGCAGGTGCACGCCGTGCTGCGCCAGCCACGCCACCGCCTGCGCCGCCACACCCGTGCGCTCGAACGCCCCGTTCACCACAAACAGGCCCATGAACAGCAGCAGCAGCGGCCAATCGACCAAGCCCATGAACTGCGCCGAGTGCAGCCGGCGGCTGAGCAGCAACACACCCGCAGCCACCAAGGCGACCACCTCGTGCGGCCAATCGGTGACCACGAAGATGGCCAGCAGCGCAACCGCCACCGCCAACCCCTTGCCCGACTGCCAAACGTTGAACGGCGGGCCCTCGTCGTCGTCCACGCGCGCCGCACCCGCGCCGCTTGGGGGTGGCGCGCGCCGCAGCACCAGCATCATCCACCCCCACAGCGCCAGCAGCGCCAGCGCCACCGGGGGCAGCGCGGCCGCCGTGTAGGCGCCAAAGGGCAGCCCGAGCACCGAGCCGATCAGCATGTTCTGCGGGTTGCCGATCAGGGTGGCGGCCGAGCCGATGTTGGCCGCGCACGCCACCGCCACCAGCCACGGCACCGGGTCCCAGCCGCGGCGCCACGCCACGCGCACCACCACCGGCGTGACCGCCAGGCACACCACGTCGTTGGAAAACACCGCCGACAACGCCGCCACCACCGCCAGCAGCGCGGCCATCAGCGTGGGAGCGTGCCGGGCGCGCAGCGCCACCGCGCGGGTCACCGCGCCGTAAAACCCGCCCAGCCGCATCTGCGCCGACAGCAGCATGAACGCAAACAGCAGCACGATGGTGGGCAGGTCGATGGTGGCCGCCGCCTCGCCGATCGACCAGCCATTGACCGCGATCATCGCGATGGCGCCCAGCACCGCCACACCGCTGCGGTCCAGCCCCGTGCGCGGCAGCCCACCTAAAAACATGCCCAGGTACACGAGGGCGAAGATGAGCATCGTGCCGATGTGCGCCACATCGGCGCCGTGCAGGGGGAAGGACATGCCAGCGAACGCCAAGGGATGTCAACGGCAGAGCCGACGGCGGGCCACCGCCGTGCAGCCGGCCTGGTGCGCGGGGGGGGACTCGAACCCCCACGGTGTCGCCACCGTCAGGACCTAAACCTGGTGCGTCTACCAATTTCGCCACCCGCGCGGGCCGCCCCGTGCGCAGCACCGGGGCGGGGCTGCATTGTAGCGGGGCGAGGCCCAGCGGCCGCGCGGTCGGCTCAAAACAAATCCACGTCGCCGCCCGCGTGTTGCAGCGGCTGCCCGGCCTGCGGGGCCACGTCGCTCTCAAAGCACACGACGCGGTTGCGCCCCTGCGCCTTGGCCTGGTACACGGCGCGGTCGGCCCGCTCAAACGCGTCGGCCGGCGTGTCGAACGGACGCACCGCGGTGTAGCCGATGCTGACGGTGACACGGCCGACCTGCGGGAACGAGTGGCCTTCGACCGCGGTGCGCAGGCGCTCGAACGCCGCCGCCGCGGCCACCGCGTCGTCAGCGCGCACCAAGGCCACGAACTCCTCGCCACCGAAGCGGTACAGGCGGTCGTCGTGCCGGAAGGTGCTGCGCAGCAGCCGCGCCATCAGCAGCAGCACCTCGTCACCGATCAGGTGGCCAAAGCGGTCGTTGACCGACTTGAAATGGTCCACATCGATCACACCCAGCCAGTGGTGGGCGCCGCTGTCAACACGGCGCTGCGCCTCTGCCGCCGCTTCGTGGGACGACCGCGTGGCTTTGTAAAAGGTGTCGTCGAACGACTTGCGGTTGAGCAGCCCGGTCAGCGTGTCGCGCTCGCTGGCGTCCAGCAGGTTGATGACGTTGACGTAGATGCGGCCCATGCCCTCGGCCACCCGGCGCGCCTGGGCGTCGGCCGGGCCGGCCAGCGCCACGTCCAGCACCAGCCGGCGCTGCGTCTCGGTGCGCAAGGGGACCAAAATCCGGGTGCCCCGGCCATCGCCGATCACCGTGGTCACCTCGGCGTGCAGGACTTGCACGAGCTCCGGCCGCTCGCTCAAGCGCGGCCAGGCCGGGGCCGATCCGCCCGCTGCGCTCATCGGCGCGGGCAGCGCGTCGGCGCGGGCATGGGCGCGCACGTCCAGCAGCTCACCTTCGTCACCCGGCAAAACCTCCCACAACACCACCGCCCGCGCCTGCAAGGTGGCCAGCACCACGTCGGCCAGGGTGGCATCGAGCACGTCGCGGTCACGCCCGTGGGTCAGGCGAGCAACGTGCTCCAAATGGTCAAGCATGGCGGCGTGCGGCATAACCCCTCGCGTTGTTATGACGTTGTTATGGGGCTGACAGGTGAGACGGTTTTCATCGTACCACCACACCGGGGACCGCGGCCCCGCCGACGCATGAGGGTTTGCCCGGCTGTGGCAACATACCGCCCACCATGCCGTTTGCCTCGGCCGTCGATCACTACGAAAACTTCCCCGTCGCCTCGGTGCTGTGCCCGCCCGCGTGGCGCGGCGCGGTGGTGGCCATGTACCGCGTCGCGCGCATGGCCGACGACATCGCCGATGAAGGCGACGACCCGCCCGGTGTGCGGCTGCAGGCGCTGGCGCAACTGCGCGCGACGCTCGCGGGACTGTGGGCCGACGACACGGCCACCTTGGCCGCGGCGGCGCCCGCGCTGCGGGCCTTGCACGAACAGCGTCAACGGCACGCGCTGCCGCTGGCGCCGCTGCTGGACCTGCTCGACGCCTTCGAACAAGACGTGCGCTGGACGGCCACCGGACGGCGCTACCAGGACGAAGCCGAATTGTTGGACTACTGCCGCCGCTCGGCCAACCCCGTGGGGCGGCTGATGCTGCACTTGGCGGGCGTGCGCGGGGCCGAGGCCGTCGCGCAAAGCGATGCCGTGTGCACCGCGCTGCAACTGCTGAACATGGCGCAGGACCTGGGGGTGGACTTGTCCCGTGGCCGGCTGTACCTGCCGCGAAGCTGGCTGCTGGCCGCCGGCGCCGACCCCGACGCGCCGCCCGCCACCTGGCCGCCGCCCGCCCTGGCCCACGGGGTGCTGCAACTGGTGGCCCTGGCCCGCCAGCACCTGCGGCGCGGCTGGGGCCTGCCGCTGGGTGTGCCCGGCCGCTTCGGCTGGGAGCTGCGCGTGGTGCTGCACGCGGCGCTGCGGCTGGCCCAGCGCATCGAAGCCCAGGGTGGACGCACCTGGCTGCGGCGACCACGCTTGCACTGGCACGATAGCCCCCTGTTGCTGTGGCGCGCGTGGCGCCACCCCGTTCACCGCCCCGTTGAGACGAACCGCCATCCATGCCTCGACCAACGCCCGCTCCCTTGACCGCCCCCTGCGGGTGGGTGCTCGCCGCCCTGTTGGTGCTGCCGGGCGCCGCCGCGCTGACCGCGCACGCCACCCCAACCACGCCGCCCGCGGCGCCCAGCCAAGGCGCGCCGGCGCCGGTGGAGACCCGCGCGCTGCGCGACGTTGGGATCCACCCACAGCGCAGCGCCAGCGCCCAGGTCGTGGCGCGCAATGAGGCGCGCGTCGCCGCCGAGGTGACCGGCGTGGTGCAGCGCTGGGAGGCCGACGTGGGCACGCCCGTGCGCGCGGGGCAGGTGCTGGCACGCCTGGACCCCGCCGACCACGAGCTGGCCGTGCAGCGCGCCCGCGCGGCGCGTGACGCCGCGCAAGCCCGCCTGGAGCTGCTGCAAGCGCAGGCACGCCGCGCGCACGAGCTGCACGGGCAAGGGTTCATCTCGGCCGACGCGCTGCAGCTGCGCGACACCGAGCTGGCGCTGCAGCGCGCCGAGTTGGCCAGCGCCCAAGCCGCCCTGGCCAGCGCCGAGCGCGCGCTGGCCAAAACGGTGGTGCGCGCGCCGTTCGCGGGCACGGTGACGCAGCGGCTGGCCCAGCAAGGCGAGACGGTGGCCGCAGGCACGCCGCTGTTCGTGCTGGTGCAAACGGGCGCGGCCGAACTGCAGGCCCAACTGTCGCCCGCCGAAGTGCGCGAACTCGGCCGCGTGCGCGACGCGCGTTTCGAGGCCGACGATGGCGCCACCCGCGCGGCGCGCCTGCTGCGCGCGGTGCCGGCGCTGGCCGGTGGCACCCGGCTGCAGACCGTGCGTCTGGCGCTGCTGGGCGAGCCTTTGCCTCCCGGCGCCGCCGGTGTGTTGCGCTGGCAGGCGCCGCTGCCGCACGTGCCGGCCGAGCTGCTGGTGCGACGCGGCAGCGCGCTCGGGGTGTTCGTCGTCGAGGGCGAGGGCGAGCAGGCGCGCGCCCGTTTCGTGGCGTTGCCCGAGGCGCAGGAAGGCCGCCCCGCGGCGGCGGCCAGCCTGGCCGGCGACGCCCGCGTGGTCGTGCGCGGCCAGCACGCGCTGCACGACGGCCAGCGCGTGACGCCCTCGGCACGTTAAACCCGCAGGAGCCCGCGTGATGCGAATGCTGCGTGCCCTCGTCACCAACCACCCGCTGGCCAACATCGCCTTCGTGGTGGTGCTGCTGCTGGGCCTGTTGGCCTACCTGCAGATGCCACGCGAGCGCGACCCGGAGGTCAACTTCAATTGGGTCAACGTCACCACCGTGCTGCCTGGCGCCAGCGCCGAGGACGTCGAGCGGTTGGTGACCAACCCGCTGGAGGACGCCATCAAAGGCGTGGCCGACATCCGGTTCGTGAGCTCCAGCTCGCGCGAAAACGTCTCCAGCCTGCTGGTGCGCTTTGGCGAGGTCGACGAGCGCACGTTTGACAAACGCATCAACGACCTGCGGCGCGAAATCCAGAACAAGGCCGCCGCCGAGCTGCCCGCCGAGGCGCAGCAGCCGCGCGTGCTGGAAATTTCCACCTCCAACGGTTTTCCGACGGCGATCATGCGCCTGACCGGCGCCGCCGACGACGAGGTGCTGCGCCGCGAGGGACGCCGCCTGCGCTCGCTGCTGGAGCGCGTGCGCGGGGTGGACCAGGTGTTTGCCTCGGGCCTGCGCGACCCCGAGCTGCTGGTGCGCCCCGACCCGGCCGCGCTGGCCGCGCGCGGACTGACCAGCGCCGACGTGGCCGACGCGTTGCGCGGCCTGTGGCGCGACACCGCGGCGGGCACGCTGGCCACGCAACAGGGGGTGTGGTCGATCGCGCTCAACGGCATCTCGCTGCAACCCGAAACGCTGGCGCAGTGGGTGGTCAGCGCCGCCGGTCGGCCCCAGGTGTGGGCGCGGCTGGGCGATGTGGCCCACGTGGAGTGGGCGCGTGCCAAGCCCACCACGCTGGCGTCGATGGACGGGCGGCCGGCGATTTCGTTGGCGGTGACCAAAAAGGCGCGCACCAACACCCTGCAGTTGCTGGATGAGCTGCGCACGTTCATCGAGCGCGAAAACCAGGTGCTGGCCAGCCTCGGGCTGCAACTGACGCTGACGGATGACCAGACCATCCCCACGCGCGAGGCCATCGGCGTGATGGAGTCCAACGCCGCGCTGGGCATGCTGTTGGTGCTGGCCATCTGCTGGGTTTTTCTGGGCTGGCGCATCGGGGTGCTGGTGGCGCTGGGCATTCCGTTTGCGCTGCTGGGCACGTTCGCGCTGCTGGGGGCGCTGGGCTACACGGTCAACATCTCGATTCTGCTGGGGGTGGTCATCGCGCTGGGCATGCTGGTGGACGACGCCGTGGTGGTGGTGGAGGCGATCTACTACCGGCTAGAGCGTGGCCAGCAGGCGCTGGCGGCCAGCCTCGACGGGGTGGCCGAAGTGTGGAAGCCCGTGGTGGCGTCGGTGGCCACGACGCTGGCGGCGTTTTTGCCGCTGATGCTGCTGCCGGGCATCGTGGGCAAGTTCATGTTCATCATCCCGTTCGTCGTCACGCTGGCGCTGCTGATTTCGCTGCTGGAGGCGTTTTGGATGCTGCCGGTGCACGTCAGCATGATGAACGTGCGGCTGGACCGGCCGTCGCGCGTGCAGGCGTGGCGCCAACGCTTCAACCGGGCGGTGCGGCTGCGCTACGGCCAGGCGTTGGCCTACGCGGTGCGCCGCCCGTGGCTGTTTCTGGGCGGCGGGCTGGCCATCGTCGCCGGGGCGGGGGCGCTGGTGGCCACGGGCGTGGTGCGGGTGCAGTTTTTCGCCTTCGATCCGATCCGGGCGTTTTACGTCAACGTGGACATGCCCGCCAGCGCGTCGCTGGAGGAGACGCTGGTGCAAACCGAGCGCGTCGAGCGCATCGTGCGCCGCCACGTGCGCGGTGTGGGGCCGGCCGAGCAGGGCCACGAGGCGCGCGCGGTCACTTCGACGGCGGGGCTGAAGTTCACCCAGACCGAACCGGTGTACGGCGACGCCTACGGGCAGGTGTTCGTCTCGCTCAACCCGCGCACGCCCGGCGCCCGCGAGGTGGACGAGATCGTCGCTGCGATGCGGGCCGAGGTCGAGGGCATGGACGGCCCGGCGCGGCTGAGCTTCACGCTGCTGTCGGGCGGCCCACCGGCCGGCAAGCCGATCAACGTCAAGGTGCGGGGCGACGACTTCGCCCAGATCGAAGCGGCCGCCGCCGACCTCAAGGCCTTCATCGCCACCTTGCCGGGGGCACGCGACGTGCAGGACGACCACGTCCCAGGACGGCAGCAGCTGCGCCTGCAGCCGCGCCCCGAGGTGCTGCGCGAGCTGGGCCTCAGCCCCGCGCAGTTGACGCGGCTGGTGCGGCTGGCAGTGGACGGCGAAGCGGTGGCCTTCACGCGCGAGGGCGGCGACAAAATCGAGCTGCGCGTGCGCCAACTCGGCCTGACGGCGCGCCCCCTGGAGCCGTCGGAGCTGCTGGCCACGCCGGTGGCGCTGCCCAGCGGGCACGTCACGCGGCTGGGCACGCTGGTGCAGGCGGCGCCGGAGCCCACGCGCGGCTTCATCCGCCACCACAACCTGCGCCGTGCCATCACGGTCGAGGCCGACTTGGACAAAACCGTGCTGGACACGGCCGAAGCCAACCGCCGCATCCGCGCCGCCTGGGAAGAACTGCGTCTGCGCCACCCAGGGGTGGACCTGGATTTTTCCGGCGAGCTGGAAGACATCGAAGAGAGCCTGGCGGCGATGCAGCAGCTTTTCTTGCTCGGGGTCGGCTTGATTTACCTGATCCTGGCCACGCAGTTCCGCAGTTACTTCCAGCCGCTGATGATTCTGGTCACGGTGCCGCTGGCCTTTGCCGGCGTGGCCATCGGGCTGGCCATCACGCGCAACCCGCTGTCGCTGTACACGCTGTACGGGGTCATCGCGCTGACCGGCATCGCGGTCAACTCGGCCATCGTGCTGATCGACGCCGCCAACGAGCGCCTGCGCCAAGGCCTGGGCCTGACGCACGCCACGCTGTACGCCGCGCGGCGGCGCGTGGTGCCGGTCATCATCACCAGCACCACCACCATCGGCGGCCTGATCTCGCTGGCCTTTGGGCTGGGCGGGCACAGCCTGTTGTGGGGGCCGGTGGCCTCGGCCATCGTCTGGGGGTTGTTGGTGTCCACGGTGCTGACCTTGTTCGTGGTGCCGCTGCTGTACCTGGTGTTCATGCGTGGCCACGCACGCCGGCTGGCCGGCGCGCAAGCGCAGGGGGTGTCGCCATGACCGCCGCCCCCCGCACGTTGCACCAGGCGCAGGCCTACGCCGCCGAACGCGCAGCCGCCTCGGGCAGCAGTTTTTACTACGCGTTTTTGTTTTTGCCCCCGGCGCGGCGCGCCGCCATCACGGCGTTTTACGCCTTTTGCCGCGAAATCGACGACATCGTCGACGAGGTGCGTGAACCCACCATCGCCCACACCAAGCTGGCGTGGTGGCGCCAGCAGGTGGCGCTGGCCTTCACCCCCGGGCGCGTGCCCGACCACCCGGCGCTGATCGCGCTGCAGCCGCACATCGAGCCCTACGGCCTGACGCCCGAGCCGCTGTTGCAGGTGATCGACGGCTGCGAGCAGGACCTGCAACACAACCGTTACCTGGACTACGCGGCGCTGGCGCACTACTGCCATTTGGTGGCCGGCGTCGTGGGCGAAGTGGCGGCGCGCATCTTCGGCCAAAGCGACCCCGGCACCACCGCCTACGCCCACCGGTTGGGCCTGGCCATGCAGTTGACCAACATCATCCGCGACGTCGGCGACGACGCGCTGCGCGGACGCATCTACCTGCCGGTGGCCGAGCTGCAGCGCTTTGGGGTGCGCGCGCGTGAGCTGCTCACCCTGGGGCACGAGGCGGAGCCCGACTTCGAGGCACGCTTCGCCGCGCTGATGCGTTTTCAGATCGAGCGTGCGCTGGCCACCTACGACGAGGCCGTGGCCCTGCTGCCGGCCGCCGACCGCGCGGCGCAAAAACCCGGGCTGATGATGGCCAGCATCTACCGCACGCTGCTGCGGCGGGTGGCGCGTGACCCCGCACGGGTGCTGCGCGAGCGCGTTGCCCTGGCGCCGTTGCACAAAATGTGGCTGGCCTGGAAGATGCAGGCGCTGGGCCGATGGTGAACCGCGCGCCCCACGTGGCGGTGGTGGGCGGAGGCTGGGCAGGCCTGGCCGCCGCGGTGGCCGCGTGCCAACGCGGCTGGCGCGTCACGCTGCTGGAAGCAAGCCCCCACTGGGGCGGGCGGGCGCGGCGCGTGGCCAGCCGCATCGGCCCGCTGGACAACGGCCAACACATCCTGATCGGCGCGTACCACGCCACCCTGGGGCTGTTGACCACGCTCGGCGTGCCGCTGGACCAGGCGCTGCAGCGCGTGCCCATGGCCTTGGCCTACCCGGATGGCGGCGGCATGCGCGTGCCGCGCTGGACCCGCACCCTACCCCGCCCGGCCCATGCCGTTGGGCTGGCCGCCGGGTTGCTGGGCGCCCAGGGCTGGACCTGGCGCGAGCGCGGGGCGGCCCTGGCGCGGCTCGTGCGCTGGCAGCTGGCCGGTTGGCGCTGCGCGCCCCTGGCCACCGTGGCCGAGCTGTGCGTGGGCCTGCCGCCACGGGTTGTGGCCGACTGGGTCGAGCCGCTGGCGGTCGCGGCCCTCAACACCCCGATCCAGCAGGCCAGCGGCGCGGTGTGGCTGCGCGTGCTGCACGACGCCCTGCACGGCCCCGCGCCGGCCCCCTACGCCCCCAGCGACCTGCTGCTGCCCCGCGCGGACCTGGGCACGCTGTTGCCCGACGCCGCCACGCGCTGGCTGGCCGAGCGCGGCGCCACGCTGCGCCGGCGCGCCCGGGTCACGCGGCTGCAGGCCATCGCTGCCGCGGTGTCGGCCTCGGACCACGGCAACGCCGACGCACCGGCCTGGCGTTTGACGGTCGCACAAGGCGACCCCGTGCAGGCCGACGCCGTCGTGCTGGCCACCCCGGCGTGGGCATCGGCGCGGCTGCTCCAGGCGCTGGCCGCCGACCCTGGCTGCCCACCCGGCTGGGAGGCGCGCTGGACCACCTGGGTCAGCCGTGCCCTCGCTTTGCAGCACGCGCCCATCGCCACCGTGTGGCTCGCGCCCCCGCCCGGTTGGACGTGGCGCTGGCCCACGCCGATGCTGGCGCTGCGCCATCACCCCGAACGTGCGCCCGCGCAGTTCGTTTTCGCGCGCGCCGGCGCCACCCCTGGCGCGGATTGGCGGCTGGCCTGCGTGGTCAGCGCCCCCGACCCCGCGTGGCATGGCCGCGCCGCCGACCTGGCCGCGGCGGTGCAGCGTCAGGTGCGGCAGGCGCTGGCGCTGCCGGACGCCCAGGTGCTGGCCACCGTGGTCGAGCAGCGCGCCACCTTCGCCTGCACGCCCGGGCTGGCACGACCGTGGACCGTGCTGGGCCCCACCCTCGTGGCCGCAGGCGACCACGTCGAGGGCCCCTACCCCGCCACGCTCGAAGGCGCCGTGCGCAGCGGCTTGCACGCCGTCGAGGCGCTGGACGCCGCCCTCACCCCTGGGTTTTGGCCGCGGCTTTGAGCCGTTGGTACGCCGGCCGCGCGTGGCAACGCTGCAACCAAGCGTGAACATGCTCAAAGCTGTGCATCAGCTCCTGCGATGGCCGCGCCCAGTTGGCCACGCAGGCCACGCACAGGTCCGCCACGGTGAAGCGCGCGCCGGCCAGGTAGTCGTGCCCCCGGGCCGCGGCGGCCGCCAAATGGTCGTCCAACACGCGCAGCGGCACGCGCAAGCGCTTTTCGGCCACGGCCAGTTTATCGGCGTCGCGCCGCTCGGGCGGCAACCCCAGCCGGTGCATCAACACGCACAGCGCATCCGCCTCCAGCTCGGTCACGGCCCACAGCGCCCAGCGCAGCGCCTCGGCGTCCTCGGCCGCCGTGGCGGGGGCGATGTCGCTGCCGTCGCCCTTGCCGTGGTGACGCGCCAGGTACAGCGCGCAGGCCATCGACTCCCACACCACCACGCGCCCCTCGGGCCGCTCGTCCACCAGCACCGGAATGTGCCCGTTGGGGTTGAGGGCCAAAAACTCGGGCGTGCGCGTCGCACCGCCTTGGTACGGGGTGGGCACGTGGGTGTAGGGCACCCCAAGCTCTTCGGCCGTCCACAGCGGACGCACCGCCCGCGAAGCAAAAATGCCATAAATCGTCAGCGCCATCGTGGTCGTTCCTCGCCGGGCAGCACCGCGCGCCCGTGGCCCACCGATGATAGCCAGCCGGTGCGGCCACCGCGGTCACAAACCCAACAGGCGCACCAAGGCGTGCAGATCCGTCAGTTCGGCGTGGGGCCGCTCGTGCGGCTGCGGCTGCACCACGTGCGCGTGCAGGGCGCGCGCCATGTCCCCACCGCAGCCGCAGGCCGGTGGCGCCACCGCCTCGTCCCACGACCGGCCGTGGCGGTTCAGCCACGCCGCCCCCAAGCCCGCTCGGCGCGCCGCCACCACGTCCAGCACCGGGTCGTCCCCGACGTGCATCACCTCGTGCGCCTGCGCCCGTGCGCGCGCCACGGCCTGGTGGTAAATCCCGGGGTGGGGTTTGGCCACACCGACCTCCCGCGCGCCCACGTGGCCAACGAAGTAGTCGCCCAGGCCCACCCGGTGGATGTCGGCGTTGCCGTTGGACACCGCCACCAGCGGGTAGCGTGCGGCCAGCCGCTGCAGCGCCGGCCGCACGTCCGGGTACAGCTCGACGCGCTGGCGCTCGGCAAAAAAGACCTCGAACGCGGGCTCGGCCAGCGCCGGGGCGTCGCCCGCCTGCCGCAGTGCGACGCGAATCGCCTCGCGGCGCAAAAACGTCAGGTCATGGTGGCGGTCGGGATGGTCGCGCTGCACGGCCAGCCGCACTGCTCGCGCCCGGCCCGGCTCGCGCAACCACGCCGCCGTGGCGGGCGCGTGCTCACTCAGCCACGCCATCAGGGCGGCCTCGGCGCGCTCGATCGTCGGGCGCATCGGCCACAGGGTGTCGTCCAGGTCCAGGCAGATGGCCCGCAGGCCGGTCGGGTTCCACATCGTGCGTAACAATAGCGCATGACCATGCGCCCCGAGCCCCCATACTCCCATGGCCAAGCGGCCCACACGGGTATCGTGTGGGTCAACCTCGGCACCCCGGACGCCCCGACGCCGTCCGCGCTGCGCCGCTACCTGGCGCAGTTTTTGGCTGACCCGCGCGTCGTGGAACTGCCACGCGCGCTGTGGTGGCCCATTTTGCACGGCATCATCCTCAACGTGCGGCCGCGCCGATCCGCCGCCAAATACGCCTCCATCTGGACGCCCGAGGGCTCGCCGCTGAAGGTGTGGACCGAGCGCCAAGCCAAGCTGCTGCAAGGGCTGCTGGGCGAACGCGGCCACCGCGTGCAGGTGCGCTGGGCGATGCGCTACGGCCAGCCCTCGGTCGGGGCGGCGCTCGACGCGCTCAAGGCCGCGGGCTGCACCCGCATCCTGGTGCTGCCTGCCTACCCGCAGTATTGCGCCGCCACCACGGCCAGCGCCTTCGACGAGGTCTACGCGTGGGCGGGCGGCCTGCGCTGGGTGCCGGAGCTGCGCTTTGTCAACCAATACCACGACGACGCGGGCTACGTCGCCGCGCTGGCCGCGCGGGTGCAGGCCCACTGGGCCGAACACGGCCGCCCCGAGCGGCTGGTGATGAGCTTTCACGGCATGCCCGCGCGCACGCTGCAGCGCGGCGACCCCTACCACTGCCAGTGCCACAAAACGGGCCGATTGCTGGCCGAGGCGCTGGGCCTGCCACCCGAGCAGGCGCTGGTGACGTTTCAGTCACGCTTTGGCAAGGCCCAGTGGTTGCAGCCCTACACCGAGCCCACCCTGGTGGCGCTGGCGCGCCAGGGCGTGCGCCGCGTCGATGTCGTCTGCCCCGGCTTCACCGCCGACTGCATCGAAACCCTGGAGGAAATCGACCAGGAAGCCCGCGCCGCCTTCCTCGGCGCAGGCGGGCAGGCGTTTCATTACATCCCCTGCCTCAACGACGACATCGGCTGGTTGCGCGCACTGGCCGACATCGCCGAGCGCCACTTGAGCGGCTGGCCAACGCGCAACGCCCACGACGAAGCCGCGGCCACGGCCACACGCCAGCGGGCGTTGGCGCTGGGGGCGCAGCAGTAAAGGGCATGGCCCACCGCCCCCACCCGTCGGAGCGACCCATGGCCAACACGCGGTCCCACGAGCACGACCCCACATCGCCCCCCCGCATCCGCCTGGACAAGTGGCTGTGGGCCGCGCGGTTGTACAAGACCCGCGCGCTCGCGGCCGACATGATCGAGCGCGGGCGCGTGCTCGTCAACGGCGCGCCGGCCAAGGCCAGCCGTGAGCCGCGCGTGGGCGATGTGATCCGCGCCCGCACCGGCGACGTCGACCGCACCGTGGTGGTGCGGGCGCTGTCCGCCGTCCGCGGGCCTGCCGCTCAGGCGGCTTTGCTGTACGAGGAAACCCCCGAGTCCATCGCGGCACGCGAAGCGCACGCGCAACAACGCCGGCTGGCGCCGGAGCCCGGCGCGAGCTACCCTCGCGGCCGCCCCACCAAACGCGACCGACGCGAACTGCAGCGTTGGCGCAACCAGCCGCCGGCGCCACCCGCTTGGAACGAACGCTGGCGCGCCGCCCTGGACGATTGACCCCCTGCCACCCGAGGAGACTTCATGAGCCCCCGCTACCCGCTGCCCGCGCTGGCCGACGTGCCCGAGGACATCCGCGCCCGCATCCTGGAGGTGCAAGCCAAAGCGGGCTTTGTGCCCAACGTCTTTTTGATGCTGGCGCGCCGCCCAGCCGAATGGCGCGCCTTCTTTGCCTACCACGACGCGCTGATGATGCCCGAGACGGTGGGGCGGCGCTCCAACCTCACCAAGGGTGAGCGCGAGATGATCGTCGTGGCCACCAGCGCCGCCAACCAATGCCTGTACTGCGTGGTGGCGCACGGCGCCCTGTTGCGCATCTATGAAAAAAAGCCGCTGGTGGCCGACCAAGTCGCCGTCAACTACCGCAAAGCCGACATCACGCCGCGCCAGCGTGCGATCCTGGACTTCGCGATGAAGGTGTGCCAGCGCTCGCACGAGATCGACGACGCCGACTTCGCCGCGCTGCACGCGCACGGGCTGGACGACGAAGACATCTGGGACATCGCGGCCATCACGGCGTTGTTCGGGCTGTCCAACCGCATGGCGTCCTTCAGCGGCATGGTGCCCAACCCTGAGTTTTACCTGATGGGTCGCCTGCCCAAGGGCGCCTGAGGTCACCCGCGCCTCAGCCGCCGCCGAGCCGCAGGCGCAGTGCCGGCGGCAGCGGCGCCGACCGCTGCGCCGGAAAATCCACCCACACCACGGTGGCGCCGCCGTTGGCGTAAACCACGTCGCCGCCGTCGGCGCGCAGCATTTCGTGGAACATGTCGAACGAGCGCTGCCCCACCGCGCCCACGTAGCTGCGCACGACCACGTCGCCCGGGTATTCGAGCTGGCGTAAAAAGTTGCAAAACGCGTTGGCGATCACCGGCCCCTCCCCCCGGGGGTTGGCCGGCATGCCCCACTCGCCCATCCACTGCAGGCGTGCGCTTTCCATATAACGAAAGTAGACCGTGTTGTTGACGTGGCCCATCGCGTCCATGTCGCCCCAGCGGATTGGTATCGTCATCGTGTGCACCCACCGGCGTTGGGCGGGCAGTTCCAAGCGCATCGTGTGACTCCTTGTGCGGTGCAGCGCGCTGTCGGCGCAACGACAACCATCGTACGCCAGCGGCCACTACAATCCGTCGCCAACCCGACAACCGCCTGGGGTGCTGCGCCCGCCGCGGCGGCGCCCCCATCCCGAGGAAGACCCCCACGCCATGAAAACCCCGGCGCACCTGATCGAGCAGTACGGCCCGCGCGAGGCCATGGAGTACGACGTCGTTATCGTCGGGGCCGGCCCGGCCGGGCTGGCCACGGCCATCCGCCTCAAGCAACTGGCGGCCCAGCACAACAGCGACGTCAGCGTCTGCGTGCTGGAAAAAGGCGGCGAGCCGGGCGCGCACATCCTGTCGGGCGCGGTGATGGACCCGCGCGCGTTGACCGAATTGATCCCCGACTGGAAGGAGCGCGGTGCGCCGCTGAACCAACCTGTCACCGGCGACGAGGTGCTGTTCCTGCAACCCGACCGCGCGCTGCGCACGCCGTCGTGGGCCATCCCCGAGTGCTTTCACAACGAAGGCAACTACGTCATCAGCCTGGGGGCGGTGACCAAGTGGCTGGCCGAGCAGGCCGAGGCGCTGGGGGTGGAGATCTTCCCCGGCTTTACCGCCGCCGAGGTGCTGTACGACGAGCAAGGCCGCGTGGTCGGCGTGGCCACCGGTCACATGGGCCTGGGCAAGGACGGCCAGCCCACCGAAGCGTTCCAGCTCGGCATGGAGCTGCGCGCCAAGTACACCGTGTTCGCCGAGGGCGCGCGCGGCCACCTGGGCAAGGAGCTGATCGCGCGCTACCGCCTGGACGAGGGCAAAGACCCGCAGACCTACGGCATTGGCATCAAGGAACTGTGGGAGATCCCCGCCGACAAGGCCAAGCCTGGCCTGGTGGTGCACACCGCCGGCTGGCCGCTGGACGAGCACACCTACGGCGGCGGCTTCCTGTACCACCTGGAAGGCAACAAGGTCACGCTGGGCTTTGTCGTTGGGCTGGACTACCAAAACCCGTGGCTGAGCCCGTTTGAGGAAATGCAGCGCTGGAAGACCCACCCGGCCATCCGCGCGCACCTCGAAGGGGGCAAGCGCATCGGCTACGGCGCGCGCGCCATCACCGCGGGGGGCTTGATGAGCCTGCCCAAGACCGTCTTCCCCGGCGGTGCGCTGGTGGGCTGCGACGCCGGCTACCTCAACGCCGCGCGCATCAAGGGCAGCCACGCCGCCATCAAGACGGGCATGCTGTGCGCCGAGGCCGCCTTCGACGCGCTGCGTGCCGGCCGCCAACACGACGAACTGACGGCGTACCCGGCGGCGTTCCAGCAAAGCTGGCTGTACGAGGAGCTGCACCGCGCGCGCAACTTCAAGAGCTGGTTCAAAAAGGGCAACACCATCGGCGCGTTGATGACCGGCATCGAGCACTGGCTGCTGCCCAAGCTGGGGATCAAGAGCCCGCCCTGGACCGTGCGGCGCCACACGCCCGACCACGCGCGGCTGCACGCGGCCAGCCAGGTCGAACCGATCCGCTACCCCAAGCCCGACGGGGTGCTGACGTTCGACCGCCTGAGCAGCGTGTTCCTGTCCAACACCAACCACGAAGAAAACCAGCCCGCGCACCTGACGCTCAAAGACCCCACGGTGCCGGTGGCGGTCAACCTGGCGCTGTACGGCGGCCCGGAAGGGCGCTACTGCCCCGCCGGGGTGTACGAATTCATCGAAAAGGACGGCGCGCCGCAGCTCGTGATCAACGCGCAAAACTGCGTGCACTGCAAAACCTGCGACATCAAAGACCCCACCCAGAACATCGTCTGGGTCACCCCCGAGGGCGGCGGCGGCCCCAACTATGCGGGCATGTGACCCGGCATCGGCAGGCACTCGGCTACAATCGCGCCATCAGGAGAGAGCCGCCGCACGCCCCGTGGGCACGCGCGGCCGCCGAAGGCGCAGGCCCGCGGGCCGAACGCTCAGGCAAAAGGACTGATGCAGCGCCCCTGCCCGGGGCGCTTGCCTGCTGGAGAGAGGCGTGTCACCGCGACCCCGGTGCGCGCCCACCGAAGGAGCAAACGCCGACACGCCGACCTGAGGGGTGCGGCGCGGCGTGAATCTCTCAGGTAAAGTGGACAGCAGGTGGCCCGACGCCCCCTTGGAGGGCGCCGGTGGAACCACCGTTGCCTGGATACCGTCATGTCCGCCGAACCGACCCCGCTGCTGCACACCCCCTTGCATGACCTGCACCTGGCGCTGGGCGCGCGCATGGTGCCCTTTGCCGGCTACGCGATGCCGGTGCAATACCCCAAGGGCCTGCTGCACGAGCACCAGCACACGCGGCGCGCAGCGGGGCTGTTCGACGTGTCGCACATGGGCCAACTCACCCTGCACGGCCCCGACGCCGCCGCCGCGCTGGAAAGCCTAATACCGATGGACGTGCTGGGTCTGGGGCACCACCGGCAGCGCTACGGCCTGCTGCTGAACGACGACGGCGGCATCCTCGACGACCTCATGTTCGTGCACCGCGGCGACGACCTGTACCTGGTCGTCAACGGCGCGTGCAAACACGCCGACTTGGCGCACCTGCAAGCGCGCATCGGCCAGCGCTGCAGCGTGCAGCCCCACTTCGAGCGTGCGTTGCTGGCGCTGCAAGGCCCGCTGGCGGCGCAAGCGCTGCAGCGGCTGCTGCCCGAGGTGCATGCCCTGGTGTTCATGACCGGCATGCCAGCCCGCTGGGAGGGCGCCGAGCTCTACGTTACCCGCAGCGGCTACACAGGCGAAGACGGCTTCGAAATCAGCCTGCCGGCCGAGGCGGCGCGCGCCTTTGCCGAAGCGCTGCTGCGCCAGCCCGAGGTCGAACCGGTGGGGCTGGGGGCGCGCAACTCGCTGCGGCTGGAGGCCGGCCTGTGCCTGTACGGGCACGACATCGACACCACCACCACCCCGGCCGAAGCCGCGCTGGGCTGGGCGATCCAAAAGGTACGCCGCAGCGGTGGCGCGCGCGCGGGCGGCTTTCCTGGTGCCGAGCGGGTGCTGGCGCAACTCGACGGCCGCGAGCCCCCGTCGCGCCTGCGCGTGGGCCTGCGGGCGCTGCAGCGCGTGCCGGTGCGCGAGCCCGCCGCGCTGCACCTGCCTGGGGGCGACGCCCCCGTGGGCCACGTCACCAGCGGGCTGCTGTCGCCCACGCTCGACCAACCGATTGCGATGGGCTATGTCGCCCGTGACCACGCCGCCACCGGCACCGTGCTGCATGCCATCGTGCGTGGCAAGCCGGTGCCGATGGAGGTGGTGCCGCTGCCGTTCGTGCCCCCCCGCTACCACCGCGGCTAAGTCCTCGCCCCCGTTTGCCAACCCGTTGCTGGAGAACCTACGATGACCCTGCGCTACACGCCCGAACATGAATGGATCCGCGTCGACGGCGACATCGCCACCGTCGGCATCACCCACCACGCCCAAGACGCCCTGGGCGACGTGGTGTTCGTCGAACTGCCCGAGGTGGGCAAGTCCCTCGCGCAAAAAGACGTCGCCGGCGTCGTCGAGTCGGTCAAGGCGGCGGCGGACGTGTACGCCCCGGTCAGCGGCGAGGTCGTCGAAGTCAACGAAGCGCTGCGCGCGGACCCCTCGCTGGCCAACAGCGACCCGCTGGGCGCAGGCTGGTTTTTCAAGGTGCGGCTGAGCAACCCCAGCGAACTCGACGGCCTGCTGGACGAAGCCGCCTACCAGCAACTCGCCCACTGACGCGCGCCCCCGGAGCCCCACACCATGACCGCCCCCACCCCGCTGACGGACCTGGAGCCGGCCGGCGAATTCGTCGCCCGCCACATCGGCCTGGACGCCGACGACCAGGTCCGCATGCTGGCCGCCATCGGCGAAGCCAGCCTGGATGACCTCACGCGCAGCATCGTGCCGCAGGCCATCGCGCGCATCGACGCGATGCAACTGCCCGCCCCCGCCAGCGAGGCCGAGGCGCTGGCCGAGCTCAAGGCCATCGCCAGCCGCAACCGGCTGCTCAAGAGCTTCATCGGCCAGGGCTACTACGGCACCCACACGCCCGGGGTGATCCTGCGCAACATCCTGGAAAACCCCGCCTGGTACACCGCCTACACGCCGTACCAGGCCGAAATTTCGCAGGGGCGCATGGAAGCGCTGGTCAACTTCCAGACCATGGTCGCGGAGCTGACCGGCATGGACATCGCCAACGCCTCGCTGCTGGACGAGGCCACCGCCGCGGCCGAAGCGATGACCCTGGCCAAACGTTCGGTCAAGGCCGGCGGCACGGTGTTGGTCGTCAGCGCCGACTGCCATCCGCAGACCATCGAAGTGGTGCGCACGCGCGCCGAACCGCTGGGGCTGCAGGTGCTGCTGGCCCACAGCCGCGAGCAGTGGCACGCGGCGCTGGCGCGCGACGACGTGTTCGCCGTGCTGACGCAGTACCCCGCGACCACCGGCCGCATCGACGACTGGCGCGACGACGTGGCCACCGTGCACGCCAAGGGGGCGGCCTTCATCGTGGCCACCGATTTGCTGGCGCTCACGCTGCTGACGCCGCCGGGTGAATGGGGCGCCGACATCGTGGTCGGCAGCGCGCAACGCTTGGGCATGCCTATGGGGGCGGGCGGGCCGCACGCGGGCTTTTTGTCCTGCCGTGACGCCTTCAAGCGCTCGATGCCTGGGCGGCTGGTGGGCGTCAGCGTCGACACCCACGGCCAGCCCGCGTACCGCCTGGCGCTGCAAACGCGCGAACAGCACATCCGGCGCGAGAAGGCCACCTCCAACATCTGCACCGCGCAGGTGCTGCCCGCTGTCGTAGCCAGCATGTACGCGGTCTACCACGGACCGCAGGGGCTGCGCCGCATCGCCGAGCGCGTGGCGCGCTACACCGCCATCCTGGCCGCCGGGCTGGCGCAACTGGGCCATACCCCCGCCAACGGCACGGCGTTCGACACCCTGACGCTGCACCTGGGCCAGGGAGCGGCCGCGGCGTTGGCGCGCGCCCGCGCCGCGGGCTACAACCTGCGCGACATGGGCCACGGCAACGTGGGCATCGCGCTGGACGAAACCACCACCCGCGCCGACGTGCAGGCCCTGTGGCAAGCGCTGGCGCTGCCGGGGCAGGCGCTGCCGGACTTCGACGCCCTGGCCGAGCGCGCCGAGCCGTTGCTGCCCGCCACGCTGCGGCGCACCTCGGCGTACCTCACGCACCCGGTCTTCAACACCTACCACAGCGAAACGGCCATGCTGCGCTACCTGCGCCGGCTGGCCGACAAGGACTTGGCGCTGGACCGCACGATGATCCCGCTGGGCTCGTGCACGATGAAGCTCAACGCCACCAGCGAGATGATCCCCATCACCTGGCCGGAGTTCGCCCACGTGCACCCCTTTGCGCCGGCCGACCAACTCGAAGGCTACCGGCTGCTGGACGAACAACTGCGCGCCTGGCTGTGCCAGGCCACGGGCTACGCCGCCATCAGCCTGCAGCCCAACGCCGGCTCGCAGGGCGAATACGCCGGGCTGCTGGCCATTCGCGCCTACCACGCCGCGCGCGGCCAGGCGCAGCGCGACGTGTGCCTGATCCCCACCTCGGCGCACGGCACCAACCCGGCCAGCGCCCAAATGGTCGGCTACCGTGTCGTGCCGGTGGCGTGCGACGCCCAGGGCAACGTCGACATGGCCGACCTGCGCGCCCAATGCGAGCGGCACAGCGAGCGGCTGGCCTGCGTCATGATCACCTACCCCAGCACGCACGGCGTGTTCGAAACCGAAGTCGCCGAGCTGTGCCGCGTCGTGCACGCCCACGGCGGCAAGGTGTACATCGACGGCGCCAACATGAACGCGCTGGTGGGCCTGGCCGCGCCGGGGCAATTCGGCGGTGATGTCAGCCACCTGAACCTGCACAAGACGTTTTGCATTCCCCACGGTGGCGGCGGCCCCGGCGTGGGGCCGGTGTGCGTGGTGGACGACCTGGCCCCCTACCTGCCCGGGCACGCCAGCGCACACGCCGCCGGCGCCTACACGGGTGGCGCGCGCCCCGACGCTGCGGTGGGCGCAGTGTCCGCCGCCCCGCTGGGCAACGCCGCGGTGTTGCCCATCAGTTGGATGTACATCCGCATGATGGGTGCGCAGGGCCTCAAGCGCGCCACGCAAACGGCGATCCTGGCCGCCAACTACATCAGCGCCCGCTTGCGCCCGCACTACCCGACGCTGTACGCCAGCGCCAACGGGCACGTGGCCCACGAGTGCATCCTGGACTGCCGCGGCTTCAAGGACAGCGCGGGAATCATGGCCGAAGACATCGCCAAGCGTCTCATCGACTACGGCTTTCACGCGCCCACGCTGTCGTTCCCTGTGCCCAACACGCTGATGGTGGAGCCCACCGAAAGCGAAAACCTGGCCGAGCTGGACCGCTTCATCGACGCGATGATCGCCATCCGCGAGGAGATCCGCGCGGTCGAGCTGGGCGTGTGGCCGCGCGACGACAACCCACTCAAAAACGCGCCCCACACGGCCGAGCACTGCCTGCAGGGCGAGTGGCGCCACCCCTACCCGCGCGAGCAGGCGGCGGCCCTGCCGTTTCACCGTGCGCACGGCGGCGCGGGCAGCAAATATTGGCCGCCGGTGGGCCGGGTGGACAACGTTTACGGCGACCGCAACCTGTTTTGCAGTTGCGTCCCCGTGGCGGAGCTGGCCGAGGAGGCTTGAGGCGCGGCGCGCCGGCGCTCGCGGCAGCGCGCCGCCAAGCCGCCCGGCGCGGCCACCGGGTAGGCGGCGCCGGTCACGGCTCGCGTGGGCGCCAACCAGGCAACCGCCAACCCAAGGCCACGGCCAGCAACCGACTGCCCGTGGCCACCACCACGCCGGCCAGGCTGGCCCACCCCGACCCCACCTGCAAAGCCGTCAACCCCAGGTACACGGCGCTGCCCGCCAGCGCGCACAGCGCGTACGGACGGTGGTCGCGGTACACGTGGGGCACCTCGTTGCACAGCACGTCGCGCGCCACCCCGCCGACGATCGCGGTGGCGATGCCCATCAGCGCACTGACCAGCGGCGACATCCCGGCCGTCAGGGCGATGCTCGTGCCGGAAATGGCAAACAGCCCCAACCCCAAGGCATCGGCCAGCACCATCAGCCGCGCCCCCGTCTGGCGCAACGCCACCGACAACCACAACGGCGCGGTCACCGCCATGGCCAGCACCAGCCACAGGTAGCCCTCGTGTTCGACCCAGAACAACGGCCGGCGGTCCAGCAACAAGTCGCGCACCGTCCCGCCGCCAAAGGCGCTGGCGAAGGCGACCGAGAACACGCCCACCACGTCCATGCGCTTGCGCATGGCCTCGATCAGACCGGACGTGGCAAACGCCACGGTGCCGCCCACCTCAAAAGCGATCAGAAGCGTCGATGGCAGTTGCATCAGGGGCGATCCATGGTGGACATCGTGGCATCTGTCGCGATGCCAAGTTTGTCTATGCTAACGCACCGAGGCTGTCCCATCGAGGGGACACGCGAGCCAAGCCCCGATCCCAACCGCCAAGTGGGCGCGCTTCGTCCCGCGTGCCCAGGGCACCGGACGGAGGCCGGCGCGGTTGCGTCAGCCGCCGCCGCGGTCGATAATGGCGTCATCATGGCCGACACCGACGCACACACCCTGTTGCCGCAGACCGAAGCGTGGCTGCGTGCCGTGCCGGGGTTGAGCTATCCGCAAGCCCTTGTGACGCAATTTCCTCGCATCGCCAACCAGTTGGCCGAGGTGCGGCACGACCCCGAAGCGCTGCGCGCCGCGTTCCATGAGCTGCTGCAGGATCATCGTGGCAGCCGGCGCGGTTTTCCATTCGAGGTGTTGATGAACCTGATGGCCCTGCGTGAAGCCCTGGTCAAGGACGACACCCCGCCCGAAGTTGACGACGCCACCAAGTGGGTCTCGTAAGGTGGTCGCCGCGGTGCCGGGGGACGGTCATCCGAACACGTAGCTGTCCATCGCCAGGTAACGGTACTGCACCTCGCGCGTGATCGCCTCAGCCTTCGAACCCGCCTGCGGCCAGCGCGCGGCCCCGAGCGCGAAAAACAACGGCATGAAGTGCTCGTCGGTGGGGTGAGCGCGCACGGCGTGCGGCGCGCGCGCACGGTAGTCCAGCAACGCGGGCAGATCGTTGGTCTGCAACGCTTGCCACACCCACGCCGAAAACGCCTGCACATAAGGCTCGGCCGGGTCGTCCAACCCCGGGCGCCCGCCAAAAAACTCCATCAGGTTGTGGGTCAGGCTTCCCGACCCCACCAGCAGCACCCCTTCCTCGCGCAGCGGGGCCAAGGCGGCCCCGATCGCGTACACGTCGGCGGGGCGCGCATCGGCCGGCAGCGCCACCTGCACCACCGGCCAGCGCGCCTGGGGCAGCACAAACCGCAACGGCGACCACCCCCCGTGGTCGCGCGGGCGCTGGGGATCCTCGGCGGTGGCGATGCCGGCGTTGCGCAGCCGCTGGGCAACCGTGTGGGCCAACCCCGGGTCGCCCGGCGCCGGGTACTGCAACCGGTACAGCGCCGGCGGAAAGCCACCAAAGTCGTGCCATGTCGGCGGCATCGGGTGGCTGCCCACCGCCGCCACGGTGTCCATCCAGTGCGGCGACATCACCACCACCGCGCGCAGATCCGCTCGTGCGGCCAGCCCTGCGCCCCACTGCTGCAACGCCACCCCGGCCGCACCGGGCTGCAACGCCATCATGGGCGAACCGTGTGAAACGAACAGCGTTGGCAAACCCCTCATCCACCACCCCTTACCGTTGAATGATGCGCCAGTGCTTGGGGATGATGCGCCACCGCAGGCGCAGCATCGCCGCCCCGTGGGGCTGGCGCATCGGACCCGCGCATGGTACGTCGCCCGGCGCGGCCGAGGGTTGCACAGCGTTGAGCCCAGCATCCAAAACGGCTGCACGCGGGCGGGCACGTCAGCGTCGTGTGAGGGTGCATCGGCGACAATGTCGCCATGGACCGCTACGCCGTCATCGGCCACCCGATTGGCCACAGCAAGTCGCCGCTCATCCACACCCTGTTCGCCCAGGCCACTGGCCAGGCCATGGAATACACCGCCATCGAAGCGCCGCGGGACGGCTTTGCCGCCACGGTGGATGCGTTTCGGGCCGCGGGCGGCCGTGGGCTCAACGTGACGCTGCCCTTCAAGCTGCAAGCGCACGACTACGCCGACGAGGTCAGCGAGCGTGCCCGCGTGGCCGGTGCGGCCAACGCGCTGGCGTTTGACGGCGCGCGCTGCCGTGCCGACAACTTCGACGGCGTGGGGCTGCTGCGTGACATCACCGTCAACCTGGCACGGCCCCTGGCGGGCCAACGCGTGCTGGTGCTGGGCGCGGGCGGCGCCGCCCGCGGCGTGCTGCAGCCCCTGCTGCAGGCCAACCCCGCCAGCTTGGTCGTGGCCAACCGCACCCCGGCCAAGGCGCACGACCTGGTCGAGCACGTTGCCGCCCACGGCCTGGGGCGTGGCGTGCTGCGCGGTACGGGGCTGGACGAGCTGACCACACTGGGCGCGTTCGATGTCGTCATCAACGCCACCGCCGCCAGCCTGGACGCGCAGGCCCTGCCGCTGCCGATGGGTACCTTCGCCCCGGGGGCGCTGGCCTACGATATGGTCTATGGCCAGGGTCTGACGCCGTTTCTGCGCCAGGCCCGCGAGCAAGGCGCCACACGGCTGGCCGACGGCATTGGCATGCTGGTCGAACAGGCCGCCGAAGCGTTTGCGTGGTGGCGCGGCGTGCGCCCCGACACCGCCCCGGTGATCCGGGCGCTGGCCACGCCCCTGGTCTAGCGCGCCCGCCCCACGCTGCATCAACTTGCACTGAGCACGCCCGCCCACGATGAACCAGCTCGACGCCCTCAAGCGCCACACCACCGTCGTCGCCGACACCGGTGACTTTTTGCAGATCGCCCAATTCCAGCCCCGCGACGCCACCACCAACCCGTCGCTGATCCTCAAATCGGTGCGCAAGCCCGAGTACGCCCCGCTGTTGGATGAGGTGCTGAGGCGCCACCGCAACCGGGCGCGCGACGAGCAGGTGGACCGCCTGCTGGTGCGCTTTGGCACCGAAATCCTGCGCATCGTCCCCGGGCGCGTGTCCACCGAAGTCGACGCACGCCTGAGCTTCGACACCGCCGCCACCGTCGAGCGGGCGCGGCGCCTCATTGCCCTGTACGAAGCCGAAGGCGTGCCCCGTGAGCGCGTGCTGATCAAAATCGCCGCCACGTGGGAAGGCATCCGCGCCGCCGAACGCCTGGAGCGTGACGGCATCCACACCAACCTGACCCTGCTGTTCAGCTTTTGCCAGGCGGTGGCGTGCGCCGACGCGGGCGTGCGGCTCATCTCGCCGTTCGTGGGCCGCATCTACGACTGGCACAAGGCACGCGCCGGTGCCCAGTGGAGCGAAGCCGCAATGGCCGGCCCTGCCGACCCCGGCGTGCAATCCGTCGCGCGCATCTGGCGCCACTACAAGCACTTCGGCATCGCCACCGAGGTCATGGGCGCGAGCTTTCGCAACACCGGCCAGATCCTGGCCTTGGCGGGCTGCGACCTGCTCACCATCAGCCCGGAGCTGTTGGCCAGGCTGGCCGATACGCCCGGCGACGTGGCACCGCAGCTCGACCCCGACGAAGCGCGCCGCGCCGACCTGCCCGAGGTGCACTACCGCGCTGCGGACGAAGCGGCGTTTCGCCTCGCCCTCAACGACGACGCGATGGCCACCGAGAAGCTGGCCGAGGGCATCCGGCTGTTTGCCGCCGACGCGCACACGCTCGACGCCCTGCTGGCCAGCCGCTGAACGCGTGCGCTGGTCGGCGCCGCGCGCGTTGCGCTACAGTTGCGCACTCTGCCATCCGAGACCGCCATGTCCAGCGACGTCACGCTGCCGCCCATCCCACCCAAGCGTTACTTCACCATCGGTGAAGTGAGCGAGCTGTGCGCCGTCAAGCCCCACGTGCTGCGCTACTGGGAGCAGGAGTTCACGCAACTGCGCCCGATGAAGCGCCGCGGCAACCGACGCTACTACCAGCACCACGAGGTGCTGATGATCCGCCGCATCCGGGAGCTGCTGTACGAGGAAGGCTTCACCATCCAGGGCGCGCGCAACCGCCTGGCCGAATGGACGCGCCAGCAACGCCAACAACGTCGCCCCGGCTGGGACGATACCCTGCCGCCCGACGACCCGGACGACGACAGCGCCACACCGGCGCTGACCGACGGCCTGGACCGGTTGGCCGCGGCCCTGCGCCAACTGCCGGCCGAGGCACAGCTTGCGCTGCGCGCGGAGCTGCAAGCCATCCGCGACCTGGTGGCCGAAGCCGCTGCCGACCCGCCCGCGTCCGCGCGAGCCCCCGCGGTTGCCGTATAATGGAGGTCTTCGGCGTGTAGCGCAGCCTGGTAGCGCACTTGCATGGGGTGCAAGGGGTCGCGAGTTCGAATCCCGCCACGCCGACCATTCACCGCAGGGGCTTGCATGGCACACCATGCAAGTCCTTGTTTTTTGCGCCATCGCACGGCACGAGATCGCGCCGTCGGTCACCTCGGCCAGCGGCGGGTCGGGGTCGCTGAAACCACCCGCTCAGGGGCGCGCGCGCAGGGCCTCGGCGTGGGCGCGTATCGCCCGTCGCTCGCCCTCGTCCACCCGCGCGAGGTTGTTGACCTGCATGACGGTGCGTGGGTTGGCGGCCAACAACGCTTCGTGCCGCAGCAAAAAGTCCCAGTACAGCGTGGTGTACGGGCACGCCCGTGGCCCGGTGCGGGCAGCGGGATCGTATCGGCACTGCGCGCAATAGCGCCCGGCGGCCATGCGCTCGATGTATTTGCCGCTGGCGATGTAGGGTTTGCTCGCCATGCGCCCGCCGTCGGCAAACTGCCCCATGCCGATGACATTGGGCAGCTCCACCCATTCCACCGCATCGACGTACACGGCCAAAAACCAGTCGCTGATCTGGCGCGGCTCGACACCCAACAGCAGCGCGTACAGACCAATCACCATCAAGCGCTGGATGTGGTGGGCGTAGCCCAAGCGCAAGGTCTGCGTCAAGGCGTCACGCAGACACGCCAGGTCGGTGTCGCCGCTCCAGAAAAAAGCCGGCAGCGGCGCGTGGGCCCCCAGTGCGTTGAGCGCTGCGTAAGCGGGCATCTGCGTCCAGTAGATGCCGCGCACATACTCGCGCCAGCCCAAGATTTGGCGAATAAAACCCTCGGCGCTGCGCAGTGGCACGCGGCCGGCACGCCACGCCGCCTCGGCGGCCGCCACCACCTCGCGCGGCTGCAGCAGCTTGAGGTTGAGCGCCGCTGACAGGCGCGCGTGCCACAGCCAAGGACGCCCCGGCCACAGCGCATCTTGCCAGCGCCCGAAGTCACCCAAGCGGTGGGTGATGAAGTCGTCCAGCGCGGCCAAGGCCTGCGCCCGCGTCAGGGGCCAGTCGAACCGCTCCAGCGCGCCCGGATGGCTGGCGAAGCGGCGACGCACCAACGCGATGACCTCGCGGGTGACGGCGTCGGGCGCAAAGCTCAGCGGGTCGGGCACCGGCGGCGGGCCGGCCACCGGGTCGAAGCGCTCGCGGTTGTCCGCATCGAAATTCCACTGCCCGCCGGCTGGTCGGTCGCCGTCCATCAACACACGGTGCCGGCGGCGCATCTCGCGGTAGAAAAATTCCAGGCGCAATGACTGGCGGCCCTTGGCATAGGCGGCAAAGTCACGCACCGTGACCCAAAAATGGCGATCATCGCGCAGCTCCAGCGGCACGGCCAACGCCTTGGCCTGGGCGCGCAAGGCGTGCAGCACACGCCAATCGCCCGGCGCCGTCAGGATCAACCGCTGCGGGCGCAGCGCCTGCACCGCCCGCGCGAGCTCCCCCGCCAGCGTGCCCGTGTTGTGCTCGTCGTCCAGATGGGTGTAACGCAGCGCCCAGCCCCGGGCCCTTACTTCGGCCGCAAAGTGCCGCATCGCCGCCAGAAACATCACGATGCGCGGCTGGGCCGACCACACATGCGTCGACTCCTCGGCCACTTCCGCCATCCACACGGCGTCGTGCCCGGGGTCGAACCCATCGAACGCGCTGGATGCCAGGTCGAGCTGGTCGCCCAACACGAGCACCAGGTGACGCAGGGGCTGTGGGACCGGACGCGGCGCGGCCCTCATGGGTGCCCTTCAGGGCGAGCACGGCGCTGCGCTTGGGCCTGCCCACGGCACGCCTCGCTGCAGTAGCGCACCTGTTCCCAGTTCTTGGCCCACGCCCGCCGCCAGCTCATGGGCCGCCCGCACACGGCGCACGGCTTGCTGGGCAAGCTGGCCTTGTTGCCTTTGTACCCCCGCGGTAGAGCGCTTCGCATGCAAGTCAGTCTCTCGGGCAGCCTTCGTCCCGTGCAAGCATGCCACAGCCGCACGGACCGCGCGCGCATCAGGGTCGACACCGTCACCGCTCGCAGACAGCGCCCGACCAGGCCTGGGGGCTGCGAGCGGCGGCGTCAGTGGCCTGTGGCCGACGAGCCGCAGCAGCCCCCATGGCCGCGCGCCTGGATCGGCGGGCACGGCACCGTGCCGTAGGAGCAGTACACACAGCAGTCGCCCGGCTTGGGCTTGAGCACCGTGTGGCATTGCTCGCACTCGTAAAACCACTGGCAGGCGTCGGTGGGCATCGTTTCGGTCTTGGCATAACCACACGCGGGGCACGTCAGCGTGGATTGCAGGATCGGTTGTGTCATGTGGCGTTCATCGCTGTGGTGAAGGTGTGGGCCGCGCCCCTGGATCCAGCGCGCCCGAGCCTGCACGCCAAGCCTCGCTGTCCACGGGCGCTTGGGCCTTTGTGCGGTAAGCTTACTTCCGTACCTACGTACGGCGTCAAGCGCCATGCACCAAGCTCCAGCCGCCATGACCATCGGTACCCTGGCCACTGCGGCCGGGGTGAACGTTGAAACCATCCGCTTCTACCAGCGCAAGGGCTTGATGCGCCAGCCCGACCGGCCCGCGGGCGGCATCCGCCGCTACGGCGCGCCGGACCTGGCGCGCCTGCGCTTCATCAAGTCGGCGCAACGGCTGGGGTTCAGCTTGGACGAGGTCGGGGCATTGCTCACGCTCGAAGACGGATCGCACTGCACCGAGGCCCGCGCGCGGGCCGCGCGCAAGTTGGCCGACGTGCGCGCCCGCTTGGCCGGCCTGCGCCGCATCGAAGCCGCACTGCACGAGCTTGTGCAGCGCTGCGACGCCGCCCAGGGCACGGTGCGCTGTCCGCTGATCCAGGCCCTGCGCGAGGTGTGACGATGGAACTGATCAAAGTGACCCTCTTGTTTGCCGTCACGGCCGTCGCGGAAATCGTCGGCTGCTACCTGCCCTGGCTCGTCCTCAAGCAAAGCAAGCCCGTTTGGCTGCTGCTGCCGGCCACCGTGTCGCTAGGGCTGTTTGTGTGGCTGTTGACCCTGCACCCGGCGGCGGCAGGGCGCACCTACGCGGCCTATGGCGGGATGTACATCGCCGTGGCGCTGGTCTGGCTGTACGTCGTCGATGGCGTGACCCTGACCCGCTGGGACCTTGCCGGCGCTGGCATCGCGCTGGTGGGGATGGCCGTCATCGCGCTGCAGCCGACCACCGCGGGCACCTGAGGCCCTGCCCCATCGAACCTGAACACGCCCATGAACCGGCGGTGATGCTGGGCCACGTGCGCGGTGGTCCGACTGGGGTGCAGGACCACGTGCGGCACAGACGGCCCCAACCCGCGCGTGGCGGGGGAGTTTCCGGCAAGAAACCGAAGTCTCGCCGGCGATAAAAAAGCCCGGAGACCGTCCGAGCCTGGGTGTTTGGTGGTGCAGACGCGACCGGAATCCAACCCACTCTCTCAACGATTGAGCAATCCCGGGCAATCCTGCGGGTTGTTGTGGACGCAATGGCCTCGGCAATGAACGCCGGTCAGTCGTCGGCCCTGCAAAATTCATCTCGCGGCGCCGACGAGAAGCGCCGGACGTGCAAGAGTAGCGAGTCGACTCGCCGACGCTGCGAGCGCTGACAGCAGCCAAAGCGAGCGCAAAAAGGCTGGAGCAATGCCCCGCCGGGCGATGGCACGCAGCAGCCAGCGGATGTTGAAGCCGGCTGCGCACAACACCGCATGCAGCGCGTCGCCCTCAGCCCCCTTGAGCCAGCAGCGCTTCATGCCGTGATCGTGCTTGGCATGCCCGATGGCCGGCTCGACCGCCTGACGCCGCTTCAGCCAGCGCCGCTGGCTGCGCGTGAGCGAGCGGCTCTTGCCGCGATGGATCAATGTCACCGCGCCAATGTCGGCATCCGCCCCCCGGTAGCCCAGGTCGACGATGGCCGTGTGCGGCTTGACGCCCAGGTCCTGCAGCAAGACGGTGGTCTGCTCCAGTTGCTCGGCCAGCGTGTGGCCGTCGTAGGGGTTGCCCGGCAGGCTGCGCGCACCGACCATCAAGCCCTGTTTGGCGCTCACCGCCACGCTGACCTTCACACCGAACTCATAGGGCTGGCGAGCCTTGCCCTTGCCGATGCACTCGACCTCCGGCGCATGCAGCGCGTACAGCTTGTGCTTGTCCTTGGGGCGCTGCGAGCGGATGCGCTCGGCGCGCTCCAGCCATGGCTGCAGGCGATCACGCACGTCTTGCGGCGCTGCCAGCAGGCGGCGTTGCACGTCGCGCAGCACGCGCCCGAGCGCGTGACCACGGACCGCTTCCTCGGTTTGCTCGACGGCCTGCACGCGCGCGTGCAGCATCCTTGGACGACCGAATCGCTGGCACGCGAGGCGCTGTTGTCGCGCTCCGCGTTCGCCGAGCGCTTCACGCGCGTGCTCGGGATGCCGCCGATGACCTACCTCACCCGCTGGCGCATGTACGTGGCCGCCCGGCGGCTGCGCGAGTCGGCAGTGCCCATCGGGCGCATCGCCGCGGAGGTCGGCTACGAGTCGGAATCGACCTTCTCACGCGCGTTCGCGCGCGAAATGGGCCTGGCGCCCGGCACGTTCCGGCGCGGCGGGGGGCCGCCCGGGCGGGCGGTCCTTCACTCGCCTTCCCAGTAGTCCAGGCTCCCCTCTGCCCGGCCCATGTACGCGAAGCCGTGTTCGGGATCCAGCACACCGAACTTGCCGGTGTCAGGGTAGTGGCAGACCTCCGGCGTGCCTGCGGTGCTGACTGCCAGCACCTTCAGCTCTGCCGTGCCGGTGTTGACGATCTGGTGGGCCGTCTCGGGGCCACCCGCCGGGCAGGCGATCACGTCGCCCCGGCGGATCGCGTAGGTCTGCCCCCCGATGCGCACCTCGCCCTGGCCCTCGATGACGAAGAACATCTCCTCGTTGACGGTGTGGCAGTGATAGGGATAGGCGCGCTTGCCGGGGGCGATCACCGTCACGTTGTAGCCGAGTTGCCGGGCGCCTAGCATGCGGCCGACCGGCGCCATGCGCCCTCCGTACCGCTGCGCGGGCATCTCCGAGCCCCATCGCCGCGAGAGCTCACCCAGGTCGGTGTAGTCCGCTTCGTCGATGTTGACGATCGGTCACGTCATGCTGCCTCCGCAAGTCCATATGTGTGTGCGGCAAGCGTAGCGCAGCATCGCGGCCGCGGCCCGTCCCTCCTGCTGCGGCTCAGGTCGCCGGGTCGCGATGCCCCGCGAGCGCGCGCAGCCGCGCCTGCCACGGTCCGGGACGCCCGAGGTACTCGCCGGCCTCGATCGTCGAAAGGCGCCCCCCTCGTTCCAGCACGAACGTCGGAAAGCCGCGTGCGCCGACCTGGGCCATCCAGGTCCGGGTGTCGGCAAGGTGCGCTTGCGTGCGGGCGCCGAGCGTCTCGTCCAGCGCCTGCTCGAACGCGGTCTCGTCCAGGCCGATGTCCTTCGCCAGCGCGACCAGCACCTCGCGCTCGGCCAGCTTGCGCCCTTCCACGTAGTGCGCGGCCTGCAGGCGCGTCAGCAGATCCAGACCCCGGCCGGCGATCTGGTCGGCGGCCAGCACGGCGGCGATGGGCGGCTCCGAGTCGAGCACGGCCGAGGGGTCGCGCAACAGGCCATCGGTGTACGCCTCCCCGAAAGGCTGCCCCGTGAGCTGCGCGATGCGCCGGTCGTGCGGCAGGACATAGCCGCGCAACTCGGGAGTCACGGGCCGGCGGTTCGCGCCGACAAAGAGCCCGCCCGCGTGCAGGCGGATCTCCATCGCGGGCATCTGGCGCGCGGCCGCGACGAGCGGCGAGGCGGCATAGCACCAGCCGCAGAGGGGATCGTGGATGTAGTGCAGGACGGCATCGGCCATGGCGGACTTCCTCGGGGCGAAGACGCACGCGCCCTGCACGTGCCGCGGGCCCCAGGCCAAGTGTGCCACTGCGCCTGCCCGCCGCCCCGCGGCGCGAAGGCCGCGCGGGGTGAGGCCACGCACCGCCCTCCAGGGCCTGTCACGGGCGAGTCACGAAGCCGCCAGAACATGGGGACTTTGCCCGCCAACGACCTGGAAGAACGAAATGACTCTGCTGCCCGCTTCATGCCTTGCCCGCACGCCGATCCGCTCCCTGCTGGCCGCCGCCTGCGCGACAGTCCTGATGGCTGCCTGCGGCGGCAGCGACGGGGATGGCGCGTCCACCCCCCCGCCCGCGCCCGCACCGGAGCCGACGCCCACGGCGATGACGCTGCGCAAGATCGGCGGCTTCGCGCACACCGGCGGCGAGTCCTCCGCGGAGATCACGGCCTACGACCCCGCGAGCAAGCGGCTCTTCGTCGTCAACGGCGCGCTCGGCACCGTCGACGTGCTGGACCTGGCCGATCCCGCCGCTCCCGCGCAGATCGGCACCCTCACGCTGGAGGCCAACGAGAGTGCCAACAGCGTCGCGGTGCGCAACGGCGTGGTGGCGGTCGCGGTGCAGGCCGCCGTGAAAACGGACCCCGGCCGGGTCGTCTTCTACAACGCGGCGACCCTGGCGCAGCTGGCCAGCGTGACGGTGGGCGCGCAGCCCGACATGCTCACCTTCACCCCCGACGGCAAGACCCTGCTGACAGCCAACGAAGGCGAGCCCAACGGCTACGGCCAGCCCGACTCGGTCGACCCCGAGGGGTCGGTGAGCGTGATCGACGTCTCCGCCCTCACGCCGACCAGCCAGGGCGCGGCCCTTCCGGTGCGCACGGCCGGCTTCGCCGGCTTCAACGGGCAGCTCGACGCGTTGCGCGCGGCAGGCGTGCGCATCTACGGCCCCAACGCCACCGTGGCGCAGGACCTGGAGCCCGAGTACATCGCCGTCTCCTCCGACAGCAAGACGGCCTACGTCACCTTGCAGGAGAACAACGCCCTGGCCATCGTCGACATCGCGAGCGCCTCCGTCACCGCGATCAAGCCCCTCGGCCTGAAGGACCACAGCCTGCCGGGCAACGGCCTGGATGCGAGCGACGAGGACGATGGCACGAACACCAACAGCGGCACGCCGGCAGTGAAGATCGTCAACCGACCCGTCAAAGGCATGTACCAGCCGGACGCGATCGCCTACTACACGGTGGACGGCAAGGGCTACCTCGTCACCGCGAACGAGGGCGACGCCCGCGAGTGGCCCGGCCTGAAGGAGGAGTCGCGCGTGCGCACCTACTGCAACGCGGCAGGGTTGGACCCGACGGTGTTCCCCGATGCCACCCTGCTCTTCGATTCCAACCTCGGCCGGCTGACCATCACGACCATGCCCAATGGCGGCCGCAACGGCAAGAACGCAAGCGGGCAGTGCAACGAGCTGCTCGCGCTGGGCGGACGCTCGTTCTCGGTATGGTCGGCCGACGGGGATCTGGTGTGGGACTCCGGCGATCAGCTCGAGCGCCACACCGCCGCGCTCGCCCCCGCAATCGCCGCCTTCAACGCGAGCAACGGCAACAACAACCTCGACGACCGCAGCGACAACAAGGGACCGGAACCCGAAGGTGTCGTGCTCGCCACCTTTGGCGCCAAGACGTATGCCTTCATCGGCCTGGAGCGCGTGGGCGGCGTGATGGTCTACGACGTCACGGCACCGACCGCGCCGACCTACGTGACCTACCTCAACACCCGCAGCGGCCAGACCGGCGACCTCGGCCCCGAAGGCCTCACCTTCATCCCGGCCAAGGACTCACCCAACGGCCAACCCCTGCTCGTGGTCGGCCACGAAGTCAGCGGCACCACCACGATCCTGCAGATCGACCTGAGCTACTGAGGTAGGCGCCGGACGGCGCAAAAGAGAGCGCCCAACTCCTCACGAGGTTGGGCGTTTGGATCACGGCTTGACGGTTCGGCTCTACCCATGTGGCCTGCCATGCGCTTTCGCGGGCTCCCGAGGAAGTCCGCGTGCGTCAGCAGCTTGCCGGCGGCGATCAGGCGTTCGTAGAAGGCCTGGACGACGGGGTTGCGGCGACTGGCGGTCAGTGCTGGCGTGTACAGCACGCGGCGCGCGAGCAGGTGCGGTTGCTTGACTGCCGCCACGCCGCCCGCTGCCGGAGCCGCCTGCGGGCGGCTTTTTTGCGCTTCGTCGCGCCCGGGTCGCCGCCGCAAGGCAGTTTCTGACTACAACCGGGGGTCTCTAAGTCGTCGGCCCTGCAAAATTCATTTCGCGGCGCCGACGAGAAGCGCCGGACGTGCAAGAGTAGCGAGTCGACTCGCGGACGCGGCGAGCGTTGACAGCAGCCAAAGCGAGCGCAAAAAGGCTGGAGCAATGCCCCGCCGGGCGATGGCACGCAGCAGCCAGCGGATGTTGAAGCCGGCTGCGCACAACACCGCATGCAGCGCGTCGCCCTCAGCCCCCTTGAGCCAGCAGCGCTTCATGCCGTGATCGTGCTTGGCATGCCCGATGGCCGGCTCGACCGCCTGACGCCGCTTCAGCCAGCGCCGCTGGCTGCGCGTGAGCGAGCGGCTCTTGCCGCGATGGATCAATGTCACTGGCCGAAGCCCGTGCCGAGTCGGAGCGCCTTCGTCGGCTCGCGTCGGGGGGCGGGGCCTGAATTGTCGTACCACTGAAGTTGGTCTTCCAACCGATGCCACGCTGGGTGTTCGGCCACCGATCCCTGCATAGTGCCCTGGCTCACCTGCCGACCGCCTTGGCCATCTGTCATCCCCCCTCCCGCCGCTTGGCTGTTCAAAGATGCACAAGTTTGACGTATCCTTGCCAAGATTACCATCATCACCGGCCGCAGTCCTGTTGCCGGGCGGGGAAGCGATGAAAGACGACACTGGAGAGATATTCACGCTCGACGAGGTGGCTGCCTACCTCAAGGTCGGCAAACGCACGGTCTATCGCTTGGCGGCGGGCAGGAAGATCCCCGCATTCAAAGTCGGTGGCACGTGGCGATTCCGGCGCCAGGAAATCGACCTGTGGATCAAGAAGCAGACGGCGGAAGCCCAGGGCGACGATGGTCCTGGCGGGGCTCATGGCGGCAATGGGTGAAGGGCTGCCGGATGCTCACACGACTGGACCGTCTCGTAGACGAAATCGCGGCCCTGCACAGCAAGCTGATCCTGCTTGTTGGGCGCCCTGGATGCGGCAAGAGCGCGCTGCTGGCCGAGCTGGCCAATCAGCGCGGTATGAAGGTAATGAATGTCGGAGCGGTGTTGGGAAAGCGTCTCGCGGCGCTGCCGCAGCGGCAACGGGCGCTCCAGGCCAACGTCGCCCTGCGGGAGCTGGCAGATGAATATGCAAGCGGCGATCTACTCCTGCTCGACAACATCGAGCTGCTGTTTGATCAGTCGCTCAAGCTCGATCCGCTGGATCTGCTCAAGCGCCACGCTCATGCCCGGCGTGTGGTGGCGGTGTGGCCGGGAGAGTTACGGGATGGCCGCCTGATCTACGCGGAGATGGGGCATCCGGAATATCAGGACTACGGCCTCGACGGCCTGGTCCCGTTCGAGATTGAAACGGTGGGGTAAAGAGGAAAACGCATGCGCTACGGGGATCTCATTCAGTTCGAGCCGATCGAGTCGGTCATTCAGCTGCTCGACGCCAACCGGCCCGATGAGGCAAAGAAGCTCGTCGCCACCTACGTCATTTCCGACGACATGGCCGAGCGGATCACCAAGCAGATGATCCCGCAGCTCTCGTTCGACGAATCGGTCGACCACAAGGGTGTGCTCGTGGTCGGCAACTACGGCACCGGTAAGTCGCACTTGATGTCGGTGCTCTCGCTGATTGCCGAGGACGCTGCCTACGTCCCGATGATCCACCACCCCAAAGTCGCGGAGGCTGCCGGTTCGATCGCCGGCAAGTTCAAGGTGCACCGTATCGAGATCTCCAGCCAGATGTCCCTGCGCGACATCATCACGCAGGAGCTCGAGATCTTCCTGGAGAACCAGGGCGTCAGCTACGCATTCCCGCCGGCCGACAAAGTGGTCAACAACAAGGCCGCCTTCGAGGAGATGATGGCTGCCTTCGACGAGGTGCACCCCAACCATGGGGTCCTCCTCGTCGTTGACGAGTTCCTCGAATACCTGCGCTCCCGCAAGGACCACGATCTGGTGCTGGACCTGTCCTTCCTGCGCGAGATCGGGGAGGTCACCAAGCATCTGCGTTTCCGCTTTGTGGCCGGCGTGCAGGAAGCCATCTTCGACAGCAGCCGCTTCCAGCATGTCGCCGACAGCCTGCGTCGCGTGAACGAACGCTTCACCCAGGTCCTGCTTGCCCGCCAGGACGTGAGCTTTGTGGTGGCGGAGCGTCTGCTCAAGAAGTCGGCGGACCAGCAGCACAAGATCCGCACCTACCTCACGCCTTTCGCCAAGTTCTACAGCAACATGAACGAGCGGATGGATGAGTATGTCCGCCTGTTTCCCGTCCATCCGGACTACATCGGCACCTTCGAGCGGCTGATCTTCACCGAAAAGCGCGGCGCGCTGGTCACTTTGCGCGACCAGATCCAGGCTCTCCTGGATGAGGAGGTGCCGACCGATCGCCCCGGCTTGATCGGCTACGACAAGTTCTGGGACACGGTCACCTCCAACTCGGTGCTGCGCTCAGACCCGAATATCGGCCCAGTATTGAAGGTGGCCGAGGTGCTTGGCGAGCGCGTACAAAAGGCCTTTACGCGCCCTGCTTACAAGGCGATGGCCATGCGGGTAATCAAGGGGCTGTCTGTCCACCGGCTGACGACCGGCGGCGACATCTACGTGCCGGTGGGCCCAACGGCCGAGGAACTGCGTGACACGCTTTGCCTGTACCAGCCCGGCATCGAGGATATGGGTGGTGAGCCCGCCGACGACCTGCTGACCGCCGTGCAGACGACCCTGCGTGAGATCGTCAAGACGGTCAACGGCCAGTTCATCTCCAAGGCACCGGACACCGAGCAGTACTACCTCGATCTCAAAAAGGACGTCGACTACGACGCCCAGATCGAGAAGCGCGCCGAAGCCCTGTCGGACGACGCGCTGGATCGCGCTTACTACAGCGCGCTCATGCAGCTCATGGAATGCACCGATGAGCATGCCTATGTCACCGGCTACAAGATCTGGCAGCACCAGGTCGAATGGCAGGAGCGCCGCGTGGAACGCAATGGGTACCTGTTCCTCGGTGCGCCCAACGATCGGCCGACCGCCCAGCCCGAGCGCGACTTCTACATCTACTTCATTCAACCGTTCGAGCCGCCCCGTTTCCGCGACGACAACAAAACGGACGAGGTGTTCTTCCGGCTGAAGGGGCTGGATGACGCCATCAAGCGCCATCTTGCGTTCTACGCCGCTGCGCAGGAGCTCGCTTCCACCGCCAGCGGCGCGGCGAAGGCCGTCTACCTGGACAAGGCCAAGGATGCCCTGCGCGACATGAGCAAGTGGCTGCAGGACAAGCAGATGACCGCCTTCGAAGTCACCTACCAGGGCAAGACCAAGACCCTGCAGGAATGGGCCAAGGGCGTGTCGATGCGCGACAAGCTCCGGTTGGGGCCGGATGAGCGCGCCAACTTCCGCGACATCGTCAACGTAACTGCCGGCCTTGCCCTCGGCACCCACTTCGCGGATCTGGCGCCGGAATATCCGACCTTCTCGGTGCTGGTCACCGAATCCAACCGCAAGCAGCTCATCACCAATGCTCTCAGGGCGCTGGCGGGCGGCACGCGCACCAAGGACGCCATCGCCATCCTCGATGCGTTGGAGATGCTGGACGGCGATCGCATCGAGCCCACGCGATCCAAGTACGCGCAGGAAGTGCTGAACCGGTTGAAGGCCAAAGGTCACGGCCAGGTGCTCAACCGCAGCGAGCTCATCAGCGGCGCCACCGACGTCGAGTACTTCGCGCCCGTGCGTTTCCGCCTGGAACCCGACCTGCTCGTGGCGGTGCTGGCCAGCCTGGTCTACTCGGGCGACATCGTGCTGGCGATTACCGGCGACAAGATCGACGCCGGCAAGCTGTCGCTCCTGGCCGAACGATCCTTGGACGACCTGATCCAGTTCAAGCACATCGAACCGCCCAAGGAAATCAATGTCGCCGTCCTGCGCTCGCTGTTCGAGCTGCTGGGATTGCCCAGTGGCTTGGCTCAGATGGCGACTCAGGGCAAGGAGGAGCCTGTCAAGGAGCTGCTGGATGCGGTCGCCAAGTTGGTCAACCGCGTGCTGACCGTCGGCACCGACCTGCGGAATCGCCTCAGCTTCTGGGGTCAATCCCTGCTGCGCGAAGAAGAGCTGCGCGACAGACAACAGAGGCTGGAAGCACTCAAGGGCTTCCTGGAAGGGCTGTCGCCCTACAACACTATCGGCAAGCTCAAGAATCTGCGCATCACCCAGGACGACATCGAGACTCAGAAGAAGAACCTCGATGCGCTTGCCGCAGTGGAGAGACTGCGTGACCTGGTTGCCGAGCTGGGCAATGTTGCCGCCTACCTCTCCCAAGCCGAAATGGTGCTGCCCGGCGATCATCCCTGGGTACAGCAGGCACAGGCTGCCCGCAAGGACATTCTCGACAAGCTCGCCGAGGACCGCAGTGCGCAGCATGCCGCTGAATACCGCCAGCGTCTGGCCACGTTGAAGAAGGACTACATCACCGCCTACGTGGCGCAACACAGTAAGGCCCGGCTCGGCGTGGCAGAGGACAAGACCAAGTCCGCTCTGCGCAAGGATCTGCGCATGGTGACCCTGCGCGCCTTGGCTGGCATCTCCCTCATGCCCACCGGCCAGCTCACCACCTTCGAAGACAGACTGGACAAGCTCAAGAGCTGCGCATCCCTGGTGGAAAGGGAGCTGGAAACAAGCCCGGTATGCCCGCACTGCGGTTTTCGCCCCGCCAACGAACAGGGCGACCTGTTGCCGGCCGCCAACGTGCTCAAGGCCCTGGACGACGAACTCGATCGTCTCCTGGAAGGGTGGCAGCGAACCCTGCTGGACAATCTAGATGACCCGATCATTCAAGCGAACTTCGAACTGCTGAGACCTAAGCAGCGGGACCTGATCAAGGGCTTCCTTGCGTCGAAAGCCTTGCCGGATCCGGTCACGCCCGAGTTCGTCGCAGCGGTTCAGGAAGCGCTGTCCGGCCTCGAAAAGATCGTGGTCACCGGCGACGACATCAAGAGGGCGCTGCTCAGCGGCGGATCGCCCGCTACGCCCGACGATCTGCGCAAGCGCTTCGAGTCATTCATGAACGAGCGTTGCAAGGGCAAGGACGCCAGCAAGCTGCGTTTTGTCGTGGAATAAGGAAACCCAGGGGAAAAACATGAGTGAGAGCGGGGCTCTAATTAACCTCGGTGACATTTCAAAGCCAGCAACCGTCCTTATCGAAAAGGTATCTGATGCGGTCGGCGGTATTGCCAAGCCGTGGCAGATAAAGCGCGTCGCCAAAGCCGAGGCTGAAGCCGACTTGATCCGTGCTCAAACCAGGATTGAGATATCGGAACTTGAACAGCGCGCGCTCGTCCGCATGGTGCGCGAAGAAGGCCAAAAGCAGGAAAACATCGAAAGTATCACAGCGAAGGCCATTCCACACCTTTCGCCCGAAGCAAAACCCGAGCAAGTCGAAAAAGATTGGCTGACCCATTTTTTTGACCGTTGTCGCCTGGTGTCGGATCAGGAGATGCAATCCCTTTGGGCAAACATTCTTGCAGGGCAAGCAAACGCGCCGGGCACATTCTCCAAGAGAACGATTGAACTGGTCGCCACACTGGACAAGGCCGACGCGCAGCTATTTACCCGGTTTTGCACGTTTGCGTGGATGATAGGAGGCCTTACGGCGCTCGTTTTGGACGAGCAGAATGAAATTTTCAATCGAGTCGGAATCACCTTTTCGAGCTTGAATCACCTAGACGATATTGGTCTGGTGACATTCAATAATCTGACGGGATTCATACGCCGCGGTCTTGGCAAGTACGCCACGGTTTTTTATTACGGGCGTCCGGTCACCATTGAGTTTCCGCAAGACCAGAATGAGCTTGTACTAGGAAAGGTTCTGCTGACACGAGCAGGAATGGAGCTTGCGCCTATTTGCGGCTCAGCGCCCTCAGACGACTATTTCGCCTATGTTCTCGCTGAATGGCAGAAGCATGGATATATTTTGTCGTCACCGCTCTTGAATAGAGAGCCCAACCAAAGCATAGGGGGCATCAATGGCTGATAGTAACTCACTGATGACACCAGCTAATCTCGCCGAATGGCTGGCACTGTCGAACGTTTTACTGACCGCGATATTCGCGGGTCTGACGTTCTTCATCCTGCGCGCCAACCGTGCGGCCGTCGCAGCAATGCGCGATCAACTTGCTGACCAGAATCGGCCCTATGTCCACGTGTCAGTCCAGGTCCGTATGGGGACACAGGTGTTGCAGTTGTTGGTAAAGAATGTCGGCCGATCGCCGGCGCAGGATCTAAGGCTTCATATAGATCGCGACTTCCACCAGTTTGGAGACAAGTCGGAAGCACGCAATCTGGCCAAGCAGTCGGCGTTCACCAACCCGATTGATTGTCTACCGCCGATGTCAGAGCTACCGATCTCGGCACCGGCCCCAGCATTTTTGGTAATGAGGCTGATACGGCGAAATGTCCACAGACATTCACCGTGTCGGCAAAGTATAAACACGGCAAGATCGACTACAGCGAGAAAACACACATCGACCTGCGGCCGTATATGGGTACCAGCGTTCCTCATCATCCGGTAGTGGAAGAGCTGGAGCGTGTCAGAAAATCCATCGACAACCTCAGTGGTGCAGTCAAGCAGTCTGCGAATTCACTGATTCAGGCCGGCCGCGCCGAGAACAAAGAATGAGCACCCTATTCAAGAGCACAAAAGGCGATAACGCCCCCGTCGAATGCCTGGGCCTGTCCTTTCCCAACGACCAGGCGCGCCGTGATCACTTTCTCAAGCTGCTCGCCGAGAAGCTCAAGGACCCGGAATTCCGCAAGCAGGACGGCTTCCCGCAGGGGACGGATGAGGCCATCCTCGCCATGTCCAATCCGCCGTACTACACCGCCTGCCCGAACCCGTGGCTCGCGGACTTCGTCAAGCACTACGGCAAGCCCTACGACCCGAACGAACCGTATCGGCGCGAGCCGCTGGCCATCGACGTCTCGGTGGGCAAGACCGACCCGATCTACAAGGCGCACTCTTATCACACCAAGGTGCCGCACCTGGCCATCGTGCCGTCGATCCTGCACTACACCGAGCCGGGCGACCTCGTGCTCGACGGCTTCGCGGGATCAGGCATGACGGGCGTTGCCGCCCAGTGGTGTGGATCGGCGCCGGCCAGCTACCGGCACGAGATCGAGATGGCCTGGAAGAAGGAAGGCCGTCCGGCGCCCAAATGGGGGGCGCGGCGCGTCATCCTCAACGACCTGTCGCCCGCGGCCACCTTCATCGCCGCCAACTACAACCTGCCGTTCGATGTGGACGCCTTCGCCAGGGCAGGCAAGCAACTGCTCGATGAGCTGGAAGCCGAAATCGGCTGGATGTACGAGACCCTGCACTCGGACGGCAAGACCAAGGGGCGAATTGAATACACCGTTTGGAGCGAAGTCTTCACCTGCCCGGAATGCGCGGGCGAGGTCAACTTCCTTGATGAAGCCCTCGACCAGGACAGCAAGCGGGTTCATGACACCTTCCCGTGTCCCCATTGCAGTGCTGAACTCAACAAGGATCGTCTGGAGCGGGTTCTGGAGAACCGACTCGATCCGGCCACCGGCGAGCCGTGGCAAAGGGTGAAGTTCAAGCCGTCCTTGATCGTCTACACGGTTGGGAAGACACGCTACGAGAAGGCGCCAGATGCCCAAGATCTGGCCGCGATCGCCAAGATCGAATCAATGCCGCTACCGGCTGCTGTACCGACCAGTCGCTTCCCCATTGAGGACATGTATCACGGGTCGCGAATTGCACCCAAGGGATTCACCCGCATACACCACTTCTTCCTGCCCCGTGCTGCGCAGGCCATGGGCAAGCTGTGGGAGAAGGCAAAGGCGCATCCCGATGCGCGCATCCGCGCCTTCCTGCTGTTCATGGTGGAGCAGGCGATTTGGGGTCTATCGGTGCTGAACCGCTACAGCCCGACACATTTCTCGCAAGTCAATCGCATGCTGAACGGCGTCTATTACGTCGCCTCGCAGCACGCGGAGTGCAGCCCTTGGTACAACCTGGGCGGAAAACTGGATCGGCTGGTCAAAGCCTTCCGCAACTTGAAAGTCGGCGCTGGCCAGACGGCGATCAGCACCGGCACCGCCGCCCGCTTGCCGCTGCCCGATGACTCGGTGGATTACATCTTCACCGACCCGCCGTTTGGCGAGAACATCTACTACGCCGATCTCAACTTCCTGGTCGAGTCCTGGCACGGCGTGACCACGGACGCGAAGCCCGAAGCCATCATCGACCGCTTCAAGCACAAGGCGCTGCCGGAATACCAGCACCTGATGCAGCGCTGTTTCGCGGAATACCACCGCGTACTCAAGCCCGGCCGCTGGATGACGGTGGTGTTCTCCAACAGCAAGGCTTCCGTCTGGAATGCCATCCAGGTGGCCTTGCAGCAGGCGGGCTTTGTTGTGGCCGAGGTCACTGCCCTGGACAAGGTGCAGGGCAGCTACCGTCAGGTGACCTCCACCACCGCCGTCAAGCAGGACCTGGTGATTTCCGCCTACAAGCCCAACGGCGGCTTGGAGCAGCGATTCCGCGAACGGGGCGCGTCGGAAGCCTCGGCCTGGGACTTCGTGCAGACGCACCTCAAGTATCTCCCGGTGGCCAAGACCAAGCACGGCGAATTGGAGTTCATCGTCGAGCGCGATCCTCGGCGTATCTACGATCGGATGGTGGCCTGGTTCGTGCGCCACGATGCGCCGGTGCCCCTGTCGTCGGACGAGTTCTTGAGTGGCCTGCGCAGCCGCTTTCCAGAGCGCGACGGCATGATGTTCCTCCCCGAGCAGGTCGCCGAATACGACAAGAAGCGCGCGCAGGCGGCCCAGGCACCGCAGATAGAGTTGTTCGTCTGCGACGAGCGCAGCGCCATCGATTGGCTGACGGACTTCCTGAAAAGGCGTCCCTCGACGTACCAGGAGATTCACCCTGAGTTCACCACCCAACTCGGCGCCGGCTGGAAGAAGCATGAGGCCAAGCCGGAGCTGATGGCGCTCTTGGAGAACAACTTCCTGAAGTACGACGGATCGGGGGCAGTCCCGAGCCAGATCCACGCTTACCTTTCGTCCAACTTCAAAGAGCTGCGCGGGCTGGAGAAGAGCGACCCACGCCTGATCACCAAGGCCAAGGATCGCTGGTACGTGCCGGATCCGAACAAGGCGCAGGATCTGGAGAAGAAACGCGAAAAGGCACTGCTGAAGGAGTTCGAGCAGTACCAGCAACACAGCGGCCGCAAGCTCAAGGAGTTCCGGCTGGAGGTGCTGCGCGCCGGCTTCAAGGACGCGTGGAGCAGGAAGGACTACCAGACCATCATCAAGGTCGCCCAGAAGATCCCGGACGAGGCGCTGCAGGAAGACGAGAAGCTGCTGCTCTGGTATGACCAGGCGCTGACGCGTACGGAGGCTGGTTCCTGATGGCGATTGAGGTGCCACGATGAACCAGGATGAGCTGCTCGCGCGCCTGAACGGCTTCGAGTGGAACGATTTCGAGTGCAAACGCGCGCAGCGCGGCGTGCCCGAGGACGCCTACAAGACCGTCTCGGCCTTCGCCAACACGGCCGGAGGCTGGCTGGTGTTCGGCGTGAGCGAGCGCGACGGGGAACTGGAAATCACCGGGGTCGAGGAGCCGGACAAGGTGCAGAACGATTTTCTGGCTGCGCTGCGTGGCGGTCAGAAGTTGAACCGCGTCATCGCCGTCGAGCCGCGGAAGTTCGAGATCGACGGCAAGCATATTTTCGCTTTCCACGTGCCCGAGTCATCCCGGGCCGACAAGCCGGTCTATCTCAAGGGTGATCCTCGCCAGAGCTACATCCGCCGAGGCGCGGGCGATGAGCAATGCACCCCAAGCGAGCTCGAGCGTTTCCTGCGCGATGCCGCACAGGATCGCTATGACGGTATGGCGCTTCCGGACATTCCGGTGGATCGCTGCTTCGATCTGGAGACGGTCAAGTGGTATCAAGTGCAGTTCGCCCGTCGCAATCCGGAGCACCTGGAGATCGCAGACCCGATCGGGTTTCTGCTCAACTGGAATTTCATCGTCGAACGGAGCGGCAGCATGCTGCCCACCCGCGCAGGCGTGTTGCTGTTTGGCGATGGGCGCTATGTGCGGCAGATTCTGCCGCGGCCGGTGCTGGACTATCAGCGCATCGACACGCCCTTCGACCAGTGGTCGGCGGATCAGCGCTGGCATGACCGCTACGTCTTCGAGGAGAACATATTCCAGACATGGCAGGGCCTGGTTGCCCGCTACATGCGGATCGCCGAGCACCCGTTTTCGCTCGACCCCGCGACACTTCGCCGCAATGACGATCCGCCCGACTATGTGGCCTTCCGGGAGGCCGCGATCAACCTGCTGATCCATCAGGACTACGGCGATCACGGACGTAAAGCATCCATCCGCCTGTTTGCCGACCGCACCATTTTCTGGAATCCCGGCGATGCCTTTGCGACCGAGGCGGAACTGCTGGACCCGACGGAGAAGGAAGTACGCAACCCGACCATTGTGAAGGCGTTCCGGCGAATCGGGTTGTCGGATCAGGCGGGAACAGGCATCCGCGCCATCTTCCGCAACTGGCACGACCTGGGGCGCGTACCGCCGCAATTGAAGAACGACAAGGCGCGTAAAGAGTTCGAGCTGGTGCTAATCAACAGGCCGCTGGTCACCGAGGCGATGCAGCGTTTCCGCCAGGCCATCGGGGTGAACCTGACCCGAGAGCAGGCGGACGTGCTGGCCCTCGGACTCGGACGCTCGGCTGGTGAGCGTATCAGCCTGACCGATATTCGCGGGCTGGGTGTAGGCACGACGCAGCAGGCCAAGCAAATCGCCGATTTCCTGGTTCATCAGCAGTTGCTTCAGCCAGTGAGCGAGACTCTGTTCGAGGTACGGGATGCGCTGCGGCAACGATTCGCCCGGGCGACTGAACAAGCCACCCCGCAAGTGCCCCCCCATGTCACCCCCCAAGTGACCCCACAAGTTACCCCGCAAGTCCTCGCGCTATTGAGAAAGGCTACGGGGGAGATGGCACGGCAGGAACTGATGAACGCCTTGGGTCTTAAGGACCGCAAGCACTTCGGGGATGCCTATCTCCAGCCCGCCCTGGAGGCCGGTTTGCTGGAAATGACGATTCCCGACAAGCCCCAGAGCAGCAAGCAGCGGTACCGCTTGACCGAACAGGGGCGGGCAGTGCTCAAGCAGGATGAGGCATGAGTGGTGGTTTCGCTGTCGGCGACTGGTGCTGGCATGCCCGGCAGGGCTCGCCCTGCCGGGTGATCGACCGCCAGGACGTGTGGGGGGAGGTCGCCTATCGCGTCTGGCTGCCGGCCAAGGAGGCGGTGGTGCGCGCCCGCGCCCAGGATCTGGTCGAGCTGACCAGCGTGCGCCCGACGGTGGAGCAGATCCTGCACACGGCGGCCGCGGCCAAGCTGCTCGACGCGCTGGAAGACAACCTGCTGCTGGCGCCGATCCAGTCCAGCGTGGTGCCGCTGCCGCACCAGCTCTACGCGCTGAACCGGGCCATGAGCCGAGATCGCATCCGCTACTTGCTGGCGGACGAGGTGGGGCTTGGCAAGACCATCGAGGCGGGTTTGATCCTGCGCGAGTTGAAGCTGCGTGGCATGGTGCGGCGGGTGCTGGTGGTGGCACCGAAAGGTCTTGTGCGCCAGTGGCAGGCCGAGATGCGGCTGCACTTCGGCGAGGCCTTCCGCTTCGTCGAGCCTTCCGAGCTGGCCGCGTTCCGCCAGTGGCGTGACAACGGCGCTCTTTCGGTTTCTGGGGGCGACGACAACCTCTGGCGCATGCATGACCAGGTGATCGTCTCGCTCGACTCGGTCAAACCCATCGAAGGCCGCCGTGGTTGGAGCTTGGAGCAACTCGCCACCTACAACCGCGAGCGCTTCGAGGATCTGATCTCGGCAGGCTGGGATTTGGTGATCATCGACGAGGCACACCGCCTCGGCGGCAGTACTGAGCAGGTTGCCCGCTACAAGCTCGGTGCCGCTTTGGCCGAGGCCGCTCCCTACTTGCTGTTGCTATCCGCGACGCCGCATCAGGGCAAGACCGACCAGTTCATGCGGTTGATGCAGTTGTTGGACCGAGAGGCGTTTCCGGACGAAGGCAGCATCGACCGCGATCGGGTGCGCCCATTCGTGATCCGCACGGAGAAGCGGGCCGCCATCGACGCCGAGGGCCAGCCGCTGTTCAAGCCTCGGTCCACACGACTTCACCCGGTAGCTTGGCAAGAGCGGCATGCCGCTCAGCGAAGGCTCTATGAGGCCGTGACGGACTACGTCCGGCACGGCTACAACCAGGCGATGGCTGCCAAGCAGCGGCACATCAGCTTCCTGATGATCCTGATGCAGCGGCTGGTGACGTCCAGTACGGCCGCCATCCGCGCCACCCTGGAGAAGCGCCAGGGCGTGCTGGAGGCGCCTCAGGCGCAGGCGAGCCTGTTCGAGGCAGTTGACCCGGATGAGTGGGCAGAGCTCGACGGCCAGTCCCAGCTCGACATTGCCGTGCAGGCCAGCGGGTGGGAACGGGAGAAGTCGGAGGTCGAGATGCTGCTGGATCTCGCCCGCGAAACCGAGCGACAGGGAACGGATGCCAAGGCAGAAGCGCTGTTGGAATTGATCTACAAGCTCCATCAGGAGGAGAACGACCCGCAGCTCAAGGTGCTGGTCTTCACCGAGTTCGTTCCCACCCAGGCCATGCTGGCGGAGTTCCTGGAGAGCCGGGGCTTTTCGGTGGCGTTGCTCAACGGCGGCATGGACCTGGACGCGCGCACTCGTGCGCAGCAGGCTTTCTCACGCGACGTGCGAGTGCTGGTCTCCACCGACGCCGGCGGCGAGGGACTGAATCTGCAGTTCTGCCATGTCATCGTCAACTTCGACATGCCGTGGAACCCGATGCGGCTGGAGCAGCGTATCGGCCGCGTGGACCGCATCGGCCAGCCCCATGTCGTGCGAGCGATCAACCTCGTGCTGGAAGACACGGTAGAGCACCGGGTGCGCGAGGTGCTGGAGGAGAAGCTCGCCGTCATCGCTCAGGAGTTCGGTGTCGACAAAGCGGCGGATGTGATGGACTCGGTGGAGGTGGAGCCGATCTTCGATGAACTGTTTGTGCATGGACTGCAAGACCCGTCCTCGATCGACAAGGAATGCGATGCGGTCATCAACCAGGTGCGGGAGAAGGTGGCGGCCAGCCGCAAAGACACCGATCTGTTGACGGAAGACCACACGCTGGAAGCAGACGATGCCCGCAAGTGGCGGGGCCATCCAGCGCAGTATTGGTTGGAGCGTGCGATCACCGCCGGGTTGCCTGCGAGAGGTGGAGCGGCTGAGAAGGCAGGCGACGCTTGGCGCGTGAGGTGGGCGGACGGGAGCGAGTCACCCCGTGTCTGCTTCGACGCGCGCACCGCCGAACAGAACCCTGAGATGGAGTGGATCACGTTGGAAGAACCACGTGCCCGCGCAGTCATCAGCGAACTGCCGCGCTGCGTGGCGGGCCAGCCCGTGCCGATTGCGGCAGTCAGCGGCTTGCCCGATACGGTGCACGGCGTGTGGTCGCTGTGGGAGATCAGCATTAGCGCGTCCAATCTCTCTGAGAACTTCAACCGGCGGCGATTCTTGCCCGTGTTTGTTACCGACGATGGCCGCACCTTCGTGCCGACCGCCAAGCGGATCTGGGATTTGCTGCTGACCGAGAACGTGACGCTCGCCCCGAAGGTCGAGGTGGAGCATGCCTTGGCCTGCTTTGAAACGTCGCTGGCTGCGGCCAAGGCACAGGGGGAGCGGCTTTTTACCGAGCTGCTGGAGGAGCACCGTGCCTGGCTCGCCGAGGAGCGTGAACGGGCGCGCTACGCCTTCGAGGCGCGTTACCAGGCGATCGGTCGGATCGGCCTTCCAGCCGTCAGGGAGCACCGCCGCAAACGGCTCGTAGCTGAGCACGAGGCACGCATGGCAGCGCTGGCGGACGCGGAAGCCTGCACGCCGGATCTCAATGCGGTGCTGATGCTTCGCATTGGTCACCCGGGAGGTACGCCAGCATGACAGCCTGGGTTGACCGCATCCTGAAGGAGTTTCCCGTCGATCTGGCCCGGCTCTGGATCGTTGCCGACCCGGACGATGTGCTGCTGGATGAGCAGGTGTTGTCGGGATTGCGTGAGCACGGCTTTGAAGTACTGCCCTTCGAGGACAGCATCGCGTTCCGGGCAGAGTACGAGGAGCGCTATCGGGCGGCGTGGGATCGCGGCGAGCCAGGTCCCTCCCGTGCCTTGATCCTCCATCTGCGGGGAATGAACGTCGCCGACTTGCCTTGGGACTACCTGCGTCAGGCGCGCAAGCTCTCCTTGAGTCTCGCTGAGTTGTTCCCTAGGCTGAGCTATACCGTGGTGAGGCAGCTGGGTAGTGAGATGCTGCCCGCGCTGTTCGAGGCGCAGGCGAGGCACGCGCATCAGTCGCTGGGCGAAGCGGCGACCAAGGAGTTCGTGCTGACGCACATCTTCCGTATCAGCCCGCACCTCATCACACGGTCGGAGGACTTTTGGCGTGAGCTCCTTCGTCTCCATTACCGCGAGGCGGCCCTTCCGCCTGTGCTCGCGCAGCACGTGGAGCAAGTGGTCGGTGAGCATAACGCCTTCAAGGGCATACCCATCGCCGACTTGTTTGCGCACAAGAGCCTCACGCTGCGTGTCGTGCAGGAAGCCTGGTTTCGCTATCTCACCAAGCTGGGAGTCACTGGAACCCGCACTGGTGAACCCACGCCGCCGGATTACGTCGCAAAACTCGACCTGCCTTTCGACCACCATGACGTCCGGGTGATCGTCGACTCGATGTTCCTGGATGGCACGCTGCACCCGCTGATGGTCCAGGGCGTGCCGGCCACCCTGCCGGAGTGGGCCAAGGCGGGTGTGGTGCAGGATCCGGCGTCGATGCGGAACCTGGTGTTTGAAGGCATCAAGAGCCTGAAGGCGGAAGTGCCGACCATCGAGTCACCGCACCGCGACTGGACCCATTTCTCGCGTCGCCTAGGCGAAGTCATCTCACGGTTTCACCGACTGGATGCAGCCCGAGCGGAAAGCATCAAGGACGCGATGCGAGACCTGGCTATCTCCGCCGACGATCGGTTGCGTGAATGGGTAGGCAAGCATTATGCGGACCTGCCGTCATTGCCCGCCGCCAAGGGACCGATCATGGTCCACCATGTGCCGAGGTATCTGGCGATGCGCCGGGGCAACGGCGAGAAGAAGATCGCGCTGGTGGTATTTGACGGGCTGGCCGTAGATCAGTGGATACTGATCCGGGAGACCGTGGTCAGTCGGTCGCAGCGGCTGATGTTCGACGAGAGTGCCTGCTTTGCGTGGCTGCCAACCCTGACTTCAGTGTCCCGGCAGGCGCTGTTCTCCGGCTTGCGCCCACGTGAGTTCGCCGACAGCATCGAATCAACCTCTCAGGAACCGGCGCAATGGACACGGTTCTGGCAGGACCATGGTCTTCGCGCAAATGAGGTGCTGTACCGCAGGTCGATCAAACGCACCGATGACCTCCCCGCGCTTGAAGCAGCCCTGACCCATCCGTCTCTGAAAGTGGCTGGCCTTGTCGTGGACACCGTCGACGAGATCATCCATGGGGCAGTGCTTGGAAAGCGTGGCATTGCAGCCCAGATCGCAAGCTGGTGCGAGTCGGGCTTCGTGGATCGTCTATTCTCGATGCTGCTGGACAACGGATTCCACGTCTACCTAACCGCAGACCACGGCAACGTCGAAGCGGTGGGCATTGGCCGCCCGAACGAAGGCGTCGCGTCTGAGCTGCGCGGGGAGCGTGTCAGGATTTATCGCAGCGAGGCTTTGATCGCGGAGACGGCGGCAGCCAATCCGAAGACCTTCCGTCTGGATGTCGCTGGACTTCCGGCGAGCTTCATGCCGCTATTCGCAGGAGGACGCGGGGCGTTTGTACCGAAGGATGACCAGGTCGTGGTTCATGGCGGTGTCTCCGTAGAGGAACTAATCGTGCCCTTCGTGAAAGTGAGCTACGCGAATTGAATCGAATGGCGTCGTCATCACCCCAGATTGGCTTTGATCGCTTTATAGCGATCGAATGGGCAGCTGCCGCGCTCAAGGTACGCGCCGAACTCGGCACGCTCGATGAGCTGAATGCCCTGCTGGATGCTGCTGGACTGGGTGTAGCAGCACGAAAGAAGACACGGACCGTGCTGAATCGTTTGTGGCTTGCGCCACGCCCGGAACTCGCCGACTTCGCCGAGCGTGGCGTCGCGATCTTAAAGGCCGACCCGAGCGTCCCTATCGCCGCCCTGACCTGGGGCATGGCCATTGCCACCTATCCGTTCTTCGGCAAGGTGGCGGAGCTGGTGGGGCGCCTCTCGGCGCTGCAGGGTGATTGTGCTTCGGCGGAAGTCCATCGCCGAATGAGCGAAGCCTATGGCGAGCGTGAAGGCACGTACCGGATGACCAACATGGTGCTTCAGTCGCAGGCAAGCTGGGGCGCGATCGAGCGCGTCGAGAAGGGCAAGCGCCTCGTGCGCATGAAGCCGATCGTGGTCAGCGACGAGCAGGCCGTAGCTTGGTTGGTCGAGGCCGCCCTGCGTTACGTCGGCAAAGCGGTGTCCGTCTCTGCCCTATCGTCTCAGGTCGTCCTCTATCCGTTTGTGCTCGATCAGCCGCTGGGGTACCTCGTTTCGAAGAGCCCGAACCTGGCCGTCCATTCCCAAGGGTCAAGCAGCCAAGTGGTTTCCTTGAAAGCGAGTGAGTGAATGACTGCGCAGCGATGTAAGATCGCAGCATGGGAATCGGTCCATAACGGCCCCTGACAGGTTGACAAAGGATGCAGTTCCTACGGTCAACGCCGTTCTGTGATGAGGAGCAAAGCAACTTCAGCTTCGCGCCGGGTAACGAGACCAGGAAGCACCCTTCCTCCGCCGTATACCCACCTTCTCAGCTCCCGCGCAGAAGCATCCCAGTCCCGCTGATTGACCCGCCGCCGCAGGGTCGATGTCTGCAACCGCCCGGCGCCGAGGTTGAAGGTGAAGTCGACGATGGCGGCCAGCCGCCCTTGCGGCTCAGTGGCCAGCACCGGGCAGTAGCGCAACGTGGCGGCGAGCGCCACCTTCAGATCCTGGGCGAGGTAGGCCTCGGCCTCGCCTTCCGTGATCGGCGGGTGCTTCGGATCGCACAGATGCCCGTAGCCGATCGTCGGATAGCCGGCCGGACAGATGTACGGATAGGCGCGGTTGGGATCGTGCTTTGGAACGCGGTGAAAGCCCTCGAAGCGCTTTGCAAGCTCAATGGCTTGGGGCGGCACGCGGATCACACGTTCGTCCGACCGCCCCATCACCGCAGCCCCTTTTCCAGCGTGCGATTGAGGAACCAGTAGTTCAGGATGCCTGCGAGCAGTGCCTGATCCGCTTCCGACCAAGCTGCGAGCAACGCTGGCCCGAACCCCACGCCCGACTGCACCGAGCCGACGAAGGCCGAGAGTTTCACCCCGGCATACATCAGCACGAAGAGGTAGGTGACCACGGGCCTGACCGTGGTGGACAGCGCATCGGCCCACTTCACGCCCGAGGTTCGGCCCTGCGCCGCAACCGCCTCGCGCAAGGCCTCGATGGCCCCGGTGTTCCACGCTGCATCGGCCCCGGCACCGATCTCGGCCATGCGCTGGGCGCCGCGCAGCTTCTCGAACTCCAGCGCCTTGTCCTGCATGGCGAGTTCATGGCTGCGCTCGCCCTTGCGATCGAGCCACTTGAGGATTTCGGGCGCGAGCCGGAAAGCGCCGCCCAGCAATCCGCCCAACAGGGTTTCGATCATGAGCCGCCTCCTGTCAGTTTGAGCTTGACTGCAATGCCGACCAGCAGCGCAGCCAGGATGCCAGTCGTGGTGACTTTGACGATGGTCTGCCAGGCGGCGCGGCGCGCCTCGCGCCAAGCGGCCAGCAGGTCGCGCAGCTCGCGGATGTCGCGCGCGGCGCTGCCGTTTTCAAGCCCGAGGCGGGCCAGGCATTGCTCAGCGCCGCGCTCGGCAGCCTGCTCCAACATCACCTTGAAATCGTTGGCTGTGATCGTGATCGGCTGGGTGTCATGGGGTGTCATCGTTGACCTCGCTTTGTGTGATCGATATCGGATCGGTGACGTCGCGTTCGCACTCGACGCTGGTGCTGTACCCCTGCGCGCTCAAGCGGTGCTCGACACGCTTGATGCGCCAGTCCGTGGGGATGCCCGGTCGCAGCGCAATGGATAGCCGCGCCTCGGCGGCTAGGCGCGGGTCTCCTGGCGCCCGAAAGCTCAGCTCGGCCTGCGAGCGCTCGCCGCGGTTTTTGCGGGTGGCGGCAGCGGCTCGGGCCTCGGCTTCGGTGGCGTGCACGTAGCGTAGTTCCTCATAAGGCGGGTTTCCGACGACGACTTCGCGCCGCTCGCCCTTTTGGTAGTCCCACCAGTAGGCCTTGACTCCGCCGTGGCTCTCGTCACCGTGGTCGGCGAGACCGGAGCCGCCTTTGCCCGCTATCCGGCGGGCGCAGTACTGATAGCGCCACTCGCTGATCTGATCCGGCCGCAGCGTGATCGTCGGCAGCGCTTGGCCGGTGACGCTCTTGGCCGCCCCGCGCTTGGCCAGCACCAGGTGGCCGGCCACCGGCTTGGATACGGCATCGTGCTTGGACGCCAGCCGGGTGAGCAGCGCCATGTCAGACTCCTCGGTCTGGTCGACGTGCGGGATGGCGATTGCGCCCAGCTCGGGGTCGATCTTGGGCGTGTAGCCGTGCTCGGCGGCGATGGCTTCGACGATGCGTCCCAGCGTCGTGTCGTGCCACGATCCCGTCTTTGGGCTGCGAAATGGCCCGACCATGTCGGCGGCCTTGCCCGAGACCGTCAGCGTGGCCGGCGGCGCGCTGATTTCGACCTCATCGATGATGTAGCGACCCATCGGCACCCACGCGCCGCCGGCGTATGACAAGGCGACCTCGAGCTGCGTACCGATGCGCGGCAGCTGCGCGATTGCGCCGTCGGCGCGGCGGCGGTCATCGAGCGTCAAGCGCACCACGTCGGACGCCAGCCCAGCCTCATCCGTGATGATGAGCTCGATGAGCCGGTCGGCGACGGCGCGCGTGACGTCGTGGCGGTCGGCGGTGATTCGGAAGCGCGGCTGCATGGCTTACGACCACAGGCGCACCAGCCGCAGTTGCGGCTCATCGACAAGCGCTGGCATGCGCACCGGCGTGCCGTCTGGCAATCGCAGCATGTCGTCCGCGCTCAGGCGCGCCAAGTGGCGGTTGGCGCGCAGCACCTGCGGCAGAACATCTAGCCTGCGGTAGTGCATCCACACCAGGTAGTCGATCATGTCCCCTTCGCGGGCCATGACCACGATGTCGTCTTGCGTCAGCATCAGGCAGTCTCCTGCTCGGCGGGGAGTAGTCCTTGCAATGCGAGATCGGCGCTGTCCAGCACCACTTGGAGTTCGGCGGCCTGCGGGTGGCGTTCGGCTTCGCGGCGGGCGCGCTCGATGTCGTCGCGCAGAGCCGCGATCTGCGCGGCCATCACGTCATAAGAAGACAGCGGCGCGGCGCTGGCGCGCGCCACGCGCGTGAGCAGCGCATCGATGGCCGGCAGCGTCACGCCTGCCTCGCGCAGTCGGCTGACTGCGCCGTTGAGCGCGGTGCGCAACGGCTGCATCACGTCACGCAAGGCATCCTGTAGCACGGATGCGCGCTGTGTGACGCTGCCGCCCATCGACCCTGCAATGCGCTGCACCACATCGCCGACCACGGTATTGAGCGCGCCCAGCGGGTCGGTCGCCACCTCATCGATGATCGGCAGCAGCACGGCAAACGGGCTCCAGCCGCCGCTGATATCGGTGACGATGTTGTCTTCGCCGTACGACTTGAGCTTGAGTTCGAACGCGATGCGACGCGGCTGGCCATCGTCCATCAGCACGCTGCGGGTGTCGCCCACCTCGACGATCACCCACGCGCCCCACACGCGCCCGAGACCGTCGACGAGCTGCAGCGGCTCGCCCTTGTCAGCGAGCTCGCGCATCTGCTCGACCTGCGCGAGGCCGCCATCGAAACTCGGGTAGAGCGTGCCGGACAGCGTGACTTCGATGGGCTCGCGCCCGGTGTACTGCAGCGCCGGCTCGCGCCCGATGCGCGCTTGCTCCGGCCATCGCCACGACTGGCGCATCGCCAGACTTTGATACGTCGCCTGCCCCACTTCAAAGCGAAAGGGGCCCAGCGCCATCATCACTCGCTCGGCCATACACGGCTCCGATCAATCGTGCAGCGCCGCGCGGCTGCCGCGCAGCGCGTCGTGGATGAGGCGGCGCAGACGCTGTTCGACATCGGACGCCATCGACTGCGCATCACTGCCAGGCGGGGCGTAGATGGTGATCTGCGGCGCAAAGTGGATCGATGGCGTAGCAGACGGGCTGCCAGCGATCCGGTCTGTCGGCACGCTCAAGCCCATCGGGGGCCGATCCGGCAATGGCGGGCGCAGGTCAGTTGATGACGCCCCTGGTGCGGTCAGTGCGAATGGCACCGCCTGCAGCGATTTCGCCAGCCGCCCGACCTCGTCCACCGCCTGCGGCCCAGCGGCCGCCACGCCTTGTGCCAGGCCAAGCGACAGCGCACTGCCCAGCGTGGCAAACACGCGCGATGGGCTGTGGATGCCCAGCATCGCCTTGAAGCGATCGCGCACTTTGGCGGCGACCTCGCCCACGGCGGCTACGGCCTGCTGTGCCGCCTCGCTGATGCCGCGCGCCAGGCCTTGCAGCAGAGCACGGCCCACGTCGGCGAACTGGACGACCATCTGGCGCAGATGGCTGAGCATTGACCCCAGCGACGCTTGCAAGGCGAGCAGCGGATCGGGCGACGCGAAGATCGAGGCGACGGATCGCCATATGCCTGACAGCGCCGTAAAACCGTCGCGCACCCACGTGACCAGCGCGCCGATGGCGCGCAGCGGCGCGGTGACCGCCAGCAGCGCCACGCGCAGCACGCTGCCGATCACTGCGCCGAGCGACCGGCCTGACTCAGACAGGCCGTTGAACTCGTCCTGGGTGAGCGTCACCGGCGCAAGCAGCTGGCCGACCAAGCGGATGAGGCCGCTGGCGGCATCGCCGATCCAACCGAAAGCCGCGCCCACTGCGCGCCCGATGGGGGCCAGCGGTGCCAGCGCTTGGGTGATGCTGGACACGGCAGGCTGCACCGTCGCGCGGATGCCTTCCCAAACGCCCCCAAGGTAGGCCGCAATCGGATCCCAGTATTTGCGGATCACCAGCGCCAGACCTGCGACCGCCGCGCCGATGCCCGCCACGATCCACGTGATCGGGTTGGCAAGCAGCGCAGTCGTGGTGGCACCAATGGCCGGCAGCATCGACCAGAAGGCCAGCGCAGCCGACTTGATCGGCGCGATCAAGCCAAGCGCGCCCATCTTGATGCGTGCCCAGGCCAGCGACAGAATGCCCGCGCTGGCCCCGGTTGCTGCTGCCTGCGCTTGCAGCCGGGCCAGCTCCGCGCGGGCCGACTGAACCGCCACCTGCGCACCGAGGATCGGCCCCTTCACGAAGGTCCAGGCATAGCCCAATGCGATGGTCGCCACCTTCAGACCCACCACCGCGCCAATAGTCCCCACCACCACTTGAGTGATGACGGGGAACCGCTCGGCCAGCTGCGCCAAGGCCCCGATGGGGGCCATCAGCGCGCCCAAGAGGCTGTTCAGGGGCGGCAGCAGCGCGTTGCCGATGGTGATGCCAAGGCGGGATATCTGGTTTTTGAGCAGCTGCAGGTTGTTGGCCGTGGTGGCCGCACGCGCCTCGTACTCACGCTGCATCGAGCCGGCATAGGCGGTCTCGTCGGCCACCAGGCCGATAGCCTGCCGGTAGGTGTCCAGCGAGCCGACCAGCTTGGCGATGTCGTCGGAGTACTCCGCGCCAAACAGGTCGGAGAGCGTGCCCATGACATCCGGCGCGCCCTTGACGGCTTCCAAGAAGTTGATGAGCGTGCCTTGAGCGTCCAGCGCGATGTCCTTCTTCAGCTCTTTCGCGCTCAGGCCCAGCTGCGCCAATGCCTGCTGGAATTTATCGCTTTGCTTGTCGGCGGTGGCGAGCTTGAGCAGCAGCGCATTGATGCCGGTGGCCGCGACTTCGGGCGGCGTCTTGAGCGCCAGGAAGGTCGCGCCTAGGGCATTGAGTTGTGCACCGGACAGGCCAAAGAGCTTGGCGGTCGATCCAGCTCGGTTGGCGATGTTGAGCAGATCGGCCGCCTTGGCGTCCATGTTGTTGGACAGGTGGTTGATGGCGTCACCCAGTTTGACCACCTCGTCTTGCGTGAGGCCAAAGATCGTGCGCAGGCCGGTCATGGCTGCGCCGGCCTGCTCGCCGGAGAGGTCAAAGGCCACGCCCATCTTGGCGGCGTCCTCGGCAAAGCGCACCAGTTCATGGCGCGCGATGCCGGCCTGACCGGCCGCGGCGACGATCGCGCCGATGCCGTCGGCCGCCATCGGTATCCGGGTGGACAGCTCCAGGATGTCTTTCGACATCTGCGCAAACTGCTGCGGCGTGTCGAAGTTCACAACCTTCTTGACGTCCGCCATCACCGACTCGAACTGGACCGCCGGCTTCACCAGGCCGTAGAGCGCCCCACCCAGAGCGACTGCGTCCATCATCTGGGCGCGGTAGGCGCTGCGGCGCTCCAGATTGCTGGCCCGGGCCTGTTGCGCGCGAGTGAGCGCCTCGGTGCGCTCGCGCAGCTTCTCAAGCTGGCTACCGAGACGCTCGCTTTCTGCGCCAAGCTTTGCCGTAGCAACGCCAGACTTTTGCAGTTCGGCCGTCTGCTGCGCAAGAGACGCCTTGACGGCGTCCAGCGCAGACTTCGCCTTGCTGGCCTTGGCGATGAGCGCGTCAAGCTGGGCCTGGTAGCGCGCGTCCGCCTTGGCCTGCTGCGCGGCCAGCGACTCGCGCGCCTTGGCCAGCGCCGCCTCTGCCCGGGCGCGCGCTTTCTCGGATAGGGCCGGATCGGCAGCGCGCGCTTCCGCGGCCGCCACCCGTGCCCGCGCCTTGTCCAAGGCGGGCGTTGACCACTGCCCGGAGGCCTTGGCCTGCTGCAACTGCCTGATCTTGTCCTGCGCCTCTTGCCAGGCCTTGCCAGCTTCAATCGCCTGCTGCCGCAAAGACTCCAGCTGCTTGATGCCGGCCTGCCTGTTGCCCAGCTCGGCCATCGTCGAGCCCAGCCGGTTGAGCTGGTCTTGCGCGCTGCGCACCGCGGAGCCGAGCGACGTGGCAAGGGCGGCGCCGATGGTGATGGTGACGGGATGCGATGCGGCCATACACGACTCACTGCGCGAACATCAACCGCCGCGCAATCGATAAGGCCTCGACCAGCTCGCACACCTCCATGGCGAGCAGCTCGGATCGGGGCCAGTGGGTGTAGAGGGCGAGCTCCACCACGAGGGCGGAGAGCTCACCCGGATTCACTGCAAAAAACCCCCCAGCGCCTTCTGCAACTGGGCGTAGTCCTTCATGTCGAGCTTGAGGATGGCGTCAGTCGGCAACTCGGCCAGGTTGGCAATGAGCCGGATCTCGCGCTCGGCATCCGTCCCGGCGGCCTTCTGCGCGGCCAGGTGGTCACCGACGGTGGGGCGGCGCAGGGCGATCTCTTGGATCGGCAGGCCGTCGTGCTCGATGGGGTAGTGCAAACGGATACGTTCGGCGTGACCCATAACGACCTCTCCTTACAGCCCGATCGCAGCCCGGATGGCGTTCATCTGATCGACGCCGCCGACCCTGCGCACCAGGTTGATCGCGTCCACCTCCACCACTTCTTGGCCGTCGATGGTGAGCTTGTAGTAGCTCGCCGCCACCGAGACCTTCAGCGCGCTCTTGTCACCGGGCTTCCAGGTGCCAGCGTCGATTTCGCGCCAGCCGCCGCGCAGGTTGATGACGACCGGCTTGGCCTCTTCGCCCTGCGCCTGGATCGCGCCGCGGATCGTGATTTGCACCGGCTTGAGGTCAAGCAGGCCAAACAGCTTGTACACCTCGGGATCGTAGTCCGAGATGGTCAGCTCGGCTTCGAGCTTGTCCATGCCGAGGTCGATTTCGACCGGCACATCCATGCCGCCAGCGCGGTGTTCCTCGGTCTTGAGCGTGAGCTTGGGCAGCTGGATTTCGTCGATGCGCCCGGCATAGCCGCGGCCATCGACAAAGAGGTTCATATTCTTGAGCACGCGGGGCAGTTGAATGGGCATGGCCTTGCTCCTTACTTAAAGATTTCCTCGAGGTAGTCGCCGACCATGCGCGAGCGAAACGTGATGTGCTCGGCGGGGTACGACGCGGTGAAGTCGAAGTCGAAGTACACCCGGCCATCGGCGATGGCTTCTGGTGTGTTGAGGTCGGGGTCGGCCCAGCATTTGCCGCCCAGAATCGCGCCCTTGGCCTTGAGCTGGCGCAGATACGCATTGACGCCCTCTGCGACCTCGTCGACGTAGGTCTTGGTGATGTTGCGGTCCACCGCCCACAGATGCGCGTGCAGCAGGCTCTCGTTGATCATGTCGGCGGTGCGGCGCACACAGATAAAGCTCCAGCGCGGATCGGTGGCGCAGCTGCGGTTGCCCCACAGACGCACTCCGTCGTGCACGATGAAGGTCGCCACGCCAAACTCGTTGAGGTAGTTTGCCTGCGTGTTGGGGTCGTCGATCGCCCACGACAGCAAGCGCGCCGGGCGCAGCACGCCGCGGATGACCTGGTTGGAGGGGCTCGCCCAAAAGCCGTTGATCTCATCGGACTGCGCGATCAGCCCGGCGACGCGCGCCGACGCCGGCTCGGGCGCTTGCGAGCCGTCCGGGCGACGCACCATCAGCCACGGATCGACCAGGTAGGCCCGCTCCGAGCCAAACCGCGATCGGTAGTCGATTGCAGCTTCGTCGCTGGTATTGGGCCCGTCGATGACGGCGATGGCGCGCAGCTTGTGCGCCGCCGCAATCATGGCTTCGGCCACCGGCTTGTGGTGCGAGAAACCGGGCGCGATCAGGATGCGCGGCTTGATCTCTGCGCGGGTCGTCAGCAGAGCATTGATGCCCGTGAGCTGCCCGGCGGCGTCGCGGCCGCCGATGACGTGGCTGATCGTCTCGCTCGTCGTGCTGCCTTCGGCGACGCGCACGACGTAGATCATGGGCGCGGACTGGTCGTAGATGCCGGCGATGGCCCACGGCAGCGTGCCGGACTGGCCCAGATGCGGGATCAGGCGACGATTCGTGATCAGCACCGGGGTATTGAGCGGGAACGGCTCGTCCATACCGCCATCCAGCGCCTTCGGGCCCAGCGTTGGCTGCATGATGCCGGATCCGTCGCCCAAAGCGGCGGCCTCGATGAGGGTCTTGGCGTCATCGTCCGCATTCAACGCCGCGGCGACATCGCTTGCCGTGCTGATGCGCTGGCCATCGGCATCGCTGGCCAGTGTGACCAAAATCAGGATCAGGCCGGGCGCGCGACCATCGACCGCGATGGCCAGCGGCTGGTCGGGCTCGGTGGCGGCACGCACCTCGAGGCGCAGCGCGTTGCCGACGACGCCCGCCTGTTTGGCGACGACGCGCAGCGCCGCGTTGCCGCTGCCGACCGTCAGTTCGGCGCGCCGCGCGCCGGCGGCGTCGGGCGCTGTGCCGACCAGCCCGATGACGGATGATTTGACGGTGCGCACGCTGCGCGCGCCGTCGTTGATCTCGACGATCTCGATGCCGTGTAAAAAGCGTTCGGTCATGGGGTTTCTCCAAAAAAATCCGCCAAGCGGCGGATGTCAGGGGCGAATGCGCAAAAAATCCGCCCGTTGGCGGATTTCTGCGGCCGTGAGGCGGGGTCAGACGGGGCGATCAGCGCATCGCTTTACCCCGATCCAGCTCGATGGATTTCTCACAGTGGTTCGGATCGAACCGATCCAGCAGCCGACACAGCACGCACGCCCAGCGCTTGCCCTGCCGCTGTGCGCGGCCTGCGCGGCTGCTGATCGTCTCATCCTCGTGCCCGCCGAAGGCCGCGTTGGCGAGCTGGTCGTAGGACACCGCCAGCGTCCAGGCGCGGCGGGAACCAGTGACGATGGCCAGCAGCATCCACGCGGATGCCACCGCTGCGGCGACCTGACACAGCAGCCAGATCGCCAACAGCGACAGACGCTGCCCCATGGCACGCCGCAGCGTCCACATCAGGCCAACACCTCCTGCACGCGGGCCTCTGACAACAGCCCGGCCGCCGCCAGCGACTGCAAGCCGCCCACGGTCTGCGGGTCGTCCAGGTTGACTTCCTGCGCGAGCTTCAGCTTGTCCATGAACACCTCAATCAACACGTTGGTCTTGGCGGCCGTGTACACGGCGGCCAGTTCCTCGTTCGTGAAACGGTTGAGAAACTGCAACTTGGTCAGGACGCGCGGCGACGACGGCGCGGTCGACTGCGCCTGCGCCGCCTGCTGCTCGGCAATCGCAGCCAGCACCTCCTCGTCTGTCTTGCCGGGATAGGCGTCCACCACCTTGCCATCGTCATCCAGCCGATAGCGCGCAGCCAGCCGCGACTGCGTAGATTTCAACTTGACCCAACCGGGCTCTGGGGTGTCGGTCTCGATGATGGCGATGTGGCCGTTTCGGATGTCAAAGTAGGCATTCATCACAGGTTCACCTCCACGAAGAATGGATGCGGGGCAGCGGTGGTGTAACCGTTCGGAATCGATAGCGTGAACTGCGTCGGCGACACGGTGGCCGTCTGTACCGAACAGTCGTAGCCGTAAGCCGCGCCGTTGCCGTGCGCGCTGAAGTTGCCAGACGCATGGAACGCCACCGCAAAGCCCGTCTCCCCCCAGTGCAATAGACTGCGGCCGTTCGAAGTTTCGCTGTCTGAGTACATCGCTCGGGCGCTGTTGGAGCGCTTGTTGACGGTGATGACCCCCAGGCCCGCACCGTAGTAGTAATACTGGCCGTAGAAGGCCACCGTGTTGCCATCGCGGGTCTGCATCACCTGCATCCCGGAACCACGGGAGCTGTGCCGGCCATAGCTGGTCGTCACGCCATACGACACGTGGTTGGATGGCGCGCCAAACGTCGTGTCGCCAGTGCGCTGGAATCGCACCACATATAGCGCCGTACCAGCGTTGAAGAAGCCGACGAACACGTCTCCGTTGTCGGTGAGCACCGGCGTGGCCCCGCCGACTGCCTCGGCATCGTTTGATGGCGTCCAGCCAGACCAGCTGATGCTAATCTGCGTTGTCGTAATGGCCGACAGAATCGCGTTCAGGTCGCTGGTCGCGTCGAGCTCCGGCAGATTGCGGTACAGCCGCAGCCACATCCCGCTGCTGGACGTGGCGGAACTGCCGCCCAGGATCACCAGCTCGTTGCGGGCGCGGTTGTAGGACGCCGTGCCGTAGAACCCGCTGGGCAGGCCTGGTACGACAAACCTGCTGATAAAGCCGCGTGTGCCGTTAGAGACGATGATCGCCTCGGCTTCGGCACGGCGGGCCAAATACAGCGCCCCACTCCACAGCAGCAGCGTCAAGCTGCGGTCAGACAGATCGCCATTGACGAACGCATCGTTGAGCTCCGTCTTGGTCTCAACGCCATACGACGGGCTGCGACGCGGCAGCAGCAGCGCCCCCTTCGCGTCGAGATTCCAGTGGTCGTGCCCAAACTCGCCGCAGCGGCCCGTGTAGTTCGACCAGCCGTTGTTGTTGGTACCGGGCGCCGTATGTGCCCCACCATAACCGAACGCCTGCTGGATGGCCCCATCGAAATAGATGGCGTTGTCGGCGCTGTTGTGGCGCCCATGGTACGCGCCGCCCAGGGTGAACACCGGGTCCATCGCCAGTCCGTAGCCGGACGGCGACACCGTGCCGTAGCCGCCGTATAGGCTGATCGCGGACGGCAGCGGCACCGGCCTGACATCGGGGATGTTGCGCGCCGGCAAAAACTCCTCGTTGAGCAGCCGGTACGTGACGGCGGCCGCATTGCTACCGAAGTTGCACAGCGCGTATCTGACATCGCTGCTCGTCGATTGCTGACTAGAAATGTACCGCCCCATCACGCCACCTCTTCAATGCCCCAGACGTTGAAACAAACATCGGCTGTACTGGATTGCACGAACAGACGCTCGTTCGCAGCCAGTGCAATAGCCGTGCGCTCCAGCACACCAGACGGTGCCAGCACGGCGTCGTATTCAATCCAGCCGCTCGCAGGCGGTGTCGCGCCGGTGCCGACGGCAACGCGCACGCGCGCCTCGACCTGTCCCGTATTGCAGGCCGACAGATTGACCGTGGCCGACCGCCCGGTCGGTGTGGTGTAGAGCGCCGCCGTCGCGCCGGCAGCGGGTTTGAGGGTCGCAAGCAATCCCATGAATAGACTCCTTCAGGTGGTTACATCTGCGCGTAGAAGAACGCCCGCGCACCAAAGACAAACTGCTGCGTCACGCTGCCAGCGGCGGCCGCCACGTCGGCCAATGCCGCCGCCTTGAAGGCATTGACCTCGGCGATGACGGCGTCGCGGTTGGCGTTGGCGGTATTGACCGCCGCATCGCGCGCGGCATTGACCGTGTTGACGGCGCTGACCCTGGTGGTGTCGATCGCGGTCTGCGCCGCATTGCGCGCCGCCACGATGTAGGCCTCCGCCGCCTCCTTGGTCGCGGTCACCGACGCCTCGGCTGCATTCTTGGTCGCGGTGATGCTGGCAATCGTCTGCGACTCGACCGATGCAGCGTGCTCGGTGATCTCGGCGATTTTGATGTCGCCCATCTCCTCGACTTCGAGCACCGTCGCGCGCCCGCCAATGCGGTCGATCGCCGTGCCGAGATAGGCCAGCTCCTCCGGGGTGGCGGTCTCGGCCGCCACGCCGATCTTGGTCTTGATGGCGCGCACTGCGTCGCGCAACAGGGGATCACGTGCCATGTGGGGCTCCTCGCTCAAAAGTCATACCCGTGCAGGGCGCGCAGACGCAGCCGATGCACATAGTCCTCGGCGGCCGCCTGCTCGGCGGCCAGGCCGTCGAGCGCACCCGTCAAAAAGGCGCTTGTGTCCGTATGCCGCTGCTGCGCAGCGGTGATGTCCGCATCGATGCGGGAGATCGCCTCGCGCAGCCGATGTACGTCATCCGATAGCCGGTTGGTGGGATGCGGCAGGGGATAGCCGCGCGCCGTCGTCTCTGCTGGCATGGCCTACCTCCTGATTCAGACGATGACCGCGCGCAGATTGCGCACCAGCGCGCGGTGCGCGGCGCTGTTGCTGATCTCCAGCCTCACGCGCGTCGTCTTGTCTGCCCCCACACCTTGCAGGCTGCTCGCACGCCACTCGATCTCGACCCAGCCGTCGCCCACTGGCGCGGCATTGACCGCCGGCAGCGTCGCATAGCTACCTGCCGACCCGCTCTCAGCTTTGGCGGTCACGCTGGCGGTGCCGGGGGCGAACACCTCGGCGATGACGCGCGCGGTAAAGCTCGGCTTGGCTGGTATCGCGCGGCTGACATAGTCGGCGGTCTGAGCGAGCGTGCCCACCACCAGCTGCACACCAGGGGCCAGGATCGGGGTGGCATCCGGCAGGCCCGTCAGATCCACCGCCACCTGCACCTTGCCGCTGTAGGGCGCTTGCAGCGACACCGTGCCGCCCAGCACGGTCGACAGCACCCGCCCGTCGTCCAGCGTCAAGCGGACACGCGCGCTGCACCCGCTCTTGGGTAGATCCAATGCGCCAAGCGCCAGCAGGTCGGTCGCATTGGCTACCGACACATTCTGCGCCACGGTGACCGAGCGCGTCGCGGCGCTGGTCGAGACCGACAGCAGGCGGAAGGCCAAGTCTTTGTCTTGGTGCGCCGTCCAGGTCGAAGCGTTGCTCGAGGACAGCAGCACGCCGACCTGGTAAGGCTGGCTGGTGACCCAGCGGCCGCCTGCCGCGTCCCATTTGCCCAGCTCAGCGATGGCGACCGACGTGTCCGCATCGTCGGTCAGCACCACCAGCACATACTCGACGCCCGCCTGCAGCCACACCGGCAGGTCAAAGGCGATGCGCGTCGGGCCAGTGGTCTGGATTGCAGATGCATCGATGCGCCCTTCGGCCAGCACGGTGCGGGTTGGGAATCCGGCGACCGTCTCACGGATTTGCACCGTCACTGGGCGATTGCCGCGCACGGTAAACCACAGGTCGACCGCCGCGACCTGCTTGGACTCAGGCAATGTGAAGGTCTGCGCCAGCGGGTCATACCACCAGATGGTGGTAGTGACGCGCTCGCGGGTCGTCTGCGACACCAGCGTGCCGCGCCCCTCGAAGAGGGCCTCGCCATGACTGCCGCCAGCGCCGTCGATCTCGAAGCGCTTGACGCCTGCCGCGATGCCGGTGGGGATGGTAAAGCTCGTCTCCACCACCCCCTGGGCGTTGGCCTTCAGACCCGTGGGCACCGACAGTGCTACGCCGTCAAAGCGCATCGCCGACACCGCCTCGTTTGGCCCAAAGCCCACGGCGCGTACAGCCACTGCAATCGGTCGCAGGGTCGGGATGGCGGTCTCGATGCGCGAGACGACCTCGGTGCTGCGCGACACCGTCGTGCGCGACAAAAGGCCACTGCCGCGCACGATGGTCTCTGTGATCGCCGCCGCCTGCGAATTCTGAAACTCCGTCCAGAAGTCGCGCGCCGGGTTGAGCGTGACCGTGGCCGGCGCGGGCAGCACGGCCTGGTAGGGGTTGACCTTCATGCTGCCGGTGCGCGCGGTCTGCTCCAGCGCCGTGGCGAGGCCAAAGGGCAGCATCTGCGGCTGCGTCAGATACGGCCCGAGTACGGTAGCCGCTATCGGCGCGCGCAACGCACCGTCCACGATCACCGCCGATTGCGCTATGCCGGCGTCGCGCAGGCCGTCGTTGCGGAAGGGGTCGGCAAAGACGCCGGCCTTGGCCGCCGGCTCGCGCAGCGTGATGTCCTGCGTCAAGCGGTCGCGCGCGATCATGCCGTACAGCCGCGCGATGTCATCGCGCATCGCCTGCAGCTCGTATGTCGGCACCGCGCGCACCGCGCTGTCGATGACGCGCACAGGCTGCGCGGCTCGCCAGGTCAAGTGCAGGTCGCACAGGCGCAGCAGATCAGCCGGCACCGCTGGCGGGTTGGGGTTGCGCTCGACCGCCACCCCCTTGATGCGCTGCACCAGGCCGTCGCGGTTGATGACGAGCGCATCCATGCGCGGCAGCATCCAGTCGTAGTCCACCTGCACCAAGGTGCCAGCGACGAACCCCTCGACGGTAAAGCCGTCCTCGTCGATATTGGTCGCGGTCACTTGCGCGATGTAGTCGTAGGTGACCTCATAGGCCGACCCTGGCGCAGGCTCAGCGCCCGCAGGTGCCCAGTTGATGACGTTGCCGGCCACCGTGTAGTCCTGCCCGACCTGGTAGGTCGTGCTGCCCTGCTTGACAGAGAGCACCTGCACCACCGCCGCATCGGGCAGGGTGTCCGCCGCCCCAGAAAACACCCCGTGGGTGATGGTGGCCGTCTTGCGCCGCGTGCCCTGCACGCGCACGACCTGCGCTAGCGGCGCGCGGTTGACGTTGATGCGCATGCGGCCTTGGGCATTCGGCGCAAACACGGTCGGCTCGGCGAGCACCCGCTGGATGTCTGGGTCGAAATCCAGCGCCAGACGGTCGTCGTATGGCTTTTCGACCTTGAAGCCCGCGACGTTGCACACGCCGGCGGCCAGCGCAAAGGTCAGCTTGCCGTCTTCGCTGCGCCGCCCCAGGTAACGCACGCCCAAGCCGGAGACCAGGTAGTGGCCGTTGGCGTCGTAGTCGTAGCGAGCCAACATCTGCTTGACGCCGTCGAAGGCCGGCGGGCGCTCGCGGCTTTGCAGCACGCCATCAATGACCGAAGCCACCGGGTAGAACGGCAGGCCAGAATTGGCGTCCGCCCCGCCAGCGCCTGCCCATCCCCACAGGGCCTCGACCTTCAAGCGGCCAGCGCCGGGTTCTTGGTAGTTGCGCACGCCCACCGCGGGCTCGCGCAGACTCGGGTCTTCCAGCTCGGTGATGACGGTCTCTTTCAGACGCACGCCCAGCGTCACCTCGCCGGTCGTGGGGATAGCGAACTCGGCCGCCGGCACCTCATGCACCGCGCCCTTGATGTAGATGCGCGCTGCGGCCAGAAGCGCGCGCCCGGCGCCGGCGTCGATGACGATCTCGCCGCCCGAGACGATGTTGCCGTCCTTGAGCAAGGCGTCAGCCACGCCTTTCAGGCGATGGTTGATCGTCGTCTGCAGCTCATTGAGTTCGCGCGATTGCAGGCCGTCGCCAGCGCGAAACAGCAGCTCGGCGTAGCGCTTGGACGGGTCGAACAGGTTGTAGTAACGCTCAAGCATGGGGTGGCCTCATCAGAAGGTGACGACGAATTCGAAGGTCTCGCGCGTGGATGGCTGGCGCACGATCGGCACCGAGTTCTGCAGCAGCAGCAGGATGCCGGGCTTAACAACTTGGCTCGGCACGAAATACTTTTGTCCGGGCGGCAGGCTGGGATCGGTCTGCGTGCCAACGAAAAGGCCCTGCTCGCGGATGGTGCTGGTGGCGGCGTCTTCGAAGTCGAAGCGCACGCGGATGAAGAGGTGATTGGTGGGGGTCGTGGACAGCCGATAGCGCCCGGTGGGCACGACGATCTCGCCATTGGGGTCGGCAGCGACGAAGTGCACCTCGTCCACCACCCGGCGGCCGACTTCGCGCAGCAGCGCGGTCTGATCAATGGGCTCGGGCGGGCGGCCGACCTTGAAGCGCACCGTCACCTTGCCCCGATTGGGGATGCTGCCGCCGGACAAGCGCGTAATCACGCCAGCCTGGGCATCGACGCTGTAGTCCACGTCGCGCGTGTAGGTGATGGTCTCATCGAGCGAGGTCACGATCACCTCATCGATGTGGGTAAAGCCCAGCGCGATGAGATTGCCGGCGTCAAACGCGGTGCTCACGGCCCGCGTGGTATCCCACACCGGATCGCCCTCGCCGATGGCCAGGTGCATCGGCTGCTGCTTGATCGCAGCGGCCAGCGCGGCGCGGCCGCTGGTGGTGAGAATGGCCATAAATCAACTCCTTACGATGTGAAGTGGTGGGTCTGAATGAGCTCGCGCACATCAAGCCAGCTTCCCGCCGGCCAAGGCGCGTCGGTCCAGGTCTGCCCGCGCCAGGCGGCTGCCGCGCGCGCGAGCGCCTCACGGCTGGCTGCACCGGCGACAGACGGCGCTATGGCGCGACGGCTGTGGCGACGGCGCAGCGATGGGGCAGACGCCACCAGCAAACTTGACGCCGCCGTGACGGCGTGCGAGCGCGGCACGACGGCATCGATGGGCCGCCAGACGACCTCGGGGCCGTCACCCAGCGTCATCGCGCCCAGCCGAGGCAGATCGCGCACCCGCCACAGGCCGCGGCGCGGCGTGCGCGCCTGCGCATCGCCCAGCGGCGTGCTGTCGGACAGGACGATCAAGGCGCGCTGGAAGACGCGCGCGCGCCACGGGGCCGGGTCTGGCAGCGGAGCGTTGGCCAGCGTCACGGTGCGCGCCAGCGCCAAGACGTCAAAGGCCCGCCGCGCCTCGCCCAGCCGCAGCCAGCCCAGCATTCCATCGCGTGTTTCAGCCGTGCGCGTCCGCGTCGCGTCGCGCGATGCCGACCAACTGGGCGCACTGCCGAGCGCAGCATCGCCGTGCACGGCGTCGAACCGCTCCAAGATCGGCACACGGATGAGCCGATGCGGCGTATCCGACAGCGCGTTGTTGCCCAACACGATGGGCCCGCCCTCTTCACGCACCCAAAACCGCGGCAGGCAGGCGTTGGTGTCGCCCAGCGGGGTGCTGTCGGATGGCACCACCATGGCCCGGCAGAACTTGCGCTCCGGCAGCAGCGTCTGCGCCACCCTCACCCCGCGCGCATTGACTACGGTGAAGAGGTGCGAGTGCAGAATCTCTTCATTTGGCGTATGCCCTGGGTCGCCCAGTCGCGCGTAGTCGAGCAGATAGCGGTCGATCAAGCGCGCCGCCGCAAACCGCGCGGGCGCATACACGGCCGCAAGCGTCGCTGCGGGCCAGTCCTGCGCCAGCGGGTGCACCCGACCAAACGACAACTTGGTCTGCCCGTCGCGCCAAAACACCCCGCTGTGATCCGACAGCAGCGCATCGCCCAGCCGACTGTCGCCCAACACCAGGCGGCGCAGGTCCCAGCCGTGGTAGATGCGCGAGAGCCGACTGCGCGCCGGGGCCGACAGGCGGGAGATGGCGACCAGGTTGGCGATCGTCTCGTCGTCGGCGAGCACGCGCCCGGAGTCGACCATGAACTCGGCAAAGTGCAGGCCGGGGGTCTCTTGCTCCACCTGCACGCTCAGGCCCACCCACGACAGCGCGATGGCAAGCGCCGCCGGCGTGCCGCGTATCCGCTGCCAGCGGATGCCCTCGGCGATGGCGCGGCGCGGCTCGGGCAGGTAGGGCAACAGCTCGCCTAGCCCATACTCCCAGATCAGCCACGGCAGCAGCGGATCAGCTGGGTTGACTTTGAAGGTGCGCAGCGCCTCTGTCGGCTCAGCCAGGCGCGTGAGCGTGTCGGTGGACAGCGACAGCGCGCGCTCCAGCGGCGACGCGTTAGGCGGCAGCAGATGATCAGACACGCTCGCCTCCTCTATCGGTCGCGGCCGGCGAAGATCAGCTCATCGCTGATCAGTCGCACCGCTTGCGTGCTGCTGACCCGCACATCGCTGGCGGGCTCGATGAGCTCGACTTTGTGCACCCCAGGCTGATGCAGATGCGCGATCAGCCATGAGCGCGTCAAATCCCAGCCCAGCCCCGCCGCTTGCGCCATGGCGCGGCGCAGGCTGGGCCTCAACGCATCAAACACAGACGATGGCGTATCCGGATACAGCCAGATGCGCGCGCGCACCGTCACCGGGATCAACTCCACCGGCACGACCTCCACGGTGTCGGTGAGCACGCGCACATCGTCGCGCAGCACCACATCCCGCACCGCTTGCAGCAGCGCCTCGGGCACGGCGTCGCCATGACCCGCAGGCAGCACGCTGATGCGCACTCGACCGGGGCCCGGGCTGTCGACCGCAACGTCAGCCACCTCCGGCGATGCCGACAGAGCCCAGTAGCGGTAATGCGCCGCGCCGCCGGCGCTCGACCAGCCCATGATGCGCTCGCGCACGCGCCGGCGCAGGGCATCGTCGCCCTCGCCCGCCAGGCGCGTCACGCCATAGAAGGCCGCCAGGTGGTCGAGGTCGGCACCATCGGCAAATGCCAGCAGGCTGGCGCGTGCCGCGTCATTGATGCGCGCGCGCAGCAGCAGCTCGCGGTAGGCGGCCACCTCGACCAGCTTGATCGCCGGGTCGGAGGCCAGCAGCGCGCTGTACTGCGGATAGCGCACCCGGAAGTCCTGCAGCATCTCGGCGAAGATGCGCTCAAAGCTCAGCTCCTCGATGGACTGCGGCGGCGGCAGGCTCGCCAAGTCGGCGACAGTGACGGGATACGCGCTCACGACCGATCTCCTGCGATGCCGATGCCAGACAAGGTGACCAGGCGGTCGGCGAAGCCCTGCAGCCGCACTTCGCCCTCCAGCGTGAGCTCGACCCACCCTGCGCGCGCATCCGTCATGCGCACGCGCGTCAGCCGAAAGCGCGGCTCCCAGCGCGCCAGCGCCTCCGCCACCGCCGCATACAGCTCCACGGCCAGCCGCGGCGTGATCGGGCGGTCGATCAGGTCTGGGATGCGCGAGCCGTAGTCACGGCGCATCACGCGCGTGCCGATGCGGGTGGTCAGGATGTCGCGGATGCTTTGACGTAGGTGGTCTAGGTCAGACAAGGCTTGGCCGGTTTGGGCGTTGATTCCGAGCATCGCTCGCTGATTACCCTGCATAGACATTGGGTGACCCTTCGGCCACGCTCGAACCACAGGCCACCGGATCGCCGATGCGCCCGACGGCCTGCCCCTCTGCAAACACGCTGGAACTGCCCTTCGCCAGCACGCTGGCGTGACAGGCGCGACCACAGCAGTGAGTCCCCCAGGCATCCCCCATCCGATGCACCGCGATGCCATTGACGAACACCGAGGCGGCAGCGGATGTACTCGGGCGCGCGGGGAAACAGCCGTGGCCAGTACACAAATCACCCAGACGGGTTACTGCTGGCATGAGGATTGCTTTAGTTCAGATCGATGCGCGGCGCGGTGATGCGGATGCCAGCGTCATCCATCTCGATCTTGCTGGGGCCGACCTCGATGACGATGCGCCCGTCGAATGGCACCGACAGGTGCCAGTGGTGCTGACGGCGGTCGTACCGCACGAATGCGCCGTCGTCCCACACCGTGCAGCTGATGTCGGGGCTGTTGGCCGGCGGCGGGTAGGCGTCGCGGTAGATCGACCCCACCACCACCGCCTGGTTGAGATCGCCGCCGGGCGCAACCAGCACCACCTGCTCGCCAGGCTCGGGCGCGTGCCAGGTGCGGTCAGGCCCCGCGCGCACCGTGGCAAACGGCAGCCAGCCGGTCAGGATCGGCCCGGCGCGCACCCGCACCCGCGCGCGCGTCGCATCGAGCTCGGCCACCTGCCCGATAAGCACGACATTGCTCAGCCGTCGCTCGTCTTCGGTGAGGTCGTAATGCAGATGGCGTTCGCTCATGGCTTCGGCGGCGGATCGGTCAGCGGCACATAGTCCGGCTCATACGGGATGCCGATCTTGGGCACCCAGCTGTAGAGCACGTGCAGCGGCAGGCGGCCTTTTTCTTCGATGGGTTTGGTCCAGTAGCTGACCTCAAAGGTCAGGCGCGCCGCCAGCACCGGTGTTTCGCCTTCGCCGTCTTGGTCGATCTCGATGCGCAACAGCCGCGTGCCTTCGACCAGGCGGCCCAGCGTCTCGTCCTGATCGAGGATCGCTTCGACCGCCTGCGCCAGCGCGTCCGCATCGTCGGCAGCGGTCGCGCCACCGGCGACGATGTCGACCGCCAAGTCCAGCTTGCGGTAGCGCAAGCCCGGATCAGCGTGCGGCTGCTCTTCGATGCGCTCCTGCTGCGCGTAGATGAGGATCGCCGGCAAGCGGCCAGATGCCAGCGGCGTGGCGCGATGCACGTGGATGCGCTGCGGCGTGATGCGCGCATCGACCGCCGGCAAATGCGCTGCCAGGCGCTGCGCCACCGCTTCGCGGATCACAGTGCGTGGTGGCTTGCTCACGGCGACGCCCCGTCAAGATGCAGCAGCAGCCGCAAAAAGCCGTACCCGTCCGGGCGCACATCGACGATCAGATAGCGCTGCCCGCGCACCGTCACCGCATCGCCCTCGACCGGCGGCGGCGTGCAGTCGTCCTGCCAGACCTCCAGCAGCGGCTGCACCATCGACACCGGCTGCCCGCTGCTGACATCCACCGCCTCGTGCGCGGCGCTGAAGATGCCGCGCAGCGGCTGCGGATCGCCAGTTTCGCGGTGCAGCAGCACCGGCTCGGCAAATGTCGACCGCACGGCGTCGGCGACCAGCCGCTGAGCGCGCGCAAACGGCGTCATCACCATCCGTTGCTGGAGAAGAGCCGCACGGTCAAGGCCGGGCGCTTGACGATCGGCAGCGGGTTGGACTGGGTGTAGATGTCGATGCCGCTGCCGTCCTGCCGCGGCACCTGGTACGCGTAGAGCTCCTGACCGTAGGTGCCCACGGCTTCCATCAGGTTGGCCGGCGCGAAGTAGGTGCGGAAGGTGTCCAGCGTGCCCAGCGGGAAGGCCACGCCCTCGCGCGCCGGGATCAGGCGCTCGGTCGTGCCGTTGGCCAGCGTCACGGTGCCGAAGTACTCCTCGAAGACGATGGAGCCAAAGCGAAAGCCCCGGCGCACATCGTCTCTGAGCGGGTTGGCGCCGGCCGTGCCCTGGTGGAAGGCGTAGGCATCCTTGACGCTCTTGTGCTTGACCAATGCATCGAAAAACTCGGGGCTGACCAGCGCATGGATGCCGCTCATGGTCTCGCCTTTGAGATGCTCTTCGATGTGGCGCGCCACCTGGGTGCAGCGGGTGATGATGTCTTCGTTGCTGCCAAAGGTGAAGTCGAACTGCGCGCGCGCAATCCCGAACTCGGCGTGCCAGTCGTAGATCGTCTGGCCCGCGCCGTCCTTGGTCACGCCCAGCAGCGCGTTGACGCGCATGTACTCCAGCGTCTGCGCGTGCTTGGCGCGCATGCGCGCGAGCTTGCGCGTCATCACGGTCACCAGCGGGTCTTCATTGGCTGCCGCGCCAAAGCCGCGCACGCCTTGCACTTCCGCCGGAAGAATCACGTCGTTGTGCGGGATGTGCGGTACGACAAACGAACGCAGCGTGCGCTGCTCGCTCGTGCCCACAGTAGCCGGCGCGCCGGGCTGCACAGACGGCAACAAGCGCAGCTCGCCGTCGACCGACTCGATGACCACGGTGCGCTGCGAGATTGGCTCGGGCGCAAACAAACCCAGCTCGCCCACGCGGCCGTAGCGATTGGGCAGCTGCTGGATGGCCGCCGTCATCTCGGCCAGGGTAAAGCCGCTCCCAGCAAACGGATTGACGATCACAGTCATGGAAAATCTCCTCTCAAACGGCTGTACGCACCACGATGCCGTAGGCAGCCAGCTGCTCGCGCTTGGCGGCGCGCTCCGCATCGGTGTCCACCGACGCATCAAAGACCAGGGCTTGATCGGCCACGATGGCTGGGCCGCGCACCAGGGCCAAGGCCTTGGTGTCCGTCGTGCTCTCGGCGACCGGCTCCAGCAGCACGGCGCAGGCGATCTCCGCGCCTTCAAGGCCGGTGGTCGATGCCGCGGGCGAGCGGGCATAGACGCCGCTGGCGGTGATGCGGCCCAGCACCGTGCCGATGGGGTAGGCGCTGCCGGCCTTGACGGTGACGGTCTCGCGGGTGTAGTCCGGGTCGCACTCGCGCTTGAGCACGTCGCCCAGCGTCGGATTGGATGTCAAAGTGCTCATTGATTACCTCCGTAAGCTTTGGCCGCCTTGACCAATGGGCTGTCGGCGACGGATGGGGGCGATGCCGACGCGGGGGCGACGGCGACGATGTCGGCTGCCGCATCGCGCGCGGCCGCCTGCTCCAGCACCGTGCGGCGCAGCGCATCGGGCTTGATGCCTTGGGTCAGCGCCTGCGCTGGATCGACCGTCACGCCAAGGCGCTTGGCCTGGGCGGCGATCTCGGTCAGTTCGGCCAATTCGGCGCGCAATCGCTGCTCGATCTGCGCAGCCAGCGCAGCTGTATCGGGCGCGGCCGCCTGCGCGGCCGCAGCGTTTGCGTCAACGCTGACCTCGGCGGCCAGCGCATCGGGGGCGTCATCGTGCATGGTCATCTCCTTGCAAGAGTGGGAAAGTCGGGGCGCAGAGCGATCGGCGCTCGCGCGCCGCGCCAGACGCTGCTGCAACGCCGCCAGCGCGTCATCGAGCGTGCCGATGCGGTCGGCCAACCCTGCCTGTAGGGCCGCCTCACCGCGGTAGATGCGCGCTTGCGTGGCGCGCACCGCCTGCGCATCGAGCCGCCGGTGCGCTGCCACCAGCTCGACAAACTGGTCGTAGAGGCGGTCCAGGTCGGCCTGGATGTCGGCTGCCACCGACGCTGGCAGCGGCGCGTGCGGGTGGCCGTCGATCTTGTGCTCGCCTGCGTGCAGCAGGGTGTACGACAGCCCGGCCTGGGCGTCTGCGCCCGACTGGTCCACGTGCACCGCCACCACGCCGATGGAGCCCGCCTCGGCGGTGCGGGTCAGCCACAGCTGCTCAGCGGCGGACGCGATGGCGTAGGCTGCTGAGAGCGCTGCCTCGTCGGCGATGGCCCACAGCGGCTTGCCGGACGCTTTGGACAAGGCACGCAGACGCAGCGCCAAGTCAAAGACGCCGCCCGCCTCGCCGCCGCTGGAGTCCACCTCCAGCAGCACCGCGCGCACCTGCGGGTCGGCAAAGGCGTCTTCGGCCATCGCCTGGATCGCGTGGTAGCTCATCAGGCCACTGGCCGCGTCCAGGTACGCCGAGCGCCGCACCAGCGTGCCCAGCACCGGCACGATGGCGATACCGTCGACGATTTGCAGCGCGGGTGGTCTCGGCTGCGCCGACTCGGGCGTTGGCATCGCCAGCGGCTGCCCGGCGAGCTTGCGCGCCATCACGCCCAGGATCACATCGAGCTTGGGGCGCGCAATGAGGAGCGGCGTCCCGTACAGGCGGGACGCCAGGTGGGGCAGATCGGTCATGGTCAGTCAGACTCGGGTTGATCGACAGGGACTGGCGCGGCCCGGCGCTGAAACCACAGTCCAAGGTCGCGCTCGCGCTGCCGATCGGCGGCGATCTCGGCGTCGACCTGCGAGGCGTCATAGCCGCGCTCGGCAATCGCCTGCGTGCGTGACTTGAGCCCCGCCTCGATGGCCTCGATCTCGGCGCGGATATCCTTCAGGGGATCGACCCAGTCCCAGCGCGGCGGCAGCCAGTTGCACGCCAGATACTCGGCGCGCCGGCGCTCGTAGTCCGGCAGCGTCAGCGCGCCCGACAGCACCGCCGTGTCCATCCAGCGCGCCCACACCGCACGGCACAGCTGGTACACCAGCACCGAGTGCTGGAAGGCCTCGATGCGGCGGCGAAACTCCAGGAGCGCCGCGCGCGTGTTGGAGTAGTTGGCCTTGAGCATGTCCGCCGACAGGTTGGCGTAGGGCAACCCGAGGGCCGCCGCCACCTGCAGCAAGGTGCGGTACTGGAATGCCTCGTAGTTGCCGCCCACGTCGGCCGGGTTGGAGAAAGTGATGTCTTCGCCCTCATCCAGGATTTGCAGCTGCCCCGGCTCCAGCGGCAACAGCGGCTCGTCTTGCGCGTCGCGCTCGCCGCTGTTGTCAAAGTCGCGCTCGGGCCGGCGCACGAAGCCCACGAACATCGCCGCGACCTTCTTGCGGTCGAGCTCGGCGTCGTCGTACTGGTCAAGCAAAAACAGCTTGACCAAAGCCGGCGCGAAGCGCGAGACCCCGCGCAGCTGCCCGGCGTCCACCGGATCGATGATGTGCAGCACCATCTCGGCGGGCACGCGCACCGTCTCGCCGGCCAAGCCTGGATCGGTGATGTCGCCCGGGTGGCGGCGCAGGAAGTGATACGCCACGCGACGGCCGATGCGGTCGAACTCGATGCCCTGCCGCACCACGTGGCCGTTGTCAAGCACGCGGTTGTCGGTCAGCGGCAGCATCTCGGATGGCAGCATCTGCAGCTGCAGCGGCACGGACAAACCATCCTCGGGCCGGCGCGGGCGAATGCGGAAGAACACCTCGCCGGCGATGAACAGTTCGCGCGCCGCCCGGCGCTGCTGGCCGTAGAAGTCGGTCAGCCATTCAGCATCCGACTCGTCCGTCCAGCGCAGCCACAGTTGCTGCACCCGATCCTTGAGGACCGCATCGGCAATGCCCGACGAGGGCTTGATGCCGGTGCCAACGGCATTGCTCGCCCACGACTCCACCGCATTGGCCGCGTAGCCGTTGTTGCGGATCAGGTAGCGCGCGCGCGCGGTCATGTCCGCGCCGGCGGCCTGGATCAGGGTGTTGACGTGCGCGCGGCTGGCCTGAAACATCTTCAGGCGGCGCGACGACAAGCCGCCCTCGAAGCCGCCGACCATCGCGCCGACGCGCAACACCTGCCGCCCCAGCCGCTGACGCCACTGTTGCCACACGCCCATCACAACCCCTTGCTCGCGTAGACGCGGATACGCCGCGCCGGGCGGCGGCCTTCGGCGTTGGCGATCTCGCGCTCCAAATCCTGCAACGCCGCCTGCAGCTCGGCGTCCGACTTGTAGGTCAGCCACTTGTCGCCGGCCTTGACGGTCAGCATCCCGCTGTAGCGCGCTGCTCGCAACGCATCAAGCTGTGCCTTAAGCTTTTCTATGGTCATCTCACATAACCCGACGAAATCGCCATGCGCCGACGGCGCGGCGTCGGCAGCGATGGAATCGACGCAACGCTTCGGCCAGCATCCTGACGCGCCACCAACGCCTTCGGCAGCGCCTCCACCCGCCGGTTCAGGTTGAGCCCCATCGACAGCAGCCCGTGCAGCGCGGCATAGGCGTACACCCGGCAGTCCAGCGCCTCGTTGCGCCGTCCATCCGGCTTCCACCAGAAGCGCTGCGGGAAACCCTTGACGTAGCGGGTGCGGATACGCTCTGCCGTCAGCTGCTCGAAGTACTCCGCGTCCCGATCCAGCGGAAAGTGCATCGCGCCTGGGCCGGGCCCGGCCTTCTTCAGCCGCGCATAGATCGCCTCCTTGGCCGCGTCCACCCCGATGGTGAACAAGCTGACCCGGCCCTTGTTGGCTTTGCTCGGGCGCTTGGGCCAGATCGGCTTCTTGCCGGCTCCGCCCTTGATCGCCCAGATGCGCCGCCGCTCCTTGCCGCGGCAGAAGGCGTAGGCAGAGAGCGTGTGATGGCCGCCGGTGTCGATGCAGGCCGCCTCGATCGTCAGCCCATCGGGCAGCGTCTCGTGCGCGAATCGCTGGCCGAGATAAGCATCCAGCTCGTCCCACAGTTGCGGCGCGGATGGGTCGCCCCACAGCACCTTGTAGTCGATGGACCAGGACTCCTCGTCGCGGCCCCAGCCGACCACCTCCAACTCCAGCCGATCGTCCTGCACGTCAATGCCGCAGGTCAGTAGCGCCACCTCGGCGGGCACGGCGGGCCCGTAGTCTTCGCGGCGCGCCATCAATCCTTCGGCATCCAGGGCCTCGCCCTCCCGGTCTTCCCAGGTCTCGGCCAGTTTGGTGTTGACCCAGACCTTGAGCCGCACCGGATCGTCCTTGGCGGCATGGTGCTCCTGGGCGATCTCGCCCCAGGTAACCCACGGGCTATAGAGGCTGGAGAGGTGGAAGCCCACCGTCTTACCATCGCCCTCGGCCCGTGCTGTCCAGCGGCCATTGGCGAGCAGTGCCGGCTTGCGGTACTCGGGATGAATGCCGTCGCAGGCCGGGCAGTGCCAGGCGGCGTCCGCCATCTTGCCGGCCGGCCACTTGATGTCCCGCCATTGGATCTGGCTGTGCGCCCCGCAGTGATCGCAAGGCACCTCGAACACCCGCTGGTCCGACTCCAGGTAGGCCGCCTCGATGCGCGAGAAGCCTTTGAGCGTCGGGGTTGAGCACAGATAGACCTTGCGATTGACGAAGGTGGCGGCCCGCTGCACGGCGAGCGCCACTGGATCGCCTTCGCCATCCGCATCGCCCGGATAACCATCCACCTCATCGAGAAACAGGTAACGCACCGGCATCGATCGCAGGCCCACCGCCGAGTTGGCGCCGGTCATGATCAGCACGCCGCCGGGAAACTCCTTCATCAGTTGGGTATTGCCGGAGTCGCGTGACCGTGGGTCTTTCACCCGGCTGGCGAGTTCAGGGCTCGCCTCGATCAGGGCATCCACCCGTTGCTTGGAGACGCGCTTGGCGCCTTCCACCGTGGGCTGCACCAGCAACATCGGCCCCGGGGCGTGGTGGATGACGTAGCCGACCCAGTTGAGTCCGCATTCGGTTTTACCCACCTGCCCTCCGGCCATGAACACAACACGCTCGATGCGCGAGGTGGCCGACAGCGCATCCATCACCTCCTTGAGATACGGCGTGCGACTCGTCGACCAGCGGCCGGGTTCGGCTGAGGCGACCGACGACAGCATCCGGTGGCGGTTGGCCCAGTCATCGACGGTGAGGATGGGGTCGGGCGCGAGGCCCCGTTTCCAGGCGGATTCGACCGCCGATTCAGCAGTGTCGAACACAAGCCACTCCGATGCGAAATAGATGGACCGAACGCTTGGCTTCTCACGCGAACAGCGCGTTCATCACGTCACCCCGAACCACCCGATCGAAAGGACGCCCGATGAACCCCCACATCCCCGACCTTCTCGCCACCAAGCTCGCCGAGGCCGCCCTGACCGTGCTGGTGCGCACTTGCCGCAAGGAGGTGGCCGCCGCCAGCCGCGACGAGCTCGAAGCCGCCTGCGCCGCGATGCGCGCCAAGGCCCGGCCGGTCATCGACCGCTTGTTTGACGACGCAAGGGCTGCGCCCTGGGTCGGCGAGATGGCCTTCCACGCCGCCGCGCTCGAACTGGCGCAGGCCGGCATCGCGGTGTTGCGCAAGGTCTGACGAGCAATGCGAAGCCAAGCAAGAACGCTTGACTTCTCACGCGAACAGCGCGTTCATCACCTCACCCGATCACCACGCACCAAGGAGCAGACCATGACCCTGCGCATCCGCCAACCCCAGGTCACCGACACCAACGGCAACGCCCTCGGCACCCGCCTGATCCGCGTCGAGTTCAACGATCAAGGCCCAGCGACCGTGATGTACGACGGCCAGCGTTACGACTTCACCGGCAAGACCGGCACCCACCTCAAAACCGGCCTGCCGGTGCGCGAGATGGCCACCGTGCGCGATGCGCGCCTGTGGATCAGCCTCGATGGCGAGCACCTGTGGGAAGACTGACTCGCGCCGATCCATCCAACGACCAGGAGAAACACCATGTCTGCACAAACCACCCCCATCACCGAACGCCAACTCGATCTCATCACCCGCGCGCATTGCGACGCCGGTGGCCTGATCGAGCCGCTGCTCGACCTCAAGGGCGGCGCCAAGCTCAAGATGATCGCCAGCCTCGCGCAGCGGGGGTTGATCGAGCAGCAAGGCGGCCAGTGGCGCCTGACCTCGGCAGCCATCGCCATCATCAAGGGCGAGGCGCAGCCGGAAGATGTCCTGCCGCCGACGGTGGCCACCAGCGTTGCCACGCCGCCGCTGGCCAGCGATCCGGAACTGGAAGCAGCGGTCGCCGCCGCCGAAGCCAGCTGGCAACAGGACCAGCCCGATGCCGCGCCGAAGCGCGGTCGCGAGCACAGCAAGCAGGCGCTGGTGATCGCGATGCTGCAGCGTCCCGAGGGCGCCACCATTGCGCAGATCTGCGAGGCCACGGGCTGGCAGGCGCACACGGTACGCGGCACCTTTGCCGGGGCGGTCAAGAAGAAACTCGGACTCACCATCACCTCGGAAAGACCCGAGGGCGGCGAGCGCATCTACCGGATTCAGTGATCGTCAAAGGCGCGGCATAAAGCCGCGCCGTTTCCCAAAGGTATAAATCAACGATCTGATGCTTGGCTTCTCGATCGAACAGCGCGTTCATACGGGTGTCGCAACCACCCACCGAAAGGAGCCCTCCATGAAAACCGAACGCGATTACCTGATCGACGCCGCCCAACGCAACGCCCGCGAGGCCATCGCCCAGGCACGCAGCACCCTGGAGCGCAGCTTGCGCGAGCTCGACCGTTACGCCGAGCGATTTGAAGGAGCCGAAACGGTTCACGACCAAGCAAAAACGATGAACTGGCTCCTGAACGAGCTGGCCAGCAACATCCTGCCCAACCTGCGCCTGGACTTGATCGCGGAGGCGCAAGCAGAACTGGCCCGCGCGCACGAAGTCGCCCGCGCCGCCAACCAGGAGTAAGCGATGAAGACGCCCCAAACCTATCCATGCACACGCTGCGAGGGGAAGGGGCGCCTTCCCCATTACGCCAACGTGCTGGGCGGCGTGTGCTTCAAGTGCGGCGGGACAGGCCGACAAAAGACCAGACCAGCTGCCCCATCGCGCCGTTGGTCAGTGAATGCGATCCGCACCACCGATCATCACGACTGCGTCGTGTTCCACGTCCGGGCAAAGACGGAGAGAGAAGCTCTCAATAAGGCCTTCGCCGCCCTATCCCGTGCGCGCGAGCAGATTTACGACCCCACGACCATCCGGGTCACGCCCTGGCCCGATTCGATTGAAAAAGCGCTTGGCTTCTCCATCGAACAGCGCGTTCATACGGGTATCGCAACCACCAATCCGTAGGAGAAAACAATGACCACCAAGCAAATCCCCGCCGCCCAGAACGACGCCTGGGGCTTTTACGGCACGATGAACGAACACGCCGACGCCGCCTGGCCGATCGCGATGACCGCAGTCTCCGAGGCCACCGGCCAGCCCCTCGAATCGGTGCGCGCCTTCCTCGACAGCCGCCACGGGCGCCACTTCGCCGACGACGTCCTCAATCAGATGCTGGTTGGCAACGACATCGGGCAGGCGATCGACGCGGCGGTCACCCGCTGGATGGGCTGGACGATTGGCCGCCAGACTAGCAAGGACTACGGCATCCCCAAGGGGCTGCCTTACCTCACCGGGTTTGTGATTCACTGCGAAGTGACCGACGAGTCCTTCGAAGCCGAAGCCGCGTAAGGAGATCGACATGCCCACCGTCCTCACCAAGCGGCAAATCGAAGCCAACTACGACAAGTTCATTGCGGAACTGACCCGGCTGACCCGAATCTACGGGGTGGCGATCCAGTCAGTCGGAGGCGTCATTCTGGCCGATAGACTCGGCGAGTTCGAAAACATGACCTACCTGGCCGACATCACCAGCGGCGACCTCTATCCGCGATTCTCCGACACCTGACAGATCGTCGAACGCCACGCCATCCGCCGCGCGGGTGGCTTGCTCGCCGGTGTAGTCCTGCCAGCGGCGCACGATCACATCGACGTACTTCGGGTCGAGCTCGATCAGCCGCGCCACGCGCCCGGCCTTCTCGGCGGCAATCAGGGTGGTGCCGGAACCGCCGAAGGGGTCGAGCACCACGTCGCCCGGGCGGCTGGAGTTGCGGATCGCACGCTCGACCAGTTCGACCGGCTTCATCGTCGGGTGCAGGTCGTTCTTCTGCGGCTTGTTGAAGTGCCACACGTCGCCTTGGTCGCGGTCGCCGCACCAGTGGCGCGTGGCACCCTCGGGCCAGCCGTACAGGATCGGTTCGTACTGGCGCTGGTAGTCCGATCGCCCCAGCGTGAAGGTGTTCTTGGCCCAGATGATGAAGGTCGACCACTTGCCACCGGCGGCGCGGAACGCCGCCTGCAGGGTGTCGAGCTCGCTCGACGACATGGCGACGTAGATCGCGCCTCGGGTGTGCGCCATGATCAGCGCCAGCGCGTCGTAGAGGAAATCGTAGAAGCCTTCGCCCAGCGCATCGTTGAGGATGGGGCGGTGTTTGCCGCGCAGCTTGTCCTTCGCGCTGTTGGCGTAGTTCACGTTGTAGGGCGGATCGGTGAACACCATGTCCGCCTGTTCGCCGTCCAGGAACAGGCGCGCGTAGGCCTCGGCGGTGGTTGCGTCGCCGCAGACCAGGCGGTGCGGCCCGAGTCGCCAGACGTCGCCCGGCCGTGAGACGGGTTCCTCGGGCACGTCGGGCGCGGCGTCGTCCTCCGTCCGGCCATCGATCTGTGGTTCCTCATCGGCCAGCAACTCGGCCAGTGCATCGGCGTCGAACCCGGTGAGATCGAGATCGAAGCCTTCGTCTTGCAGCGCTTCGAGCTCCACGCGCAACATGGCATCGTCCCAGGTCGCGAGTTCCGCGAGCCGATTGTCGGCGATCACCAGCGCCCGACGCTGGGTCGGCGTGAGGTGGTCAAGCACCACGACCGGCACGGTGGTAAGCCCCAGCTTGCGCGCCGCCGCCAAACGCCCGTGACCGGCCACGATCACGCCGTCCGACCCGGCCAGGATCGGCGCAGTGAAGCCGAACTCGGCGATGCTCGCCGCGATCTGGGCGATCTGGGCCTCGGAGTGGGTGCGGGCATTTCGGATATAGGGCAACAGGCGATCGATTGGCCAGTGCTCCAGCTTGTCAGCGATCCAGTTCATTTCCTGTTGCGACCCCAGGGTTGATAAGGCGGGTTCTCTATCTTGGCCATACGGTCGTTGAAGACGTCCGACATACGCTTCTTCGAGTCGCCATATGTCGCCGTGACGCCTTCCGGCTCGCGCTCGGCCTTGATTTCGTCCCAGGTCTGTCCGGTGGCCTCCAGCACTGGGGTCTGATCCGGGTGGGCCTTCATCCAGCGAATCACCGCGACATCGACGTACTCGGGCGCTAGTTCCGATGCGCGCACCGTGCGACCGCACGCCTCACCCGCCAAGATCGTGGTGCCCGAGCCCGAGAACGGCTCGAAGACGACGTCGCCCGCGTCGGTGTAAGCCTCCATCACGAACTTGGGCAAGCCGATGGGAAAGACCGCCGGGTGGTCGATCTCTCGTTCTTTGTCGATCGGCCCGCGCTGGCGGGTGACCGTGATGACCGAGTCCGGGATGCGGTAGTCCTGCGTGGGCAGCCCGGCGTGGCACCAGGCGCCGACCGTGCCGTCCTTGCCGCGCATCGCGGTGGACGATCCGTCGGCGCGCAGGTGCGTCTCGTGCCCGGCCCACTTGCAGGGCACGATCTTGTTGGGTTTGCGGCTCTGCCGGTTGAAGTGGAAGATGAACTCGTGGCGCGGGGCCAGGCGTCCTACCCAATCCCCCGGCACCGTCACGCCCTGATCCCACACGTACCAGCCAAAGCGCCGCCAGCCTTGCGCGCGCATCCACTCGATCCAGCCGTCCCAGTAGGGCTGCCATTCACCATCGCGATGCACCAGGCCCAGGTTGACCAGCATCTGGCCGTCGGCGCGCATGATCGGCATGGCCGCGGCAAAGACGCCTTGCATGAGCGCATCCCAGTCCGCAATGCCGCCCGTGGTGTAGTTGCGCTGGTTGGCATAGGGCGGGCTGGTAAAGAGCAGCGCCGCACGCTCGCCAGCCATCAAGCGCTCGATGGCGGCGCTGTCGGCCGAGTCGGCGCAGATGAGGCGATGCTCACCCAGCCGCCAGATGTCGCCCGGGCGGCTGATGACGATGCGCGGCACCGTGATGTCGTCGGCGTCTGGCGTGGGCTCTTCGCTTGTCTCTGCCCCGGGCGTGCCGTCGTCTGCGTCGTCGTCGGCCAGCAGTTCGGCCAGCTCGTCGTCGCTAAAGCCGGTCAGCGCCAGGTCGAAACCGGCCACGGACAGATCGGCCAGCTCGGATGCCAGTAACTCCTCATCCCACCCGGCCTGCAGCGCCAGGCGGTTGTCGGCCAGGATGTAGGCGCGGCGCTGGGTGGGCGTCAGGTGGTCGAGCACCACCACAGGCACTGCGTCCAGATCGAGCTTTCTGGCGGCGGCCAAGCGACCATGACCAGCGAGAATGCCGCCGTCTTCCGACACCAAGATCGGCGCGGTAAAGCCAAACTCGACGATGCTGGCGGCGATCTGTGCCACCTGGGCATCGGAGTGAGTACGGGCATTTCTCTGGTAGGGTTTGAGCCGATCCAGTGGCCACATCTCGATGCGGCTGGCCATGGCAGGGGTGACGGTCATCGTGAGAGTTCCTCTAGGGCTTCGCGGATCGCCTCCATCAGCAGGTCTTCCACCACGCGCTGGTCGGGTTGTGCGACCACGGCCGCCACGATCTGCGGGGCGACCTTGCGGGGAATCTGCTGGATGCGGTCACGCAGCAGCCGCGCGAGGTTGAAGTACTTGACCTTCACCTCGTCGGCGTTGAGCAGCTTGCCCGTGCGTTCTTCGAATTCGAGCTTGGCCAGGCGCGCGGCGTAGGCCTCGCGGATGGCGCGGCTGGTCTGGTAGTCAGGTGCGGCAGCCCGGGTTTCCAACGGCGGGGTGGAAACCGGGGTGGAAACCGGCGGGGTTTCCACCTTGGCCGCAGGCTTCTTGGCACCGATGTTCAGGCTCTGTGACGGCAGCGTGTTGCGCGCCCACTGGGCATCGGCCTTGGCCGGGTCAATGGTGCCGTCGGGCTCGACGCTGATGCGCCCGGCCTTGATGGCCTTGGCCACAGCGGTGTGGCTCACGCCACGGTGTTGGGCATAGGCCCGGACGGACAATCCCATCGCATTCCTCCGGGCTGCTCGGGTCAGTTAACCGTCATGGATGGATCACCTCGGCATGAATACGGGTGGAAACCTGGGTGGCAACTGGCAACCTGTTTTTTGCCCTGACGCTAGGCAAGCGTCGCGCTGCGCGCGGCCCCCGCGTTTCAGATGGCCCGGGAGGACCCGTTAATCGTCGCCAGAGGCGCAATTGCAGCCCTGGCAATGCTCGGAGATGCCCGCATCGCAAAATCGCTCAAAACGCTTCCTGTCGCTTTTTAGGGCTATCGACTTTCAGTGTTCCGACGCACGCTTCAGCCCTTCGTCAGCTCTTCCCGCAGCGCCCGCTCCATCTGCCGTTGGTACTCCCGCAGAGCCACGCTTCGCACGGTGTCGGCCATGCCAAAGCGCGGCTCGACCTTCTGCTGGCGGCGCAGCAGGTACAAGGCCAGGATGCGCTTCTCGTCACGACGCTCGAACACGGCACCGGCGCGGTAGAACACGTTCTTCTTTGCCAAGAGTCGGCCCGGCCACTGGCTCTTGGGGATGACGCGGGTCTGGGCGGTCTGTGCCATCGGCCCGACCGGAATCGCCAGCTTGCCGGTCTTGGTGCCACCGGACTCCTGCAGCGCCATGAAGCGGTCGCGCGACCAGACCTCGGCCATCAGCGTGCGCGGCTTGGCCGGCGTCACGCCTATGCCCTGGCTTATCCACGGCCGGCGCAGGTTGAAGCGCTCGGGCAGACCGTCGCGCACTGCATCGCGGGCGTCGAACGCCGTGCGGGTCAGGGCCTTGGAGGCAGCATTGGGTACGTGCTGCTGGGCCAGTTCCGAGAGGTGCTCAGTCGCTTTGGCCACATCGGCGGTGACGTCAAGTTTCAGCATCGGCGGACTTCCGGCGGCGAGGAGTGGCTGGCGCTTCGGTGTTTGCAACAGGCTCGGCAGCGATGCCCGCCTGCTGCGCCAGGATCTGTTCGGCGGTGGCTGCGTCGACCTCGACCGTCAGGCCCGGGACAAACGAGCGCGTGCCGCCGTCGCCGGTGACGACCACCGGGCGGGTGATGAGAAGTTTCATGGGGGAGTCTCCAGCGCTGGGCAGAGAGGCGAACGCCAGGCCCAGAAACGACAGCGCCCACCCAGGTCTCCCCGGTGGGCGCACTTACCACAACTACCGCAATAGTATGCCTTCGTGGTACCACGCTGTCAACGCCCGTATCCGTAAAACTTGGCAGCAATCGACAGCGCCGCCACCAAGTAGCCTTTGGCCTCGTGTCGGTTGCACGACATCCGGCGGGCCAGATCGATGATCGACATCCCAACCCCTGCCACGAACCACAACGCGGTGCCTGCTGGGCTGCTGATGCCGCCGACGGCATCGAGCGCTTGCTTCACGGCGCGCGCCGCGCCAGCATTTCGCTCGACCATGTGCTCCACACGTGCCGTGCCCGCTGGCAAGCCATCGAGCCGAGGGCTGGCCACGCCGCTGGCAAAGGCACGCGCGAAGTCCTGGGCGAAATGCTGCCCCGCATCGTGCATCGCGGGCGTGATGCTGCCGTGTCTGAGCATCAGCGCCAGCGTGTCCACGGTGCGGTAGTGCTCGACGGGGTAACCATCTTCCCCCTCTTCCCGCACGTAGCGAATGAGGCTGCCGTCCGGCCGCAGGCGCTCATCGCCGATGCGCGGCTTGCGCTCGGCGTGGCTGTTGACGGCTCGGGTCTTCTTCGGCTTCATCGCTCGCCCTCCCTGATTTCGCGCCACGAGCGATCGCGCTGTGTCTTCGGGCTGCGCGCGCCGTAGAGCCGGGTGGCGATGCCAGACAGGAACGCCCGCTCCCACTCGTCGTAGATCTCGTCGAGCGGCACGACCACGATGCCTTGTTTGTGCCAGGCCGCCGCGCGCATTGCGCGCAGTTCGTCCGTGCTGGCTGGTGACTGCGGTGCCACTCTGCCCAGGGCGCAGTAGATGGATGGGGTGTGCGTGTTCATGCCTCGCCCCCTTGGGCCATTGCCCAGTTGAGCAGCGCCAGCGCATCGGCGTGGTTGTCATCGACCGGCGTGATGCCGCGCGCCTTGGCGGCCGCGATCATCTCGGCCTTGTTGGCGTTGCCACGACCGGTTGCGTGACGCTTGATCGTGCCCACTGGCACACCCTGGTAAGGGATGCCGTGGTGTTCGCACCAGGACGTGAGCGTCGCCAGAAAGCCGCCGTAGGCGTGCGCGGCATCCACGCCGGCGTGTTTGCGCACCTCCTCAAACACCACCCAGTCGATGCCATCGGCGCACCGCTTGATGTCGGCAAGCCAGCGCTTGAAGCGCAAGAAGCGCATCCCGCCGCCTTCGAAGCGCTGCGGCCTGAAGGACTCGCTGCCGCCGCTGATGAGGCCGTCACGCCCCAGCAGCGCCCAGCCGGTGGTGATGCCCAGGTCAAGGGCCAGGATCGTTGTCGTCATGCTCGTCATTCCTGTGTTTTAGGCGGTCTGACGGATCTGACGGGTTTGCCGGTTAACTTCCTACGCGCGCGCGCGTGTACGGGTAAATAAGTAAATCCGTCAGACCCGTCAGACCCGTCAGGTCCGGATTTGTGGTTCAGTCATCTATCGACATAGGGCGTGAAGCGGTCCTTCGGGGTCTCTTTCAGACCCACTCCCCGAAACCCCCGCAGTCCCATGCCGTTGCGCCACTTCTCCAATCCTCGGGTGAGCAGCAGATCAGAGAAGCGCTTTTGCGATCCCACGAACTCCCCGGCCGCCTCTGCCCACTGCTTCCAATCGCTGAAGAGTTCGGCGACTAGCGACTTGGCGTTCGGGTCGCGCACGCATCGCTCCTCGAGCCAACGGCCCAGGGCGTCTTCCGCCTCGAAGTACTCGTCCGTCGCATCTAGCACCGACTGCGGCGGGCGCAGCCCCTCGCGCTGCCAGGCAAGACACCCTTGCACCGCCCAGGCGAGAATCCCGTCGCGCTCGGCCAGCAGCTTCTGCTGCAGTGTCTTGTCGCGTCGTTCGGGCGGGATGGTCACGGTAAAGGGGATCAGGTGCAGCCGCCGGCGCATCGCCTCATCAACATTGCGGATGGCGGGCTTGTGGTTGCCCGCGATCACCAGCTTGAACTGCGGAACATAGGTGAAGAAGTCCTGCCGCATGAATCGCGCCGTAATGCGGTCGCCGCCGGTGATCTCCTTGATCTTGGCCTCGTTCCACCGCCGCCCCTGCTCGGTCTCGGTCGCCGTCACCAGCCGTGCGCCGCGCAACCCCGCCAGGTCGGTCGGGTGACGGTCGCCGCGCGCCTCCATGAAGGTGTCCATCGGTGCATTGGCGGCGTAGTCGCCTAAGATCGTGGCAAGCGTGTTGACGAACACCGACTTGCCATTGGCGCCCGTGCCATAGAGGAAAAACAGCGCGTGCTCCGCCGTCGAGCCGGTCAGGCAGTAGCCGACCATGCGCTGCAGGTAGGCCTGCAGTTCGGCATCGCCCCCAGTGACCTGCTCGAGAAACCGTATCCAGGTCGGGCAGGCGCTGCCCGGCACCAAGGTCGCCGGGGCGATCTTGGTCATCCGATCGGCACGGTCGTGCGGGCGCATCCGGCCGGTGCGCAGGTCGACGACCCCGCCCTGCGTGTTGAGCAGCCACGGATCGGCATCCCACTCGTCGGGGGTCGCCGCGTGACGGCGGTCGGTGCGGGCCAGACGCTCTACTCCGCCGACGGTGCTGCTGGCGGCGAGCTTGGTCGCGAGCCGAGCGTTGTCAGCGCGGACCGCCGCGTGGCGACAGACGTGGCGAATCAGGTCGGTCGCGGCCAGCGTCTCCTCGGCCCGCCAACGCTGCCCATCCCACATCAGCCATTTGCCCCAGGCCGCCACGTAGCGCCAATCGCGCTGGTAGCGGCGGGTAAAACTCAGCGCCAACGCATCCTCCGAGCCCAACACCGAAGCCCCACCGTGCGCGGCATCCGTTGTGTGCTCGGGCGCATCCTCTTGTTCTGGCTGTATCGTCATGCGCGGGCCAGTGACCACAAAACCCGCCACATCGAAGCCCTCGGCCACGGCATCGGCCGCATCCCACCCCTCGGGTTTATCGTCGGGTGGCAGCAAGATGGCGCAGGAGGCGGCGCCGGCCATGAGCACGGCTTGCGAGGCAGCCTCGGCATAGCCGAATCCCGGTTTGTCCCGATCCGGCCAGATCAGCACCGACTTGCCCGCAAGCGGCGACCAGTCGGTCTTGTCCACCGGGGCGTTGGCCCCGTGCATGGCGGTGGTGGCGCAGAAGCCTGCGTCGATGAGCGCCTGCGAGCACTTTTCGCCCTCGACCAGGATGACCTGATCGGCCGCCTTGATCCCCGGCTGGTTGTACAGCGGCCGCGGATCGGGCGGGGCCATTCTGCGCCGCTTGACGTCCCACGGCCGGAATTCCTTTCTGCGGCCAGGCGGGTCGTAGCGGTAGACGACGGCAATCAGGCGGCCGTCGGCGTCCAGGTAGTCCCACTTGGCGGTGGCCGGCCCTAGCTCATCGGTTGGCGGCTCCGCCTTCTTGCGCTTGGATGGCAGGCGAGCAGCCCTGCCGGCCAGTTGCCCGGCGACCTCAAGCACGCGGGCAAAGTCGGTCTGGGCATCGAGCCCGTGGTGGGCGGCAATCAGGTCGAAGATGTCGCCGCCCTCGCCCGTGGCGTGGTCGCGCCACAGACCTGCCGTGTCGTCCTTGAGCGAAACTTCCAGACTATCGCCCGGGCTGCCCAGCACATCGCCGACCCGGTACGTCTGCCCGCGCTTCTTGCCGGCGGGCAGCAGCGTCATCAGCACTGACTCCAGCCGCGCCAGTAGGGCGGCGCGAATCTCCTTGCGGCGCGCGGTGGGGTCCGCTTCGGCGAACGGGGCCGGGCGATCGTTGAAATCGATCATGCGTCGCCCTCCTCGTTGCCATCCGACGCGCGGCGGGCGACGGCTGACGCGTGGTGCGAGGCCCAAGCCTGCAGTTCCGACAGCCGGTAGCGCACCAGCCCACCCAGGAGATAGTGCGGAATGCGGTACTTGTTGCGCATCGCCGGGTCGGCGAACCAGTAGTACGGAAGCCGAAGCGAGGCGGCCGCCTGCTTGGCGTCGATCATCGGTTCGACGGCCGTGACGGCATCGAGCTTGGTACTCATGCCTGACCCCTCCAGCACCGGTCCTGCCACGGGCACATCCGGCACTCGACATGGGTGGGCTCGGCGAAGGCGCGCGGCAGCAGTTCGCCGGCTTCGGTCGCCATGATGACCTTGACCGCCCGGTCGGACATGCGCTGCGCCAGATGGGCGTCGAACGGCACCCACTCGGCGTGGATCTCCATGGTGTCGGCGTTGACTGCGGTGAACAGGGCCGGATGCGCGTGCAGTTCGAGATAGGCCTGGTAGAGCGCGACCTGGGCGGCGTAGACGGGGCGGGCAGACGCGAGCCGGTGCTTCTCCAACTCGCGCCACGACTTCGCTCCCAAGCACTTGTTCTCCCACAGCGCCGGGTAGCCGCAACCGAACCCCAGGTCGGGCCCGGCGACGATGACGCCATCGACGTGGCCCTGCAGGCGCCCGTCCAGCGCCGAGAAGCCGAATTGCTCGCCCGCGTCGTCGCGCGTGCGCAGATCGAAGCCCGCCGCGCGCAGCCATCCGACCATGCATTCTTCGATGACGTGCCCGCGCTCGAAGATACGCAGCATCCGACCGTCAGCCTCACGACCCGGATCGACCGGAGCGTCGGCAAACTCGTACTGCAGCGCGCGCTCGCAGGCGACCCCGAGGCGCGAGGCGCCCAGGTACGTGCGGCGAGGCTGCGCCGCGCGAGACTGCTGCATCCCGGCATCGATCAGCGCCGTGAGCTGACCCGACAGGCTCTTGGAGGCGTTGAAGTCCATCATCGCCGCGCCTCCTTGGGTGCTGCCGTGCGTGCCGTCTGCGCTTGAGCCTTCGGCTCCTCCCACGGCAGATCGTCCTCGAGGTCGGCGAAGGGGTCGGACACCGGATCTTTCAAGCCCCGCACCGGCGGATACTTGGTCGCCTCGTGGTGCTCGACCATCGCGTCCGTGTAGCAGGTGACGATGGCGTCGATCACCTGCAGCGCCTCGGCCTCGGAATACTCGCCCAGCGGCTTGTCGAAGCCGATGCTTTCTGCCGCCGCGCCGAAGGCCTTGAGGCACTTCCGCATCGCGGCGAGTTCGACGTCAGACGGATCGATCATGGCCACCTCCGTCTTGGGCGTGCGTCCTTCCTGCACCCGCAGCCACTGACCGTAGAGCGCGTGAAACGCCTGCTGGCAACGCCGCGAGCAGAACACCCAGTCGATCGGATAGCGCCGGGCGTCGCCCACCGGATGCCGAAGGTCCGAGTGGCCGTAGCCGCGCGCCTGTCGTTTGCAGACCCAGCACTTCACCGGCCCTCCTCTCACTGCGCCCAGGCCGGTTTGCCCGGCACGGCGGGGCGTTGCGGGGCGGCTGGCGGCATCGCCTGCGGCGGGATGGCCGCTGCTGGTGCACCGCTGGCGCCGCCGCCGGGGCTCTTGGGCGGCAGCCCCATCAAGGCGGCGTAGTCCTTGTGATCGGGCTCGATGACGGTCTTGATGGTGTTCTTGTCCGCGCCGCGGCCGTCCTTCTCGATGTCGATGCGGGCGAGGAACTCGATGCCGTCGAGTTCGTGGAAACCCTGGATGCGCCGCGCGGCGGCGGCCTGCGGGCTCATGTCCTGGGGATGGACGTTGCGGGCGGAATTGAGCACGGCGCGCACGAAGCTGCGGCCCATCTGACCCCAGGTCGGCCCCTTGGGCGAATGCAGCCCGATGTTCCACCACACCTTGCGGCGGGCGTAGGGGCCCTCCAGCACCACGCCTTCACACGCGAGATAGACCGAGCCGGTCTCATAGCTCTGGGTCGCCCAGCCGCCTGTCCAGCCTTGGCTGGGGTCGTCGTAGCCGCCGGGCTTGATCGTCAGACGCACGCGGGCCAGCGTGCCATGCGGAATGAGGTCAAAGCCTTGCTGCTGCGCTTGGGCGTCGTTGAAGTCGGTCCAGGACATGTTATGCTCCTCTCGTTGCTAGGGTTGACGTTGCGCTGGCGCACTTGGCGATCAGCGCGGCGAGATTGGGCGGCTCGACAAGATCGAGTCGCCCGCTTCTGTCTTTGGCGGGGTAGCCCCAGGGATTGACGGTGTGGCAGACGAAGGCGCGATACGCGCTGCCGTCCTCGGCCTTGATCTCGGCCAAGGTGACCACCTCGTCGACGATGCCGGGCAGCTCGGCGGCGGTCTTGGCGCCCTCGATCTGCGGCACGAAGACCTTGCGGTTGAAGTCGTCCAAGCGCTCGTCAAGGATGGCCACGAACACGACGTGCTTGCCGCGCGCGTGCTGCAGGTGGGTCAGCGCCCCGATGAGTTCGCTGCCCAGCAGGCCGTAGGCGCCGCGGGTGTCGGGCTTGCCGGTGCGTTCGCTGTAGGCCTGCGGCTGGGTCTTGGCCCAGACGAGCGCCAGGCGCGCGAGTACCGTGATCGAGTCGACGAAGTAGGTGTCGTACTTGGCGAGTTGAACGGGATCGCCGTAGCGCTCGCACACATGCCGGTAATGCGCCTCGGAGAACGGTGCGTCCAGGGGCAGCGCCGGGTTCGGGCCGGCGAGGAACACCACGAGATCGCGGAACTCCGCCCAGGTGCTCGGGCGCACGCAGTCGCCGCGCCAGTCCTTGACGGCCAGATCCCCGGCCTCGAGGTCGACGAACAGGGTCGAGGCTTCGGGCAGGGTCTTTAACTGGCTGGTCTTGCCGATGCCGCTTTTGCCCAGCAGCACGAGCTTGACGCCCTGCTTCTCGCGCAGCCGCTGATCGGCGGTGATGATGGGAAGGGCCATCACGCCACCTCCTCATCGAGAGCCAGCCTGAACGTGGGCTTGCCAGGCTTGACCGTGCGCGCGGCTTCGAACTGCGAGCGCAGCGCGGCGGGCCAGTTGTTGAAGCGCGACTCGGACACGCTGAACTCGACGTCCAGGTAGTCCTCGACCTTCTCGCCGGCGGCGGCGATGCGCCGGGCAATCGCCGCCAGTTGCACCTGGTCCCAGGACACGCGCTTCGGGACATCGACCGTCACGCGCAGCGGTCCGTCGTTCAGATGCACGACGCCGAAGTCCTTGCCCGCCTCGAGGCGGGCAGCACGGGCCTGCTCGCCGTAGGCGGCCTCCAGCGCAGCGTCGAACTTGGCGCGGGCCTGCTTGAGCCAGGCGAGCGCTTCGTCCAGGTTGCGGCTGATCTCCGCCTTCTGGGCGGGCGGCAGTGCGGCCAGCTGGCCGACGGACATCGCGGCGAGGTCGGCGGGGTAGAGAGTGAGGTCGCTCATGGCCGCCCCCTCACTGGTACGCCCGAGCGGACGTCGAGTAGCGCGAGACGCGCCGCTCGAAGGCCTCGACGTCGCTGATCAGGTAGGTGACGCGCGAGCCGAGCTTGCAGAAGACGGGGCCGAGTTGCTCCTGCCGCCAACGGCGCAGGGTGTGGACGGACAACCGCCAGCGGGCGGCGAGTTCGAACTCGTTCAGAGCGATGGGTGGCGCATCCGGTGCCGATGCGGGGCGGGCATCCCGGCCGGATTGAACAGGTGCAGCGAGGATTGGCATGGCAAGGCTCCTTGTGTTTGGGAGCCTTTATTCCATGGGCCGGGGCTTTGGGCTTGGGCGCGAGTCTTTTAGGCGATGGCACCGATAGGGCGCCTCCTCCGGTGCGGCCGCCGCTCGCCTAAGTCATTGATGCACCTCAATATCCACCAGGCATTTCGTTTATTGCGATTTCGTTCGTTTCGGTTATACTGCCCCTTGCTGAGAATCACCCCCTGTCTGGAGAGCCCCATGACGACCCCCACCATCCCCAAGGCGCTGCCCTCGGCCGAGGACGTCGCGCTCGCCCGGGAGTCCGGGCGCGTGCTCTCGACGGTGCTGCAAACGCGCGCCGAGACCCAGCAGATCGATTTCCACGACGACAAGGGCGCGGTGCGCTCGGTGACGCTGCCGACCACGGCGCTGCGGTTGCTGCTGGACGTGCTGACCGAGATCGGCCAGGGCAATGCCGTCACCGTCATCCCCATCCACGCCGAACTGACCACGCAGGAAGCGGCCGACCTGCTCAACGTCTCGCGGCCCTTCCTCGTGCAGTTGCTGGAAAAAGGCGAGATCCCGTTCCACAAGATCGGCACGCATCGTCGCGTGCGCTACCAGGACGTGATCGCCTACAAGCACCGGATCGATGCCGAGCGCCGCAAGGCCCTCGACGAACTGGCCGCGCAGGCCCAGGAACTCGGCATGGGGTACTGAGCGGATGAGCTCGCACTTCACCGTCGTCTACGACGCCTGCGTGCTCTATCCCGCGCCCCTGCGCGACCTGCTGATGCATCTGGCGCTGTCGGACCTGTACCGGGCGCGCTGGAGCGACATGATTCACGACGAGTGGATGCGCCACGTGCTGGCCAGCCGTCCCGATCTCTCGGTCGAACAGCTCGAGCGCACGCGGCGGCTGATGAACGCCCACGTCCGCGACTGCCTAGTCACCGGCTTCGAGTACCTGATTGCCTCGATCGAGTTGCCCGACCCCAGCGACCGCCATGTGGTGGCGGCCGCCATCCACGCCGGCGCCAGCCTCATCGTGACATTCAACCTCAAGGACTTCCCCGCTGAGGCGCTCAAGCCCTACAACCTCGCGGCGCAGCATCCGGACGACTTCATCGTCGATCTGCTGGATCTGCACCCGGCCGGCGTGCTCGAAGCAGTCGCCCGCCACCGCCGCAGTCTGAAGAACCCGCCCAAGTCGGCGGACGACTACCTGGACACCCTGCTGGCGCAGGGGCTGACGCAATCGGTGGCGGTGATGCGCCCATGGGTCATGGCCATGTGAGGCACCGCGCTGTATCGGAGGGAGCATGGGCAAGAAGACCCTGACCAACGCACACTGTCTGCTGGAGCTGGTCGAGCGCGTGCCGGCCTCAGTCCTCAAGCTGTTCGCCGGCCTGCCCGAGTGCCTGGGACTGCAGCGCGGGTTTGATTGGACGCAGCCCGACGAGGGGCTGAGCGCTGCCCTCATCGAGCACATCAAGCACCTGCGCAAGGAGCAGCGCGATCCGGCCGAGCGCGAAGCTTTGCGGGTGCTGCGCCTGAGCACCGTGCGCGGGGCCGCCATCCTCGCCACCGTCGCCGAGCAGCTCTACGACGAGGACCTGCTCGCACGGTTTCGTGCGCAAGAAGGCGGCGAGGTCGGTCGCGCGGTGTGGATGCGCACGCACAGCGAGGCCTCGATCAAGCTCTTCGACACTGCCGAGTCCATCGTCAACACCCAGGACCTGAAGGGGCTCAAACGCCTGCACGACGCGTTCGACGTGCCTGGCGAGGCGCCGCCCTTCCTGTGGAACGATGAGGTCAAGGACCGGCTGGAAGCGCAACTCACCGAGGCGATGCGGCTGGCCGAGCCCTGCGAGGTCATCCACGTGGCCATGGAGGAGCCGAACCGGCAAGGCCAGACCCAGGCGACACACTACCTCGTGGTGCGTTTCGCCGGCGATCAGGTGGCCGCGGTGGAGATGCGCAACCGCCAGCGCAAGAGCTTCTTCTACTTCCCGGCGCGCGACGCCACCCTGATCTACGCGCCCCATCGCGGGCTCGTCGAAGTCTTTGCTCCGACACTGGGCATCCGTGCGCCGCTGGCCAACGTGCTGTCCCGGCACGGCTTCAAGGCTCCCTTGTCGAACCGTCCGCTGGACCGCTCGCGCTACGACCTGTCGCGCTTTGCGCGGCCACTGAAGGACACCAAGCCGCGCATCGACGGGGGCCGCATCGAGCGGCTGTATCTGACCGAAGCCAAGGCTTTGCTTGGGCATGCCACGGACGCCGTCACGCTGCACATCGACAGCGGCGCAGAACTGCACGAGGTGATCGACGAGCGCTGGGGCAACCATCCCTTCGCGCAGCCCAGCGCCTTGCTCGGCGTGACCCTGGTGGCCGAACTGGTGTTCGAGGGGGAGACGGCGACCACCCCGCTGGCCATCGTGCTGGCCGAGCCCGGTCGCTGCAGCCTGGCTGGCGAGAAAGACCAACGCCTGCGCCGCGCCGGGATGCAACTGCTCGAGGCCCTGGGGGTGCGCAAACCGCTGCACCCGGGCTGCGGGCGGGACGATCCGAGCCTGATCGCGCAGGTGGCTCGGCTTCTGGAGAGCGCCAGCAGCCCGATGGACGGCTTCGCACTGCATAAGCTCGGCATCGACATCGAGCGGCTGCAGGACGAAGGCATCCTCATCGAAGGCGAGCGCATCGCCGAGCTGTCGGTCCCCGTCGACGAAGGCGAGCCGATGAAGGTGGTGCTCGAACGCTGCGCCGATGCCGACACCGTGCGCTACCGCGATCCTCTGACGGGCAGCGACGTGGTCATGCCGGCCCGTCTCGCCCGGCGCTGGAAGGTGCAGCTGGACTGGTTGCGCGAGGAATTGATCACGGCGCTGGGATCGGCCTTGAAAGGACCCCGCAGTCGGCACTTCGACGACGAGCCGGTGTTCCTTGGCGAGATCGACATCGACGGCCATGCCGTGGCGCTGTACTTCGCCTCCAGGATGTCCCACGAGCGCGCGTACGCGAAAGTCGACGCTGCGCTGAGGCTTCGTCCGCGCCCGGTGGCGGGCGTGGTGTTGACGACGACCTCGACGCCGCTGCCATTCGCCGGCACCAATGTCGTCATTCCCATCGAGGATGTGCTCGCCGATGCGGGCAACGGCAGCGCCATCGACCTGGACCGGCTGAAGGTGGCCTATCGCCACGGGCAACTGGCGGCCATGGGCGGGTCGACGGTGACGCTCAAGGTCGCCCCCGATGGTCACGCGGCGACGCTGTACCTTCCGGGCAAGGCGCCGTGGCGGGTCACGGGCAAAGCAAGGATCGCCGTCTTGCAGCGGCTGGTGGAGGCCTGGGCCGCAGGAACGCCCCACGTCAACACGAAGGCGCTGATGGCCGGCACGGGCTGCACGTCTCCGGCCAACCTCTTCACCGGCAAGCACTCGCCCTGGCGCGACTATCTCGAAAGGGTCCCAGGCACGCGGGCGTGGCAGCTGAAGCTGACCCCACTCGATCGAGTGATCGTCGATGACAGCGACACGCGCAGCGCTGCGATCGAAGCAGTCACCGAAGACGTCTGACCGCCGTTGAGGCGTCAGCGCGCCGCGCCGATTGATCGGCGTTGCGATCCGCTTCGGAAATCTGCGCACATCATCCCTGGCGGTTTCGATTCCCTGGAGCCGTCATGAGAAACCTCGAACTTGCATCTCCGGCAGAGATGAGCGCCAGCGCCCGTGCTGGCGAAATCACCACCATCCTTGCGGCCGCCATCGTCCGTACCCTCGGGTCTTCCGGGCTGGAACAGAGCGCGGTTCGCCTTGGCTTCTTGCCCGACCAGCGCGTTCATACAACCCCCTCTCAACAGGAGAAGTTGTGATGAACGAGAAACAAGCTTCCGTCGCGGCGCGGATCGCCGAGCTGAGTCACCTGCCGATGGCCGAACTCTGGGTGCTCTGGGATCGGTACTTCGAGCGGCGCCCGGAGTTTCCGAACCGCACCCATGTCGAATCCCGTATCGCCTACAAGCTGCAGGAAGAAGCCTTCGGCGGACTCGCACCCGAAACGCGCCAGCGCCTTGAGGCCATCGGCGCGAAGCACTCCAAGATCAAACTGCGCGCGCGCCCGCGCAAGTTCGACTTCGCACCGGGCACCGTGCTGCTGCGCGAATGGGGCGAGCGCGAGCATCGGGTGACGGTCAATGCCGAGGGCCATTTCGAGTACGAGGGCCACACCTTCAAGAGCTTGACGGCGGTGGCTCGGCACATCACCGGCCAGCATTGGAGCGGTCCGCTGTTCTTCGGCCTGAAAGGAGGCGCCTGATGACGGAAATCGCCTCCACCAAGGCGCGCAAACGCTGCGCGGTCTACTGCCGGGTGTCCTCGGACGAGCGGCTCGACCAGGAGTTCAACTCCATCGACGCGCAGAAGGAGGCTGGCCATGCCTTCATCGCCAGCCAGCGCGCCGAGGGCTGGATTGCGGTGGCCGACGACTACGACGACCCGGGCTACTCCGGCGGCAACACCGAGCGACCCGCCTTGAAACGCCTGATGGCCGATATTCAGAGCGGGCTGATCGACATCGTGGTCGTCTACAAGATTGACCGGCTCACAAGAAACCTCGCGGACTTCTCCAAGATGGTCGAGGTGTTCGAGCGCCACGGCGTGTCCTTCGTCTCGGTCACCCAGCAGTTCAATACCACGACCCCGATGGGGCGGCTGATGCTGAACGTGCTGTTGTCGTTCGCCCAGTTCGAGCGCGAGGTCACCAGCGAGCGCATCCGCGACAAGATCGCCGCCGCCAAGAAGAAGGGGCTGTGGATGGGCGGTCTGCCGCCCCTGGGCTACGACGTGCACGACCGCCAACTCGTGGTCAACCCCGCCGAGGCGGCCGTGGTGCGCCGCATCTTCGAGGAGATGCTGACCATCGGCTCGCCGACCCAGATCGCGGCGCGCCTGACCGCCGAGGGCATCACGACCAAGGCGTGGACGACGCAGGACGGGCGGGTGCGGACCGGCACGCGCATCGACAAGAAGTACCTCCACCATGTGCTGCGCAATCGCATCTACCTCGGGGAGCTGTCGAGCCGGGGCCAGTGGTACCCCGGCGTGCACGAGCCGATCATCGAACGCGAGCTGTGGGACAAGGTTCACGCGGTGCTGGCCCGCGACAGCCACGCGCGCTCTGTGGAGACCAAGATCCGGTCACGCACCGACGCCTTGCTACGGGGACTGCTCTATGCCCCTTCGGGCGAACGCATGTACCCGACCTACTCGCGCAAAAACGGACGCAAGTATCACTACTACGTCTCCAAGTCCGAGAGTCGCTTCGGCGCGCCGGGCAAGAGTTACGAGCGCCTGCCCGCCAGCGAGATCGAGGCGGCGGTGGTCGCCCAGATCCGCACCGTGCTGACCAGCCCCGAATCCATTGCAGCGGTCGTGCGTCACGTCCAACGCCAGGGCGCACCGATCGACGAGGCCACGGTCGTGATGGCGATGGGGCGCCTCAACGACGTGTGGGATCGGCTCTTTCCGGTCGAGCAACACCGTATTGTCAACCTGATGATCGAGCGCATCGATCTCGTCCATACCGACGAAATGCAGGGTATCCGGGTGAAGTGGCGCGAACTGGGCTGGGACGCCTTGCTTGGCGAATTTGCCCCCAGAAGCATCGGCGCGGAGTTGCTGGAGATCGAATCATGACGGACGGACAACTGGAAACCTTCGTACCGCTGAACCTACGCCGCCGGGGGGGTCGGCGGCTCGTGCAGCATGTGGTCGACGACCGCGCAGCGCACGACAGCACGCTCATCGAAGGGATGGCGCGGGCCTTCTACTGGCAACGGCTGCTGGACAGCGGCGCGATGCCCAGCGGCTCGGCCATCGCGCGTGCCGAAGGGCTGCACCACTCGGTGGTCAACGAGCTGCTGCGCCTGACGCTGCTCGCGCCCGACATCGTCGAGATGCTGATGGCCGGGCGGCAGCCACGCCGGATGAGCCTGATCTGGTTCCAGCGCCACCCGCTGCCGGTGGACTGGGCGGCCCAGCGCGAGATCGTGCGGCGCTTCGAGGAGAAAGCGTGAGCACGAAGCACCGGGGACGCATCGAGGGAGCGCCGGTCACCCAGAAACTGCCGACGCCGGCGGGCGGCGTGAAACTGGAAACCTTCGTGCCCTGGCGGCTGGTGCAGCGCGGCATCCGGCGCGCGGTGATCGCGCCGCCCGGCGCACCGAAAGGTGTGGAGGTTCACTCGACGTGGGCCGGCCCGGCGCGCACCGAGGCCAAGGACACGGCGTTGATACGCGCGCTCGGGCTGGCGCACCACTGGCAGCGGCTGCTCACCGAGGGGAGGGTTGCCTCGGCGGCCGAGATCGCCAAAGCCGAGGGGATGGACGTCTCGCAGGTCCATCGCCTTATGCGGCTGACCCTGCTGGCCCCCGAGTTGGTGGAGCGCCTCGCCGCCACCCCCGAACTCCCCGTCGAGCGACTGCTGGGGCGCCCGTGGCCCTATGGCTGGGCCGAGCAGATCCGGGTGCTGGCCTCGATGCCCTGACGGGCCCTGTCATCACATCGCCGCCGCCTTCGGGCGGCCTTTTTGCGGCCTGACGATCTCACTCGGTCGCCGCCGCCGGGCAGTTGCCGACTGCAACCGGCGCCGCTAAGTCCTTGATGGAGCACGTACAGGTCCCCGGAGTCCTCCACGGACACTGAGCGAAAAACAGAGAACAGAGAGGCCGTGAGGGGCGAAGGCGGTCCGAGCTCAAAGGCTGCGTCCGCAAGATCACGCCGTGAACACGCGCCAACACGCGGGGAACGCGCAAGAAAAAAGGCCAACCGAGATCGGTTGGCCTTGGGGTATTGGTGGTGCAGACGCGACCGGAATCCAACCCACTCTCTCAACGATTGAGCAATCCCGGGCAATCCTGCGGGTTGTTGTGGACGCAATGGCCCCGGCAATGAACGCCGGTCAGTCAGTGCAGGGCGGACTCTCACCTTGTGCGGCGCCGATTGACCGGTAGCGTCGCAGCCTACCATCGAGTGGTTAGCCCCAGCTATGACCGATGGCCCGCCAGCGCGTGTTGGTCAACGAGTTGGCCCGACATCCGCTGGCGTGCAGTTCACGAATTGAATCGAGTAGTCAATGGTTGGAATGACCCTTACGGAGAAGAAAATCGAGTCGAGCGACCTCGTTGCCGTTGGCTGTAATCTTCTGGCCATCGACCGTTTCGAGCGATTGCCCCTCTTTCAGGTGGATAGCCCGTCCGAACTTGTCTTCCAGCGCCGTCTTGCCGTCCTCGAATACATACAGGGTTCCACCGTCCTTGAGGAGGAACATTTTCTTGGCGCTGGCCGCTGCCGCGTCACCAGCGAACGATGGGGTTACGATGGCGCTCAGCACGGTGGCGGCGACAACAGCGGTAATCCTGGCTTTCATCTCTACACTCCTTTCAATCAAACGTGAAGGCATTTCTGTCAATGCCTTGTGCGACTGCACAGTATGTAGTCGTCCCTGAAAAATTCATTTTCACGCCGCCCTTAGCCGCAGCTGGGCAGGGTTGGCGCCACTGGACTCGGTTGGCCGCCGCTGGGCGAGCCAC
>NZ_SMAH01000004.1 GCF_004342625.1 Tepidimonas ignava
GGCTCGTCCGGCTGCGGCCAACCGAGACTCGCGTCGCCAACCCGCCGCTGCTGCGGCTGCGGGCGGCGTGAAAATGAATTTTTCAGGGACGACTAGCTATTTTTTTGTGCATGTTGTTATATGGAAGGCCTGCACAACTACCGTTGATGCGGCCACATGTTAAGTTGTCGTCCCTGAAAAATCCATCTCACCTCACCATCGCCACCGCCCGCAGGCTCCAGTGCGACGTTGCCCGCCCTGCGCGCAGCAGTGCGACGGCTTGCAGCAGGCACAACAAAAGCACCTGCAAGAAGGGGATGCCCTTCTTGGCGATCATGCGCAGCAGCCAGCGGATGTTGTAGCCCGCCGCACACAGCACCGCGTGCAGCCGGTCGCCGGTTTGCCCTTTGAGGTGGTAGCGCTGCATGCGGTGGTCCATCTTGAGGTGGCCGATGATGGGCTCAATGGCCTGACGCCGCTTGAGCAGCCTTCTTTCGTGCTCGCTGATGCGTCTGGCCTTGCCCCGGTGCACGATGCGCACCTCGGGGTTGTGGGCATCCACCCCCCCCGGTAGCCCAGATCGACGAAAGCGGTGGCGGGCCGCATGCCCGTGTCTTGCATCAGGATGGTGGCTTGCTCAAGCTGCTCGCGCAGCGTGTGGCCGTCGTAGGGGTTGCCATGAAAGGCCCGTGCCCCCACGATCAGGTTGCCTTGGAGCGTGCTGGCCATGCCCACCTTCACTGCGAACTCGTACGGTTGCCTGGCCTTGCCCTTGCTGATGCACTCAGCTTCAGGTGCGTGCCAGGCGTAGAGCTTGCCTTGTCCATCCACGGCTTTGCGCTGGCCGCTTTGCGCCACGATGCGCGCGGCTTTGTGCAACGTCTGTGTCAGGGCTTGACGCGCAGCCGCTGCAAGGGCGCTGGCCTTGCGTTCAATCTCGCGCTGCAGGCGCGCCACGATGGTGCGCTGGCGTTTGATGACGCGTCTCATGCGCTTGAACTGGCGCGCGTGGGCCAAGCGCCCGGCCTGGCGGCTGAGCGTTTGGCCCTCTTTGGCAAAGGTCTGTTTCAGGTCAATGCCAACTTGCTTGGCCGCTTGCACCAACTTCACCCTGGCCGTCTCCAGCAGCCGGCTGTCGGTGGGGTGGGCGATGGCCTTGGGCTGCACGGTGCTGTCCACGATCACGCGAGTGAGTTCTTGCGGCTTGATGAGCTTGAGCTCAACAGCCACGTTGATGGTTTGGGCCAGCAGCTCTTGCATCCCTTCTTCGCCCAGCAGTTGGCGAAACTTGACCAAGGTGGTGGCGTCGCAAGGCAGCCGATCCTCGTAGTACGCCAGCCCCGAGAAATACTGCCAGCGCGGCGTGTCGCGCCAGCGCTCAACGACGCCTTCGTCCGACTCGTTGAACGCGTGCTTGAGGTACAGCAGGCTGATCATGATGCGCAGCGGCACGCGAGGCCGCCCGGCGCGACTCCCCCGCTCGCTTGTCTGAACCTGCTCGCCAAACCAATCCAGCTCTGGCATAGCCACGCCTGCGCGAGCCTTGCGTGAAAACCGATGCGCCACCCGCGCTTCGAGCTCCTGCCACGGCATGCGCGCACCCAGCACCGCCAGCGGGTGGCGCAGGTCGATCATGTGGTCCAGGCGCAGGCGGAAAAAATCCTCGGTGGCGGGGCAGGCAGACATCGAAAAACTCCCAGAAAACGCGGCACCCAGAGCAAAGAAATGAGAGAAATTATACCCGAAAGCCTCGATATTTACGAATAAAATCAAAGGGTTATGAAAAAATCAGGGGCGACTCATTATGCGCCGCATCCATGTTGACCATGTTGCTCACATGAGCCAACCCACAAAATGTCCACGTTGCCCCAACTCCATCCGCATGCGCCACTTCAACCAACGCAGCAACGCAATCGGATCGGCAGGATCAAGTTTCGGTTGGAGCGTCATTTGTTGCAAACCGTAGGTCAGTTGTTGCATAAGATCTCGGCGACGCGAACGGTACACCTGCCCTGCAAAATCCATCACATTCAACATTAACCGATGGCGATATGACAACTGCAGACGAGAATCCTGTAACAAGGTCGTCGCAGCTTCGTGCCGCTCTCGCCAGAGCTCGAAAAAGTCTGCCACATGCCGCTCACTCATCGAGCGCATGATCGATCCGGGGCGAGCAATGTATCTATACGTAAAACCTTCTACGGTCGAAATTAACCCTCGGATTGCTTGGAAGACCCTTAAATTAAAAACTTGGTCTTCCCCCTGATTGATTCTTGATCGATCGAACTTAACAGCCTCAAGAGCACTTCGACGATAGAGCTTGTTCCAACACGGAAATAATCCATTGGAATGATGCCCAACGAGCAGCGCAATTGCCGCTTCGGCGCCACCCATTCTACCTTTACGAGGACCATACCGGGTTTCAACCCCGTCGAGCCCAATCGACGCAATGCCTGTAATCACAACATCAACATCATCCGCGGCACCACTCATCAGCGCTGCCAAATGGCCTTGCGTCACCTCATCGTCGGCATCCATAAACGTAATCCATTCACCGCGTGCCAGCGCAATACCCGACAAACGCGCGTGGTACAGGCCTTGATTTTCTTGGCTATAGATACGCAAACGCGACTCCGTGCCCGCCCAGCCCTCCAGCCGCCCAAGCGTCCCATCCGAGCTGCCATCGTCAACAGCAATGATCTCAAAATCGGAAAACGTTTGTGAACGCAAGCTGCCGAGCACTCGATCAATATAAACTTCGACATTGTAACAAGGCACGATCACGCTGATCGTGGGCTTCACGGCCAGACTATCGCTCATGCTTATGCTCCCGATGCAGTGCCCGCATGGATGCCCGAAGCGCAATCCAATAGCCCAAAGTAGCCGCCACCAGACCCACGCATATAGCCTCGGCGTCCCAGCCTAGACAACCGATCAATAAAAAAGACGTCACTATTTTTGACGCCGTTCCGGCCAAAGCCGCCCACCACAATCCGGTCAGTACGTGCGCGCTGGCAAGCAGCCATTGCGCCCATATCGTGCCAACAAGGTACAGAGGCCACTGGAGCGCCATGAGGCGCAACAGGTAGGTTGTCTTTTCCGTGTCGGCCGCCGTAAAACTTCCTCGTTCAAACAGCGCAGCCACAACCGGTTCCGCCATCGCGATCAGAACCGCGGCCCCTGCGGCCCCCAACCAAAACAAACGCCGCGCCCAAAGGCGGGTGAGCCTCAAGCGCAATGCTGCATCTGTTTCATTAGCAAGTACAGGCAGCACGGCACGCCCAACCACCGTAGCACTCAACGTGAGCACCAACGCCATTACGCGGTTGGCATAGCCATAGGTGGCCAGGTTGCCAGTCGACATGTGCGCTAGCAGCACTTGGTCAACGACACCCGCCACGCCCATGATGAATTGACCGGCCACCAGCCAGCTTGCGTTGCTCATCATCGTGCGCTGAAACGGCCGGCCGGGTGGCCAAGAGGGATCAATGGGCGCACCGGCCACTTTTGCCACTCCAATCAACAGGAGGACCTGGAGCACGAAGCCGAGCAGTGTGCCCCACAGAAGGGGAGCACTACCGCCTGTTGTGGGCCATGCCAGCACGGCTATCAACACCCCCAGCGCCGGCATCGCTTCCAAAAAGGTATTCCCGTGTTGCTGCCTGCTCATCAACTGGCAGGCATGCCAGCCCGCTATGATGCCGCATGTGACTATGCCCGCTAGCCAAGGCAGTACCGATAGGGCAGCCGACCGCGCCGCTCCGTCCAGCCCCAGCCAGCCTGCCTCCAACAGGCGCGGCAAGCCCAACGCCGCCGCAGAACCCAGTACGATGGCCACCAACCAGACCCACGCCGTGACCTGTCGCTGCCAGCGTAGCACGCGATCGGGGTCTTCGCGCTGCTGCGTGACTAGGTGCGGAATAAGCACCGCCGACATGACCGAAAAAAGCAGACTGACGGGCGAGGACAGCAGATTGAAAACAAAAAGATAGCCTTCGACCATGGCCGACGTACCATAGCGATAGGCAACTGCCATTTCCTTGCCGGCTGCTATTAACTTGGCTGCCAGCACGAACAGAATCAGCCAAAACGCGCTGCGCACGATGGCTTTGCTGGCAACGTGTGCGGCAAGCAACCGCGCTTGAATCCGAACGGGTAACCGCTCGACGAGTCGTGCCTCGATCCTCTGTAACAGGGTCATCAACACAAGCCCCCTAAGGAAGGTCTGCAAAACCCCTCCCTCCGCCGGTACAGTTCTACCTCATGAAGCAACTGAGCCTGGCCGCAGTGGGGTTTGAGCGCAAGAGGAAGCACACGCGCAAGCGTCAGTTCCTGCAGGAGATGGACCGTGTGGTGCCGTGGCAGGAGCTGGTGGCGCTCATCGAGCCCTATGCGCCCAAGCCTGGTCCCAAAGGAGGGCGTCCTCCGTATGCGGTGGAGACCTTGCTGCGCATTCATTTCCTGCAGCAGTGGTTCAACCTGTCGGACCCGGCCGTTGAAGAGGCACTGTACGACACGCCGATGTTTTGCGAGTTTGCGGGGCTGGACATCGGGGCGGACAGTCTGCCCGATGAGAGCACGATTTTGCGGTTCAGACACCTGCTGGAGCAGCACGAGCTTGGGCCGCGCATCTTGGCGATCGTCAACGCCAAGCTGGCTGACAAGGGCTTGATGCTCCAAGCGGGCACGGTGGTGGACGCCACGCTCATTGCGGCGCCCAGCTCCACCAAAAACCGCACGGGTCAGCGTGACCCTAAGATGCACCCAACACGCAAGGGCAACCCGTGGCACTTTGGCATGAAGGTGCACGTCGGGGTGGATGCTGAGACGGGTCTGGTGCACAGCGTGGTGACCACGCCGGCCAACGTCAGTGATGTGACCCAGGCGCACGCGCTGCTGCATGGGCAGGAGTCGGACGTCTTTGCCGACGCTGGCTACCGAGGGGTGGACAAGCGCGCCGAAGTGCAAGCCCAGCACCCCGCAGTCAACTGGCACGTGGCCATGATGCCCTCCAAGCGCAAGGCGCTGGACAAGGGCACGCTGCTGGGTGCGGTGCTCGATGCGCTGCAGCAGCACCAAAGCGCGCATCCGCGCCAAGGGCGAGCATGCCTTTGGGGTGCTCAAGTGTGTGTTTGGCTACCGGCGCGTCAAGTACCGGGGGCTGGCCAAGAACACGGCCAACCTGATGGTGTTGTTTGCGCTGTGCAACCTGTTCATGGTGCGCAAGCGACTGCTGCAGGGGTAAGTGCGCCCAAAGGGGGCGCAGCGGCCCACGAACAGGGCCGAAACGGCCTACCCACAGACCACAACCGCTCCTGGAGTACATCACGACGCCACCATCTGCAACAGCAACTGCCAACGGCCGAGTCAGAGGATGTTGTGCAGACCTTCCCTTTTCGACATGGGCGTGCCGCGGAGGACAATCGTCGAGCCACATCCACACAATGATGCCAAAAAGAGAAAATGGATCGGCATCAATGCTCGTAATGATCCACCACCTTGCGGCCGCATGATCCACCAGCGCGGTGAACTGGCGACGATGATGCCGCCAGGCTGCGCGCGCAGCGCCTTCGTGAAGGCGGGGTCGGGTGTAGATGACTCTGATCGCAAAAGCTAAAGCTACCGCAGTGAAGCAGGCATACCGTGTGCCGCTCCCCACTTGTTGTTGTGGCGTGTTGTTGGCGGCATTGTACAGGGCTGCTGTGGCCGCCCTTGCTCGCCCCGTTGCCCCGGCCTGCCCTTTGCGCCACAATGCGGCCCATGATGACAGCACGGCACGGGGCAACGTGCGCCGCATGGGCGGCGCTGGGTTTGGCATTGGGGTTGGCGGGGTGCAGCACGCCGCCCAAACCGGCGGCGCAGGCGCCCGCGCCGGCGCCCGCGCCGGTGGTGGTGGCGCCGCCGCCCGCGCCCGCCCCAGCGCCGGTGCCCGAATTCACTGGCAAGGTGTCGCTGGCCAGCACCGAGCGCGAATACCGCCGCGACGGTGCCGCCCATCTGTATGAACGTTACGCCGACCGCATCTACCGCGGCAAGTTGCCGCCGCTGCTGCAGGCGGTGGGGGTGATGCGGCTGACGATCGGCCCCCAGGGTGAGCTGCAGCGCTTGGAGTGGATGCGTGCGCCGGACCACGTGCCGCACGTCAAGGCCGAAATCGAGCGCTTGGTGCACGCGGCGGCGCCGTTTCCGGCGGCGCGACGGCTGGGCAGCGTGGTGTACACCGACACGTGGTTATGGGACAAAAGTGGGCGCTTCCAGCTCGACACGCTGACCGAAGGGCAGTTGGACCGTCTGCCAGCCGCGGCGGCCGAGCCGCCCAAGCCCAAGGCGCGGGCGCGCGCCGCGGCCAAGGTGAATGCCCGCACCGCGGTGGCGCAGTCGGGCGCCGGGCCGGACGCGGCGGCTCAGGCGCCGCGTTGACGCTCGCGCACCGAGGACCACACCGACGCCACGATCAACGCCACGCCGACCAGGCCGGTGATGACTTCGGGCACGTGCACGACGGTGCCCATCAGCATGATGGCCGCCAACGCGCCGATGGCGTAGTGCGCGCCGTGTTCCAGGTAGCGGTACGCCTGCAGCGTGCCGCGCTGCACCAGGTACACGGTCATCGAGCGCACGAAGATGGCGCCGATGGCCAGCCCCAGCATAATGACGACGACGTCCTTGGTGATGGCGAAGGCGCCGATGACGCCGTCGAACGAAAACGACGCGTCCAGCACTTCCAGGTACAAAAAGCTGGCCGCGCCGCTGCGCTGCACGGTGGCCACGGCGGCCTCGCCCTGCTCGTCGCTTTCGAACAGCGCCCCCACCGCGTCCACCGCCAGGTACAGCACGATGCCACCGATGCCGGCGACGAAAACCCGCATTTGCTCCGCGTCGGGCACCCACCAGCGCGTCGAGAACACCACCAGCAGCGCGATGAAGACGCTGATTTCGTCGAACTTGGCCGCACGCACCATGCGCCGCTCCAGCGCCCCGAGCCAGTGCGTTTCTTTGTCGGCGTCGAAGAGGAAATTGAGAAATACCAGCAGCAAAAACGTGCCGCCGAAGGCCGAGATGACCGGGTAGGCGTCGGTGAGCACACGGGCGTAGGCGTCGGGCTCGCGCAGCGCCAGCCGCACCGTGTCGAGCCAACCCAGGTCGGCGGACACGGCGACGATGACGATGGGAAAGACCAGCCGCATGCCAAAGACGGCGATCAGAATGCCCACCGTGAGGAAGAGCTTTTGCCACAGCGGGCTCATCGTGCGCAGCACGCTGGCGTTGACCACCGCGTTGTCGAACGACAGGCTCACCTCCAGCACGGCCAGCACGGCGGTGATCCACAGCGCCGTCCACAGCCCCTGCGGTGTGCTCAGGCCCCACCACGCGGCCAGCGCCAGGCACAGCGCCGAAAACGCCAACGAAAACCCAAAATGCCGGATCATGGCTGGGCCTCGTACGCCAGGTGGCCGCCCACGAGCGTGGCGCGCACGCGCGCGGGCAGTTCGTGCCCTTCGAACGGCGTGTGGCGGCCCTGGCTGACGAGCGCGGCGGGCTCGACCCGCCACGGGGCCTGCGGCGCCAGCACGCACACGTCGGCAACACCGCCCACGGCCAGCCGCCCCAGGCTGGCGCCCAGGGTGCCCAGGCGCGCGCCCAGCACCCGCGCCGGGCCGAGGGTGAGCACCTCGACCACGCGCGCCAGCGGCACCCGGTCTTGCTCGGCCCATTTGAGGGCCACCGCCGCCAGCAGCTCCACCGCGGTGGCGCCGGGCGCGGCCTCGCCAAAGGGCAGCAGCTTGTCGTCGGCCGACACCGGGGTGTGGTCGGACACCAGCGCGTCCAGCGTGCCGTCGGCCAGGCCTTGGCGCAGCGCCTCGCGGTCACGCTGCTGGCGCAGCGGCGGCTGCAGGCGCAGCCGGGTGTCGTAGTAGCCGATGTCGGTGTCGGTCAGCATCAGGTTGTGGATGCTGACGTCGGCGGTGACGGGCAAGCCTTCGGCCTTGGCGCGGCGCACCAGCTCGACGCCGGCGGCGGTGCTCAGTCGCGCGATGTGCAGCCGCACCGACGCGCTGGGCGGGTGGCCGACGACGCTGCGCAGCAGCTCCAGCACCGTGTGCAGGGCGATGACTTCGGCCGCGGCGGGCACGCCCGGCAACCCCAGCCGCGTGGCCAGCGGCCCGCTGGCCATGACGCCCTTGCCCAGCCACGGCTCGTCGGGCCGCAGCCACACGGTGTAGCCAAAGGTGGCGGCGTACTGCAGCGCGCGCAGCAGCACCTGGGTGTTGACGATGGGACGGTCGGCCTGGCCAAAGCCGACGCAGCCGCGCTCGCTGAGCTGCACCATTTCGGCCAGCACCTCGCCGGCCAGCCCGCGCGTGAGCGCCCCCAGCGGCAGCACGCGGCAGCGGTGCAGCGCCTCGGCGCGCTTGCGCAGCATGTCCACCAGGCCCGGCTCGTCCAACACGGGGTCGGTGTCCGGCGGGCACACCAGGCTCGTCACGCCCCCGGCCACGGCCGCGGCGGTTTCGCTTTCCAGCAAGCCGGCATGCTCGCCGCCCGGCTCGCGCAGGCGCACGCACAGGTCCACCAGCCCCGGCAGCACCCAGCAGCCGCTGGCGTCCAGCACGCGGTTGGGGGCGAAGTCGGCCAGTGCGCTGCCGATGCCGATGATGCGCCCCGCGGCGATGGCCACGTCGGCCACGCGGTCGGTGCCGCTGGCGGGGTCGATGACACGTCCGTTGCGAATCAGCAGCTTCATGCTTCGTTGCCCGCGATGATGCCCATGACCGCCATGCGCACCGCAATGCCAAACGTGACTTGCGGCAGCACGACGCTTTGCGCGCCGTCGACGACGCTGGAATCCACCTCCACCCCGCGGTTGACCGGGCCAGGGTGCATGACGATGGCATCAGGCTTGGCCCAGCGCAGGCGCTGCGGCGTCAGGCCGAAGCTTTGGTGGAACTCCTGGCTGGAGGGCAGCAGCGCGCCGCTCATGCGTTCGTTTTGCAGCCGCAGCGCGATGACGACGTCGCAGTCGCGGATGCCTTCTTGCAGCGAGTGACACACCCGCACGCCCAGGTGCGCCAGGTCGGACGGCACCAGCGTGCGCGGCCCCACTACCCGCACGTCGGGGCAACCCAGGGTGGTGAGGGCGTGGATGTCGGAGCGCGCCACACGCGAGTGCAGCACGTCGCCCACAATGGCCACCGACAGGTTGCGGAAGTCACCCTTGTAGTGGCGGATGGTGTACATGTCCAGCAGGCCCTGGGTAGGGTGGGCGTGGCGCCCGTCGCCGGCGTTGATGACGTGCACGTGCGGCGCGACGTGCTGCGCGATCAGGTACGGCGCGCCCGATTCGCTGTGGCGCACGACAAAAATATCGGCCGCCATGGCCGACAGGTTGGCGATCGTGTCCAGCAGCGTTTCGCCCTTGGCGGTGGACGAGCGCGCGATGTCGAGGTTGAACACGTCGGCCGACAGGCGCGTGGCGGCGATTTCGAACGTGGTGCGCGTGCGGGTGCTGTTCTCAAAAAAGAGGTTGAACACGCTTTTGCCGCGCAGCAGCGGGACTTTTTTGACCTCGCGGTCGTTGACGCTGACGAACTGCTGCGCGGTGTCGAGGATGTGCAGCAGGATGTCGCGCGGCAGCCCCTCGGTGGACAGCAGGTGGATGAGCTCGCCGTGGCGGTTGAGCTGGGGGTTGCGACGGTTCATCGGGGTGCTCCTTGCGCGCGGCGCGGCAGCAGGGCAAAGCCGAAGCGGCCGTCGGCGCTGCGGGTGAGCTCGAACGATTGCTCGGGCGGCAGGGGCAAGCGCACCGCGGCTGCGTCGGCGGCCATGGGCAGTTCGCGCCCGCCGCGGTCCACCAGCACCGCCAGGCGCACGCTGGCCGGGCGGCCGTGGTCGAACAGCTCGTTGAGCACGGCGCGCAGCGTGCGACCGGTGTAGAGCACGTCGTCGATCAACAGGATGTGGGCGCCCTCCACGTCGAACGGCAGCTGCGTGCGCGCCCCTGCCGGCGCCAGCCCGCGCTGGGCGTAGTCGTCGCGGTGCAGCGTGGAGGCCACCACGCCGGCTTGACCCGGCAGGCCCAGCTCGCGCTGCAGCCGCTCGGCCAGCCAGGCGCCGCCCGAGGCCACGCCCACCAGGTGCGTGGGCTGCGGCCCCGTGGCCAGCAAGCCCTGCACGGCGCGCTTGAGCTCGGCGTACAGCGCCTCGGCGTCCAGCGCCAGGGTGCCGGGGGTCGGCGGGGCGGTCATGGCAAGCTCCTCAGGTATTGTTCCAGGATGATGCAGGCGGCGGCCGCGTCGGCGTCTGCCGCGCCGAGCGCGTGGGCCTGCGTGGTGCTGTAGCGCTCGTCCACCTCCACCACCGGCAGGCCAAAGCGCCCATGCAACTGGCGCGCAAAGCGCTGCGCGGCGCGCGTATGGTCGTGCGCGGCGCCGTCCGGATGGTACGGCACCCCCACCACCAGCGCGTCAGGCTGCCATTGGCGCAGCAGCGTGTGCACGCGCTGCCAGCGCGCGTCGCCCTGCTCGTGCAGCGTGGGCAGCGGGCTGGCGGTGCGCGTGATGCGGTTGCCGCTGGCCACGCCAATACGGCGCAACCCCCAGTCGAAGCCAAGGAAGGTTTGCGCCTGCGCGGGCACCACGCCCCACACGGTCAGGCCCGCCCTGCGCCCGGCGTCAGCATCCACGGCTGCAACCCCAACAAGGCCAGCGCACGTTCGTAGCGCTGCGCCAGCGGCACGTCGAACAGCAACGACTCGTCGGCCGGCACGGTCAGCCAGGCGTTGTCGCCGAGCTCGGACTCGAGCTGCCCCTCGCCCCACGACGAGTAGCCCAGCGCCAGCAGCATGTGGCGCGGCCCGGCCCCCACCGAGACGGCTTCCAGCACGTCGCGCGAGGTGGTCAGCTCCAGACGCGTGCCGGCGACCTTGAGGGTGGAGGCGTAGGCGGTGGGGGGCGCGGCGCCTTCGGGCCCCGCGTCGTCACCGTCAGCACCGGCCACCAGCGGCACCGGCTCGCCGATGGCCTCGTGCAGCACGAAGCCGCGCTCGGTTTGCAGCGGGCCGCCGCGCAGCACGGGCATGTCGGCCCAGTCGGGCCGGCCCAGCGGCAGCTCCAGCCGCTCGAACAGCTCACCCAGTGTCACACCGGCGGGTTTGTTGACGATCAGCCCCAGCGCCCCCTGCGGTGAGTGCTCGCACACGTACACCACGCTGCGGCCAAACAGTTCGTCGTTGAGCCCGGGCATGGCAATCAAAAAATGATGCGTGAGGTTGATGGGGGCAGAATCCGAACTCATAAGCGTCCGATTGTACGGTCCACCCCATGCCCAACACCCCACGCTACGACAGCGGCCTGATGTGGTTTCGGCGCGACCTGCGCGTCGACGACAACGCCGCCCTGTACCATGCGCTGCGCCAGTGCCGCAAGGTGTGGTGCGCGTTCGTGTTCGACACCGCCATCCTGGAGCCGTTGCGCCAGCGTGGCTTGCTGGCCGACCGGCGCGTGGATTTCATTCACGAAAGCCTGGTGGACCTGGACGAGCAGCTGCGCGCGCTGGGGCGCGCCCACGGCACCGAGGGCGTCGGCCTGATCGTGCGCCACGCGGCCGCAGCCGAGGCCATCCCGCGCCTGGCGGCCGAGCTGGGCGTGCAGGCGGTGTTTGCCAACCACGACGACGACCCCTACGCGCTGCAACGCGACGCACGCGTGCTGGGGACGCTGGCGCACCAGGGCGCGGTGCTGCACACCTACAAGGACCACGTGATCTTCGAGCGGCGCGAGGTGCTCACCGCCAACGGGCGGCCGTTCACGGTGTTCACCCCCTACAAAAACGCGTGGCTGCGGCAGCTGACGCCGTTTCACCTGAAGGCCTACCAGGTGGAGCGCTACGGCGCGGCGCTGGCGCCGGTGCCCGCGCCCGTGGCGCAGCCGCTGCCCACGCTGGCCGCGTTGGGCTTTGCCCCCACCAACCTGCGCCAGTTGCCGATGCGCACCGGCACGCGCGGCGCGCGCGCCATGTGGGAGGATTTTGTCGGCCGCATCGAGCGCTACCACCTGGCGCGCGACTACCCCGGCGTCAAAGGCCCAAGCTACCTCAGCGCCCACCTGCGCTTTGGCACGATCAGCATCCGCACCGTGGCCGCAGCCGCCCATGCGCTGCACGCGCAGGGCCAAGCGGGCGGCAGCGCGTGGCTGAACGAACTGATCTGGCGCGACTTTTACCACCAGATCCTGGCCAACTTTCCGCACGTGGTGGGGCATGCGTTCAAGCCCGAGTACGACCGCATCCGCTGGGAACGTGGCCGCCACGCCGAGGAGCTCTGGGCCGCCTGGTGCGAAGGGCGCACCGGCTACCCGCTGGTGGACGCCGCGATGCGTCAGCTCAACCAGACCGGCTACATGCACAACCGGCTGCGCATGGTGGTGGCGAGCTTTTTAACCAAAGACCTGGGGCTGGACTGGCGCCGCGGCGAGCAGTACTTTGCCGAGCACCTGCTGGACTTTGACCTTGCCGCCAACAACGGCGGTTGGCAATGGGCGGCGTCCAGCGGCTGCGACGCGCAGCCGTACTTTCGCATCTTCAACCCGGTGGCGCAAAGCCGCAAGTTCGACCCGCAGGGCAAGTTCATCCGCCGCTACGTGCCGGAACTGGCGGCGCTGGACGACGAGGCGATCCACGCCCCCTGGCAGTGCAGCGCGGGCGTGCTGGCCGCGGCCGGGGTGCAGCTCGGACAAACCTACCCGACGCCCATCGTGGACCACACCGAAGCGCGCCAGCGCACGCTGCAGCGCTACGCGGTGGTCAAAGCGGCCGGCCATGATGGTCACCCCGGCTGAAGCTGCGCTACCATCCCCAAGCATGAGCGCGCGCCGCAAGCTGCCCATCGGCATCCAGACCTTCGCCAAGATCCGCGGCGAGGGCTGCTACTACGTCGACAAAACCCCGCTGATCGCGCGGCTGGTGGAGCAAGGCAGCTTTTACTTCCTCTCCCGCCCGCGCCGCTTTGGCAAGTCACTGCTGATCGACACCATCGCCGAGGCCTTTGCCGGCCAGCGCGCGCTCTTTGAAGGGGGTGAGGCCGCCGTGGCGCTGGGGGTGGACCCGGCGGTGGCCAACCGCCCGCGGCTCTTTCTGGCCGAGCACTGGGACTGGGGCCGGCGCCATCCGGTTGTTCGCCTCAGCTTTGCCGAAGGGCGGCTGCAGCAGCCCGACAAGCTGGAAGCGCACATCCACCATCAGCTCAGCGCCAACGCCAAGGCGCTGGGCGTGGAGCTGCCGGACACGGGTCACGACCCACACATCCGCTTCCATGAACTCATCACCCGTGCCGCCGAAGCCCACGGCCAGCAAGCGGTGGTGCTGGTCGATGAGTACGACAAACCGATCCTCGACAACCTGGAAACCCCCGAAGTGGCCCGCGCGATGCGCGAGGGCTTGCGCAACCTCTACTCCGTCATCAAAGGGCGCGATGCCGATGTGCGCTTTGCGATGTTGACGGGCGTATCCAAGTTTTCCAAGGTGTCGATCTTTTCGGGCCTGAACAACCTGCGCGACATCACGCTGTCGCCCGAGTACGGCACGCTGTGCGGCTACACCGAAGAGGACCTGGACACCGTCTTTGCGCCGGAGTTCGAAGCCGCGGCCGCTGAGGGCCAGCCCTTGGACCGTGCCGAGGTGCGCCGTTGGTACAACGGCTACGCCTGGGGGCCCACGGCGGTCTACAACCCGTTTGATGTGCTGCTGCTGCTAGCCGAGCGGCAGTACCGGGCGCACTGGTTTGAGACCGGCACGCCGACCTTCCTCGTGCAGTGGTTGCAGCGCAAGGGCTTCTTCACCCCCAGGCTGGAGCAGCTGTGGGCCAGCGAGGCGCTGCTGTCGGCGTTCGATGTGGACGGCATCGAGCCCGAGGCGATGCTGTGGCAGACCGGGTACCTGACGATTCGCGAGCACATCATCACCCCGCGTGGGCCGATGTACACGCTGGCGTTGCCCAACCACGAGGTGCGCACCGCCCTCAACGAGGCGTTGACCATCGCTTGGCTGCCCCAGTCGGTGGGCCATCAAGTCCAGGGGGCGTCGATGCGGCTGTACCAAGCCCTCGCGCAGGGCGACACAGCCGCGCTCAAAGCACACTTCCAGCGCCTCTTTGCCTCCATCCCACACGACTGGTACCGCGCCAACCCGATCGCGCAGTACGAGGGCTACTTTGCCAGCGTCTGCTACAGCCACCTGGCCAGCCTCGGGGTGGAGATCATCGCTGAAGACGTCAGCAACGAAGGGCAGTGCGACCTCACCGTCAAGCACGCCGGCACCGCGTGGGTGTTCGAATTCAAGGTCGTGGAGGGCGACCAGGGCACGGGCGAGGCGATGCGGCAGTTGCAGGCCAAGGACTACGCGGCCAAGCACCGCGGCGCGCCGGGCGTGGAGCGTGTGATCGAAGTCGGCGTGGAGTTCAGCCGCGGCAAGCGGCAAATCGTGGGGTGGGACGTGCGCTAGCGCGACCGGTGGCGCAACGCCTCCCGACTCACAGCGGCACCATCTCGAAATCTTCTTTGCGTGCGCCGCACTCGGGGCAAGTCCAGTTGACCGGCACATCCTCCCAGCGGGTGCCGGGCGCAAGGCCATGCTCGGGGTCGCCCGCGGCCTCGTCGTAAATCCAGCCGCAAATCAGGCACATCCAGGTACGGTACGGGGTCGTCATGGCCAGCAACAGACTTGCAAGGGGTTGTCGATAGAATGACGGGCATTGTAGTGCCGCCCATGACCTCCCCTTCTGACCACGACGACGCCCCCGGCATGCCCTGCGTGCTGTGTTTCAACGCCAACGATCCGTGCGGGGCTGCGGGGGTAGCCGCCGACATCACGGCCCTGGCCAGCGCGTCGTGCCATGCGCTGCCGGTGCTGACCGCGGTGTGGGTGGGCGACACGCGCCAGCGCGCCCACCTGCTGCCCCTGGATGCCGACTGGATCGACGAGCAAGCGCGCGCCGTGCTGGAAGATATGCCGGTGCACGCCGTCAAGCTGACACTGGCGGGCAGCGCCGAGGGCATGGCCGCGGTGAGCGCCATCCTGAGCGACTACGACGAGCTGCCGGTGGTGACCTACGTGCCGGAGCTGGCAGCGCTGGACGACGCCAGCCGCGAAGCGCTGCTGGAAGCGGGCACCGAACTGGTGCTGCCGCAAACCGACGTGCTGGTGGGCAACCACCACACACTGGCGCGCTGGCTGCTGCCCGACTGGGACGATGACCGCCCGCCGGGGCCGCGCGACATCGCCAGGGCGGCCGCCACCCACGGGGTGGCCGCCACGCTGGTCACGGGGCTGGCCAGCGCCGACCGTATCGACAACCAATTGGCCACGCCCGAGGTCGTGCTGGCCAGCGCGCCGTTCGAGCGCATCGACGTCGGCTTTGTCGGCGCAGGCGACACGCTGGCGGCCGCCTTGGCGGGCCTGTTGGCCCACGAAGCCGAGCTCGGCGAAGCGGCCACCCAAGCCCTGGCCTACCTGGACCAGACGCTGGCGCACGGCTTCATGCCCGGCATGGGCCACGCCGTGCCGCAGCGCCTGTTTTGGGCCGACGACACCAGCGACGACGACGATCACGACACCGACAACCGATGAGCGACCGCAACCAGACCCTTTTCGACCGTGCCAAGGCTGTCATCCCCGGCGGCGTCAACTCGCCCGTGCGGGCCTTCAAGGCGGTGGGCGGCACGCCACGCTTCATCACCCGCGCCCACGGCGCCTACCTGTGGGACGCCAACGGCCAGCGCTACATCGACTACATCGGCTCGTGGGGGCCGATGATCCTGGGCCACGGCCACCCGCAGGTGCTGCAGGCGGTGCAACAGGCGATCCAGGACGGGCTGTCCTACGGCGCGCCCACCGAGCGCGAAATCGAGCTGGTCGAGGAGATCCTCAAGCTCGTGCCGAGTCTGGAGATGGTGCGGCTGGTCAACTCCGGCACCGAGGCGGGCATGAGCGCCATCCGCCTGGCGCGCGGCGCCACCGGGCGGCCCAAAATCATCAAGTTCGAGGGGTGCTACCACGGCCACGCCGACGCGCTGCTGGTCAAGGCTGGCTCGGGCCTGGCCACCTTTGGCCACCCCACCAGCGCCGGGGTGCCGCCGGAGGTGGTGCAGCACACGCTGGTGCTGGAGTACAACAACCTGGAGCAGTTGGAAGCCGCGTTCGCCGAACACGGTGACCAGATTGCCGCGCTGATGATCGAGCCGATCGCGGGCAACATGAACTTTGTGCGCGCCAGCGTGCCGTTCATGCGCCGCTGCCGGGAGCTGTGCACCCAGCACGGGGCGCTGCTGGTGCTGGACGAGGTGATGACCGGCTTTCGCGTGGCGCTGGGCGGCGCGCAACGCCTGTACGCGCAGGCCATCCCGGGATTCGAGCCGGACATGACCGTGCTGGGCAAGGTCATCGGCGGCGGCATGCCGCTGGCGGCCTTTGGCGGCAAGCGCGCGGTGATGGAGCAGTTGGCCCCGCTGGGGCCGGTGTACCAGGCGGGCACGCTCTCAGGCAACCCGGTGGCCACCGCCTGTGGGCTGGCCACGCTGCGGCTGATCCAACAGCCGGGGTTTTTCGACGGGTTGGCCCAGCGCACGCGCGCGCTGGTCGATGGGTTGCAGGCCGAAGCCCGCCGCGCCGGAGTGCCGTTCAGCGCCGACAGCGAAGGCGGCATGTTCGGGTTTTTCTTCCTGCCTGAGCTGCCGCGCAACTACGCGCAGGTCATGGCCAGCGACGCGGCGCGCTTCAACCGCTTTTTCCACGGCATGTTGCAGCGCGGCGTGTACCTGGCCCCGGCGCTGTACGAAGCGGGCTTTGTCAGCGCCGCGCACACCGACGCGGACATCGCCGCCACGCTGGAAGCCGCCCGCAGCGCCCTGGCCACGCTGTAACCCAGCGCGCCACACCACGCGTTGGCGCATCGCCCACGCTCAACAGGCGACGGCGGCTGCCGCCGGCGCGCAGGAGGACGCAGGTGCTGAGGGCAACAACCGAGCCAGCAGCGCCCCTTGCGCTGGCGCGCCCAGCGGCACGTAGACCCGCAGCGGGTTGCCCGCCGCCGCTGTGAGGGGCTCGCCCGCGGCGCTTTCGATGCGAGTGACCCGCACCACGCGGTTGCCGCTGGGGTGGATCACCTCCAGCGCATCGCCGACCGCGAAGCGGTTTTTGGTCTCCACCAGCGCCCAACCGTCGGCCCGAACGTCGATCACGTCCCCCACGTACTGGCTGCGCGTGGGGGCGGAGTGGCCCTGGTCGTAGTTTTGGTACGCCTGCGCGGGGCGGCGCACCAGCAAGCCGCTGGTGTAGCCGCGGCTGGCCAGGCCATCGAGCGCTTGCAGCAGCGTGGGATCGAAGGGGCGACCCGCCACCGCGTCGTCGATCGCACGGCGGTACACCTGGGCGGTGCGGGCCACGTAATACACGCTTTTGGTGCGGCCTTCGATCTTGAGCGAATCGACGCCGATGCGCACCAAATCCTGGACGTATTCCACCGCCCGCAGGTCGCGGCTGTTGAGGATGTAGGTGCCGTGCTCGTCTTCCATGATGGGCATCAGTTCGCCGGGGCGTTGGCGCTCCTCCAGCAACCACACCCGGTCAGCCAGCGGGTGGCGGCGACCGTCGCCGGTGGTGGCGCGCGTCGCTTCAGCTTGCGCTTGCTCGTGCGCGAAGTCGAAATCGGGGCCCAATCGGCCCGCTGCGGGCTCGCCCTCGCCCGCCAGCCCCCCGCCGCAACCGCTGCCGCAGCCCGCTGCGGGGCGCGGTTGGACATCGCCCGTGTCGCTCTCATCGGCCGCGTGGGTGCGGTAGCTCCAGCGGCAGGCGTTGGTGCAGGTGCCCTGGTTGGGGTCGCGGCGGTTGAAGTAGCCGCTGAGCAGGCAGCGGCCGGAGTACGCGATGCACAGCGCGCCGTGCACGAACACCTCCAGCTCGACGTCCGGGCACGCGTCGCGGATCTGGGCGATCTCCTCCAGGCTGAGCTCCCGGCTCAGGATGATGCGCGCCACGCCGGCGCGTTGCCAGAACTTGACCGCCGCCCAGTTGGTGGTGTTGGCCTGCACCGACAGGTGGATCGGCACCTCGGGCCAGCGGCCGCGCTCCATTTCCTCGCGCACCAGCATGATCAGGCCGGCGTCGGCCATGATGAGAGCGTCGGGACGCAGCTCCACCACCGGCGCCAGGTCGCGCAGGTAGGTGCGCACCTTGTCGTTGTGGGCGATCAGGTTGCTGGTCACAAAGAAGCGCTTGCCGCGCGCGTGCGCTTCGGCGATGCCTTGGGCGATCTGCTCCAGCCGGAATTCGTTGTTGCGCGCGCGCAAGCTGTAACGCGGCTGCCCCGCGTAAACGGCGTCGGCGCCAAAATCAAACGCCGTGCGCAGGTGCGCCAGCGACCCAGCGGGCAGCAACAGTTCGGGGGCGGGACGGTTCATAGGGGTGGATTGTGCCTGCTGGCCGCGTTGGGCGTGCAAACGACCACGTGACGTGCAGGTTCGCCTGCCTTGCCAAAAAAAACGGCTCCCGCAGGAGCCGTTCGGTTCGAGCCCGACCGCAGCCGGTCAGACCGCCACATCCTTGGCCGTCTCGACGTATTCGTCGATCTGGTCGAAGTTCATGTAGCGGTACACCTCGCCGGCCTTTTGGTTGATGACGCCCATTTCCGTCATGTACTCCTCGACCGTGGGCAGGCGGCCCAGGCGCGAGGCGATGGCGGCCAGCTCCGCCGAGGCCAGGAACACGTTGGTGTTGCGCCCCAGCCGGTTGGGGAAGTTGCGCGTGCTGGTAGACACGACGGTGGCGCCTTCGCGCACCTGGGCCTGGTTGCCCATGCACAGGCTGCAGCCGGGCATTTCGGTGCGCGCGCCGGCGGTGCCGAAGGTGGCGTAGTAGCCTTCCTTGATGAGCTCGTTTTGGTCCATCTTGGTCGGCGGCGCCACCCACAGGCGCACCGGGATGTCACGCTGACCCTGCAGCAGCTTGGCCGCGGCGCGGAAGTGGCCGATGTTGGTCATGCACGAGCCGATGAAGGCCTCGTCGATCTTGGTGCCGGCCACCTCGGACAGCGGACGCGCGTCGTCCGGGTCGTTGGGGCAGCACAGGATGGGCTCCTTGATCTCGTTGAGATCGATCTCGATGACCGCGGCGTACTCGGCGTCGGGGTCGGCTTCGAGCAGCTGCGGGTTGGCCAGCCACGCCTCCATGGCCTTGATGCGGCGCGCCAGCGTGCGCGCGTCCTGGTAGCCGTTGGCGATCATCCACTTCAGCAGCACAATGTTGCTCTGCAGGTACTCGATGATCGGTTCCTTGTTGAGCTTGATCGTGCAGCCCGCCGCGGAGCGCTCGGCCGAGGCGTCGGACAACTCGAACGCCTGCTCGACCTTGAGGTCAGGCAGACCTTCGATTTCGAGGATGCGGCCGGAGAAGATGTTCTTTTTGCCTTTTTTCTCGACCGTCAGCAGCCCCTGCTTGATCGCGTAGTAGGGGATGGCGTGCACCAGGTCGCGCAGCGTGATGCCCGGCTGCATCTGGCCCTTGAAGCGCACCAGCACCGACTCGGGCATGTCCAGCGGCATGACGCCGGTGGCCGCGGCAAACGCCACCAGGCCCGAGCCGGCCGGGAAGCTGATGCCAATCGGGAAGCGCGTGTGCGAGTCGCCGCCCGTGCCCACCGTGTCGGGCAGCAGCATGCGGTTGAGCCACGAGTGGATGACGCCGTCGCCCGGGCGCAGGCTGACGCCGCCGCGGCTGCTGATGAAGGCGGGCAGCTCGCGGTGCATCTTCACGTCCACCGGCTTGGGGTAGGCGGCCGTGTGGCAGAACGATTGCATCACCAGGTCGGCGCTGAAGCCCAGGCAGGCCAGGTCCTTGAGCTCGTCGCGCGTCATCGGCCCGGTGGTGTCCTGGCTGCCGACGGTGGTCATCTTGGGCTCGCAGTACGTGCCCGGGCGGATGCCCTTGCCCTCCGGCAAGCCGCAGGCGCGCCCGACGATTTTTTGCGCCAGCGTGTAGCCCTTGCCCGAGTCCACGGGCGCCTTGGGCAGGCGAAACACCGTCGACGGCGGCAGACCCAAAAATTCGCGCGCCTTGCCGGTCAGGCCGCGACCGATGATGAGGTTGATGCGGCCGCCCGCGCGCACCTCGTCCAGCAGCACGTCGCTTTTGAGCTGGAAGGTGGCGATGACTTCGCCGTTCTTCTCGATCTTGCCGTCGTAGGGGTAGACGTCGATGACGTCGCCAAACTCGATCTTGCTGACGTCCACCTCGATGGGCAGCGCGCCGGAGTCTTCCTGCGTGTTGAAAAAGATCGGCGCGATTTTGCCGCCCAGCGTCACGCCACCAAAGCGCTTGTTGGGCACGTAGGGGATGTCTTCACCGGTCCACCAGATGACGCTGTTGGTGGCGGACTTGCGGCTGGAGCCGGTGCCCACGACATCGCCCACGTAGGCGACGAGGTGGCCTTTTTCCTTGAGCTTTTGCAGCACGCTGATGGGGCCGCGTTTGCCGTCTTCGTCCGGCTCGAACGGCGCATCGGGGCGCTTGTTTTTGAGCATGGCCAGCGCGTGCAGCGGGATGTCCGGGCGGCTCCAGGCGTCCGGTGCGGGCGACAGGTCGTCGGTGTTGGTCTCGCCGGGCACCTTGAACGCCGTCACCGTGATCTTGCGCGGCACTTCGGGGCGCGACAGGAACCACTCGGCATCGGCCCAGCTTTGCATGACGGCCTTGGCGTACGCGTTGCCAGCTTGCACCTTTTCGGCCACGTCGTGGAAGGCGTCGAACATCAGCAGGGTCTTTTTCAAACCCTCGGCCGCCACCGGCGCCACCTCGGGATCGTCCAGCAGGTCGATCAGCGGCTTGACGTTGTAGCCGCCCACCATCGTGCCCAGCAGCTCGGTGGCCTTGGCCTTGCTGATGAGGCCCACTTGGATGTCGCCGTGCGCCACGGCGGCCAGGAAGCTGGCCTTGACCTTGGCGGCGTCGTCCACCCCCGGCGGCACGCGGTAGGTCAGCAGCTCCAGCAGGAACTGCGGGTCTTCGCCGGCAGGCGGGTTTTTGATCAGCTCGATCAGCTCGGCGGTTTGCTGCGCGGTCAGCGGCAGCGGCGGGATGCCCAGCGCGGCGCGCTCGGCCACATGTTGACGGTAGGCTTGCAGCATGGTCGTGCTCCAGTCGGGAAAAGCATTAGGAAAGCAGGCCGCGCACCGGCTGCGGCAGCGCCACGCCGGTGGCGTGCGCGCGTTGCAGCACCTGCCAAAAATAGCGGAACGAAGCCCGGTCGTGCAAATGACCCTGGTAGGCGATCGGCGCCCACTGCGCAGCGGCGGCGCGCTCGATGATCTCGGCGGCGCGCTGCACCTCGTCCAGCGGCGGGCGCAGCGCCGTGACGATCGGCTCGATCTGGTCGGGGTGGATGCTCCACATGCGCGTGTAGCCAAACTCGCGCGCGGCGCGCTGCGCGGCGGCGGCCACCGCGGCGCGGTCACGAAACTCGGTCACCACGCAGTGCGACGGCACCTTGCCGTGCGCGTGCGCGGCACTGGCGATGTCCAGCTTGGCGCGGCGCACCAGCGGGTGGCTGAATTGGCCTTGCAGCGTCATGGCCTCGGCCGGGATGGCCCCTCCGTGCGCCGAGACAAAATCCATCAGCCCAAAGCTGAGCGAGGCCACGCGCGGGTGCGCGGCGATGTCAAACGCCCGATGCACCGCCAGCGGCGACTCGATCAGCGCGTGCAGCGGCAGCTCCGGGGCGCCGGCCGCAGCCACCGCCGCGGCGGCACGCTCGACGTCGGCCACCGACTCCACCTTGGGGATCATCAGGTGCGTCAGGCGCGCGCCCACCGCCCCGACGATCGTGGCCACGTCGGCTTCGAAGGCCGGGTGATCCACCGGGTGCACGCGCACCCCCACGCGCGGCGGCACCGGCGCGGTCCAGTCCAGCCCACGCACCAGCTCCACCACCAGCGCGGCGTGCTCGGCCTCGCCCCCCACCGGGGCGCCGTCTTCGCAGTCCAGCGTGACGTCGAAGACGCACACGCCGTCGCGCTGCGCCCACTCGGCCTGCAGCGCGAGGCTTTTGCGCATGCGCGCCTCGACCCCGGCGTAGTGGTCGCACACCGGCAGCGCGACCACACCCGCCGACGCGCCCAGCAGGACGTGGGCGGGATGCAGCGGCGCCGCGGCGGTGGTCATCGGCGTGGCTCCGGCGTCAGAGCAGGTGCGCGACGGCGGCGCGCTCTTCTTCCAGCTCGGCCAGGGTTTTGTTCAGGCACTGCTGGCTGAACTCGTCGATCGGCAAACCTTCGACGACGGTGTACTCGCCGCCCTCGCAGGTGACGGGGAAGCCAAACATCACGTCCTGCGGGATGCCGTACCAGCCCTGCGACGGGACGCCCATCGTGACCCACTTGCCTTGGGTGCCCAGTGCCCAGTCACGCATGTGGTCAATGGCGGCGTTGGCCGCCGACGCCGCCGAGCTCAGGCCACGCGCCTCGATGATGGCCGCGCCGCGCTTGCCCACCGTGGGCAGGAAAACGTTGCGGTTCCAGTCTTCGTCGTTGATCATGGCCTTGACCGACTGGCCCTCGATGGTGGCGAAGCGGTAGTCGGCGTACATGGTGGGCGAGTGGTTGCCCCACACGCACAGCTTTTCGATGCTGGAGACGGGCTTGCCGGTCTTGGCGGCGATTTGCGACAGCGCCCGGTTGTGGTCCAGCCGCAGCATGGCGGTGAAGTTCTTGGCCGGCAGGTCGGGCGCCGACTTCATCGCGATGTAGGCGTTGGTGTTGGCCGGGTTGCCCACCACCAGCACCTTGACGTTGCGCGACGCCACCGCGTTGAGCGCCTTGCCCTGCGCGGTGAAGATCTGCGCGTTGGCCGACAGCAGGTCCTTGCGCTCCATGCCCGGGCCACGCGGACGCGCGCCCACCAGCAGCGCGTAGTCGGTGTCCTTGAACGCGGTCATCGGGTCGCTGTGCGCTTCCATGCCAGCCAGCAGCGGGAACGCGCAGTCCTCCAGCTCCATCATCACGCCCTTGAGGGCTTTTTGCGCCTTCTCGTCGGGGATTTCCAGCAGCTGCAGGATCACCGGCTGGTCCTTGCCCAGCATCTCACCCGAAGCGATGCGAAACAGCAGCGCGTAACCGATCTGGCCAGCGGCACCGGTGACGGCGACGCGCACAGGCTTTTTGCTCATGGGGTTCTCCAGTTACAGGTGGGGTACAACGGCCCCGAGTGTACCCTGGTAAACCCTAGGCGTCAATTTGTCTTATGTCTTATATAAGATATGATTGCGCTTGAACAACATGGGCGCCGTCCCTGGCGCCCGTCCCGCCAACCATGACGATCGAACGCCCACCCGCACGGCGCGTCCCCAGCGCCCCGGCCGATGCCCCCGCCGGCAGCGGCGGTGTGGGCGCGCCCGCGTTCAGCCCGCTGTACCAGCAAATCAAGGCGCTGATCCTGCAAAGCCTGCAAGCCGGCGAGTGGCGCCCGGGCGACCTGATCCCGAGCGAGCAGGAGCTGGCAGCGCGCTACAAGGTCAGCCAGGGCACGGTACGCAAAGCCATTGACGAACTGGCCGCCGACAACCTGCTGGTGCGCCGGCAGGGCAAGGGCACGTTCGTCGCCACCCACGCCGAGCAGCACGTGCAGTACCGCTTTTTGCGCCTGCACCCCGACCACGGCGACCGCGCCAGCGAAGGCCCCGCCACGCGCGACATCCTGGCCTGCCGCCGCGTGCGCGCCAGCGCCGACGTCGCCGCCGCGTTGCAGCTGCGCGCCGGCGAAACCGTCGTGCAGGTCACGCGTGTGCTGGGCTTGGGGGGCGTGCCCACGATTTTGGAAGACCTGTGGCTGCCCGGGCAGGCCTTTCGCGGGCTGACGATGGACACGCTGACCGCCTACGCCGGCCCCATGTACGCGCTGTTCGAGAGCGAATTTGGCGTGCGCATGGTGCGCGCCGAGGAGCGCCTCAAGGCCGTCGCGGCCAGCCCGGCGGCCGCCGCGCGGCTGGCGGTGCCGGCTGGCACGCCGCTGCTCAGCGTCGAGCGGCTCGCCTACACCTACAACGGCGTGCCGATGGAGCTGCGCCGCGGCCTGTACCGCACCGACCGGCACCACTACCGCAACGAACTCAGTTGAGGCACTGCAGTCATGTTGCATTGCAATAGAATCCGACAGTTTCCCGTCAGTGAACTGACCGACGATCGCGGCCCGCGCGTCGCGCGCTGACGGCAGCGAGCGCGGCCCCACCCCAGGAGAACCCCCATGACGCCCATGCGACCTGCGCGGCCCGAGTTTCGCAACATCAACGCCTTCAAAGACCTCACCACCTACCGGCTGCCGGTGGCCGGCTGGGTGTCCATCCTGCACCGCGCCAGCGGCGGGCTGATGTTCCTGCTGTTGCCGTTCGTGGTGTGGATGATGGACGCCTCGCTGTCGTCGGAGCTGTCGTACGGTGCGTTCACCGCCGCTTTTGACGCGGGCGTTGGTTTCGTACCCGGTTGGTTCCTCAAACTGGTGGTGCTGGCGCTGATCTGGGCTTACCTGCACCACTTCTGCGCCGGCGTGCGTCACCTGATCATGGACGCCACGCACAAGGTGGACAAGGCGTTTGGCCGCTCGTCGGCCATTGTCACGCTGGTGGTCAGCCTGGCGCTGACCGCGTTGCTGGGCGCCAAGCTGTTCGGCCTGTACTGATCCACTCGACGGAGTAACGACAAATGGCAGTCAACTACGGCTCCAAGCGCGTCGTCACCGGCGCGCACTACGGTTTGCGCGACTGGCTGGTGCAGCGCATCACGGCGGTGCTGATGGCGCTGTTCACGCTGGTGCTGCTGGCGCAGGTCGTCGTCCACGCCGGGCCGCTGGGCTACGAGGGCTGGGCCGGCATCTTCGCCGCGCCGTGGATGAAATTCCTCACCTTCGCGGTGGTCGTCGCGCTGGCGTGGCACGCCTGGGTCGGCGTGCGCGACATCTGGATGGATTACATCAAGCCCGTGGGGCTGCGTCTGGCCCTGCATGTGTTCACCCTCGTCTGGCTGGTCGGTTGCACGGGCTGGGCGTTTCAAGTGCTGTGGAGGCTGTAAGCCATGACCGTCGTCACCACCAACCTTCCCCGTCGTCGCTTCGACGTCGTCATCGTCGGCGCGGGCGGCTCGGGCATGCGCGCCTCGCTGCAGCTGGCGCGCGCCGGCCTCAACGTCGCGGTGCTGTCCAAGGTTTTCCCCACCCGCAGCCACACCGTCGCGGCCCAAGGCGGCATCGGCGCGTCCTTGGGCAACATGTCCGAGGACAACTGGCACTACCACTTCTACGACACCGTCAAGGGCTCGGACTGGCTCGGTGACCAGGACGCCATCGAGTTCATGTGCCGCGAGGCGCCCAAAGTGGTGTACGAGCTGGAGCACATGGGCATGCCGTTCGACCGCAACCCGGACGGCACCATTTACCAGCGCCCCTTTGGCGGCCACACCGCCAACTACGGCGAAAAGCCCGTGCAGCGCGCCTGCGCCGCCGCCGACCGCACCGGACATGCGATGCTGCACACGCTGTACCAGCAAAACGTGGCGGCGCGCACGACGTTTTTTGTCGAGTGGATGGCGCTGGACCTGATCCGTGACGCCGACGGCGATGTGGTGGGCGTGACCGCGCTGGAGATGGAAACCGGCGACATCTACATCCTGGAAGCCAAGGCCACGCTGCTGGCCACCGGCGGCGCCGGACGCATCTACGCCGCCAGCACCAACGCCTTCATCAACACGGGCGATGGCCTGGGCATGGCGGCGCGCGCCGGCATCCCGCTGCAGGACATGGAGTTCTGGCAGTTCCACCCGACCGGCGTGGCCGGCGCCGGCGTGCTGCTGACCGAAGGTTGCCGTGGCGAAGGCGCGATCCTGCTCAACGCCAACGGCGAGCGCTTCATGGAGCGCTACGCCCCGACGCTGAAAGACCTGGCGCCGCGCGACTTTGTCAGCCGCTGCATGGACCAGGAGATCAAGGAAGGGCGCGGCTGCGGTCCCAACAAGGACTACATCCTGCTCAAGCTCGACCACCTGGGCCCCGAGACCATCCACAAGCGGCTGCCCTCGGTGTACGAAATTGGCATCAACTTCGCCAACGTCGACATCACCAAAGAGCCCATCCCCGTGGTGCCGACGATCCACTACCAGATGGGCGGCATTCCCACCAACATCAACGGCCAGGTGGTGGTGCCGGACGGCCAGGGCGGCCAGAAGATTGTCAACGGCCTGTACGCGGTGGGCGAGTGCTCCTGCGTCAGCGTGCACGGCGCCAACCGGCTGGGCACCAACTCGCTGCTGGACCTGCTGGTGTTTGGTCGTGCCGCGGGCAACCACATCGTGGCCAACCTGGACCGTGGCCGCGAGCACAAGCCCCTGCCCAAAGACGCCGCCGACCGCACGTTGGCCCGCCTGGCGCGGCTGGAGAGCTGCCGTGACGGCGAATACGCGCAAAACGTCGCCAACGACATCCGCGCCACGATGCAGCAGCACGCGGGCGTGTTCCGCACCCAGGCCAGCATGGACGAAGGCGTGCGCAAAATCAACGCCATCCGCGAGCGCGTGGCCCACATCGGTCTGAAGGACACCTCCAAGGTGTTCAACACCGCGCGCATCGAGGCGCTGGAGGTGGAAAACCTGATCGAGGTGGCGCAGGCGACGATGACTTCGGCCGCCGCGCGCAAGGAGTGCCGCGGCGCCCACACCGTCAAGGACTACGAGCGCCCGGCCGACGACCCCGAGTGCCCGCTGGGCCGCAACGACAAGGAGTGGATGAAGCACACGCTGTGGTTCAGCGACGGCAACCGCCTGGAGTACAAGCCGGTCAACCTCAAGCCGCTGACCGTGGCGTCCATCCCGCCCAAGGTGCGCACGTTCTGACGCCGCCGTCCCTACGCCGGAGACCACCGACATGGCCACACGCACATTCAAAATCTACCGTTACGATCCGGACAAGGACGCCAAGCCTTACATGCAGACGCTGCAGGTGGAGCTGACCACCGAGCGCATGCTGCTGGACGCCTTGGTCAAGCTCAAGGAGATCGACCCCACGCTGTCGTTCCGGCGCTCCTGCCGCGAGGGCGTGTGCGGCTCCGACGCGATGAACATCAACGGCAAAAACGGCTTGGCGTGCCTGACCAACCTGCGCACGCTGCCCGACACGATCGTACTCAAGCCGCTGCCGGGGCTGCCCGTGATCCGCGACCTGATCGTGGACATGACGCTGTTTTTCAAGCAGTACCACTCGATCAAGCCGTACCTGATCAACGACACGCCGCCGCCCGAGAAAGAGCGGCTGCAGTCGCCCGAGGAGCGCGAGGAGCTCAACGGCCTGTACGAGTGCATCCTGTGCGCGAGCTGCTCCACCAGCTGCCCGAGCTTCTGGTGGAACCCGGACAAGTTCGTCGGCCCGGCCGGCCTGCTGCAGGCCTACCGCTTCATCGCCGACAGCCGCGACCAGGCCACCGCCGAGCGGCTGGACAACCTGGAAGACCCGTACCGCCTGTTCCGTTGCCACACGATCATGAACTGCGTGGACGTGTGCCCCAAGAGCCTCAACCCGACCAAGGCCATCGGCAAGATCAAGGAGCTGATGGTGCGCCGCGCCGTTTGAGGCCTTGCCGGAGCCCGGGGCCATGGACGACCGCACGCCGCTGGATGAGCGCGAGCTGGCGCGTCTGCGCTGGCGCTGTCGCCGTGGCCTGCTGGAAAACGACCTGTTCATCGAGCGCTTTTTCGCGCGCCACGGCGACACCCTGACGGTGCGGCAGGCGCGCGGCCTCGCGGCGCTGATGGACCTGGCCGACAACGACTTGCTGGACCTGCTGCTGCGCCGCCGCGAGCCCGAAGGCGCGCTGGCCACGCCCGAGGTGATCGAAGTGCTGGCGTTGCTGCGCACCCCCAACCCCCACGACAACCCACCCACCGCCACGACGAGCAAGGACTCCCCATGAAACTGCAAGCCCACAAGGCCACCCTGTCGTTCTCGAACGGCGCGCCCAGCGTCGAGCTGCCGATCTACTCCGGCACGATGGGGCCGGACGTCATCGACATCCGCAAGCTGTACGCCCAAACCGGCATGTTCACCTACGACCCGGGCTTTTTGTCCACGGCGTCGTGCCAGTCGGCCATCACCTACATCGACGGCGACAAGGGCGAACTGCTGTACCGCGGCTACCCGATCGAGCAGCTGGCCACGCAGTGCGACTACATGGAAACCTGCTACCTGCTGCTGTACGGTGAGCTGCCCAACGCGCAGCAAAAAGCCGAGTTCACCGAGCGTGTGACCAAGCACACGATGGTGCACGAGCAGATGCAGTTTTTCCTGCGCGGGTTCCGCCGTGACGCGCACCCGATGGCGGTGCTGACCGGCCTGGTGGGCGCGATGTCGGCCTTCTACCACGACAGCACCGACATCAACAACCCCGAGCACCGCGAAATCGCCGCCATCCGCCTGATCGCCAAGATGCCCACGCTGGTGGCGATGGCGTACAAGTACGGCATTGGCCAGCCCTACATCTACCCGCGCAACGACCTCAGCTACGCGGGCAACTTCCTGCGCATGATGTTCGCCACGCCGTGCGAGGACTACACCGTCAACCCGGTGCTGGAGCGGGCGATGGACCGCATCTTCATCCTGCACGCGGACCACGAGCAAAACGCCTCCACCTCCACCGTGCGTCTGTGCGGCAGCTCCGGCACCAACCCGTTTGCGGCGATCGCCGCCGGCGTGGCCTGCCTGTGGGGCCCGGCCCACGGCGGCGCCAACGAGGCGTGCCTCAACATGCTGGAAGAAATCCAGGCCATGGGCGGCGTGGCCAAGATCGGCGAATTCATCGCCAAGGTCAAGGACAAGTCCTCGGGCGTGCGCCTGATGGGCTTTGGCCACCGCGTTTACAAAAACTACGACCCGCGCGCCAAACTGATGCAGGAGACCTGCCACGAGGTGCTGGGCGAGCTGGGCCTGGACAACGACCCGCTGTTTGCGCTGGCGCGCAAGCTGGAGCAAATCGCGCTGGAAGACGACTACTTCGTGCAGCGCAAGCTGTACCCCAACGTCGACTTTTACTCCGGCATCGTGCAGCGCGCCATCGGCATCCCGGTCAGCCTGTTCACCGGCATCTTCGCGTTGGCGCGCACCGTGGGCTGGATCGCCCAGCTCAACGAAATGCTGGCCGACCCCGAGTACAAGATCGGCCGCCCGCGCCAGTTGTTCACCGGCGCGGCGCGACGCGACGTCCAGCCGATCGAGCAGCGCTGATGCCCCACGGCCGCACCTGGCTTGCGGCCGTCGCCTTGGGCACCGATCGACGCCACGGCCTACAATCGTAGGCCGTTTTTATGCCGCCACAGGCCTCACCCTGCACACGCCAACCACCATGGGCCGCACGCTGTACGACAAGATCTGGGACGAACACGTCGTTCACACCGAAGAGGACGGCACCGCCATCCTCTACATCGACCGCCACCTGGTGCACGAAGTCACCAGCCCGCAGGCGTTCGAAGGCCTGCGGCTGGCAGGGCGCAAGCCGTGGCGCGTCAGCTCCATCGTCGCCACCGCCGACCACAACACCCCCACCACCGGCTGGGAGCTGGGCTACGACGGCATCACCGACCCGATCAGCAAAGAGCAAATCATCACGCTGGACGCCAACATCCGCGCCTTTGGCGCCGCGGCGTACTTCCCGTTCCTCAGCCCGCGCCAGGGCATCGTGCACGTCATTGGCCCGGAAAACGGCGCCACGCTGCCGGGCATGACGGTGGTGTGTGGCGACAGCCACACCAGCACGCACGGCGCGTTCGGGGCGCTGGCGCACGGCATCGGCACCAGCGAAGTCGAGCATGTGCTGGCCACGCAAACGCTGCTGGCCAAAAAAGCCAAAAACATGCTGATCCGCGTGGAGGGCGAGCTGCCGCAGGGCTGCTCGGCCAAGGACATCGTGCTGGCCATCATCGGCAAGATCGGCACCGCCGGCGGCACCGGCCACACGATCGAGTTCGCCGGCAGCGCCATCCGCGCGCTCAGCATGGAAGGCCGCATGACGGTGTGCAACATGGCCATCGAAGCGGGCGCGCGCGCCGGCTTGGTGGCGGTGGACGACAAGACCATCGAGTACGTGCGCGGTCGGCCGCTGGCGCCCAGCGGCGCCGAGTGGGACCAAGCGGTGGCCCACTGGCGCACGCTGCACTCCGACCCCGACGCCCACTGGGACGCGGTGGTGGAACTCGACGCGCGTCAGATTCTGCCGCAGGTGACGTGGGGCACCTCGCCCGAGATGGTGGTGCCGGTGACCGAACGCGTGCCGGACCCCGAGCGCGAGCGTGACCCGGTCAAGCGCGCCGCGATGGAGCGCGCGCTGCAGTACATGGGCCTGACGCCAGGCAAACCGATCACCGACATCACGGTGGACAAGGTGTTCATCGGCTCGTGCACCAACAGCCGCATCGATGACCTGCGCGAGGCCGCCGCGGTGGTGCAAAAACTCGGGCGCAAGGTGGCGCGCAACGTGCGCCAGGCGCTGGTGGTGCCGGGCTCCGGTCAGGTCAAGTCGCAGGCCGAGCGCGAAGGCCTGCACGAGATCTTCCGCGCCGCGGGCTTCGAGTGGCGCGAACCTGGCTGCTCGATGTGCCTGGCGATGAACGCCGACCGGCTCGAGCCGGGCGAGCGTTGCGCCAGCACCAGCAACCGCAACTTCGAAGGCCGTCAGGGTGCCGGCGGACGCACCCACCTGGTCAGCCCGGCGATGGCCGCCGCGGCCGCCATCCACGGCCATTTTGTCGATGTCCGCCAGTTTGCCTGAGACGTTCAGACACGAGGGGAATGCAGATGCAACGGCTGATCGTGACCCTGCTGGCCAGCGCCGGCCTGTGGCTGGCGGGCTGCAACACCGTCCAAGGTTTGGGCAAAGATATTCAAAAAGGTGGCCAGGTCCTGCAAGACGCGGCCAAAAAATAAATGGAACGCTTCACCATCCACCGTGGGATCGTCGCGCCCATCGACCGCGAAAACGTCGACACCGACGCCATCATCCCCAAGCAATTTCTGAAGTCGATCCACAAAAGCGGCTTTGGGCCGCACCTGTTTGACGAGTGGCGCTACCTGGACCCGGGCTGGCCCGGCAAGGACCCGGCCACGCGCCAACCCAACCCAGACTTCGTGCTCAACCAACCGCGCTACCAGGGTGCCTCGATCCTGCTGGCACGCAAGAATTTTGGCTGCGGCTCCAGCCGTGAGCACGCGCCGTGGGCGATCCAGCAGTACGGTTTTCGGGCGCTGATCGCGCCGAGTTTTGCCGACATCTTTTTCAACAACTGCTTCAAAAACGGCCTGCTGCCGATCACCTTGCCCGAAACCACGGTGGACCAGTTGTTCCACGAGGTGGCGGCGTTTGCCGGCTACGAGCTAACCATCGACCTGCAGCGCCAGGTCGTCGTCAAGCCCGACGGCACCGAAATCGGCTTCGACGTGCAGCCGTTTCGCAAGTACTGCCTGCTCAACGGCTTGGACGATATCGGTCTGACGCTGCGCCACGCGGACAAAATCCGCGCCTTCGAAGCCGAACGTCTGGCACGCTTTCCGTGGCTGGCGCGCACCTGGGTCGGCTGACCGACCGCGGCCCCTCCAACCCATGGGCGGCCCCGGCGCCGCCCGTTGTCGACACCGTTGTTGCCCACACGCCCATGAAGATCGCTATTCTGCCCGGTGACGGCATCGGCCCCGAAATCGTCGCCGAAGCCGTCAAAGTCCTGCGGGCCCTCGCGCTGCCGCTGGAGATGGAAACCGCCCCGGTAGGCGGTGCCGCCTACGAGGCCGCTGGCCACCCGTTGCCGGAGGCGACGTTGCGGCTGGCCCAGCAGGCCGACGCCGTGCTGTTTGGCGCCGTGGGCGACTGGAAGTACGACACGCTGCCGCGCCCGCTGCGGCCCGAGCAGGCCATCTTGGGGTTGCGCAAGCAACTGGGGCTGTTTGCCAACTTCCGCCCGGCCTTGTGCTACGAGCAGCTCACGCACGCCTCCAGCCTCAAGCCCGAGCTGGTGGCTGGGCTGGACATCCTGATCATCCGCGAGCTCACCGGCGACATCTACTTTGGCCAGCCGCGGGGACGGCGCGCCGCGCCGGACGGCCCGTTTGCCGGCGCCGAAGAGGCGTTCGACACGATGCGTTACAGTCGGCCCGAGGTCGAGCGCATCGCGCGCGTGGCGTTCGAGGCCGCGCGCCAGCGCCGCGGCAAGGTCACCAGCGTCGACAAAGCCAACGTGCTGGAGACCTTCCAGCTCTGGAAGGACGTCGTCACCGAGGTGCACCGCGACTACCCCGACGTCGAGCTCGACCACATGTACGTGGACAACGCTGCGATGCAACTCGTCAAGGCGCCCAAGAAGTTCGACGTCATCGTCACCGGCAACATGTTCGGCGACATCCTGTCGGACGAGGCGGCGATGCTGACCGGCTCCATCGGGATGCTACCGTCGGCCAGCCTCAACGAGCGCGGCCAAGGGCTGTACGAACCCAGCCATGGCAGCGCCCCCGACATCGCCGGCAAGGGCGTGGCCAACCCACTGGCCACCATCCTGTCGGCGGCGATGATGCTGCGCTACTCCCTCAAGCAGCCCGAAGCGGCCGCTCGCATCGAGGCCGCCGTGCAGCGCGTGCTGGCGCAAGGCCTGCGCACCGCCGACATCGCCAGCCCCGGCTGCACCGTGGTCGGCACGGCGCAGATGGGCGACGCGGTGGTCCAGGCGCTTGGGTGATGGCGGCGCGGTCAGCCTGCGGTCAGCAAGGCTACGCTACAATGAAACGATGACGATGATGGCCCCCTCCTCTGCGGCACCGGCTGGATGCACTGCCAAGCGCACGGCGGTGGTGGCGCGCGCCATCATCAAAACCACGACCACGATTACCGGCTGACACCAGCCTGGTTCGTCGTGCGCCCACCCCGGCCTGACGAGCCGGGCAGTAGCAAGGAACCTTCCACCTCCTCCACTGAAAGGGCACACGCGATGAGCAATGTTGGCAACCTGGTCGGCCTGGTCGGCTGGCGCGGCATGGTCGGCTCGGTCCTGATGGACCGCATGCAGGCCGAGGGTGACTTCGACCTGATCGAGCCGGTGTTTTTCTCCACCTCCAACGCCGGTGGCCCCGCACCGGCGCAAGCCAAGACGCACCGCACGCTGCGCGACGCGCACGACATCCAGGCACTGGCGCAGTGCGACATCATCATCACCTGCCAGGGCGGCGACTACACCAAAGCGGTGTTCCCCCAGCTGCGCGCCGCCGGCTGGCAAGGGCACTGGATCGACGCCGCCAGCGCCCTGCGCATGGAGCCCGACGCCGTCATTGTGCTCGACCCGGTCAACGAACACGTGATCCGCAAGGCGCTGGCCAACGGCGGCAACAACTGGATCGGCGGCAACTGCACCAACTCGATCCTGCTGATGGGCCTGGGCGGGCTGTTCCGCGAGAACCTGGTCGAGTGGGTCAGCTCGATGACCTACCAAGCCGCCAGCGGCGCCGGCGCCAACAACATGCGCGAACTGCTCAAGGGCATGGGCGTTATCCACGCCGCGGTGGCCGACGAGCTGGCCGACCCCGCTTCGGCGATTCTGGAGATCGACCGCAAGGTGGCCAAGGCCATCCGCGAGGATGTGCCAACCGAGTTCTTCGGTGCGCCGCTGGCGGGCAGCCTGATCCCCTGGATCGACGTGCAACTGCCCAACGGCCAGTCCAAGGAAGAGTGGAAGGGCCAGGCCGAGGTCAACAAAATCCTGGGCACCACGCAGACCATCCCGGTCGACGGGTTGTGCGTGCGCATCGGCGCGATGCGCTGCCACAGCCTGGCGCTGACCGTCAAGCTCACGCGCGATGTGCCGCTGCCGGAGGTCGAGGCCATCATCCAGAGCGGCAACCCGTGGGTCAAATGGGTGCCCAACGACCGCGCGATCACCGTGCGCGAGCTCACCCCGGCGTCGATCACCGGCACGCTGCAAGTGGGCGTGGGCCGCGTGCGCAAGCTCAACATGGGGCCGCAGTACCTGTCCGCGTTCGTGATTGGCGACCAACTGCTGTGGGGCGCGGCCGAACCGCTGCGGCGCATGCTGCGCATCCTGCTGGGCGCCTGAGCGCCCGGCCCCAGGCGCGCGCCGTTGTGTCGGGGCAACGGTTGACCCCACCGCGGGCGCGGCGGCGCGGGCCGGCCCCGTGACGCCGCGCGCACCGCGCCGCCCTGCGGTACTATGATGGCGGCATCGTGCACGCACCGTGCGCCGGTGCGGCCATTCCTGCCGAGGAGCGCCCGTGTCCATGCTCGAACGTCACCCTCCGACGACGCCGCCCGCGCGTGGCTGGCGTCATGTCGCGCTCGCGGCGGCCCTGAGCCTGGGCGTGGCCAGCAACGCCTGGGCGCTGGCGTTGGGGCGCGTCAGCGTGCAGTCGCCGCTGGGCGAGCCGCTGCGCGCCGAAATCGACATCCCGGCCATCACCGACGCCGAAGCCGCCACCCTCACGTTGGAGATCGCGGGGCCCGAACGCTACCGCTCCACCAGCCTGGAGTGGGCCCCGTGGCTGCGTGACGTCCAACTGGAACTGCAACGCCGGCCCGATGGCCGCACGGTGGTGCTGGTGCGCAGCAACCGGCCGATCACCGAACCGTTTTTGGATCTGGTCGTCGTGGCCCGCTGGGCGGGGGGCGAACTGTTGCGCGGGTACACGTTGTTGTTCGACCCGCCCAACCTGCGCCCCCCCGCGCCCGTGGTGCCGATGGTGGGCGCACCGCCGGCCGGGCCGGAGCAGCCGGCTACGGCGCCCGCACCCGCGGCTGCGGTGGCGCCGGCCACCCCGCCCGCCCCTGCAGGGGTGCGCGGCGCGGCCGCGCCGCCGCCCCAGCGCCCCGCGGTGACGGCGGACGAGCGGCGCGTCAAGGTTCGGCCGGGCGACACCGCCGGGCGCCTGGCGCAGGCGCATCGGCCGGCCGATGTGACGCTGGAGCAAATGCTGGTGGCCATGCTGCGCGCCAACCCGCAGGCGTTCATCCGGGGCAACGTGCACCTGCTCAAAGCCGGCGCGGTGCTCGACATGCCCGACGCCGAGGCCGCGCGTGGCGTCGACGCCGGCGAGGCACGTCGGCTCGTGGCCGCCCAGACCCAGGATTTCGACGCCTACCGCCGGCGTTTGGCGGCGGCAGCCCCCGCGCAGCGCAGCGACGCCCCGGGCCAGCAGGCGCAGGGTGGCGTCGAAGCCGCCGTGGCCGACACCAAGCCGCAGGCCAACGCCGCGGACAAGCTCACCCTGAGCAAACCCGGCGCCGATGACGCCGCGGCCCGCGTGATGGCCGAACGCCAGCAGGCCGAACAACAACAGCGCGCCGCCGAGCTGGAACGCAACCTGCGCGAGCTGGAGCAGCTGCGCCAGCAAGCGCAGGCCACGCCGCCGGCCAGCGCCGATGCGCCGACCACGCCCCCGCCCGCAGCCGAGGCCCCGGCCGCCCCACCCGCGGCCAACGAACCCGCCCCTGCACCCGCACCGTCGGCACCCGCCGCCCCACCGCCGCCCGCGGCGGCGGCCGTGCCGGCACCGGCAGCCCCGCCCGCCCCGCAGGAAGGCCCGGTGCAGGCGGTGCTGCAACACCCCTGGACGCTGCCCGGCGCCGGCGCGGTGGTGGTGTTGTTGGGGGCGCTCGCGGCGCTGCGCTGGCGCCAGCGCCGCCGGCAGGCCGCCACCGACGACGAAGGGCCAGCCGCCGCGGCCGTTGCGGCGACCGAGCCCCTGGCCCACGAAGCCGACACCGCGGCGCCGGCCGACGCGCTCGACACCGACGCCCCGGTCGACCCGGTGGCCGAAGCGGACGTGTACCTCTCGTACGGCCGCGACGCCCAGGCCGAGGACCTGTTGCGCGAAGCGCTGCAGGCCGACCCGCAGCGGCTCGACGCCCGGCTCAAGCTGCTGCAGATCCTGGCCCAGCGCCGCGACACCGCAGGCTTTGAAGCCGAAGCGCGCGCGCTGCAACCCTTGGCCGACGCTGCCACGTGGGCGCAGGTGTGCGAGCAAGGGCGTGCCCTCGACCCCGACAACCCGCTCTACGGACCGGGTGCGGGCTCTGGCGACGCCAGCGCGTCGGCGCCCGCCGCCGAAGACGAATTGCCGACGCTGGACTTGGCGCTGGACACGGTGGACGCCACCGCGCAGGCCGGCGACTCGGCGCTGGACGTCGACGTGGCGCTGGACAGCACGCTGGGTGCGGACAACGACGCCCCCGCCGCGGCCGCACCGACGGCGCCGCCCACCGACACCGAGCCGAGCCCACAGGCGGCGACCGACGACCTCGGGCTGGACTTCGACCTTGACCTCGCGCCCGCGGCGGCGGCTCCGGCCGAAACCCCACCTGCGCCCGCCACACTGCCGCCGGAGGTGGCGGAGCTGTCGCTGGACCTGCCGGTGGACGAAAGCACCGAGGCTGCGCCGCTGCCAGAGTTGCCGGCGCAAGCGGCACCCGAGCCCTCCAGCGAGGAAGGCGTCGCCAGCGCCGAACCCGCCATCGACCAGGACCCGCTGGAAACCAAGCTGTCGCTGGCGCGCGAATTCGAGGCCATCGGCGACGTCGACGGCGCGCGCATCCTGGCCGAAGAGGTGCTGGCCGAAGCGCAGGGGGCGCTGCGTGAGCGTGCCCAGGCCTTCCTGGCGCAGCTGGGCTGACGCCGCCACGGCATGACGGCACGCATCGCGCTGGGCATCAGCTACCTGGGCACGGCCTACCAGGGCTGGCAAAGCCAGCCCAGCGGGGCCACGGTGCAGGATCACCTGGAGCGTGCGCTGGCGGCCTTTGCGGCTGTGCCCACGGTGGCCACGGTGTGCGCCGGCCGCACCGACACCGGCGTGCACGGCCTCAACCAGGTGGTGCACTTCGACGCGCCGGTGACGCGCGAGCTGTTTTCGTGGGTGCGGGGGGTCAACCGCTACCTGCCACCCGACATCGCGGTGCAGTGGGCCCGCACCGTGCCGTCCACCTTTCACGCGCGCAACAGCGCGCGCGCGCGCCGTTACGCCTACGTGCTGCTGGAATCACCGGTACGCCCCAGCGTCGAAGCCGGGCGCGTCGGGTGGGTGTTTCGGCCGTTGGCGCTGCAGCCGATGCAGCAGGCCGCGCAGCACCTGCTGGGCGAGCACGACTTCAGCGCCTTTCGCGCCGCGCAATGCCAAGCCCACTCCCCGATCAAAACCTTGTACCGCATCGACATCGCGCGCCGCGGCCCCTATTGGCGCTTCGACTTCGAGGCCAACGCGTTTTTGCACCACATGATCCGCAACATCATGGGCTGCCTGATCGCGGTGGGCCAGGGCCTGCGTCCGCCGTCGTGGCTGGCCGAGGTGCGCGACGCCCGCCGGCGCGACGTCGCCGCCCCCACCTTCGCCCCGGATGGGCTGTACTTCCTGGGACCACGCTACGACGCGGCGCTCGGGTTGCCCGAGCGCACCCCCGCGTTCGACTGGCTGCCGCTGTAACCCCGCCCACCCCATGCCACACCGCACCCGCATCAAAATCTGTGGCCTCACGCGCGAGGCCGACGTCGAACACGCCGCCGCCGCGGGCGCCGACGCGGTGGGGTTCGTGCTGTACGCGGCCAGCCCGCGCGCTGTCACGCCGCAGCGCGCCGGGGCGTTGGCGCGGCGCTTGCCGGCGTTCGTCACCCCGGTGCTGCTGTTCGTCAACGCCACCGCGGCCGAGGTCGACGCCGCGCTGCAGGCGGTGCCGCACGCGGTGCTGCAATTCCACGGCGACGAAACCCCAGCCCAGTGCGCCGCGCTGGCGCGGGGGCGCGCCTGGCTGCGGGCGGCGCGCATTCCCCTGGGGGCCGGCGCGGCTGGCTTCGATCTTCTAGAATACGCCGATCGGTTCGCTGCCGCGGCCGGGCTGGTGGTCGACGCCCAGGTGCCCGGCTATGGCGGTGGCGGCCATGCCTTCGACTGGAACGCGCTGCCGTGGTCACACCCTCGACTTCGCGCCGCCGCTCGGGTCGTTTTGTCTGGTGGACTCACACCCGCAAATGTGACCGATGGCGTGCGGCTCGTGCGCCCTTGGGGCGTTGACGTCTCGTCGGGCGTCGAAGCCGCCAAGGGCGTCAAAGATGCCGCGCTCGTGTCCGCCTTCATCGCCGCCGTGCGGCGCGCGGACGCTGAGCTTGCCAACACCCCTTCGTGACCCCACCATGACCACGTACTCCCTTCCCGACGCCCAGGGCCACTTCGGCCCCTACGGCGGGCGCTTCGTCAGCGAAACGCTGACCCACGCCATCGACGAGCTGTGCGCCGCCTACGAACGCTGGCGCGCCGACCCCGAATTCCAGCGTGAGTTTCAGCACGAGCTCAAGCATTTCGTTGGCCGGCCCTCGCCGATCTACCACGCGGCGCGCCTCAGCCGCGAGCTGGGCGGCGCGCAAATCCTGCTCAAGCGCGAAGACCTCAACCACACCGGCGCGCACAAAATCAACAACGTCATCGGCCAGGCGATGCTGGCGCGGCGCATGGGCAAGCCGCGCGTCATCGCCGAAACCGGGGCCGGCCAGCACGGCGTGGCCACCGCCACCATCTGCGCCCGCTACGGGCTGGAGTGCGTGGTGTACATGGGGGCTGAGGACGTCAAGCGCCAAAGCCCCAACGTCTACCGCATGAAGCTGCTGGGCGCCACCGTGGTGCCGGTCACCTCGGGCAGCCAGACGCTCAAGGACGCGCTCAACGAAGCGCTGCGCGACTGGGTGACCCACGTCGAGCGCACGTTCTACATCATCGGCACGGTGGCCGGCCCGCACCCCTACCCGATGATGGTGCGCGACTTTCAAAGCGTCATCGGGCAGGAATGCCTGCAGCAGATGCCCGAGATGCTGGCCGAGCTGGGGCTGCCCGGCCACGGCGGTCCGCACCCGGACGTGGTGGTGGCCTGTGTCGGCGGTGGCAGCAACGCCATGGGCATTTTTTACCCCTACATCCCGCACGAGCAGGTGCGCCTGGTGGGGGTGGAGGCGGCGGGCGCAGGGCTGGACAGCGGGCGCCACGCCGCCTCGCTGCAGCGCGGCGCGCCCGGGGTGCTGCACGGCAACCGCACCTACGTGCTGCAAAACGCGGATGGTCAAATCACCGAAACGCACAGCATCAGCGCGGGGCTGGACTACCCCGGCGTCGGTCCGGAGCACGCGTGGCTCAAGGACAGCGGGCGCGCCCAGTACGTGGGCGTGACCGACGACGAGGCGCTGGCGGCGTTTCACCGCTTGGCGCGCACCGAAGGCATCATTCCCGCGCTGGAGTCCAGCCATGCGGTGGCGTACGCGATCAAGCTTGCCCCGACGCTGCGGCCCGACCAGACGATTCTGGTCAACCTCTCGGGCCGGGGCGACAAGGACATCGGCACCGTGGCGGACCTCAGCGGCGCGGACTTTTACTGCCGCCCGAGCTGCCGCGGCCAGGCCGTCAAAACCGCCGGAGGTGCCCGATGAGCCGCCTTGCCCCCACGTTCGAGCGCCTGCGCGCGCAAGGGCGGCGCGCCCTGATCCCGTTTGTGACCGCAGGCTTTCCTGACCCCACGCTGACCCCGGCCGTGCTGGACGCGCTGGTGGCCGGCGGGGCCGACGTCATCGAGCTGGGCGTGCCGTTTTCCGACCCGATGGCCGACGGCCCCGTGATCCAGCGCGCCGGCGAGCGGGCGCTGGCCGCCGGCGTGGACCTGGCGCGGGTGCTGGCGATGGCGCACGACTTCCGCGCCCGCCATGCGGATGTGCCGCTGGTATTGATGGGCTACGCCAACCCAATCGAGGCCTGGGAGCTGCGCCACGGCGCGGGCAGCTTCGCACGCGCCGCGGCGCAGGCCGGCGTCGATGGCGTGCTGGTGGTGGACTACCCGCCCGAGGAATGCGCCGAATTTGCCGCCACGCTGCGCGCGCACGGGCTGGACCTGATCTTTTTGCTCGCGCCCACCAGCACCGAGGCGCGCATGGCCCAGGTGGGCGCGCTGGCCAGCGGCTACGTGTACTACGTGTCGCTCAAAGGCGTCACCGGGGCGGCGCACCTGGACACCGCCGCGGTGGAGGCGATGCTGCCGCGCATCCGCGCCCACGTGCGGGTGCCGGTTGGGGTGGGCTTTGGCATCCGCGACGCCGCCAGCGCCCAGGCGGTCGGCCGCCACGCCGACGCGGTGGTGATCGGCACACGCCTGATCCAGGTGCTGGACGAGGCCCCTCCGCAGGCGGCGGCTGGGGCGGCCCAAGCGCTGGTGCGCGAGCTGCGCGCGGCGTTGGACGCCCTGCCCCCCCTTGGCGCGGCTGGCGCATAATCGCGGCCACGACGGCGCCGCGCCCCGCGCGGGCGTGGCGCCCCCACGCAAGGAGTTGCCATGTCCTGGCTGGAAAAATTGCTGCCCCCCAAAATCAGCGGCGGCGCGCGCCGCAGCATCCCCGAGGGCCTGTGGGTCAAGTGCCCCAGCTGCGACGCGGTGCTGTACAAGGCCGACCTGGAAAAGAACCTCAACGTCTGCCCGCACTGCGCCCATCACCACCGCATCGGTGCGCGCGCGCGGCTGGACGCTTTCCTGGACCCCGAAGGTCGCTACGAAATCGGCCAGGAGGTGCTGCCGGTCGATGCGCTGAAGTTCAAAGACAGCCGCAAATACCCCGAGCGCCTCAAGGAAGCGCTGGAGGCCACCGGCGAGACCGACGCGCTGATCGTGATGGGTGGCGCGGTGCACTCGCTGCCGGTGGTGGTGGCGTGCTTCGAATTCGATTTCATGGGCGGCTCGATGGGCTCGGTGGTGGGCGAGCGCTTCGTGCGCGGCGTGCACAACGCCATCGAGCAACGCGTGCCGTTCATTTGCTTCACCGCCACTGGCGGCGCCCGCATGCAGGAAGGGCTGCTGAGCCTGATGCAAATGGCCAAGACCAACGCGGCGCTGACGCGGCTGGCCCAGCAACGCTTGCCGTTCATCAGCATCCTGACCGACCCGACGATGGGGGGCGTGTCGGCCAGCTTTGCCTTCATGGGCGACGTCGTCATCGCCGAACCCAAGGCGCTGATCGGCTTTGCCGGCCCGCGCGTGATCGAAAATACCGTCCGTGTCAAGCTGCCCGAGGGCTTTCAGCGCGCCGAGTTCCTGCTGCAAAAAGGCGCCATCGACATGATCTGCGACCGACGGGAACTGCGCAGCACCGTGGCCAACGTGCTGGCGATGCTGACGCGCCAAAGCGCCGACGCGGTGGCTTGACCTGGACGCTGGACGGCCTGTGCACGCACTCGACACCCCGAGCGCGTCACGCCCCGCGCACATCCCACCCCACGATTTGCCGCTTGCTGCGGCTGAACTCCACGCCGACTTCGATCACACGCTCCACGCCCGGCGCGCCGCGGTGCTTGGCCGCGTAATCCTTGGCCTGCAACTGCCGCAGCGCCTCGCCCGTACCCTGGTCACCGTCCACGACCTTGAATTCGAACACCCACGCGGTGCCGGCGTGCTTGACGGTGAGGTCGCACTGGCCTTCGTTGCTGACGTCTTCGGCGATGATCTCCACCCCGAGGCTGGCCAAGTGGCTGTAGCAGACGCTGGCAAAGTAGCCCTCGTACTGCGCAATCGGGTTGGCGCGGTACCAGTCGTGTGGGATGGAGGCGAACAGCCGCTCGAAGTGGGCGCGTAAGGCTTGCGCGTCGGCGCTGGCCAGCATGCGGCGCAGCAGCAGCGCGGGCTGGGCCACGCGCAGCCCCTCGGGGTGCCAGGCCGCCATCAGGGCGCTGTTGAGCGCGGTGCGCACCTCGTGGTTGGGCAGCCGCAGCTCATAGGCCGTGTAGTCGGCATCGCGCAGCACCTGCCCGATCGTCAGGTACCCGGTCTGCCACAGCATCGCCTCGGGCTCGATGCCATCGACGTCAAAGGCCGACAGCAGCGCCTCGCTGGCCCACAACTGCTCCAGCCGCGGCGTGAAAAACCCCCGCTGCTTGAGCCACTGCACCAAAAACGTGGGCGTGCCGGTCTCAAACCAGTGCGCGCGAAATTCGCGCATGCGCAGCAGCAACAGCACATCAAACGGGTTGTAGACCGCTGTGGGCCCCCAGGCGTAGCCGTTGTACCAACGGCGCACTTCACCTCGGTCCAGCGGCTGGCCCTCGCTGGCCGCCGCCTCGAACTCGGGCGCAAAGACGGTGTCCAGGTCCTCTTCGGTGTAGCCGCACAGCGCGCCATAGGCCGGATCCAGGGTCAGGTCGTACAGGTTGTTGAGGCCCGAAAAGATCGACACCTTGGAAAACTTGGATACGCCCGTCAACATCGCAAAGCGCACATCGGCATCGCGCCCTTTGATGACGGAGTAGAGGTTGCGCAAGCCCTCGCGCATCGCGCGGGCCACTTCGGGCGCTTCGAGGTTGTCAAGGATCGGTTTGTCGTACTCATCGACCAGCACCACCGCTTGCTGGCCGTGGGCTTCGGCGGCGCGGGTGATGAGTTCGTCGAAGCTGCCGGCCACATCATCCGGATCGCTCAGCGCCACGCCCAGCCGATGGGCGTTGTCGCGCAGTTGGCGGCGGGTCGAGCGCTCCAGGTCGCTGCGTTGCTCCAGCCGCCCACCGGCAAAGCTGAGGCGAATGACGGGGTGGCGCCGGCCCCAGTCCCAGTGCTCGGCCAGAAAAAGCCGCGGGCGGTTGGCCACCGCCGGGTCCACCCCCAGCGCCACGGCGGCTTGGCCGCCCTCGAACAAAGCCCGCTGGCCCGCAAAGGCCTCGGCGATGGTGTCGATCAGCAGCGACTTGCCAAAGCGGCGCGGGCGGGACAGGAAGTAGTACTTGCCGCTGTCGGCCAGCCGTGCTACCTGTGGCGTTTTGTCGACGTAGTAGTAGCCCCCATCGCGGATGTCGCGCAGGGTTTGGATGCCGATGGGGAGTTTGTGGCGGCGTGGACCCATGCAGCGATGGTAGCGCATGGACTTCAAACGGCGCAGCCACCACGGTGTGGCGCACGTGCACAGGCTTTCGGGCTGGCTGCAGGTCGCCGCCCCACGGCCCCGGCGGTTGGTCACACCGACCGCATCAGGGCAAAAGCTCCAGCGCGTGCTGGTAGCGCGCGTCGGTCATCAGGGCGTCCCAAGGCATGGCGGCGGCGCTGGGCAACAGGGCACGGCGGCGCGCTTCGGCGGCGTCGTCCGGCGTCCAGTGCCCTTCGTAGTAGGCGCGCGCCAGGCCTTCGATGAGCTCGTCGATCGCCGCGCCGCCATCGACCAGGCTCTGGTTGCACAGCAACACCATGTCGCAGCCGGCCCGCAGGGCCACCAAGGCCGCTTCCGTGTAGCTGAGGGTGCGGCCGTCCAGCACGCGCGCGCCGGCCATGCTGAGGTCGTCGCTGAACACGGCGCCGGTGAACCCCAGGCGCTGGCGCAACACGTCGCGCAGCCACACCGCCGAAAACCCGGCCGGGCGCGCGTCCACCTGGGGGTACAGCACGTGCGCGGGCATCACCGCAGCCAGGCTCGCGCTCAGCCAGCCGTACGGCGCGGCGTCGTCGGCCAGGATCGCGTCCAGGGGTCGGTCGTCAACCGGCAAGTCCACGTGCGAATCCGCTTCGGCCCAGCCGTGCCCCGGAAAATGCTTGCCGCAGTGCGCCATGCCGGCTTGGCGCATGCCGTGCATCAGGCTTTGCGCCAACAGCGTCACCACGCGCGCGTCGGCATCGAAGGCACGGTCGCCGATGACCTCGCTGCGGCCGTGGTCGAGGTCGAGCACCGGTGCGAAGCTCAGGTCCACGCCGCACGCGCGCAGCTCGGCCGCCAGCACGTAGCCGGCCGCGCTGGCGGCGTTGCAGGCCGCCAGCGCCGCGTCGCCAGGACGCACCTCGGGCGCCTGGCGCCACAGGCGGCCCAGCTCGCGCATCGCCGGCAGGTGGGTCATGCCGTCGAAGCGGAAGCGCTGCACCCGGCCGCCCTCGTGGTCCACAGCGATCAGCAGGTCGCGCCGCACGCGCTTGATCTGCGCGCACAGGCGCGTCAGCTGCGTCCGGTTGCTGGCGTTGCGGCTGAACAGAATGACGCCCCCCACCAGCGGGTGGGCCAAGCGTGCGCGGTCGGCTTCGGTCAGTCGGGTGCCGGCGATGTCGATGATGAGGGGGGCGTGCATGGTGGCTGCGGGGGTGGTTGCGTGGGACAAGGGGCGTGGGAGGACGGCCAGTCAACGCGCGCTCGGTGCACGGCAAGCTCACCGCTAGGCGGGGCTGCGGCGGTTTCGACGACCACGAAGGCCAGCGCCAGGTCACCCTCGTCGCTGAGGCTGACGTGGGCGCGCCAGCCACGCGCGTCGAACCAGGCGCGCAACGCGCCGTCCAGGTGCACCGTGGGCTGGCCGCTGGGCGCGTTGACGATTTGGCACGCGCGCCACGTCATCGGGGCACGCAGGCCCAAGCCGACGGCCTTGGCAAAGGCTTCCTTGGCGGCAAAGCGCGTGGCCAAATAGCGCAGTCCGCGCTCAGGCCAACGCTGGCTGCGCCGCTGCCACACGGGCAGCTCCTGCGCCCCCAGGATGCGCTGGGCGAACCGTGGCCCGTGGCGTTGCAGCGCGGCGGCGATGCGCCGCACGTCGCACGCGTCGGTGCCGATGCCCACGATCATGCGCCGGCCTCGCCCGCCGCGGCGTCGGCCGCCGCGATGCACGCCAGGTACGCCTGCACGGTGGCCGCGTAGCCCAGCTCCAGCGCGTCGGCGATCAGCGCGTGCCCGATCGACACCTCGGCCACGCCGGGCACCGCACGCAAAAAGTCGGTCAGGTTGTCGCGGTTGAGGTCGTGCCCGGCGTTGACCTGCAACCCTGCGGCCTGCGCCGCCTGCGCCGCCGCGCGGTAGCGTGGCAACAGCCGCGCGCGCGCCGCCGGGTCGGCCCAGGCGGCGGCGTAAGGTTCGGTGTACAGCTCAACGCGGTCGGCCCCCACGGCGGCCGCGGCGTCCATCGCCTGGGGGTCGGGGTCCATGAACAGGCTCACCCTCGCGCCCAGCGCGCGGGCTTGTGCGACGACCGGACGCAGCCGCTCGGCATCGTCGGGGAAGCGCCAGCCGTGGTCGCTGGTGAATTGCCCCACGTCGTCGGGCACAAAGGTCAGTTGATGCAACGGCAAGCCGCGCGCCACCACCTCGCGCGCCACGTCCAGCAGGTTGTGGAAGGGGTTGCCTTCGATGTTGTACTCGCGCCCGGGCCAGGCCTGCACCACGGCGGCGATGTCGAACACGTCGTGCCAGCGGATGTGGCGCTCGTCGGGGCGCGGATGCACGGTGATGCCATGCGCCCCGGCCTGCAGGCACAGCGTGGCCGCGCGCGTCACGCTCGGGATGCCGATGTGGCGGCTGTTGCGCAGCAGCGCCACCTTGTTGACGTTGACGGACAACGCGGTGCGTGGAGGGTGGACGGGGGTCATGACACGGTGTCGGAGGTGGTGGGGGTGGGCAACAGGCGCTGCACCTCGCGCCACAGGGCGCGGCTGCGCAACGTGCGCACGCCGCTATGGTAGTGCAGCAGCGGCAGCAACGCCTGGCGCAGCGCGGGCGCCGCCAGCACCGCGTAGGCGCTGGCGTGCAGCGCCGCCCAAGGCTCGGGGGTCTGCAACGCCGCGGCCAACCGCAACCATTGCTCGCCGGGCAGCCCACGCTCGGCCTCGCAAGGCAGCAGGCCGTGCTCGGGCACCAGGCGGTAGTGTTGGGTGGGGTACAGCGGTTGCAGCGCCGCCGCGGTGTGGGCCAGGTCCGGCAGCCAACCCTGCGCGCGCAACAGCAGCAGCTCGAACGCGCGCAGCAACGGTGCTGCGGGCTGCCCCTGCCCCAAGCCCAACACCGCCGCGGCGTAGGCGTCGAACAAGCCCGGGTGCGGTTCGCCCCGCGGCAGCAGGCGCAACAGCAGTTCGTTGAGGTGGTAGCCGGCCAGCAGCGCGTCACCGCGCGGCAACACGTGCCCGCCGGCCCACACCGCGGCGCGCAGCGTGCGCACCTCGTCGGCGCCGCTCCAATCGAGCCGCAGCGGTTGCAGCGGCAGCAGCACCGCGCGCAGCGGCGAGGTGGCGCGCTTGGCCCCTTTGGCCACCAACACCACGCGGCCGTGGTGGCGCGCCCACACGTCCAGGATCAGGCTGGACTCGCTCCAATCGTACTGGTGCACGACGTAGGCCGGTTCGTCGTGCACCCGGGGGCTGCGCCGGACCACGCCTCACTCGTAACCGTACGCGCGCAACTTGGCCTCGTCATCCGACCAGCCCGAGCGCACCTTGACCCACAGCTCCAGGTAGACCTTGCCGCCCCACAGCCGCTCCAGCTCCTGGCGCGCTTCGGTGCCGATGCGCTTGAGGCGCGCGCCGCCCTCGCCGATGACCATCGCCTTGTGGCTGTCGCGCTCGACGATGATGGTGGCGGCGATGCGGCGCAGGTCGCCCTCGTGCTCGAAGCGGTCGACGACGACGGTGGCGCTGTAGGGCAGCTCGTCGCCGGTGAGGCGAAAGAGCTTTTCGCGCACCAGCTCGCCGGCCAAAAAGCGCTCGCTGCGGTCGGTCAGGTCGTCGGCTTCGTACAGCCACGGCTGCTCGGGCAAGTAGCGCTCGCACAACGCCAGCAGGCGCTGCACATCGCGCGGGCTGCGCGCCGACATGGGAAAAAACTCAGCGAAGGGGTGGCGCTCTTGCATGCTGCGCAGCCACGGCGCCAGCTCGGCACGGCGGTGCACGCGGTCGAGCTTGTTGGCCACCAGGATCGCCGGCACCTTAGGCGGCAACAGCGCCAGCACCTTGGCGTCGGCCAGGTCGAAGCGCCCCGCCTCGACGACGAACAGCACCACATCGACGTCGCCCAGCGTGGCCACCACGGTGCGGTTGAGCGCACGGTTGAGCGCGTTGTCGTGCCGGGTCTGAAAGCCAGGCGTGTCGACGAAGATGAACTGCGTGGCCCCCTCGGTGCGGATGCCGGTGATGCGGTGGCGCGTGGTTTGCGCCTTGCGCGACGTGATGCTGACCTTGGCCCCCACCAACGCGTTGAGCAGCGTGGATTTGCCAACGTTGGGCTTGCCGACGATGGCGATGTAGCCACAACGGGTGGGCGTGGGCTCGGGGGGCTGGGAAGCGTCGTCCATGGTGGTTGAAACCCTGTCAAGCACAAGCGCGCGCGGGGGGCGCGTCGGGGCCGCCTTGCAAACGCTGCAGCATCGCAGCGGCAGCTTGCTGTTCGGCGGCGCGGCGTGAAGGCCCGTGGCCGTGCGTCGGCCCGCGCTGGCCCTGCACGTGGCACGCCACCTCGAAGGTCTGCGCGTGGGCCTGGCCATGCACCGCCACCACCTCGTAGCGCGGCAGCGGCAGACGGCGCCCCTGCAGCCACTCCTGCAGCGCGGTCTTGGGGTCTTTGTCGGCGCCCGCCGGCGCCACGTCCACCTCGGCGTACCAACGCATGGCCACGGCGCGCGCGGCCTCGAAGCCGGCGTCGAGGTAAACGGCGCCCAACAGGGCCTCGACGACGTCGGCCAAAATAGAGGGGCGCTCGTGGCCGCCGCTGCGCCGCTCGCCCTCGCCGACGCGCACCAGCGGCGGCAGCTGCAACTGCAGCGCGATGCGGTGCAGCGCATCCTGCCGCACCAACGCCGCGCGGGCGCGCGACAGGTCGCCCTCGCGCCCTTCGGGCAGGCGTTGCACCAGCAGCGTGGCCACCACCAGCCCCAGCACGGCGTCGCCCAGGAACTCCAGCCGCTCGTAGTGCTCGCCGCCGTGGCTGCGGTGCGTCAGCGCCTGGCGCAGCAGCGCCGGGTTGCGGAATGTGTGCCCCAGACGGGCCTGCAAACCCGCCAGCGGGGCGGCTTGGGCGTCATGCATCGTTCACTGGCTGCGGCCGCGGTACTTCAGCACCAGGTACGCCGGGCCGAACAGGTGGACTTCCTTGTCGTAGGCGAACTCGACGACGATCTTGTCGCCATCCTTGCTGATATCGAGGTCTTTGCCGCTGATGGCCTCGAAATAGTCGGCGGTCTTGGCGCGCTCGAAGGCGTTGCGAATCTCGGTGACGGTGGTGCCGCTTTGCGCCGCGCGGTTGACCGCTTTTTGGATCGCCCAGTATTCGGTCACGGTGGGCACCACCTTGGCCGCCAGCACGGCCACCATCGCCAAGACAATGCCCACGAACACCATGCCGATGACCGACACGCCACGCTGTTGCCGCTTCATGGTTACCCCCAGCGGACGACCGCTCGCCGCAGCCCCGGCAAGCTCGGCGCCCTCGCGCGCCATGATAGCGCCATTCGCCGCGTGCGGGCCGTTCATTCGAAACGCCCGATGCGGCCGAGGTCGCCGAAATTCATCCACACCAAAAACGCTTGGCCTACGATGTGGTCTTCGGGCACGAAACCCCAAAAGCGGGAATCGAGCGAGTTGTCGCGGTTGTCGCCCATGACGAAGTAGTGCCCCGGCGGCACCCGGCACACGACGCCCTCGACGCTGTAGCGGCACTGGTCGCGGTGGGGAAAGTCACCCACCGCCGGCACGAACGGCGGCTGTTCATCGTCCACCAGCGTGTGCACGCGCTTGCCACCCAGCACCTCGATGAACTGCTTGCGGTAGCGCATCGCGTCGGCGTCGTAGTAGTCCGGGGCGGGCTCGCGCGGCACCGGCTGGCCGTTGATCGTCAGCTGTTTGTTCAGGTAGGCCACCTCGTCACCGGGCACGCCGACGACGCGCTTGATGTAGTCCAGGCTGGGCTTGGGCGGAAAACGAAAGACGATCACGTCACCACGTTGGGGGGTGTGGTTGTCGATGACCTTGGTGTTGACCACCGGCAGCCGCACGCCGTAGTGGTACTTGTTGACCAGGATCAGGTCGCCCACCTGCAACGTGGGGATCATCGAGCCGGATGGGATCTTGAACGGCTCGAACAAAAACGAGCGCAGCACAAACACGGCCAGAATGACCGGAAACAGCCCGGCGGTCCAGTCCAGCCACCAGGGTTGCTGCAGCAGGCGCTGGCGCAGCGCCGCTTCGTCCACCGGCTCCGGCGCCACACCGGCGCGCGCGGCGTCGGCGACGCGCTGGCGCGCCTGGGCGCACGCGGCGTCGGCCGCGGCGCGGCGCCGCGGCAGAAAAACGAGCTTTTCCGCCACCCAGTACACGCCGGTGATGAGCACCGCCGCCAGCAGCAGCACGGCGAAGTTGCCCTCCACCACCCCCAGCGCCCAGGCCGCGCCGTAACCGGCAAAGGCGGCCAGCACCACGCCGGTGAGCGTGGCCATGGTTTGATCGTTCATGATTCGTCCACTTGCAAGATGGCCAAAAACGCCTCTTGCGGCACCTCGACGGTGCCGATTTGCTTCATGCGCTTCTTGCCGGCCTTTTGTTTTTCGAGCAGCTTGCGCTTGCGCGTGATGTCACCCCCGTAGCATTTGGCCAGCACGTTTTTGCGCAACGCCTTGACGGTTTCACGCGCGATGATCTGCGCGCCGATGGCGGCCTGGATGGCCACGTCGAACTGCTGGCGGCTGATGATTTCGCGCATCTTTTGCACCACCGCCCGGGCACGGTGCTGCGCCTGGCTGCGGTGCACGATGATGGACAGCGCGTCGACCTTGTCGCCGTTGAGCAAGATGTCCACCTTGACCACGTCCGACGGGCGGTACTCCTTGAACTCGTAGTCCATCGACGCGTAGCCGCGGCTGACGGACTTGAGCTTGTCGAAGAAGTCCAGCACGATTTCGGCCAGCGGCAGGTCGTACGTCAGCAGCACCTGCTTGCCGTGGTAGGCCATGTTGAGCTGCACGCCGCGCTTTTGGTTGCACAGCGTCATCACCGGGCCGACGTAGTCCTGCGGCACGTAGATGTGCACGGTGACGATGGGCTCGCGGATTTCCTGGATGCGGCCCGGCTCCGGCATCTTGGACGGGTTTTCGACCTCGATGACCTCGCCGTCGCCCTTGACCACCTGGTACACCACGCTGGGCGCGGTGGTGATGAGGTCCTGGTCGAATTCGCGCTCCAGCCGCTCCTGCACGATTTCCATGTGCAGCAAGCCCAAAAAGCCGCAGCGGAACCCAAACCCCAGCGCTTGCGACACCTCAGGCTCGAAGTGCAGCGAGGCGTCGTTGAGCTTGAGCTTTTCCAGCGCGTCGCGCAGCGCGTCGTACTCGCTGGCTTCGGTCGGGTACAGGCCCGCAAACACCATCGGCTGCACCTGCTTGAAGCCGGGCAGCGGCTCGGCCGCGGGGGTGAGGTTGGCGCCGCTGGCGGTTTTGAACGAGGTGACCGTGTCGCCCACGCGGGCGGCCTGCAGCTCCTTGATGCCGGCGATGACGTAGCCCACTTCGCCCGCGTGCAGCGCTTCGCGCGGCTGGTTGGCCGGGGTGAAAACCCCCAGCTTTTCCACCTGGTAGGCGGCGCCCGTGGCCATCAGCCGGATGCGGTCACCGCGGTTGAGGTGCCCGTCGACCACGCGCACCAGCATCACCACGCCGACGTAGTTGTCGAACCACGAATCGATGATCATCGCGCGCAGCGGGCCGTCGGGGTTGCCACGCGGCGGCGGCACCTTGGCCACGATGGCCTCCAGGATGTCATCGATGCCCAGCCCGGTTTTGGCCGAGCACGGAATCGCCTCCGAAGCGTCCAGGCCGATGACGTCTTCGATCTCCTGTTTGGCGCGCTCGGGGTCGGCCTGCGGCAGGTCCATCTTGTTGAGCACCGGCAACACCTCCACCCCCAGGTCCAGCGCGGTGTAGCAGTTGGCCACCGTCTGCGCCTCCACCCCCTGGCTGGCGTCCACCACCAGCAGCGCGCCTTCGCACGCCGACAGCGAGCGGCTGACCTCGTAGGAAAAGTCCACGTGGCCGGGCGTGTCGATCAGGTTCAGGTTGTAGGTCTGGCCATCGCGCGCGGTGTACTGCAACGCGGCGGTCTGCGCCTTGATGGTGATGCCGCGCTCCTTTTCCAGCTCCATCGAGTCGAGCACCTGCTCGGTCATCTCGCGCTCGCTCAGGCCGCCGCAGCGCGCGATGAGGCGGTCGGCCAGCGTGCTTTTGCCGTGGTCGATGTGCGCGATGATGGAAAAGTTGCGGATGTGCTTCATGACAAAAAGGAAGGCGCGCCACCGGGGTGCGCGCCTGCATGGCGATCAACCCGCCATTGTAGGCGCAGCGCCACACCGGCCAGCGCCCGGGCGCCGTCGGCTCACGGGCGCACCAGCACCCACTGCGCCCATTCGCCGCGGCGCAACAGCAACGTCACCGGCCGCCCTTTGGGCAGCGCCGCGGTGAGGCGCTCGAAGTCCGCCACGCTGCCCACCGGCTGGTTGCCCACGCCGACGATGACGTCGTCGGGCTGCACGCCTGCCGCCGCCGCAGGGCCGCTGGCTTCGACCACCCGCACGCCACCCCCGACTTTGAGCTGGCGCCGCTCGGCCGCGCTCAGTTCGCGCACCGTCAGGCCCAGCGGCGCGGCCTTGGCCGGCTCGCTGCGCGCGGGCTTGGCCTCCTCGTCGTCGAACGTGCCCACCGTCACCGTCACGGTGCGGGTGGCCCCACGGCGCCAGACCTCGACCGCGGCCTTGGTGCCGGGCTTGGTGTTGCCGACGATGCGCGGCAGGTCCACGGACTGCTCGATGGCCTTGCCGTCGAAGCGCAGGATGATGTCGCCCGGCTCGATGCCCGCCTTGGCCGCGGGCGAGCCGTCCTCGACCCCGCGCACCAGCGCGCCGGCCGCCTTGGGCAGCCCGAGCGACTCGGCCACCTCCTTGTCCACCGGCTCGATGGCCACCCCGATGCGCCCGCGGGTGACCTTGCCATGCGCCTTGAGCTGTTCGGCCACGCGCACCGCCTCGTCGATCGGGATCGCAAAACTGATGCCCATGAAGCCGCCGGAGCGCGAGTAGATCTGGCTGTTGATACCGACCACCTCACCGCGCATGTTGATCAGTGGCCCGCCGGAGTTGCCCGGGTTGATGGCCACGTCGGTCTGGATAAACGGCACGAAGTCGCCCGTCTCGCGCTGTTTGGCGCTGACGATGCCGGCGGTGACGGTGTTGTCCAGGCCAAACGGCGAGCCGATGGCCATCACCCACTCGCCCACCTTGAGCCGGCCAACGTCGCCGATGCGCACGGGCTTCAGCCCGGTGGCGTCGATTTTGACCAGCGCCACGTCGGTGCGCTTGTCCGCCCCCACGACGCGCGCTTTGAACTCGCGCTTGTCGCTGAGGGTGACGATGACCTCTTCCGCGCCGTCGACGACGTGCGCGTTGGTCATGATGTAGCCGTCGGCGCTGAAGACGAAGCCCGAGCCAACCCCGCGCTGACGCCGCTGCCCTGCGCCATCGTCGTCATCGCCACGCGGACCGCGCGGCCCCACGCCCGGGGGCAGCGGAATGCCGAAGCGGCGGAAAAACTCCTGCATTTGCTCGTCCGGCGTGCCCAACTGGGGCGCGCGGCTGACGCGCTCGACCGTGCGGATGTTGACCACCGACGGCCCCACTTCCTCGACCAACACGGTGAAGTCGGGCAGACCGCTCAAGCGTGGCGCCGGCGCGGTGGCGCTGGCGCCTGGGTTGGTGGGCTGGGCGTCCACGCGCGGCTGCACCGCGGCCCACAACAGCGCGACGCTGGCCGCCAGCGTCACGGTCATCGGCGCCCAGCGGCGCCACACAGGTTGCAAGGGTTGGAAATGCGACATGAGACTCACCTGAATCCACAACGATCCTGACCATCGAGCGGGGCCCACGGGCGGCGCTTTCGGGCCGACATGGGGGCGGCGCGCGGCGATGTCAAGGTTCACGCTCCAGCGCGGCCAACAGACGCTGCAGCGTGGCCGCCGGCACTTCACCGACGGCGGTGAGTGTGTGCTCACCCACGCGCAGCGAGCGCACCTGCATCGCGCCGCTGACACGCGCCGGCACCGGCTCGCCCGCCCCGATGAACAGCGACACCGACGCCAGCCCGTCGGTCAGCACGCATTGCACGGGCGGACGCTCGCGCGACGCCGCGTCCTCGCGCTGCCAACACCCCAACCACTGAAAGCCCGGCACACCGGCGTTGAAGCGCCAGCCCAGCGCCTGCAACGTCGTTTTGGTCAAATTGGGCTGTTGCACGCGGTAACCCTGCGTGTCGGCCATTTGGCGCAGCAGCGCGTCCATGCGCAACGGCACGTCCAGTTGCACGTCGGTGTACGCCATTTGCTCCAGCACCTGGCCGCCCGGCCCGACGGTCTGCAGCTTCAGCGCCAGCCCGGTGGTCTGCTCCGACCACACGCGGTAGCCATAGCGCCACTCGTCGCGCGGGGCAAACTCCACCACCCAGGCGTCCAGCCCGGCCACACGCTGCGCGCCACGCGCCAGCGCGCGGTAGTGCTGGTCCACGTCCAGCCCCGGCACCCGCGACGGCCCGGGAAACAGGCGCAACACCTCGCGCCGTTCGCGCAGGCCCACTTGCCGACGCGGCCACAGCGTCAGCACCTCGTCGTCGTAGCGCCACGTCACTCGCGCCGGGCCGTTGAGCGCTTCGACGCGCTCGATCTGGTGCTGGCCGTCGCACACATGCGTTACGCGCGCGGCGGCCACCTCGTCGCCGCGCGTGACGACGAAGGTGCCGCTGTAGGCGCGGTTACGCGTCGCGGCGTACAGCCGCTCCAGCCAACCCGCCACCGTCAACGTCGGCGCCTCGGGTGGCGCCGCCTGCGCCACCGTGGCCCAGGCGAGCCACAGCGTCAACCAGCCGGCCAACCACCGGGCCGCCAGCGGCGGCCAGCCTGCGCGAACCATGCCTTGGGCGCCCATCGCGTCAGCGTCCCGGCGTGTCGTACGCCACGGTGCGCAAAAAGCCACCTGGCGCCTGCAGCGCCGACGCGCTGCCCCACGCCCGGTGCGCGGCCACCAGGTCGTCCACCTGCGCGTCGCGCGCTGTCGGCTCGGCCTGCGCCACCGCGGGCGCCGGGGTCGGGGCGGGCGCGCCCGCCAACGTCGACGGCTCGCCCACGATGCCGCCGGTCGGCCCAAGCACCGGCAACAGCACCGCCACGACCGCCGCCAGCGCCGCCACCCCGGCCAGCGCGCGCCAACGCCACAACGCGGCGTTGGCCGCGGGGGGCAGCGCGATGCGGCGTTGCAGCCGCGCTGCCGGCTCTGGTGTGACCTGGGGCTCCTTCGCCACACGGGCCATCACCGCGCGCACAAAGTCCGGGTCGGCCGCGCTCGGTTGGGCCGCTTCGTGGGCGCGCAGCGCATCGCCGATGCAGCGGTACAGGTCCCAGGCGGCATCGCGCGCCGCAGCGTCCTCGTGGCCCAGCAGACGGTCGAGCTCGTCGGCCCTGCACTCGCCGTCGTACAGCGCGGACCAACCCAGCCGCCGCGGCTCGGCCGATGGGTTTGACGTGCGACGTGGCATGTTCATAGCGTGTTCACCTGTCCAGGGTGCGCGGCACCGTTCACCATCGCTTGCCCGACTGCCGCTCCAGCATCGGCTTGATGCGCGCCGAGATGGCTTCGCGCGCCCGGAAAATGCGCGAGCGCACGGTGCCGATCGGGCAGCCCAGCGCCTGGGCAATGTCCTCGTAGCTCAAACCGTCGATTTCGCGCAGCGTGATGGCTTGCGCCAACTCCGGCGGCAGCGCTTCCACCGCCGCCTGCACGGCTTGCGCGATTTCTTTGCTGGCCAGCACCGCGTCGGGGGTCTCGGCGTCGGCCACCTGCGCCATCAGATCCCATTCCGTGAGCGAAGTTTCGTCGCCCTCGTCGCCGTTGTGCAGCGCGCTCATCGGCACCAGCGGGTCGCGCTTGAGCTCTTGCAGCGCCTTTTTGGCCGTGTTGACCGCGATGCGGTACAGCCAGGTGTAAAACTGCGCATCCCCACGAAACTGGGGCAGCGCGCGCCATGCCCGCACAAAGGTTTCTTGGGCCAGGTCCTGCACCAAGTCCTGGTCGCGCACCAGGCGGCCGATCAAGCGCTCGACCCGGCGCTGGTACTTGACCACCAGCAGCTCGAAGGCGCGCACGTCCCCGGCCAACGCGCGCTGCACCAGCGCGGCGTCGGCATCACCAGGGCGGGGGGCATCGTGGTCGGAATGCATGCTGCGGAGACTTGGGCACCGACTATAGCCGCACGGGCGCGTCACCGGGCAAGGTGAGCGCGCGGCGCAACGCGCGCCATGCGGCGCCGTCTTCGCCGGGGGCGCAGTGCAGCCACCAGACCCGGCCGTCCGAGGCGACCCCACGCACCAGCAGGCCAGCGCCGGGCAACGGCAACGCCTGCAGGCGCCCCAGCACCCACCCCAGCGGCCGCTGACGGGGGCACCAGCGCCACACGCCACCCCCGTCGGGGGTGGGCTCCCAGCGCAGCACGCCAACTTGGGCGCAGCGCACCGACCAACCGGCCCACGCCAGCCAGCCCAGCGACGCGACCGCCCCGGCCCACCAGGCCAGGCCAAGGCCAGGGTCGTGCCACGCCCACGTGGCCAGCGTCCCCAGCAGCACGGCCGCAGCCGCCCCCAGGCTCAGCCACCCCGGCACCACGGCGGCGCGCGCCGGGTGGTGCAGCGCCGCAGCCGCGTAGCAGGACATGGGGCCTCAGACGCGCTTGAACACCAGCGTGCCGTTGGTGCCGCCGAAGCCAAAGTTGTTCTTCAGCGCCACCCGGACCGTGGCATCGCGCGCGGTGTTGGCGCAGTAGTCGAGGTCGCACTCGGGGTCGGGCTGCGCCAGGTTGATCGTCGGTGGGATCTGCTGGTGGTGCACCGCCAGCACGGTGAACACGCTTTCCAGCCCGCCGGCGCCGCCCAGCAGGTGGCCGGTCATCGACTTGGTCGAGCTGACCACGACACGGCGCGCGTGCTCGCCCAGCGCCGCCTTGATGGCGTTGGTTTCGTTGACGTCACCCAGCGGCGTCGAGGTGCCGTGGGCGTTGAGGTAATCGACCTCGTCGGGGTTGACCCCGGCGTTGCGCAGGGCGTTGAGCATGGCGCGGCGCGGGCCGTCCATGTTCGGCGCGGTCATGTGCCCGGCGTCGGCGCTCATGCCGTAGCCAGCCAGCTCGGCGTAGATCTTGGCGCCGCGTGCCTTGGCGTGCTCGTACGCTTCCAGCACCAGCACGCCGGCGCCTTCGCCGAGCACGAAGCCGTCGCGGTCCTTGTCGAAGGGACGCGAGGCCGCTTGCGGGTCGTCGTTGCGGGTGGACAGCGCGCGCATCGCCGCAAAGCCGCCGATGCCCAGCGGCGACACGGTGGCTTCGGCGCCCCCGGCCACCACGACGTCAGCGTCGCCGTACTCGATCAGGCGCGCGGCTTCGCCGATGCAGTGCAGGCCGGTGGTGCAGGCCGTCACCACGGCCAGGTTGGGCCCCTTGAAGCCGTAGCGCATCGACACATGGCCCGAGATCATGTTGATGATCGAGGCCGGCACGAAAAACGGCGAGATGCGCCGTGGCCCGCGCGCGGTCAGCTCGGTGTGCGTGGCCTCGATCAGCGGCAGCCCGCCGATGCCCGAGCCGATCACGCAACCGATGCGGCACGCCTCGTCCTCGGACAGTTGTTCGCCGGTGGGCAGGCCGGCGTCGGCCACCGCCTGCGCCGCGGCCGCCAGACCGTAGTGGATAAAAGTGTCCATCGTGCGTGCCTCCTTGGGCGGGAGGTACGCAGCGACGTCGAAGCCGCGCACCTCGCCCGCGATCTGGCAGGCAAAGGCGCTGGCATCGAACTTGGTGATGCGGTCGATGCCGGAGCGGCCGGCGAGCACATTGGCCCAGGCCTCAGCCACCGTGTTGCCCACGGGGCTGATGCAGCCCAAGCCGGTCACGACGACACGGCGGCGGCTCATCGCAGGCTCAGCCCTTGTAGTGCGCCTTGGCGTAGTCGATCGCCTGCTGCACGGTGGTGATCTTTTCGGCGTCCTCGTCGGGGATTTCGATACCGAACTCGTCTTCGAGGGCCATCACCAGCTCCACGGTGTCGAGGGAGTCGGCGCCCAGGTCGGCGACGAACGCCTTCTCGGGGGTCACCTGGCTCTCCTCCACGCCGAGCTGCTCGGCGATGATCTTCTTGACGCGTGCTTCGATGTCGCTCATGGGTTCCCTCGTCGGGTGGTTGAAAAATGCCCCGGCATTGTAGCGGGCCTGCCCGCGTGGGGGACAAGCCGCGCGTGCCCGGCCGGTGTCAGGCCATGAACATGCCGCCGTTGACGTGCAACTCCTGTCCGGTGATGTAGCCCGCCTGCGGGCTGGCCACGAACGCCACCGCGTGCGCGACGTCGGCCGGTTTGCCCAGGTGTCCCAGCGGAATTTGCGCCAGCAGCGCCTGCTGCTGCTCCGGCGGCAGGCTGGCGGTCATGTCGGTTTCGATGAAGCCTGGCGCCACGCAGTTGACCGTGATGCGCCGGCTGCCCAGCTCGCGCGCCAGCGCGCGCGTCATGCCCGCCACGCCGGCCTTGGCGGCGGCGTAGTTGGCTTGGCCGGGGTTGCCCGCGGCGCCGACCACGCTGGTGATGTTGACGATGCGCCCGTAGCGCTGCTTCATCATCGGCCGAATGGCGGCGCGGCACAGCCGAAACACCGCCTTGAGGTTGGTGTCGAGCACCGCGTCCCAATCCTCGTCCTTGAGGCGCATGGCCAGCATGTCGCGCGTGATGCCGGCGTTGTTGACCAGGATGTGCAACGCGCCGTGTTCCTTGACGATGGCGTCGACCAGCGCCTCGGCCGCCGGGCCGTCGTTGACGTCCAGCCGCGCGCCGCGGCAGCCCTCGAAGCCGGCCAGCGCCTGCGTGATGCGCTGCGCGCCGTCGTCGGTGGTGGCGGTGCCGACCACGCGCACACCGCGTTGGGCCAACTCACGGGCAATGGCCGCGCCGATGCCGCGCGACGCGCCGGTGACCAACGCCACCTGCCCCTGGAAGCTGAGTTCTGACATGGCAAGGTTTTCCCTGTTTGAATGCCCGTGGCACGCGATGCTGGCCTCAGGCGGCCAGCAGCGCCTTGACTTCGGTCAACGTGGCCGGATCGTACAGCGCCGCCGCCTGCACCTGCGGGTCGATGCGCTTGGTCAGCCCCAGCAGCACCTTGCCCGGCCCGCATTCGACGATGGCCTGCGCGCCGCGCGCGCGCAGCGCCTGCACGCACTCCACCCAGCGCACCGGGCCGGCGGCCTGGCGCACCAGCGCGTCGCGGATGCGCGCGGGGTCCGTCTCGACCGCCACGTCGATGTTGTTGACCACCGGGATGCGCGGCGCCTGCAGCGGCACCGTGGCCAGGCGCTCGCGCAGGGCCTCGGCGGCCGGGCGCATCAGGCTCGAATGAAACGGCGCCGACACCGGCAGCGGCAGCGCCCGCTTGGCGCCACGCGCCTTGAGCACCTCGCACGCCTTGTCCACCGCGGCCTTGGAGCCGGCGATCACGGTCTGCGCCGGGTCGTTGAAATTGACCGCCTCGACCACCTCGCCGCTGTTGGGCGCCATGCTGGCTTGGGCTTCGGCACAACCGGCGCGCACGGCGTCGGCGTCCAGCCCCAGGATGGCCGCCATCGCGCCCGCCCCCACCGGCACCGCCTGCTGCATGGCCTGCGCGCGAAACCGCACCAGCGGCGCCGCATCCGCCAGGCTGAGCGCACCGGCCGCCACCAACGCCGAGTATTCGCCCAGCGAGTGGCCAGCCACGGCGATCGGGTCGGCGCCGCCTTCGGCTTGCCACACGCGCCATGCGGCCACCCCGGCCACCAGCATCACCGGCTGGGTGTTGGTGGTCAGGGCCAGCGCCTCCTTGGGCCCTTCGTGGATCAGGCGGCCGATGTCCTCGCCCAGCGCGTCGGACGCCTCCTCCAGCGTGGCACGCACCACCGGATGGTCGCCCCAGCCGTCGAGCATGCCAACCGACTGCGAGCCTTGGCCAGGAAAAACAAACGCGAATGCGGTCATCGAAACGACTCCTTGCTCAGTAGCGCACCAGCGCCGAGCCCCACGTGAAGCCGCCGCCCACACCCTCCAGCATCAGCAGCTGGCCGGGCTGGATGCGGCCGGCGCGCACCGCGTGGTCCAACGCCAGCGGGATCGACGCCGCCGAGGTGTTGCCGTGCTGATCCACGGTGACGACCACACGCTCCATCGGCAGCTTGAGCTTGCGCGCGGTGCTTTGCATGATGCGGATGTTGGCCTGGTGCGGAACCAGCCAATCGAGGTCGGCTTCCGTCATGCCCGCCTTGGCCAGCGTGGTGCGGGCGGTCTCTTCCAGCACACCGACGGCGAGCTTGAACACCGCCTGCCCGTCCATGCGCAGCAGCGGGTCGCCCAGCACCTGGCCGCCGGCGACCGTGCCCGGCACGCACAGAATGCCGGTGTGGCGTCCGTCGGCGTGGATGTCGGTGGCCAGCACGCCAGGGCCGCTGCCGTCGTGTTCGGTGGCCTCCAGCACCACGGCGCCCGCGCCGTCGCCGAACAGCACGCAGGTGGTGCGGTCGTCGAAGTTGAGGATGCGCGAAAACACCTCGGCCCCCACCACCAGCGCGCAGCGCGCCGTGCCGGCGCGGATCAACGCGTCGGCCACGGTCAGCGCGTAGATGAAGCCGGTGCACACCGCCTGCACATCGAACGCCGCGGCACCGATCGGCCCCTGCCCCCCTTGCGCCAGCGCCGCCTCGTGCAGCTTGCGCTGCAGGATGGTGGCGGTGGAGGGAAACACCATGTCCGGCGTGGAAGTCGCCACGACGATCAGGTCCACCTCGTGCGGCTGTCGGCCGGCGGCGGCCAGCGCCTGCAGGCTGGCCTGCAGCGCCAGGTCGCTGGCCATCTCACCGTCGGCCGCAAAGTGCCGGGCGCGGATGCCGGTGCGCTCGACGATCCACTCGTCGCTGGTCTGCAGCCCCCGCTGCGCCAGCAGCGTGGCCATGTCGTCGTTGGTCAGGCGCCGCGCGGGCAGGTGGCTGCCGGTGCCGGTGATGCGGGCGTAACGGGTCATCGGTGCATCGCGGTAGGGTTGATCGAAGCGGCGCGTCAGTCGCCCGCCGCAGGCGCGGGGACCAGCAGCGGCGCGGCGTGGGCGATGCCCGCCTGCACGCGCTGCAGCAGCTGCGCACCGGCGGCATCATACGCACGCGCCAGCGCGTGCTCGAACGCCAGCGCGTCGGCCGAACCGTGGCTCTTGAACACCAAGCCGCGCAGCCCCAGCAGCGCCGCGCCGTTGTAGCGCCGGTGGTCCACCCGGCGCTTGAACGCGCGCAGCACCGGCAAGGCCAGCAAGGCCACCAGGCGCGTGTACAGGTTGCGCTCGAACTCCTCGCGCAAAAAGCCCCCCACCATCGACGCCAAGCCTTCGCTGGTTTTGAGCGCGACGTTGCCGACGAAGCCGTCGCACACGACGATGTCGGTGGTGCCTTTGAAGATGTCGTTGCCTTCGACGTTGCCGTGGAAGTTGAGGTCGCCCCGCGCGGCGGCCTCACGCAACAACTGGCCGGCGCGCTTGATGACGTCGTTGCCCTTGATGACCTCTTCGCCGATGTTGAGCAGTCCGACGCTGGGCTGCGCGCGCCCGCCGGTGGCCGCCACCAGCGCCGAGCCCATCAGGGCAAACTGCAGCAGGTGTTCGGCGCTGCAGTCGACGTTGGCACCCAGGTCCAGCATCGTCGTGGCGCCGCCGCGGGCGTTGGGAATCTGGGTGGCGATGGCGGGGCGGTCGATGCCGTCCAGCGTCTTGAGCACGTAGCGCGCGATGGCCATCAGCGCGCCCGTGTTGCCGGCCGACACGGCGGCGTCGGCTTGGCCGTCACGCACCAGCGTGATGGCCACACGCATCGACGAGTCTTTCTTGCGTCGCAGGGCCACTTCCACCGGGTCGTCCATGGCGACGACCTCGGTGGCCGGCACCACCGTGCAACGGCCGTCGGCCCACCCGGCAACCTCCTGCAGGGCGTCAGGCAACCCCACCAGCAAGAGGTGAGCGTGCGGGTGGCTTTGCAGGAACGCCCGACAGGCCGGCAGCGTCACCGCCGGGCCGTGGTCGCCCCCCATGCAATCGACGGCGATACGCACCACGTTTGCGCGCAAGAGGCGGATGCGGCACCGCCGCCGACCCGCCCAGGCGGGTGATCAGGCCGAAGCCTTGGACTTGATGACCTGACGGCCGCGGTAAAAACCGTTGGGGCTGATGTGGTGGCGCAGGTGCACTTCGCCCGTGGTGGGCTCCACCGCGATGCCGGGCACCGACAACGCCTGGTGCGAGCGGTGCATGCCGCGCTTGGAGGGCGATTTCTTGTTTTGCTGAACGGCCATGATCGAATCCTTACCGTGGGTGGGGCTGACAACGAAACTTCATATTATAGCTTGCCGCCTTTGCGCAAGCTGGCCAGCACCGCAAGCGGTTGGCGCGGCGCGGCAGCCGCATCGTCGCTGACTTTGGCATCGGGCAGGTGGTCCACGGCGCCCAAGCGGTCGCCTGCTGCCAACGGCAACGGTGTGGGGCACTGCAGGTGGTGCGGCACCAACGGCGCCGCCAGCAGCAGCTCGTCTTCGATCAGGCCCCGCAGGTCGAAGCGTGGGCCGCTGCGCACCAGCAGATCTTCTTCGCAGTGCTCGTCCTCGGCCTCGGCGGTGGCTTCGTCGGCGACGAACCGAAACCACCGATCCACCTCGAGCGGCTGCCAGTACGGCTCCAGGCAACGCTGGCACACCAACGGCACCGCGCCGTGGACCTGCAGCCGCAGCCACAGCTGCCGTGCCGCCGGCGCGCCACCCAGCGCGCGCAGTGCGGCGGCCACCGCCGCGGGCGGCTCGCGCCACTCGGCCCAGACGCGCCAGGCCACGCCGGCGTGGTCACGCGCGTCGAGCTCAGGGGCCTCGGCGCGCACGCGCGCCAGGCGGTCGATGGGCTGCCGCCCCTCGAGCCACTGGCCGCTGCGCGCCAGCGCATCCAGGTCGATCCAATCGTGCAGGGCGGTGTCGTGCATGCGGCGCATTATCCCCCGGCGGCGCGTGCGATACTTGCCCGCATGGACATCGCCGCGTTGCGCAAAAGTTACGAAAAGGCCGAGCTGAGCGAGGAAGCGTCGCACCCCGACCCGCTGCGCCAGTTCGACCAGTGGCTGCAGGAGGCGATCCGCGCCGAACTGCCCGAACCCAACGCGATGACGCTGGCCACCGTGGGCAGCGACCTGCGGCCCAGCACGCGCGTGGTGCTGATCAAGGGCTACGACGAGCGCGGCATCGTCTGGTACACCAACTACCACAGCCGCAAGGGGCGCGAGCTGGCCGGCAACCCCTACGCCGCGTTGCAGTTCCACTGGGTGGAGCTGGAGCGCGTGGTGCGCATCGAGGGGGTGGTCGAACCCGTCAGCGCCGAAGAAAGCGACGCCTACTTCGCCAGCCGGCCGCTGGACCACCGCATCGGCGCGTGGGCCAGCCCGCAAAGCGAGGTGATCGACAGCCGTGCGGTGCTGGTGGCCAACGCCGCCAAGTACGCGGCGCAATTTCTGATGAACCCGCCGCGCCCGCCGCACTGGGGGGGCTACCGGCTCAAGCCCGACCGTTGGGAGTTCTGGCAAGGACGCAAGAGCCGGCTGCACGACCGGCTGCGCTACCGGTGGCACGACGGCCAGTGGGTTCGCGAGCGCCTGGCGCCCTGAGCCCTGGCGGTCAAGCGCTGGGTCAGTCCCAAGGGCGGATGGCCTGCCCGGCCACCGCGTCCAGCGCGGCGGCATCGACCAGATGCGGGGCCACCTCGCGCAGCGGCACGAGCACAAACGCGCGCTGCGCCAGACGCGGGTGCGGCACCGTCAGCCACGGCGACGCGATGCGCGCGCCGCCGTACAGCAGCAGGTCCAGGTCCAGCGTGCGCGGGGCGTTGCGGTATGGTCGCTGGCGGCCCGCACGCGCCTCCAGCGCCAGCAACGCCTGCAGCAGCGCAGGCGCCGTCAGGTGCGTGCGCAGCGCTGCCACGGCGTTGCAGTAGTCGGGGCCGTCGGCGTCCACCGGCGCGCTGCGCCACAACCCCGAAGCCGCCACGCAACGGGTCTGCGGCAGCTCGTCGAGCCAACCCAGCGCCGTGCGCAACCGCGCCGCCGCATCGCCCAGGTTGGCCCCCAGGCCCACGTAGGCCATCACCGCGTCACGCATCGGGGGCACCGGTGTCGGGCGCGGCGCCGTCCCCTTGGCCGCCACCGGAGGGCTTGCGGCGGCGACGCCGGCGCTTGCGGGCCGGGGCATCTGCGCTGGCCTGCGCGTCATCGGGCGCTGGCGGCACGGCGTCGGCCGCCGGCGTGGCGGGCGCCGCCTGGGCAGGCGCGTCGTCGGCGCGCGTGCGCCGGCTCCGCGTGCCCTTGCCGGCACGCTGGGCGCGCTGCTGCTCCAGCCGCACGGCTTCGATCATGTCGCGCCGCACCGGCTCGCTGGCCTGGCTGAACGTCTCCCACCAGTGGGCCAGTTCCTCCTCGACTTCACCCACCTGCGCGCGCAGGCGCAAAAAGTCGAACCCGGCGCGAAAGCGCGGCGCCTCCACCAGCGTGAACGGCGACTGCCCGGTGCGCTTGTCGAAGCGCGGCTGCATCATCCAGATCTCGCGCATGTCGGCGCCCAACTTGCCGCGGCCCGACACGTCGCCGATGCGCGCCTCAAACACCTCGTCCACCGCTTCGGCCAGCGCCGGAAAGGTGGGCGTGCCCGCCTGCACCCGGCGCTGCCACGCCGCACGCACGTCCTGCCACAGCACGCAGGCCAGCAAAAAGCTCGGCGCCACGGGCTTGCCCTCGGCCACACGGCGGTCGGTGTCCAGCAGCGCCGCACGCACCAACGGCTCGTCGGCACGCTCCACCACCACGTCCAACAGCGGGTAAATGCCGCGGTCCAAGCCATGGGCACGCAGCGCTTCGACGCTGGCGATGGCGTGCCCCGTTTGCAGCAATTTGAGCATTTCGTCGAACAGCCGGCTGGGCGGCACGTCGCCCAGCAGGTGCAGGTGGGCCGCCATCGGCGCGCGCGTCTTGGCGTCCAGCTTGAAGCCCAGGCGGCTCAACTTGGCCTCGAAGCGCACCGCGCGGATGATGCGCACCGGGTCCTCGCGGTAACGCGTGGCCGGGTCGCCGATCATGCGGATGACGCGCTTGCGCGCGTCGCGGATGCCATGGTGAAAGTCGACCACGGTCTGCGTTTCCGGGTCGTAGTACATGGCGTTGATGGTGAAGTCGCGCCGCGCCGCGTCTTGCTCGATCGGCCCCCAGACGTTGTCGCGCAGCACGCGGCCGCTGGCGTCCACCGCCAGCGCCACGCCGGCCAGCGCGCGCTTGCTGCGCTCATCGCCCACCACCGGCTCGGCCTGGCTGGGGTCGAGGTAGGCGCGAAAGGTCGACACCTCGATGACCTCGTGCTCGCGTCCGCGCCCAAACACCACGTGCACGATGCGAAAGCGTCGCCCGATGATGAACGCGCGCCGAAACAGCGCTTTGACCTGCTCGGGCGTGGCGTTGGTGGCCACGTCGAAGTCCTTGGGCCGCAGGCCCAGCAGCAGGTCGCGCACCGCGCCGCCCACGATGTAGGCCTCGTAGCCGGCGCGCTTGAGCGTGTGCACCACGTCGATGGCACGCCCGTCGACCAGGGAGGGGTCGATGCCGTGCACCGTCGCCGGCACGTCCTCGCGCTTGCCCCACCGGGGGCGGCGCAGCGTGGTGCGCACGGTTTTGTCCAGCAGTTTGTCGATCAGTGTTTTGATCATGGCTTGGGCTCGAACAGGTCGAGGATACGCCAGCCGCGCTGGCGCGCCAGCGTGCGCAGCGCCGCGCTGGGGTTGGTGGCCACGGGCACGTCGGCGTACTGCAGCAGCGGCAGGTCGTTGGTCGAGTCGGAATAAAACGTTAGGTGCGCCTGCTCGCGCGACAAGCCTTGCTGCTGCAGCCACGCCTGCACGCGCTGCACCTTGCCTTCGCGAAACGACGGCACGCCGTCAATGCCGCCGGTGATCCAGCCGCTGGCGTCGCGCTGCAGCCGCACGGCGATCAGTTCGTCCACCCCCAGCGCGCGCGCGATCGGGGCGGTGACAAATTCGTTGGTGGCGGTGACGATGGCCACGCGCTCGCCGCGTGCGCGGTGCGCCGCCACCAGCGCGCGCGCTTCGGGCCGCAGCACGGGCTCGATGACCTCGGCCATGAAGCGCGCGTGCGCCGCCGCCGCGGCCTGCGGGCCGGCGCGGCGGATCGCCTCGGTGGCAAACGCCACGTACGCGTGCACGTCCAGGCGGCCCGCCTGGTAGTCGGCAAAAAAGGCGTCGTTGCGGCGCGCAAACGCCACCGGATCGGTCCAGCCGATGCGGGTGGTGAACACCCCCCATTCGTAGTCCGAGTCCAGCGGCAGCAGCGTGTGGTCCAGGTCGAACAGCGCCACCGGCACGCGCCCTGCGGCGTCGCGCGTGGTGGAGGCTGGTGCGGGCAGCGTCGTCATCGAGGGGTGTCCTCCCGTTCGTGCGCGTCGTCGGCCAGCATGGCGCGCAGCAGCGGCACCGTCACCGCCCGCTGGGTGCGCAGCGCGTAGGCGTCCAGCCGCTGCAGCAGGTCCATCAGGCTGCCCAGGTCACGCGCCCAACGCGTCAGCACGTAGTCCAGCACCTCGGGCGGCAGGGTGAAGCCGCGCGCCTGGGCGGCCTGCTGCAGCACCGCACGGCAGGCCGCTTCGGACAGCGGCCGCAGGCCCTGCACCTGACCCCAGGCCAGGCGGCTGCGCAGGTCGGCGCGCAACGGCAGCTGCGCCGGTGGAACGTCGCCCGCCGCCAGCACCGGGCGCGGCGCGCCACGGTCGGGCGCCTGGGCATGGACGAACCAGTTGAACGCCGCCGCCTGCCGCAACGGGTCGTAGCGGTGCACGTCGTCCAGCACGATGGCGGCCCAGCGCTCGTCGAAAGGCTGCGGCTGGGCGCCACGCGCATCCAGCCACCCCGCGCATTCGCCCTGCTCGGCCAGCGCCTGCACGGCAGCGCGCAGCAGGTGCGTCTTGCCGCTGGCCGGTGGCCCCCACAGGTACAGCGGCACCGCCGGCCGTTGCTGCAACCACTGGCGCAGCAGCGCCACGGCCTCTTCGTTGCCCTCGGGCACAAAGGCGTGCAGCGTGGGCAACGGCGCCAGCCCCAGGTCGAGCGTCAACTGGCGCACGCCTCACTCCCCGCGCGTGGGCGGCGGGCCAAACAGGGGGCTGCTGAGGTACAGCGCCTGCAGCCGCCGCAGCGCCACCAGCGCCACCGCCGAAGCCGGCAGCGCCAGCAACACACCGACGAAACCGAACAAGTGCCCAAACGCCATCAACGCAAAAATCACCGCCACCGGGTGCAGGCCGATGCGTTCGCCCACCCAGCGCGGGGTGAGCACAAAGCTCTCCAGCACCTGGCCCACACCGTACACCGCCGCCACCGCGGCCACCGACCATGGGTCGGCAAACTGCAGCAGCGCCGCCAGCAACGCCAGCACCAGCCCGACGCCAAAGCCCACGTACGGCACGAACACCGCCAGCCCCGTGAACACCCCCACCGGCAGCGCCAGATCCAGCCCCACCAGCCACAGCGCCAGCGCGTAGTACACGGCCAGCGTCCCCATCACCAGCAGCTGCCCGCGCACGTACTGCCCCAGCACCGCGTCGGTCTCCGCCCACCAGCCGCTCAGCGCCGCGCGCCAGCGCGGCGGCACCAGCGCCTGCACGCGCGCGCCCAACGCCGGCCAGTCCAGCAACAGGTAGTAGGCCACCACCGGCATCAACACCGCGTTGCCCAGCACCGCCACCAGCAGGCTGCCGCCGATGCGCAGCGACGACAGCAGGTGCGCCAGCACCTGCTCCTCGTGGCCGCTGAGCAGGTTGCGCAGCAACTGGCGCACGCCGTCGACGTCGACCGCGATGTCCAGCCCCAGCCGGCGCGCATGCGGCACCAGCCACGCGTTGAGACGCTCCAGCAGCGCCGGAATCTGCTCGCGCAGCAGCGGCCACTGTTTGACGATGACCGGCACGATGATCAGCACCAACGCCAGCAGCAGCGTGCACACCAGCGCGATGGCCAACCCCGCCCCCAGCCAACGGGGCACCCGGCGCTGGTGCAGCCATTGCACCAGCGGCGCCAGGATGTACGCCAGCACCAGCGCCAACAGCAGCGGAAACAGCACCGGCGCCAGCCGCCCCACCAGCCACCACGTGGCCAGCGCCAGGGCCAGCCACGGCAAGGCCTGTTGAAGTTTCAGCGTGGGGGGCATCGGGTCACCGTACAATCGGGCCGGATTGTACCGACCCCATGAACACGACACCCCTTTCCTACAAAGACGCCGGCGTCGACATCGACGCCGGTGACGCGCTGGTGGAGCGCATCAAACCGCTGGCCAAGCGCACCTTGCGTGACGGCGTGCTGGCCGGCATCGGCGGCTTTGGCGCGCTGTTCGAAATCCCCAAGCGCTACCGGGAGCCGGTGCTGGTCAGCGGCACCGACGGTGTCGGCACCAAGCTCAAGCTGGCGTTCGCGTGGGACATGCACGACACGGTCGGCATCGACCTCGTGGCCATGAGCGTCAACGACGTGCTGGTGCAAGGGGCTGAGCCGCTGTTTTTCCTCGACTACTTCGCCTGTGGCAAGCTGGATGTGGACACCGCCGCGCGGGTGGTGGCTGGCATCGCGGCGGGCTGTGAGCAGTCGGGCTGCGCGCTCATCGGCGGCGAAACGGCCGAAATGCCCGGCATGTACCCGCCGGGCGAGTACGACCTGGCCGGGTTTTGCGTCGGCGTGGTGGAAAAGTCGCGCATCCTCACCGGCGCTGCCGTGCAGGTGGGTGACGTGGTGCTGGGGCTGGCCTCCAACGGCGTGCACTCCAACGGCTTTAGCCTGGTGCGCAAGTGCCTGGAGCGCGCCGCAAACAACCTGCCCAGCACGCTGGACGGCCGCCCCTTGCGCGAAGCCATCATGGCGCCCACGCGCCTGTACGTCAAACCGGTGCTGGCGGCTTTGCAGCAACACCCAATCAAGGCGCTGGCGCACATCACCGGTGGTGGGCTGCTGGAAAATATCCCGCGCGTGCTGCCGCAGGGGCTGGCGGCCCACTTGGTCAAGGGCAGCTGGCCGCGGTCGGAGTTGTTCGCCTGGCTGCAGCGCACCGCCGGCATCGACGACCACGAGATGAACCGCACCTTCAACAACGGCATCGGCATGGTGGTCGTGGTCGGTGCCGACCACGCCGACGCCACCGCAGCGACGCTGCGCGCCCAGGGGGAGACGGTGTACACGATCGGCACCATCGCGCCGCGTGGGGACGGCGCTCCGGTCGAGGTGCGCTGACGCGGCGCGCGTCAGCCCAAGCCCTGGCGCAACGCCTGCACGCGCGCGGCCACCGTGTCCGCGTCGCTGGCATCGGGCTGGTGGTGCAGGTAGCCCTCCAGGTCGGCCAAGGCACGCTGCGCTTGGCCCAGCTCGGCCCAGGTCAGGCCGCGGTCGCGCCGCTCGGCCCAGTCGTGGGGCAGCAGGCATACCAGCCGCTCCGTCACCGCCAGCAGGCGCGCCCAATCGTGCCCGCTGCGGTGGATTTCCTTGAGGTTGCGCAGCACCCGCGCGACGATGTCGCGCGCCGCGGCCGGCTGCAAAAACAGCTCCACCGGCACGTCGAAGTCGTCGATCAGCCCCTGCCGGCGCTTGTACGGCTCGAGCCGCTCGACCAAATCGTCGCGGCTGAGCGACTGGCCGGTGAACGGGTCGACGATCACCTGCCCGTGCGGCAACTGCGCCTTGACCAGAAAGTGCCCGGGGAAGTTGATGCCGTCGGCGCGCAGCCCGATGCCGCGCGCCAGCTCCAGCCACAACACCCCCAGCGTGATCGGCAGCCCGCGGCGGCGCTGCAACACCAGGTGCAGGTAGCTGTTGTCCGGGTCGTAGTAGTCGTTGATGTTGCCGCCAAAGCCCAGCTCACGGAAAAAATAGTGGTTGAGCAGGCGCAGCCGGTGCAACGTGCCGGCATCGGCGGGCAGGCGCCGCCGCAGGCGCTGCAGCAGCCGCTCGACGTCGTCCAGCACCGCTTGCAGGTCCAGCTCCGGGTATTCGTCCAGCGCCACCGCGGCCACCGCCTCCAACAGCGGCAAGCCTTCGTCCTGCGCCACCAGCGCGGCAAAGTAGTCCAGCGACGTCGGCGCCTGCGCGTTCCAGCCCATGGTGCTACTTTCGCACAAATCGGCGCAGCGGCAAACCCAGCGCCGCCAAGGCCCCAAAGTACAGCAGCGCCGCGCCGCCCAGCACCGCCACCATCCAGCCGATGCGCGCCACGCGGCGCGAGGCGTCCAGCCAGTCCAGCGCCTGCTGCGCCCACAGCAGGTACGCCGCCAGCAGCGCCGCCGCCACCCCGATCTGCACAGCAAAGCGGCCCCAGCCCGGTTGCGGCGCGTAGGCGCCGCGGCGTCGCAACCCCCACAGCAGCCAGCCGGCGTTGAGCAACGCCCCCAGTCCGATGGCCAGCGCCAGCCCCGCGTGCGCCAGGTGTGGCACCAGCACCGCGTTGAAGGCCTGCGTGCACACCAGCACCACGATGGCGATGCGCACCGGGGTGCGGATGTCCTGGCGGGCGTAGTAGCCCGGCGCCAGCACCTTGATGGCCACCAACCCCAGCAAGCCGGCGCCGTAGCCCATCAAGGCCGTGGCGGTCTGGCGCACGTCGGCCACGCCAAACGCGCCGTAGTGGTACAGCACCGCCACCAGCGGCTCGGCCAGCGTCAACAGCCCCACCGCACTGGGCACGGCCAGCAGCACCACCCAGCGCAGGCCCCAGTCGAGCAGCTCGCTGTAGCGCGCGCCGTCGCCGCTGGCCTGCGCCGCAGCCAACTGCGGCAGCAGCACCACCCCCAGCGCCACGCCCAACAGCGCGGTCGGAAACTCCATCAGCCGGTCGGCGTAGGTCAGCCACGACACGCTGCCCGGCGTCAGGTGCGACGCGATCTGGGTGTTGATCAGCAGCGAGATTTGCGCCACCCCCACCCCCAGCAGCGCCGGCGCCATCAACGCCAGGATGCGCCGCGTGCCGGGGTGCTGCCAGCCCGCACGCAACCCCGCCGGCCCCAGGCGCACGCGCGGCAGCGCGCCCAGCCGCGCCAGCGCGGGGAGTTGCAGCCCGAGCTGCAGCACCCCGCCCAGCATCACGCCGCCAGCCAGCGCGTAGATCGGCTCGACCCCGTGGCGGCCCAGCCACGGCGCGCCCCACGCCGCGGCGGCGATCATGGCCACGTTGAGCAGCACCGGCGTGGCCGCCGGCACCGCGTAGCGCCGCCAGGTGTTGAGGATGCCGGCGCTGAGCGCCACCAGCGACATGAAGCCGATGTAGGGAAACATCCAGCGCGTCAGCACCACCGCCACCTCGAACCCTTGGGGCGTTTGCCGCAAGCCCGCGGCCATGGCCCACACCAGCAGCGGGGCGGCCAGCACGCCCAGCAGCGCCGTCACCAGCAACGCCGCCACCAGCACGGTGGCCACGCGGTCGATCAGCTCGCGCGTGGCCGCATCGCCCTGCTGCGCGCGCGTGGCCGCCAGCACCGGCACGAACGCCTGCGAAAACGCCCCCTCGGCAAACAGCCGCCGCAGCAGGTTGGGGATGCGAAACGCCACGTTGAACGCGTCGGTCAGGGCGCTGGCGCCAAAGGTGGCGGCGATCAACAGCTCGCGCGCCAGCCCCGTGACGCGCGACGCCAGCGTCCACAACGACACGACGGAAGCGGATTTGAACAGCGACATCGGCGCCAGTGTAGCGGCGCGCCTACAATGGTTGGCACCATGGCCCTGCTCAACGCCGACCTGCACTGCCACTCCACCGTCTCGGACGGCACGCTGGACCCCGAAGCGCTGGCCGCGCGCGCGCACGCCAACGGCGTGGAGCTGTGGGCGCTGACCGACCACGACGAAGTGGGCGGCCAGCACCGCGCCGCCGCCGCCGCGCGGGCCCTGGGCCTGCCGTACCTGTGCGGGGTGGAGATTTCCGTCACCTTCGCGGGCTTGACGGTGCACATCGTCGGGCTGGGCATCGACCCGGACGACCCGCAACTCCTGCACGGGCTGGCCCAGACGCGCGGCGGGCGCGAGCGCCGTGCCCGCGCGATGGCCGAACAGCTCGCCGCGGTCGGCATCCGCGGCGCCTTCGAGGGCGCGCTGCAGTACGTCGGCAACCCGGAGCTGATCTCGCGCACGCACTTTGCGCGCTACCTGGTCGAGACCGGCGTGTGCAGCGACACGCACGAGGTGTTTCGCCGCTTCCTGACCGAAGGCAAGCCCGGCTTTGTCGAACACCAGTGGGCCAAGCTGGGCGATGCGGTGCGCTGGATCCGCGAGGCGGGTGGCGTGGCCGTCATCGCCCACCCGGCGCGCTACGCCCACCCCAACCCGACGCAGGAGTACGCGCTGTTTGCCGAGTTCAAAGCGCACGGTGGCCAGGCGGTCGAGGTCGTCACCGGCAGCCACAGCAACGCCGAGATGGTGCGCTACGCCGACCTGGCGCTGGAGTTTGGGCTGGCGGCCTCGCGTGGCAGCGACTTCCACAGCCCCACCGAATCGCACTGCGACCTGGGGGCGCTGCCGTACCTGGACGGGCGCCTGACCCCGGTGTGGGAGCTGCTGACCGACCGCGTGCTGCACTGACACCCAGGCGCGCCCGCCATGGCCCAACGGTTTGAGCTGCACCCCGTCAACCCCCAGCCGCGTCTGCTGCGCCAAGCCGTGCAGGCGCTGCAGGGCGGCGGCGTGCTGGCCGTGCCCACCGACTCCAGCTACGCGCTGGTGTGCCACCTGGACGACAAGGGCGCCGTGGAGCGGCTGCGTCGCATCCGCGGCGTGGACGAGCGCCACCACCTGACGCTGCTGTGCCGTGACCTGTCGGAGCTGGCGCAGTACGCCCGTGTGGACAACCGCCAGTACCGCTTGCTCAAGGCCGCCACGCCGGGGCCCTACACCTTCATCCTCGAAGCCACCAAGGAAGTGCCGCGGCGCGTCAGCCACCCGGCGCGCAAAACCATCGGCCTGCGCGTGCCCGACCACGCGGTGACGCTGGCGCTGCTGCAAGGCCACGGCGCGCCGCTGCTGGCCACCACGCTGCTGCTGCCCGGCGACGACACGCCGCTCAACGACGCGCACGAGATCCAGACGCGGCTGCAGCACGAGCTGGCCGCGGTGCTGGATGCGGGCGCCTGCCCTGCCGAGCCGACCACGGTGGTGGACCTCACCCCCATGGGGCGCGGCGACGATCCGGTGGTCATCCGCCACGGACGCGGGGCACTGGCGGCCTTGGGCCTGGCCTGACCCAAGCGGCTGCGACAATACGCGCATGGACCTCGCCGCGTTGATCCAAACCGTCGCCGTGTACGCGCTGCCGGTGCTGTTCGCCATCACCGTGCACGAAGCCGCGCACGGCTACGCCGCGCGCCACTTCGGCGACCCCACGGCCGAGCGGCTGGGCCGCATCACGCTCAACCCGTTGCCGCACATCGACCCCATCGGCACCGTGCTGATGCCGCTGCTGCTGTACTTTGCCACCGCGGGCAACTTCCTGTTCGGCTACGCCAAACCGGTGCCGGTGGATTTTGGGCGCCTGCGCCACCCCAAGCGCGACATGGTCTGGGTGGCGCTGGCCGGCCCCGGCGCCAACCTGGCGCAGGCGCTGCTGTGGGCGGCGCTGGGCTACCTGCTGGCGGCGCTGGCCATCGAAGAGCCGTTCTTTCACAGCATGGCGCGCGCCGGCGTGCTGGTCAACGTGGTGATGTTCGCCTTCAACCTGTTTCCGCTGCCGCCGCTGGACGGCGGACGCATCCTGGTGGGCCTGCTGCCGCTGCGCCAGGCGCTGGCGCTGTCGCGCGTGGAGCCGTACGGCTTTTTTATCGTGATGGCGTTGGTCATCACCGGTGTCGTCAGCGCGCTGTGGCTGCGTCCGTTGATGCAGTTGACCCTGCAGGCCATCCAACTGGTGCTGGCGCCGCTGCGCTGGCTGCTGTTCTGACGCCCTACCCCACCTGTCGTCTGTTCCGATCATGCCAACCCCCGCAACCGTGCGCGTCCTCACCGGCATCAAGCCCTCGGGCACCCCCCACCTGGGCAACTACGTCGGGGCCATTCGCCCCACCGTGCGCGCCAGCCGCGAGCCGGGCATCGAAAGCTTTCTGTTCCTGGCCGATTACCACGCCCTCATCTCCACCCACGACCCGGTGCGCGTGCAGCGCTCGACGCTGGACATCGCCGCCACCTGGATCGCCTGTGGGCTGGACCCGGAGCGCGTGACGTTTTACCGCCAGTCCGACATCCCGGAAATCCCGGAACTGACCTGGCTGCTGTCGTGCGTGTGCGGCAAGGGGCTGCTCAACCGCGCGCACGCCTACAAGGCCGCGGTGGACAAAAACGTCGCCGACGGGCGCGACCCCGACGACGGCGTGACGATGGGGCTGTTCATGTACCCGGTGCTGATGGCGGCCGACATTCTGATGTTCAACGCCCACCGCGTGCCCGTGGGGCGCGACCAGATCCAGCACGTGGAAATGGCGCGCGACCTGGCCGCCAGCTTCAACCACCGCTACGGCGAACACTTCACGCTGCCCGAGGCGGTCATCGACGAGCAAGTGGCCACGCTGCCCGGCCTGGACGGGCGCAAGATGAGCAAGAGCTACGACAACGTCATTCCGCTGTTTGCGCCGCGCGAGCAACTGCGCCGCCTCATCATGGGCATCGTCACCGACTCGCGCGCGCCGGGCGAACCCAAACCCACCGAGGGCAACGCCGTGTTCCAGCTCTACCAGGCGTTCGCCAGCGCCGACGAAACCGCACAGTTCGCGCGCGACCTGGCCGCCGGCCTCGCCTGGAGCGAAGCCAAGCAGCGCCTGTTCGAGCGCATCGACCGCGAAATCGCGCCGCTGCGCGCCACCTACGACGACTTGATGGCCGACCCCGCGCGCGTCGAAGCCATCTTGCAAGCCGGTGCTGCCAAGGCACGCGCGGTGACCACACCGCTGGCGCAGCGGCTGCGGCGGGCGGTTGGCCTGCGGTCGCTGGCCGACCTGGCCCCTGCGCCCACACCCGCCACCGACGCCAAGGCCGCGCGCCCCATGTTCAAACAATACCGCGAGGCCAACGGGCGGTTTTACTTCAAGCTCACCGACGCCAAAGGCCACCTGCTGCTGCAAAGCACGGGCTTCGAGTCCCCGCGCCAGGCCGGCCAGGCGGTGGCGCGGCTCAAAGCCGAGGGCTGGGCCGCCTGCGCCGATCTGCACGAGCAGGTGGCGGCCCACGCCGACGCCGAGCAGGTCGAAGCCGCGCTGGCGCTGCTGCGCGACGCCTGAACCAGCCCGCGGCCTGCTACAATGCGGAGCTTCGGTTCGACCGCGGAGAGATGGCAGAGTGGTCGAATGCGCCGGACTCGAAATCCGGTATACGGGTCTTCCCCGTATCGAGGGTTCGAATCCCTCTCTCTCCGCCACCGCATCCGGCCCCAAGAGGGCCAGCCGTTCGGATGCGGGGGGCACCACGCATCAGCAGCATTTGGCCGCGCGTCGGCGCAAAGCGGCGCCCGCCACAGGGTCGATGGGGCGCCAAGGGCAGTGTGAACGACCGGCTCACCAGGCATCCACCCCGGGGCGCGGCGTCGGTGCGCGTTGCGGTCGTAGGGTCTGGGACTGTGCTACAAAGCCAGTGTGGAGCGTGGCGTAGGCCGCGCCGCCCAACCATCGTCCTTCGACCATGTGGAATTCCTTGCGTGCGCGGCTGTGGTTGATCATCGCCTTGGCGGTGGTGCCACTGTTGGCGCTGTCGTACCTGGACCACCAGCGCCAGCGGCAGCAGGCGGTGGCGGCCATTGCGGCCGAGGTGCACGCCGTGCGCGCGGCGGTACTGGCGCGCGAACGTGACGTGCAAACCGAGCTGCGGCGCGTGCTGACGATGATGTCGCGCGCGGACGAAGTCTCCGACGCCGCCCCCGCCGCCTGCAACGGCCTGGCCGCGCGGCTGATGCTGGCGTACCCCACGTTCAACAACCTCGGGGCCGTGCGTCCTGACGGCACGGTGTTTTGCAGCGGCCGTCCTGCGCCACCAGGGACGACGTTGCCGGTGCGTGTCAACGACCGCGCATGGTTCCAGGCCACGCTGCAGGCCTACGACATGACCGCCGGGGAGCTGGTCGTGGGCCGCATCAGCGGTCGCCGTGGCCTCGTGTACGGCTACCCCGTGCGCGACGACCAGGGCACCCTGCAAATGGCCTTGTTTGCCGCGCTGCAAAAGGAGTGGTTCGACGACCTGGTGCGCGCTTCCAGCCTGCCGCCCGGCTGGCAGGCCCATGTCGTCGACGGTGAAGGGCATGTGCTGAGCTCGATGCCCGGCACCGACGCGGCGGCGCTGCGCCAGCTGTTCATGCAACTGCGCCGCGCCGACCCCGCACGCTCGGTGGCGGAGTTTCACGAGCTTGCCGCCCCGGACGGTCCACCCACCCTGGCCGGGCTGATCCCGCTGCGCTTGGCCATGCAGCCGTTGTACGTGGTGGCCCACAGCAACCCCGAGCGCGGGCTGTCGGTGGTTGAACGCACGTTCCTGTGGCGCTTGGTCGGGTTGGTGTTGTTGGCCACCACGTTGGTGGTGTTCACGCGCCACCAGGTGTACGTGCTGATCGAACGCTGGATCCACCGCCTGCGCAAGGCCCTCGACGCCATCGGCCAGGGCCGCTTCGAGCCGCCCTTCGCCCGACCCTCGCCGGTGCGTGAGCTGGGGGCGGTGGAAACGGCGATCAACCAGATGGCCGACGCGCTGCGCCGCCACCGCGACGACCTGCACCACCTCACGCACCACGACCCGCTGACCGGACTGCCCAACCGCGTCTTGCTGCGCGACCGCCTGGAACACGCCATCCAAAGCTGCGTGCGCCACCAGCGCTACGCCGCGTTGCTGCTGGTGGACATCGACCGCTTCAAACACATCAACGACACGTTCGGTCACGACGCCGGCGACGCCGTGCTGCGCCAAGCGGCCCAACGGCTGCGGCAAGCGGTGCGCGAACAAGACACCGTGGCCCGCCTGGGCGATGACGCCTTTGCCGTGGTGTTGGAGGATTTGCCGGCCACGGCACCGCAGGCCGCCAGCACCGCCGAACGGCTGGCGCACAAAGTGCAAACCGCGATGCTGCAACCCTACGCGTGGGATGACCAACAGCCGCCGTATTACGCCACGGCCAGCATCGGGCTGACCCTGTTCGATGGCGACAGTGTGCACGCCGACGCCGTGCTGCGCCAGGCCGAAGTGGCGCTGTTTCGCGTCAAAGAGGAAGGACGCAACGGTATTCGCTTTTTCAGCGACGAGCTGCAAGCCATCGTGCGCACCCGCGTGCACACCGAGCAGGGTTTGCGCGAGGCGCTGCAACGCCGGCAGTTTGTGGCGTTTTTGCAGTCCCAGTGCGACGCGGATGGCCGTGTGCTGGGCGCCGAGGTGTTGTTGCGCTGGCAGCACGACGACGGCACCTACAGCCCGCCGGGCACCTTCATCGACGTTGCCGAAGAGACTGGACTGATCGTTCCGATGGGCGAATGGGTGTTGCGCGACACCTGCGAGCGTCTGCGGCGCTGGTCCCACGACCCGCGCCTGCAAGCGCTATCCCTCAGCGTCAACGTCAGCCCACGCCAGTTCCGTGAGCGCGACTTTGTCGAGCGCGTGCTGACCATCTTGGACGAAACCGGCGCCCCACCCGATCGCCTGACACTGGAAATCACCGAGAGCGTCGTGTTGGGCGACCTCCACGGCACCGCCCAACGCTTGGCGCCGTTGCGGGCGCGTGGCGTGCACATTTCGTTGGACGACTTCGGCACCGGCTACGCGTCGCTGGCGTACCTGACCGCGTTGCCGCTGGACGAACTCAAAATCGACCAGACCTTTGTGCGCGAGGCCAGCACGCGCGAACGCGACCGGACGGTGGTGCGCGCCATCGTCGAGCTGGCGCGCACCCTGGGGCTGCGCACCGTGGCCGAGGGCGTCGAAACCGATGACCAGCGCCGCTGGCTGCGCGAACTGGGCTGCGAGCGGCTGCAAGGCTACGCGCTGGGCCGACCGACACCGGCCAGCGAATGGGAATCGATGGTGCCGCTTGTCTGACTCGAACAGACGACCTACCGCTTACAAGGCGGGTGCTCTACCAACTGAGCTAAAGCGGCACGTAGAGCGCGATTGTAGCGGTCACTTGACCCGTTTGAGCGCCGGACGGCCGCCACGCGGGGGCGGTGGCGGCACGTCGTCGTCGCCACCGTCCGCGGCGGAGCCAGCGGCGGGCGCGGTCGGCTCGGCCGCGGGCGGCGTCACCACCTGCAAACGCTGCGGGCCCTTGCCGTGCGTCACCGGCGGCTGCGCCGCCTCCTCGCCCTCCGGTATCGGGTCGGGGTGAGGAAACGCCAGCCCCTGACCGTTTTCACGTGCGTAGATGCCCACGACGTTGCCCATCGGCACCACCACATCGCGCGGCACGCCGCCAAAGCGCGCGCGAAACGTCACCGCCTCGTTGTCCATGCGCAGGTTGGCGGTGGCGTCGTAGCTGACGTTGAGGATGATCTCGCCGTTGCGCACGTACTCGCGCGGCACCTGCACCCGCGCGTCCACCGCGACGGCCATGTACGGCGTGAAGCCGTGGTCGGTGCACCATTCGTGCACCGCACGCACCAGGTACGGGCGCAGCGAGGGCAGGTCGGCGTCCATCACTTGCGCATGACCTTTTCGGACGGCGTCAGCGCCTCGATGAACGCCGGGCGCGAAAAGATGCGCTCGGCGTACTTGAGCAGCGGCGCGGCGTTCTTGTTGAGCTCGATGCCGTAGTGGTCCAGGCGCCACAGCAGCGGGGCGATGGCCACGTCCAGCATCGAAAAGTTTTCGCCCAGCATGTATTTGTTCTTCAAAAACACCGGCGCGAGTTGCGTCAGGCGCTCACGGATGTGCGCGCGCGCCTTGTCGAGCTGCTTGTCGGTGGGCTTGGGCGTGCGCTGCTCCAGCACCGACACGTGGGTGAACAGCTCTTTTTCGAAGTTGAGCAAAAACAGCCGCACGCGCGCGCGGTCCACCGGGTCGCCCGGCATCAGCTGCGGGTGCGGAAAGCGCTCGTCGATGTATTCGTTGATGATGTTCGATTCGTACAGGATCAGGTCGCGCTCGACCAAAATCGGCACCTGCCCGTACGGGTTCATCACCGAAATATCCTCGGGCTTGTTGTACAGATCCACGTCGCGGATCTCGAAATCCATGCCCTTTTCGAACAACACGAAACGGCAGCGGTGCGAATACGGACAGGTCGTGCCCGAATACAAGACCATCATGGCGTTGTCGCTCCTGGCGAAGTTCCAAGCAAAAAACAGTGGGCGGCCGCCCGCCGGCGGCCCCACCCACTGTGGGGGTGACCCGGGCGGCGCGGCGCGCCGCTCAAATGGGGGTCACTTGACGTCTTTCCAATAGGCGGCGTTGAGGCGCCAGGCCACCACGGTGAACAGGCCCAGGAAAATCATGACCCACACGCCCAGCCGCACGCGGCTGTTTTTGACCGGCTCGCCCATCCACTCCAGGTAGGCCACCAGGTCCGCCACCGTGCGGTCGTACTCCTCCGGCGTCAGCAGGCCGGGCTTGACCTGCTCCCAGCCCTTGAAGACCTCGGCCTCGTGGCCGTGGCTGGCCACTTTTTCGAAGATGGGCTTGCGCTCGCCCTGCAGCTCCCACAGCGGGTGCGGCATGCCGATGTTGTGGAACACCACGTTGTTCCAACCGGTGGGCCGGTTGGGGTCACGGTAGTAGCCGCGCAGCAGCGTGTACAGGTAGTCCGCGCCGCTGTAGCCGTGGCCAGCGCGCGAGCGCGCCACCAGCGACAGGTCCGGCGGCTGCGCGCCGAACCACGCCTTGGCCTGCTGCGGCGAAATCGCCGCCACCATCGGGTCCCCCACCTTTTCGGTGGTGAACATCAGGTTTTCCTTGATCTGCTTTTCGGTCAGGCCCAGCTCGGTCAGGCGGTTGTAACGCACGAACGACGCCGAGTGGCAGCTCAGGCAGTAGTTGACGAAGATCTTGGCGCCGTGCTGCAGCGCCGCTTGGTCGTTGGTCAGGCGCGGCGCCTTGTCCATCGGGAAGTTGGTGCCTGCCGCGTGCACCGCGGTGTGGGCGCCCAGCAGAGCACCCAGCGCCAGCAGACCCGTTGCGATCCATCGTTTCATGGCCAATGCCTTTCTCCTCGATCGGTGGTGCCCGTTCAGTGGGGCTGGAAGGTCACACGCGCGGGCACGGGCTTGAATTCGCCCAGTCGGCTCCACCACGGCATCAGCAGGAAGAAGCCAAAGTAAAACAGCGTGCCAGCTTGGCTGATGCGCTCACCCACCGGCGAGGGCGGCTGCACCCCCAGGTAGCCCAGGATCAGGAAGTTGATGATGAACAGACCGTAGAGCCACTTGTTCCAGTTCGGGCGGTAGCGGATCGACTTGACCGGGCTGTTGTCCAGCCAGGGCAGGAAGAACAGCACGACGACCGCGCCACCCATCACCACCACGCCCCAGAACTTGGCGTCGATGGTCAGCATCAGCGCCGCCAGCACGACCGCGCCGCCCAGCATCGCCGCCTTGCCCAACGCGCCGTAGCCCGACTTGAGCGCCCCCAGCAGCGCGCCCAGCAGCACCACCGCCACCAGCACGTACATCATCTCGGTGGTGGTGGCCCGCAGCATCGAGTAAAACGGCGTGAAGTACCACACCGGCGCGATGTGCGGCGGCGTCACCATCGGGTCGGCCGGAATGAAGTTGTTGAACTCCAGGAAGTAGCCACCCGCTTCGGGCGCGAAGAACACCACCGCGGCAAACACCAGCAGGAACACCGACACGCCCAGGATGTCGTGGATGGTGTAGTACGGGTGGAACGGGATGCCGTCCAGCGGCTTGCCGTCCGGCCCCTTGGTGGCCTTGATCTCGATGCCGTCGGGGTTGTTGGAGCCGACTTCGTGCAGCGCGATGATGTGCGCCACCACCAGCCCCAGCAGCACCAGCGGAATGGCGATGACGTGGAAGCTGAAGAAGCGGTTCAGCGTGGCGTCGGACACCACGTAGTCGCCGCGGATCCAGATCGCCAGGTCAGGCCCGATGAACGGGATGGCCGAGAACAGGTTGACGATCACCTGCGCGCCCCAGTACGACATCTGGCCCCACGGCAGCAGGTAGCCAAAGAACGCCTCGGCCATCAGGCACAGGAAGATCGCCACGCCGAAGATCCACACCAGCTCGCGCGGCTTGCGGTACGAGCCGTAGATGAGGCCGCGCCACATGTGCAGGTACACGACGATGAAAAACGCCGACGCCCCCGTGGAGTGCATGTAGCGGATCAACCAACCCCAGGGGACGTCGCGCATGATGTACTCGACCGACGCGAACGCCACCGGCACCCCCGCGGCGTTGAGCGAGGCGTCGGGCTTGTAGTGCATGACGAGGAAAATGCCGGTGACGATCTGGATCACCAGCACCAGCATCGCCAGCGAGCCGAAGAAGTACCAGACGTTGAAGTTCTTCGGCGCGTAGTACTCCGACATGTGCTCCTTGTACATCTTCGACAACGGGAAGCGGTTGTCGATCCAGGTCAGGAGCTTTTCGGCGCGCGTGGCGTTGGGGGGGGCTTCCTTGAATTCGGCCATGGTGGTTCCCTTGAGCTTACAGGCGGGCGTGGCAGCGGTGCGTCAAGCCTTGGGCGGATCCTCGCCGATCAGCACCACGGTGTCGGACACGTAGTGGTGCGGCGGAATCTCCAGGTTGTCCGGCGCCGGCTTGTTCTTGAACACGCGCCCGGCCATGTCGAACGTGGAGCCGTGGCAGGGGCACAAAAAGCCGCCTTGCCAGTCGTCGGGCAGCGACGGCTGCGGGCCGGGCTGCAGCTTGTCCACCGGCGAGCATCCCAGGTGCGTGCAAATGCCCACCGCCACCAGGTACTCGGGCTTGATCGAGCGATGCCGGTTTTGCGCGTACGGCGGCGTCGGGTACGCCTTGCGCTCGGAGTTGGGGTCGGCCAGCTGCGGCTCGACCTTTTCCAGCGAGGCGAGCTGCTCGGGCGTGCGGCGCATGATCCATACCGGCTTGCCGCGCCACTCGACGACGATTTTTTCGCCCGGCTGCAGCTTGGACACGTCCACCTCGACCGAGGCGCCTGCGGCTTTGGCCCGTTCCGAGGGCGCCAACGAGCTGACGAAGGGCACGAGGGTGGCGACGGTGCCGGCACCGCCCACGGCGCCCGCGGTGATGAGCCAGGTTCGGCGTTGGGGATCGACGGTGGCTTCGCTCATGGGGGAAGACTCTCCGGGTGGGGATGACACAGCCGCCAACGGCACGGAACCGCGCCAGCGCGGCGCCGTCCCAGCCTGCTGATGGCAGACCATCCGGCATTGTAAAGGAACGGCTGGGGATTACCCTGACGGGCGCGCCTCCTCGGTGACGGGTGAGGCCGCCTGCAGCGCGGCGCGTATGGCGGCTTCCAGGCTGGACGGGTCGGCCACGCCGCGGCCGGCGATCTCGAACGCCGTGCCGTGGTCGGGGCTGGTGCGCACAAACGGCAAACCCAGCGTCGTGTTGACGCCGCCCTCCCAGCCCAGGTACTTGACCGGGATCAAACCCTGGTCGTGGTACATGGCCACGACGACATCGAACTCGCCGCGGCGCGCGCGCATGAACACGGTGTCGGGCGGGTACGGACCGCTGACGTCCCAGCCGCGCGCCCGGGCGCGGGCCACGGCCGGGACGATGATGTCGAGCTCCTCGCGGCCGAACAGGCCGCCTTCGCCGGCGTGCGGGTTGAGTCCGGCCACGGCGATGCGGCAACGCGCCCAGCGCAGCACCTCGGTGAAGTGGCGCTGCACCACCGCCAGCGTCTCGTCCAGGCGCGCGGGCGTCAGCAGCTCGATGGCGTGCCGCAACGGCACGTGGATGCTGACCAGCACCGTGCGCAGCTCGGCGTTGTGCAGCATCATGCGCACGGGCAGCTGCTCGGGCGTCAGACCCAGGTGGCGCGCGGCCAGGGCCTGCAGCAGCTCGGTGTGGCCGGGCACGTCGAGGCCGGCCGCGGCCAGCGCCGCCTTGTTCAGCGGTGCGGTGACCACGGCGCTGACCTCACCGCGCAGCGCCGCTTCGGCCGCCAGCGTCACGGCGTCGGCGGCGGCACGGCCGGCCGCCGCGCTCACCTGCCCCCAGGCGGGCAACGCCGCCAACGTCACCGCCGGCCACAGCGGCACCACCCCTGGCGGCACGTGCGCGGCGTCGGCCGGCCCGTCCAGCTCGGCGATCGGCAGCAGGCCGCCCGTGACGGCCGCGGCGCGCCTCAACACCGCCAGGTCGCCGATGACGACGCAGCGCGACGACCACGTCGGCTGGCGACGAAACACCTGGGTGATGAGCTCCGGGCCGATGCCGGCGGCGTCGCCCATCGTGATGGCGATCGGGGCGGAAGGTGGCATGGGGGGCTCAGGCCGGGTTGTCGATGTCGATGAAGCGGTGCGCCAGCCCGAAGCGCTCGGCCAGCCACGCGCCCAGCGCCGGCGCGCCGTAGCGCTCGGTGGCGTGGTGGCCGCAGGCGTAAAACGCCACGCCGGTTTCGCGCGCCAGGTGAGCCTGCGGCTCGGAGATTTCGCCGGTGATGAACGCGTCCACCCCGGCGGCCAACGCGGCTTCAAAATACCCTTGCGCGCCGCCGCTGCACCAGGCCACGCGCCCTATTGGCCGCCCATCACCCGGCACCCACACCGGCGTGCGCCCCAGCACGCGCTCGAGGTGCCCCGCCAGCGCCGTGGCCTCCGTCACGGGGCTGCGCCCCAGAAACACGAGCTGCTGCTCACCGCAGCGCTGCCACGTCTCGCCCTCCGGCGCGAACCCCAGTCGCTGCGCCAGTTGCGCGTTGTTGCCCAGCTGCGGGTGGGCGTCCAGCGGCAGGTGGTACGCCAGCAGGCTGATGTCGTGCACCAGCAGCCGCTGCAACCGCGTCTTGAGCCAGCCGGTCACCGTGCCACGCTGGCCGCGCCAGAACAGGCCGTGATGCACGACGATGGCGTCGGCGCCGTCCTCAATGGCCGCCTCGATCAGGGCCAGGCTGGCGGTCACGCCGCTGACGACGCGGCGCACGGTGGGACGGCCCTGCACCTGCAGGCCGTTGGGTCCGTAATCCTGAAACCGGGCCGGCTCCAGCAGCCCGTCCAACGCGGCAACCAGGTCGTCCAGCGCAACCGCGCCACGCGCAGCTTCGTCGATGGTGGTGCTCATGCGCGCATTGTCGCATCCGCACCACGCTGCGCGCCCCCCAAGGGCGGTGTGGTCACCCGCCGCGGCGCGCGTCGCGCTCGGACTCGGCGATCTTGCGCGCGAAGAAGCGCGAGAACCACCACCCCATGACGATGACAAAGGCGATCACCCCCAGGCTCATCAGGCCGTAATCGGTCGAAAAAAGATCGACAATCGCTTTCATGTGCCGTGCTCCTCGATGCCTTCGTTGCGCACCGAGGATCATTGAAACCCGAAACGCACGGCGGCGAATTGACCCACGTCAACCCCATCGCCGGTGGGGTTGGCGGCGGCCCAGGTGGGGTGAACGATGCGACGGTGGTGGTTGGTGTTTGCGCAAACGGTGACGGTGCTGCTGGCGGCGTGGTTCGTGGTGGCGACGCTGCGGCCGCAGTGGCTGGCCCGTCCCGGGGCGCTGGTGCGCAGCATCCCGGTGCTGGAAACGGCCGACCCCGCGCGCAGCCCCATGGTCGAAGCGACCAGCTTGGCCCCCGCCGCCCACGCCGCCGCGCCGGCGGTGGTGAGCATCTCAACCACCGTGCGCGCCACCAACCCGCACGCCGACGAGCCGTGGTGGCGCGATTTTTTTGGCGACCGCGGTGACGCCGAGCCGCCCAACGGACTGGGCTCGGGCGTCATCGTCAGCCCGGCCGGCTACATCCTGACCAACAACCACGTCGTCGAGGGCGCCGACGAGATCGTCGTGCAACTCAGCGACGGCCGCCAGGCCACGGCGCAGGTCATCGGCACCGACCCCGACACCGACCTGGCGGTGCTGCGCGTGACGCTGGCGGACCTGCCCACCATCGTGTTGGGCCGCAGCGACACGCTGCAGGTGGGCGACCGCGTGCTGGCCATCGGCAACCCGTTCGGGGTCGGGCAGACCGTCACCGCCGGCATCGTCAGCGCGCTGGGACGCAGCCAGCTCGGGCTCAACACGTTCGAAAATTTCATCCAAACCGACGCCGCCATCAACCCGGGCAACTCCGGCGGCGCGCTGGTGGACGCCGAAGGGCGGCTGGTGGGCATCAACACCGCGATCTTTTCGCGCTCGGGGGGCTCGATGGGCATCGGCTTTGCGATCCCGATCGACACCGCCCGCGGCGTCATGGAGGCCATCGTGCGCGACGGCAGCGTGACGCGCGGCTGGATCGGGGTGGAGCCGCGCCCGCTGGAGCCGCAGTGGGCCGAGCATCTGGGCTTGCCCCCAAGCGTGCGCGGCGTGGTGGTGGGCGGCGTGCTGCAGGACGGGCCGGCGGCGCGTGCGGGCGTGGAGCCGGGCGACGTCATCACGCACGTGGGCGAGCGTGCGGTGCCCGACGTGCCCGCACTGCTGGCCGCCGTGGCGGCGCTGCCCCCCGGCGAGCCGACCACGCTGACGCTGTGGCGCCAGGGCCGCGAAATCAAACTGCGCGTGCTGCCCGGCCGGCGTCCCACCGCGCGCGACATGCGCTAAGTCGAAGCGCCACCCGGTGCCGCGGCCGACGCCCGGTGGTCCGCCCCGCGCTTGCCGATCATGTCCATCCACACGTCAACGTCGTCGATCAAGCCGCGCTTGAACGCCTCACGCACCGTGCCCTTTACTCACCGGACGACGACGCCGGCGCGTCCGCATCCGGCGCGCGGCTGATGCGCGCGTACCAGATCGAGCCCCAGATGCCCAGCTCGTACAGCAGCGTCATCGGCACCGCCAGCGCGATTTGCGAAATCACGTCCGGCGGTGTGACCACGGCAGCGATGATGAAGGCGATGACGATAAAGTAGCCGCGGAAGGACTTGAGCTTGTCCACCGTGACCATCTCGAAGCGCACCAGCAGCATCACCACCACCGGCACCTGGAAGGCCAGCCCAAAGGCCAGGTACAGCGACAGGATCGCCTCCACGTACGAGGCGATGTCGGGTGTGGCGTTGACGCTGGCCGGGGTCACCCCCTGGATGAAGGCGAACATCTTGTCCAGCACGAAAAACTGCACGAACGCGATGCCCAGGTAGGCCAGCGCGCTGCCGATGATGATCAGCGGCAGGGCAAAGCGCTTTTCGTGGCTGTACAAGCCCGGCGCCACGAACGCCCATATCTGGTAGATGACCCACGGCAGCGCCAGCAGCAGCCCGGCCATCATCAGCACCTTCAGCGGCACGAAAAACGGCGTGAACACGCCCACGGCGATCAGCCGCGCGTCGGGTGGCATGTGCGCCCGGATGGGGGTGGCGATGAGGTCGATCAGGCCGCTAGGGCCGGGCCAAATGGCCAGCAACGCCATCGCCGCCCCGACGCCGTACAGGGCGTACAGGATGCGGTCGCGCAGCTCCATCAGGTGCGCCACGAACGGCTGCTCGGTGCCGGCCAGCTCGTCGTCGGGGTGCTCGGGGCGGGGGTCGGCCATGACGTCTCAGCGGGGAAGTGTCTTGGGGCGGTAGCGCGCCACGCGCGCCGCGCCGGACAACGCGTAGCGGCGCACCCCGGCGCGCGCCTTGTACCACTGCGGCACGGCCTGCCGTTTGAGGCGGAAATTCTTTTTCGGGCGCTTGTACTCGGGGTACAGCGGGCTGCCCAGCGCGGCCAAATCGGCGCTGACGTCGGGCGCCGGGGCGCTGGCACTCTCAAGCCCGGCGGTCACCTGCGACCACTCGCGCTCGAAGTCGGCGGCGGTCGAGCTGACCTGCGTTTCGACTTCACGCGCGGTCTTTTCCACCGACTCCTTCATGCGCTTGAGCTCTTCGAGCTCGATGCTGCGGTTGACCTCGGCCTTGACCTCGGCGACGTAGCGCTGCGCCTTGCCCAGCAGCGCGCCCACCGTGCGGGCGACGCGCGGCAGCTTCTCGGGGCCGATGACGACCAGCGCCACCACCCCAATGAGGGCGAGCTTGGAAATGCCCAGGTCGATCATGACAGGCTTAACCCATCCGCACCAACACGGCGCCTCACGCCTGCAGGGTCAGGCGTGCTCACGACTTGGTCTTGGCGTCGACGTCGATGGTGGTCTTGTCGGTGGCTTGCTTGTCGGCCGTCACCTGGGGCGCAGGGGCGCTCGTCTCGGGCGTGCTGCCCTGCGCCATGCCATCCTTGAAGCCCTTGACGGCGGCGCCCAAGTCGGAGCCCAGGTTCTTGAGCTTTTTGGTGCCAAACACCAGCACCACGATCAGCAGCACCACCAGCCAGTGCCAAATCGAAAAACTACCCATGCTCGACTCCATCTGGCGGGGCCATGCGCGACCCCGGTTCAACCTTGGATTCTAGGACCTCGCGCGGGTTCGTTGGCACCCACGGGGGTATGCGATTGTGCCGCAAGCGCGCGCACCTTGCGCATCAGCCCTTGCGCCACGGGCGCGGGCCACCGATGACGTGCACGTGCAGGTGGTGCACCTCCTGGCCACCGTGCTCGCCGGTGTTGCACACGATGCGAAAGCCGCCCTGCGGGTAGGGCTGACACCCCTGCTCCAGGGCCAGCCGCGGCGCCAGCACCATCAGGCGTCCCATCAGGCGCTCGTGCTCGGGCGCCAACTGCGCCATCGACGGGATGTGCTGCTTGGGCACGATCAGAAAGTGCACCGGCGCCCATGGGTGGATGTCGTGAAAGGCGTACAGCTCGTCGTCCTCGTACACCTTGCGGCTTGGGATCTGGCCGGCGATGATTTTGCAAAAAATGCAGTTCGGGTCCGCGTTCATGGTGCAAGCAGGTGGCAAGGAGGGTCAAACCGGCAAGGGCTTGCGGTCGTTCCAGTACAAAAAGCCCTTGACCAGCCGGTACAGCGTCCAGACGAAATCGGCCGCCAGGATCACAAAACCAACGCCGATCATCAGCGTCAGCGCGCCCACGATGGCCCACAGCAGGCCCCACCAAAAGGTGCGGATCTGCCAGGTGAAGTGGCTCTCGTACAGCGTGCCGGCCACGTCGTCACGCTTGACGTGGTTGATGATGATGGCCACCAGCGCCGTGATGCCCACAAACCACGACAGCGCGTACAGCACGTAGACGACCAAGGTCAGTTGCCGCAGGCTGGCCATGCGCTCGGCATCCGGGCCGGGCACCGTGCGTGTGGGTGTGACGTCGACGATGTCGGGGTCGTGGGCCATGGCGGCTCCCGGGCAAGGTTCAGGTGGGGCGCGAGGCGGTGTCGGCCTCGCGCGCGCGGGCCTGGCGCAGCGCCTTTTCTTCCAGCCCCGACAGGCCCTCGCGGCGGGCCAGCTCGGCCACCACGTCGGCCGGCCCGAGGCCAAAGTGGGCCAGCGCAATCATGCTGTGAAACCACAGGTCGGCCACCTCGCCCACCAGCGCGTGGGGGCTGCCGGCGCCGTGCTGCAGGTCCTTGGCGGCCATCACCACTTCGCCGGCTTCCTCGGCGATCTTTTTGAGAAAGGCGTCAGGGCCCTTGTGCAGCAGCCGCGCGACGTAACTGCGCTCGGGGTCGCCACCGGCGCTGGGCTTGCGGCTGTCGATGACAGCAGCCAGGCGCAGCAGCACATCCAACGGGGATTCGGCGTGGGCAGGGGCGTTCATCGGGTCAACGGTAGATGGCTTCTGGGTCTTTGAGCACCGGATCGACGGCCTGCCAGCGCCCCTGCGCAACGTCCAGCCGCTGGTAAAAGCACGAATGCCGGCCCGTGTGGCAGGCGATGCTCGGCGTGTGCCCCAGTTGCGTGACCTTGAGCAGCACCACGTCGCCGTCGCAGTCCAGGCGGATGTCGTGCACCTGCTGCACGTGGCCGGACTCTTCGCCCTTGTACCACAGCTTGCCACGCGAGCGGCTCCAGTACACGGCGCGGCCCAGCTGCGCGGTCTTTTGCAGCGCCTCGCGGTTCATCCAGGCCACCATCAGCACGTCGCCGCTGTCGCGCTCCTGCGCCACCACCGGCACCAAGCCTTGCGCGTCCCAGCGCACCTCGTCCAGCCAATCCATGGGCGTAAGCGTACCACGCCCGCCGCGCGCGCCCACGGCTACCACCGCACGGGGATGCCCGCTTCGGCCAGCCGCTGCTTGGCCTGCGCGATCGTGTAGGTGCCGTAGTGGAAGATGCTGGCGGCCAGCACCGCATCGGCCCCGCCGACACGGATGCCATCGACCAGGTGATCCAGGTTGCCCACGCCGCCTGAGGCGATGACCGGCACGTCCACCGCGTCGCTGACGGCGCGGGTCAACGCCAGGTCAAAGCCGGCCTGGGTGCCGTCGCGGTCCATGCTGGTCAGCAGGATTTCGCCGGCGCCGTAGGCGGCCATTTGCCGCGCCCAGGCCACGGCGTCCAGCCCCGTGTTTTTGCGCCCGCCGTGCGAGTACACGTCCCACCCCGGCCCCACGGGCTGGCCATCCGGCCCGGGGCGCTGCGCATCGTCGGCGCTGCGCCGCTTGGCGTCGATCGCCACGACGATGCACTGCGAACCGTATTTGCCGGCGGCGTCGCGGATGACCTGGGGGTTGGCGATCGCCGCCGAGTTGAAGCTGACCTTGTCGGCGCCCGCGTTGAGCAGACGGCGCACGTCTTCGACGGTGCGCACGCCCCCGCCCACGGTCAGCGGGATGAACACCTGCGACGCCACGGCCTCGATGATCGGCAGGATCAGGTCACGCCCGTCGCTGGTGGCGGTGATGTCGAGGAAGGTGAGTTCGTCGGCGCCCTGCTCGTTGTAGCGCGCGGCGATTTCGACCGGGTCGCCAGCGTCGCGCAGCTCGACAAAGTTGACCCCTTTGACGACGCGGCCGCCGGTGACGTCCAGGCAGGGGATGATGCGTTTGGCCAGCATCGCCGCCTCAGGCGCTGAGCTCGTCGGCCAGCCGCACCGCGGCAGCGAAGTCCAGCTCGCCGCTGTAGATGGCACGGCCACAGATGACACCCTCGACCCCCTCGGACTCGACCTCGCACAAGCGGCGGATATCGTCCAGGCTGGACAGCCCGCCCGAGGCGATGACGGGGATGGTGAGCGCCTGCGCCAGCCGCACCGTGGCGTCGATGTTGAGGCCGGTCAGCATGCCGTCGCGCCCGATGTCGGTGTAGATGATGGCCTCGACGCCGTAGTCTTCGAATTTGCGCGCCAGGTCCACCACCTCGTGCCCGGTGAGTTTGCTCCAGCCGTCGGTGGCCACTTTGCCGTCCTTGGCGTCGAGCCCGACGATGATGTGCCCGCCAAACGCGGTGCAGGCGTCGTGCAAAAAGCCCGGGTTTTTGACCGCGGCGGTGCCAATGATGACGTAGCGCAGCCCGGCGTCCAGGTAGCGCTCGATGGTGTCGAGGTCGCGAATGCCCCCGCCGAGCTGCACATCGACCTCATCGCCGACTTCGCGCAGGATGCTGCGGATGGCGGCTTCATTCTTGGGCTTGCCGGCGAAGGCGCCGTTGAGGTCCACCAGATGCAGCCGTTGCGCGCCCTGCTCGACCCAATGGCGCGCCATCGCGGCGGGGTCGTCGCTGAACACGGTGGACTGCTCCATGTCGCCTTGCTTGAGGCGCACGCATTGGCCGTCTTTCAGGTCGATGGCGGGGATCAGCAGCATGGCGTTGACTCGCGGCGGGGGTTCAGGGTTTCCAGTGCAGGAAGTTGCGGTACAGCGCCAAGCCCTGGGCGGCGCTTTTTTCGGGGTGAAACTGGGTGGCAAACAGGTTGTCGCGCGCGATCGCGCTGGCAAAGCGCACGCCGTAGTCCGTCATGCCGGCCGCGTGGGCAGGGTCGGCCGGGTGGGCGTGGTAGCTGTGCACAAAATAAAAGTAGCTTCCATCCGGGATGCCGGCCCACAGCGGGTGGGCCGCCGCGGCTTCGCTGCCGCCGTGGTCGAAGCTGTGCCAGACGCGGTTCCAGCCCATTTGCGGCACCTTGAAGCGGCTGCCGTCGGGCTGGCGCTGGCCCTCGAGCCGGAAGCGCACCACCCGCCCCGGGATCAGGCCCAGGCCCGGGGTGTCGCCCTCTTCGGAGTGCTCCAGCAGCATTTGCATGCCCACGCACACGCCAAACAACGGCTTGCTGGCCGCCGCCTGCAGCACCGCTTCGCGCAACCCGCTGCGTTGCAGCTCCGCCATGCAGTCCGGCATGGCCCCCTGGCCCGGCAGCACGACGCGGTGCGCGTCGCGCACCACCTGGGGGTTGTCGGTGACGACGACGTCCACGTGGTCGGTGGCCAGCGCCGCATGGATGACCGCCTGCGCCACCGAGCGCAGGTTGCCCATACCGTAGTCCACAACGGCGACTTTTTCACGCCGGGGCGTCAAGCTCATCGGTTCACCTCGGGGTGCGCGCAGCCACGCAGACTCACAAACTGCCTTTGGTGGAGGGCACCGCGTCGCCCAGGCGAGGGTCGCGCTCCACGGCGGCGCGCAGCGCGCGCGCAAACGCCTTGAAGATCGTTTCGCACTGGTGGTGGGCGTTGTGGCCCTTGAGGTTGTCGATGTGCAGCGTGACGCCGGCGTGGTTGACCAACCCCTGGAAAAACTCGTGCACCAGTTGCGTGTCGAACTGGCCGATCATCGCCGCGGTGAAGCGCACGTCCAGGTGCAGGCCCGGCCGGCCGGACCAGTCGATGACGACGCGCGACAACGCCTCGTCCAGCGGGACGTAGGCGTGGCCATAGCGACGGATGCCGCGCTTGTCGCCCACCGCGCGCGCCAGCGCCTGACCCAGCGTGATGCCGACGTCTTCCACCGTGTGGTGGCCGTCGATGTGCAGGTCGCCTTCGCACTGCACCTCAAGGTCGATGAGGCCGTGGCGGGCGATCTGATCGAGCATGTGGTCAAAGAAGCCGATGCCCGTGTGCAGGCGGCTTGTGCCCGTGCCGTCCAGGTTGACGCGCACGTGGATGCGGGTTTCGGCCGTCACACGCTGCACCTCGGCGGTGCGGGCAGCAGCGGCGGGCGCGGCAGGCAGGGTGGTCATAGCGAAGGTGGCAGCGCGGCCAGCAGCGCGTCGTTTTCGGCGGGCGTGCCCACCGTCAGGCGCAGACAGTTGGCCAGCAACGGGTGCATTGTAGAAACATTCTTGACCAACACGCCGCGCTGGCGCAAGCCTGCGAAGGCGCGTGTGGCGTGCGGCACACGCACCAGGATCATGTTGGCCTCGCTGGGGTACACCTGCACACCGGGCAGCGCCGCCAGCGCGGCCATCAGGCGCGCGCGCTCGGCACGGATGGCTGCGGCCTGGCGCGCGTACTCGTCGGCGTGCTCCAGCGCAAACAGCGCGCACTCGGCGTTGAGCGCGCTGACGTTGTAGGGCGGGCGCACCTTGTCGAGCTCGGCCACCAGCGCCGCGGCGCCGATCAGGTACCCCAGCCGCACCCCCGCCAGCCCGAATTTGGACAGCGTGCGCATGATCAGCACGTGCCCGTGCGCGTGCGGCTCGGCGCGCCAGACGTCGAGCCAGGTTCGGCTGGCAAAGGGCTGGTACGCCTCGTCGATGACGACCAGCCCGCCGACGTCGGCCACGGCGTCGATGAGGCGGCGCATAACGCCTGCATCCCACAGGTTGGCGGTGGGGTTGTTGGGGTAGGCCAGGTACGTGATCGCGGGCCGCTCGCGCGCGATCGCCGCGTGCATCGCGGCTTCGTCCAGCGCAAAGTCGGCGGTCAGCGGCACGCCCACAAAGCGCAAGCCTTGCAGCCGCGCCGACATCTCGTACATCACAAAGCCGGGCACCGGCGCCAGGATCGCCGCCCCGGGCGTGTCGCACGCCATGGCCAGCAAGCTGATGAGCTCGTCGGAGCCGTTGCCCAGCATCAACGCCGCGCCGTCGGGCAGGCCGACGAACGCCGCCAGCGCACGCTTGAGGTCGTCGATGCGCGGCCCGGGGTAGCGGTGGATCGGCACACGCCCCAGCCGCTCGCCCAACGCCTGCTGCAGCGCCGGCGGCAGCGCGTAGGGGTTTTCCATCGCGTCCAGCTTGATCAGGCCGGTGGCGTCCTGGATCGCGTAGGCGTGCATGCCCTGCACGTCGCGCCGGATGCGCGCCAGCGCCTGGGCGGTGCGGCTCATGGCTGGGCCTCCAGGCGCAGCTCGGCCGCCCGGGCGTGCGCCTGCAGCCCTTCGCCGTGCGCCAGCACCGAGGCGATGCGGCCCAACCGCTGCGCCCCGGCGGCGCTGACCTCGATCAGGCTGGAGCGCTTTTGGAAGTCGTACACGCCCAGCGGGCTGGAAAAGCGCGCCGTGCCGCTGGTGGGCAGCACGTGGTTGGGGCCGGCGCAGTAGTCACCCAGGCTTTCGCTGGTGTAGGCGCCCAGGAAGATGGCGCCCGCGTGCTTGAGCAGCGGCACCCAGCGCTGCGGCTCGCGGCTGGCGACTTCCAGGTGCTCCGGCGCGATGCGGTTGCTCAGCGCGCAGGCCTCTTGCATGCTGCGGGTGCGCACCAGCATGCCGCGGCCGTTGAGGCTGGCGGCGATGATGGCCGCGCGCGGCAGCGTCGGCAGCAGCCGGTCGATGGCGGCCTGCACGGCGTCCAGGTAGTCGGCGTCGGGGCACAGCAGGATGGACTGCGCCAGCTCGTCATGCTCGGCCTGCGAAAACAGGTCCATCGCCACCCACTCGGGCGGCGTGCTGCCGTCGGCCAGCACCAGGATTTCGCTGGGGCCGGCGATCATGTCGATGCCCACGGTGCCAAACACGCGCCGCTTGGCCGCGGCGACGTAGGCGTTGCCGGGGCCGGTGATTTTGTCGACGCGCGGAATCGTCGCGGTGCCGTAGGCCAACGCCGCCACCGCCTGCGCCCCGCCGATCGTGAACGCGCGCGTGACCCCGGCCACGTGCGCCGCGGCCAGCACCAGCGCGTTGCGCTCGCCACGCGGCGTGGGCACGACCATGATGATCTCGCCCACCCCGGCCACGTGGGCGGGGATGGCGTTCATCAGCACGCTGCTGGGGTAGGCGGCCTTGCCACCGGGCACGTAAACGCCGACGCGGTCCAGCGGCGTGACCATCTGCCCCAGCAGCGTGCCGTCGTCGTCGCGGTACTGCCACGAGCGGCCACACGCTTCGAGCTGCGCTTCGTGGTAGCGCCGGATGCGTGCCGCGGCTTGCTGCAGCGCGTCGCGCTGCGCAGCGGGCAGCGCTTCGAACGCCGCGCGCAGCGTGGCCGGGTCGATTTCAAGCTCGGCCACGCTGGCCGCGGGCAGCGCGTCGAAGCGCTGCGTGTAGTCCAGCACCGCCGCGTCGCCGCGCGCACGCACGTCGGCCAGGATGTCGGCCACGCGCGCTTCGATCGCCGCGTCGGTGTCGGCGCTCCAGTGCAGGCGCTGCGCAAACGTCGCTTCAAAATCGGGTTGGGCGGTGTCCAGCCGCAGGGGGCGGGCGGTGGGCGGTTCGGTGGCGTTCATAGCGGCCATGGTAACGGGTGACGGGCTGGGCGTGGGGCCGGGGGGACAACCACGGTTCAACAGCGCTCAGGGTTGGGGCGCGGCGTGCCCCAACGCCTGCGCGAAAGCATCCAGCAGCGGGCGAATCAGCGCACCTTTGACCTTCAGCGAGGCCGGTCGCACGACCAGGCGCGACGAAATGTCCATGATGCGCTCGACCTCGACCAGCCGGTTGGCCTTGAGCGTGTTGCCCGTCGACACCAGGTCCACGATGGCGTCGGCCAAGCCCGTCAGCGGCGCCAGCTCCATGCTGCCGTACAGCTTGATCAGGTCCACGTGCACGCCTTTGGCGGCGAAGAACTCGCGCGCGATGGCCACGTACTTGGTGGCCACGCGCAGCCGCGCGCCCTGGCGCACCGCGCGCGCGTAATCAAACTCCGCCGGCACCGCCACGCTCATGCGGCAGCGCGCGATGCCCAGGTCCAGCGGCTCGTACAGCCCCACGTGGGCGCTGCCACCCCAGGCGGCGGCGTGCTCGATCAGCGTGTCCTTGCCGCACACCCCAAGGTCGGCCCCCCCGTGCTCGACGTAGGTCGGCACGTCGGTGGCGCGCACCAGCACCACGCGCACGCCGGGACGGTTGGTGGGCAGGATCAGCTTGCGCGAGGTCTGCGGATCCTCCAGCACCTCGATGCCAGCGGCGCGCAGCAGCGGCAGCGTCTCGTCGAAGATGCGGCCCTTGGACAGGGCCAGCGTCAGTGTGTCGGTGCTCATGCCACCCTCTCGATGTCGGCGCCCAGCGCGCGCAGCTTGATTTCCATCTGATCGTAGCCACGGTCCAGGTGGTAGATGCGGTCCACCACCGTCTCGCCGTCGGCCACCAGGCCCGCGATGACCAGGCTGGCCGAGGCCCGCAGGTCGGTGGCCATCACCGCGGCGCCGGACAGGCGCTGCCCCCCTTCGACGAAGGCCGTGCGTCCGTCGATGCGGATGCGCGCGCCCAGCCGCACCAGCTCCTGCACGTGCATGAAGCGGTTTTCGAAAATGGTTTCGGTGACGGCGCTGGGCCCCTGGGCGACGCAGTTGAGCGCCATGAACTGCGCTTGCATGTCGGTCGGGAAGCCCGGGTACTCGGTGGTGCGAAAACTCTGCGCTTGCAGCGCGGCGCCGCCCGGCGAGCGCACCTCGATGCCACCCGCGTCGGCCTGCACCTGCACCCCGGCGGCCAGCAGTTTGTCAATGACGGCGTCCAGGTGGTCGGCGCGCGCGGCGTGCAAGCGCGCCTGCCCGCCGGTGGCCGCCACGGCGCACAAAAAGGTCCCTGCCTCGATGCGGTCGGCCACGACGTGGTGCTCGGCGCCGTGCAGGGCGTGCACCCCCTGCACGTGGATGCGGCTGGTGCCGTGGCCTTCGATGCGCGCGCCCATCGCGATCAACAGCTCGGCCAAATCGACCACTTCGGGCTCCTGCGCGGCGTTTTCCAGCACGGTTTCGCCGTCGGCCAACGCGGCGGCCATCAGCAGGTTTTCGGTGCCGGTGACGGTGACCATGTCGGTGGTGATGCGCGCCCCGCGCAGGCGGCTGCGCCCTGGCGGCAGGCGGGCCTCGATGTAGCCGTGCTCCACCGTGATCTCGGCCCCCATGGCCTGCAAGCCGCGGATGTGCTGGTCCACCGGCCGCGCCCCAATGGCGCAGCCCCCCGGCAGCGACACGCGCGCCTGGCCACAACGCGCCAGCAGCGGCCCCAGCACCAGGATCGAGGCGCGCATCGTGCGCACCAGCTCGTAGGGCGCCAGCGGTTGCAGCGGGTCGGCCGCGTGCAGCCGCAGCCCGCCGCGCTCGCCCAGCGTGTCCACACGCACGCCCATGCCTTGCAGCAGTGCGCGCATCGTCGCCACATCACGCAAGCGCGGCACGTTGCGCAGCGTCACCGCCTCGGCGGTCAGCAGCGCCGCGCACAGCTCAGGCAGCGCCGCGTTTTTGGCGCCTGAGATGGTGACCTCGCCGTGCAACCGCTGGCCGCCACGGATGCGCAGCTTATCCACGCGCGCTCTCCATGTGCGCACGCCATTCGTCGGGCGTCAGCGTCTTCATCGACAGCGCGTGCACCTCATCGGTGTGCAGACGCTGGCCCAGCGTGGCGTACACCATCTGGTGGCGCTGCACGGGGCGCTTGCCCTCGAACGCGGACGACACCACCGTGGCGTACCAGTGGCGACCGTCGCCGGAGACGTCCAGGTGCTCGCACGGCAGGCCGGCGGCGATGAGGCTGCGAAGTTGTTCGGCGGTCATGGTGCAACGTGGGTCGATGCAAAGGTGAGGGCCGCGGGACGAAGCGCCCCGCCCGGGGTCAATGGCGGACTTTGTAGCCGATGCGCAACAGGTGGATGGTCAGCCCCGCCACCGCCAGCAACGCCATCGACACCACGGCCAGGCTGAGCCAGGGCGAGACGTCGCTGACGCCAAAAAAGCCGTAGCGCGCCCCGTCGATCATGTAGAAAAACGGGTTGAGGTGGCTGACCGCCTGCCACAGCGGCGGCAACGAGTGGATGGAGTAAAACACGCCCGACAAAAACGTCATCGGCATGATGATGAAATTCTGGAACGCCGCCATCTGGTCGAACTTCTCGGCCCACAACCCGGCGATGACGCCAAGCGACCCCAGCAGCGCCGCACCCAGCACCGCAAACACCACAATCCAGCCCGGATGCGCCCAGCGCAGCGGCGCGGCCCAGGCCGTCACCAGCAGCACGCCGCCGCCCACGACCAGGCCGCGCAGCACCGACGAGCCCACGTACGCCACGAACCACGCCCAGTGCGACAGCGGGGCCACCAGCACGAACACCAGGTTGCCCATGATCTTGCTTTGGATCAGACTGGACGAGCTGTTGGCAAACGCGTTTTGCAGCAGGCTCATCATCGCCAGCCCAGGCAGCAAAAACGCCGTGTAGGACACACCGTCGTACACCTGCACGTGCTCTTCGAGCACATGGCCAAAAATCAGCAGGTACAGCAACGCCGTCACGATCGGCGCGGCCACCGTCTGGAAGGCCACCTTCCAAAACCGCAGCACCTCCTTGATGAACAGGGCACGCCAGCCGCTCATGCCAGCGCCTCCTGCCGCTGCTGGGCCATCAAGTCCAGGAACACGTCTTCCAAGTCGGCCTTGTGCACCTCGACGTCCTCCAGCACCACGCCGGCCTGGCGCAGCGTGGCCAGCACCTGCTCCACCTCCAGCGCGTCGTGCACCTTGATCTGGGCGATGCGGCCGGTGACCCGCGCCCGCGCCGCCAGCGCGGCTGGCAGCGCCTGGTCGGTTTTGAAGCGCACCACGTGCGCCGAAAAGCGCTGCAGCAGCGTTGCGGTGCGCTCCAGCGCCACCACGCGCCCCGCGCGCAGCATGGCGATGCGCGTGCACAGCGCCTCGGCTTCTTCAAGGTAGTGCGTGGTCAGCAGCACCGTGCTGCCCTGGCGGTTGAGCTGGGCGATGAACGCCCACAGGCTCTGACGCAGCTCAACGTCCACCCCTGCGGTCGGCTCATCCAGCACGATCACGGGGGGGCGATGCACCAGCGCCTGCGCCACCATCACGCGCCGTTTCATGCCGCCCGAGAGCTGGCGCATGTTGGTGTCAGCCTTGTCACGCAGGCCCAGGCCGGTGAGCAGTTCGTCGATCCAGTCGTCGTTGCGCCGGATGCCGAAGTAGCCGGACTGAAAGCGCAGCGCCTCGCGCACGGTGAAAAAGGGGTCGAACACCAGCTCCTGCGGCACGACGCCTAAGCGGCGGCGCGCCTGCAACGGCTGCGCGTGCACATCCACCCCCGCCACGGTGACCCGCCCGGTGCTGGGTCGGCTCAACCCCGCCAGGATGCTGATCAGCGTGGTCTTGCCTGCGCCGTTGGGGCCCAGCAGGCCAAAAAACTCCCCCGGCTCGATGGTGAATGAGACCTGGTCGAGCGCCTGCAGCACCCCACGCGGGGTGCGGAACTGCTTGCTGACCTGCTCAAAGGTGACGGCGGACATCGAACCGGGCATTCTACCCGGGCAGCAGTTCGGCCACCCCGTACACCTCGGCCAGCGTGCGCAGCTTCGGGGGCATGTCCGCGACGCGCCAGCCCAGCCCGCGGCGCAGCGCGCCACGGCGCAACGCCAGCAGCGCCGCCAGCGCCGACGAGTCGAAGCCCTGCAGCGCGGCGGCCGACACCACCGCCGTGGCTCCCACGGGCAGGGACGCCAGCGCACGCTCGGCGTCGGCCAGCCAGCGCGGGGCCTGCTCGTGCGTCAGCACCGCCGGCAGCGCCGGCAAGGTGGCCTCAAGAACGCTGGGCATTGCTGCGGTTGCGCTCGGCCAACGTGGCGATCAGGCCGTCGATGCCGCGGGCGTTGATCTCTTGCGCGAACTGCGTGCGGTAGGTGTCCACCAGCCACACCCCCATCACGTTGAGGTCGTACACCTTCCAGCCCTGCGGCGTGCGCGCCAGCCGGTAGTCGAGCTGGATCGGCTCGCCCTTGCCGCGGATTTCGGAGCGCACCACCACCTCGGTGGCGTCGGCCGCGGCGCGCAGCGGCCGCACCACCAGCGTCTGGTCGTTGATCTGGGTCAGCGCCCCCGAGTAGGTGCGCACCAACAGCGTTTTGAATTCGGCCATCAGGCGCTGGCGCTGCTCCGGCGTGGCGCTGCGCCAAAAGCGCCCCACGGCCGAGGCCGTCATGCGCTCAAAGTCCACGTGCGGCATCAGCTTGGTGTCCACCAGCGCGCTGATGCGGGCGATGTCGCCCGCGCGCAGCGCCGGATCGCGCTTGACGGTGTCGAACACCTCGGCCGCCACACGCTGGATCAGGGCATCGGGGGTCTCGGGCGTTTGCGCACGCGCCCACGGCGCCCCGCCCAGCACGGCGGCGCCCGCCACGCCCCAGGCCAACGCCGCCAGCCAGCGGCGGCGCGCGTTCACGGTGACGTCCATCGGGTTGATCACAAGCTTGTCCATGGTTCGGTTGACCTTCCCTGCCCGGCCGACGTTCCCCGGCCGTTACACCTGCTCACATCGGCAACGCCGGCGTATCAATCCGCCGCCTCATCTTCGCCGCGCGCGGCTTGCACCTGGCGCTGGCGCCGCGCCAGGTAGGCGTCGCGCGTAAAGCTGTACTTGTCCAGCGCGGCCTGCTCCAACAAATCGCCAGCGCGCAGCAACCCCGCGCGCGTGTCCACCACCCGCAAGCCTTGGGCGGTGTTGCGCGTGGCCACGTCGTCGATGCCCTGCGCCACCGCATCGCCGCGGCGGTCCACCGGCAGCGCGACCGTTTCGCGCACGCTGGACGGCCCCAACAGCGGCAACACCAGGTACGGGCCGGCGGGCACCCCCCAGCGCCCCAGCGTGTGACCAAAGTCCAGCGTCGTGCGCGGGATGCCCATTTCGGTGGCGATGTCCAACAGGCCGCCAAACCCGAACACGGTGTTGACGGCAAAGCGCATGGTGTTTTCCGCCGCCGGCTGGGGGCGCGCCTGCAGCACAGCGTTGACGGCCGACCACAGGTCGCGCCAGTTGGCAAAGAAGTTGCGCACGCCGGTGCGCACAGGGCTGGGCACCACGTGGGTGTAGCCCGTGGCCACGGGCTTGAGCACCGCCGCGTCCACCGCCTCGTTGAATTGAAAGACGCCGCGGTTGAACGGCTCCAGCGGATCGGCCGGGTGCGCTTGCGGCCCCGTGGCGCAGCCCCCCAGCGTCAACGCCGCGCCCAGCAGCAGCCCCGCCGTCGCGCGGCGCGCGGGCATGCAGCGTCGGGTGTGCATGGTCATTTCCCTTCCCCTCCCATCTCGGCCGCTTTGTTGAACAGGAACTGGCCGATCAAGTTTTCCAGCACCAGGGCCGACTGGGTGCGCGTGACCACGTCGCCATCGGCCAGGTTGGCGTCCGCCCCGCCGGGCTCGATGCCAACGTACTGCTCGCCCAACAAGCCGCTGGTGAGGATTTTGAACGAACTGTCTTTGGGGAAAGCATAGCGCTTTTCCAGCGCCAGCACCACGCGCGCCTGGAAGGTGCGGTCGTCGAAACTGACCGACTCGACGCGCCCCACGGTCACCCCGGCGCTGCGCACCGCGGCCCGGGGCTTGAGGGAGCCGGCGTTGTCAAACAGCGCCGTGACCCGGTAGGTGGGCTGCCAGCTCAGCTGCAACAGGTTGGCCGCCTGCAACGCCAAAAACAGCACCGCCAGCGCCCCCACCAGCACGAACAACCCCACCCAGACATCGACTTTGGACCGTTGCATGCGAGCCCCTCAAACCGTAAACATCAGCGCCGTCAGGATGAAGTCCAGTCCCAGCACCGTCAACGACGCCATCACGACCGTGCGGGTGGTGGCGCGCGACACCCCTTCGGGCGTTGGCCGGGCGGCGTAACCCTGCAGCAGCGCGATAAACGTCACCGCCACGGCGAACACGACGCTTTTGACGATGCCGTTGCCGACATCGGACCAGACGTCCACGCCGCTTTGCACCTGGCTCCAAAACGCGCCGCCATCGACGCCGATCATGGGCACCCCGACGATCCAGCCACCAACGATGCCCATGCTGCTGAACACCGCGGCCAGCAGCGGCAGCGCCACCACCCCGGCCACGAAGCGCGGCGCCAACACACGGTCGATCGGATCCACCGCCATCATTTCCATGACGCTGAGCTGCTCGCCGGCTTTCATGAGGCCGATCTCCGCCGTCAGCGACGTGCCCGCGCGACCGGCGAACAACAGCGCCGTCACCACTGGCCCCAGCTCGCGCACCAGGCTCAGCGTCACCAGCAGCCCGAGCGATTCGGCCGAGCCGTACCGCTGCAACGTGTAGTAGCCTTGCAGCCCCAGCACGAAGCCGACAAACAGGCCCGACACGGTGATGATGGACAGCGAGTGGTTGCCCAAAAAGTGGATCTGATCGCGCACCAGGCCAAAGCGCCGCAGCGCCTGGGGGCATCCCGCCAGCAACCGCAGCAGCAGCCGCGCCCCCCAGCCCAGATCCGCCAGCTTGCCGCGCACCGCCGCACCCAACGCCGCCAGCATCGACACCCCCTTCATCGCGCTGCCTCCGGACCGTAGTCCTCGGCCACGGCCGGCGCGGCGTAGTGAAAATGCACCGGCCCTTCGGGCGCGGCGGTGATGAACTGCTGCACCAACGGATCCGGACAGCGGCGCACCTCGTCGGGCGTGCCCTGCACCGCCACCCGCCCGTTGGCCAGCACCACCATGTGGTCAGCCACGGCAAAGGCGGTGTCCAGCTCATGCGACACCATGATGCTGGTGAGCCCCAGCGTGTCGTTGAGCTGGCGGATCAGGCGCGCGGCGGTGCCAAGCGAGATCGGATCCAGCCCCGCAAACGGCTCGTCGTACATGATCAGCTCGGGGTCCAGCGCGATGGCGCGCGCCAGCGCCACCCGGCGCGCCATGCCGCCCGACAGCGCCACGGGCATCAGGTCGCGCGCACCGCGCAGGCCCACGGCGTGCAGCTTCATCAGCACGATGTCGCGGATCAGTGGCTCGGGCAGACGGGTGTGCTCACGCAGCGGGAAGGCCACGTTGTCAAACACCGACAAATCGGTGAACAACGCGCCGTACTGAAACAGCATGCCCATGCGCCGGCGCGCCGCGTACAGGCCCTTGCGGTCCAGCGCGCCCACATCCTGACCGTCGAAACACACCTGGCCGTGCTGGGCGCGCACCAAGCCACCGATGAGGCGCAGCACGGTCGTCTTGCCGCCACCCGAGGCGCCCATGATGACCGTCACCCGGCCCCGCGGCACGTGCAAGCTGACGCGGTCGAGCACGACGCGCTCGTCGTACCCGAAGGTGACGTCACGCAGTTCGACGAGGGGCTCGGTGCTCATACGCAACAACGATCAAAAAGGCCGGCGCAGGGCCGGCCCGATCATAAGGGATAACCCGCAGCCGCGTCGGCGACGGCGGCCCCGCACGGCCGCCGTGCAGGTCAGCGCGGCAGCAGGCTGGCGCCCATCAGGTACTCGTCCACCGCGCGCGCGGCCTGGCGGCCTTCGCGGATGGCCCACACCACCAGCGACTGGCCACGGCGCATGTCACCGGCGGCAAACACCTTGGGGACGTTGGTGGCGTAGCCGCCCACCTCGTCGGTGCTGGCCTTGGCGTTGCCGCGCGCGTCGCGCTCCACGCCAAACGCCTCCAGCACCGTGGCCACCGGCGACACAAAGCCCATCGCCAGCAGCACCAGGTCGGCCTTGTACTCCTTTTCGGTGCCCGGGATTTCGACCAACTTGCCGTCCTTCATTTCGACGTGCACGGTCTGCACCCCGGTGACCTTGCCGCCCTTGCCGACGAACGCCTTGGTGGCGATGGCGAACTCGCGCTGGCAGCCCTCTTCGTGGCTGGAGCTGGTGCGCAGCTTCAGCGGCCAGTACGGCCAGGTCAGCGGCTTGTTTTCCTTTTCGGGCGGCATCGGCATGACTTCGAACTGGGTCACGCTGGCCGCACCATGGCGGTTGGAGGTGCCCACGCAGTCGCTGCCGGTGTCGCCGCCACCGATGACGATGACATGCTTGCCGTCGGCGCGGATCTGCTTTTTGAGCTTGTCGCCGGCGTTGACCTTGTTTTGCTGCGGCAAAAACTCCATCGCGAAATGGATGCCGTCCAGCTCGCGGCCCGGCACGGGCAGGTCGCGCGGTTGCTCGGCGCCGCCGCACAGCAGCACGGCGTCGAACTCGGCCAGCAACTGCTGCGGCTCGATCGTTTCGCGCGCGTCGTTGTTGACCTTGCTGCCTTCGGGTAGCCGCCCCACCAGCACGCGGGTGCGGAAGGTGACACCCTCGGCCTGCATCTGCTCGATGCGGCGGTCGATCAGCCACTTTTCCAGCTTGAAGTCCGGGATGCCGTAGCGCAGCAGGCCGCCGATGCGGTCGTTTTTCTCGAACACCGTGACCTCGTGTCCGGCGCGCGCCAGTTGCTGCGCAGCGGCCAGCCCCGCAGGCCCGGAGCCCACCACCGCCACCTTTTTGCCGGTCTTGGCCTTGGGCGGCTGCGGCGTCACCCAGCCTTCCTTCCAGGCGCGGTCGGCAATGGCGTGCTCGATGGACTTGATGCCCACCGGGTCGTTGTTGATGTTGAGCACGCACGCCGCCTCGCACGGCGCCGGGCAAATGCGCCCGGTGAACTCGGGGAAGTTGTTGGTGCTGTGCAGCACCTGGATGGCGTGCTTCCAGTCGCCGCGGTAGACCAGGTCGTTGAAGTCCGGGATGATGTTGTTGACCGGGCAGCCGTTGTTGCAAAACGGCGTGCCGCAGTCCATGCAGCGCGCGCCTTGCACCTTGGCCTGGGCGTCGTCCAGGCCGATGACGAACTCACGCCAGTGCTTGACGCGCTCCTGCGGCGGTTGGTAGCCCTCTTCCAGCCGCTCGAACTCCAGAAATCCGGTGATCTTGCCCATGGTGTCGAATCCTTTGCGTGGTCGGTGCAACCCTCAAGCCGTGGCACGCGCGGGCTTGGCCGCCGGTTGTGCCGCGGGCTTGTCGGTCCCCTTGCCGGCCAGCTCGGCCAGCGCCCGCTTGTACTCGTGCGGGAAAACCTTGACGAAGCGTGCGCGCGCGCTGGCCCAGTCGTCCAGCAAGGCGCGCGCCTTGGTCGAGCCGGTCCAGCGGTGGTGTTCTTCCAGCAACTGGCGCAGCTGGGCTTCGTCGGTCATGCCGCGGTGCCAAATGGCGCGGTCCACGGTGGCTTCCTGCTCGGCGCTGCTGACCACGCGCTCCAGCGCCACCATCGCGGTGTTGCAGCGCTTGGCGAACATGCCGTCTTCGTCGTACACGTAGGCGATGCCGCCGCTCATGCCCGCGGCGAAGTTGCGCCCGGTTTTGCCCAGCACCACCACGGTGCCGCCGGTCATGTACTCGCAGCCATGGTCGCCGGTGCCTTCCACCACCGCGGTGGCGCCCGACAGGCGCACCGCGAAGCGCTCTCCGGCCACGCCGCGGAAAAACGCCTCGCCCTGGGTGGCGCCGTACAGCACCGTGTTGCCCACGATGATGTTGTCGCCGGCGTCGCCACGGAAGTCGATGCTGGGCCGCACGACGATGCGCCCGCCCGACAACCCCTTGCCGGTGTAGTCGTTGGCGTCCCCGATCAGGTACAGCGTGATGCCCTTGCACAGGAAGGCGCCGAACGACTGGCCGCCCGTGCCTTCCATCTGGATGCGGATGGTGTCGTCGGGCAGCCCCTCGGGGTGGTGGCGCGTGACCTCGCCCGACAACATGGCGCCGACGGTGCGGTTGACGTTGCGCACCGCTTCGATGAAGTGCACCTTCTCGCCACGCTCGATGGCCGCTCGGGCCTTTTCGATCAGGCGCACGTCCAGCGCCTTGTCCAGGCCGTGGTTTTGCGCCTCCACGTGCCGGCGCGGCACGTCGGCCGGCACGTCGGGCTGCGCCAGCAGGCGACTGTAGTCCAGGCCCTTGGCCTTCCAGTGGGCGATGCCCTTTTTCATGTCCAGCAAGTCGGTGCGACCGATCAGGTCGTCGAACTTGCGGATGCCCAGTTGCGCCATGATGGCGCGCACCTCTTCGGCGACGAAGAAGAAGTAGTTGACGACGTGCTCAGGCTTGCCGGCGAACTTCTTGCGCAGCACCGGGTCTTGCGTCGCCACCCCCACCGGGCAGGTGTTGAGGTGGCACTTGCGCATCATGATGCAGCCCTCGACGACCAGCGGCGCGGTGGCAAAGCCAAACTCGTCGGCCCCCAGCAGCGCGCCGATGACGACGTCACGTCCGGTCTTGATTTGGCCGTCCACCTGCACGCGGATGCGCCCGCGCAGGCGGTTGAGCACCAGCGTTTGCTGGGTTTCGGCCAGGCCGATTTCCCACGGGCTGCCGGCGTGCTTGATCGACGACCACGGCGACGCCCCGGTGCCGCCGTCGTGCCCGGCGATGACCACGTGGTCGGCCTTGGCCTTGGCCACGCCCGCGGCGATCGTGCCCACGCCCACCTCGGCCACCAGCTTGACCGAGATGTCGGCGCGCGGGTTGACGTTCTTGAGGTCGTGGATCAACTGCGCCAGGTCCTCGATCGAGTAGATGTCGTGGTGCGGCGGCGGGCTGATCAGGCCCACCCCCGGCACCGAGTAGCGCAGGTAGCCGATGTAGGGGCTGACCTTGGAGCCCGGCAACTGGCCGCCCTCACCGGGCTTGGCGCCCTGCGCCATCTTGATCTGGATCTGGTCGGCGCTGACCAGGTACTCCGCGGTGACGCCAAAGCGGCCCGAGGCGACTTGCTTGATCTTGGAGCGCAGGCTGTCGCCGTCTTGCAGCTCGTAGTCCACCTCGACCTTGTCGTGGCCGATGATCGAGCCCACCGTCTGACCCTTGCGGATCGGGATGCCCTTGAGCTCGTTGCGGTAGCGCGCCGGGTCCTCGCCGCCTTCGCCGGTGTTGCTCTTGCCGCCGATGCGGTTCATCGCGATGGCCAGCGTGGTGTGCGCTTCGGTCGAGATCGACCCCAGCGACATCGCGCCGGTGGCAAAGCGCTTGACGATTTCGCTGGCCGGCTCGACCTCCTCGATCGGGATCGCCTTGGCCGGATCGACCTTGAATTCGAACAAGCCGCGCAGCGTCATCAGGCGGCGCGACTGGTCGTTGATGATCTGCGCGTACTCCTTGTAGGTGGCGTAGTTGCCGGCGCGCGTGGCGTGCTGCAGCTTGGCGATCGCGTCCGGCGTCCACATGTGCTCCTCGCCACGGGCGCGCCAGGCGTACTCGCCGCCGACGTCAAGCATCTCACGCAGCAGCGGGTCGTCGCTGTAGGCGCGCTGGTGCCAGCGGATGGCTTCCTCGGCGATCTCGAACACACCGATGCCTTCGACGCGGCTGGGCGTGCCGGTGAAGTACTTGTCGATCGTGGCGCTGTTGATGCCCACCGCCTCGAACAGTTGCGCGCCGCAGTAGCTCATGTAGGTGGACACGCCCATCTTGGACATGATCTTGGACAGGCCCTTGCCCACCGCCTTGATGTAGTTGGCCACCGCCTTGTCGGCGCCGAGCTCGCCGGGCAGGTCTTTGTGGATGGTGCGGATGGTTTGCAGCGCCAGGTACGGGTGCACGGCCTCGGCGCCGTAGCCCGCCAGCACGGCAAAGTGGTGCACCTCGCGCGCGCTGCCGGTTTCCACCACCAAGCCGGTGGCGGTGCGCAGGCCCTCGCGGATCAGGTGCTGGTGCACGGCCGACAGCGCCAACAGCGCCGGGATGGCCACGCGCTCGCGGTTGACGCCGCGGTCGCTCAGGATCAGGATGTTGCGCCCGCTGCGGATGGCATCCACCGCCTCGGCGCACAGCGACGCCAGCTTGGCCTCCACCCCTTCCTTGCCCCAGGCCACGGGGTAGGTGATGTCCAGCGTGGCGCTGCGGAATTTGCCACCGGTGCGCCGCTCGATGTCGCGCAGCTTGGCCATGTCGGCCTCGTTGAGCACGGGCTGGCTGACCTCCAGCCGCATCGGCGGGTTCACCTGGTTGATGTCGAGCAGGTTGGGCTTGGGGCCGATGAACGACACCAGCGACATCACGATCGCTTCGCGGATCGGGTCGATCGGCGGGTTGGTGACCTGCGCGAACAGCTGCTTGAAGTAGTTGTACAGCGGCTTGGGACGGTCGGACAGCACCGGCAGCGGGCTGTCGTTGCCCATCGAGCCCACGCCCTCTTCGCCGTTTTGCGCCATCGGCGCCATCAGGAATTTGATGTCCTCCTGCGTGTAGCCAAAGGCTTGCTGCAGGTCCAGCAGCTGCTGGTCGGTGTCCACCGCGGCTTGCGCCGATTCGTCGGCCACCGCCTTGACGCTGGCTTCGTCGTCACCCGCCACGGGGCGCTCGACGTCGTCGAGCCGGATGCGCAGGTTCTCAATCCACTGCTTGTACGGCTTGGCGTTGGACAGTTGCGCTTTGATCTCCTCGTCGTCGATCATGCGCCCCTGCTCCAGGTCGATCAGGAACATCTTGCCCGGCTGCAAGCGCCACTTGCGCACGATCTTGCTCTCCGGCACCGGCAGCACGCCGGACTCGGAGGCCATGATGACCATGTCGTCGTCGGTGATGCAGTAGCGCGACGGCCGCAAGCCGTTGCGGTCCAGCGTCGCCCCGATCTGACGCCCGTCGGTGAAGACGATCGAGGCCGGACCGTCCCACGGCTCCAACATCGCCGCGTGGTATTCGTAAAACGCGCGGCGGCGCTCGTCCATCAGCGTGTGCTGCTCCCACGGCTCGGGGATCATCATCATGATCGCGTGCGCCAACGGGTAGCCCGCCATCGCCAGCAGCTCCAGGCAGTTGTCAAACGTGGCCGTGTCCGACTGGCCCGCGAAGCTGATCGGGTACAGCTTTTTGAGGTCTGGCCCCAGCACCGGCGAGCTCATCACGCCTTCGCGCGCGCGCATCCAGTTGTAGTTGCCCTTGACGGTGTTGATCTCGCCGTTGTGCGCGATGTAGCGGTACGGGTGCGCCAGCGGCCACTCGGGGAAGGTGTTGGTGGAAAAGCGCTGGTGCACCAGCCCCAGCGCCGACGTGCAGCGCGGATCTTGCAGGTCCAGGTAGTACTCGCCCACCTGGTTGGCCAGCAGCAGCCCCTTGTACACCACCGTGCGGCTGCTCATGCTGGGCACGTAGTACTCTTTGCTGTGCGTGAGCTGCAGGCGCTGGATGGCGGCGCTGGCGGTCTTGCGGATCACGTACAGCTTGCGCTCCAGCGCGTCTTGCACGATGACGTCGCTGCCGCGGCCGATGAAGACCTGGCGGATCACCGGCTCGGTCTTGCGCACCGCGGGCGACATCGGCATGGCCTTGTTGACCGGCACGTCGCGCCAGCCCAGCAGCACCTGCCCTTCGGCCTTGATGGCGCGCTCCAGCTCCTGCTCGCAGGCCAGACGGCTGGCGTGCTCCTTGGGCAAAAAGATCATGCCCACGCCGTACTCGCCGGGCGGCGGCAGGGTCACGCCCTGCTTGGCCATCTCCTCACGGTAGAGCTGGTCTGGGATCTGGATCAGGATGCCGGCGCCATCGCCCATCAACGGGTCGGCCCCCACCGCACCGCGGTGGTCGAGGTTTTCCAGGATTTTGAGCGCCTGGGTGACGATACCGTGGCTTTTGCGGCCCTTGATGTGGGCCACGAAGCCGACGCCGCAGGCGTCGTGCTCATAGGCAGCGTCGTACAGGCCGCGCTGCTCGGCGGGGGGCTGGTGGTTGCTCACGCTGATGCTCCTGGCTCGTGACAAGAGGGAATACCCTAAGCATAGCGGAGCCGTTGCGGCCGTGCAACTTATTTTTTTGGGGTCAGAGTACTATTATTGTCAGCCAGTTTGCTGTCTCGATTTATTTGGGGACAGAGTCGTTGGGTGCAGACCCTTTGCGCGGACGCCCCGGACGGGCTGGCTGCACGCGCCGGCCGCTGCTGGCTTGCAACGCCGCCAAAAACGCATCGTCGCCGAGGGGCCAGCCGTGCAGCGCCGCACGGCGCAGCGCGTCGCGTTGCGAGGACGTCAAACCCTGCGCCACGCGCTGACGGTACGCCGCCTCGCGCGCGAAAGGGGTGTCGCCCAGCGCCCACCAGGCGGGCGGCGGCTGCAGGCCACGCCACATCTGCATGCCGCTGTAGTGGCGGTGGCTGCTCCACGGGTGGTGCTCGGGCTGCGCGCACAGCCCCGCTTCCAGCGGCAGCGTGTCCAGCAGCACCAGCGCCGGCAGCGCCCACGACGGCGCCAGCACCGCCGCACGGTAGCGCCCCTCCCACAGCGTGCCGCGGCGCCCGTGGCGGTCGTTGTAGAGCCGAACGTAGCGCCGCCCCACCCCTTGCATCAGCCGCCCCAGCGCGCCGTCGGTGGCGGGGGTCAGCAGCAGCCATACCTCGTTGGGCAACAGCGCAAAGCCGTGCCAGGCCACGCCCTCGCGCGCGGCCAGCTCGGCCACCGCATCCAGCAGCCGGTGGGCGTCGGTGTCGTCGGCCACCACCGGCTGGCCGTTGTGGCCCCGCCACACCACCAGGTGCAGGTGGCCGGCGGCGCGCAAGCGGGGTAAGCGAGCCATCGTGCCCCTACCCCCCGCGCTGTGGCGCCGGCTGCGCGCGTTGCCAGCGCGCGTGCAGCGCCACGGCCAAGCCGCCACCCAGCGCGCAGCACGCGGCGTTGAACAGCCACGACCACTGCCACCCGCCCACGCGGGCCGCCCACCACGCCACCAGCGGTGGGCCGACAAACTGCCCCAGCGACGACAACTGCTGCACCCAGCCCACCGTGGTGGACACCGTGGTGGGGCTGGGCGCCAGCCGCACCGCCAGCGCGAACAACGTGCCCGGCACCAACCCACCCAAGGCCGAAAACACCAGCACCGCGCCGTAGGCCAGCGGGGCCGGCGCCGTGAAGGTGCCCAGCGCCCCCACCGCCATGGCGCCGTAGCCCAACCACAACAACCGCCGCACCGGCCAGCCCTGCGCCAGCAGCCGGCCGGCCACGATGTTGCCCACCAGGTTGACCCCTGCGGCCAACGCGCTGGCGCTGCCCACCCACCACAGCGGCCAGCCGGCCTGGGTGTACAGCGTGGGCAAAAAACCCACCACCGCCAGCCACTGTCCCGAATAAACCCCGAACGCCAACGCCACGAGCCACGGCCCCGGTGCGGCCAGCGTCTGCCGCAGACCACCCCACGCCGCACGCAGCGCCGCCGTCCCCCCTTGCGCGGGTCCATCGGCGGGAACCTGCCGCGCCACGACCCACGCGCTCAGCGCGGCCACCCCAGCCAGCAGCGCCCACATCGGGCGCCAACCCCACGCCGCGTAGCCCCACGGCGCCAGCAGCAGCCCCAGCGCCGCCCCCATGGGCATGTAGGCCCCCCACCAGCCCAATGCACGGGCCAGCAGCGTCGGCTGGCTCACCAGGCGCCGGATCAGGCCGGGTGCGGGCAGCACGGCCATCAAAAAGCCCACGCCCTCCACCGCCCGCGTCCCGAGCAACCAGACCGGTGTCGGCGCCAGCGCCCCGGCGGCGCTGGCCACCGCCAGCACCAGCAAGCCCGCCAGCATCACCCGCCGCGGCCCCAGCCGGTCGGCCACCTGGCCCAGCATGGCGCCCAACGTCATGCCCGCCAACTGAATCAGCGACAGCAAAAAACCGCCCTGGACAAGCGTCACCCCCAGCTCGCGCGCCAGCACCGGCAGCGCGGGCGGCAGCTTGCCCACGTGCAACGCGCTGGCCACCCCCACGGCCACGATCCACATCGCGCCCGCCGGAATACCCCGCACACCCGCGCGCGCCATGGGGTCAGCCTCCAAACAGGCGCTGGCCAGTCAAGCGCTCATGCTCGCGAATCGCGTAGCGGTCGGTCATGCCAGCGATGTGGTCCGCCGCGCGCCGCCGCAACGACACGTTCACGTCAGGCCGGGGCGGGGGCAACAAGGTCGGCTGCGCGCAGTAGGCGCGGTACAAATCACGCACCACCTGGCGCGCGCGCGCGGTGGTGTCCAGCACCTGCGGGTGGCGGTACAGGTTGACCAGCAAAAAGCGCTTAAGCTCGGCGCTGGCCTGCCGCATCCCGGCTGAAAACCCCAGCAGCGGCCGGCTGGCGCGCACCTCGTCCAGCGTGCGCACGCCCGCGTCGCGCAGCGCGGCGCGCGTGGCGTCAATCACGTCGTACACCTGGGCGCTGAGCATGCGCCGGATCGATTCGTACAACAAGCGACGCCCCTGCAAGCGGGGGAACTCGGCCAGGGCTTCACGCCGGAACTGGTCAAACAACGGCACCGCCTCCAGTTGCTCCAGCGTCAGCAGGCCGCTGCGCACGCCGTCGTCGATGTCGTGCGCGTTGTAGGCGATTTCATCGGCCACGTTGGCCAGCTGCGCCTCCAGGGAGGGCGACTGCCCGCGCAGGAAACGCGCACCCACGCCATTGGGCTCGCGCGCCTCGAGCCACTCGGCGTTGGCGCGCGAGCAGTGCTTGAGGATGCCTTCGCGCGTCTCGAAGCACAGGTTGAGGCCGTCGAACGCCGGGTAGCGCTGCTCCAGCGCATCGACCACGCGCAGGCTTTGCAGGTTGTGCTCGAAGCCGCCGTGCGGCTCGTCGGGGCCGCGCGGCTCCTGGGCGGCAGGGCCGTCGTCCTCATGCAAGCAGGCGTTGAGGGCGTCTTGGCCGGCATGGCCAAACGGGGTGTGCCCAAGGTCGTGCGCCAGCGCGATGGCCTCCACCAGGTCCTCGTGCAACCCCAGCGCGCGGGCGATGCTGCGCCCGAGCTGCGCCACCTCCAGCGAATGCGTCAACCGGGTGCGGAACAGGTCACCTTCGTGGTTGAGAAACACCTGGGTCTTGTACACCAGGCGCCGAAACGCGGTGGAGTGGATGACGCGGTCGCGGTCGCGCTGAAAGGCGTTGCGCGTGGGGGCGGCCGGCTCGGCGTGGCGCCGCCCACGGCTGCGCGCGGGGTCGCAGGCGTACGGCGCCAATGCACTCGGCGGTTGGGTGGTCCACACCGGCGCGTCCATGGGCCCGCCCCGCACGCCCGGCTCACACCGTGCCGGCCGCCGCAGCCGCAGGCTGCGCGCTGCAGGCCTCGATGACCTCGGCCACCAGCGCGTCCGGCACCGGGCACAGGTCGGCGTGGCCCTGCTCATCGACGACGACGAAACGGATGGCGCCCGCGTCGGCCTTTTTGTCCACCCGCATCAGCGCCAGGTAACGCGCCACGTTGTCGTCGCCCAGCCGCGGCGCGCGCGTGGGCAACCCGGCCGCCGCGATGAGGCGGGTGAGCCGCTGCACATACCCCGGCGAGACCCGCCCGAGACGCTGCGACAGGTGAGCCGCCATCACCATGCCACAGCCCACCGCCTCGCCATGCAGCCACCGGCCGTAGCCCAGCCCCGCCTCGATGGCGTGGCCGAACGTGTGACCAAAATTCAGGATCGCGCGCAGCCCCGATTCGCGCTCGTCCTGCCCCACGACAGCGGCCTTGATCTCGCAGCTGCGCCGCACCGCGTGCGCCAGCGCGGCGGGATCACGCGCGTGCAGCTGCGCCAGGTTGGCCTCGATCCAATCCAGCAGCGCCGGGTCGGCGATGGGGCCGTATTTGATCACCTCGGCTAAGCCGGCGTTGAACTCACGCTCGGGCAGCGTACCCAGCGTGGCCAGGTCACACACCACCCGCACCGGCTGGTAAAAGGCGCCGATCATGTTTTTACCCAACGGGTGGTTGATCGCGGTCTTGCCCCCCACGGACGAATCGACTTGCGCCAGCAGCGTCGTGGGCACCTGCACGAACGGCACACCCCGCATGTAGCACGCGGCGGCAAAGCCGGTCATGTCGCCGACGACCCCACCACCCAAGGCAAACAGCACCGTCTTGCGGTCGCAGCCCTGCGCCAGCAAGGCATCGAAGATCAGGTTGAGCGTCGGCCAGTCTTTGTGATCCTCGCCATCGGGCAGCACCACCTGCAGCACCCGCGGGTAGTGCGGTTGCAACGCGGCGCACAGCCGCGCCGCGTACAGCGGGCCCACGGTGGTGTTGGTCACGACCACGGCGTTGCCCGCGCGGGGCAGACCCGCCCACGTGGCCGGGTCGTCCAGCACGCCTGTGCCGATGACGATCGGGTAGCTGCGCGCCCCCAGGTCAATGGTCACGGTGTGCAGCACCGTCGGCGCTTCGGCCGGGGTGGGCAACGGGGCGTTGGTGGAACGGGCGGCGGTGGTCATGCCGCAAGTTTAGCCGTGCGCCTGTGCCTGCGCCGGCACGGACGGTGGGGCCCCATCGCCCAGCTCCAGCTGCATCAAGATCATGTTGACCAACGTAGCCACCGTGGGCCGACCGGTTTCGATGACGTAGTGCGCCGTCTCACGGTACAGCGGATCCCGCACCGCGTACAGATCGCGCAGCCGCTGCAACGGGTCGGCCACTTGCAGCAGCGGGCGCGTGCGGTCGTGCCGCAAACGCCGATACAACTCCTCCGGCGTGCTGCGCAAGTAAAACACCCGCCCGCGCGCGCGCAAGCGTTGCCGGTTGAGCGGCCGCAGCACCGCACCGCCACCCGTGGACAGCACGCATGGCGGCCCCTGGGTCAGCTCGTCCAACACCGCTTCCTCGAGGTCGCGAAACGCCTCCTCGCCCTCGCGCTCGAAGAACTCGCGGATCGTGCAGCCGATGCGGTCTTCAATGACCGCATCGCTGTCCACAAACGGCACCTGCAGCCGCCGCGCCAACTGCCGCCCGACGGTGGATTTGCCGGCCCCGGGCAGACCGATCAAAGCCAACGTCGTCACTGCCCCCCCATCACGGCCGGCAGCACCCGTGGGGTCAAAAAGACAATCAACTCCTTGCGATCCAAACTGTTGCGCTTGGAGCGAAACAGCGCCCCCACCGCCGGCAAGTCACCCAACCCGGGTATTTTTTGGTTATCCACCGTCTCTTCCGATCGAAAAATACCACCGATCGCGACCGTACCCCCGTTGTCCACCAGCACCTTCGTTTGCACTTTGTTGGTGTTGATGGCCACGCCCCCCGGCAGGATATCGCCACGGGAATCCTTCGAAACCTCCACGTCCATGATGATCGAGCCGTCCGGCGTGATCTGAGGCACCACATCCAGCTTCAACACTGCCTTCTTGAATTGAACCGTTGTGCCTTGATTGGCCGATGAGGACTGATACGGAATCTCTTCGCCTTGCTCGATCACCGCTTTTTTGAGGTCGGACGTGATCAAGCGGGGACTTGAAATGACGCGCACGCGACGGTCTGCCTCCAATGCGGATATTTCCAGACTCAACATGCGGGTCAGCGAGGCGTTGAAGATCGTAGCGCCGATAGCCCCGGCCGCCGTGGTTGCTGCCTGCGCCAGCGACTGTGCCGGCAGGTTGACCATCGCCGGACTGATGGTGGGCGACGTTGCCCCGTACGATCCGCCAACCGAGGTCAACACCCGGCTGCCGTTGGCGGTTCCTAAGCTGGCCCCGCTGATGATGCCACCAAAGCGCACACCCAGCGACTTTCCGACCCCCTCGTCGGCTTCAACAATACGCGCCTCGATCAACACCTGACGAACCGGGATATCGAGCAGACGAATCAATTCGGCAATTTTTTCAATCCGCTCCGGTACGTCCATCACAAAAAGGCGATTGGTTCTTGGCTCCGCTACAGCCACACCACGCTCGCTCAGAATGCGAGTGCCCGAGGTAAACAACGACCGACTTTCACCGGACACCTGAGCACCTTCGTTGGCGCTGCTGCGCTGAGCAGCACCCTCTCGCGCGACCATGTCAGCCCCCATCAGCTGGGCTGCCACATCCGAGGCTTTGGCATAGTTGAGCTGGAACGATTCGCTGCGCAACGGAATCAGCTTTTGCTCCAGCGCCTTTTGTTCCAGCGCCTGCTTGGTCTCTTCCGCCAACTCTTTCTTCGGCGCCACACGGATCACGTTGCCCGTGCGTGTCATGCCCAGACCCTTGGCCTCGAGGATGATGTCGAGCGCTTGGTCCCACGGCACGTCCTTCAGGCGCAGCGTCAGGCTGCCCTGCACCGTGTCGGTGGTGATGATGTTGAAGTTGGTGAAGTCCGCGATGACTTGCAGCAGCGCGCGCACGTCGATGTTTTGAAAATTGAGCGAGAGCTTTTCGCCGCTGTACTTGGGTCCCTGCACGAGCTTGGTCGGGTCGGCTTTGAGCGGGCGCACCTCCAGCACGAACTGCTTGTCGCTTTGGTAGGCGCTGTGCTCCCAGTCGCCGCTGGCTTCGACGAGCAGCCGCACGCGGTCGCCGGTCTGCGTCGCGGTGATGGTGCGCACCGGCGTGCCAAAGTCGGTGACGTCGAGGCGGCGTCGCAGCCCTTCGGGCAAGGTGCTGCGCTGAAACTCGACCACGACGTTGCGTCCCTGCGGGCGAATGTCGACCGGCGTTTGGGCGTTGCCCAGTTGCACGATCACGCGCCCCGCCGCGTCGTCGCCACGGCGAAAGTCAATGTCCGCCAAAGGCGCCGCGCTGGCGTCGGGCGCAGCCGCGGCGGCAAAGGTCGGGCCCGCGTCGGCCGTCGGTGCCGCGGCCACCGGGGGCTGCAGGGTCACCAGCAGCACGTTGCCTTCCGCGCGCGCCTCGTAGGGCACCGACCGGTTGAGGTTGAGCACGACGCGGGTGCGTTCGCCGGCTTCGATGACGTTGACGGAGCGCAGGTTGCCTTGGTTGACCTCGAACACGGTTTTGCCCGTGGCGTTACGGGTGCCGGCAAAGTCCAGCGCGATGCGCGCCGGTGACTGAATCGTGAACGTCGGTGGCACCCCGGGCAGCGAGGCTTCGGTCTCGATGCGCACGACTTCGACGCCGCCGCTGACCTGGGTGCTCACCGCCCGGATCGCACCCTGCGCCCACGCCCAGCCGTGCGAACACAGCACGCCCAACCCCACGGCCCACCCCACCCAGCGGCCGGGCCGCCGTGCGGTCGCTGCGGGCCGCCGCCCCTGGTACCCGAGTCGCTCGTTCATTTGCCAGTTCCTTCCTGCAGCTGCAGCGTCGTGGTGCGCTCCACCCATTCGCCAGCGGCGTCCTGCACGATTTCGCGCAGGGTGATGTGGTTGTCACCGATGGCGGTGACGCGCCCGAAGTTTTGCCCCATGTAGTTGCCCACGCGCACTGGGTACAGCAGGCCATTGACGCGCACCAAGGCCACGCGTCGCCCGCCCTTGTCCAGCAACCCCACCATCGCCATCGTGTCCAGCGGAAAATCCTCCAGCGGCTCGCGCTTGCGGTTTTGCTCGGCCGCCAGCAAACGTGACAGCGCCACGTTGGCACTGTCACTGCGCAGCGCGCGCACAAGCTTGTCGTCGCTGAACGGCGACAGTTCCAAAGCCACCGTGTATTGTTCAGGCTGAAACACGCTGGGGGCCTTGACAGGCTCGACTTTGGGCGTGGCCTGGGCGCGTTGCTGCGCCATCCACTGGGCAAGGTCATCATCCCGGGCGCCGCAGCCGCCCAGGATCATAAGCACGCCCACCAGCGCGGCGATACCCCAACCTCGCTCCGGCCTCATCGCTTGCCTCCCTGGGCTTTTTTGGCTGCGGCTTTGCGTTCCAGCACCTCCTCGGGGTCGAGGTAACGGAACGTCTTGGCCGTGGCTTCCATGGTCAGCAGTTCGTTGCGGTTGGGCGCGGGCGCGATCGACAGGTTGTTGAGCGTGACGATGCGTGACAGGTGCGCCACATCGGCCACAAAACGTCCGATGTCGTGGTACGAGCCGGACACGCGCACGGTGATGGGCAACTCAGCGTAGTAGTCGCGCACGACCTCCTGCCCCGGCCGGAACAGCTCGAACTGCAATCCGCGGCCGATGCCCGCCTGGTTGATGTCGGACAGCAGCGCGTCCATCTCGGCGCGGTTGGGCAGTTGTTTTTCGAGCTGCGCCACGTACTGGCGCACCTGTTCCAACTGCCCTTTGAGGGTGTCCAGCGCCACCGCCTTGGCCACCTTCTGGGTGTACTGGGTGCGCAAGTCGGCTTCGCGGCGCTGGGCGTTTTCCAACGCTACGGCCTGGTCCGACAGCCAGACGTACCACAGCCCCACCACCACCAACACGCCCACCGCCAGCAGCAGCAGGCCGCGCGGCAAGGCCGGCCAGCGCGAAGGGTCGTTGGGATCAAGGTTGGTGAACTGACGGCGCAGCTGCGTCTGCAGCGCCGCCACGTCGATGGCGGGCTTGCGGGCGGTTTTGGCTCGGGGGTTGGCCATGGGGTATCCCTCGTATGGTCCTTCAGGCCGATGAACCGCCCGCTGGCGCCGCCGTCGAAGCCGGGGCTGGCGGTCCTTTGGCCTGCTGCACCCGCAGCGAAAAGTTGAACACGCGCCGCTGGCCGCCCGGGTTGAGGTTCATCGTCGCGGCCGCGATTTCGATCAGTTGCGGCTGCGTCAGCCAGGGGCTGGCCCCACCCAGGTTGCGCAGCAGCTCCGACACCCGCTCCTGCGACTGCGCCACGCCGGTGATGGCGATCGAAGCCCCATCTTGCTTGATCGAGCGCAGCGCCACCCCGTCGGGCAGCTGCCGCACCAGTTCGTTGAGCAGGTGCACGGGCAGGTTGCGGTCGGCCTGCAGGCTCTCCACCGCCTGCTGCCGCGCCTTGAGGGCGTCGAGCTCCTCTTGCAGCGTCGCGATCTCTTTGATCTGGGCGTCGAGCTTGGCAATCTCAGTTTGCAGCAGGTGGTTGCGCGCTTCTTGCGCACCGATGCGCATTTCGTACAGCGTGTACACCCCCACGGCGATGCCCACCCCAACCAGCACCGCCAGCACGAGCTGGGTGTAAAACGCCTCACGACGCTTTTTGCGCGCCCACTCGCGGTGCGGCAGCAGGTTGATGGCGATCATGACGCAAACCTCCGCAGCGCCAACCCCGTGGCCACGAGGTACGAGGTGGACTCCAGCGCCAGCCGCGCGGCCGGGATCGAGGGCGGCACCGCCATGCCATCGAACGGGTTGACGATGCTGGCCGCGAAACCGGTCTGCAGGGTGACCGTCTGCGCCAGCCCGGGCAAATTGGCCGACCCGCCCGACAGCAGGATGTGGTCCACCCGGTTGTGGGGGGTGCTGGTGAAGAAAAACTGCAGCGCCCGCCCCAGCTCCTGGCCCAAGCTGTCCAAAAAGGGCTGCAGCACCGCCTGCGCGTAATCCGGGGGCAGCGCGGCGCCCCCCTGCTTCTTTTTGAGCTCGGCTTCGTCGCGGCTCAGGCCGTACTGGCGCGCGATCATCTCGGTCAGCCCCTCGCCGCCCACCGGCTGGTCGCGCTCGTACACCATGTCGTCACCGCGCACCACCTGCAACGTCGTGGATTGCGAGCCGATCTCAAACAGCGCCACCAACTGCTGGCGCCCGCCCGGCAAACGGTCGATAGCCCGCCCCGCCGCCAAGCGCGACGCGTAGGGCTCGACGTCCACGATGACGGGCTGCAACCCGGCGGCCTCGGCCACGCCCTGGCGGTCGTTGACCTTTTCTTTGCGCGCGGCGGCCACCAGCACTTCCTGGTAGCCCGCAGCGGTGCTGGAGGGGCCGATGACGCAAAAGTCCAGCGCGACATCGGTCAGCGGAAACGGGATCAGCTGCGCGGCTTCGGCCTCGACCTGGATTTCGAGCTGGTCTTCGTCCAGCTCGGCCGGCAGGCTGATCTTGCGGGTGATGACGGCCGAGCCCGGCAACGCCAACGCGGCGCGCTTGGTGCGGGTGCCCGCTTTGCGCACCAGCCGCCGCAGGGCTTCGGCCACTTCGTCGAACTTTTCGATGTTGCCGTCCACCACCCAGCCCCGCTCCAGGGGTTCGATGGCGCAATGCAGCAGGCGCAGCGCCCCGCCACGGTCGCGGTCGAGCTCCACCAGCTTGACGGTGGAGGAGCTGATGTCGATCCCCAGCAGCGGGGCTGGTTCTCGACGCAACAGGGCATTGAACGCAAACAAATCCCACCCCCACACTCGACCACGTGCCACACGGCGCGACACTCGATTGCTGCCGATCCTAGCAGTTTCATCGGCCGGTGGCTACCATCGGTGCCGTCGAGCCCCGCAGCCACGTTGCTACGAACCCACAACACACCGTGCCAGGGGGCTTCCTATAATGCCGGCCAGCCTATGGCCTCCGCCCCAACGCCTCCCCCACCCCAGCACGCGCCCGCCCGCAAGGCCCAACCCAGGCCCTGGTGGCTGCGCGGGTTGCTGGGCACCTTGGGCGTGGTGGCGGCGCTGCTGGCTGCGGGCGCCATGCTCACGGCGCTCGGGTTGGCGCTGGCCTACCCCAACCTGCCCGACGTCAGCGAGCTGGCCGACTACCGACCCAAGCTGCCGCTGCGCATTTACGCCCGCGACGGCACGCTGCTGGGCGAGTTTGGGGAAGAGCGCCGCATCGTGGTGCCGTACGAGGACATCCCACCGGTGATGATCAACGCCGTGCTGGCCATCGAGGACGCGCGCTTCTTTGAGCACGGCGGCGTGGACTACCGGGGCCTGCTGCGCGCGGCGCTGGCCAACCTGGGCGAAGCCAAAAGCCAGGGCGCCTCCACCATCACGATGCAGGTGGCGCGCAACGTCTACCTCTCCAGCGAAAAGAGCTACCTGCGCAAGCTGTACGAAATCTTGCTGACGTTCAAGCTGGAGCACATGCTGACCAAGGAACAGATCCTGGAAATCTACATGAACCAGATCTTCCTGGGGCAGCGCTCGTACGGTTTTGCCGCCGCGGCGCAGGCCTATTTTGGCAAGCCACTCAAAGACTTGACGGTGGCCGAAGCGGCGCTGCTGGCGGGACTGCCCAAAGCGCCCTCGGCCTACAACCCCTACCGCAACCCCAAGCGCGCGCGGGCACGCCAGCTCTACATCATCGATCGCATGCTGGAAAACGGCTTCATCACCGAAGCCGAGGCCAAGGCAGCGCGCGCCGAGCCGCTGCGCCTGCGCCGCGGCGCCGACGACGATGGCGTGCGTGCCGAGTACATCGCCGAGATGGTGCGCCAGACCATCGTCGAGCGCTACGGCGAGCACGCCTACACCGCCGGGCTGCAGGTGTACACCACGGTGGATGCCAACCTGCAGCGCGCCGCCTGGCGGGCGCTGCGCAACGGCGTGCTGGCATTCGAGCAACGGCAGTTCTACCGTGGGCCGGAGCGTTTTATCGACCTGCCGGCCGACCCGGCCGCGCGCGAAGCCGCAATCGACGAAGCGTTGGCGGCATTGCCGGACAACGACACGCTGCTGACCGCGGTGGTGCTGTCGGCCAGCCCGACCAAGGTGGTGGTCACGCGCGGCGACGGCGGCACCATCGACGTCACCGGCGCGGGGCTGGACCCGGTGCGCTCCGGCCTGGACGCCAAGGCGCCGCCGCAGCTGAAGCTGCGCCCAGGCGCGGTGGTGCGCATCGTGCAAACCCCCCAAGGGTGGGTGTTGACCCAAACGCCCGAAGTCGAAGCGGCGTTCGTCGCCGTCGACCCGCGCGACGGCGGCATCCGCGCGCTGGTGGGGGGCTTTGACTTCGAGCGCAACAAGTTCAACCGCGTCACCCAATCGCAGCGCCAGCCGGGCTCCAGTTTCAAGCCGTTCATCTACTCGGCCGCGCTGGAAAAGGGCATCATGCCCGCCACCGTGGTCAACGACGCGCCGCTGTTTTTCCCGGCCAGCGTCACCGGCGGCAAGCCGTGGGAGCCCAAAAACTACGACGGCCAGTACGACGGTCCGATGACGGTGCGCACGGCGCTGGCTAAATCCAAAAACATGGTCTCGATCCAAATCCTGCGCGCCATCGGCACCGATTACGCGCAGCAGTGGATCACCCGCTTCGGCCTCGACCCGGCCAAGCACCCGCCGTACCTGACGATGGCGCTGGGCGCCGGCGCGGTCACGCCGCTGGAAATGGCCGCCGGCTACGCCGTGTTCGCCAACGGCGGGCACTACCTGCCGCCGGTGCTGATCACCCGCATCACCGACCCCAAGGGTCGGGTGCTGCTGCAAGTCCCCGGGCAACAGACGGACGAGGCCAACCGCACCCTGCCCGAGCGCAACGCCTTTGTGATGAGCCAGTTGCTCAACGAAATCACGCGCAGCGGCACCGCGGCGCGCGCCCAGGCCACGCTCAAGCGCCCGGACGTGTACGGCAAAACCGGCACCACCAACGACGCGCAGGACGCGTGGTTCGTGGGCTTTCACCCCACCTTGTCAGCCGCCGCCTGGTTGGGCTACGACCAGCCCCGCAACCTGGGCCGGCGCGCCACCGGTGGGGCGCTGGCGCTGCCGATCTGGATCGACTTCATGGCGCAAGCGCTGCGCAACGAGCCGGTGCACGAGCTGCAACCACCGGCGGGTGTCGCCTTCAGCGGTGGCGACTGGGTGTTCGAAGAATACGCTGGCGGCAACTACGTGCGTCGGCTGGGCTTCGAGGGTGACAGCAGCGTGCCCGCCGCTGGCGACGCCGCGCCCGAGGGCGAGCGGCGCAGCATCCTGGATTTGTTCCGCAACTGAGCGCGGACCGAACCAACGCCGTGTTCAGGGCCGAAACGTCAGCGGCATGCCGGCTTGCGCCGAGGCCTCGCGCGACAGGTGGGCAAAAAACTCCCCGGCGCCCTTGGTGTCCATCCAACGCTGGCCGTCAAAGCGGTAGTGGTAGCCGCCGGAGCGCGTGGCCATCCAAATCTCGTGCAACGGCTTTTGCAGGTTGATGACGATTTGGCTGCCGTTGCGAAACGTCAGCGTCACCATGCCCCCGACGCGCTGGTTGTCGATGTCGGCGTCGGTTTCGTCGTTGAGGCGGTCGCAGTTGAGCTCCACCGCCTTGAGCACGCCTTCGGCGCGGTCCAGGTATTCGAGGTCGGTCATCGCTAGAATCGCCGTATGCCTAAGCGCCCCATTGTAGGCCGCCGCTGGGTGTGGCTGGCCGCCGTTTGCCTGATGACCCTGGGCGGATGTGGCCAAAAAGGCCCGCTGACCCTGCCCGCCACGCCCTCTGCCGCCGCTGCCCCGACCACGCCCGATGCCCCCCGCTGACCCCACCCCCCCTTACCTGCCTGGTGCCCCTTACGTTGCTTACCGTGACGGCGAGCTTTGGGTGGAAGATGTGCCGCTGGCGCAGCTGGCGCGCGAGCATGGCACGCCCTTGTTCGTGTACTCGCTGGCGGCGCTGCGCGCGGCCGCCGCGGCGTGGCAGCAGGCGCTGGCCGGGCGTGACGCCCAGGTCTGCTACGCGATGAAGGCCAACTCGACGCTGGCCATCGTGCAGGCGCTGGTGCAAGCCGGCTGCGGCGTTGACATCGTCTCGGGTGGGGAACTCGCGCGCGCGCTGCGCGCGGGCGTCCAACCCCCACGCATCGTATTTTCCGGGGTGGGCAAGACGCGCGCCGAGATGCGTGCCGCGCTGCAAGCGGGCATCGGCTGCTTCAACGTGGAAAGCCGCGCCGAGCTGGAGGTGCTCGACGCCGTGGCGCGCGAGCTGGGCGTGCGCGCGCCGGTGAGCCTGCGCGTCAACCCGGATGTCGACGCCCAGACCCACCCCTACATCTCGACGGGACTGCGCGACAACAAATTCGGCATCGCGCACGAGGAGGCTTTGGACGCGTACCGCCACGCGGCCCGCTTGCCCGGGCTGCAGGTGGTGGGCATCGATTGCCACATCGGCTCGCAAATCACCACGATCGAACCCTACCTGGATGCGCTGGACCGGGTGCTGGATCTGGTCGAGGCGATCGAGGCCGAAGGCATCGCCCTGCACCACCTGGACTTGGGCGGCGGGCTGGGCATCGAGTACCACGGTGAGCAGCCCCCCACGCCGCAGGCGCTGGTGCAGGCGCTGCTGGCACGGCTGGACGCGCGGGGCCATGGCGGGCGGCGTTTGCTGTTCGAGCCGGGGCGCTCGCTGGTGGGCAACGCCGGCGTGTGCCTCACCGAGGTGCTGTACCTCAAGCCCGGCACGGGCAAAAACTTCCTCATCGTCGACGCCGCGATGAACGACCTGCCGCGCCCGGCCATGTACGAGGCATGGCACGCGATCGCACCGGTGCGCCTGCGCAACGACGCGCCGACCACCGAGTGGGATGTGGTGGGGCCGGTGTGCGAAAGCGGCGATTGGCTGGGCCGTGGGCGGCGCCTGGCCGTGCAGCCGGGCGACTGGCTGGCGGTGGGGTCCGCGGGCGCTTACTGCATGAGCATGGCCAGCCACTACAACACGCGCGGCAAGGCCGCCGAGGTGCTGGTGGCCGGCGCGCGCAGCCAGCTCATCCGCGCGCGCGAGACGGTGGCCGACCTGTGGCGGCAGGAGCGCGCGCTCGCGCTCGACTGAAAGCGTGGACGAGCCGCCACAGCAACAACAAGGCCAGCGCGGCACCGTACACCCACACGTCGTCCCACAGACGTTTGCCACTGCGCATCCAGGCGAAGTGCAGCAGCACCAGCAACGCCACGGCGTACACCAGCCGATGCAACGCGCGCCAGCGTCCCGCCCCCAGCCGCTGCACGGCGCCGTCCCATGACGTGGCCGCCAACGGCACCAGCAACAGCCACGCCACCATGCCCACCGCGATGAAGGGCCGCTGGCCCACGTCGGCCAGCACCGCCGACACGTCGCCCGCCTGATCCAGCCACGCGTAGGCCAGCACATGCTGCGTCGCGTAAGCAAACGACCACAGCCCCAGTCCGCGACGCCAGCCGGCCAGCGCGTGCCAGCCGGTCCAATGCCGCAGCGGCGTCACCAGCAGGGTCAGCCACAGCAGCCGCAAGGCCCAGTCCCCCAGGCCGCGGATCAGCGCCTCGGCTGGGTTGGCCCCCAGCCGATCGGCCAGCGCCAGCGCCCACAGCCACGCCCCGGGCAGTGCGCACGCCAGCCACACCCAGGGCTTGGCGGCGCGCAACACCCGGTTCACGGCCCCCCTGCCCGGCTGCTCAATACCAACGCCGCAAATCCATGCCGGCGTAGAGCTGGCCGACCTGCTCGGCGTACCCATTGAACAGCTGGGTTTTGAGCCTGGGTGCCCACAGCCCGCCCTGCCCCAGCCGCCGCTCGGTGGCCTGGCTCCAGCGGGGGTGCGGCACGTCCGGGTTGACGTTGGCGTAAAAACCGTACTCGTGCGGCGCGGCCACGTTCCATGCCGTGGCGGGCTGCTTGTCGACAAAGCGCACGCGCACGATCGACTTGGCGCTCTTGAAGCCGTATTTCCACGGCACCACCACGCGCAGCGGCGCGCCGTTTTGCGGCGGCAGCAGCTCCCCGTACAGACCCAAGGCCAGCAGCGTCAGCGGGTGACGCGCTTCGTCCATACGCAAACCCTCGACATAGGGCCACAGCAACACGCTGGAGCGCAGGCCCGGCATCGTGTCGCGGTCGGCCAGGCTGTGAAACTCGACGTAGCGTGCGCTGCCCAGCGGCTGCGCGCGCTCGATCAGGTGCTGCAGGCTGTAGCCGACCCAGGGGATCACCATCGACCAGCCCTCGACGCAGCGCAAGCGGTAGATGCGCTCTTCCAACGGCGCCAGCCGCCGCAGGTCGTCCCAGTCCAGCGTCAACGGCTTGGCCACCAGCCCGTCGATCTGCACGGTCCAGGGCCGCAGCTTCATGCGCCCAGCCAGCCGCGCGGGGTCTTCCTTGTCGGTGCCAAATTCGTAGAAATTGTTGTAGCCCGTCACCAGCTCGTACGGCGTGGGCGCTTCGGGCGTGCGCGCGCCCGGCAGCGCCGAGGGCTGCGCCGGCAGCGGCGGCTGACGCCCCGGCCCGGCGCCTTGGGCGGCCATCGACGCGCCTGACCCCCACAGCGCCACCGCCCCCAGCCGCCGCAGCCACGCGCGGCGGCTGGCCCACACCTGCGGCGGGGTGATCTCGCTGGGCAGCGGCGCAGCCATCGTCACATGCGCATCACAGCGCCCCGTAGCTGTGCAGCCCGCTCAGGAACATGTTGACGCCGAGGAAGGCGAACGTCGTGATCGCCAACCCGGTCAGCGCCCACCATGCGGCCACGGTGCCGCGCAGACCCTTGATGAGGCGCATGTGCAACCACGCGGCGTAGTTCAGCCACACGATCAAGGCCCAGGTTTCCTTGGGGTCCCAGCTCCAGTAGCCGCCCCAGGCCTCGGCCGCCCACAGCGCTCCCAGCACGGTGGCGATGGTGAAAAACGCAAACCCCACCGCGATGGCCTTGTACATCACGTCGTCAAGCACCTGCAAGCTGGGCAGCCGATCGGCAATGCGCCGCCGCGCCGCCAGGATGCCGCCCACGATCAGCGCCGACATGCCAAAGTAGACGAACCAGTACCCCGCCCCCTGCTCGGCCGCGCCACGGCGAAACACCAGCGGCTCGAAGCACAGCACGATGCCCAGCAACCACAGCGGCGCCAGTTTGTACCAGCGCGTCTCGCCCGCGCTTTGCTTGATCAGGTAGGCGAACGCCAGCATCGCCGCGATGGCGAAGGTGCCGTAGCCGATGAAATTGGCCGGCACGTGCAGCTTCATCCACCAGCTCTGCAACGCCGGCACCAACGGCTGGATCTGGTGCGCTTCGCGCACCACGGTGTACCACAGCAAAAAGCCCACCGCGGCGCTGACGATCAGCATCGCAAACGCCCCCATGCGACGGGTCTGGTAGCGGTCTTCGTAGTACAGGTGGTACGCCGCGGTCAGCCAGGCGAACAGCACAAACACTTCGTACAGGTTGCTCACCGGGATGTGCCCGATGCCCGGGCCGATCTGGTGGCTTTCGTACCAGCGCACCATCGTGCCTGTGAGCGCCATCACCACCCCCGCCCAGGCGATGCGCGAGCCGAGTTTTTCGGCGGTGTCGCCGCGCGGTGCGAGCAGCCCGATCCAGTAAAACACCGTGCTCATGAAAAACAGCACGCTCATCCACAGGATCGCCGACTGGCTGGACAAAAAGTACTTGAGCGCAAACACGTGCTCGGCACGCCCGAGGTCGGCGCGGCCATCCACCTGGTACAGGCCGATGGCCAGCAGCGACAGCGCCGCCACCCCCACGGTGAGCGCCTGCACCGGCCGCCAAAACCAGGCCAGCGCCACCAGCGCCGGCGCCACGCCAGCCAGGATGGCTTTTTCGTAGCCGTCCATGGCGTGGCCCCACTGCGCGTAGGCCACGCCCGCGCCCACCAGCACCAGCACGGCGTACAGCCAGTCCGACCAACGGCGGCGGGCCAGCCAGCCGCGCGCCCCGCGTTGGGCGGCGCCCTCCAGACGCAGGTCGATGGTTTCGGTTGCGGTGTTCATGTCACGCAGTCTCCTCAGAACGGGGTGGGCTCAACAGCGCTCGCAAGGCATCGAACTCGCGGTCATTGTCCAGCAGCTTGCGGTTGCTCGACAAGGCCATCAACGCATGCGTGCCATCGCCGCGCGGGGCCAGCCACACCCACAGCCGACGCTCGCGCACGTACAGCATCGCAAACACCCCCACGATCAGCAGCACGCAGCCGGTGTACACGATGGTCTTGCCAGGGGCGCGCGCCACCTGAAAGACGCTGGCCTGCACCTGCTCGAAGTCGGTCAGTTGCAGCACCAGCGGGGCGGGGTAGAAAAACGCGTCCGACAGCGCCAGCACCGCCTGCGTCATGAACGCGGCGCTGGCGTCGCCACGCTCGGCGGGCGGCCAACCCACCTGCGCGCGGCTGAGCTGGTACAGCTCCCACAGCGTGCCGTTGAGGATGCGCAGCAACACGTCGCTGAAGCGCTCGCGCTCGGCCTCGGGGATGTTGGCTTCGACAAACGCCGACAACGCCAGCAGCCCCCCGAGCCGCGGCGCGTCGCCTTTGGGCAGCCGCTGCAGCTCCGGGTCGTCGCCCGCGAAGAGGTCGATGGCGCGCTGCGCGGAGCCCAGCAGCGCGGCGCGCACCGCCTCGGGCTGGTCCGCCGCCGCCTGCGCCACGTAGCGCTGCGCGGCCTGGCGCCGCAGCGCTGGGTCGGCCAGCGCGGTGCGCAGGTGCACAAACCCCTCCAGCCCATCGCGCTCGTCCACCGGCACGCGCAGGTAACGGAACGGCTCGGCCGGCGTGTCGCGCACGCCCAGCAGGTACACGCGCTGGCCGTCGATCTCCACCGGCAGTTGGTAGTTGTGGAACTCGCGCGCCTGGCCCGCGTCGTCGCGCAGCTTGTACGTCACGCTCGGGCCCACGTTGCGCAGCTGGCGCTCGCTCGACGTTTTGTTGCCCGCCCCCAGTCGCGCCTCGATCGCCTGGCGCAGGTCCACCTTGCGCACGTCGGCGCCCGCCGTGCCGGCGCCGCCCATGTTTTCGACGTTGATGACGCGCAGCCCCGTGAACTCCAGCCGCAACCGCTCTTGGCCGTTGGTCAGCGTGGTGGCCTCGCCGATGCGACCCTGCACCTCGAACGGCCTGACCGCCGCGCCCAGCGGCAGCGCGCGCAGCTTGACCAGCGACCCACCGTCGTCGAAGCTGGACTGGTAGATCTGGATGCCACGGTGCTGCACCGGGTGGTTGACCTCGACCCGCGCGGGCTTGGCTTCACCCGTGTAGCGGTCGTGGATGACGATGTCGCTGGCAAACAGCCGCGGCATGCCGGTGTCGTAGTACTCGACGATGAATTTTTTCAGTTCGACCTCGAACGGCAACTCCTGCAGCACCACGCCCTCGGGCTGCTGCAGCACGGCCACGCCGGCGCGCGTGCCTTCGGTGACCAGCAGGTTGCCGCGGAACGTGGGGTTGGCGTCGCTGAGGCGGTGCTTGTCAGGCACTTCGGCGATCAGCCCCCCGCCGCGCAACGGTTCTTTGCCGCCCCACCACAGCTGCAGCCGCACCATCAGGTCGCCGTCGAGCAGGCCACCGATGCAGATGATGACGATGGCCGCGTGCGCCGCGAGGTAACCGATCTTGTTGGCCGCGCCGGCCTTGGCCGCCACCATCCAGCCGGTCCCGTGCTCGGTCGCACGGGCCTGCAGCCGCACCTTCCAGCCACGCCGCAGCAGCGCCTGCCCAAGGCGCTGCGCCGCCTGCCGTGGGTCCTCGGCCAGCTCGACTTCGGCCTTGTGGTGGAACGCGCGCAGGCTTTGCTCGCGCACATGCTCCTTGAACTGGCGCATGTCGGCCAGGATCTTGGGCGTGTTGCGCACGATGCACAGCGACGTGCTGACCACCAAAAACGCCAAGATCAGCAAAAACCACCACGCGCTGTAGACCGAGTACAGGTCCAGCCGCGCAAACACCTCGTACCAGAACGGCCCGAACTGGTTGACGTAGTTGCTGGGCGGCTCGTGCTGCTTGAGCACGGTGCCCACCACCGAGGCGATGCAGATCACGCTCAGCAGCGCGATGGCAAACCGCATCGACGACAACAGCTCCACCCACGCCGCCAAGCGGCGGTGGACACGGGGCAGTTCGATGCCGGCGGTGGATGCACTCATGCGACGCTCGACAAAAAAGGCAGGCCCGCCACGGACCTGCCTGCTGTGAGAGGAGGCGCGCCCCGGTTGGTTCCCGGACCGCGGCCGCGCGTGGCGGCGCCTATATTAACGGAGACTGATATTCCCTGACCCGCGTAGGACCAACGGTCCACCGCGCGCACCGGCGCATCAACGCAAGCCGGCGATGTAATCGGCCAGCGCCGCGATTTCGACGTCCGTCAGGTAGCGCGCGATCTCGTGCATCTGCTTGTTGTTGGCGCGCTCGTTGGTGCGGAACAGCTTGAGCTGCGTGGCCGTGTACTCGGCGTGCTGGCCGCTCAGACGCGGGTACTCGGCCGGGATGCCCGAGCCCGACGGCCCGTGGCAGCCCGCGCAGGCCGGGATGCGACGATCCATCAGACCGCCGCGGTAAATGCGCTCGCCCAGGCGCACCTTCTCGGCGTCGGTGGCCGCACCCGTGGTGGCTTTTTGGCTCGCCAACCAGTAGGCGATGTCGCGCATGTCCTGGTCCGACAGCGGCGTGGCAAACCCCACCATCACGGCGTTGGCCCGCTTGCCCGACTTGAACTCCTGCAGCTGCTTGATCAGGTATTCGGGGTGCTGCTGCGCCAACTTGGGGTTGGCGGCGGTGGTGGAGTTGCCGTCCGCCGCATGGCAGGCCACGCACACCTGGCCGTACAGCGCCGCCCCACGCTTGAGGTCCGGCTGCGCCGACTGGGCGTGGGCAGACCAAGTCAGGGTGGCGGCCATGGCGGCGCCGATCAGCGTGACGATGGGTTTCATGGCGGGGTCGCGACGTAGGTTGGTGAGACAGCCCAGGCACCGCGGCGGCACGCACCTTGGCGCCGGCGGCGTGGGCGAAACGCCACCGATTCTACAATGCCCGCCCACCCTGCCGCGTTTGCCATGGACCACATCCCCCCCTCCCCCGCCCAGGCGCACGCCTGGCTGCACACCGCGCGCTTCCTCACCGAAGCGCCGCAGCTGCGCGACCTGCCCGCGTTGACCGCGCCCGAAATCGCCTTCGTCGGCCGCTCCAACGCCGGCAAATCCACCTGCATCAACACGCTGGCGCAGCAGCGCCAGTTGGCGTTCGCCTCCAAAATGCCTGGCCGCACGCAAAGCATCGTGTTGTTCGCGGTGGGCAAACAGGGCGCCACCGACGCGGTGCTGGCCGATTTGCCCGGCTACGGCTACGCGGCGGTGCCGCAGACCGCCAAACGGCGCTGGCAGCAGGTCATGGCCAACTACCTGGTCAGCCGCCCCAACCTGCGGGCGGTGGTGCTGCTGGCCGACGCGCGGCTGGGTTTGACCGAGCTGGACGAAGCGCTGCTGGACGTGATCCGCCCGCGCGTCGAGCAGGGAATGCCGTTTTTGGTGCTGCTGACCAAGGCCGACAAGCTGTCGCGCCCGGAACAGGCCAAGGCGCTGTCCGTTGCGCGACTGCAAACCCGCGGTGGCGATGCGATGCTGTTTTCCGCCCTCAAGCGCATCGGGGTCGACGAGGTGGCGCAACGGCTGTGGCAATGGGGCCACCCAGCGCCGTAGCTCCGAGCCGCGGCGGGGCCATCCACCGGAGAGCACCGCCCATGGTCGAAACGTTTGAGCTCGCGCTACCCCACGGCATCACCCTGAGCGTGCGCGCCGCCGGGCAGCCAGGCCGCCCGGTGCTGCTGTTCTTGCATGGCTTCCCCCAGGGCGCGTTCGTGTGGGACGAGGCGTTGACGCATTTCGCCGCGCCCGAGCACGGCGGTTGGCGCTGCATCGCCCCCAACCTGCGCGGCTACGAGCGCTCCAGCGCCCCGGCCGACGTGCAGGCGTACCGCGTGCGCCACTTGGTGCACGACGTCACCGCGCTGATCGACGCCGTGACGGCGGACAGCGCCACACCCGGACGCGTGGCTGGTTTGGTGGCGCACGACTGGGGCGGTGCGGTGGCCTGGAACCTGGCGGCGCTGCAACCCCAGCGGCTGGCGCGGCTGGTCATCCTCAACTCGCCGCACCCGGCCACGTTCTGGCGTGACCTGCGCCAGTCGCCGGCCCAGCAAGCGGCCAGCGCGTACATGAACATGCTGGCGCGCCCCGACGCGGCGGCGCGGTTGACCGCCCACGGGTACGCCAAGCTGTGGGGCTTTTTTCGCGGCATGTCCGACACCTCGTCGTGGTTGACCCCCGCCCTGCAAGCGCAACACGAGGCCGTGTGGGCCATGGGACTGCAGGGCGGTCTGAACTACTACGCCGCCTCGCCGCTGCGGCCACCCACCGAACACGATCCCGCCGCAGCGGCGGTTACCCTGCCCGACGAGCTGCTGCACGTGCGCGTGCCCACGCTGGTGCTGTGGGGCCTGCGCGACCAGGCGCTGCTGCCGGGCCTGCTGGACGGTTTGGAGGCCTGGGTGCCGGATCTGCGCCTCGAGTGCCTGCCAGAGGCATCCCATTGGCTGCTGCACGAGCAACCGGCGCGCGTGCTGGCCAGCATCGAGCGCTTCGTCGGTCGGGCGCTCCCGTCGGCCGACGCGCCCTGAAGCCACCCCGCCGCGCCGCCGCCGTGGTGCGGCGTCATGTCGCCTGGGGCAGCGCCCGGGGTTGCTTGTAGCGCGCGTACCCCCACAAGTATTGCTGCGGGCAGCGGCGGATCAGCCGTTCCATCGCCTGGTTGATCTGCGCCGCCGCCTGCGCGGGGTCGGCGGCCAGGGGGGCGTCCATCACCTCGGCCCACGGGTGCACGTGCACCACGTAGCCGCGCCCCCACGGCAAGCGCTCGCCCCAAGCCAACAGCACGTGCACGCCGGGTTGCTGGGCCAAGCGGGCCGCCAGCGTCATCGTGTAAGCAGGTGCGCCCCAAAACGGGGCCCACACACCCAGGCCTTGCGGGGGCACTTGGTCGGGCAGCAAACCCACCGCCTCGCCGCGGCGCAGCGCTTGCATCAACTGCCGCACGCCGGCCAGCGTGGTGGGCGCCGCCGCCATGCCGGGCCGCTGCCGCGCTTGGCGCAGCACGGCGTCCAGCGCGGCGTGGCGCGCCGGGCGGTACAGCACCGTGATCGGGCGCCCCTGCACCCCAAAACGCTCGGCGTAGGCGCGCGGGGTAACTTCGAAGCAGCCCAGGTGCGGCGTCAAAAACAGCACCCCGTTGCCACGAGCCAGCGCCGCCTCGATGTGCGCCGCCCCCCGCCAGCCCACGGGCACCGGCGGTCCAAACCACAGCCGCGGCAGCTCGGCCACCTGCTGGCCCGCCGCCCCCACCGACGCCCAGCGCGCCCAGCCGCGCAAAGCGGCACGGCGCGTGTGCTCGCGCCAGCGCCGCCGGTAGGTCGGCGAGGCCAGCCACACCAGCCAGCCGCCCAACCAACCCAGGGCATGCAGCGCCGGCAGCGGCCAGCGCCCCAACGTTCGAAACAGCGTGATGAGCATCGTTGCGTTGTGCAGCCCCCAAGGGGCAACAAGACGTGCCGCACCCTCGGCACGTCCTTTCGGTTAAAATGGCACCCCATCGCCGAGTTACTGAACTACTTGCGGGCGATTCACAAATGCCGCTAAAGCGTTCGCCATCACGCCCCTGTGAGGGACCGGCGCAACGCCGGCGCCTCACGATTCCTAAGGAGTGTAGCAACCATGGCGAACGACTTTCTTTTCACCAGCGAATCGGTCTCCGAAGGCCACCCGGACAAGGTGGCCGACCAGATCTCGGACGCCATTCTCGACGCGATCCTCGAGCAAGACCCGCGCAGCCGTGTGGCGGCCGAGACGCTGTGCAACACCGGCCTGGTGGTGCTGGCGGGTGAAATCACCACCAACGCGCACGTGGACTACATCCAGGTGGCGCGCGACACCATCAAGCGCATCGGCTACGACAACACCGAGTACGGCATCGACTACAAGGGCTGCGCGGTGCTGGTGGCCTACGACAAGCAAAGCAACGACATCGCCCAAGGCGTGGACCATGCGTCGGACGACTACCTCAACACCGGCGCGGGCGACCAGGGTTTGATGTTCGGCTACGCCTGCGACGAGACGCCCGAACTGATGCCCGCGCCGATCTACTACGCGCACCGCATCGTCGAGCGCCAGGCGCAGCTGCGCAAGGACGGCCGCCTGCCGTTTTTGCGCCCGGACGCCAAGAGCCAGATCACGATGCGCTACGTCGATGGTCGCCCGCACAGCATCGACACCGTGGTGCTGTCCAGCCAGCACAGCCCCGAGATGAGCGACGGCAAGCACATGAAGCCGGCCTTCATCGAGGCCTGCATCGAAGAAATCATCAAGCCCGTGCTGCCCAAGGAGTGGCTCAAGGACACCCGCTACCTGATCAACCCCACGGGCCGCTTCGTCATCGGCGGCCCGCAAGGCGACTGCGGCTTGACCGGGCGCAAGATCATCGTCGACACCTACGGCGGGGCCTGCCCGCACGGTGGCGGCGCCTTCAGCGGCAAAGACCCGACCAAGGTGGACCGCTCGGCCGCTTACGCCGCGCGCTACGTGGCCAAGAACATCGTCGCCGCCGGGCTGGCGCGGCAGTGCCAAATCCAGGTCAGCTACGCCATCGGCGTGGCCCGCCCCATCAACGTGACGGTGTACACCGAAGGCACGGGCGTCATCCCCGACGACAAGATCGCCAAGATCGTGGGCGAGGTGTTCGACCTGCGTCCCAAGGGCATCATCCAGATGCTGGACCTGCTGCGGCCGATCTACAGCAAAACGGCGGCGTACGGCCACTTCGGCCGCGATGAGCCCGAGTTCACCTGGGAACGCACCGACAAGGTCGAGGTGTTGCGGGATTTGGCGGGGCTCAAGGGTTGAGCGCGGCGCTCACGGCAGCCTGCTCAACGCGCAGGGGCGGGCCACGCCAACGCCTCGCTCCACAGCGGCGCCTGGGCGTCGCGCGCTGACACCACCGGCACGCGACCCTGCAACGGCCAGTCGATGGCCAACGTCGGGTCGTCCCAGCGGATGCAGCCCTCGTGCGCGGGGCTGTAGTAGTCGGTGGTTTTGTACAGAAAATCGGCCTCGTCCGACAGCACCACAAAGCCGTGCGCCAAGCCCGGCGGGATCCACAGCATACGCTGGTTGGCGTCCGACAGCTCCACGCCCACCCAACGGCCGTAGGTGGGTGAGTCGCGGCGAATGTCCACCGCCACGTCCCACACGGCGCCGCGCGCCACGCGCACGAGCTTGCCCTGCGCGTGCGGCGGCCGTTGGTAGTGCAGCCCGCGCAGCACGTCGCGGCGGCTGCGGCTGTGGTTGTCCTGCACGAAGCGGACGCCGTGCAAGCCGGTGGCGGCCTCGAAGTCGCGCTGGTTGAAGCTTTCCAAAAAGAAGCCGCGCTCGTCCCCGAACACGCGCGGGGTGAGGATGAGCACGTCGGCAATGGCCGTCGGGGTCACGGTGTAGGGCATGGCGACTCACCCTCGCAGCAGGCCCAGCAGGTAGCGCCCGTAGCCGCTTTTGGCCAGCGGCTCGGCCAGCGCCTGCAGTTGGGCATCGTCAATCCAGCCCTGGCGCCAGGCCACCTCCTCGGGGCAGGCGATCTTGAGGCCCTGGCGCCGCTCCAGCGTGGCGATGAACTGCCCTGCTTCGAGCAAGCTGTCGTGCGTGCCCGTGTCCAGCCAGGCGTAGCCGCGCTTCATGATCTGCACGTTGAGCTGGCCGCGGTCCAGGTACGTCTGGTTGACCGAGGTGATCTCCAGCTCACCGCGGGCGCTGGGGCGCACCGCGCGCGCGATGTCCACCACCTGTTCGTCGTAAAAGTACAGACCCGTGACGGCGTAATTCGAGCGCGGCTGCGCGGGCTTTTCTTCGATGCTGACGGCGCGCCCGTGGGCGTCGAACTCGACCACGCCGTAGCGCTCGGGATCGTGCACATGGTAGGCAAACACCGTGGCCCCTGAGGGCTGGTCGTGCGCGGCTTGCAGCAGCGTTTGCAGGTCGTGACCGTAGAAAATGTTGTCGCCCAGCACCATGGCGCAGGGGCTACCAGCCAAAAAGTCCGCGCCGATGATGAACGCTTGCGCCAACCCGTCCGGGCTGGGTTGCACCGCGTAGTGCAGGTCGATGCCCCAAGCGTGCCCATCGCCCAGCAACTGGGCAAAGCGCGGCGTGTCCTGCGGGGTGCTGATGACCAGCATGTCACGGATGCCCGCCAGCATCAGGGTGGCCAGCGGGTAGTAAATCATGGGCTTGTCGTACACCGGCAGCAGCTGTTTGCTGAGCGCCAGCGTGGCCGGGTGCAGGCGTGTGCCCGCACCACCGGCGAGGATGATGCCCTTGCGCTGCCGATGGGCGTGCGAGGTCGGGGTCGTCATGGCAACACTCCCTGATGACGAGGATTCAAGCTGGGTTGGGCCAACCCGCCCAGGCGTCGCTGCACACCATCGCCACCCACCGCGCCACCCCGTGCTGCCACGGCGGCAGGTGCATGCCAAAGGCGGTTTGCAGGCGCGTGGTGTCCAGCCGGCCGTTGGCTGGGCGGCGCGCTGGCGTGGGGTAGGCGGCGGTCGGGATCGCTTCGATCGTGTGCACGCACCAACCGGCGTGCGGGGCGATCTGCCGGGCCTGCTCGATAAGGTAGCGGGCGTAGCCGCACCAGGTCGTGGTCCCCGCCGCAGCCAGGTGGTACGTGCCGCTGAGCGCCGCCGCATGCACGCCGCCGGCGAGCGCCTGGCGCAGCGCGCACGCGGTGACGTCGGCAATGAGGTCGGCGCCGGTGGGCGCGCCCCATTGGTCGTCCACCACACGCAGCACCTCGCGCTCACGCGCCAGCCGCAGCATGGTGCGCGCGAAGTTGCCACCGCGCACGCCGTACACCCACTGGGTGCGCAGGATCAGGTGGCGGCAGCCGCTCGCACGCACAGCCTCTTCGCCCGCCCGTTTGCTGCGGCCGTAGACGCTGAGCGGCGCCACCGGATCGTCTTCGCGCCATGGACGCTGGCCGCTGCCGTCGAAGACGTAATCGGTGCTGTAGTGCACCAACCACGCACCGCAGCGGGCGGCGGCCTGGGCCAGCACATCCACGGCGTCGGCGTTGATGCGCTCGGCCAGCTCGGGCTCACGCTCGGCCTGGTCCACCGCGGTGTAGGCGGCGGCGTTGACGATGGCGGCCGGCCGTACCACCTGCACGGTGGCCGCCAAACCCTCGAGGTCGGCGAGGTCACCCACCAGCGGCGCGCCCGTGGCGGGCTCGGTGCCACCGGCGCGGCCCAGCGCCACCAGCTCGCCCAGCGGCGCCAGCGCGCGCTGCAGCTCCCAGCCCACCTGGCCGTCTTTACCGAGCAGCAGGATACGCGGTGCCTGGGCCACGCTCATGCCGCCACCGCCGCGCCGTAATGCTGGGCCAGCCACGCGCGGTACGCACCGCTTTGCACGCGCTGCACCCACTCGGGGTGGTCCAGGTACCAGCGCACGGTTTTGCGCAGGCCCGTCTCGAACGTCTCCGCCGGGGTCCAACCCAGTTCGCGCTCGATTTTGCGCGCATCCATCGCGTAGCGCCGGTCGTGCCCCGGCCGGTCGGCCACGAAGGTGATGAGCTCCCCGTAGTGCTGCACCGGCTGGCCGCTGCGCGCATCGACCACCCCGCGTGCCGGGGCTGGCGCCAGCTCGTCGAGCAACGCGCACACGGTGCGCACCACCTCCAGGTTGGTTTTTTCGTTGCGACCACCGATGTTGTAGGTCTGCCCCGGCTGCCCCGCCTGCAGCACGCGGCGGATGGCGCTGCAGTGGTCGCCCACATAAAGCCAGTCGCGCACCTGCTGACCGTCGCCGTACACCGGCAGGGGCTTGCCGGCCAAGGCGTTGACGATCATCAGCGGGATGAGCTTTTCCGGAAAGTGGTACGGCCCGTAGTTGTTGGAGCAGTTGGTGGTGAGCACGGGCAGACCGTAGGTGTGGTGCCAGGCACGCACCAAGTGGTCGCTGGCGGCTTTGCTGGCCGAGTACGGGCTGTTGGGCTCGTAGCGGTGGGTTTCGGTGAACGGGGCGTCGTGTGGCCCCAGGCTGCCAAAGACTTCGTCGGTGCTGACGTGCAGCAAGCGAAACGCGGCCGCCTCGGGCGCCGGCAGGCTGCTCCAGTAGGCCCGCACCGCTTCCAGCAGCCGAAAGGTGCCCACGACATTGGTCTGGATGAAGTCCTCGGGGCCGTGGATCGAGCGGTCCACGTGGCTTTCCGCCGCGAAGTTGAGCACCGCCCGCGGCCGGTGCTGGGCCAGCAGCCGCTCGACCAACGCACGGTCGCCGATGTCGCCCTGCACAAAGGTGTGGCGCGCATCGTCCTGCAGGCTGGCCAGGTTGTCCAAGTTGCCGGCGTAGGTCAGTTTGTCCAGGTTGACAACCGGCTCATCGGACTGTGCGAGCCACTCCAACACGAAGTTCGCGCCAATGAAGCCGGCGCCACCGGTCACGAGGATGGTCATGTGCGATGCATTCCGAGTGGGCCCAGGCACCAGCCGCCCAGCTTGCTGCGCAAGTGTAGCGTGCCCTGTCCGCGTGGAGGTTGAGCGGGAACATCGAGGTGCTTGCTCAGACCACCACCAACCAGCCGTCATCGTCGAGGATGACACGCATGGCCGTAAGCTTGGCGACCCCCTCACCAAAACCACCCCTCACGGGGTTAAAGAGTCGTCCCTGAAAAATTCATCTCACCTCACCATCGCCGCCGCGTGCGTGCTCCAACGCAGCTGTGCCCGCCCTGCGCGCAGCGGCGCGCTGGCCTGCAGCAGGCACAACAAAACCGCCCACAAGAAGGTGATGCCCTTCTTGGCGATCATGCGCAGCAGCCAGCGGATGTTGTAGCCCGCCGCACACAGCACCGCGTGTAGCCGGTCGCCGGTTTGCCCTTTGAGGTGGCAGCGCTGCATGCGGTGATCCATCTTGAGGTGGCCGATGATGGGCTCAATCGCTTGCCGTCGCTTGAGCCGCTTGCGGTCTTGCGGTCGGATCCGTCTGGCCTTGCCCTTGCTGATGCACTCCACCTCGGGTGGCATACCAAGCATAGAGCTTGCCCTATCAGTCCATGGCTTTGTGCTGGCAACTCTGGGCCACGATGCGCGCGGCCTTGTGCAAGGTCCCACGCTGCGCTTGCCGCATGGCAGTTGCGATGGCGCTGGCCTTGGTTGGGCGCGTGCCGTCTCCAGCAGCCGGCTGTCGGTGGGGTGGGCGATGGCCTTGGGCTGCACGGTGCTGTCCACGATCACGCGAGTGAGTTCTTGCGGCTTGATGAGCTTGAGCTCAACAGCTACGTTGATGGTTTGGGCCAGCAGCTCTTGCACCCCTTCTTCGCCCAGCAGCTGGCGAAACTTGACCAAGGTGGTGGCGTCGCAAGGCAGCCGATCCTCGTAGTACGCCAGCCCCGAGAAATACTGCCAGCGCGGCGTGTCGCGCCAGCGCTCAACGACGCCTTCGTCCGACTCGTTGAACGCGTGCTTGAGGTACAGCAGGCTGATCATGATGCGCAGCGGCACGCGAGGCCGCCCGGCGCGACTCACCCGCTCGCTTGTCTGAACCTGCTCGCCAAACCAATCCAGCTCGGGCATGGCCACGCCTGCGCGAGCCTTGCGTGAAAACCGATGCGCCACCCGCGCTTCGAGCTCCTGCCACGGCATGCGCCAGGCCAGCACCGCCAGCGGGTGGCGCAGGTCGATCATGTGGTCCAGGCGCAGGCGGAAAAAATCCTCGGTGGCGGGGCAAACAGACATCGAAAAACTCCCAGAAAATGCGCGCCCAGAACAAAGAACTGGGAGAAATTATGCCCGAAAGCCCTGATATTTCCAAATAAAATCAATGGGTTGCGGAAACATCAGGGGCGACTAGGAAGCGCTGATTTATTCGCTGTGCTGGCGAACTGTGGCGTTGCGCGTTGTTCGAAAGCCCGCCTATCTGCATGATATTTCTCGCTCTCTGCGCGCTCGGCTTCTTGCGCTTTATCCCGCTGGCTGAATAAATCAGCGTTTCCCTAGAGCACATCAAGATGCCGCCATGTGAAACATCCGTCGGCAACGGCCGAGTCAAAGGCTGTTGTGCAGACCTTCCTTTGCTCGCCAGCATCGCCTTGAGTAATAAGTAATAGCAATAAGTCGGCGTCCTTTATTTACTTTATTTATTAGCCCTTCAAACTGGTGCAGGAAGCCGAGAAGTCCTGGCGACGCATTCGGAGTGTGGATCGCCTAACCGATTTGCCAAACGGCATGGTCTTCAAAGATGGCATTCCAGAGCTTGACAGTCCGCCGGAAGCGCAGCAGTTTGGCCGCTTGCTCAACCCAGCTTGAAAGCATGCCATACACCAGATTTGACTTTAGCGCTTTTTTGGGCAAACGCTCCTCATGACATATCTGAGAAACCATGCATGAGACTCAGCTACCATGTCTTGGCCACAAAGTCCGGCTGGTTCTTGATCATGACGACACCATCGACCTGCGTCAGGACATAGAGCCCTTGCTGTTCAGCATAGCGTTGCACTTCTTCGGGAACGACCATACCCCCAACCGCGCCGTGTAAAGCTTTTCCTGCATGCTCCGGAAAGAATTGCCTAAAGCGCATAAGCTGCTCGATATGCCAGTCTACATTGGCGTTTTTCAAGCGCTTTGCGTAATGGATGACGATGATACGGCGGTCATCCATGATCGCCGGCCCGCAGCTCATCTCGACTCTTCCATCACGCCCGTACTTTGTAATGCCACTACCAAAGCTGATGATACGCTTGGCGCCGTTTTGTATGAGGAAGGATTCTATGGCTCGCCGCGTTTCCTCTTCAAAATCGTCCATGCCATCGTCCATATCCAATATCCGGCGCCACCTTGGTTGTCGCTTCCGGTCGCAATTACTGTCTTCGTCATGGTCGCCATATGTTGGCCACTGCCCATGTACTTCTTCCAATGACTGCACGCGCTGTTCGAGCTGCAACATGCGCTGTCGCATCTGCGTGCATGTTGCCGCCAGCTCGCTCAACATGCGCTGAAGTTTATTTATCTCATCGCTTGCTGTCATCGCTTGTGTTTCTATGGTTCAATTTACCAACCCTTCCACCCACGCCAACTGCCGCGGCAGACATACACGCTTGAGGTCATAGTTCGCCCGGGCAAACGCCCGGGCGTTCTGGCCGAGGCGCTCTCTTTGCGCTGGGTCGTCGAGCAGTGCACAGACTTCGTTGGCAAGCCCCGCCACGTCGAAGAAGTTGACGAGCCGCCCCGTCTCGCCATGATGGATCGCTTCGTGCAACGGCTGGGTGTCGCTGGCCACAATCGCGCAACCCGCGCTCATCGCTTCCAGCAAGCTCCAAGAGAGCACAAACGGATAGGTCAGATAGACATGCACCGTGGAAAGCTGCAAAAGCGCGATGAAATGCGGGTACGGGATGTTACCTACGAAATGCACCCGCGCCCAGTCTGGATCGGGGATGCGCGGTCGGACTTCGTCGATGAACATCTGTTTCCAGGTCGCACCCGCGGGCGGCTTTGCGCCATAGCTCACCCCATCGCCGCCGACGATCAACACCCGAGCCTTGGGCCGGCGCTTGAGGATCTCCGGCAGCGCGCGCATGAAGATGTGATAGCCCCGGTAAGGCTCAAGGTTGCAGTTGACGAAGGTGATGACCTCATCCTGCTTCGTCAGGGTCAGATTGCCGTTCAGCGTCAAACTCACCGCCGGGTTGGGCGCGACCGCCTGGGTGTCGATCCCGTCATGCACCACGGTGATCTTGTCGCGAAACGGCTCGGGAAAGGTGCTCGCCTGCCAGTGGGTGGGGCTGATGCCGGCGTCAGCCACTTCGAAGTGGAGCAGGTTGTTGAGGTTTTTCAGGCGCAGGCGGCACGCTTCGCCAGCGTCGGCGGTGGCAAACTCGGGGTCAAAACCGACTCGGCTCCCTGCGGGTGATAGAAGAACTCGCAGTAAATCCCGAGCTTGGCGTCAGGCCAGACTTCCCTCAGGAACAGGCTCTCGCCCCAGCCGTGGTGGGCGATGATGACATCAGGTTTGTACCCTTGCGCCTTCATCGTGAGCGCGGCGCGAAAGCAGGCCTCGCCCCGGATGACTTTGGTTTCGAAGTCGGCAACCCACGGATGCACATTCGGCGTGGTGCCACGGCTGGCCGTGTAGGGCACGAGCCTCACGCCCTGCCATTCGCGGGTTTCGGTCTTGTGCATCGTCATCGCGACAACCTGGTGGCCGTGCTGCACCAAAGCCGGCGCCAGGGACTTGAACTGGCCGGGGAAGTTCTGGTGGATGAAGAGGATGTTCATGGGCTTGTCCGCCAGGGATTGATAACAGCCAAGCCGTCAATGCCTGCAAAGTCGGACACATTGCGCGTCGCCAAGGTCAGACCGTGCGCGAGCGCAATGGCGGCGATCTGAGCATCCTCGGTGCTGATGGGGCGGCCGGCGCGCGTGCGCTGGGCGACGATAGCAGCGTAGTGCAGCGCCGCTCGCTCATCGAAAGGCAGGCAGCGCCCCGCAAAGTCTTCCGCGAACATCGCTTGTGCTGCCAGCGCCAGCGCCGCCTGGCGTTTCCCCGCAGGTATCAAGGCCAGCCCGAGCTGGATTTCGGCTACGCTGATGGCGCTGATCCACACCTGATCGGCAGGCAGACGATCCAGCCAGGCGACCACCGCCTCAGCAGGCTGCGGCCGCATGAACTCAGACAGCACATTGGTGTCGAGAAGATTCACGGCATCTCGTCCCAATGGGGTGGTCTGCGCGGCAATTGGCGTGCAGGCAGCTCAAAGTCCGTAGCAGCCACCTCAGCAAAGCGCTGCTTCAGCCGCTGCCCCAAAGGCTGCGACCGGGCTGCGCAGCCCAAAGCTTCACGCAGAATGCGGCGGGCCTCTTCTTCCATCGACACCCCATGCTGCGCAGCGCGGATGCGCAGCGATTGCTTGATGGCGTCATCCACGTTACGAATCGTCAAAGCGGCCATGGAAACCCCGACTGATAGCAATGCGTGCATTGTATGCACTGCGATCTATCGTGTCAAAGTACCCTCAGCACACCCAGCTTCACCAGCCACGCCAGGCTGCGCAAGACGAGAGCCTGCCGTCAGCGCAAATCTGGGCGAGCAGCTCACGCGCCGCCTTTGGCCCAGCCGCTGCCGCCTGCCGTAGCGCCTGAATCTCGTTCTTTGCAACAAGGACAATAAGTGGGTGTCTTATTTGGCTACAGCACCCCCAGGCGCTGCCAGGTGGGCAGGGTCTGCGCCAGGAACGCCTGTGCAAGCTCCCGCGCGCGGGGCGTGAGGGCCTCGCGCGTGGTGAGCGGTTGACCATCCGCCCCTTTGAGGCCGCGGCCCAGTTGCACAAGGCTTGCCGCCAGCCGCTCTCCGAGGGCATCAGCGCCGGCTTTGGGATTGGATTGGGCCAGCGCCAGCAGCATCAGGTCCACTTCTCCCGCGGTGATGACCCAGGGGATGGCGCCAGCCACGAGGTTGCGGTAGGGAGCGCCCGCGAGCACCGCCTGGGCGATGGCGCGGTTGATGGCCTTGGCCGGCTTGTCGTTGGACAGGGGATGCGCCAACGCCACATGCCCCGCGTGCAGCATCAGCCCCACGGCCTGCAACGTGTCGGCAAGTGTGCGCGGCTGCGGCGTGGGGCTGTTCTCGCTCGCTTGCACCGGGGTAGCGATGAGCTCCGCCAGCGTCTTGGGGCCGCTTTGCAGCGCGTCGTACAACGGCGCATAGACTTCCGGCTTGCCGCTGACTTCGCCGACGCTCGTGGCGAACTTGTATGGGTTGTCGCCCTCCTTGGCTTGGGGGCGGCTCAAGAGCACAAAGCGCTGGCTTTGCAGCAGCTCGCGCTGGCGTGCCGGCCACACGGGGGCCTGCCCGCGCGCCCAGAGGTCTCGGCGGAAGGACTGGTTGATAAGGACGTCTTGCATCACCTCGCGCACGATGGGGTCGCGGTGCTGAGCAAGCTCCTCTTTCCAGGGTTGTGGCAGCATCGCCGTCAAGTACCAGTCTCCGGCGGTGGCGGTGCCTAAGTGCACAAGCTTGGTGGGCGCCAGCTCCGTCGCCAGCTCGTCGAACCAAAAGGTGGTCCACTCCTCGTGCATGTACTCGTTGACAAGGTAGGCTTTGTCAAGCTCGGCAAACTTCTCCAGCCGCGCCTTCATCGCTGGCAGCACCCGCGTCATGGCGGCGTCGCGTTCGATGAGTTTCATGAGCCGCTCACGCCCGACGTCGATGGCGGCCAGGGCTGGCCAGGGGCCATCCGAGGCGACGTTGGCACCGTCTGGGGCTGCGAAGGTGGATGCTTGGGCGGTTGTCACGTGGGGCGAGGTTGATGCTCGCCCCCCCGCGCAGGGGCGCAACAGGGCACTTGCCTGATAGTGCCGCACGAATCGTATAATATCGTGCACTACAGGAGCTCCACGATGGCCATCGCTGCACATCCGCCCGCCACCGTCAAGGTCGTTGGTGCCAACGGTCAGATTTCGCTGGGCAAGCGATATGCGGGCCGCCAGGTGCTGGTGGAAGAGTACGAGCCTGGTGTGTGGTTGGTGCGCACCGCCACGGTGGTTCCCGACAACGAGCGCTGGCTGCACGAACCCAAGGCAGCGGCCGATCTGCAAGCGGCCATCGCGTGGTCGTTGGACCATGCCGCATCGGACAGCGACATCGAAGACACGCTGCAGCGGCTCGGCCATGGCCAGCGGTGAAGCCAAGGTCAGGCTTGACCTGAACAACCCGGTGTTTCAGGACAACCTGCTCGCGCTGCAAAAGCCCGAGCGCCACGCGGCGCTGGACACGCTGCGCAAGATTCGACAGCTGAGTTGGAACCAGCTGTACCGTGACCCGGGCCTGAAATGGGAAAAAATCACCAGCGTCAAGCCGCCGCCAGGCATTGAGGCGATTTACTCGCTGCGCATCACCCGGTCACGTCGGGCAACAGCGTACCGGGATGGGGATTTCATTCGTTTTTTGACGATCGCAACGGACCACGATGCCACCTACGGCAAGAAGTGAGCGGCCTTGCTGCGCAAGCGGTGTTGACATCCAAATCCCCCGGCAGCGGGTGCTGACCGGGGGCATCATCCACACAGGCGCCATCCCACGCCTTGCTCGCACCCGCAGGGTGTGGGTTGGTCACCACCGTTGACCTTGCAGGCTCAGGCAGCAGCTTGCGCTGGCTGCCCGGCTTGTTGCCCTACGCACCAACGCGCAGCGTCGTTGATGGCCGTCTTTTAGGTGAACTGCAGCCAGGGGGCCTCGCCGTCGTCGTGCGCCTGCGGCTGTGGGCTTGCCAAGGGCGCCGCAGGGGCTGCAGCAGCGGGTGGGCTGACAAGAGCGCCTGCGGCGCTGCCGGCGCTGACAGACCTTGGCCAACGCCACAACGGCGGGGTCCAACCGCTTGCGCTCGCGCGGGTCGCTGAGCCGCACCTGACGCAGCAGGTCCCAGCAGGTGGCCGCGCCCTTGGGGATGCCGTAAAACTCAATGCCACGTATGCCCCAGGTGCTGCGGTGCGCGCGCACCCGGGCGGCGGGGCCCGAGTCGATGAGCGTGTCGTCCTGTTCACCGCACAGCTCGGTTGGCCCCGCCGCATCACCACCCGAGACCGCCTCGCTGTGCGCGGCGTGTGGCGGCTCACCGGGCTTGCCCTGCCGTGGTCGCATGCTCACCCCGCACGCCTTGGCCACGTACTTCATCACGTAGCTGGCAAAGCTGGCCACCAGCCCTGCCGTGCCAGCCGTTGGGGGTGCGCCGAGGTCGAGCTGGCACTGCGCACCGCGGCGAGCGTTGCGATGGTGCTGGCCCCGTTGGAACAGCTCAAGGCTGTCGTACTGCCGGATGCGAAACTGCAGTTTGCCCCGGCGCACCCCGACAACCTCGCGCAGGCGCAAGCCCGCGGGAAACTGGGTCAGGATGGCGTGGCCGATGCGCTGCAGTTCGTCGTCGCCCTTGAAGAAGAAGGCGCAGTGCCAATGCGGGGTGCCGTCTTGCATGGGCTCTTCGGTGCGCACGCCGCTCAGCACAATGCCGTGCTTGCGCAGCTGCATGCGCAGCCGGTGCCATCGGGTGGCGATTTCGCGGTGGCCGGCATCGGGGGTTTGGCCGTTCCAGCGGTGCCCAGCGTTGTGGTGTTGGGGCCGGGCGTGCCAGGCGCTGGGCAGCGTGATCGTGAGCATGGCCCAGCGCAGGCCGGCTTCGGCGGCCAAGGTTTCGATGCCTTTGAGGATGGCGTAGTAGCGCGCCCCGAGCTGGCGGGTGCGCTCCAGCACCGGTTGCAGGGACTGGATGTGGCCGCTGGCGCTGTCGTAGATGACGCTGTGCATGGCAAAGTGTCGAGCGCGCGCTTGGCTTTCGCGGTACCACGCCAGTGCCGTGTCGCTGGCGTAGCGCTGGCCATCGTGGCCGATGCAGCCCTGCACGAGCAGCGCGCTTTCCTGGGCTTGGCGCAATTTGCGCGCCCCGGCGCGGCGCCACCAACGCGGATCGACGCTCTTCAAAAAGGCTTCTTCGGGTGTTTGGCCGTGGGGCTGCAGGTTCCATGCGGCGTCGCGCAGCACGACGCCGGCTTGGGCGCACATGAGCGCTTGGCGCTGGGCCCAGGCGTGCAGCTCGGCGCGGCCCCAGGCGAGCCGTTGTTGCGACTCGTCTGCCGGGGTCAACAGTGCATCGAGGTCTAACTCATCGTCATCGATGCCGAGGGAATGGTGTTCAGCGTGTTCATGCGTCATCCTCCGTATAGCGAATCGCTTGCGCGAAGCGGCTACACGCAGGCACGCAAAGCCTTGGGCCACATCCGCGGGGCGCTGCAGCGGCCCCGATAGGCTGGGCCATGACCTCAACGCCCCGGGCAGGCCACGGCGTGCTCAGCGCTTGTGCGGCGCGCCAAACGACGCGGTGGGCATCAAGGGGGAGCTGGGCGCTGTGGGTCAACCCGCAACCGCTGCGTGTTGCGGCAGGGCAACCACACGCACGGGGCTGGGTGGGCTTGGTTGGCAACGATCACCGGGCACAGGCGCCACGCGAAATCGACGCGACGCTCTTGGGGCGTGAGCGGTTTGCCGAGCTCGAACTGGCCGACGATGTCCGGCTGCAGGATGGTCTGGTGTTTGAGGAGCGGCATCGCTGGCGATGATCGCGGTGCGCGGGCTGCACGCCAGCGACCGGCTGCGCGGCAAGCCAAGAATGGCCCCCCACGTGGCTTATGGGGATTTTTCACCAGCACAGTGGCCGTGCGGTAGGCGCGGCGTTGGCTGGTATCCGGTTCGTCGAACAATCCCGATCCTTGCTTGGCAGCAACCAGCCAGGCCGGGGCGTCGAAGATGGCGTGGCCCAGTTCGTGGGCGAAGGTGGAAAGCGCCAGCTCGGGCGTGAGTTGCTCGCCAACGGGTGAGACCAGCACGGACACGGCGTCTTCGCCGCAGTCCGGATCAAACTCGCACAGGCCCAGCACGGGCAGGCCATCTTCATCGGTAACGGGATGATCCAGGCTGACCCACAGCTGGTACGGCAGACCGTTGATGGTCAGATCGGAGATGGCCGCCAATTGCTCCAGCGTCAGCGCATCCGCGCCAGGCGGCAAAAGCTGTGCTCTGGCCTCGCGGGCCACGGTCTCGATGGCGGACTTTTTCAGGTATCGAGGCTTGCGAAGAGAACAATGGTCATACCGCAGGGAAAGCGCTGGCATTCGTCACCGCCTTAACCCAGGTTTTTGCGATACAAGCGCACGACGGTGCTGACGTCCTTCTGCATATCCGGCGGCAGCCGGCTGGCCTCGATGAAAGCTTCGTCGGGGTTAAGTCCCAAGGCCTCAGCGGCCTTGGTGATTAGCTCGTCCTTGGGCGGCTTCTCCAGCTCGCGCTCGATGCGCGACCAGTAAGCCGGCGAGATACCCAGGCTGCGGGCGAATTCGTTCATCGGCACATTGGCCTGCTCGCGTTTTTCTCGGATGAAGGTGCCGAAGCCCATGATCGTTAACCGTTGCGTGATGGATTAACGGCGATTGTAGGGAAGGTGAAGGTCTGCCGTCAACTGTCTTGTTAACGGTCAATCACAAAACCAGTCGATGCCTGTTATTGGTTTCGTCTACCAAGAACACCGACCGATCCTGAACAACAAAGCGAACCTCCAGTTGTTTGCTATCCACTTCTTTTTGAAGCGAGTATAGCAAGCGCGTGACATACAAGGCTTTCATGACTGCCTTCGTGGATTGACCGCTCGTGGTGTAACCACCACCTGGCCCAACGAAAAATTTGCCGTCAATCTCCGCTGCCGAGTTGACCTGATTCTTGCGTAACAGATGAATCTCGGAGCTCGTTGGCGAATGACTGATCTCAATCAGGCTTCTTATCTTCGCGTGATCAATCAACTCAGGCCAATTGGCATTGACGATTTCGAGCAACTGTTTATTCGAAAAGTTTTTATGGTCAAAAATTCCAATCAGGTAGAAGTGGCCGGTATCTTCTCTATGCGTCGCAAACAGTACATCACCCGTTCGGCGAATTCTTGGTCGGCCATTTTTAACAATCTCGAACTCGACACCAAGGTGATAGTGTTGGATGCCCCAGTCGTTGAACAGCGCATCCTGCTTATCTGCGAATATCGCATCGTGTAGCCAAGGGCGTAGATCTTCACCTGCCTCTGCTGCAGAAACAAGTTTTTCCAGTCCTGCAGAAATATTAGCATTCAAACTTTGCTTACGGAGATGGTCGGATTTACAGACGATCCACTTCCTGATGCCGGGGACACGGTCTCGGAGATTGACGAATTGAACGAGTGCTTGCAGCAGATCGGTATGGCTACCGTTACTGCCGGCAATTTCGCCAATCAGGGCGTTCACTTTTTCAAGCAAGAGGCTTTTAAGATCATGGCTCACAGGCCACCTCCAACACATCAGTCATCACCCCCCACCAACAGCACATTCATCTCCGCCATGCCAGCAGCAGGCACACCCGTCACTGTGATCACGGCTTTTTCCTCCTGCGGCTTGCCCAGGTGCAGGTAGGCGCCGTCGCCCATCGGCGCCAGCCGATGGATTCGGCTTCGATGGCGGCGAGTTCGGTTTTTAGCTCGTCCGCATCGTTTATCCCGGCAACACCTTCTGATTGATTTCTGCTTCCAACTGCCGCAGTCGTTCCACGATGGTCTCGAATGCCAGGGTGTCGCCGTAGAACATCTGTGCCGCCAGCATCGCCTGGTAGTCCTGACGCAAGGCATCCAGCAGTGGCTTATCTGGAATCAGCTGCAAGCCGCCCGTTGTGCACTGGTCGTAGTGACTGAAACCGCTGCGGTAGAAAGTTTCCTTGATTCGCAGTACGTCGCGCAGCAGGTCGGTGTCTTGCAGAGCCTGTTGACCGACCTCGTGATCAGCCAGCCGCGCCAGGTCGTACCAATGGCGAGACAGTCTCTCGGCACTGGGTCTCAGGCTCGGGCGATGGCACTCAACGTGAATCAGCGTGGCCTTCTCCCAGAAGGTGCGCGCCGCAGACAACACTGACACCTGAGCGGTCGGCAAGGCGAGGTCAGGGACGTGCTCGGCAATATCCGGTGAAATAGCCAACGTGCTCTGTGGCAAGGTCGAGTTGCGACCGCCAAATTCGATCAGGATGCTCGGACGCACATAGCTGTCGGTGTTTTCTACCGCGCTGGGGTAGAACACCCACAACTTCTCAGCGTCATCGCTGACCTCGATGCTGGTGGGCTGCGTGGGAAGCACCGTGGCAAGTGCTGCCTGTAATGCCGGCGTCAACTCGTCGATGACGTGCGTCGTGAGTGCCGCCTTCAATGGATCCGACAACTTGCTGCGCTGGCTGTTCATCCGACAACTTGCTGCGCTGGCTGTTGCTGGTCATCGATTCCAGCTCGGGGGCGTCGGCCACCAGGCTGCGGTAATCGACGGTGACGTCGATGTCCTCGGAGAAACGGTCAATCGCCTTGTAGACCTTGGACAGCGAGGTGCCACCCTTGAAAGCCATGGGCTTGCGGCAAGGCAGCTGAAACAGTATGTCGAGCACCTGCCACAGCCAGATGTCTTTTTCGAGGATTTCGGCCCGGCGTCCCACCACGGGTGCCAGGCTCTGGAGTAAATCGGCTTGATCGCTGGCGGACAGGTCGAAGTAGTGTTCGCGGGGGATGTCAGCCATGCGCCACCGTGCCTTCCTCATACCGGCGAAGGGCTTCGACCATCCAAGCCGGCATCGAGGACTTGGCACTGCGCAAGGCCTCGAATTCCACCTGCGGCAGCTTGGCGGCAATACGCTCGAACGTGGCCGGCGTGACTTGTCGACGACCAAGGTACCAGAGCGCGGATAACGCTTGGCCCGCTGGGCGACCTGCCAGTGCGAGCTTGCGCGCTGCCACGTGCTGCAATCGCACTTGCAGCTTACCCATCCGCACGGTGTGAGACGAGCCGGTGGTGTAGAAGACCGGCTGGGCCGGCACCTGGGTGCTGAAACCAAAACGACGAGCGGCCTCGGCCCCGTGCACTTCGATGGAGGCACCTTCGGTGGCAGCCACCGTTTGCGCCACTGTTTCTGGCGAAGGCATGGTCTTTAGGCCAAAACGGCTGGTCTTGGGGATGGTGTAAATGCCACGGCCGAGGCGCTCGATGAACCCTTCCTTGATCAGACGCATCAAGGTCTGATCAATGGACGCGCGCGAGCCCAACCCCGCAAACAGGGCTGGAGTGAAAGGAACTCCAGCAGGTTGGGCCGCGATGCGCTCGCGGATGGCTTGTGATGTGCTCATGGTTGCCTCCATGTTAGATAATCTACCAAAATATCTAACATCTCACAAGGCGCAAGTTATAGACAAAAAACCGCCCAGTTTATCCTGCGCGCCTTTTTGCTCGGAAAGAGGATTCGTGATGTGGATAGGGTTATCCCTGCTGGTCTTCGCCATCGGGGTTCTTGTGGGAAGACTCAGCGTGCGCCGCTACCGGCATGATCGCGTTGCCTGGGCGCAGCGGCGGTTGCAGTTGAAGGTGCTGTCGCTCGAACTCAAGAGCCTGCGCAGCAAGGTGGGATAGTATTTTCTTACCGATCGTCAAACAGACGTTGCCTGCCATGGGCATCCAGACCAAGACCCCGCGCAAACTCGTGCGCCGGAAGTGGCTGGGCGGGCTCCACGCCAGCGACCGCTGGGCCGCGTCATTCTCGACTGACAAGTTGGCGAGTCGCGGTCATCGGTGCCGACAGCCGAGGCTTGACCACGCCCGCAATTCCATCATTTCTGAACATTGAGCACACCTTCACCGAACGGAAGGTGTGGCTGTGCTTGCCGGGAACAAAATCAGGGCCAGAAGCCGACTGCGCAGCAAAGCAGAAAGACGCAAAAAGCGGCCTATCGGATTTTTTCTTCAGCACAGTTCAGAGAGCTTGTTGATCGCGTCCGATTCCGCATGGCTGCCTACGGGTAAGCTGCCTCACCTCACAGACACCACCTACACCGCCTCATGCAGCCGCTCACCCCTCAAATTTTGGCAAGCGTGCAGAAACTGAATCAATAAGTTGCCTGGCATCTCCAACGGTCTTGATGCCCTGTGCAGCTATTAAATCCTGTTCAGTTATCACTTCACCATATTTCTGGTTGTAGATCGCGACTGCAGTAACGACCGCCGCTCTAGCCACCTCATTGATTGGACTGGTAGCGGCATTGTTGAAGCACGCCTGGTTGGCAATCCAGCGACCCATATCAAAATCGGCTTCCTGTAAGGCTCGACGAACGAATGCTTCGTCTTTAATTCCACGGTCCATACAAACCTCCTGAACTTACGATCAAAACTAAAAAACCCCGCCCCTCGGGGAGGGACGGGGTTTAAGGCTGTCACCTCAAGCACCTACCCGAGGGCGGGTGCTTGTCTCCGGGGGAGATTAGGCGATAAGGAACGCGGCTTCGGTGATGGTGGTAACACCAGTCAGTTCGATAACGGTGTCAACCGTACCGCTGTTATCGAAGTCGATGTACAGCTTGCCAGTGCTGGAATCAAGAGCGATATTGACAGCGGTGAGGGTTGTATCGGTTGCAGCGTTCTGGATGAACGTCTGAGCGTCAGCTGCGTTGTTCACAACCAGCAGTTCGAGCTTGGTCGGAGTAGCAGCAGTCAGGTCGATGACATCACCAGTCCACTTGGCTGAGTCTGCGGCCTTAGCGCCATCGGCGTTGGCAGCATTGTTTGTACCTTGGCCGTAGGTATTGGCAACGAAATCGGTGATCTTGTCGGTTTTGGCAAGGGTCGAGTCCGTCGCGGTAGCGATAACAAACTTGTCATTGCCAGCGCCACCGGTCAGCACATCAGCGCCAGCGCCACCAGTGATCGTGTCATTGCCAGCGCCACCGGTCAGCACATCAGCGCCAGCGCCACCAGTGATCGTGTCGTTGCCAGCACCACCGGAAATGGTGTCAGCGTTTCCAGAACCCAAGAGCGTGTCATCACCAGAACCACCCGTGATGGTGATTGCAGCAGCAGTACCGTCAGTCTTTGCCGCGCTGACGTCGATGTCTACAGCAGCAGTTGCAGTAGAAGCATTGACGGTCGCCAGATTGATTTGGGTCACCACGGATGCAAAAACGACTTTTTGATCACCAGAGATATTCAAGTTGACCAGATCATCATCGGTTAGGCTAAGCGTATACTTTGCGCTGTCGGCTCCGTCAGTCGCAACATCGGTGGCCAGTTTGTAAGCGCCATTGAAGTTGACGGTCTCAATGCCAGAAGTATCAAGCGTCAGAGTAATCGCCTGGTCAGCGTCGTCAGCCGCGTTATTAGAAGTCGCAGCGACGGTCGCATTAGCCTTGACCGTGATGGCGTCAGACGAACCGCTGTCGTCAGTCAGCGCCAGCGTCAGGGCACCATTATTAGCGCTCAAATCACCCAGCAAGGTGACCGAGCTATTTGCACCGATCTTGGAGATGGTTGCGGTTTCGGCGGCTACAACGCCATTATCCAGGATGACATTAGTCAGACCCGTGAGCGTATTGACCTTGACATCGCTCCCATCTACCAGAGCGTCGGTGATCTCGAGCGTTTCAAAACCGGAGATCAGGGCCTTCTGAGCAGAGGTGAAACCACCGATGGTGTCGAAGATCGTGTAGCCCGTTGCCAGGATGTCGATGCCGTCGCCGCCCTTGAGTGTCGCGCCGGCAGTCGGAGCGATAGCCAAGTTCAGGGTGTCGTTGCCATCACCGAGGTCAACCACGGAAGTGGCTGCGAAACCAGAGTCCGCAACGGTAACGCTATCGTTGCCTGCGCCAGTGCTCACGGAGGTGACCTTAGCGCCAACAACGGTCAGCGTGTCGTTACCAGAACCGAGGTTAGCCGTCAGGCTATTGGTGAGCGAACCGGTGTTGTCGTAAGTCACACCACCAGTGTTGTCGGTAGCAGTCAGGGTCTTCAGATCAGCAGTGGTACCGGTCAGATCGACAGCGCCAGCTCCAGTCACGGTCAGGGTGACTACCTTATTGCCAGTCACCGCAACTGCCGAGTCTGCCGACGCGGCGATGGACACAGCGGTCACGGTGGTGTCGGCATCATTAATCGTCACTTTTTTGCCGCTCTCGGTTCCGTCGACAGACACCGAAATGCTAGCCAGCTTGGCACCAGCGGCATTAACAGTGACATCACCGACAGCGGAGGTCACTGCGAAGGAACCAGTCGTTTGGTTTGCACCAAAGTTTGCAGTCAGAACCGTGCTATCAGCAACAGCATCCAGGTTGATGGCTTGAGCCGTAATACCGTTAATGGTGACAGCCGTGTCGTTCGTCTGCGACAGAGTAATCGAGTCAGAGAAGGCTGCAGCATTGATGGGGTTGTCACCATTCACCGTGCCAGCACCAACCAGCACCAGCCTTTCCACGTTCGTGATCGTGCCGGTGATGGTGTTTACTCCCCCGGTGTTCTCGATCTTCAGGGTGTCGATGCCAGCGCCACCGTCGATCTTGTCGAGGGCGTTGGTGGTGGGGATCTGCTTGGTGCCATCAGCAGACAGACCGGTGCTGGCGTTGATGGTGTCGTTGCCCGAGGTACCCGTCAGATTGTCCGTACCAGTAGTGAGCAAAACAGCCAGCCACCCGCAAGCCTTCGACAGATCAAAGGCTTAGGCCGACACCCGTGGGCTGCCCGCGCCTTCTCATACCACGCTCATACCACCTGCGGCCCTATGCCGCCAATGCCGCGCCTGGCCAAAGTTTTCTTTGGCAGATCAAAGGGTTAGCGCCGAATTTCTGCTCTGCTGGTGATGCTTGGCCAGCTCGTCATACCGAGCTCATACCAACCTCTGACCCGCATCACCAGCGCTTGGGCTCAAAACCTTCGGGCACCGTCAGATCGAAGATTTCATCGTGGATGGTTGCAGTCATGAGGCCCAAGCTCTGCGCTTCCTCGGCCACCCCAGGCTGCCACTCCACCCCCGCCAGAATGCCAATGCGTGCCTTGCCAGCAAGCTCCGGCATCAGCTCGGGCAGCTGCTCAAGCTGCCTGATAAGCTGCTCGATGGCTGCTCGTTCTACCCGGCTTTTGACCTCCACGATGATAGCCAGGTTGATCTCGCCGTTGGCCCAGGCCAGCACGTCGTATTCCTGCTCGCGCTTGCCCCGGCGCACCCGGTGGCGCGGCGAGATGTTTTCCATGCCGAAGCGCTCGGTCAGGATGCGCTCCAATGAGGGCAGCGCCAGCCCCTCGGTGAAGTAGCCAAACTTGTTGCCGAGCCCGCCAATCTCCTTGCCGAGCTTTTCAAGCTGCTGGTCGATGCGGTCATCGGCATCGCGCAGCGCACGGATGAGCTCGTCGGTTTCACGCAAACGGCGGTCGGTCTCCTTGCTGGAGTCGCGCAGCTCGCGGATGAGCTCATCGGTTTCACGCAAGCGCCTGTCAGTCTCCTTGCTGGACTCAGCCAAGGAGGCAATCATCGCTTTGAGGTCATCCCAGGAGATGTCAGCGGCGGTGGTCATGGTTCTGGTTGGCTTGCACTGGGCTGGATCGGGGCAAACAGTCTAGCACCCAAGCCCGCTGCCTGTCTTGGCCCGGCTATGGCAGTATGGCTCAGGCACACAGGAGGCCATGCGCATGCCAAGGGTAAGCCTCACCCAGGACTTCCTCAACCGCCTGCCCGAGCTCGTTCCGCCTTCCGGCGCAGCGCACTTCTTCGATGCCGAGATCAAGGGCTTCGTGCTGGAGCTGCGCGCCTCGGGCGGGGCCACCTTCTACTTCCGCTACCGGCACCAGGGCAAGGTGCGCTTTGAGCGCATCGGCCGCCTCGATGAGATGCCCCTGGCGGATGCCCGCGCCAAGGCTTACCAGATGCGCGCCCTGCTCGATGCAGGCGGCGACCCCGGGCTTGAGAAGCGGCGCTTTGACGATCCGCCCACGCTGCAAGCCTTCGTCGAGGAACGCTATCTGCCCTACGCCCGCCAGCGCAAGCGCAGCTGGGCCACCGACGCCACCATGCTCAGGCACCATATTCTGCCGGCCTTTGGCGCTTGGCGCATGGATCGCATCCGCCGCGCCGATGTCATCGCCTGGCACCAGCGCCTCAAAGAGCAGGGCTACGCCGCGGGCACCTGCAACCGGGCGCTGGTGCTTCTGAAGTTCATCTACAACTGCGCCATCCGCTGGGAGGTCTTGCCCAAGGATGCCAACCCTTGCGTGGGCGTGGAGCTCTTCGAGGATCACGGCGCGCGCGAGCGCTATCTTTCCGCTGAGGAAGCGCAGCGTCTGCTGGCGGTGATCGAGAAGAACCGCAACACCCAGGTCGGCCAGATCATCCAGCTCTTGCTCTACACCGGCGCCAGAAAGCGCGAGCTGCTCGATGCCCGCTGGGAGGAAATCGACTTCGAGCGGCGCATCCTCACCATCCCGGCTAGCCGCAGCAAGTCCAAGAAGACCCACGTGGTGCCGCTCTCCGATGCGGCGCTCTCTATCCTGCGCCAGATCCGCGCCGCCCGGCAGGAGGATTGCCCCTGGGTCTTCGTCAACCCCGCCACGGGCAAGCCGCCCGTGTCTATCTTCTACGCCTGGGACTCCATCCGCAAGCAGGCAGGATTGCCCGAGGTGCGGCTGCACGACCTGCGCCACAGCTTTGCCTCCTTCCTCATCAACGCGGGCAGGAGCCTCTTCGAAGTGCAAAAGCTCCTGGGCCACTACGACCCCAAGGTGACGATGCGCTATGCGCATCTGTCGCCGCAGGCGATGCTGGAAGCGGTCAACGTGGTGGGCAGGGCCGTGCAGCGCCCTTCAAACGCCCAAGCCCCCGGCCCTGCCGGCGCTGGGCCAGCAGAACCGGGGGCGTGAGGCAAAGGCGTAGCAAGGTCTCTGGCTCGCCACGCATGGCCGAGCCTGGGCTGATCGCGGCCTAAGCTACCTTGCCACCCCCTTGAATTTCTCCACCGTCCGCATGCCGGCGATGCCGAGCATGCCGGTGAGGATGACCCAGAGCGCTTCGGCGTCGAGGATCGGCGGCGGCTGCAGGCTGGCCGGTATCCATCCGGCCCCTTGCATCGCGGCCCAGGCCCAGGTGAGCATCGGGTAGAGCAGGAACTGGTAGCCGAGCGCCGCCGCGCCGATCCAGCCGATCGCCGGCCGCCAGCCGGCCACGAAGAGGCTGGCATGCTGCGCTTCCGTCCGGTTGATCTCCTGCTGGCCTTTGATGAGCTCGGCTTCGAGCTTCGCGGCTTCGAGCCCGAGCTTTTGCAGTTCAATCTCGGCTTCGAGCCTCTCCTTGTCCGAGGTGTGCAGGCTGTCGATGAGGCCGGCGACCGTCGAGACGATGCCGCCAAGGGCAAGCGCAGGCAGCGGCATCAGGCGGCCTCCTTCAATGTCCGGTTGATCCAGCCGAGCAGAAACTTCGCCTGGCTGCGATCCCGCCGCACGAGCTCGGCATAGCGCGCGATCTTGGCAAGCGCATAGCGCGCGATGAAGAGCGCTTCATCCGCCTCATTGAGCGCGGCAAGCGTCTTGGGGCCAAGCTTGCCATCGGGCGTGAGGCCGCCGAGCACGGCCTGCGCCAGCACGACGGCGGTTTTGACGCCGGCGTTGACGGCAAAATCGAACAGGGTCTGCGCGATGGCCTGCGAGCGGATCGCCTCGCCCTGCAGCGGCCGCCAGAAATGCTCGCGGTAGAACTCCCGCACCGCTTCGGCCTCCGGCTCGCGGCCGGCGTCGATCTCGCGCCAGCCGCGCCAGTCGGGGTGCCTGTTCCGCGCGATGCCGGCGTAGGTCTGCCCGCCGCGGTCGCCTGGAACGTCGTGGAGGACGTAGCCGCCCTCGTTTTGGATCATGCGCTCGAAAGCTGGGAGGAAGTCAGCCATTTTTCCCATCTCCTTCATGATCGCGATGCCCAAACCTCGCCTGCGCCCAGCGCTCCAGTTGAAATATCGCGCGGCTGCCCATGTGGCCGGAGATGCCCACCAGGGCGGCCGTGATCAATGGCTTGAACTGCGCCGCCTCGCACAGCCAGAAGGTGATGAGCCCCGCGAAAGCGCTGGTGGCAAGCTCCCCGATGAGCTCAAAGAGGTTGGCAAAGCTTGACTCGCCGGCTTTGACGCGGCGGTAAAAGCTCACCAGGCCGCCCCAGGCGGCCAGCCCCGTGACCCACAGGTAGGTGATGAGGCCATAGGCGGTGGGGTCTTTGTCGTGCATGGCTAGGATTCTGGGTTGGGAAGGTTGCACTCAAGCTGCGTCACGTAGCCCTGGGGGCCGAAGCGGTGCTCGGCGCGGCTGACCACCCACGCCTCAGGCACGCCGGGGCGAAGCCGCAGGCGCAGGCGGCACTCGGCCACAAGCCGCGCATCGCCGGGCAGCGTGAGGCTGAGCTCGCCTTGCTGTCTTGCCCCTGTGCGCAAGGCGGCCTGGGCCGCGGCCAGGGCCTTCTCACGCGAGACATGCACGTGCTTGAGCTCCGCATAGGGCGGCCGGCCCACGGTCACTTCTTGGCGCTGGCCGGCCTCGAAATCCCACCAGTAGGCCTTCACACCCCCCTTGGCAGGGGTGGAGGAGCCGTCTTCGGGCTTGCCTGATCCCGCCGGGCGTCTTGCCGAATGGCGGTATCGCCACTCGATGAGGTCGCGCGCCTTGAGCTCGATCACCGGCATGGCTTGGCCGCTGGCGGACTGGCCTGCTGCGCGGCGGGCCACGACCAGCAAGCCCCCTGCGGGCTTGACGATGGCGTCATAAAGGGCGGCCAGCCGCGTCAAGAGCGCGATGTCCGACTCGGCCGTCTGGTCGATGTGGCCCAGCGCAACGCCATCGAGCGCCGCATCGATGCGGGCCTGCATGCCGTGCTCGGCGGCGATGCGCCGGGCAAGCTCGCCAAGCGTGAGGCCGTCAAAGGAGCGGGTTTTGGGCGAGCGCAAGGGGCCTGAGAGCTCGGCGGCGCGCGCCGCCACCACAAGCGTGGCCGGCGGGCTGGACAGCTCAATCTCATCGACGAGGAAGACCCCCATCGGGATGATGCCCGTCTCCTCGTAGCCCAGGGCGACCTCCAGCCGCGCGCCGATGCCGGGAAGTTGAGCGATCGCGCCATCCTCGCCTCGGCGGTCGTCGAGCGTCAAGCGCAGCTCATCGGACTCGATGCCGGCCTCATCGACGATGGCAAGCTCCAGCAGCCGCTCGCGAATGGCTGCCGTCACATCGGCGCGTCCTGCCAGGATGCGAAAGGCCGGCCTCATCCCCACAGCCTCACGATGGACTGCACGGGCGGCTCGGGCAGCTCAGGCACGAGGATGCGCGCGCCAGCGGGCAGCTTGATCGGCAGCCGCGCCAGCTGCGCATTGGCCTCCAGCACCTGGGGGGCGATGTCGGTGCGGCGCAAGACGCGCCACAGCGCCGCATCGAGCGTTTCGCCCTCCTGCGCGATGATCTCCTGGGTCATCGGCCATCCTCCCCGTAGGCTTTGAGCGTGATGCGAAAGACGATCTTCCTGGCCTGCCCGTCGTCCATGAGGACCGAGCGGGTGTCGCTGACCTGGGCGATGACCCAGCGCCCCCACACGCGCCCCAAGCCATCGGTCAGCATGAGGGGCTGGCCTTGGCCAGCGAGCTCGCGCAGCCGCTCGATAGCGCCAAGCCCGCCGCGCAAGCTCGGATAGATCGCGCCTTCGAGCTCGATTTCGGCGGCATCCGCCCCCACGAACTGCAGCGCAGGCTCGCGCCCAAGCCGATCGTGCTTGGGCCAGCGCCAGGATTGCGACAAGACCAGCTGCTCGTAAGCAGCCGTCTCCAGCGCAAAGGGAAATCCGCCCAGCGTCATCATCGTCTGCGGCATGAGGCTGCCCCATCAGTCGTACAGCGCCCCAAGGCGGCGCGATTGATCCTTCAGCGCGCTTCTTACCCGCTCATCGACCAGCCGGGCCATCTCGCGCGCATCCGCGCCGGCCGGCGCATGGATCGTGATGGGGGCGGAGTACGTTGCCTGCACGCTTGAGGCGCGCGCCACGGGCTGCGCGGCAGGCATGCCGGCACGCATGGCCTGGGCAGGCTGCGCGGGCGCGCCTGCGCGACCGCCCATGAGCCGGCCCACGCCTGCTTGGGCCTGGTCCTTGAGCCACGACAGCGCCGCTGCTGGCTGCAGGCTGGCAAGGCCCGCGGCCTTGGTCTTGAGCCAGTCGATGCCCTGCGCGACCTTGGCCATTCCTGCGCCCAGCAGCTCCATGAGGGCGCAGACAGCTCTGAGCGGCGCGGTGATGGCTTCAAGCGCCCAGCCCAGCGTCTTGCCGATGGCCTGCCCGACCGAATGCCCGCTGGCGGAGAGCGCTTGCAGCTCCTGCGAGGTCGCCCTGACGGGGCTGATGAGCTCGCCGATGAAGCGCCAAGCCCCCGAGAAGGCCTCAGCCACCGAGCCGAAGACCCAGGCGATGCCGCGCCCGAGGGGCTCCAGAGGCGCTAGCGCCTGCGCGATGCCCTGCGCGGCAGGCGCAATGCCCTCCTGGATCCCCTGCCAGAATCCTCCGATCCAGGCGGCAAGCGGCTGCCAGTATCGGCGGATCGCAAGCGCCAGGCCGGCGACGGCTGCGCCGATGCCCGCCACGATCCACGTGATCGGGTTGGCAAGCAGCGCAGCCGTGGTGGCACCAATGGCCGGCAGCATCGACCAGAAGGCCAGCGCAGCCGACTTGATCGGCGCGATCAAGCCAAGCGCGCCCATCTTGATGCGTGCCCAGGCCAGCGACAGAATGCCCGCGCTGGCCCCGGTTGCTGCTGCCTGCGCTTGCAGCCGGGCCAGCTTCGCGCGGGCCGACTGAACCGCCACCTGCGCATCGAGGATCGGCCCCTTCACGAAGGTCCAGGCATAGCCCAATGCGATGGTCGCCACCTTCAGTCCCACCACCGCGCCGATAGTCCCCACCACCACTTGAGTGATGACGGGGAACCGCTCGGCCAGCTGCGCCAAGGCCCCGATGGGGGCCATCAGCGCGCCCAAGAGGCTGTTCAGGGGCGGCAGCAGCGCGTTGCCGATGGTGATGCCAAGGCGGGATATCTGGTTTTTGAGCAGCTGCAGGTTGTTGGCCGTGGTGGCCGCGCGCGCCTCGTACTCACGCTGCATCGAGCCGGCGTAGGCTGCCTCATCCGCGACCAGCCCCAGCGCCTGGCGGTAGAGGTCAAGCGAGCCCACGAGCTTGGCGATGTCATCCGCATACTCCGCGCCAAAGAGGTCGGACAAAGCCCCCATGACGTCGGGCGCGCGCGCCACATGCTCAAGGAAGGTGATGAGCGCCCCTTGCGCATCGCGCCGGATCATCTCCTTCATGACGCCTGCCGACAGACCAATGCCTTCGAGCGCCTCCTGAAACTTGCTCCCCTGCTTGTCGGCGGTGGCGAGCTTCAAGAGCAGCGCGTTGATGCCGGTGGCGGCCACCTCCGGCGGGGTCTTCAGCGCCAGGAACGTGGCTCCAAGCGCCCCAAGCTGCGCGCCCGTGAGCCCAAAGAGCTTGGCGGTGGAGCCGCTGCGGTTGGCCACATTGAGCAGCCCGGCAGCGGTGGCGTCCATGTTGTTGGAGAGGTGGTTGAAGGCGTCTCCGAGCCGCACCACCTCATCTTGCGCAAGCGCAAAGATCGAGCGCAGCCCCGTCATCGCGGCTCCGGCTTGCTCGCCTGTGAGGTCAAAGGCCACGCCCATCTTGGCGGCGTCTTCGGCAAAGCGCACGAGCTCCTCGCGCGCGATGCCGGCTTGGCCTGCGGCGGCCACGATCTGGCCGATGCCCTCAGCGGCCATCGGGATGCGGGTGGACAGCTGCAGGATGTCCTTGGACATCTGCGCGAACTGCGCAGGCGTCTCGAAGTCGACCACCTTCCTGACGTCGGCCATCACCGACTCAAACGCCACCGCAGGCTTGATGAGCCCATAGAGCGAGGCCCCTAGGGCGGCTGCGTCCATGAGCTGGGCGCGGTAGGCGCTGCGCTGCTCGAGGTTGGCCTGCTGCGCGGCCTGCGCCTGGGCCAGCGCCTGGGTTTTGGCTTTGACGGCCTCAAGCGCCTGGCCCAACTTGACCTTCTCGGCGGCAAGCCGCCCCGTGGCGATGCCTGCCTTCTCAAGCGCGGCCTGCTCTTCGGCGATGGCGGCTTTCAGCTGCCCGAAGGCCTCCTTGGCGCGGCCCGCCTGGGCGATGAGCCGCTCAAGCTGGCGGGCATGGCGCGCTTCGGCCTGAGCCTCTCTTTCGGCCAGCCGCGCCTGGGCGGCTTCGAGCTGGCGCATGAGGCGCAGGCGGCGAGACTCAGGCAGGCTCGCATCCGAGAGCTTTGCTTGCAGCGCCTCAACGCGCTGGCGCGCCGCCAGCACCCCCTTGGGGGTGAGCGCCCCGGAGGTCTTGTCGGCCTGAAAGCGCGCTACCTCCTGCTGCGCCCGTCGCCAGGCTTGCCCGGCTTCGGCCGCCTGCGCGCGCAGGGCCTCCAGCCTGGCGATGCCCGCAGACTTGCCCTCAAGCCTGGCCAGCGCTGCGCCCAGGCGGCCTAGCTGCCCCTCAGCCGAGCGCAGCGCCGCCCCAAGGCTGGAGGACAGCACCGCGCCGATCTCGACCGACAGCGGAAAGGTTGCGCTTGTCATGCCTGCCCTTCAGGATGGGAGAGCCTGCGCGCGGTCAGAAGCGCCTGCAGGAAGTCATCGATCTCCATCGCGACAATCTCCGAGCGCGGCCAGTGGGTGTACAGAGCCAGTTCCACCACGAGCTCAGCAAGCCCCTCGCTTACGACAAAAAACCCGAAAGCGCCCGCTGGATCGCCGCGTAGTCCTTCAGGTCCAGCTTCAGGATCGCCTCCGGCGGCAGCTCCGCGAGGTTGGCAATGAGCCGCACCTCGCGCTCGGCATCCGAAAGGTTGAGCTTGGCCACCAGCAGGTGGTCGCCCACCGTGGGGCGGCGCAGGCCCACTTCCGCAATGCGCAAGCCCTCATGCTCGATGGGGTAGGTCAGGGGGATGCGCTCCATCGCTTAGACTCCAATGGCCTGCCGGATGCGCGCCATCTGATCGACGCCGCCCACCTTGCGCACGAGGTTGATCGCGTCGATCTCGATGAGCTCCTCGCCGTCGATCGCAAGCTTGTAGTAGGAGGCGGCCACCGAGAGCTTGACGGTGCTTTTGTCGCCCATCTTCCAGCTCGAGGGCTCGATGGCCTTGAGGCCGCCGCGCAGGTTGACCACCACGGGCTTGGCCGCTTCGCCTTGCGCTTGGATCGCGCCTCTGAGCGTGATCGGCGTGGCTTGAACATCCAGCAGGCCAAAGAGCTTGAAGACCTGCGGGTCGTAGTCTGAAAGGGTGAGCTCCGCCTCGAGCTTGTCCATGCCGAGATCGATTTCGATGGGCGCATCCATCCCGCCGGCTCTGTGCTCCTCGGTCTTCAAGGCGAGCTTGGGCAGCTGGATTTCGTCGACGCGGCCGGCAAAGCCCCGCCCGTCGACGAAGAGATTCATGTTCTTCAGAACCTTGGGCAGCTGGATCATTGGAAGACCTCCACGATGTAGTCTGTGACAAGATGCGAGCGGAAGGTGATGCGCTCGGCGGGGTAAGGCGCGGTGAATTCGAAGTCGAAATAGACCTTGCCTTGGGCGATCTGATCCGGCGTGTTGAGCTCTTCATCCGCCCAGCAGCGCCCGCCCAGGATCGCGCCCTTGGCCTTGAGGTGGCGCAGATAGGCGTTGACGCCTTCGAGCACGTCTTCGACGTAGGTCTTGGTGATGTTGCGATCTACCGCCCACAGGTGGGCCTGCAGGATCGACTCGTTGATCATGTCGGCGGTGCGCCGCACCGAGAGAAACGCCCACTTGGGGTCGGACGAACAGGTGCGGTTGCCCCATAGCCGGTAGCCGTCTTCCTGGATGATGGTGGCGACTTCCTGCTCGTTGAGCAGGTTGGCGCGGGCATTGGGGTCGCCCAGCGCGAAGTCGATGGGACGCGCCGTGCCGATGACGCCGTGGAGGATGTTGTTCGAGGGGCTCCACCAGAATCCACGGTCGTTGTCGAGCTTGGCGATCAAGCCTGCTACGCGGGCCGAGGCAGGTTCGACCGCTATCTGTTCGCCCTTCATGACCTTGACCCAGGGGTCGACGACATAGACGCGCGGGCTGCCCCAGTCTTGGCGGTAGGCAATGGCGTCCTGATCGTTCGTGTTGGGACCGTCGGCGATGATGACAGCGCGCAGCCGCTCGGCGATCGCCAGCATCTCTGCCACCACCGGATTGGCCAGCTTGCCGTCGGGGTCGTCCGGGTCGGCAGGCTTTTGGTGCGTGAAGCCCGGCGCGATGAGAAGGCGCGGCGTGGCCTTCACCACCGACTGGGCCGCCAGGAAGGCGTGCAGGCCGCGGTATTGCCCCGTGGCGGCGTCCACCCCGCCGAGGACGTTGGCAAGCGTGGCGGCTTCGGTTGCGCCTTGCGCGACGCGCACGACGACCACCACCGCGCCGGCCTGATCGAAGATGCCATCGATGGCTGCCGGCAGCGTGCCGGCAGCGCCGAGCTTAGCCGCCTCGCGGCGGCTGCCGGCAATCAGCACGGGGGTGTCAAGCGGAAAGGCGCTCTCATCGGCCTCGGGCGCGGTGCCGATGAGGCCGATCACCGAGGAGCGAACGGTGCGGATGGGGCGCAGGCCGTCGTCGATCTCGACGACCTCCACGCCATGCAGGAAGGTCTCGGACATGGGAGGGTCTCCTCAAGAAACGCAAAAGGCCGCTGGCGCGGCCTGGGATGGGCAAGCCGTGAATGGTCAGCCTGCTCCGCGCTGCTGGCGGGCGGCCACATCGAAGGGATGATCCGAGCGGCCAAAGGCGGAGCCGCCAAAAAGCCGCACGGCGCGGTGGATCACCCAGCGCTGCCAGGCAGGACACCCGAGCACCGCCATCGCTTCGGCAAAGATGTCATCCGCCCGGCGTCTTGCGGCCTCATCGCCCGCCGGCCCCAAGGCGTAGAGCCAGTCGTGCAAGATGGCGGCCTTGGCGTAGCGGCCTTGCGGCGGGAAGATCGGCCAGAAGATGCGCGGCACCGAGGCCAGGTCGGTTTCGAACCCTTTGGGCACGCGGATGACGTCTGTGGAGGGGTATTCGCCGACGTGGTACTCGAAGGGCTCCACGAGCCGCCAGCGGTTTGGCCCCACGATCTCCAGGATCGCGGGGGTGGTGAAGCTGCTCACGAGAGCACCTCAGCCGCGCGGCCCTGGCCAATGAGCCCCAGCGTCTCCAGCGCCTCAACGCCCGCTCGCGTGCGGGGATCGGCGAGATCGATCTCGCTGGCGAGCTTCATCTTGTCCATCCAGACCTCCACCCGCACATCCGTCTTGGCCGCCGCGTAGATGGCAGCCAGCTCCTCGTCGGTGAAGCGCTCCATGAAGGCGAGCTTGCTGATGGGGCGCGGGGTCGGCTTGGCCGGCTCGGCGGCCGCCTCGACCGACTGGGCGGCCTGCTCGGCCAGGATCGAGAGCACCTCCTCGTCGGTCTTGCCGGGGAAGTTGTCGACCAGCTTGCCATCGACCACCGAGAAGCGCTCGCCAAGCTCCTTGCCCTTGCCGACCTTGAAGCTGAAGTAGCCGTCATTGGGATCGCTCGTCTTGCCGACAAAGCGCCCGCTCTCATCGAAATGCAGATACAACATCGCTTCCACCCCCTCCATCACTTGAACCGATCCAGCGGCAGGATCTTGTTGACGAACTGAGCCTGATACATCGTGCCGTCCTCGCGCTGCGGATAGGCCCCGACGACCGTGCGCATCGTGGTGTCGCTGCCGGTCTCGGCGAGCGTCGAGAAGCGCGGATCGAGGAACCACAGATGCGCCTGGGCGCCGTTCTTGTCGTGGCCCCGGCAGATGGCAAAGGCGCTGCCGCCGACCGGCGCAATCGAAAAGCCATAGCTGCTGTCGTTGTACAGAAACCCCCGGCAACCCAGCGCCGTGTTGTTGACCGAATCGGTCGGCAGGAAGCGCCCCACCGCACCGCTCAGGTAGTAGTAGTGGTGGGTGTAGACCGCCATCACGCTCTGGTCGTCCGACAACATGAAGCGCGTAGCGTAATACGCGCCCGCGTTCAGCCCGTAGTGCGCGCCGCTCGTGGCGCTTTGCACGTACTGACTGAGTGTCAGCGTGCCAGTGGCGCTCATCACCGAGTCGGTGACACGGAACACCCGCAAGCCCTGGGCGCCGGAGGTGGTGTTGCTGGTGTCGGTGACCACGATCCACAGCGTGCCGTCGTTGCACAGACACAGCCGATGCGCGTAGCGGTCGTTCTCCGTGCCGGTGTAGGACAGACCGTTGAGCGTGATGTCCACGAACCGATAGCCCGACATCGACGCCTGGAAAGCCGCCAGGAGCTCGGCATAGGTCGTGTGTGCGCGGATGCCCGGCCCGATGGGGAACAGGTGCAGCCGGTAGTTCGCCCCGCTCGTGCCCGTGCGCAGCAGCAGCGCATAGACGCCAATCCGTGCGTTGTAGCAGGCCATGCCAAAGTTGGTCGCCACTTGTCCCGTGGCCGCCTGAAAGCCGGTCAGCTGCGTCACATCCACGCGCGGGAATGCGGTGTTGCTGACGTGCGCCGCCCAGGTGGCACCAATCGGATACACCCCGACCGTGGTGTTCAGCGTGATCAGCTCGAAGTTCTGCAGCTCGATGGCCGGCAGGATCACCGGGGTCGAATAGCGCAGCACGTTGGCCGCGTCAGTGCCGTCGATGTAGCCGAACTCCGTCACCGACGAATACCAGTTGTTGCAGGTGCCGGTGTTGGTAAAGCCCGTGATGCCCCAATAGCCACTACCCGGCAACCAGGCCGACGTGGTCGACCCTGCGGTAGCGTTACCGATCAGGGAATAGTGGGCTGCGGCCTCGTCGCTGGTTCGCCCCAACGAGCGGCTGCGGCCGTTGTTCTGTGAGCCAAGCGACGTGTATTCCAGATAATTGATCGTGTCGTTTGGCGCATAGGCCGCGCGCCATTGCGAGGTTGCGCTGCTGTTTTGGGTCACATACTCCCACAGCGGGCGGGCACTGTAGCCCTCGCGCTCCCAAATTCGCTGCGGCTGGGTAGCCGTCATCAAATTGCGTCCCATGTCCTACCCCCTATCAGGCAATTTCCTCAATACCCCAGACCGCCACATTGACCGCGCCGGTGTCCGAGCGGGCAAAGAGCTTTTGCCCAGCGGAAAGCACAATGCCGGTGCGCTCCAGCACCCCGGACGGATCAAGCGCCGCGTCCCACTCGATCCACTGGGCGTCCGCTGGCGTCGCATCGGCGGAGACCGCCAGACGCACGCGGGCCGATGACGCGCCCACGTTGCAGCAGTTGATGTTGATGGTCGCGCGGCGCTGCGTGGGCACGGTGTAGACCGCAACCGTGGCCGCAGCCGCCGGACGGGTTGAAGCAAGCAGGCTCATGGATCACTCCTTTCTCAAAGCTGGGCGTAGAAGAAAGCGCGCGCGCCGAAGGTGAATTGCTGCGTCACCGAGTTCGCCGCCGCCGCGATGTCGGCCAGCATCGCGTCCTTGGCGGCGTTCGCTTGCGCGATCACCGCGTCGCGGTTGTTGTTGGCCGCTGTGATGGCGGCGTTGGACGCCGTGTTGACGGCGGCAATGGCCGCATCCTTGGTCGAATTGATGCTGGCCTCAGCCGCGTTCTTCGTAGCCGTGACGCTGGCTTCGGCTGCGTTCTTGGTCGAGTTGATGCTGGCCTCAGCCGCGTTCTTCGTAGCCGTGACGCTGGCTTCGGCTGCGTTCTTGGTCGAGTTGATGCTGGCCTCAGCCGCGTTCTTGGTCGATGTGATGTTGGCAATCGCCGCCGACTTGACCTGATCGGCGTGCTCGGTGATCTCCTCGATCTTGATGTCGCCCATCTCCTCGACTTCCAGCACCGTGGCGCGGCCGCCGATGCGGTCGATTGCGGTGCCGAGATAGGCCAGTTCCTCTGGCGTGGCCGTGGCTGCGCCGTTGATGATCTTCTGCTTGATCGCCTGCACGGCGTCGCGCAGCAAGGGGTCTCGTGCCATGACTGATCTCCTCAGAAATCCATGTGGTGAAAGAGGCGCAGCCGCTGTCGGCGCTGCCACTCAAGCATCTGCGCATCGCTTTGCTGCCGCGCTGTGGCGTGGGCGTGGATGAGCCCATCGACCTGCTCAAAGGCCAGCCGGATGCGCCCGACGTCCTCCTCCAAGAGGTTCTCAGGGTGCGGCAGCGGCAAGCCGTAGTGCTGGGTGCGCTCATCGATCATGGCCGCCTCCGTCAGACGATCACCGCGCGCAAGGCTCGCACCGCCGCGCGATGGGCTGCGGAGTTCGCGATCTCCAGCCGCACGCGCGTGGTCTTGTCCGCCCCCACGCCCGAGAGCGAAGCCGCCGACCACTCGATCTCCACCCAGCCATCGCCGATGGGCTCAGCCTTGACCACCGGAAGGCTCGCAAACTGCCCGGCGGTGCCCGACTCGGCTTTCGCCGTGACGCTGCTTGATCCCGGCGCGAACACCTCGGCGATCACCCGCGCCTTGAAGCTGGCCGCCGCCGGAATCGCGCGCGAGACGTAGGTCGCGTTGGCGGCCAGCGTCCCCGCGACGAGCTGCCAGCCGGGATAGACCACGGGCGTGGCGGTTGCCGTGCCGGTGATGTCCAGCGCCACGTCCACCTTGCCCGTGTAGGGGGCCTCCAGCCGGATCGTCGTGTTGGGCGGGGCGGTGAGCACCCGGCCGCCTTCGAGGGTCACGCGCGCCACCGCCGCGCAGCCGCTGGCCGGCAGCTCCACTGCGCCCAGCACCATCAGGTCGGTGGCATCGGTGACCTGGACTTGAGTGGCCAGCGTCACCGCGCGGCTGCTTTGCGTCGTCGACACCCCCAGCAGCCGGAAAGCGAGGTCTTTGTCCTGGTGCGCCGTCCAGGTGGAAGCGTTCGAGGAGGAGAGCAGCACGCCGACCTGATACGGCTGGGCGGTGACCCAGCGGCCGTTGGCGCTGTCCCACTTGCCCAGCTCGGCGACCGACAGCGCGGTCTCTGTGTCATCAGTGAGCACGACCAGGGCGTACTCAACACCGGCCTGCAGCATGACCGGGGCGCCAAAGGCGATGCGGGTCGCCCCAGTCGTGGAAATGTTAGCCGCCGCAATCCGGCCCTCGGCCAGGATGCCGCGCGCAGGGAAGCCTGCCACCGTCTCGCGGATCTGCACCGTCACCGGCCGCGTGCCACGCACCGTGAACCACAGCTCAACAGCGCCGAGCTGCTGCGACTCGGGCAGCGTGAAGGTCTGGGCCAGCGGATCCCACCGCCAGATGGTGGTCGTCGTGCGGGTGCGGGTGGTCTGCGTCACCAGCGTGCCGCGCCCCTCGAACGTGGCCTCGCCGAAGCTGCCGCCCGCGCCCTCGATCTCGAAGCGCTTGATGCCAGCCGGCAGGCCTGCGGGGATCTGGAAGCTGGTGTTCACCACGCCATTGCCATCGGCCGCCGCGCCGCCAAGCGGCAGGTCGATGCCGTCGAAGCGCATGGCGGAGACCGCCTCGTTGGGGCCGAAGCCGGCCGCGCGCACCGCCACAGAAATCTGGCGCAGGGTCGGGACGGCCGACTCGACGCGCGAGACCACCTCCGTGCTCGAGCTGGTCGTCACACTGACCAGAATGCCCGAGCCGCGCGTGATCGTTTCGGTGATGGCCGCCGCCGTGTTGTTTTGGAAGTCAACCCAGAAGTCCTGCGCGGGCGTGAGCGTCACGGCAGCCGGGGCCGGCAGCGCCGCCGCGTAAGGATTGACCTTCATGCTGCCGGTGCGCGCGGTCTGCTCCAGCACCGCGCGGTAGGCGTGCGGCAGGGTCTGGATCGCCGTCAGATACGGCCCCAAGGGGGTCGCCGCGATCGGGGCCATGAGCTGCCCAAGCACGCAGACGGCGTTTTGCGACGCGCCCGCGTCTCTCAGGTCGTCATCGCGGAACGGATCGGCAAAGACCCCTTTCTTGGCCGCCGGCTCGCGCAAGGTGATGTCGTTGGACAGCCGCTCGCGGGCCACGAGATCGAAGAGCCGGCCGATGTCCGAGCGCATGGCCTCAAGCTCGGCCGTGGGCACCGCGCGCACGCCGGAGGCCAGCACCCGCACCGGGCTCGTGTTGCGCCACGTGAAAGCGAGATCGCACAGGCGCAAGAGATCCGGCGGCACCGATGGGGCCATAGGGCTGCGCTCGACCGACACCCCCTTGATGCGCTGGATCAGCCCATCGCGGGAGAGGCACAGCGCATCCATGCGCGGCATCCTCCACTCGTAGTCGGTCTGCACCAAGGTGCCCGCCACCAGCCCCTCGACGGTGAAGCCCTCCTCGTCGATCTCGGTGGGGGTAAGCTGCGCGATGTAGTCGTAGGTGACGGTGTAGCTGGAGCCCGGGGCGGGCTCGGCGCCGGCCGGCGACCAGTTGAGCGCGTTGCCCGCCACCGTGTAGTCGCTTCCAGCCTGATAGACGGTTGCGCCCTGCTTGACCTCCAGCACCTGCACCACCGCCGCATCGGGCAGGGTGTCGGTGGCCCCCGAGAAGACGCCGTGGGCCACCGTGACGGTCTTCCTCTTGGTGCCCTGCACCCGCACCACGCGCGCAATGGGCGCATAGCCCGTGGTCACGCGCATCTTGCCCTGCGCGTCGGGCGTGAAGACGCGCGGCTCGGCCAAGACGGTGGCCAGATCGGGATCGAAATCCAGGACGAGCCGCTCATCGTGCGCGCGCTCGACCTTGTAGCCCAGGACATTGGCGGTGCCGGCCTTGACCTGAAAGACGAGCTTGCCATCCGAGCGGCGCTCAAGGAAGCGGGTCTCGAATCCATCGACGATGTAGTGCCCGTTGGCCTCGAAGTCGTAGCGGGCCACGACTTGCGTCACGCCATCGAAGGCCGGCGGGCGTTCCTTGTTCTGCAGCACGCCCTCGATCACCGTGGCGATGGGGTAGAACTCGCCTGTTTGCCCATCAGATGCAGCATCCCCAACCCAGCCCCAGACGACGGTTTCTTCCAGGCGGCCTGCGCCGGGCTCCTGATAGTTGCGCGTGCCCACCGCCGGGTCGCGCAAGGACGGGTCGTCAAGCTCGGTGATGGTGCGGCGGCGCAGCCGCGCGCCAATCGTCACGCGCCCCGTGGTGGGCAGCGCAAAGGTCGCAGCCGGCACCTCATGCACTGAGCCGGCGAGATAGAGGCGCGCGGCGGCGCAGGTGGTCTGGCCCGTCTGCGGGTCGATCAAGATCGCGCCGCCTTCGATGAGGTCGCCGTCCTTGAGCACGGCGTCAGCGATCGACTTGACGCGGTGCTTCAAGATGGCTTGCAGCTCGTTCAATTCGGCCGACTGCAGCCCGTCGCCCGCGCGAAACAGAAGCTCCGTGTAGCGCTTGGCGGGATCGAAGCGGTTGTAGTAGCGCTCAAGCATCTTGCCTGCTCCTTCAGAAGGTCAGCACGAACTCGAAGGTCTCGCGGGTGGAGGCCTGCCGCACGATGGGCGGCGCGTGCTCGAGCAAGAGCAGCGTGCCGGGCGATGCGATCTCGGCGGGGGTGAAGAGCCGCTGTCCCGGCGGCAGGCCCGCCTGAACCTGCGTGCCGACGAAGACGGCCTGCTCGCGGATGGTGCTGCCGGCCGCATCGCCAAAGTCGAACTTGGTGCGCAGAAAGAGATGCTGCGTGGGGGCTTGGCTCACCCGATAGCGCCCGGTGGCCAGCGCAATCTCCCCATTGGGGTCAGGCTCGACGAAATAGACCTCATCGACCGTGCGGCGGCAGACCTCATCGAGAAGCGCCGTGGCCGCGACGTTCTCGGTCGGGCGGCCATAGGCGATCTCCAGCCGCACGCTGGCCCCAGGCGCGATCTGGCCTGTGTCCAGCCGGGTGATGAGCCCCTGCTGGGCATCGGCCGCGTAGTCTTGGTCGGCGGCGTAGGTGGTTTGCCCGTTGGCAGACTTGACCGCGATCTGGGCAATGGGCGCATGCGGCAGCGCGATGCGCCCCTGCGCATCGAACGCCGCCGTGATCTGGGCGGTGGAGTCCCACCAGGGCTGCCCGCGCCCCAGGGCCAGGTGCAGGACTTCGTTCTTGACAGAGGCCGCCAGCGCCGCGCGGCCGGAGTGGGTGAGAATGGCCATCGGTTACTCCGTGGTGGTGGTGTGTTGCGACTGCAGGCATTCCCTTGCCTGCCTCCAGGATTTGGCCTGCCAGCGGCCCGCCCAGCGCTGGCCGCGCCAGTGGGCCGATCGCGCGTGGCAGCCGGCTCTGGCCTCGCTCATCGCAGGCAGGCTGATCGAGGCGCTGCGCGGGCGGATGACTTCCACGCCAGAGGCCGCCTCGCCCAGCGTCCCAAGCGGATGGGCCAGGCCATGCCAGCGGCCCGCGCCCAAGGCCCAGCCGCCCGGCCACATCCAGCCCGCGCCGGCGGCGCGATGGGCCTGGCGCGAAAGCTGCCAGCCGCTGGGCAATTCATCCGAGAGCGCCATGTCCGACAGGCGCAGATGCCGGTCGGCGCGCGCGGCCTGCGAGACGAGCCGCTTCTCAGAGCGGCCCAGGATGACCTGCGGCATCGCCAGCGCCGCCTGAACGCTGCGCTCCAGCCGCTCGGTGATCTCGACCCAACGCCCCGCGCCGATGCCCTCGGAGATCGCATCGCCTAAGCGCATCGGCGCATCGGCCGCTTGCCAGGCCCGCGCGGGCAGGCAGGCGTTGGTCTCGCCCAGCGGCCACTGCTCGGAGAGCGCGACCTGCGCTTTGCAATACGTGCGCTCGGGCCGCTGCTGCGCCCGCCCCAGGAGGCCAAGCGCTTGCGCGCGCTCATGCGCGCGCGCATGCTCGATCCTCGGGTTGGGCGCAGGCCGGCAGCCCAAGGCCATCTCATCCAAAAGGCAGCGGTCCGCATAGCGCGCAAAGCGCCCATGCGCGGCATCGCGCAAGAGGCCGCTGGCGGCCAGCGCCCAGAGGGTCTGCCCCGCGTCGTGACGGCGGCCGAAAGACACGCGCGTAGCGCCATCGCGCCAGAAGGTGCCGCTGTAGTCCGACAAGAGCGCCTCGTCCAGGGCGCTTTGGCCCAGGATCAGGCGTCGCCGGTCGTGGCCGTGGTAGAGGCGCGCAAGACGCGAGCGGGCCGGCGCGGAGAGCCTGGCCACCGCGATGAAGCGGCCGATCTCCTCCCACTCTAGCCACCTGCCCGGGTCGATCTGGAACTCGGCCCAGTGCGCGCCGCCTGGGGCTTCCTGCTCGACGAAGACGGCCTCTGCGCCGATCCAGGACAGCGCCACCGCCAGCGAGCGCGGCGTGCCTCTTAAGCGCTGCCACAGCACCCCTTCGCGGATCGCAAGCCTGGGCTCGGGCAGGTAGGGCAAGAGCTCCTCCAGCGCATACTCCCACACCAAAGAGGGCAGCGCCGAATCGGGCGGCTCGGCCTTGAAGCGGCGGATCGCCTCAGCGCCAGCCTCCAGATGCGCGATGTCGATCGCCTCTGAGAGCGCGATCTCCAGCGCCGTGGCGTTGGCAGGCAGCAGGTGATTACTCATCGACCCCTCCATCGATGAGCTCGACTTCTTCGAGCCGCACGGCCTCGTGCGCCGCGCAGCGCGCGTCCTCGGCAGGAGCGATGAGCTCGACGCGGTGGATGCCGGGCTGGTGCAGCTGCGCCATCAGCCACGAGCGCGTCGCGTCCCACCCTAAGCGCGCGCGCTGGCGGATGGTTGCCCGCAGCTGCTCTGCGATGGCCCCGATGGCCTGCGGCAGCGTGCCCGGCAGCCGCCACAGCGTGGCGCGCACCGTCACGCGCTTGATCTGCGCATCGACCACCTCCACCGTGTCTGTGAGCACCCGCACGTCCTCGCGCGCCAGCTGCGCGCTGACGGCCTCCAGGACAGCCTGCGCATCCGCGCCCTCACGGACCAGCACCGCAACGCGCACCAGCCCCGGCATCGGCGAGACCACCCCCACGTCCTGCACGCCGGGGCTGGCTGAGAGCGCCCAGTAGCGGTAGTGCGCAGCTCCCCCGGCGTTGGCAAAGCCCTGGATGCGGGCTCTGCAGCGCTGGCGCAGCGCCTCATCCTGCTCCTCAGGCAATCGCTCCACGCCGTAGAAGGCCGCCAGGTGATCGAGGTCGGCCCCAGCGGCAAAGGCCAAGAGCTGGCTTTTGGCCGCCTCGTTGATGCGCTGGCGCAGGATCATCTCGCGGTAAGCGGCCACCTCCAGCAGCTTGATGGCCGGGTCGGACTCCACCAGCGCCGAGTACTCGGGGTAGCGCTGGCGAAACGCCGCCACCAGCGCAGCCAGGATCGGCTCGTAGCCAAGCGGCTCGATGACGGCCGGCTCAGGCAAATCCTGCAGGCTCACAGCGTGACCTCCAGTTTGACCTGCGCGCCCTCGGGCCGGTAGAGCCCTTCGAGCAAAAGCGCGATGCGCCCTGCGCTGGCCGAGATCACGCGCACGCGCTCAAGCTTGAGCCTTGGCTCCCAGGCATCCAGGGCTTCGGCTGCCGCCGCGTAGAGGTCTGCGGCCAGCGCCGGCGTGATTGGGCGGTCCACGAGCTCGGGCACGCGGCTGCCGTAGCCGCGGCGCATCACGCGCTCTCCGATGCGGGTGGTCAGGATGTCGCGGATCGACTGCTTCAAGTGCTCAAGCCCGGCCAGGCTCTGGCCGGTGGCTGAGTTCATGCCTTGCATGAGGATCACCCCGCAAAGACATCGGGCGAGCCCGCGGCCACCGTCGAGCCGCAGGCCACTGGGTCGCCCACGCGCCCGATGGGCTGGCCTTCTGCGAAGACCGTCGAGCTGCCTTGGGCCAGCACGCTTGCATGGCAGGACGGCCCGCAGCAGTGGACAGCCCAGGCATCGCCTGCCCGGTGCGCCGCGCGGCCATTGACAAAGACGCTTGAGGCCCCAGACACGCTGGGCCGCGGCGGAAAGCACCCGTGCCCGCTGCATCGATCGCCAAGACGCGTGATGGCTGGCATGGCGTCCTTCTCAGTTCAGATCGATGCGCGGCGAGCTCAGCCGCGCGCCCTCATCCGTGAGCTCAAGCCGCGTGCGGCCGATCTCAAGCACAATCTGGCCGCCTGGCGGCACCGACAAGCGCCAGCGGTGCTGCGCGCGGTCGTATTCCATGACCGCGCCGTCTTGCCACAGGGCGCGCGTGATGTCGGCGCTGGCCGCCGGCGGCGGATAGGCCTGCCGGTAGATCGAGCCCACCACCACGCCCTGCTCCAGGTCGCCCCCAGGCGCGATCACGAGCACCTGCTCGCCGGGCTCCGGCGCATGCCAGGCGCGATCCGGCCCGGCCTTGGGCGCAAGCCAGGGCAGCCAGCCGGTGGTCATGGGGCCGGCCTTGACCTTGACGCGCGCGCGCGGGGCATCCAGCGCCACGACCTGCCCCAGCACGGCCAGGTTCTCCAGGCCGCGCTCGGCCTCGGCCATGTCCTGGTAGAGGTTGCGGTCCTTAAGCATCGATGGGCTGGTAGCGGTCTTCAAACGCGCGCCCGATCTCGGGCGCGATCGAATAGAGCACAAGGCTTGGGCGGCTGCCAGGCGAGGGCGGCTGCCAGAGCGTCCAGTAGGCGACCTCCACCACAATCCGGCAGGCCAGCAGCGGCGTCTCTCCCTCGCCGTCCTGCTCGATCTCGGCGCGCAGGATGCGCAGGCCTTCTGCGCGATGCGACAGCGTCTCATCGGCCTCCAGCGCCGCCTCGATCTGCGCGCACAGGGCGTCGGCCTCCTCGTGCGCTGCTTCGCCGGCGGCGACGATCTCGATGGCCAGCGTCAGGATGCGCCGCCTTGCGCCCGGGTCGGCCTGATAGGCGTCATCGAGCCGCTCCTCGCGCGCGTAGATCAGAATCGCCGGCAGCCGGCCTCGGGCCAGCGGCACGGCCCGGTGCACGTGGATGCGGTTGGCAAGCTCAGGCAGCGCTGCGGCGATCACATCACGCACGGCAGCGCGAATCTGCTGGCGCGGGTGCATCTAGCGCGCTCCCTTGCGCCAATCCCAAGGCGCAACCGGCCCGGGATCGGCCCACAGCCCCAGGCCCCGGCGACGCGCCGCCTCCTGCAGGCTGTAGAGCGACCGATTCGCGGCGTAGCGGCCAAAGACCCAGGCGTAGCCGTCGCAGACCATCGCCGCCGACACGTCCTGCCCATCGGCCTGCAAGGCGCAGATCGCGCGCCCGTAGCGATCCACGTCGGAACAATCAGCGATCACGCGACGGCCAAGGATCATCCCCGCCAGCGCGTCGCGCGCCTTGAGCCCATAGGGCTGGCCAAGCTCCGGCGCGTCAATCTGCGCCAGGCGCACTCTGAGCTCGCCTTGCGGCGCACGCAGCGTCACGGTGTCGCCATCGATGACGCGCATCACCTCGCCTGTGACCATCTCGGCCTGCGCGACGGCGCAGGCCAAGCCAAGCAGCAGCGCAAGCCAGCGCATCACGCCTCCTGCAAGATGAGCTTGACCATGCCCAAGCCATCGGGCCGGACATCGACGATGCGGTAGCGCCGCCCCGCCACCTCGGCCTCATCGCCCTCGGCGGGCTGCACGGGCAGGGAAGAGGCCAGCACCGACAGCACCGGCCGCGTGGTGGACACTGGCGCATCGCCCATGATCTCCACCAGCTCGTGCGCCGCCACGAAGATGGCGCGCAGATCGAAGGCTTGCCCATCGATGGTCAGGCGCGCCGGCTGGCCAAAGGCCGCCAGCGCCGCGCGCTGCGCATGAGCAGCCAGGCGAGCCATCAGTTGGACGAGAACAGACGCACCGTAAGCGCCGGGCGCTTCACAATCGGCAGCGGATTGCTCTCGGTCAGGATGTCGATGCCGCGGCCGTCGGCGCGAGGCACCTGCCGCGCGTAGAGCTCCTCGCCCAGCGTGTTGACCGTCTCAAGGAGATTTGCGGGCGCGAAGTAGGTCGCGAAGGTGTTGGAGGTGCCCAGCGGGAAGGCGATGCCTTCGCCCTGCGCGATGAAGCGGTCGGTCTGGCCATTGGCCAGCGTGGCCGCCCCGGCATACTCCTCGAAGACGATCGGACCGAAACGAAAGCCGCGGCGCACGTCGTCGCGCAGGGGGTTGGTGGCGGCGTAGAAGGCATAAGCCTCCTTGACCGACTTGTGCGCAATCAGCCGGTCGAAGAATTCGGGGGAGACCAGCGCATAGATGCCGCTCATCGTCTCGCCCGAGAGGTGCTCCTCGATGTGGCGCGCGACCTGGATGGCGGCCTTCATGACATCGCCGCTCGCGTCGCCGAGCTTGAAGTCCACCGAAGCCTTGTCGATGCCAAACTCGGCGTGCCAGTCGTACAGCGTGTTGCCCGCGCCGTCCTTCAAGACGCCGGAGAGGGCTTTGGCGCGCATGTACTCCAAGGTCTGCGCATGCTTGGCGCGCATGCGGGCAAGCTTGCGGGTCAAGACCTGCGCCACAGGGTCGGCCTCCTGCTTGCCAAAGGCGCGGATGCCCTGCACCTCCTCGGGCAAGAGCACATCGTCGTGCGGAATGTGCGGCACGACGAAAGAGCGCAGCTTGCGGCTGTCGCGCCCGGCCACGGTCGCAGGCGCCCCCGGCGTCACCGCCGGCAAAAGACGCAGCTCGCCCTCCACGGATTCGAGGATGACGTTGCGCTGCGCAATCGGCTCGGGCCGGAAGAGCCCCAGCTCGCCGATGCGGCCTTTGGGCGCGGGCAGGAGCTGGATCGCCTCGGTCATCTCGGCCAGGGTGAAGCCCTGGCCAACGAACGGGTTGACGACGACGGTCATGGGGAACCTCCTTGATCAAACGGTGGGCCGCGCCACGATGCCGTGGGCGGAAAGTTGCGCCAGCTTCTCGGCGCGCTCTGCCTCGGCATCCACCGACGCATCGAAGCTCAAGGCGGCGGCCGACACGATGGCCGGGCCGCGCGCGAGAATGAGCGCCGGGCGCGGCTGCGCAGAAGCCGCCACCTCCACGAGCAGCACCGCGCAGGCGATCTGCGCGCCATCCGAGCCCGTGGCGGTGGCAGGCTTGTACTGGCCGCTTGAGGCGATGCGGCCCAGCACCGTGCCCGCGGGCAGCGCATCGCCCGGCGCAAGCAGCACAGCCTCGCGGCAGTAGTCCTTGTCGTATTCGTGCTTCAAGAGGTCGCCAAGCGTGGGCGAAGCGGTCAGGGTCGGCATGGGTCAGGCTCCTTGGGCAAAGCGGCGCGCCGCTTCCACAAGCGAGGACTTGGGCGCGGCAGCCGCGGGTTGGACGGAGACGATGTCGTGGCTTGCGTCACGCCGGGCGGCTTCCGCCAGCGCGCGGCGAGCCAGCGCCTCAGGGCTCAAGCCCTCGCGCAGGGCGGCGGCGGCATCGATGGCCACGCCCAGCGCGCGCGCTTGCTCGGCGATTTCAAGAAGCGCGGCGGCGCGCTCGGCCATCTGCCGCTCAAGCTCGGCGGCATCGAGGGCTGCCCCAGCCGCAGCCGGGGCGGTCACGGGAGTTTGCATATGACCTCCTGGAAAGATTCGGCCTTTGGCCGGGGTTGACAAAACCTCAAGACGGCCTGAGAGCGCCGCGATGGCCTCGCGCAGGCCGCCGATCGCATCGGCCAGGCCCGCTTGGATGGCCGCCTGGCCGCGGTAGATGGCCGCTTGCTGCGCGCGCACGGCTTCAGGCCGCAGCCCGCGGCGCTTCGCGACCCAATCGACGAAGCGCTCGTAGAGCGCCTCCACATCGGCCTGGATCGCAGCGCGCGCCTCCTCCGACAATGGCCGGTGCGGGTTGCCGTCGAGCTTGCGCTCGCCGGCGTGGAGGAAGGTGTAGGCAATCCCCTCCTTGGCGTCCTTGGCCGACTGATCCGCATGCACGGCCACCACGCCGATGGAGCCCACTTCGGCGGTCTCGGTCACCCAGATCGCGTCGGCCGCCGCCGCCAGGGCGTAGGCTGCTGAGAGCGCCGCAGGCGTTGCCACCGCCCACAGGAACTTGCCGCTCTCAACAGAGAGCGCGCGCAGGCGCGCTGCCGTCTCAAAGACGCCGGCGGCTTCGCCCCCGGCGGAGTCGATCTCCAGCACCACCGCCCGCGCGCGCGGATCGGCAAAGAGCGCTTCGGCCTGCGTCTCGATCTCGAGGTAGCTCTGAAGCCCAGAGGCCGCGCCGAGATACGCCGATCGATGCACCAGCGTGCCCAGGATCGGCAGCACGGCAATGCCGTCCTCGGTGATGTGCGGCTCTGGCGCGGCAGCCGCCTCGGTTGCGGCCGGCAGGGGGCCAAGCCCCAGCAGGCGCGGGCCGATGGCCGCAAGGATCGTCTCGAGCTTGGGCCGCGCGATCAAAAGCGGCGCGCCGTACAGACGCGCCGCCAGGTGGGGTAGATCAGTCATGGGAATCCTCTTGCGGTTGCGCGGGCGGCGACACGCGCCCAAAGACAAGCCCCAGTTCCTCGGCCCTGCGCCGCTCCTGGGCGATCTCGGCATCAAGCGCCTCGGCGTCATAGCCGCGCTCGGCGATCGACTGCGTGCGGCTCTTCAAGCCCGCCTCGATCGCGGCGATCTCGGCCTGGATGTCTTTCAGCGGATCGACCCACTCCCAGCGCGGGGTGAGCCATTCCACCGCCTCATACTCGCGGCGGCGGGCGCGGAAATTCGGCAGCTCAAGCGCCCCCGAGAGGGCGGCTGCTGCGATCCAGCGCCGCCACACCGGGCGGCAGAGCTGATAGACCAACACCGAATACTGGAAGGCTTCGATGCGGCGGCGAAACTCGATGAGCGCGGCGCGGGTGTTGGAGTAGTTGGCTTTCACCATATCGCCGCTCAAGGCCGCGTAGGGCAGGCCTAAGGCAGCCGCGACCTGAAGCAGCGTGCGATACTGAAACGCCTCGTAGTTGCCTCCGACATCGGCCGGCTGGCTGAAGGTGATGTCTTCGCCTTCGCCCAGGATCTGCAGCTGCCCCGGCTCCAAGGGCATCAAGCCCTCGCCTTGCTCGTCGCGCTCCAGGCGGCTGTCGAAGTCGGCGGCTGGCCGGCGCACAAAGCCCGCAAACATCGCCGCCACCTTCTTGCGATCGAGCTCCGCATCGTCGTACTGGTCCAGAAGAAAGAGCTTGACCAGCGCCGGCGCAAAGCGCGACACGCCCCGCAGCTGCCCGGCATCGACCGGATCGACGACGTGGATGACGTCCTCAGCCGGCACGCGGGTGGTCTCGCCCGCCAGTCCCGGCTCGGTCACATCCCCCGGGTGGCGGCGCAGGAAGTGGTAAGCCACGCGCCGGCCGATGCGGTCGAACTCGATGCCCTGGCGCAGGATGTTGCCGTTGGGAAGCTGGCGATTGTCCATCGGCAGCATCTCGGCGGGCAGCAACTGCAGCTGCAGCGGCACCGCAAGGCCATCTTCGGGGTAGCGGCTGCGGATGCGGATGAAGACCTCGCCGGCGATGAAGAGCTCGCGCGCGGCGCGCCGCTGCAGCCCGTACAAGTCGGTGAGCCACTCGCTGTCGGCTTCATCGACCCAGCGCCGCCAGAGCTGATGCACTTGCGCTTTCAGCGCGGCGTCGGCGATCTGGCTTGAAGGCTTCAGCCCTGAGCCCACCGCGTTGCCGGCGAAGCACTCCACGGCGTTGGCCGCATACCCGTTGTTGCGGATCAGATACCGCGCGCGGGCCGTCATGTCAGCGCCTGCGGCCTGGATCAGCGTATTGACGTGCGCGCGGCTGGCGACAAAGCCTTTCAGGCGGCGGGCAGACAAGCCGCCCTCAAAGCCGCCGATCAGCATGCCAAGGCGGCGGCGAAATCCCGTCCAGTCCATCACAGCCCCTTCGAGCACCAGGCCAGCAGCCGGCGCGAGCGGGCTCGACCCTCAGCGGCGGCGATGTCGCGGTTGAGGGCCTCAAGCGCCGCGCGCAGCTCGGCCTCGGACTTGTAGGTCACCCACTGCTCGCCGGCCTTGACGGTCAGCACCCCTGAGTAGCGCGCCGCCACGAGCTCATCGCGCAGGCGCTTCAGTTCCGAAAGCTCCATGTCCTCACAGATACGTCGACTTGATCGCCCGCCGCCGGCTGGCCTGCGGCGCAGCCGCCGGGCTCACCACGGGCTTGTCCGTCTTGGCCACAGGCTCCTTGGGGATCGCATCAGCCCGCTCATTAAGCCGCAGCCCCATCGCGATCAAGGCGTGCAGCGCGGCGTAGGCGTACACGCGGCAGTCCAGCGCTTCGTTCCGGCGCCCGGCGTCCTTGACCCACTCGCGCTTGGGGTGCCCCTTGACGTAGCGGGTGACGCAATGCTCGGCGGTGAGCTGCTCGAACCACGCCAGATCGCGCGAGCGCGGGAAATGCATCGCCCCAGGGCCAGGCGGGGCCTTGGGCAGGCGCGCGTAGATCGTCTCCTTGGCCGCATCGACCCCCACCGTGAAGAGGTGGATGCGCCCCTTGTTGGCCTTGCCGGGGCGGCGCGGCCAGATGGGTCGGGGGCCGGCTGCGCCCTTGATGGCGAAGATGCGGCGGCGCTCCTTGCCACGGCAGTAGTCGTAGGCGGCCAGCGTGTGGTGCCCCCCGGTGTCGATGCAGGCCGCCTCCACGAAGAGCCCCTGCGGCAGCGTGGCGTGCGGGTAGCGCCGGGCGAGATACTCATCCAGATCGGCCCAGACCTTGGGCGCAGAAGGATCGCCCCAGATCACCCGGTAGTCCAGGCTCCAGCTCTCCTCATCGCGCCCCCAGCCCACAAGCTCCACTTCCAGCCGGTCGGTCTGCACGTCCACCCCGGCGGTCAGGATCGCCACCTCCCGCGGGATCGGCTCAAGCCCAAAGTCCTCGCGCCGGCTCATGAGCCCTGCCGGGTCGAGGCTTTCGCCCAGCCGGTCTTCCCAGGTTTCGGCAAGCTTGGTGTTGACCCAGACCTTAAGCCGGGCCGGATCGTCCTTGGCCGCCACAAAGTCGCGCGCGATCTCGCCCCAAGCCAGCCACGGGCTGTAGAGGCTGGAGAGGTGAAAGCCCGCCGTCCTGCCATCGCCAGAAGCGGTCGCGCGCCAGCGGCCGGCCGCCAAAAGGGCGGGCTTTCTCCACTCGGAGTGATGCGTCTCGCAGTAGGGGCAGCGCCAGGCCGCTTCCTCAGGTCTGCCTTCGGGCCAGACGATGTCGCGCCAGGCAAGGGCCAAGTAGCGCCCGCAGCCGTCGCAGGGCACCTCAAAGACCCGCCGGTCGGACTCCAGGTACGCGCGCTCGATGCGCGAGAGCCCCTTGAGGGTGGGCGTGGAGCACAGGTAGATCTTCCTGCGCCGGAAGGTCACCGTGCGCTGGATCGCAAGCTCCACCGGATCGCCCTCGCCTTCCACGTCGCCCGGGTAGGCATCGACCTCATCGAGCATGAGGTAGCGCACCGGCATCGAGCGCAGGCCCACGGCGGAATTGGCCCCGGTCAGGATCAAGACCCCGCCCGGGAACTCCTTCATCAAGAGCGTGTTGCCCGAATCGCGGCTTCTCGGGTCTTTGACGCGCTCGGCCAGCTCGGGCGTCGCTTCAATGAGCGCGTCAAGCCGCTGGCGGCTTACGCGCTTGGTGGTCTCAAGAGATGGCTCCACCAGCAGCATCGGCCCGGGCGCGTGATGGATGACAAAGCCCACCCAGTTGAGCCCGCACTCGGTCTTGCCGACTTGGGCGCCGGCCATCAGCACCACGCGCTCGATGGGGCTAGAGGGCGAGAGCGCCTCCATCACTTCGCGCAGGTAAGGGGTTCTGGCCGTCGACCAGCGCCCCGGCTCGGCGGAGGCCATCGAGGACAGGATGCGGTGGCGGTCGGCCCAGGAGGCCACCGACAGCGGCGGATCGGGCGCAAGCGCCCGCTTCCACGCCGCGCGCGCAAGGCTTGATCCGTCCAAAGGCAATTCCTAACGCAACCGGCCAGATTCGCTCGAAAAATTCAACGCCAAAGCGCTTGGCTTCTCCCGATCGTTATGCCGTCATGCGATCCACACGATTGATCAACCACCACGCAAGGAGAAGCCAAATGGACGCCAAACACGCCGCAAACATCGAAGAAGAACTCGGCAACAAGCTCGCCGAGGCCGCGCTGACCATCCTGGTCAGAACCTGCCGCCAGGAAATCCGCGCCTGCGATGACGCCCAGCTCGAAGCGATCTGCCAGGCAATGCGCGCCGCCGCAAGAGCAGAGCTGGAAAGGTTCTTTGATGACGCAAGAGCCGCGCCCTGGATCGCCACCGCCGCGTTTCAGTCCGCCGCGCTGGGCATCGCCAATGCCGGCATCGCGGTGTTGCGCAAGGCCTGACGAGAAACGCGAAGCCAAGCAAAAAGCGCTTGGCTTCTCACGCGAACAGCGCGTTCATCACCTCACCCAATCACCACGCACCAAGGAGCAGACCATGACCCTGCGCATCCGCCAACCCCAGGTCACCGACACCAACGGCAACGCCCTCGGCACCCGCCTGATCCGCGTCGAGTTCAACGATCAAGGCCCAGCGACCGTGATGTACGACGGACAGCGTTACGACTTCACCGGCAAGACCGGCACCAACCTCAAAACCGGCCTGCCGGTGCGCGAGATGGCCACCGTGCGCGATGCGCGCCTGTGGATCAGCCTCGATGGCGAGCACCTGTGGGAAGACTGACTCGCGCCGATCCATCCAACGACCAGGAGAAACACCATGTCTGCACAAACCACCCCAATCACCGAACGCCAACTCGATCTCATCACCCGCGCGCATTGCGACGCCGGTGGCCTGATCGAGCCGCTGCTCGACCTCAAGGGCGGCGCCAAGCTCAAGATGATCGCCAGCCTCGCGCAGCGGGGGTTGATCGAGCAGCAAGGCGGCCAGTGGCGCCTGACCTCGGCAGCCATCGCCATCATCAAGGGCGAGGCGCAGCCGGAAGATGTCCTGCCGCCGACGGTGGCCACCAGCGTTGCCACGCCGCCGCTGGCCAGCGATCCGGAACTGGAAGCAGCGGTCGCCGCCGCCGAAGCCAGCTGGCAGCAGGATCAACCAGACGCCGCACCGAAGCGTGGCCGCGAGCACAGCAAGCAGGCGCTGGTGATCGAGATGTTGAAACGCCCCGAGGGTGCCACCATCGCGCAGATCTGCGAAGCCACCGGCTGGCAGCCGCACTCCTTGCGATCCCTGCTCTGCCACGGCCTGCCCAAGCAGGGCTACCGCATCCTGGCCGAGAAGATGCCAGGCAGCCGCCAGAAACGCTACCGCCTGACCGCCTCAGAGCCCATCGCCCGCGACCCCAAGGAGGCCGCCCATGACTGAAACCGCCGCCCAGCTGCTGCCCGACCTCATCAACGCCGCGCTCGAATGCATCGATGAGAGGGTCGAGACCGTCACGCGCAACGAGCATGGCTTCTATACCGAGGAGGATGCCGAAAGCATCCAGCGGGAGCGCCAGATCATCGAGCGCCAGATCGAGCAGCTTGGCCGCCTGCTTCAAGCCGCGCAGGCCATCGCCAGCATGCGCGCGCCCAGCGTCGAGCAGATCCTGCGCCGCCGCGGCTTTGGCTTTGAAGCCGATCGCATCGCCAATCTGGTGCGCATCGTCGATGCTCTGGACAAGGAGCGCCAGCCATGAAGTGCCGATCCGGCCTGCACGAATGGCTCGACCCAGCAAGCGCCCAACGCTGCTGCGACCCTGGCTGGAGGCGAGAGCTGCGCTACGGCTTTAACCGGCTGCCCGGCGACGCCGACGATGGCGCTGTGCCCATCCGGGGCACCGGCTGGCGCTGGGTGTGGCACCGGCTGGCGGCCGATGAGCCGCAGGATGTATCCCCCAATGCGGCCTAACGCGGCTGGCATCGCCGATGAGACCAGCGGCGACTTGCTGCTGGAGTCCTGACGGCTGCTCGGCGAGTGAGCGCGCCACTGCAGGCTTCAGGCCCCGCCCGCCGCCACCCGGCGGGCTTTCTCTCCTGCCCATTCTTCCCAGCGCCGCACGATCACGTCGCAATACTTGGGCTCCAGCTCAATGAGCCGCGCGCGCCGTCCCGTCTTCTCCGCCGCGATCAAGGTCGTGCCCGAGCCGCCAAAGGGGTCGAGCACGATGTCGCCCGGCCGGCTGGAATTGCGCATCGCTCGCTCCACGAGCTCCACCGGCTTCATCGTCGGGTGCAGGTCGTTGGCGCGCGGGCGCTTGATCGGCCACACATCGCCCTGGTCGCGGTCGCCGCACCAGTGGCGGGCAGCCCCCTTGGGCCAGCCATAGAGGATCGGCTCATACTGGCGCTGGTAGTCCGATCTCCCCAAGGTGAACGTGTCCTTGGCCCAGATGATGAAGGTCGACCAGTGCCCGCCCAGTTCATCGAAGACTTGCCGCAGCGTGTGGATTTCGCTGGAGCTCATCGCGATGTAGCACGCGCCATCCAGATGCGCCATCATGAGCGCCAGCGCCTCGCGCAGGAAGGGCGCAAAGCCTTCGCCCAAGTCGTCGTTGGCGATCGGCCGGCGCTTCAAGCCCTGATGATCGTCCGCGGCGTAGGCGACGTTGTAGGGCGGGTCGGTGAAGACGAGCGCCGCCTTCTCATCCCCCATCAAGGCCTGGTAGCTCTCAGCCCGCGTGGCATCGCCGCACACGAGCCGGTGCTCGCCCAGGATCCAAACATCGCCCGGCTGGGTGACGGGCTCTTCGGGCGCTTCAGGCACCGCGTCATCATCGGTCTGGCCTTGCCGATTCGGCTCTTCTTCGCCCAGGAGATCGGCCAGGGCCTGCTCGTCAAAGCCGATGAGGTCAAGGTCGAAGCCTTCTGCCTGCAGCTCGTCGAGCTCGATCTTGAGCAGTTCGCCGTCCCACCCCGCCATCTCGGCCAGGCGGTTGTCCGCCAGCACGAGCGCCCGCCGCTGCGTGGGGGTGAGATGGTCGAGCACCACCACCGGCACCTGCTGCAGGCCAAGCTTCCTTGCGGCAGCAAGCCGCCCGTGCCCCGCCACGATCACGCCATCGGAGCCGGCCAGGATCGGGTTGGTGAAGCCGAATTCCGCAATCGAGGCGGCAATGGCTGCGATCTGTTCCTGCGAGTGCGTGCGGGCGTTCCTGGCGTAGGGAATGAGGCGCTCGATGGGCCAGTGCTCGATTCGCTCGGCGAGCCAGTTCATGCCGCGTTTCTCCCCCACGGCTTATACGGCGCAGCATCGCCGAGCTTGGCCATGCGGTCGTTGAAGACGTCGGACAGGCGCTTCTTCGAGTCGCCATAGCTTGCCGCCACGACGCCCTCGGGCTCCCGCTCGGCCTTGACCTCCTCCCACGTCTGACCAGTCGCCTCCAGCACCGGCATCTGCTCCGGGTGGGTCTTGAGCCAGCGGATCACGGCCACATCGACGTATTCGGGCGCGAGTTCCGAGGCCCGCACGCGGCGGCCGCAGGCCTCGCCCGCGAGGATCGTGGTGCCGGAGCCAGAAAACGGCTCGAACACGATCTCGCCAGGGTTGCTGTAGGCCTCCATGACGAACGTCGGCAGACCGATCGGGAACACCGCCGGGTGGTCGATCTCACGTTCGGGGTCGATCGGCCCGCGCTGACGCGTCACCGTGATCACCGAATCCGGAATGCGGTAATCCTGGATCGGTCGGTCGGCGTGCGTCCAGTCGTTGGGCCTGCCGTTTTTGTCCCGCAGGCCGCCGCCGCCATTGATCGCGGACAGGTGCGAATAGGTGCCCGCCATCTTACACGGCACGATCTTGTTGGGCTTTCTGGCCTCGCGGTTGAAGTGGAAGATGAATTCATGCCGTGGGGCAAGTCTTCCCGCCCAGTCGCCCGGCACCGTCACCCCCTGATCCCACACATACCAGCCAAAGAAGCGCCAGCCTTGCCGCGGCATCCACTTCAGCCACTCATCCCAGTAAGGAATCACCGAGCCGTCGCGGTGCACCAGGCCCAGGTTGACGAGCATCTGCCCATCCTCGCGCATGGCGGCCATCGCCGCGGCAAACACCCCGCGCATGATCGCATCCCAGTCCTCGATGCCGCCCGTGGTGTAGTTCCTCTGGTTGGCATAAGGGGGGCTCGTGAAGAGCAAGTGGGCCTTCTCGCCGGCCATCAGCCGGGCAATCGCCTCGACGTCGGATGAGTCGGCGCAGATCAGGCGATGCCGCCCCAGCCGCCAGATGTCGCCGGGGCGGCTCGTGACGATCCTGGGAGGAGAGACTTCCTCATCGAGGTCGGCTTCATCCGCGCCCTCTTCGCTAGCCTCTTCCTCTTCCCCCTCTTCTTCGTCGAACTCGGCCAGATACCGCTCGATCTCGTCCTCGGCAAAGCCAGTGAGCTCCAGCTCGAAGCCCGCATCCCGCAGCTCGGCCAGTTCCACGGCCAGCATCGCCTCATCCCAGCCAGCATCCAGCGCCAGGCGGTTGTCCGCCAGGATGTAGGCGCGCTTTTGCGCAGGCGAAAGATGCGCCAGCTCAATGACCGGCACTTGCGCCAAGCCAAGCTTTCTTGCCGCGGCCAAGCGCCCGTGGCCGGCGATGATGCCGTTCTCACCATCGACAAGGATCGGGTTGGTAAAGCCAAACTCCGCAATCGAGGCGGCGATCCTGTCGATCTGTTCCGGCGAGTGCGTGCGGGCGTTTCTGGCGTAAGGGATCAACGCCTCCACGGGGCGCAGCTCGATTCGGTCGGCAAGCTTTGGGCTGATCATGCGCTTGTCAAAGACCCGCCCTGCGGCAAAAAGAACGCCAGCCGGCGCGAAGACCGGCTGGCTAACGCACGCAAGGAGGGAGCACAAAAGGGTCAAAGGTCCTGCACGAACTCCGACAGCAGCTCGCGCAGCTCGGTCTCAAGCATCGTCTCCACCGCCACCACGTCCGGATCGTCGGCGATGAGCGCCACCAGCTGCGGCGCAAGCTTGGCGGGCAGCTGCAGCAGCCGGTCGCGCAAGGCGCGCGCGATGCGAAACTGCTCGATCCTTGCCTCATCGGCTGAGACGAGCTTGCCTGCGCGCTCTTCGAACTCCAGCTTGGCAAGCCGCGCGGCGTAGGCCTCGCGGATGGCGCGGCTTTTGCTGTAGTCGGGGATGGCGCTTGATGGCTCAGGCGCAGCCGCCTCGGCCTTGGGCAGGCTGCGCGCCTGCGCGCGCGGCTGCCAGCCGGCGTTTCTCGCCGGATCGATGCTGCCGTCGGGCTCCTGCGCGATCTCGCCGCGATCGATGGCCTTGCGCACGGCGGTATCGGAAACCCCGCGCTGGCGGGCGAACTCCCGGATCGAAACGCTCATGGGTGCGAACTGCGAACTGCGAACTTTTTGCTCGCCTGACGGTAGCGAAATGCGGCGGGCCGCGCCGCCCCGCGCTCAACCTCGCCAGAAAGGAACCGCCAAGGCCGCTAAAAAGCCGCCAGAAGCGTTTTTACGCAGTCACCAAGGGGGGTAGCCTCGCGCCCGAAAAACGCGTCAGAGGGCGTTTTAGCGCGTTTTAGACCGGCAGTCTCAAGATGCCCACGATCATGCCCACCGCAGCCGCCAGCATCACCCCAACGCGGATCGTGAGGTCTTTGGTGAGGCTTTCGTACAGCTGCTGCAAGTCTTCCTTGGTCGCCAGCTCGGAGAAAGCGTACTTGGCCGACACCTTAGAAATCAAGACCTCTTGTCGACCCAAGCGCGCAGAACTGCCAGCGCCTCCCGACCTAGATCTGACCACACCAGCCCACTGGTTTCGTCAGCCTTGTTTTCTTCAAGCCGACCGTCGGCGCGAAACACGGATTTCATCAGCATCCAGAGGAGCAAGGTTGGCGGCACGATCATGGCTGTGCCGAGCATCAGCAGATGCCAATCGAGCGACTTGTCTGGATGCCTCCACGCCCAGCTCATCACCGACCAGACAAATGCGCCGAAGCCGCATAACATCAATGCGCAACCACTGACTGTCGCCCAGAAAAGCCATCGCCTTTGTTCATATCGCTGACGGTAAAGACGCTCCCGCACGTCGAAGACTGCGCTCCCGTCAGTTGTCCCAGCGCGGTCTAGCGACAAGTCAATTTGCTGCGGTTCGGTCATAAATTAGCAAACAGCCCGAGGTTTTGGACACGCCAATGCATTGCCGCCCGCGAGACCTCAAAGAGTCGCGCTAACGATTCCAAAGAATCCGCCACACCATTCTGCATCACATAACGCAATGCATCAGCGGGCATCAAAATGGCGGCAGCAAAAGCATTTGCCTCGCGTTCTTGTCCGCCCGCGGCCAAAGTAAATGAATCTGGCGCATCACGAAACAATCGCTGCCCATGCTGGAGATGACCGAGCGACCAATGCCCGAGCTCGTGGGCCACAGTAAAACGCTGTCGCACGCGGGCTTCATCGCAATTCACAGTAATACATGGTCTACCCTCACGCACCTCAATGCGCCCAGACTCATCGATGGCACCGCAACGCACATCAATACCCATGCGAGATGCGATGGCATGCACATCCACGGGCAGTTTACCGTCCCAGTAGACGGACAGGATTTGCGCGGCCTTACGCTCGATCATTGGTTGATACGCCACTGGACGTACGTCATCAAGACGTCTTGCAGCATACCATAAAGCTTACTCGATGGGAGCGAAGCTATCGCTGCCACGCCCGCCTCAACTGCTCGGCGAATCGCCGCTCAACCACCCTGCTCACCGTCTCGCGCATGCCCATGCGCGCCTTCACCGGCTGCGCGCGCTTGAGCATCCACAACGGCTGCACGTCCCGCCCCTGGCGCTTGAGCACCATGCCTTTTCGGATGAAGACGCCGCGCTCTTTGAGCATCCGCCCAGGCCACAGGCGCTTGGGCACCACCTGGGAGCGGGCGATGTTGGCAATCGGCCCCAGGGGGATGGCGTTCTTGCCCACGCGCAGCCCGCCCACTTCCTGCCAGACCATGAACGCATCGCGGCTGCCGACTGCGGCCTTGAGGCCCTTGGCATCGGCGGGCCTGGCCTGGATGCCCTGGACGACCCACGGCCGGCGCAGCGTAAAGCGCTGGGGAAGCTCCTGCCTGACCGCATCGCGCGCATCCAGCGCCGTCTTGGTCAGCGCCCGCGCCAGCGCCTGCGGCAGGCGGCGGGAGACTTGCGCCGAGAGCGCCTTGGCGTCCAGCGTGGCGGTGAGGCGGATCATGCCGCCTTGCGTCTCGTCTGCCGCGCCTGCGGCTCGGGCTTGGCTTCGCTCTGGGCTTGCCCCAGCGCCACGGCCGAGCCCATCGCGATGAGCGCGCGCGCTGCCTCCTCGGGCAGCTCCAGGCGCAACCCAGCCGGCAGGTGGCGCTGCTCAAGCCAGACGGGACGATGAATCAGCACCTGCATGGCAGGCCTCCAAAGCAAAGCGCCCGCTCGGGCTTCAGCCCTGCGGGCGCAGTAAGGGATGGTACTGTCCAAAGCATACTTGCGTGAAACGCCCCTGTCAAGGCCTGTAGCCGTAGTGCCGGCACAGCATGGCCAGGCCCGCGATGAGCGCGCCCATGCCGGTGTGCTGGGTCAGCAAGTAGCCGCTCCAGGCGGCTCTTTGCACCCACTCGCGCACCGACATGCCAAGGCCCACCACGTGCCAGAGGCCCGACCCCGCGGGCGACGTTGCGCCGCCAGCGGCATCCAGCGCCTCGCGCACGGCAAGCGCCGCCGCTGCGCTTCTTTGCGCGATGCCATCGCTCAAGCGCGTGCCCGCGGGCAGCCCATCGAGGCGCGGGCTGGCATATCCCGAGCGAAAGGCCCGCAGGAAGTCCTCCTGGAACTGCCGGCCCGCATCGTGCATGCCCTGCGAGATCGTGCCGGCCTTGAGCATCAGCCCCAGCGTGTCCACCGTCCGGTAGTGCCGCACGCGGCCCCACTCGGCGTCTTCCTCCTCCACGAAGACGGCCGCGCCGCCTGGGCGCAGCAGCACGTCGCCGGGCTCGGGCTCGGCCTTGGGGCGCTCAGCTGCGCGGCTCATGCGCCTGCCTCCACAGAAGCTCGCGCGCCACCGCCGCCCAGGCCTCTGGGGTGGTCTGCGCCGCCCACTGGGGCTCGACCCACATGTGCGCGGACTGCATCGTCAGCAGCACGGAGATCGGCCACATCACGCGCCACGGATGGTAGTTGGCGCGGAAGAACAGCGCCGGAATGCCGCCATCGCGCTGCGCCTGCTCCACCGCCTGCGCCCAGGCGCGGTTGACCTCGTGCGGCACCAGCAGGCTCCAGCGCTTGACCTCGATCGTCCAGCCCGGCACCCCCAGGATGTCGCTGTCGCCGTCGTGCTGGCGCACGCGGCGGCTGGCGCTGACCCCCAGCAGGTCGCTGATGATGGCGGCGACTTCGCGCTCGCCTCGTTTGCCTTTGTCGCGGCTCAAGGCTCCCACTTGAGTTCCTCCTGTTGCGGGTTCTGAGGGGCTGCAAGGCGTTTTTTGGGGTGGGCGGCTACCACCCTACCTGCCCCCTCCACAAAATCGCTCCTAGGGCCTTTTAGGCCAGTTTGCGGGCATGTTTGTGGCGCAGGCTCGATCAGCTCGTTGCGCTGGAGCCGCTCAAGCACCCCGTCCCAGACCTGCTGCCAGTCGCGGCGGTGCATCCGCCGGCAAGCCTCGATGTGGGCCTCCTGAAGGCGGCGCAGGGGCCGGGCGCTGGCAATGAGCCGCGCCATGCACCACGGGCAGCGCATGAGGTAAGCGCCGCAGGCAGGATGGGCGCGCGCAGCCGCGCAGGCCGGGCAGCTCACAGCCAGTCCTCCTGCGCAGGCTGCGGCGCGCGCGCAGGCTCGGGCACGAAGACGCGCGGCGCGCGCAGCGAGTCGGCGCTGAACTGGCGGCAGCCCGCAATCGACCACAGCAGCGCCTTGCGGTCTTGGACGTCGCCGTGGCGCTGCTTGTGCAGCGCGATGTGGCCGTCGGGCAGCGCCGGGTTGTAGTCGGGCTTGGTCGGGTCGTGCTTGGCGTTCCAGACGGAGAGCACGTTGTCTGCGCCATCGGTGATGCGGCTGGAGCCCCCCACGTCGAGCTTGCCCGGGGCCATCGTCTCATCGCGGCCCTTCCTCGGGTGGGCCACCACGTGCACGTGGCTGCCGCTTCGCTTGGCAAAGTCCGCTATCGTCTGGATGGCGCGCTTTTGCGCCGAGAAGGCTCCGCTGCCGTCTTCGGGCACGTCGGAGAGCATCATCAGGCTGTCGATCAGGAAGCAGTCGCAGCCGTACCGTCGGTTGGCGTACTCGAAGACCTTGATGAGCCATGAGAGCTCCACCGAGCCCACCCGGTCGATGACCCACATGCTCTGCCCGATCCAGCGCGCGGCCTGCGCGATGTGCTCAGGATGCGGCCGGTCCTGGCCGGTGGCGATCTTGATGAGGCGCTTGAGCTGCACCGCCGGCGGCATCTCGCCGGAGTAGACGCACCAGCGCGCCCCCAGCGCTGCGTGCTGCACGGATAGCTGCGCCAGAAACTGGCTCTTGCCATGCCCGTTGATGCCGGTCCACACCGACACTTCCCCGGGGCGGAAGACGAGCCAGTCCTGCGTCTTGTGGCCGATCGCAAGCGGGTAGCCCGCCGCTTCCTCGCCAGGCGCGGGCCAGAACATGGCCTGCACGCGCTCGAGGAACGCGTCGAACGGCCTAATGCCATCGGGCTCGATGGGTTTGGCCTCGCTGATGGCTCGGGCGAAGAACTCGGGGCTTTCGCCGGCTTGCAGCGCCTCGTTGGCGTCCTTGTAGGGGGCGAACTCGCACAGCCTCGCGCGCGCCTCGCCCAGCCTTCGGGCCAGCTCCCGCGCGCCCTTGCGTCCGGCCTCATCGGCATCGAAGGCGATCACGATGTCGCTGAAGCGCTCCAGCCGCTCCCAGTCGCTCTCCAGCCACGCAAAGCTGCCTGCGCCGGCGTTGACCGACAGCGCCGCGATGCCCGCCTGGTGCAGCGTCATGGCATCGAGCTCGCCTTCGGTGATGACGATGCGGCGGCACTTGGGGTCGATGAGGTGCCAGCCAAAGAGGCAGGGCTCTGCCTCCTTCATCTGGCGCATGTCGCGCTTCTCAGCGATGTTGCGGAACTTCGCGTTGATGAACTCGCCATCCCTCAGGTAGGGGAAGATGGCGTAGGTCTTGCCGGCTTCCTGGCGCTGCGCGATGCGAAAGTCGCGCGCGGTCTGCTCCTTGATGCCGCGCGAGGCCAGCCACGAAAGCACCTCGGCGGCGGCGGCCGTGCAGGCGGGCTTTGGCGGGCGGCGGTACTCGCGCTTCGGCGCGCCAGCCGGAATCGTCTCGCGCAAGCCAAGCCACTGCGCCGCCTCGCGCATGGCCTGCGCCACCGAGCAGGCCCGCACGGCCATCCACAGATCGAGCAGGTCGCCGCCCTGGTCGGTGGCGAAGTCGCGCCAAATGCCGCGCTTGTTGCCGTGGATGGCCACCGCCAGCGACTGCCCCGGCTCGCCGCTGATGGAGCCGGCCCTCCACTCGCGCCCGGCCCGCTTGCCCTTGGGCAGCAGGTAGGCGGCCACGTCTTCGGCGCGCTCCGAGAGCGCCTGCGCAATGTCGGCGGCGTTCACACGATCCTCCCGTCGCGCTCGTACTCATCGGGCCACACAGCCCACACGCCGTCGATGTAGCGCGGCACGCCCTTGCTCCAGTCCCACGCGTGCCAGTCGGCGGTGGAAAGGTCCGTGCCGGTGGGCGTCCAGCGCCCGACCTTCTGGCCTGGCGGCGGCCCGCCGTAGCGCGGCTCGTCCTGCTCCTCGTCCTGCCCGTCCTCCCAGCGCCTGCCGTTGAGCCAGGTGGCCGGATAGGGGATGTACTGGCCGCCGTCGCGGCTCCACTGGCGGCTGGCCTTGTGGCGCTCAAGCGCGGCCAGCAGGCGCTTGAGCAGCTCGGCATCGGGCTTGAGCTTGGCAAAGGCGCGCAGGGCATCCTGGCGCGCGACCTTTCTCGGGTAGGCCGCCCAGAACTGCGCAAATCCCTCGGGCTCGGCCTCTTGGCCGGCACGCGTGGATGGGCCGCCACAGGATCGAGCCCTGCCACTGCCCGATGAGGCCGCCTCGGCCCCGCCCTCCCCCTTGGGGGGGTAGGGGGGGGTATATGACGGTTCTACTGACGGTTTATTGACGGTTTGGGTGACATCCATGTCACCCGTCTCGGACACACATGTCACCCGTCTGGCGACATCCATGTCACCCGTGACATCAATGTCACCCGTGACATCAATGTCACCCGTGACATCAATGTCACCCGTAAAACTCGTCTTGGCGTTGTCGGTGAGCTTGCGAACATTGATCCGGTAGTGCCTGGTACTACCTGGCGCTCCACCGTTTTCATTGCTGACGACTTGCAACCATCCGTCCTCTATTAGTTGGTGCAAGATTCGCTGGGCATGGCGCTCCGATACCGACAACCGCCTTGCGACGGCTGCAACACTCGGATGCAAACTGCATCCAGTCCGATCTGCCCAATCGCACATGGCCAAAAGCGCCAGCTTTTGTGTGGCAGGCAAATTGAGTTGCCAAGCTTTTGCCATCAAATCGATACTCATTTCGCCTCCACTTCGTCGAGGGCGAAACCATACTTGCGCAAACATCCCAGCCCGGCCAGGTCGCGCAGAATGCGCGTGACGTCGTCCATTGGCATGCCGACCAGGCTGGCGATGTCGTGAGCCGAGGCCGGCGTGACGCCAAACCCGCCACCTCGCAAGCAAAACAGCGCCATGAGCACGCGCACCTGCTCGTAGGTCAACCGCCGGTCTTGGATCACTTCGATGGGGATGAGGGCAAACGTGCCGGCTTGCATCAGATCGCCCTCCACACCCGCTGATGCCGTCCGCTTCGGGTGGGCTTGACCTCGCCCGTTGGCATCGCCAGCCCGGCCTTTTGCAGCTCCGGCAGGCGCTTTCTGATGGCGTAGGGCTCAAAGCCCAGCAGATTGCTGATCTCCTCGGGCGTCAGCGGCCCGTAGAGCCGCAGCATCCCCAGAATGCGGTTGCGCTGGGTGGGCGCAAACTCGGCGGTGCGATCGGCCGCCTCGTGGCTTGTCCAGGGGTCGGTTGAGCGTGCAGGTCTCATGGCTCCTCCTTGACTTGCGTGACGGGTGTGCCTGAATCGAGCTCAGACAGCTCCGGCCACAGCTCGCGCCAGTCCGCCCGCGTGTGCTGCCTTGGCACAACGCCGCTTGTCGCCTTCTCGATCTGCACGCTGCGCAGTGGAGAGATGTGCGCAACGCCAGAGGCCATCTGGCACAGATAGGACAGCGACACGCCAAGCTTCTGGGCAAGGCGCTTGCGCTCGCCGCGTGGCAGGGTGTCGAGGTACTCCTTGAGTCGCATGCGGCCAGTTTACTGACCACTAAACCCAGAGTCAAGTATTTGATTGTTTATCCGCGCCTAAAGAAAATGCGTCATGGACATCCAAAGCATCCGCCGCCAGCAGCTGCGCCGCTGGTTCCAGGGCCGCACGCTGCCGCAGCATGAGAAGAGCTACTTGTCGCAGCTCATGCACGGCAAGGCCTCCTTCGGCGAGCGCGCCGCGCGCCGGCTCGAGCGCGACTACGGCATGCCGCCTGGCTACCTGGATCGGCCCGCCGATTCCAATGTCGAGCCCGGCCCCGACATCGCGGGACTGGTGCCGCTCATCTCCTGGGTGCAGGCCGGCCACTGGGCCGAGATCGCCGGCAGTCTCACGCCTGCGGATGCCGAGGAGTGGCTGCCCTGCCCCGTCAAATGCGGCCCGCGCACCTTCGTGCTGCGCGTGCGGGGCGAGTCCATGTTCAACCCGCATGGCCGCCCGTCCTTCCAGGACGGCGACTTGATCTTCGTCGACCCAGACCGCCCCGCCGTGCATGGGTCGCTGGTGGTGGTGCGGCTGGACGATGCGGCCGAGGCCACCTTCAAAAAGCTCATCGTCGAGGGCAACGAGCGCTACCTCAAAGCGCTCAATCCCGCCTGGCCCGAGCCCATCATCCGCATCAACGGCAACGCCACCATCTGCGGCGTGGTGGTCTTCCGCGGCGAAAAACTCTAAACAGGCGCGGAACGTTTAGCTGCTGCTTGACTTTTTGGTTTACATACGGCTAAATTACGCTCGTCACCCACCAAGGAGACGAGCATGACCCTGCTGACCTTTCGCATCACCCTGGGCCGCGGGCCGGATGCCCGCGTGCTGCACGTGCTGGCGCGCCATGTGTGCGACGCCATCGAGATCGCCCTTGCCACGCAAACCTCGCCGCCTTGTCGTCTCAAAGCCGAGGCCATCGGGAGGGTCGCGTGATGCGCAAGTTCCTCCGCGACTTCCTGTGGTACCTGCGCCACGGCTATTCCATCCGCCGCGCCTGGCATCTGGCGCGCATCACGCTGTAAGGAGCCCCCCCCATGTTCACCCCCGCCACCCGACGCCATGCGCGGCTTCGCCTGGCTATCGCCGGACCCTCCGGCTCCGGCAAGACGTACTCGGCCCTGGCCGTGGCCAGCGGCATGGCCGACAAGATCGCCGTCATCGACACCGAAAGCGGCTCCGCGTCTCTGTACGCCGACCGCTTCCGCTTCGACGTGATGGAGATGGGGCCTCCTTTTGCGCCCGAGCGCTTCGTGGAGGCCATCGCCGCTGCGGTCAAGGCCGGCTACGAGCTTCTCATCATCGACTCCATCACCCATGAGTGGATGGGCGAAGGCGGCATCCTCGACATCCACGACAAGATCACGCGCTCGTCCAAGTCCGGCAACTCCTACGCCGCCTGGGCCGAGGTCACCCCGCGCCACAACAAGCTCTTGGACGCCATCCTGCGCGCGCCGATCCACATCATCGCAACGCTCAGAAGCAAGACCGAGTACGTCATCCAGGACGTGGGCGGCAAGGCCGTGCCGCGCAAGGTGGGCATGGCCCCTGTCCAGCGCGATGGCTTCGAGTACGAGTTCACCACCGTCTTGGAGCTCTCGCTCGATGGGCACCTGTCCACCGTCAGCAAAGACCGCACGGGGCTCTTCGATGGCAAGGATCCCGCGCCGCTGTCGGCCGAGACGGGCAGGATGCTCATCGAGTGGCTGCGCTCTGGGCAGCCTGCCTGGGATGCCGAATCGACCCTTGCTCGCATCGCGCGCGCCTCCACGCTCGATGAGCTCAAAGCCATCTGGCATGAGACGCCGCCAGAAAGCCGCGACGCCATCAAGGCGGCCTTGTCCGAGAGGAAGGCCGCGTTGCAGTCTGAAACCGTCACCGAGGAGGCCGCAGCATGAACATCTCGACGACCAATCAAACCGCCGCCACCGTGGGGCTGGATTTGCTCAGGGCGCTGATCGATGAGATGCGTCTTTGCCCCAAGCCCTGGGCGGCGATGTCGCAGGCGCAGCAGGATGAGGTGATCGAGCGCCTGCGCCGCCGGGTGCTCGCACAGGTGCACGAGGCGGTCAAGGCCATTGCCGCCGATGGGCGCGTGGTGGTGGCAGGCGAGCTTGAGCAGATCACGATCAAGGATGGTGTTAAGGCCGTCATCAAGATGTCGCAGGCTTCGCCCCACATCCACGAGCTCTACAGCAGCGCCGGCAGCACGGTGCTGGTGGTGGTGGCCGACGCCAAGCCCTACACGCAGGGGATGGATGAGGTCAAGGGCGAGCCCGATCAGAACGCCCTGGCCTTGCCCCATGAGGCAAGCCGCGCATGACATCCAAAGGGTCGGAATGGAATTCCGGCCCCTGCCCTTGACTTCGATTCACAAGGAGAGACCCGCATGAGCATTCCTAGCTACGCCTACAGCACCGAGCATCTGGAAGCCGCCGATGGCGGCGAGCGCTACATCGCCCACACCGGAGCCTACACCGGCACGATCGACTACGCCCGCGCCATCCAGTCCTCCAAGGGGGCCTGGGGGGTGGAGCTGGGCTTTGTCGCCGACGATGGCCGCAAGCCGAAGTATCCGCTGACGCTTTGGACGCTGTCGGCCGATGGCAAGCGCTACTTCGGGCATGACCTTCTGGATGCCTTGCTCGTCTGCGCGGGCGTGGAGTCCGGCCTCAAGCCCGGCAAGGTGCGCTACTGGCGCTGGGATCGGGAGCTCGGCGAGGAGGTGGAGGCCGTGGCAGACGGCTATCCGGCGCTGAAACACAAGCGCATCGGGTTGCTGCTGCAGCGCGAGCTCTACACGACCCAGACTGGCAAAGAGGGCTCGCGGCTCAACATCGTGGGGGTGTTTGACCCGCAGACGCGCCAGACCGCCAGCGAGAAGGCCGCGGGGCTGGAGCCCCAGAAGCTTGCGGCAAGGCTTGCCAGCCTCAAGGACAAGGATAGCCGCGCCGCCCAAGCCCCTGCTGCTCAGCCTGCGCAGGGCAGCGGGTTTGAGGATATGCAGGACGACGTGCCGTTCTGAGGAGGGATCATGAATATCCGCATTGATGAATCGAGCATCGCCGAGGCCGTCCGTGACTCGGTGCACGACGCGGTAAACGCCGCGCTCAAGGGGTATTCGGTGCAGTCCGCCATCGCGCAGGCGATGGCGCATGAGATCACGAGCGGCGCGATCGTGCAGGCGATCAAGGAGGCTGTCGCGCAGGTGGATCACCAGCAGCTTGTGCACGCGCTGGCGCGCGAGATTCAGGTTGCCACCACCAAAGCCGCCATCGCGATCCTGCAAGAGAGCATGGTGGAGGCCATCGCCAAGCTGCGGGGGCTGTCCACCTACTCCGAGGAGGACAAGCGCGAGCGCGAGATGATCCGGCAGCGCATCTTTGGGCGGGAGGGCTGATGCGATGAGCCTGCCCGCGCTTTATGAACTCGCCGCCGACTACCGCCGCGCGCTTGAGACGCTTGCCGACCTCGATCTGCCCGAGGAAGTGGTGCAGGACACGCTCGAAGCCTTGAAGGGCGAGGTGGAGGTCAAAGCCACCAACGTCGCCGCCTTCGTGCGCAATCTGGAGGCCCTGGCCGAGCAGATCAGGGCGGCCGAGGCGCAGATGGCGGCACGGCGCAAGGCGATCGAATCACGCGCCGAGCGGGTGCGGCAGTATCTGCTTGCCAACATGCAGGCTTGCGGCATCTCGAAGATCGAGAGTCCGTGGTTTGCGATCGCGATCAGGAAGAATCCGCCAGCCGTGGAGATCGTGGATGAGGCGCTGATTCCGCCGGAGCTGATGATGACACCGCCACCGCCGCCGCCCAAGCCCAACAAGGAGGCGATCAAGGCGCTGCTCAAGGCAGGGCAGGAAGTGCCGGGGGCGAGGCTGACCCAGGGGGTGCGGGTGGAGATTCGGTGAGGGCAAAGAAAAACCCTGCCCCTCGTGAGAAGGACAGGGTTTCAATGGCTTTCAGCTCAAGCCGGTGGGCTACGGCCTTTTCGCCGGGGGAGATTACAGGCTGTCGCCAATCAGCAGCGTGCCTGCGGCATAGGTCGCGCTCGCAGCAGCTAATGCCAATGCAGACGCCTGTACACCAACCAGTTGTACCAGGATATCCTGTGCACCGTTTTGGCCAAACACATAAGTGTCACCGCCAAAGACGAAGGCGAGAACCTCGCCATTGGTGGCCGCAACAGCGGCTGCTTCGGCCAGCCACTCACCCAGGGTATCAACCGCCGAGGCCCCAGTACCCGATAGCGTAAGGATACCGTTGGTGACCGTGTAAGTGACACCTGCGGCCTGACCCGAACCAGTGCCATTCACTTTAATAACAACAGGAAGGTCGGTTCCATTACCGGGACCACCATCATCCTGCTCGAAGTCAATCACCAACATATTGGCATTGGCACCGCCCGCCGTTGCGCTCTGGAAATTGGCAACACTGGATAGGTTAGTTGCCGTGGTGATCGCACCCAGCAGGTTGAAGCCGGTGATGATGTCAAAGGTGCCTGTATGCGAGTCGGACGTCGCCACATTACTGTCACTGTTCGAAGCGATCTTGACCACGTCACGGCCTTGACCAAGTTGGATGGTGTCCTGACCCAGACCGCCGGTGATGACGTCGTTACCCTTGCCACCGTTGATATTATCTTTGGCAGCGCCGCCCGTCAGCACGTCGTTACCGTCACCGCCGATGATGGTCACGTTGGCAGTTGCAGTGTTGTTGGCCGAAGTAAAGGTCACCGCGAGGTTGGCCGCAGTGTCCAGACCCGCCGTACCGTTGGCCACAACGCCAGAGGCGTCGAACTCGGTGATGGCGGTGTTGCCGGTGTTGGTCAGGGTCAGGCCGTTGTTGCCGGTGACGACCACTTTCTTGGCGCTGGTGGCCACAAGCGTCATGGTGTGCACGACGGCGGCGCTGCCACTGGGGTCGGCATCGGCCACGTTGATGTTGATGTTCTCCACGCCGGCGACGGTCACCGAGCCAGCAGTCAGTGCGCTGGTCTTGCTCAGCTCGATGTTGAACGTGTCGTTCGGGTTGAACGCCGCGTTCGTGACGTTGGCCACGTAACTACCGGCACCAACGTTGCTCGTGAGCTTGAGGGTGCCATTGTTGGCGAAGTTGTCGAGGGTCAGCGCATGCGAAGCCGCGCCGGTGACGACTTTGTTGACGCCGTTGATGCCGACCAGGTTGACGGTCTTGGTGCCGCCCATGCTGGAGGCATCCAGCTGCAGCACCTCGAAGCCCGAGAACGTCGAGTTGAATGTGGCGTCGTTGTCGGCGGCATCGGCCTGCCCCACCGTCATGACGATGGTGTCGGTGCCGTCGCCGGCGTTGACCGAGCCACCGGTGCCAGCCGCACCGCCGTAGGTGACGGTGTCGTTGCCCTTGCCCATCGTAATGGCTTTGGTGAAGGCGTTGGACAGGATGATGCTGTCGTCACCATCGCCGCCGGTGAAGGAGACGCCGGCACCCAGCGCGGTTGTGCCCAAGGTCACGCCAGCCGTGTTGGTGGACACGACAGACTTGAGGGCCGTAAAGGTGTTGTTGCTCAGGACAACCTTGGCATCCCCGGCGATGTTGAGGGTCTCCACGGCCGCACCGGTCACGTTGGTGATCGTAGATGCCTTCTCGGTACCCGTGATGTTGAGCGTCTTGTAAGTGTTGACAGTGATGCTGTTGTCCGACGGCGCGCTCAGGTTCTTGACGTTCAGGTTCAGGGTGGTGACGGCCGGAGTGGTCAGCGCGCCCGGGGTGATGCCCAAGGTGCCGCCCGTGCCGGACAGATTGACGGTCGACAGCGCGCCGGAGTTGATGGCGGAGTTGCCGTAGTTGTTGAGGGTGACGGTGGTGATGGTACCAGCCGCCGTGGTCGAGGAGGCATTCTTGTCAACGACGTTGACGGCACTGTTGGTCTTGCCCGCCACGGTGGTCGAAGCCGTCGCAGCAGCCTCTTGGGTCACGGTCACTGCGGTCGTGTTGGCGCCGCCCACCACGAGCACTTCGCCGAAGGTGTTGGTGGTGTTGACGGCGTTGCCCAGCGTCTGGGCGATGTTGACGGTCGTGCCGCCCTTGACGAAGATGTCAGGCGCGTCGTTCGTGTTCGCGCCAGTGAACTTGCTATTGATGGTCACCGCGCCCGTGGGCTCGGTCGTGCCGCCCACCACGATTTCCGCGCCGGCGTAGGTAGTCGTGTTCAGAGCTTCATTGTCATTGGTCGTTCCGGTGACCGTCAGTGCGATATCCTTGCCGCCGTTGATGGTGACATTGCCGTCGACAGCAGACACGCTGTTTTCGGTGGCGGTGATGTTGACGTCGGCTGCCGCGGTCAAGGTGGTGCCGCCCGTGGCGTTCGATTTGAGTTGTTGCAGGCCGGTCCAGGTGGTGGTGTTGAGCGTCACCGTGCTGCCGCTCAGGAATTCCGCATTCTCGATATTCTTGACCGTGGCACCTGTCGGGATCGTAATAGCGCCCGTTTGCGTTACCGTGAAGGTATCCGTACCGCCGCCGCCGTCAATCGCATCGCCTACCGTCCAGGTGACGCCTGCAGCGACCTGGTTGCCGATGAAGGTGTCATTGCCTGCGCCACCGGTAAAGGCAGCACCGGTGTCCGAACCCGTAGTGAGCATGAACGTTTGCCCTTGCTGCGCCGCCTGAGCAGCCTGCGCCGCCGTGACCGCTTCAGCAGCGGTTTGGCCGGCTTGCGCACTGGCGGGGGTCACGCTGTTGGCGATGATGGCGGTGCCGGCGTTGATGGCATCTTGGCCGGTCAGGCCCGCGCTGTTGTTGGCAAACCAGTCGCCCACGGCGGTGCGGTTGGCCAGGTATGTGCCAACCCACGCCCACTGCGGGTCAGCGGCCGCTACGGCTTTGGCTTCGGTGATGAGTTGCTGGATGAATTGGCCGCGCGAGACTTCACCGCTGGTGAGCTTTTGCGTCCAGTACGTCATGCCGTCGCTGTCCACCGAGCTGCGGCCGAGCACGTTTTGGTACGCCGTGGTAATGAATTGCTCCACCGTCATGGCGTTGGAGAAGACGCCAAACTGCACGCCCGCGTCGTAGAAGCGGTTGGCGATGCTATCAAAGGCTTGTTGTTCGGTCTTGCCCTGCCCCAGCAGTGTGAGCAGCTCGCCCGCCCAATAGTTGAGGCCGGCGGCTTCGGGCGCACGGTTGAAGTAGCCGATGTACAGCTCGATGAGCTTGGTACGTTGAGCGGACGTGATGAATGTCGACATCGAACGATCTCCACAGGTGAGGTTAAGCTAGGCCACTGGTTGCCGCGCACACAGCATGCCCGGCTCTCAGGAGCTTGCCTCTAGTATATCGGTAAGATCCGGCAGCGCAACAGGCGGGCTCTGAGACAGGCTTCGTTCAGCGCCGGCGTGCGGCACTTGTTGCACGGATGCAACGGCACGCTCCGGCACTGGGCCCAGCAGCGCTTGCACACGCCGGGCAAAGGCCGCCGCGGTGTAGTGGTCCAGGTAGCGCTGGCGGCCCTGCTGGCCGAGCCGGCAGCGCAGGGCAGGTTGGTCGATAAGTGTGCGCAGTGCGCCGATGAGTGGTTGGGCGTCCGGGGTGGGTATGCACACGCCGACGTCGTTGGTGACGATTTCGGCGCCGCCGCCGTTGGCGCCCGCGATGACCGCTTTGCCCGCACGCATGGCTTCCAGGTAGATGAGGCCAAACGATTCGTAGCGGCTTGGGGCTACAAAAATGTCGCAGCGGCGGTATTCGTCCAGCAGCGCGGTGTCGTCCACCTCGCCCACCACGTGCACGCGCTGCAGCCAGGGCTGGCCGTGGTGCTGCTGAGCGAAGTACGCTGGCCAGGGCTGGCCGCCCGGGCCGGGTAACGTGTGGTTGCCCACCAGGCGCCATTGGACGTGGGGGTACTGGGGCGCGAGTTCCGCCACCGCTTGCAGCATGAGGTCGATGCCTTTGCGGTGTTCAAAGCGCCCGACGTACAGCACGGTCAGCCCGGGCTGGGCGACGCCGGGTTCGCCGCCACCTGGGTTGGCTGTGGTGGGGGCAGGATCGTCGTCGATGCCAAAGGGCAGGTGGTGCAAGGGCGCGAGTTGCTGGGCCGCCTGCGGGTAGTGCGTGCGCACGTCGTTGGCGATGGCATGCGTGCTGGCCAACAGCGCCGTGCTGTGCTGCAGCAACCACGCTTCGGCCTGGATGGCAGGCTGCACGTGGTGTTGGAGGTAATGTGGGTTGGCTTGCCAGTCGGTCCGCAGGGGCAGGCTGAGCTGGTAGCTGGTGACGAGGTAGGTGTAAAGCTGCCAGCCGGGTTGGGCGGCGAGTTCGTAGCCTTCGACGTCCCACAGCGCCGCAACGAAAGTGCGTACGTCCAGCCGCTGGGCCAGCGTCCGCGCGCATTGGTACACGGCGTGGGTCCACTGCCGCAGGGTGGCCGGGGGCTCAGGACGGTCCGCCAGGGGCGCGGGCACGTGCGCGCAGGGCGTGATGCGGTGCACCCAGACACCGTTTTCGAAGTCGGTGCGCGGCTCGGGGTCGGGGCTTTGGGCGATGACGTGGACTTCGTGCCCGAGTTCGGCCAGCGCTCGCGCCAGGGTGTGGGTGTACCGGCCTATGCCGCCCAGTGGCTGTGGCGGGTAGTTACGGCTGATGAGCGCCACACGCAGCGCGGCAGCGTGCCCCTGGCGTTGCCACAGCGGCGCGTGGGCAGTGAAGGCTGCGGGATCGGGGTCGGGCAGCGTGATGGTCTTGCCGCAGGGGTGGGCGAAGGCGTCGTATGTGGCTTCACGCGCGCCTTGCACCACGTCGTGCCGCAAGCGCTGGGCGTGCTCCGCGCCGATTTTGCCCGCCGCCTGCAGGTGAGCCACACTGGCCAGCAGGTCGTCCCGCTGGCGCTGCGCCAGCGGGACGGGGTTTTGCACGGCGTTGTGGCGCAGGGCGTAGTACACCTTGCTGCGCGCGGTGGGCAGCAAGGTGGTGGGCACACGTTGGGGGCTTCGCAGGTGGCTGGGAGCGTACGCGTGATGGACTTCGGCGCCAGGCACGGTGGCGATGCGCCAGCCGGCTTGCAGCAGGCGCAGGCACAAGTCTGTCTCGTCCAAAAAGTAGGCGTACTCCTCATCAAAACCGCCTACTTGTTGCACCGCTTGACGCCTAAAGGCGCTGTTGACGCCAATCAGGCTAGGGAACCAGTCCGGGTCTTCGGTGTCGGGTGGGTGGTCAAAGAAGCGTGCCTCCCCCAACCGGTTGCAGCGGATGTGCCGTGTCTGGTAAGCCACGCCGGTGTGGTCGCGCACGTAGCCGCCCACGGCACCCAGACGCTCGTCGGCGGCAAAGGCTTGCGCCAGGGTATCGAGCCAGTTGGCTTCGGGCAGCCCGTCGTCGTCGGTGAAGGCTACGTACTCGCCCGCGGCCATGGCCAGGCCTATGTTGCGCGAGCGGCTGAGGTTGGTTTCGGCGCAGTGGCCCAAGCGGATGTGGGGCAACCAAGGACGCAGGCGCTCCAACGTGTCGTCGGTGCAGGGGCCAGCAACCACGATGATTTCGTAGCGTGGGTAGCGCAGCCGCTGCAGGGCATCCAGCGTGCGCACCAAGCTGGCGGCACGGTTGTACGTGTTGATGATGACGCTAAAGCGTGGCATGGACATGGCACTTGGTCCAGGGGTATGGTGCGGGCGGACTAGGGGGCGCGCCGGGCGTGAACCTCACATTCGAAGCACAGGCCGTTGCGCCGGCCTCGGGCGACGCACTCCACAGCGCTGAATCCGCTGGCGGCCAGTTCCGCCATGAGGGATTCGGGGCTGTAGGCGTGGTAGTGGAAGTCGCCCTCGTAGTCCTGACCGCCGTAGAGCACGTGCACCAGGTCGGCTTCGGTCATGGCGCCGGCCAGGTGCGCTTGGAGCATGGCCTGCAAGTCGGGCGTGATGAGCTCCAGTGTTGCGCCGGGGGCCAGCACGCGACGCCATTCAGGCAGCACTCGGGTACGCAAATCGTGCAAGGTGAAGTGTTCCACGAGGTGGGCCGCACGCAAGCGCTGCACGCAGGCATCGGGTAGCGGCAACACATGCGCCGGGGCGACGATGTCCACGCCAGGCAAGGGCCTCATGTCCACGTTGATGCGGTCGGGGTCGGGCTTGGCGCCGCAGCCCACCTCCAGCCAGAGGCCTTGCGGGCGCGCCATGTGCTGCGCCAGCTTGGCAGGGTCGAGAACTTGCGGGCTAAGCCCCGGTTGCCGGGTTGTCAGGATGGTTTGCGCCAGTTGACGTTCCGCGCGCTCGACGCGCGAAGTGAGCGCCTCCACGGCCGCGTCCACCTTCAGGTTGAGGGCATGGCGGTGTTGGTCAAGCAGCGCCGTGGTGTTGTGTTCCCATGCTTGGGTTTGGGCCACTGCGGCCTTGAGGCCGCTGACCATCACCGCCAAGGTGTCCAGTTGGTCTTGTATCGCGTCGAGCCTGCCCTTGGTGTTGGAGCTGCGGATGCGGCCGTCCATGCGCAGCAGCGCATCGCGTAAGCGGTAAACCCAGTGGCGGTTGCGGTCCACCCATCGCTTGAAGATGGGGCCAAGTACCGGCACGCGCACCAAGCGGCCGTACAACGCGTACAACAGTCGGGTCAAGGACATGGAAGCGTGCTCTCGGAATTGGGAGTGTGAATTGCCCTAACGTGCACCCGACAAGGCAGGCGCACGGCGCCCACGGCGCTGGCGGCGGGCTCGACGACGGTGATGCGCACGCAGTGAAAGGCCCATAAGAAAACCCTTTGGGTGAAGTCATGCGCGTCGTGCACCGCCAAAGTGAGGGTGTATTCCCCTGCACCCAGCAGCAAGTCCACCTCCATGCTTACCCTAAGAGTTTGGCCGGGCTGAAAGTTCAACGGCTGGCCGCGCATGGCGGTGTGGGTGCCAAACAGATCCAGCCCCATGGCGGTGTGCACCATCAACCCCAGCGTGAGCCCGTGCACGGCTTGCTGCGACTGCAAATCAACGTCGAGCCGCAGGGTTTGTCCGCTGACGAGCACGCACTCACGCACGGGCTGCCCGTTGAGGCAGAGTTGCTTCATCTGCACAGCCGCGCTGTGCGCCGGACTGACACCACCGTCCCCCGGCGCAACGGCCCCGCCCCCCTGCAGCAGCGAAGCCACGTAGGCATCGGCCGCGGTTTTGGGGTCGGCGTCGATCAAAACGCGGCCCCGCTGCAACACAATGGCCCGCTGGCACAAGCTTTTGACGCTGTTGAGGTCGTGCGAGACAAACAGCAGGGCATCCCCTTGGCTGAGCCGCTCGCGCAGCGCAGCCAGGCATTTGGCCTGAAAGGCCAGGTCGCCCACGGCCAGCGCTTCGTCGATGATGAGCAGCGGGGCGGGTGTGTGGATGGCGATGGCAAAGGCCAGGCGCAGCAACATGCCACTGGAGTACGCACGCACAGGCTCGTCGATGGCTGGGCCGAGTTCAGCAAAGTCCACAATCCGCTGCCAGTTGACACGGAGGGTCTGCTCGTCCATCCCCCACAGCGCGGCTTGCATACGCAAGTTCTCCCGCCCTGTGGCATGGGGGTCAAACCCAGCCCCCAGCTCCAGGATGGCACAGACGCGCTCGGGCGCGTGCACAACGCCAGCATCGGGCACCAGCACGCCGGCAATGAGCTTGAGCAACGTCGACTTGCCGCTGCCGTTGCGGCCAATGATGCCAACCGCCTCGCCCGGGTGAACCTGCAACGACACGCCGTCGAGCACCACCTTGTCGCCCGCGGCAGGGCCGCCCCGCCCCGCCGAGAAACCCAGTAAGCGCGCCAGTTGCCCCCGCACGGACGGCTGGGTGGCAAAGGTTTTGCGCACCCCGTGCAGGGCCAAAACGGGCTGCTTGTGCGGCTGGGTGGTCATTGCGGTTTACAGTGCATCCAACACCTGACGGCGGCCATGGCGCAGCACACGCAGCACCAACCACACATGCAGCACCGCCATCAGCCAGGGCATGGGCGCCGCCCATGGCGGCACCGGCAGCGGCGGCACACCAGACCACGCAGACTGCACGGGCGCCATCAGCGCGTACCACGGGTGCCATTGCGCCAACGCGCCCTGCCACGCCGCAGGCACCAGCGACGCCGGGTAAACAATGGGCGTAAGCCAAAAGCCCACGTTGAGCAGCGGTGGCAGTGCCTGCCGGATGTCCGGCAGGGCCACTGCAAGCAACCCCCAGGCCAAGCCCGATACGTAGCCGAAAACGATGCACACCGCGCCCAGCCCCAACGTCAGCAGCACTGTACCCAAGCCCGGCGGCCCGTACAACACGGCCGCCGCCACCCACACCAACGCCACGGCCAGCGCCATGTGCACCCACTGCACAATGGGCACGTACAGACCCAAGGTCGGGATATCGACTTGGTTTTTTTTGATGATGAGCCGCTGCGCAACCAGCACCTCGCTGGCCTGCAATACCGTGTTTTGAAACGCCTGCCACAGCACCACACCGGGCAAAAAGTACAGGATGTAGGGCACCGTGCCCTGCCCTGAAGCCGCAGCCGGCAGCTTGTGCGACAGCACCCCCCCCATGACGACTGCCAGCACACCCAGCTGAACGTAGTTGGGCAGCACCGCCCACCAGGCGCCCAGACGGAACTGCCGGTAGCCCTGCAGCAGCCCTTGCGCCACCAGCAAGCGAGCAAAGCGCCAGCTTACCTGCATCCGCCGCAAGGCAGGCCCGGCCAAACCGATCGCAGCCCAGCCGCGCGCCACGTCACACCCCGCCCACGACGCCGGCTGGCCGCGCACCCGCTGCGCAGCCGCCAACGACGTGCTCGCGCCGAACGGCCCCCCAGCAGGCCTGTGCTAGCATCGGCGTTTTACCGATTGACACCAACATTGGATATCCCAAAATGAAACGGGCAATTGTAACAGGCATCACCGGACAGGATGGCGCCTACCTGGCCCAGTGGTTGCTGAACCAGGGCTACCGGGTGTGGGGCGCGATGCGCCGCAGCGCCTCCAGCAGTTTGTGGCGGCTGCAGGAGCTGGGCATCGAGCAGCATCCGCACCTGACGCTGACGGAGTTTGACCTGCTGGATCTAAGTTCCGCGCTGCGTCTGGTCGAGCAGGCGCAGCCGGACGAAATCTACAACCTGGCCGCCCAAAGTTTTGTCGGCACGTCATTCGGACAGCCCCTGCTAACTGCGCAGATCAACGGAATGGGGGCGCTGAATCTGCTGGAAGCGATACGAGTCATCAACCCCAAGACACGCTTTTATCAGGCCAGCACCTCCGAAATGTTTGGTAAAGTACAACAGATACCCCAAAGCGAGAGCACACCTTTTTATCCACGCAGCCCGTACGGCGTTTCTAAATTATTTGCACACTGGGCCACAATCAATTACCGCGAGAGTTACGATATTTTTGCCTGCAGCGGCATTTTGTTCAACCATGAAAGCCCGCTGCGCGGCCTGGAGTTTGTGACGCGCAAAATCACCGACGGTGTGGCGCGCATCCGTGCCGGCAAGCTGGACTGCCTGGAGCTTGGCAACTTGGATGCCAAGCGCGACTGGGGCTACGCGGCCGAGTATGTGGTAGGCATGTGGAAGATGTTGCAGGCCCCACAGCCGGATAGTTACGTGCTGGCCACCGGAACTTGCCACACCGTGCGTGATTTTGTTCGACTGGCCTTTGCCGCCGCGGGCTACCAGTTGGCGTTTGAGGGCACGGGCGTTGATGAGGTGGGGCGCGAGGCAAGCAGCGGCAAGGTGTTGGTGAGGGTGAATCCGGCGTTTTTCCGGCCCGCCGAGGTGGACTTGCTGATCGGTGACGCCACGCGGGCCAAGGAACACTTAGGCTGGCAAGCCACGACGCCGCTGGAAGCGTTGTGCCGCATGATGGTGCAGCGGGATTTGCAGCGCCATGGCGTGCTCGCCGGCTGACACGCGGCAAGCAACCAACCCTGTTCTACGCACACACAGGCCTGGCTGGCGTGGCGACCAACACCGGCGCCTGAGGGTGACGGGGGCCAGGCACCCGCAGCGCCTACGGCGTTGCTGGCTGGCCAAGGATGGCCGACTGACGCGCGCGGAGGTGGCGCCGCCAGCGCGCCACGGGGCGTTGGGCTACGCGATCCAGCCACCACGCGAGCACCCACACCAAGGCCAAGTAAACCACCCAGCCCGTGGCGTGTGGAAGTTGTTGCAGCGTTGGCCAGGCGGTGGCAATGACAGCGAAGTGGACCAGGAAGACGGGATAGGCCCAATCCGCCATGCGATCATCCCATGCCCGCCGGGGCAGGCGCGCCAACACAGCCACGGCGGGCAGCCCCAACACCACCCCACCCAATACCTCCGCGACAAAGGGCTGCCCCCACCGACCTACAGCAGCGGTCCACAGCCACAACGCCAGCGTGACCAACCACACAAGCCGCAAGGCACGGGCACAACACCCGTTGGAGCGCTGCAGCGCGTGAAACAGACACGACCCCAGCAGGAATATCCACAAGTTCCCCGGCAACAAGCGGTAACCCCAGGCATCGCTGGGCAACAGGCCAAGCTGCGCCGTAGCCCCCACAACCCAGGTCAAAACCAGGGCCCCAAGCATGCGGCGGGTGCTGGCCAGCAGCCACGGCGCCAGGAGGTAGAACTGCAGCTCCAACCCCAACGACCATGCGGGCGGCACAGGCGTGAACGTGTCCAACACCGGCGCGACGGCGGCGAAATTGAGCGGCACCACAAGCAGCGACGCCAACCACAACGCGGGCTGCTGCCACCCACTGACGAAGGGACTCGACATTCCGGCCGTGTAAAAAGCGGCCAACCCCAGCAGCCACGCCACGTAGTACGGCGGTAGCAGCCTAACGGCGCGCTCGGCATAAAACAGGCGTGGCGATGACCAACCGCCCGGATGGGTGTGCAGCATGGCGGCCACCACGTAACCGCTCAGCAACAAAAAAACCACCACGGCCGGTACGCCGAGGTGGTAGCCGCGCATGCTGACACCAACGTGGCTAAGCGCCACCATGGCGGCAAGAACAAGGCGCAGGGCTCCAAACATAGGTCAATTGTAAGCCCTGCACAGTAGCGCCTTGCCTCTAGTACAAGCTTTTGATCAAGTCAAGCTCCGTGAGCGATTCGGTGCGCACGCCCGCAAAAATCGCCACCGGCTGCAACTCGTCAGCGACGACACGGTTGTCGGCGCCGGTATCGTCCTGAAAGCGATACAGCGCCATATCCTGCGTCCCAACGTTGACGAAGAAATAATGCACTGCCTTGTTGCCGTAGGTTGCATTGTTGCCGTACGCATCAAGAAACGCCGCAACAGTGGCGGTATCGGACTGGGCGACCGAACCACCCGTAATGACGAAAATGCCCTTACCGTAGTCGTCTTTTGTCCGGGGGGTCTGAGCCGGTGTGAGGTAAGCCTGCGATGGCGAGCTCAAAAACTGGATGTAACTTATGATCACTGCACCGGTCCACCAATCATTCTGGCTCGGAACATCCGACCAACCATAATAATACGAAGATGATCCATAAGATTGAAATAGATCTATGCTAAAAGCATCAACACCAAATTTGAAATCATTGACAACCACCCTCGGGACTTCGCCGTCAACAATGCCAATGCTTATCTTATCAGAAACCTGGACATCCTCCCTCAAGTTAATCACTACGGGCCCTCGCTGATCATAGATTACCACATAATCTTTCCCTTCGCCCGGCTCAATACCCGTTACCAAAATATTACCATTGTACGCCGAGTACGATCGTTCTAAATATATTGAATCATCACCACCACCACCAAACACTTGCGAGCCCAGATAAACTGCTACGCGATCATTACCCGACCCGCCCTCAATGTAGCTCCCGTAACCCTCGTCATCAATGTGGTCATCACCATCGCCCCCGTAAATAATGTTCGCCCCCGTGCCTCCATAAAGACTATCCTTGCCAGCCCCGCCGTCAAGGACGTCATCGCCACGCCAGCCATCTATATAATCTTCACCATCATCACCAAATAATCGATCCGGACCGGCGGCGCCGTATATGCTGTCAGCCCCGCCACCACCTCGGGCAAGGTTAGCAACCACCTCGCCATCCCATCCGTATATCCCGACATACAACATATCAGCACCGAGCCCGCCGTCAATATAGTCCGAGCCCGCATCACCGTAGATTTTATCGTTACCAGAGCCACCGAGCAGGATATCGTCACCATCTCCACCTTTGATGGTATCATCACCCGCAGCGCCGTCGATGTAGTCGCCCCTGAAATATTCATAACATCATGATTTTTCTTGTGTTATTGTCTGTTTGCGAGTACAATTTCCCCCAGATCTGATGTCTGATGCGCCG
>NZ_SMAH01000005.1 GCF_004342625.1 Tepidimonas ignava
ACCAGCCGCGCGATCAGCGGGGTTTTGTCGACGTAGTAGCAGCCCTCGCCGCGGATCTTGGCGAAGGTCTGGATGCCGATGGGCAGCTTGCGGCGGTGGACGGCCATGGCACGATCGTAGCGCGATCGCGCTACCCGAGCGAGCCAACCCACGCCGCCAGCGCACCCGAGGCCAGCGCCAAAACCAGGGCCAGCACGCGCTGGCGCGCGTCGTCGCGGCTGCCCGGGGTACCCGGGGGCAGCAGCTTGTCGCCGTGCAGCATCGGCGGCACCAGCCGCTTGCCGCGCAGGTGGTACACGACGATGGCGCCGACGTGCAGCCCGATGAGGGCCAGCAGCACCAGCTTGCCGGGCCCTTTGTGCCAGGCGGTCGCGGCCAGCGCCGTGCTGGTCTCGACGAAGCGCGCCAGCGGGCCGGTGAAGGCGATTTCGTCGTCGGTGACCAGGCCCGTGCCGACTTGCACCGTCAGCACCGCCAGCATGGCCCACACCGACAGCGCGCCCAACGGCGAGTGGCCAACCTCGGCGTTGGCGGGCGCGCGGCCACGTAGGTAGTGCATCAACTTGCGTGGGCTGTAGGAAAAGCTGGCAAAGCGCGACCACTGGCCGCCCTCCACCCCCCACACGAGCCGGAACACCAGCAGCCCCAGCACCGTCAGGCCCAGGCGGGCGTGCCACACCATCCAGTTACCCCCCAGGTTGCCGGTGATGATCAAGCCCACGACCGCCAGCACGAGCAGCCAATGGAACAAGCGGGTGGGCAGGTCCCAAATCCGAACGGGTACCAGTGCAGGGGGCGACGGGTTGCGCATGGCGGTCAGAGGGTCAAATTGGGGGTGCAGGGAACCGAGCACGGCGGCGCGCATCAGCATACACTGTACGGTGTACGCCACCGTACCGTCTCCAACCGTTTTGCAGGAGGTTTCTCATGAAGATGCGTTCGCTGGCCGTGGCGGCCATGGCCTTGGTGTTGAGTGCGGGTGCCCACGCGCAGTTCCAAAAACCCGAAGACGCGGTCAAATACCGCCAGGCGGCGTTCACCGTGATGGCGGCGCACTTCGGCCGCATCGGTGCGATGGTGCAGGGCAAAGCCCCGTTTGACGCCAAGGTGGCGCAGGACAACGCGGCGCTGGTGGCCACGCTGTCCAAGCTGCCGTGGGCGGGCTTCACGCCCGACACCGAAAAGGTCAAAAGCCGCACCAAACCCGAAGCTTGGATGGAGATGGACAAGGTGCGCGCCGGTGCGGACAAGATGATGAAGGCCGTGGCCGACCTCGATGCGGCGGCGCGCACGGGCAACCTCGACGCCATCAAAAAGACCTTTGGTGACGCCGCGGCCACCTGCAAAGCCTGCCACGACGCTTACCGCGAGTGATCCAGCGTCCGTGGGCGGCGCGCGTCAGGTCAGCAGTCGCTCCAGCAGCTGGTGCAGCGCGGCCGGCTCGGGCTCGCCCACGTAACGTTTGACGATGCGCCCCTGCCGATCCACGATGTAGGTGGTGGGGGTCAGTTTGACGTCGCCCCAATCGCGCGCCAGCGTGCCGTCCTTGTCCAGCGCGACCAGGAACGGCAGTTGGCGCGTGCGCGTGAAATTGGCCACCCACTCCGGCGGGTCGTAGCTCATGGCCACCGCAACGGTTTCGAAGCCCCGCGCGGCAAAGCGCTGGTGCGTTTGTACCAGCAGCGGCATCTCCTTGACGCAGGTGGCGCAGGTGGTGGCCCAAAAATTGACCAGCAGCACCTTGCCCTGCAGCTCGGCCGAGGTCAGGGTGCGGCCGTCCAGCAGGTGAAAGGTCGAGGTGGGCGCGCGCTCCGCGCTGGAGCACCCCCACAGGGTACCCAGCGGGGCCAGCAGCGGTGCGGCCAACAACCAGGGGCGCAATCGGATGTTCATCGTGCCAATTATCCGGTGATGTGGGTCCAACGCAACGCGGCGCATGCTTGGCCAACCTGCATTTGCGGGTACGATGGCGCCATGACCACGAACCCCACTGCGATGCGGCCGCTGCGCGTGTTGGTGGCCGATGACAACCCGCTCAACCTGCGCCTGGCGGCGCGCTTGCTGCGCGACATGGGGCACAGCGGCGTGCTCGTCACCGACGGCCACAAAGCGTTGGAGGCGTTGCAGGCGCAAAGGTTCGACGTCGTGCTGATGGACGTGACGATGCCGGGCATGGACGGCACCGAAGCGTTGGCCTTGCTGCGGCAGCGCGAAGCGGGCCTGCGGCACACACCGGTCATCATGGTCACCGCCTACGACATGCCGGAGGACCGGCGCCGCCTGCTCGAGGCGGGGGCTGATGGCTACGTGGCCAAGCCGCTGGATGGCCAGCGGCTGGCGGCGGAGTTGGCCCGTGTGGTGAAGTGAGCGGGTGAGGGGGCGGTCCATGGCGCGTGCATTCCCCGTCGACCACGACGCGGCGCTGGGTCGCCTTCGTTGGGGCGGTCCCGGGTGGATGGCGGTGGTGGTGGCGCTGCTGGTGCTGGCGCTGGGGTTGGGCGTGTCGGTCTGGCTGCAGCAGCGTGCCCGCACCGAACTGCAAACCTACCTGGACCACGAGCTTGACGGTGCGCAAGCGCGGTTGCAAGCCGCCTTCGACCGTTACGGCGCGCTGCTGTTGGGGGTGCGCGGCTGGCTGCATGCCCAGCCCGAGGCCGACTGGCGTGCGGCGCGCGCGTACGTGGGGCCGCTGGAGCTGCCCGAGCGCTACCCGGCCACCAGCGGATTGGCGTTTGTGCGCCGGGTGCCGTCGGCCGAGGTGGGGCATTGGCTGGCCCAGGCTCGCCAGCGTGGTCTGCCGGTGGAGGTGCGCTACCGGTTGCTGCGCCCCCACGACGACCCGGCGCGCGACCGTTACCTGATCGATTGGATCGAACCGAGCGGGCAAGAACACCTGATCGGGTTGGAATTGGCCAGCGACCCACTGCGCTGGCAGGCCATGCAGCAGGCGGCGGCCACCGGTGAGCTCGTGGTGACCGCGCCGCTGCGGCTGGCCAACACCGCGCGCGACGAGTACGGGCTGTTGCTCGTGTTGCCGATGTACCGTGGCGGGTGGACGCCCGCCAGCGTCGAGCAACGTTGGGAGGCCCTGCAAGGGTTTGCCGTGTTGGGGGTGCCGGCGCAGGCGCTGGCGCGCGAAGCCGGCTTGACCGGCGAGCGCTACGACTGGCACTGGATCGATCCCGAGGCGCCGCGCGCAGCCAGCGACGCGCCACCGGGGCAGCCCGTGCAGCTGGATGGGCCGCGCGGCGTGAGCCTGTTGGACGGTGACCGCCACGGTGGCGTTCAGCGTGGGTTGGCGGGGCAAAACGGCTTGGACGGCGCGTGGGCGGGCGCGCAGCGCAGCGTCGAGCTGGCTGGGCGGCGCTACGAGCTGTGGGTGCGCAGCACGCCGGCGCTGGAGCGGCAGTGGCAGCCGGTGGCGGCGGCGATCGTCGGCGTGGGTGCGCTGCCGGTGGCGTTGTTGGCGGGATGGTCGACGATGGCGGTGTTTCGCCTGCGCCGCGCCGAGCGCGAGCAGCTGCGTTTGCTGCAAAGCGACGTGCAGCGCCTGTCGTTGGTGGCGCGCCACACGCACAACGGCATCATCATCACCGACCGCGCCGGGCGCGTCGAATGGGTCAACGACGCCTGCGAGCGACTGACCGGCTACACGCGCGCCGAGCTGCTAGGGCAAATACCGGGGCGGTTGCTGCAGTGCCCCGAAACCGACCCGGCGGCGGTGGCCACGTTGCGCGCGGCGGTGCAGCGGGGCCAGGGCTGTGAGGTCGACATCCTCAACCGCGCCAAGGATGGGCGACGGTATTGGGTCAACATCGAGTTGATTGCGCTGTACGACGCGGCCGGTGTGTGCACCGGCTTCATGGCGGTGGAGGTGGACGTTACCGAGCGCGTGCGCACGCAAGAGCGCCTGCAAGCCGCGCTGGCCGAAGCCCAAGGCCTGATGCGCACCGTGAGCGAGCACGCCATCGTTAGCCAGGCTGCACCCGACGGCACCATCGTCGACGTCAACGAGGCGTTTTGCGCCATCAGCGGCTACGCCCGCGACGAGCTCATCGGCGCGCCACACAACATCATCAACTCCGGCCACCACGACGCGGCGTTCTGGGCCGACTTCTGGCGCACGATCCGCAGCGGCCGGGCGTGGCGGGGCGAAATCTGCAACCGCGCCAAGGACGGCCGCCTGTACTGGGTCGACAGCATCGTCGCGCCCCTGCTGGACGCGCAGGGGCACATCGAGCGCTACCTGTCGATCCGTTTCGACATCACGCCACGCAAGCAGGTGGAGGCGGCGCTGGCGGCCAGCCGCCGACGGCTGGAAAATATTGTGCGCGCCACCGGTGCAGGCACCTGGGTGTGGCAGCCTGACAGCGGTGACATCGAGGTTGATACGCGCTGGCTGCGGCTGGTGGGGCGCCCGGAGTCTGGCCCGCTGCGGCTGGGGGTGGCGACGTGGGTGGAGCATGTGCACCCGGATGATCTGCCCGGCGCGATGTTGGCGCTGCAGGCGTACGCCGACGGTTTGAGCGACAGCTTCGAGTACACGCTGCGTCTGCGCCACACCGACGGCCACTGGCTGTGGGTGCGCGCGCGTGGCGAGGTGTTCGAGCGTGATGCCGCAGGCCGCGCGCGCGAGGTGTACGGCACCACCCTGGACATCACCGACCTCAAGGTGGCCGAGGAAGCGGCGGCGCGCGCCGAGGCCTTGTTGCGCAGCGCCATCGAGACCCTGCCCGACGGTTTTGCGCTGTACGACGAGCACGACCGGCTGGTGTTTTGCAACGAGCGCTACCGGCAGATCTACGCCGTGTCGGCGCCGATGCTGGAGCCAGGGCGCACGTTCGAAGAAATCATCCGCTACGGCGCCGAGCGCGGTCAATATGCCGAGGCGGTCGGGCGCGTGGACGCCTGGGTGGCCGAGCGCCTGCAGCGCCACCGCGCCGCCAACGACGACTTCGTCCAGCGGCTGGCCGACGGGCGGGTGCTGCGCATCGTCGAGCGGCGCACGCCCGAGGGCTACACGGTGGGCTTTCGCATCGACGTCACCGACCTCGAAAACGCGCGCCGTGCCGCCGAGGACAACCGCGACTTGCTCATCAGCGCGCTGGACGCGGCGGGGGCGGCGCTGTCGGTGTTCGACGCCCAGGAGCGGCTGCTGTGGGCCAACGACCGCTTCTACCAGATGCACGCGGCGCTGGCCGACATCCTGCAGCCCGGCGTGACGTTTGAGACCTTCATCCGCACCGGCGTCGAGCGGCGCAGCATCGACCTTGGTGGCGCCGAACCCGAGGCGTGGCTGCAGCAGCGGCTGGCCGACTTTCGCGCCGGCACCACCGACCGTGTCGTGCACCGTCCAAACGGCCAAGCGCTGCGCATCGTCGAGCGCAACACCGCCAGCGGCCTGCACGTGGGCCTGCGCTACGACGTCACCGAGCTGGAAAATGCCCGTCGCGCGGCGGAGGAAGCCAGCCGCGCCAAGAGCCAGTTCGTGGCCAACATGAGCCACGAAATCCGCACGCCGATGAACGCCGTGCTGGGCATGCTGCAACTGTTGCTGGGCACGGCGCTGGATGCGCGCCAGCGCGACTACGCCGAAAAGGCCGAGTCCGCTGCCAAGTCGCTGCTGGGCATCCTCAACGACATCTTGGACTTTTCCAAGATCGAAGCCGGCAAGCTGGAGCTGGACCCCGAGCCGTTTGCCATCGACCGCCTGTGGCGCGACTTGGCCACCATCATGGCCGCCAGCCTCAAAGGCAAGCGGCTGGAGCTGCTGTACGACCTCGACCCCGCCATCCCGCGCGTGCTGGTGGGCGACGCGATGCGGCTGCAGCAGGTGCTCATCAACCTGGCCGGCAACGCCATCAAGTTCACCGCCAGCGGCAGCGTCACCGTGCAGGCGCGCCTGCTGCAGCGCCACACCGACGCCGACGGCGGCGAGCGCGTGCGGCTGCGCATCGCCGTCATCGACACCGGCATTGGCATCGCGCCGGAGGCGCAAGCGCGCCTGTTCACGCCGTTTCAGCAGGCCGAAGCGTCCACCACGCGCCGCTTCGGCGGCACGGGGCTGGGCTTGGCCATCAGCCGCCGCTTGGTGCAGATGATGGGGGGCGACCTGGGTGTGCAAAGCACCCCGGGGCAGGGCAGCACGTTTGCCTTCGAAGTCGAGCTGCCGGTGGCGCGCGAGGTGCCCGCCGCGCTGGCCGCCGACGGCGTGCCGCCGGAGTTGTTGGGCCTGCGCTGCCTGGTGGTGGACGACCACCCGCAGGCGCGCGAGCTGCTGTGCGCGGCGGTGCACCAGCTTGGGTGGACCTGCGACGCCGTGGCCGATGCCGAGGCTGCGCAGCAGCGTGTGCGCAGCGCCGCGGTGCCGTACGACGTGGTCTTCGTCGACTGGGCCATGCCCGGCATGGATGGCTTGGCGCTGGCGCAAACGCTGCGCGGCGACCCGACGCTGGCCGCGCGCGTGGCGGTGGTGATGGTCACGGCCAGCGGGCGCGAGGTGCTGGCCGACGTGCCGCCCGAGCGGCAGGCGGCGTTGGACGGCTTTTTGGTCAAACCGGTGACCGCGTCGATGCTGTTGGAAGCCGTGCGTCAGGCGCGCGCCAGCGCCCACGGTACGCCGGCACCGGCGCCCGTGGCGGGGGCGCGGCGGCTGGCGGGCATGCGCGTGCTGCTGGTCGAAGACAATGTCATCAACCAGCAGGTGGCGAGCGAGCTGCTGCAGCGCGAAGGCGCCGAGGTCACCGTGGCCGAGCACGGCCAGGCGGCGCTGGACCAGCTCAGGGCCCATCCCCAGGCATGGGACGTGGTGCTGATGGACATGCAAATGCCGGTGATGGATGGCTTGCAGGCCACGCAGGCCATTCGCACGCAACTGGGGCTGACTGCGCTGCCCATCGTCGCGATGACCGCCAACGCCATGGCCAGCGACCGCGAAGCGTGCCTGGCGGCGGGCATGAACGACCATGTGGGCAAACCGTTTGCCATCGACCAGTTGGTGCGCGTGCTGCTGCACTGGGCGCCGCACGGGGTGCGCGGGGACACGCACGCGCCCGCGCCAGCCCCCGCCGAGGGGCCGCCGCTGGACGACCAGGCGCTGGCGGCGCCGTGGCCCGACGCCGATCGGGTGGACGTGCCCGGGGCCTTGCAGCGCCTGGGGGGCGATCCGTCGCTGTACCAACGCATCGTGCGCGGCTTTGTGCAAGGCTTGCCGCACACCCAGGCCCAGCTCGACGCCAAGCTGGGCGCCGCGCTCGACGCGGCGCTGGCGGCGTTGCTGCACACGCTCAAGGGCACGGCGGCCACCGTGGGTGCCACGCGGCTGGCCCAGTGCGCGGCCGAGGCCGAGCGCGCTGTCAAACAGGCGCTGACCGGCACGGCCGCGCAGGCGCAGGCCGTGCCGACGTGGTGGCCGCCGTTGGCCGAGGAGCTGCAGGCCAGCGCGCAGGCCTTGCAGCGCGTGCTGGCGCAGTTGGTGGCGCGTGGCCTGGTGCCACCTGAGCCGACCGAAGCTGGCGCTGCCGACCAGGCCCAGGCCGCCGACCCGGCGCGCTGGCGCGACACGCTGCAGCGCCTGGTGGCGCTGTTGGCCGCCAGCGACATGGAAGCGTTGGAGCTGCACGACAGCCTGCTGGCCGACCCCGCGGTGGCGCGCGACCCGCGCTGGGCACCGCTGCACCAGGCCATGGAGGCGATGGACTTCGAGGCCGCGCGCGCCGCCGTGCAGGCGCTGCTGGGCGGCGAGGAGGCAAGCGATGGCGGCGCCTGAACACACCCTGCCGCCGGCGTGGCCCGCGCGCAAGCCGCGGCTGCTGCTGGTGGACGACCAGCCGGTGCAGCTGCAGGTGCTGTACCGGGCGCTTGCGGGCGAGTACCAGTTGTTCATGGCCACGGGTGGCGAGCAGGCGCTCAAAGTGGCCAGCGAGCAGTTGCCCGACCTGATTCTGCTCGACGTCGTGATGGACGGCCTGGACGGCTTCGAGGTGCTGGCGCGGCTGCGCCAGCAGCGCGAAACGGCCGACATTCCGGTGATTTTTGTCACCGCGCACGGCGGTGGCGACATCGAAACACGCTGCCTGGAAGCGGGCGCGGTGGACTTTATCTCCAAACCCATCAACCCCAGCGTTGTGCGCGCGCGGGTGCGCACCCACCTGACGCTGAAGTTCCAGTCGGACCTGCTGCGTGCCTTGGCCTACGTCGATGGGCTGACCGGTGTGGCCAACCGGCGTCAATTCGACCAGCGGTTGGCCATCGAGTGGGCGCGGGCGCAGCGCCACGGCACGGCGCTGAGCCTGATTCTGGTCGATGTGGACCACTTCAAGGCGTACAACGACCATTACGGGCACCAGGCGGGCGACGACGCGCTGCGCCGCGTGGCCGCGTGCCTGCGCGAGCACGTGCGCCGCAGCACCGACGTGGTGGCGCGCTACGGCGGCGAGGAGTTCGCTTGCCTGCTGCCCGACACCGACGCCGACGACGCGCGCGCGCTAGCCGAGGCGCTGCTGGCCGAAGTGCGGGCGATGGGCATCCCCCATCGGCAAGGGGTGGACGGCGGGGTGCTGACCGCCAGCATGGGCGTGGCCACGCGCCGCGGGCCGGCGCACCCCGGCTGGCAACCGGCGTTGCTGCTGGGCTTGGCCGACGCCCAGTTGTACGAGGCCAAGCGCCTGGGCCGTGCGCGGGTGTGCGCCGCCGTGCTGGGCCAGGACGACTGAGTGCCTACCGCCCCGTGCGCAACCGCTGGCGCGCCTGCTGCAAGCGCTGCTCCAGGTACGGCCCGTAAAAGTCGGCCAGGCCCATGCCTTCGAGCCGCTCGGCCAGTTCACGCCCGCGTTCGTCCACGAACAACAGCGTGGGCGCCACGCTGATGCGCCAGCCGCGCGCCAGCGCGTAGCCGGTGGTGGGCTGACCGTCGAAGCCCGCGAGCGCCGTGCTGCGGTCCAGCATGTCCACCTGCACCGCGTGCACCTCGCCACGGCGCAGCATCGGCAGCAGGTGGTGGCGGCGCACGATGTCGCAAAACGCGCAACCGCGCAGCGTCACCATCACCACCAGCGGCTCGCCCTGCGCGCGCGCCACCGCGGCGGCCTGCGGCAGCGAGGCGGGGGTGGGCAGGGCGTCGCTGCCCATCGGCGGGGCGGTTGGGGTGGCGGTGCTCATGCGGCAAGCTCGGCTACGATGGCGGTATGCGATTGTGCGACGAATCGAAGATCCGTGCAGCCCGGGGGGGCGCGGCGTTGTTGGGCGCCGTGCTGGTGGCGTGCAGCGCCGCGCTGGACTGGCGCACCGCGCCACTGAGCGCGCCGGTGCAGGCGCTGCTGCCGTGCAAGCCCGAGCAGGGCGAGCGCGCCGTGCCGCTGCTGGGGCCGGACCAGCCCGCGGTGCCGTTGCGGGTGCTGAGCTGCACGGCGGACGGGCGCACCTGGGTGCTGGCCGAAGCGCGCCTGCCGCACGAGGCGGCCGCCCCCCAGGCGATGACCCACTGGCTGCGCGCCAGTTGGGCCACGCTGGGGGTGGCGCCCGAGGGTGACGCGCTGCCGCCGGGTTGGCTCGAGCAGCCTTGCCAGGCGCGCGGCGCTGCGCAGCAGCGCTGTGTGCGCGGGCACGGGCAGGCGCCGGACGGCCGCGCGGTGCTGGCGCAACTGCACTACAGCGCGCGCGGCGGCTGGCTGCTGCAGGCGGCCGTCTACGGCGGTGCGCAGCCGCTGCCGCAGGCGCAGGCCGAGGCGTTTTGGGGCGCCGTCGCGTGGCGCGCCGCTGGCCCATAATCACAGGCCGTGAACGGTATCCTCGTCATCGCCCACGCGCCGCTGGCCTCCGCCTTGCGCCAGTGCGTGTTGCACGTTTTCCCGGAGGCGCAGCGCGTGGTCGATGCGCTGGACGTGCCCCCGGACCAGCCGCCCGAGGTCACGCTGGCGCAGGCGCGCGCGCTGATCGCGTTGCACGGCGCCGACGACACGCTGGTGCTGACCGACCTTGTGGGCGCGACCCCCGGCAACGTCGCCGCCCAGTTGGGCGACGGCGTGCACACCCGCGTGGTGGCCGGCGTCAACTTGCCGATGCTGCTGCGCGCGGTCACCTACCGCCACGAACCCATCGACGCGCTGGTGGCGCGCGCCACCAGCGGCGGCACGCAAGGGGTGATGCCGCTGGCGCCGCCCACCTCGCCCCCTACCAGCCCGTAAGGCCCGCGCCCCGCCTATCCAACGCACACCGCCCGCCATGCTCAAGCAAAGCGCCACCATCTGCAACAAGCTCGGTCTGCACGCGCGCGCCGCGGCCAAACTGACCAAGCTGGCGGCCAGTTACCCATGCGAGGTGTGGATGAGCCGCGCGGGCCGGCGCATCAACGCCAAGAGCATCATGGGGGTGATGATGTTGGCCGCCGGGCTGGGGGCCACGGTCGAGATCGAAACCGACGGACCGCAGGAAGACGAGGCGATGCAGGCCATCCTGGCGCTGATCGCCGACCGATTCGGAGAAGGGGAATGACCACCTTCACGCTGCACGGGCAGGCGGTGTCACGCGGCGTGGCCATCGGCCGCGCGGTGCTGGCGGCAGCCAGCCGGGTGGACGTGGCGCACTACTTCATCGCGCCCGAGCAGGTTTCTGACGAGATGGCGCGCTTGCGCCGCGCGCGCGACACCGTCATCGACGACCTGCAGCGGCTTCGTCAGGGCCTGGCGCACGACGGGGTGGGGGCGCACGCCGAGCTGGCGGCGCTGCTGGAAGTGCACCTGATGCTGTTGCAGGACGAGCAGTTGCAAGAGGGCGTCAAGCACTGGGTGAGCGAGCGCCACTACAACGCCGAGTGGGCGCTGACCGCGCAGCTGGAGGTGGTGGCGCGCCAGTTCGACGACATGGAAGACCCCTACCTGCGCGAGCGCCGGGCCGACCTGGAGCAGGTGGTGGAGCGCATGTTGCGCGTGTTGCAAGGCGCACCGTCGCCGCTGGCGCACGCGCCCACCCCCAGCGCCGAGGGCGAGGCGTTGGTGCTGGTGGCGCACGACCTGTCGCCGGCGGACATGCTGCACTTCAAGCACGGCGTGTTTGCCGGTTTCGTCACCGACGTCGGTGGCCGCACCAGCCACACGGCGATCGTGGCGCGCAGCCTGGAAATCCCCGCGGTGGTGGGCGTGCGCAACGCCAGCCAGTGGGTGCAGCAAGACGACCTGGTCATCATCGACGGTGACGCGGGCGTGCTGATCGTCAACCCCACACCGATGATGCTGGCCGAGTACGGCTACAAGCAGCGCCAAGGCGAGGTGGAGCGCGAAAAGCTCACCCGCATCAAAAATACGCCCGCGGTGACGCTGGACGGGCAGCGCATCGAGCTGCTGGCCAACATCGAGCTGCCCGAGGACACCCTGCCCGCGCTGGCCGTGGGGGCGGTGGGCGTGGGGCTGTTTCGCACCGAATTTTTGTTCATGGGCCGCGGCGGCCACCTGCCCGACGAGGAAGAGCAATACGACGCCTACCGCCGCGCGGTGGAGGGCATGCACGGGCTGCCGGTGACCATCCGCACCGTGGACGTGGGCGCCGACAAGCCGCTGGACCACCACCGGCGTGACGAGCACCTGAACCCCGCGCTGGGGTTGCGCGCCATCCGCTGGAGCCTGGCCGAGCCGGCCATGTTCCTGACGCAGTTGCGCGCCATCTTGCGCGCGGCGGCGCACGGGCGCGTCAACATCCTCATCCCGATGGTGGCGCACCTGCGTGAAATCCGCCAGGTGCACACGATGCTGGCCAAGGCGCGCGAGCAGCTCGACCGCCGCGGCACCGTGTACGGCCCGGTGCGCCTGGGGGCCATGATCGAGGTGCCCGCCGCTGCGCTGGCGGTGCGCATGTTGCTGCCGCACGTGGACTTTGTGTCCATCGGCACCAACGACCTGATCCAGTACGCGCTGGCCATCGACCGTGTGGACGAGTCGGTGGCGCACCTGTACGACCCGCTGCACCCGGCGGTGCTGCGCATGGTGGCCGACACCATCGCCGCCGCGCGCGAGGCGGGCAAACCGGTCAGCGTGTGCGGCGAGATGGCCGGCGACGTGACCCTGACGCGGCTGCTGCTGGGGCTGGGGTTGCGCAGCTTTTCGATGCACCCGACACAGATCCTGCCGGTCAAGCAGCAGGTGCTGCGCAGCGACACACGCAAGCTGCAGGCGTGGGCGCAACAGGTGGTGGCCAGCGACGAGCCGGCGGCGCTGCTGGTCGGTTGAAGCGGCCCGCAACGCTGTTACACTCATTTTCATCACTTCATGCCGGCGTGGCGGGTGGTGTGGGGCGGCGTCGCCGCACGCCCGGCCCAGCGCCGGCCCATCCCATCAGGAGACCTTGGCATGGCCGAGTCCGCCAGCCCTGCGGCGCCGGTTGCACCCACCCCGCCCACCGTGGGCCAGCCCGACCCGTTGCTGGCGTGTTTGCTCGTCGTGGCGCGCGCCCACGGGCGCACCAACAGCGCCGAGGGCGTGACCGCAGGGTTGCCGCTGGTCGATGGCCGCCTGACGCCCAGCCTGCTGGAGCGTGCCGCGCGCCGCTGCGGCCTGAGCAGCCGCATCGTGCGCCAGCCGCTGCACGCGCTGCGCGCCGAGCTGTTGCCGGCCATCCTGTTGCTGGACGGACGCGACGCCTGCGTGCTGCTGGAGCGCCGCGACGACGGCACCTGTCGCGTCGTGTACCCGGAGCTGGACGACGCCCCGGTGGATGTGCCGCTGCAGGCCCTGCAGGCGCGCTACAGCGGCCGTGCCGTGTACCTGCGGCCACGGCAGCAGTTCGAGGCGCGCGCGGGCGTCGTGTCCAAGGGGCGCGACGGCCACTGGTTTTGGAGCGTCATCGCCGACAACGCCCGTCTGTACCGTGACGTGCTGCTGGCGGCGTTTCTGACCAACCTGTTCGCGGTGGCCATGCCGCTGTTCGTGATGAACGTGTACGACCGCGTCGTGCCCAACCAGGCGTTCGACACGTTGTGGGTGCTGGCGCTGGGCGTGCTGGTGGTGCTGCTGGGCGACATGGTGCTGCGCATGCTGCGCGTGCGCTTTGTCGACCTGGCCAGCAGCCGCGCTGACGTGCGCCTGTCGGCGCTGATCATGGAGCGGGTGCTGGGCCTGCGCATGGAGCAGCGCCCGGCGTCGGCGGGCTCGTTCGCTTCCAACCTGCGCGCGTTCGAGTCGGTGCGCGACTTCATCGGCTCGGCCACGGTGATGGCCTTCGTCGACCTGCCGTACGCGCTGCTGTTCGTGGCTGTCATCACGTGGATCGCGCCGCCCATGGTGCTGCCGCTGCTGGTGGGGGCGGTGCTGATGCTGCTGTACGCGCTGGCGGTGCAGGGGCGCATGCACCAGCTCACCGAAACCACCTACCGCGCCAGCGCGCAGCGCAACGCCACGCTGGTGGAGGCGCTGGTGGGGTTCGAAACCGTCAAGGCGCTGGCGGCCGAGTCGCCCCTGCAGCGCAAATGGGAGCACAGCGCCGCGCTGCTGGCGCGCGTCGGCGCGCAGCTGCGCTTGCTGTCCAGCAGCGCCAGCAACACCTCGATGTTCGTGCAGCAAACGGTCAACGTCGTCATGGTCATGATCGGCGTGTACCTGATCGGCGAGCGCGAACTGTCGCTGGGCGGGCTGATCGCCTGCACCATGCTGGCCTCGCGCGCGATGGCCCCGATCGGCCAGGTGGCGGGGCTGCTGGTGCAGTACCACACCGCGCGCACGGCGCTCGATTCGCTCGACGAGTTGATGAAGCGCGAGGTCGAGCGCCCGCCGCAAGCGCACTTCGTCACCCGGGGCCACTTCGAAGGCGCCATCGAGCTGCGCGACGTGTCGTTCCAATACCCGGGCCAGCAAAACGGCGCGCTGCGCGGGGTGAGCCTGCGCATCCAGCCCGGCGAGCGCGTGGCCATCCTGGGCCGGGTCGGCTCGGGCAAGACCACGGTGCAAAAACTCATCCTGGGGCTGTACCGGCCCACCAGCGGCGCGGTGCTGATCGACGGGGTGGACGTGCGCCAGCTCGACCCGGCCGAGCTGCGCCGCCACATCGGCTACGTGCAGCAAGACGTGATGCTGTTTTACGGCACGTTGCGCGACAACATTGTGCTGGGCGCGCCCCAGGCCGACGACGAAGACCTGTTGCGCGCGGCGCACGTGGGCGCCATCACCGACTTTGTCAACGCCCACCCGCAGGGTTTCGACATGGTGGTGGGCGAGCGTGGCGAGTCGCTTTCGGGCGGTCAGCGCCAGGGCGTGGCGATCGCCCGTGCGCTGGTGCACGACCCCACGATCCTGCTGATGGACGAACCCACGGCGTCGATGGACCACAGCACCGAAGAGACGGTCAAGGCGCGCCTCAAGCAGCACCTGGCGGGCAAGACGCTGGTGCTGGTGACGCACCGCACGTCGCTGCTGGACCTGGTGGACCGCCTGATCGTGCTGGACGCTGGCCGCGTCGTGGCCGACGGCCCCAAGGATCTGGTCGTGCAAGCGCTGCGCGAAGGCCGCATCGGAAAGGTGGCGCCATGAGCGAGCTGGGAGCCAAGGGATTCGACCGCATCGGCCGCCTCACCGAGCGTGGCGGCGGCCTGGGTCGGCTGCTGTTTGGGCGATTCGTGGACCGCCTGGGCGGCGCGCCCGACGCCCAGCAGGTCCAGGACTGGGGCGCCGACGCCGACTGGGCGCAGCTGCAACAAGAGCCGCTGCGCGCGCGCTACCTGCTGCGCATCGCTGCGGTGGTGGTGGTGGCCCTCATCGTGTGGGCGGCGTTTGCCGAGCTGGACGAAGTCACCCGCGGCGAAGCGCGCGTCGTGCCCTCCAGCCAGGTGCAGGTGGTGCAAAGCGTCGATGGTGGCGTGGTGACCGAAATCCTGGTGCGCGAGGGCGAACTCGTGCAAGCGGGCCAGTTGCTGCTGCGCGTGGACCCCACGCGCTTTGCCGCCAACCTGAGCGAAAGCCGCGCCACGCAACTGGCGCTGCAAGCCAAAGCCGAGCGGCTGCAGGCGCTCATCCAGGGGCGGCCGTTCAACCCCTCGGCCGAGCTGCTGCGCGAAGCGCCGCAGCTGGTGGCGCAGGAACGCGCCGCCTACGAGGCCAAGCGTGCCGAAATCGCGGCGCAAATCGGCATCACGCAAAGCCAGCTTGGGCAGCGCCAACAGGAGCTCAACGAAGCGCGCGCCCGCCGCGAGCAAGCCGAACGCAGCCTGGAGCTGACCCAGCGTGAGTTGGAAGCCACCCGCCCGATGGTGCGCAGCGGCGCCGTGTCCGAAGTCGAGGTGCTGCGCCTGGAGCGCGAAGTCACCCGCCTGCGCGGCGAGCGCGAACAGGCCACGGCCCAGATCGCGCGCGTGCAGGCGGCCATTGCGGAGGCACAGCGCCGCATCGACGAAGTGCAACTGCAGGCGCGCGCGCAGATGAGCGCCGAGCTGTCCGACACGCTCAGCCGCCTGTCCGCCTTGGCCGAAGGGGGCCGCGCGCTGGAAGACAAGGTGCTCAAGGCCGACCTCAAGTCGCCCGTGCGCGGCACCGTCAAGCGGCTGCACGTCAACACCGTGGGCGCGGTCGTTCAACCGGGGCGCGAGGTGGTGGAGATCGTGCCGCTGGACGACGCGCTGATCCTGGAGGCACGCATCGCCCCCAAGGACATCGCCTTTTTGCGGCCCGGCCTGCGCGCCATGGTCAAGTTCACCGCCTACGACTTTGCCATCTACGGTGGCCTCGAAGCCGACGTGGAGAGCATCGGCGCCGACTCGGTGGTGGACGACAAAGGCAACGCCTACTACATCGTGCGCTTGCGCACCCACCGCGCCAGCCTTGGGCCGGGGCTGCCTATCATCCCCGGCATGGTGGCGCAGGTGGACATCCTTACCGGCAAAAAGACCGTGCTGCAGTACCTGCTCAAGCCCGTGCTGCGCGCCAAGGCCAACGCGCTGACCGAGCGCTGATCCGTCGGGAGTCACCCCATGAGCGGCAAACGCCACTTCCTCGTCGCCGGCCCCGGGGCCGCGCCGCCCGCGCCTTCCGCGCCGCCCGAGCGCTGGCTGCAGGCCTTTGCCGACGGCCAGTGGAGCACCTGGGCCACGCTGCAGGCCACGCTGCGCGCGGGCGACACCGTGTGGGTGCCGGTCACCCTGCCGGGCTGGGAGGCACGCGTGCGCGAGCTGGCGCAGCAGCGGCGCGACGTGGCGGTGGTGGTGCTCAGCCCCGTGCCCCACGACGACGAGGGCTTGCGCGCCCTCAACGCCGGCGCGCGCGGCTACGTGCACCTGCTGGCGGTGCCCGCCATGCTGCGCGAAGTCGAGCACGTCGTGCGCCACGGCGGCCTGTGGGCCGGGCCCGAGCTGGTGCAACGCCTGTTGGCCGCGGCCCGCACCGTGCTGGCCCATGCGCCGGCGGCGGCGCGCTCGGTGGCGGACCTGTCGGTGCTGTCCGAACGCGAAGCCCAGGTGGCCCGCGCGGTGGCCGCCGGCAAGTCCAACCGCGAGGTGGCCGAGCAGCTCTTCATCAGCGAGCGTACCGTCAAAGCGCACCTGGGCCAGGTGTTTGCCAAGCTGGGCGTGCGCGACCGTGTGCAACTGGCCCTGCTGCTGACCGACGGCCAGCCCGCGACCGAGCCGAAAGCCCTGCCATGAGCGACCCCACCCCCGCCCCCGAGGCGCCCGCGCCCGACGAGGAACGCGAGCACCTCAGCCGCACCGACGCGGACCTGGCGCGCATCACCGAAGACCTGATCGACATCCTGATCGCGCGCGGCGTCATCCAGTTCACCGACTTCCCCGCGCCTGCGCAGGCCAAGCTGCTGCAGCGGCGCGCCAGCCGCGCCGCGCTCAGCCGCCGCTTGCAACTGCTGGACGATGACCAGGGCGTGATCTGACACGGCCGCGCCCCACCGCCCCCCAAAAATTGGACTTTGGTCCAATGGCCGTGCAGCGGCCCCAGGGCTACAGTGCGTGCATCGTACGCACAACCCTGCAAGGAGTCCGCCATGGCCAAAGCCACCGTCGTCAAGCTCACCGGCAACGCCGCCGTCATCCTGCCCGATGGCAGCGTGCGTGCCCTCAAGGTGGGCGACGTCATCGAAAAGGGCCAGGTCATCCGCACCGGCGCCGGCGCGCAGTTGGAGCTGCTGCTCGACGACGGCCAAATCATGGCCATGGGTCCGGCGCAGGCCGTGCGGGTCGACGAAAGCATCGTCGCCACCGACGCCACCCCCACCGCCGCCGACGCCGCGGTGCAGCCGCAAACCATCGAGCAAATCACCCAAATCCTGCAGCAGGGCGGCGACCTGACCGAGCAGCTCGACCCCGCGGCCGCCGGCGCCGCAGGTGGCGGTGAAAACGACGGCGCCAGCTTCGTCATGCTGGCGCGCATCGTCGAGCCCGTCACCCCGCAGTCCTATGCCTACCAATTCGACCCGCAAGGGCCGATCGACGCGCCGTTGCTGGCGGCGGAGGCGCCGGAGCCGACCGAGCCACCCGCCACCGAGCCGCCCGCCACCGAGCCGCCCGCCACCGAGCCGCCAGCTACCGAGCCGCCAGCTACCGAGCCGCCAGCTACCGAGCCGCCCGCCACCGAGCCGCCCGCCACCGAGCCGCCCGCCACCGAGCCGCCCGCCACCGAGCCGCCCGCCACCGAGCCACCCGCCACCGAGCCACCCGCCACCGAACCGCCGGTCGTGCCCCCCACCATCACGGGGGGTACGGGCACTGTTCGCGAAAGCTCACTCGACGAAGGGGGTGAGGGCACCGGCAACCAGAACAGCGGCTCGCCCGGTACGCGGTCCAGCGAGGACTATGAAACTGTCACAGGGTCGTTCTCCTACACACCGGGCAACGTCCCCAACACCATTTGGCTGGTCAACGACGATGGCGATGAAGTCCAGCTGATAGGTGCCGGCCCATGGACGCTGGAGGGTGAGTACGGCACCATCACGGTCACGCTCGGAGAGGGGGGGGTGTATTCGTACACCTATACGTTGACCGGTAACGTGACACACCCCGTGCCGGAGGTCAATGGCGACGACGGCGATGGGCCGTTCGACGTATTGGACGGTGACGACACCTACGAAGACGACACGGTTCTGGATCCATTCGTCATCGAAGTTCGTGCGCCGGGCGGTACGGTGCTGGCCTCGTCGGGGATTGACATCACGATCACCGACGACGGCCCCCAAATCCTGCCGGTGGAAATGGAAGGCGAAGGCGACGAGCCCGTCATGGCCGAATTGCCTCAGCTGCGCACCGAGGACAAGGCGTTGGAGTCGGGCACCGACGCAGACAGCGACGCGGAAACGGACCAGGCCGAGGTGATGGGCACGGTGTTCCGGGTGGTGTTTGGTGCCGATGGGCCGAAGCTCGTTCCGGATGAAGGGCCGAGCGACGAGCCCCCGCCGAGCGGCGAGCCGGGCATGACGTTCGCGTTTGGCGACTTGAACGGTGTGCCGTCCGGTTTGTTCGACACGCTGACTGGCGAGCCCCTTTACCTCTACACCTCGGACGATGGCCGCACCGTCTGGGCGCGGTTGGGCAACGAGGGTGAGCCGAACGTGGAAGGCTTGCCCGCATTCACGTTGACCGTAGACGGATTCGGTCAACTGGTCCTTCAGCAGCAGCGCGCCATCCTGCACGACGCGCCGGACGGCGTAAACAACGAAGGCCCCGATGAGCTGAAGGTGCTCAATCTGGGCGAAGTTCCCTTTGTTCTGAACATCACAGCCACCGACAGCGACGACGACCAAGCCACCCAGACCCTGGACCTGAACGGCAAACTGGCGTTTGGTGACGACGTGCCCCAGCTTATCCTGGGCGAGGACGAGCAACCCGTCGGGTTACAACAACTCGACCTCGAGGAAGAGTCTGTCGAGGGCATCGGCGGCAACAACGAAACCGACGACGGACTGGGAACCCAGGGCGATGGCACGATCAAGGAGGGCGTCATCCACTGGGGCGCCGACACCTTCGGTGGCGTCGTCAAGGCGACGGTCGACGGTCGGGACTACAGCCCGGACGGCGGCGTCATCACCGTTCAGTTCGGTGTCGATGGCAAGGCGCTGGCGCCCGACAGCACGGACGCCGTCGGCGCCATTCTCACCATCCATGCGACGGGCGACGACGCGGGCAAGTACACCCTCGAAGTCGTGGGGCGGCTGCAGCACGGGACGGCCACCCACACCGATTTGGCGGGTTTGGACGAGGCAGACCGTGATGCCGCCATGCAAGCCGTTGAGGACTGGCTCGACCTCAGCACGATCACCTTGGTCGGCCAGGACAAGGACGGTGACCGCATCCAGGTGGATCTGACGGCCCGCGTCCAGGACGACGTGCCCGAGGTGGTGGTCAATCCGCCCACCCAGGGTCTGGTGCCCACCTTCACGGTCGAGTACAAAGGCAGCGAGGCCGGCTACAACAACAGCTTTGGCTGGTACATCAAGGACGCCAGTGGCAACCCCGTCTCGGGTACCGTCATCTGGGACAACGTCAAGACCGGAACCTCGACCTCGGTGGCGCTGCCGTCTGGCGTGTCGCCGGACCAGGTTGGCTTTTTCCTCATCCCCAATGGAGACAACAAAAATACGGGCCTGACCAGCAACACTGCCGTCACCTTCGAGCAGGTCGGTGGTCAGTGGGTGGCCAAGGTCGGTGCCACCGCATTGTCGGGGGACGGCGCACCGGTGTACTTCTCGGACCAGCGGCTCAACCCCGACGGTCAGTCGCATGTGCAGGCCACACCCTCGGGCACCTCGGCGGGCCAGTCCAGCAAGGGCAACTTCAACTGGGAAGACCTGAAGATCACCACCGGCTCATCCGACAAGGACTACGACGACGTCAATCTGACCATCCAGTGGTCCGGCGTGCCCCTGTTGGTCAAGGATGCGGAAGCGGACAAGGGCACCAGCACCGATACGGACGACGACACGGGCGAAACCCAGCTGTCCAGTCGCTTCCAGTTCAATTTCGGGGCGGATGGGGCCGCCGCAACGGGGTCGGAAGTCTTTGGGCTGCAGGTGCTGGATGGCAGCGGCAGCAAAACAACCACGCTCAAGGACAGCGCCACGGGCCAAACGGTCACGATGGAGCAACAGACCGATGGCTCGATCATCGGCTACGTTATGGTGGGCGGGGACGATTCGACCCCTGCGGTCAAGACCGAGGTGCTGAAACTGGCCGTCGATGCGTCGACCGGCGTGCTGACCGTGGACCTGTACCGCGCCGTCATGCACCCGAGCAACGATCCGCACGAAATCACCAATCTGGGCGATGGCGTGGTGGCGCTGATGGCCACCGCCAAGGATGGCGATCTGGATACGGCGTCCAATCGGTTTGATATTGGCCGAGCGATCAACTTCCAGGACGCCGGACCCGTGGCGGCAGACGATACGTTGACGCTGCTGGCCACCGAGGCCACGAAATCGGTCAACCTGCTGGTCAACGACCAGTACGAAGGCAAGGCCGAGGGGGCGCCCGCCGAGGTGGTCTGGAACCGCGCCGGTGGCGACCGCACCTACAACACCACCGATTTCTTCGACACCTCGGGCGAAACCGCGCTCGACGCCAACGGTATCGTGGGCAAGCTGGCCATCGAGAAAGATGGCGATGCCACCTACACGTTGGACACCGTCAAGGCCATCGCCCTGGGTGAAGGCGTCAAGCAGACCGATACCTTCAACTACCAGATGAAGGATGCCGACGGCGACACCGATGTGGCCAACCTGACGGTCACGGTCACGGGCGTGAACGACCGGCCTGAGTTTGTCACGGGTAAGGATTCCACGCAGGAAATCTGGATCGACAAAGACCGCGATGGTGTCAAAGATACGGGTGAAACCAGCAAGTATGCCGAGGAAAACGTCGACAGCCTGAGTCTGGCAGTGCAGGAAGACGCGCTGCCCAGCGGTAACAGGGAAGGATCAGGGCAGACCGACCAGGACAGCAAGACGTTCGGTGTGGCGGATCCGGACATCGGGGATGTGCCGACTGTCTATTTCTCGACGTCGGGGCTGCCGATCGTAACCTCCGGCGGGCTGGCGGTCACTTGGTCGTGGTCGGGCAGCACCCCGACGACCCTTGTCGGCAAGGTGGGTGACACGACGATTGCCACCGTCAGCATCAGCGGCAATTACGTCGACGGCTACAGCGCCAAGGTGGACATTGATGGGCCTATCGACCATGCCGTGCCGGGGGCGGAGCAGGGCTTCTGGAACGACAACGACAGCCTCAACCTGAGCTTCACGGTCATCGCCAACGATCGCCCCAGTTCGCTGGCGACCGGTCTGACCGATACCATGACCCTGAGTGTGTCCGTCGAGGACGATGCGCCGGTGGTCAAGCTGTTGGATGGCAAAGATGTTGCGATTGACGTCAAGTTGGAAGAGGAATCGGTGCCCGGCCTGAACGGCAATAAGGAGGCCGAATCCCCCGACCTAAGCCATACCACCGGTACCCAGACCATGACCGGCACAGTCAACTGGGGCGCCGACGGCTTTGGCAAGGTCACGGGCGTCGTGGTGGGCAGCACCACAGTCAGCGTGGGGGCCAGCGGCGCCACGGTGTACTTCGACCAGGACGGCAAGGTCACCACCGATGCGTCCAAGGCTGCGGCCACGATGCAGATCGCCCAAAACGGTGACTACACGGTGACCGTGACTGGCCCGATGATGCACAAGGAGCAGGGCGAAGACTGGCTGCAGTTGGAGTCGCTCAAGCTGGTGGCGCAGGACAAGGACGGCGATACCGTCCAAGTCGCGCTCAACGCCCAGGTGCAGGACGATGTGGCCGTGGCCAATGGCGCGCAGAATGTATTGATCGCCAATGTCTCGCCCACCGTCAACACGATCCTGCCGGTGACCAATGTCATCGTCACATTGGATGTGTCCGGCAGCATGGGGGGAGCCAAGCTCGCGGCGGCGCAAGCCGCGTTGGACGCGCTGATTGACCAATACCAGAGCAACGGCGGTGTTAACGTCCAGTTCACCACTTTCTCGACCAACGCCCAATCGACCGGTTGGATGAGCGCTGCCGATGCGAAGACCTTCTTGGCCGGTCTGAGCGCGAACGGCTACACCAATTATGAAGCGGCCATTCACCACACTATCCGCGGCGACGGCCCGGATGCGGGTACCGCGACCGACCCACGGCCGGCGGCTGACCAGACCGTGGCGTATTTCATCACCGACGGGGTCCCCAACCGCGAGTACAGCTGGACCGGTGCGGTCGATCCACAGGCCAATCCCTCCGTAATCAATGCGTCGGGGGATGCTGTGGATGCCAACTATGTGCAGGCCTGGAAGGACTTTGTTGGTACCACGGTCAATCACCTGTTTGTTGTGGCGGTGGAAACCCCGGTGACCGACCCGGATCTGACCCGCCTGACCACGGGCGTGACCACGGCCAGCGGCGCCGAGGGGATGGTCAAGATCATCGACGTCAGCGATCACAATTCCATGGTTAACCTGTTGCAGGAAACGGTGATCGTGACCCCACCCGATCCGGTGACGGCCACGGCGTCGCTGGGTATCGAACCCGGCGCAGACGGCTGGGGCAAGGATGCCGCCATTGAGGACGTGGCGACCAAGGACGACGGCAACCCGACCGTTCGTTATGTCACCGCCATCGCTGGCAACGGTGATGCCGCGATCGTGAAGTCGGGCGGTACCAACCTTGTGTACGTGGACGATGGCTCGGGTGGTCTCAAGGCGGTCAAGGAAGGCACCGACGAGGTGGTCTTCACCGTCGCGCTCGACCGCGATAGCAACGGCCTGCCAACGGGTACTTACACCGTGACGATGCTGGGCACGGTCGATGCGTACACCACGACCGCCACCCAGACCGCCACCAACGTTGACACGACGACGGGGGACAAGGTTGAGTACGGGACGATCACCAAGACCGTTACCGACAGTGTGACGTTTACTGGGGACAGCAAGGGTGGTGGCAAGGGCGAGGTGCTCAACATCAGCCAGACCGACAGCTCGTCCGGTATTACCTTCACTATCAAAGCCACCGGCAGCGATGGCGATAACGAGACCGGCGAAAACGCGGATGAGGTCAACTGGTCGACCCAAGGAATCGGGGTGGGCAACAACTTCATCGACAACCCCAGTGGACGTGCCCCTACGGAGTCGTTGAAACTTGAAATCAGTGCCAGCGGTTTGCCGGCCGGGGCATCCAATGTCACCATCACCAGCCTGGATCTGACGCTTGATCACTTTGGCAAAGGTGACAAGGCGAGCTGGGATGTGGGCGGGGGGAAGACCAACGATGGCTCGGTTACCGCACCAACAACCCAAGGGGATAACGCCAACATTGATACGCCAATCAAGGTGACGTTGGGTACTTCCGATACGGTCACTTTCACCGCGGGGGATGGCGACGGCTACCGGATTGACCCCGATGCTGGTGTGAAGGTCAACTACACCTACGACAAGTCGTACAAGACCACCATCACCACCGACGCCACGACAACGACCACGACCACGACCACGGTCACCACGGCCTATGACCTGACCCTGGTCTTCAACGCCTGGGCCACCGATGGCGATGGCGACAAGGTGGATACCCAGTTCCATGTCACCATCGATGCCAACAACGATGGCCGGCTCGATGCGATCAGCGCGGATACCGTGACCGGTGTCACGACGACCAAGACGGACGTGACCACCACCACGACCACCGTGGTCACCACCACCTACGTGGGTGATGATGGCAAGACGGTGGAGCTGTCCAAGACCACCAACACGACCTCGGGGGGGTCGTCCACGACCACGACGGCCGCCGTGGCAGAAAATGGCGAGACCCTGGACGACGCGGTTGGTGCACTCGGCACCTTCACCGATCAGGATGTTGGTGTGGCCGGTAACGACAAGGGCTATACCTTGGTCGGCGGCACCGGGGATGACGTGCTGATCGGCGGTGACAAGAACGACACCCTGCTCGGCGGCGCTGGCAACGACACCCTCGTCGGCGGCGCCGGCAGCGACACCTTCGACTTGGGGACGGGTCAGGATGTGGTGGTCATCAACCTGTCGGACACCAACACGGGCGACTCGGACGTGGTCAAGAGCTTCGGCAGCGACGATGCGATCCGGATCCAGGACGTGCTGCCCGAGGATTCCGCGCCGCTGACGGTGACCGAGGCGACCGCCGGTTCGAACGTGACCCTGTCGGTGGACAGCAACGGCGCGGATGCGGGTGGCGTGCAGCAGCAGGTGGTGGTGGAGAACGCCACCACGGCCGCGGTGCAGATCGCCATCGACACGTCGCTGACCCCGGATCTGGCCACCATCACCAAGACCGGCGATCCGACCTGATGAGGATCGCCGCCGTGCCGTATGGAGATACCCGGCGGCGCGGTGGCGGTCGGTTGAGACGGGGCACCTCTGCCCAAGGGGTGCCCTTTGCGTTGGCGGGGGAGGTCACATGGCCGATTGGTCCGACGGTTACGTCACCGAGATCACGTACACGCACGGTTACTACCACGAGCTCAACCCCCTGCGGGCGCGCTGGGCGCTGCTGCTCAAGGGGTGGGCGCCGCCCGATGTGCGTGAGGCGTGCGAACTGGGTTTTGGGCAGGGGCTCAGCGTCAATATTCACGCGGCGGCCTCCACCGTGGCGTGGTGGGGGACGGATTTCAACCCCGCCCAGGTGGCTCACGCCCAACGCTTGGCACAGGCTGGGGGCGGGCGCGCTCGTTTGTTTGACGACGCGTTTGCCGAGTTTGGCCAGCGCGACGGTGTGCCGATGTTCGATTTCATCGGTTTGCACGGTATCTGGAGCTGGGTGTCGCGGCGCAACCGCGAGTTGATCGTGGACTTTGTGCGCCGGCACCTGCGGGTGGGCGGTGTGGTGTACGCCAGCTACAACACCCTGCCGGGTTGGGCAGCGTTCGCGCCCGTGCGACACCTGATGGCGCGTCACGCCGAAACCATGACGGCGTCTGGGGCGGGCATGGCCGAGCGGATTGGCGCCGCCCTGGCGTTTGTCGAGCGGGTGATGGGGACGCAGCCGCAGTACGCCAAGGCGGCTCCCACCGTGGCGGGGCGCGTGCAACGGCTGCGGCAGCAAAGCCGCGCTTATCTGGCCCACGAATATTTCAACCAAGACTGGGAGCCGATGTACTTTGCCGACATCGCCCAGCAGATGAGCGAGGCCAAGCTGACCTGGGCCGCCTCGGCGCACCTGACCGATCATGTGGAGCCGCTCAACCTGACGGATGCCCAGCGCGCGCTGCTGCGCGACATTCCCGACCCGGTGCACCGCGAAACGGTGCGCGATGTGCTGGTCAACCAGCAGTTCCGGCGCGATTACTGGGTCAAAGGGGCGGTGCCGCTCGGGCCGGACGAACGGCGCGCCTTGCTGCGGCAGCAGCGGGTTGTGCTGGTGGTGCCGCGGGCGCAGGTGCGGTTCAAGGTTACTGGTACCCTGGGCGAGGCAGACATGGCCCCCAACATCTACGGGCCGGTCGTCGATGCGCTGGCGGATCATGCCGTGCGCGCCGTGGAGGCGCTGGAGGCTGCCGTGGCCCCGGCCGGGGTGCATTTCGATCAACTGGTGCAGGCCGTGACCCTGCTCATCGCCACGGGCCAGGTGCATTTGGTGGCAGACCATGACCCAGCGGTCGTGCGTCCCGGGGTGGCTGGCCTCAACCAAGCCTTGGTCCGTCGTGCTTTTGACGGCGCCGATGGCGGTGGTTGGCTGGCCAGCGCGGTCACCGGTGGGGCCGTGTCGATGGGACGGTTCGAGCAGATGTTCTGGGCGCTTGCCCGGCAGGGTGAGTCCGATCCGCAGAGGTGGGCCCGGGTGGTGTGCGAAGTCCTGTTCAGCCGCAACGAGCGGCTGGTCAAAGATGGCAAACCCCTGCAGAGCCGGGAGGAGCACCTGCGCGAGCTGACCGAGCGAGCGCAACGCTACGCGACCACACAGGAGCCGATTGCGGCGGCGCTGGCCTTGGGGTGATGGGGCCATGGCGAAAACGGGGGCGCGCATCTTCATCTCGGTGGCCAACTACCGCGACACCGAGACGGCCCCCACGATCCGCGATGCGCTGGCGCAGGCTGCGCAGCCGCAGCGGGTGGTGTTTGGGGTGTTGTCGCAGGTGGTGCCGGCGGTGGACGATGACTGCCTGGCGCCCGAGGGGCCAGCGGTGCGGCAACTGTGCGTGCACGCGGCCAGCAGCCTGGGGGCATGCTGGGCGCGGCACCGCATCCTGACCGAGCTGCGCGGCGACGAGCCTTTCGTGCTGCAGATCGACAGCCACACGCGCTTTGCGCCAGGCTGGGATGAGCGTTTTTTGCGCATGTGGGCGGAGCTTGGTAACCCGCGCGCCGTGCTGTCGTGCCACCCGATGCCCTACACGCCGCCGCGGCAGCTGGCCGACCCCGCCATTCCCGTCACGCGGCCCAAAGCCTTCAACGAGCAAGGCATCCTGGTCCTGCATTCGCACGCCATCCCCTACGCGCAGCGTCCCCCTGCGCCGGTGTGGCAGGCGTTTGTAGGGGCGGGGTGCATCTTCGCGCCCGCGGCGGCCTTTGACGAGGTGCCGTACGACCCACATCTGTACTTCCACGGCGAGGAGTCCACGCTGTCGGCGCGGTTGTATACGCACGGCTGGGACGTGTTCGCGCCCAACGATGTGCTGCTGTACCACGACTACACGCACGACCGCGGGCGCCCCAAGCACTGGCAGGACAACCGCGACTGGACGCGGCTCAACGCCCTGTCTTTCGCGCGGGTGCGCCACCTGCTGGCGGGCGAGGCGCCCACCGACCCGACCGCGCTGACGCAGATCGACCGCTACGGGCTGGGCACGGCCCGGCCGCTGGCCGACTTCGAGGTGTTGGCGGGGGTGGACTTCAAGTCGCGCACGATGCGGCCGCGTCCTTGTGCGGCATGACGTAAACGCGAACGAACGTTCGTATTTTCCCTAACCCCCACCCGCGGCGGGGGAGGGCTGCGTCATAATGGGGCGATTGTCAGCTTGACGTCAGAGGAGACCCCATGAGCAGTGCCAGCAGCGAAACCCGCCCCGTGACCGCTGCCGACAAACCCTGGCTGCAGCAGTACCCCGAAGGGGTGCCGGCCACCATCGACGCCAGCCAGTACCCGTCGCTGGTGGCGTTGATGGAGGAAAGCTTTGCCAAGTACGCGGCGCGGTCGGCGTACAGCTTTTTGGGCAAGGCCTGGACCTACGCGCAGGTGGACGAGCTGTCGCGTGCGCTGGCGGCGTACCTGCAGGGGCTGGGGCTGGCGCGCGGCGAGCGCGTGGCGGTGATGATGCCCAACTGCATCCAGTACCCGGTGGCGGTCGCGGCCATCCTGCGCGCGGGCTACGTGCTGGTCAACGTCAACCCGCTGTACACGGCGCGTGAGCTGGAACATCAGCTCAAGGACAGCGGGGCCAAGGCCATCGTCATCATCGAAAACTTCGCCCACACGCTGCAGCAGTGCCTGGCGCACACGCCGGTGCAGCACGTGGTGCTGGCGTCGATGGGCGACCTGCTGGGGATCAAGGGCCTCATCGTCAACGCGGTGGTGCGGCACGTCAAAAAGCTGGTGCCGCCGTTCGAGCTGCCACAGGCGGTGCGCTTCAACGCGGCGCTGGCGCGCGGGCGCAAGGGCACGTACCGCCGCCCGGAGGTGGGCCCCAACGACGTGGCGGTGCTGCAGTACACCGGCGGCACCACCGGCGTCAGCAAAGGCGCGGTGCTGCTGCACCGCAACCTGATCGCCAACGTGTTGCAGTCCGAGGCGTGGGAGGCGCCGGCGCGCAAGACCATCCCGGCGGACGAGCAGCCCACCGCCGTGTGCGCGCTGCCGCTGTACCACATCTTTGCCTTCACGGTGAACATGATGCTGGGGCTGCGCACCGGCGGCAAAACGATCCTGATCCCCAATCCGCGCGACATCCCCGCGGTGCTCAAGGAGCTGCGCCAGCACACGTTCCACAGCTTTCCGGCGGTCAACACGCTGTTCAACGCGCTGCTGAACCACCCGGAGTTCGACACCGTCAACTGGCGCAACCTGCGCGTGTCGCTGGGCGGTGGCATGGCGGTGCAGGCGGCGGTGGCCAAGCGTTGGCTGGAGCGCACCGGCTGCCCGATCTGCGAGGGCTACGGCCTGAGCGAGACCAGCCCCTCGGTGTGCTGCAACCCGGTCACGGTCAAGGCGTTTTCCGGCACCATCGGGGTGCCGATCCCCAGCACCGAGATGAAGTGCATCGACGACGAGGGTAACGAGGTGCCGGTGGGCACGCCGGGCGAGATCGCCATCCGCGGGCCGCAGGTCATGGCCGGCTACTGGCAGCGCCCGGATGAGACGGCGCGCGTGATGACGGCCGACGGCTACTTTCGCACCGGCGACATCGGGGTGATGGACGAGCGCGGCTACTTCAGAATCGTCGACCGCAAAAAGGACATGATCCTGGTGTCGGGCTTCAACGTTTACCCCAACGAGGTGGAGGACGTGGTGGCGCAGATGGAAGGGGTGCTGGAGTGCGCGGCGGTGGGCATTGCGGACGAGCATTCGGGCGAGGCGGTCAAGCTGGTTGTCGTGCGCAAGGACCCCGGCCTGACCGAGGAGCACATCCGCGAGTACTGCGCGGCCAACCTGACCGGCTACAAGCGGCCCAAGGTGATCGAGTTCCGCACCGAGCTACCCAAGACGCCCGTGGGCAAGATTTTGCGGCGAGAATTGCGGGACAAACCCGCCTCCTGACCCTTGATCGAGCCCCTTTGCAGCCATGGCCCGCATTGCCGTCATCAGCGCCGTCCACGAAGAGCTGGCCGAAATCCTGGCCCTGATGCCCGATGAGCGCGTGCAGCGCGTCGCCGGGCGGGAGTTTTGGCTTGGGCACCTGCAGGGGCACGAGGTGGTGGCGGTGCTCAGCGGCATCGGCAAGGTGGCCGGCGCCACGACGTCGGCGATCCTGCACGAGCGTTTCGCGCCGCAGTACGTGCTGTTCACCGGTGTGGCCGGCGGCTTGGCGCCGGGGGTGGAGGTGGGCGACGTGGTGGTGGGCACCCACTGCCTGCAGCACGACTTGAGCGCCGCGCCGCTGTTTCCGCGCTGGGAGGTGCCCGGCACGGGCGTGAGCCGCTTTGCCGCCGACGCGGTGCTGGTGCAGGTGCTCACCGAAGCCGCGCGCGATGCCGTCACCTGGCTGCCCAAGCTCGTGAGCGCCGAGACGCTGCGCGCGCTGGGGCTGCACCGCCCCACGGTGCACCAGGGGCTCATCATCAGCGGCGACCGCTTCATCACCAGCGCGGCCGAGTCGCAGGCGCTGCGCGAGGCGCTGCCCGACGCGCTGGCCGTGGACATGGAAAGCGCCGCCGTGGCGCAGGTGTGCGCCGACTACGGCACGCCGTTTGCGGCGGTGCGCACGGCATCCGACCGTGCCGACGACGAGGCGCACGTGGACTTCCAGGCCTTCATGCGCGACGTGGCGCGCCACTACAGTGCGCGCATCGTGCGCAAGGCGCTCAACCTGCTGTGAGGGCGTCGCCGCTTCAGGCCACGGCGGGTCGCCGCGCACGGATACGTGGCGCGATGGTGGCGTAACGCTCGCGCATCGCCACGCGGGTGTCGTACTCCGCTTGCAGGTTGACCCAAAACCGGGGCTCCATGCCAAAGTACAAGCCCAACCGCAGGGCCGTGTCGGCCGTGATGGGGCGACGGCCGTGCACGATGTCGCTGATGCGACTGGGCGGCACGTCGATGTCGGCCGCCAACTGGCGGGCGGTGATGCCCAGCGGTTTCATGAATTCTTCCAGCAGGATTTCCCCCGGGTGGATTTCGTCGAGCAACTCGGCCATGATCGGCTCCTAGTGGTAGTCCACGATCTCGACTTGGTGCGCGCCGTCGGATTTCCAAACGAAACAAACGCGCCATTGGTCGTTGATGCGGATGCTGTGTTGTCCTTGGCGATCGCCCTGCAGGGCTTCGAGCCGGTTGCCAGGGGGAATGCGCAGGCTGGCCAGCTCGGTGGCCGCGTGCAGTTGCAGCAGCTTGCGTCGCGCCACCCGCTCGATGTTGCTGAACCGTGCCACGGGTCGGCTGTGGAACAGCGCCTCGGTGTCGCAGCACGCAAACGAATGGATCATGCCCAATAGTGTTCCGCCAAAAGGATTCTGTCAAGCGGAACAGGTTGTGCACCCCAAGGCTTCAGCGCAGCCAGCCGCGGCGGCGGAAGTACCACATGGGCAGCAGGGCGCTGGCCACCATCAGCGCCAGCGCGAACGGGTAGCCCAGGCGCCACTCCAGCTCGGGCATGTACTGAAAGTTCATGCCGTAGATGCTGGCGATCAGCGTGGGCGGCAGCAGCGCCACGCTGGCCACCGAGAAGATCTTGATGATCTTGTTCTGGTTGATGTTGATGAAGCCGATGGTGGCGTCCATCAGAAAGTTGATCTTGTCGAACACGAACGACGTGTGACCCTCGAGCGAGTCGATGTCGCGCAGGATCTGGCGCGCGTCTTCGAACTGCTCGGCGCTGAGCAGCCGCATGCGCATCAAAAAGCTGATGGCGCGGCGCGTGTCCATCATGTCGCGCCGAATGCGGCCGGAGAGGTCCTCGTGGCGGGCGATGGCCGACAGCACCTGCTGCGCGCTGTCGTCGGTCAGTTGGCCCGACAGCACCTGCGCGCTGATCGATTCCAGCTCGTCGTGCACGCCCTCCAGGATGTCGGCGCAGTACTCGACGTCGGTGTCGTACAGCGCCAGCAGCACGTCCTTGGCGTCGTCGATGAGGCCGGGCATGCGCCGCGCGCGCAGCCGCAGCAGGCGAAACACCGGCAGGTCCTCGTCGTGGATGGAAAACAGCACGCCGTGGCTGCGCAGTTCGGCGTTGCGTTCGTTGAGGATGAAGGCCACGCGCACATGGCGCGGGCCATCGTCGTCGTCGATGAGGAAGTCCGAGCGCACGTGCAGCTCGCCGTTGTCTTCCTCAAAGAAGCGCGCCGACTCCTCGATGTCGTCGTCCATCGCGTCTTCGGGGATCGACAGGCCGAAGTGCTGGCGCACCCAGCGGCGTTCCTCGGGCGTGGGCGACTCCATGTCGACCCAGATCGGTTGAAAGCGGGCCAGATCTTCCAGGGATTCGATTTCTTCCTGGAACAGGCGGCCGTTGACGAGCGTGAAGACGTTGAGCATGGCGGCGCGGGACGGGTCGGTGTTGGGGAGGGCAAGCGCTTGCGGCGGCGCGCACCCCACCCGCACACGCAAGGCCGCGCCACGGGGGCGCCGTCAGCCGTCGCGCCGCAGGCCGGGCGCCGGCACCGCAAGCACGCGACTAGGGCTGCTTTCCACGGTGGGCTCCAAGGCTACGGTGAAGCCTGCATTATGGCACTGCGGCGGCCGGTTCGGGGCGGTCGGCCAGCAGCGCGCGCAGCGCCGCGGCGTGCGCCTGGGCGTCGGCTTCGCCCAGGCGCATCAGGGCGTGCACGAAGGGCGGCTCGAACAGCAGGTAGCTGGCCAGCGCGGCGGCGCTGCCCGCGCTGCCGCGGCGCGTTTCCAGCGCCCCCAGGCCGGCCAGCGTGTCGCGGGTGGCGCGCGGCAGCGCGTGCGCGTGTTGCAGCGCCAGCTCGTCCAGCGACGCGCTGGGTTGGATGGCCAGCACCTCCACCGGGCGGTAGGGCAACGCCTGTGCCACGGCGGGGGGCAGCGCGCGCAACGCCCGGCTGACGCGCTGGGCCTGCTCCACGTCGGCCTGCAGCGTGTCGTGGAACACGCTGGCCAGGGCGTGGCCGGCGATGGTGCCGGCGCTGGGCTCGCCGCCGGTGGCGCTGCTGCGGCCCAGCGCGGCCCGCTGCGGCTGGCCGACGCCGATGACCAGGATGCGGTCGGCGCCGGCGTGGATGGCGGCCGACAGCGGCGAGAGCTGGCGCATCGAGCCGTCGCCGAAATACTCCTTGTGGCCATCGACCCACAGCGGCACGGCGGGGAACAGAAACGGGATGGCGGCCGAGGCCATCAGGTGCTCGATGCCGATGACGGCCGGCTCGGCGCGCCGCCCGGGGCGGCGCCAGGGCGGCAGCGCGCCGTCGCGGGCCTGAAAAAACGTCCAATGCTCGCCCGTGGTGTAGCTGGAGGCCGTCACGCCCAGCGCGAACAGCACGCCGTTGTCGATGGCCGCGGCCAGCCGCGGCAGGTCGATGGCGCGGTGCAGCGTGTCCACCAGCGGCAGGCTGTCCAGCAGCGCGCGGTGGCGGCGGACCTGGCGCATCAGCGTCAGCCCGGCGCTGAGCAGGTTTGGGCGGCCCAGGCGCAGCGCGTGCAGGCGGTACACCTGCTCGGAGCGCAGCCGGCTCCAAAACGACGCCAGCCGGTCCAGCGCGTGCAGCCCCTCGTCGGCGCAACTGGCCACGAAGGTGGCGTTGAGCGCGCCGGCCGAGGTGCCCACCAGCACGTCAAACGGCAGCCGCTGGCCGGCAGGCAGCCAGCGTGCCAGCGCGCGCAGCACCCCCACTTGGTAGGCGGTGCGCGCGCCGCCACCCATCAGCACCAGCGCCCGCCGCCCGGGTGGGGGTGGGCCTGCAGCGGGCAGGGCGGTGGCGAGCAAGGTTTCCAGGGCCATGGTGGGCGCAGGCGGGGCAAGGCTCGATGCAGTATCGACGCGCGCGGGGCGCGGCGGCCATCGGGACTATCCCGGGGCCGGGTTGGGCGCGGCGGGGCGCTTGTCACGGCGGCGTCAAACGGGCATAGTAAAGGCGTGGGGCGGGCGCACGGGCTGCCGCCCCACAAGGCGAACCCGGTCGGTCGGCGGCCGGGTCCATTGAGGCAACGATAGGAGGCCCCGTCATGAACCTGACCATCAGCGGACACCACCTCGAAGTCACGCCTGCGCTGCGCAGCTACGTCACGTCCAAGCTGGAGCGCATCTCCCGCCACTTCGATCAGGTGGTGGACATCCGTGTCCTGCTGTCCGTGGACAAGATCAAGGACAAGGATCACCGCCAGAAGGCCGAATGCAACATTCACGTCAAGGGTAAGGAGATCTACGCCGAAAGCACGCACGCCGACCTGTACGCGGCGGTGGACGAGCTGGCCGACAAGCTCGACCGCCAGGTGCTGCGCTACAAAGACAAGGTGCAAGAGCACCACCACCTGCCGATGAAACGGGAGGTGGCCTGAGGCCTGGAATCGCGGCGTGTTGCTGCGCCGCAACAAACCGCCTGCCGCCGCAGGCGGTTTGTCGTTGCAAGTGTGGGCAAAATGCAACGCGGCGGCGTATCATCCGCGGTCTGCGCCCAAGGTGAAGTTTCCATGAACCGTTTGTCCGCCATCCTGCCCCCGGAGCATGTGCTCGTGGCCGTCGATGCCACCAGCAAAAAGCGCGCGTTCGAGGAAGCCGGTTTGCTGTTCGAGTCGCTGCACGGTCTCAACCGCGCGCTCATCACCGACAGCCTGTTTGCGCGCGAGCGTCTGGGCTCGACCGGCTTGGGGCATGGGGTGGCCATCCCGCATGGCCGCATCAAGGGGCTCAAGCAGCCGATGGCGGCGGTGTTTCGGCTGGCGCAGCCCATCGGCTTCGATGCGCCGGACGAGCAGCCCGTCAGCCTGTTGATTTTTCTGCTGGTGCCCGAGGCGGCCACGCAAAAGCATTTGGAAATTCTGTCTGAAATCGCCGAGTTGCTCAGCGACGCGTCGCTGCGCGAGCAGCTCAAGGCCGCCGACAACCCGGCCACGCTGCACGGGTTGATCGCCAGCTGGCAGTCGGCGCACGCGCCGGCTTGATGCACCGGCCGTCCCCCGCGGGACGGCCAGGCGTCGTACCGTTGCTTACCCCTTGGGCTGCCCATGAAACCCCGCGCCATCAGTGCCGATGTGCTGTTTGAGCACCACCGCGAAACGCTCAAGTGGCAGTGGGTGGCGGGTCAAAGCGCCAGCGAGCGGCGCTTTGACGACAAGGCGGTGGCCGAGGCCCGCTCCGGCGCCGACTTGGTGGGCTACCTCAACTACATCCACCCGTACCGCGCGCAGGTGCTGGGCGCGCGCGAGGTGGCGTACCTGCTCAACGCCACCGAGGAAGACTGCCGCCGCCGCGTGGCGCGCATCGTGACGCTGGAGCCGCCGCTGCTGGTGGTGGCCGACGACCAGCCGCCGCCGACGGAGCTGGTGGCGATGTGCGAGCGCGCCCACATACCGCTGTTTGCCACCGCGGCGTCGGCGGCGTTCGTGATCGACGTGCTGCGCGCGCACCTGTCACGCTACTTTGCCGAGCGCACCACGATGCACGGGGTGTTCATGGACATCCTGGGCCTGGGGGTGCTGATCACGGGTGAGTCGGGCCTGGGCAAAAGCGAGCTGGGGCTGGAGCTGATCTCGCGCGGGCACGGTTTGGTGGCCGACGATGCGGTGGACCTGTACCGCGTCAACCAGACCACCATCGAGGGGCGCTGCCCGGAGCTGCTGCAAAACCTGCTGGAGGTGCGCGGCATCGGCCTGCTGGACATCAAGGCCATCTTTGGCGAAACGGCGGTGCGGCGCAAGATGCGGCTGCGCCTGATCGTGCACCTGGTGCGGCTGGCCACGCTGGAGCGTGATTACGAACGCTTGCCGGGCGAGCCGCTGCACCAGGATGTGCTGGGTGTGGCGATCCGCAAAACCGTCATCCCAGTGGTGGCCGGACGCAACATGGCGGTGCTGGTGGAGGCCGCCGTGCGCAACACCGTGCTGCAGTTGCGCGGCATCGACACCTACCAGGAGTTTGTGCAGCGCCAGCGCGCCGCGATGCTGCGCGACGACGGCTGAGCCGAGGCGGCGCTGGCCGATCGCGCTCAGCCGCCGCCGCGGCGCCCCGCCGGGCGGGTGCGGTGCGGGCAATCGGTGCGGGTGCAGTGCGCGTACAGGGACAGCGCGTGCTCCTGCAACGTAAAGCCGCGCTCCTGGGCGATGGCCTGCTGGCGCCGCTCGATGTCGGGGTCGTAGAACTCTTCCACCCGACCGCAATCCAGGCACACCAGGTGGTCGTGGTGCTGGCCCTCGTTGAGCTCGTAGACGGCCTTGCCCGACTCAAAATTGCTGCGCACCAGGATGCCCGCCTGCTCGAACTGCGTCAGCACCCGGTACACGGTGGCCAGCCCGATGTCGGACTGCTCCTCCAGCAGGGCTTTGAAGACGTCCTCGGCGGTCATGTGGCGCTGGCGGCCCGACTGGAAAATCTCCAGGATCTTGAGCCGCGGCAGCGTGGCCTTGAGCCCGGTGCTCTTGAGTTCTTCGAGGCTGGTCATCGCGTGTGGGCAGGGTCGCAAAAAGGGGCGGCGCCACGCCGCATGGGCACGCCACTACAATGGGCCCGATGATATAACCTGGTGCGCTGTTTGTGCGCGCCGTGCGGGTTTTGCCATGCCACCGATCGCTTCCTTTCACCGTCATCGTGTTGCAGCCGCTGCGCTGGGCCTGGCCGCCCTGGGGCTGGCAGGGTGCTCGTCGATGGACGGCCTCAGCCAGCGCCTGTCCACGCTGGGCGGGGTCATCACGCCGTACCGCATCGACATCCTGCAAGGCAACGTGGTGGTGCGCGAGCAGGTCGAGGCGTTGCAGCCCGGCATGTCCCGCCAGCAGGTGCAGGCCATCCTGGGCACGCCGCTGGTGGCCAGCATCTTCCACGCCGACCGCTGGGACTACGTATTCACCTACCAACGCCAAGGCCAGCCGGTGCAGCGCCGCGTGGTGACGGTGTGGTTCGACGGCGACCGCATGGCGCGTGCGCAGGCCGACGGCGAGCTGCCCACCGAGCGCGAATTCGTGGCCGCGCTGCAGGTGCGCCGGCCCACGGGCGAGGCGCCGCCGCTGCAAGCCAGCGACGACCAGCTCAAGGCCGCGCAGCCGGCCGGATCCACGGCGCGCGCGGCCGACGCCCCGGCCGCCCCGGCCACGCCGCCCGCGGGGGCGAGCTACCCGCCGCTGGAAGCGCGCTGACAGCCCTGCTTGACGACCTGCTGCCCATCCATGACGATGACCACCCCGTACCCGATTGCCATCGCCGGCGCCAGCGGCCGCATGGGCCGCATGCTGATCGAAGCGGTGCTGGCCGCCGACGACTGCACGCTCAGCGCCGCCCTGGACCGGCCCGACAGCCCCGCCCTGGGGCAAGATGCCGCCGCCTTTGCGGGGCGCGCCAGCGGCGTGACCATCGGCGCCGACGTCGAGGCCGCGCTGCGCGCGAGCCGCTTTCTGATCGACTTCACCCGACCCGAGGGGACGCTGGCGCACCTGCAGGCGTGCGTGCGCCATGGCGTCGCGATGGTGATCGGCACCACCGGCTTTGACGACGCCCAAAAGGCGGCGATCGAGGCTGCGGCGCAGCACATCCCGATCGTGCTGGCGCCCAACATGAGCGTGGGCGTCAACGTCACGCTCAAGTTGCTGGAGCTGGCGGCGCAGGCGCTGCGCGACGGCTACGACATCGAAATCGTCGAGGCCCACCACCGCCACAAGGTCGACGCGCCCAGCGGCACCGCGCTGAAAATGGGCGAGGTCATCGCGGCGGCGCAGGGGCGCCGGCTGCAGGACTGCGCGGTGTACGAGCGCGTGGGCCACACGGGCGAGCGGCCGGCTGGCGCCATCGGCTTTGCCACCGTGCGCGGCGGCGACGTGGTGGGCGACCACACGGTGATGTTCCTGGGCAGCGGCGAGCGCATCGAAATCACGCACAAGTCCAGCAGCCGTGCCACCTACGCGCAAGGCAGCCTGCGCGCGGTGCGCTTTTTGGCCACGCGCCGCGCCGGCCTGTACGACATGTTCGACGTGTTGGGGTTGCGCTGACCGGCGGCCACGATCGGCTGTTGGGCGCGCCGCCGTTTTTGTGACCGTGAGGAGGCAAGCACGATGACGATCCAGACCCGCACCATCGAGTACACGCACGACGGCGTCACCTTCGAGGGCCTGCTGGCGTGGGACGACGCCGCGACCGCGCGGCGGCCCGCGGTGGCCGTGGCGCACGCTTGGGCCGGGCGCAGCGCGTTCGAAGATGGCAAAGCGCGCGCGCTGGCCCAAGCCGGCTACGTCGGCTTCGCGATGGACGTTTACGGCAAGGGCAAACGCGGCACCAGCAAGGAAGAAAACGCGGCGCTGATGACGCCGCTGGTGCAAAACCGCCCGCTGCTGCAAGCCCGGCTGGGGGCGGCGTTGGCCACCCTGGCGCAGCAGCCCGAGGTCGACGCGCAGCGCCTGGCGGCCATCGGTTTTTGCTTTGGCGGCTTGAGCGTGCTGGACATGGCCCGCTGCGGCCTGCCGCTGCGTGGGGTGGTGAGCTTTCATGGCCTGTTCACGCCGCCGGGCAACACCGCCGGGCGGCGCATCGACGCCAAGGTGCTGGCGCTGCACGGCTGGGACGACCCCATGGCCAAGCCCGAGTCGGTGCTGGCGTTTGCGCAGGAAATGACCGCCGCCGGCGCCGACTGGCAGCTGCACGCCTACGGCGGCACGATGCACGCCTTCACCAACCCCGAAGCCAACGACCCGGGTTTTGGCACCGTGTACAGCGCCCGCGCCGACGCCCGCTCGTGGCAGGCGATGCACAACTTCCTGGCCGAGGTGCTGGCGTGAGACCGGCCTGCATGGATTGACGTTTTGCCCGGTTGGGTTTGTCATAACAGCAGGTTGACCCCGCGTCCGGTGGTGGTGACGCCCAAGTGGGCGCAAGCGGCGCGCGCAGCACGCCTGGGCGCTGTGGCGGCCGATACAATCCCGCCGCAGTAACCCTGTGCTGATGCGCGCGGCGCCATGGGGGCGGACACACCGCCCGCGCTCGCCGCGCCGCCGGATGCCGCCTGCCATGCAAGACACCTACACCCCCCGCGACGTCGAAGCCGCCGCCCAGGCCGCTTGGGCCGCGCGCGACGCCTACCGCGTCACCGAAGACGCCTCCAAGCCCAAGTTCTACGCCTGCTCGATGCTGCCGTACCCCAGCGGCAAGCTGCACATGGGGCATGTGCGCAACTACACCATCAACGACATGATGGCGCGTCAGTTGCGCATGAAGGGCTACAACGTCCTCATGCCCATGGGGTGGGACGCCTTTGGGCTGCCGGCGGAAAACGCCGCCATCAAAAACGGCGTGCCGCCGGCGCGTTGGACCTACGACAACATCGCCTACATGAAGCGGCAGATGCAGGCGATGGGCCTGGCGATCGACTGGAGCCGCGAAGTCGCCACCTGCGCGCCCGAGTACTACAAGTGGAACCAGTGGCTGTTTTTGAAGATGCTGGAGGCGGGCATCGCCTACCGCAAGACCCAAGTGGTCAACTGGGATCCGGTGGACCAGACCGTGCTGGCCAACGAGCAGGTCATCGACGGCCGTGGCTGGCGCACGGGCGCGCTCGTCGAAAAGCGTGAAATCCCCGGCTACTACCTGGCCATCACGAAGTACGCCGAGGAGCTGCTGGCGGCGGTGGCCGACCCGTCCAACCCCAACTACCTGCACGGCTGGCCCGAGCGCGTGCGCCTGATGCAGGAAAACTGGATCGGCAAAAGCACCGGGGTACGCTTTGCCTTCCCGCACGACATCCGCGACGCGCAAGGGCGCCTGATCCAGGATGGGCGGCTGTACGTGTTCACCACCCGCGCCGACACCATCATGGGCGTGACCTTCTGCGCGGTGGCGCCCGAGCACCCGCTGGCGCAGCACGCCGCAGCCGGCAACCCGGCGCTGGCCGCGTTCATCGAGCGCTGCAAGCTGGGCGGCACCACCGAGGCGGAGCTGGCCCTGAAAGACAAGGAGGGCATGCCCACGGGGCTGACGGTGCGCCATCCCCTCACCGGCGAGGCCATCCCGGTGTGGGTGGGCAACTACGTGCTGATGAGCTACGGCGACGGCGCCGTGATGGGGGTGCCCGCGCACGACGAACGCGACTTTGCCTTTGCCAAGAAGTACGGGCTGCCCATCAAGCAGGTGATCGAGGTGCCGGGCGAGGTGTTTTCCACCGAGGCCTGGGCCGAGTGGTACGCCGACAAGCAGCGCGGCCGCTGCGTCAACTCCGGCGTGCTCGACGGCCTGGCGCACGAAGCGGCGGTGGACAAGGTGGCCGAGCTGCTGGCCGCGCAGGGCCTGGGCGAGAAAAAAACCACCTACCGCCTGCGCGATTGGGGCATCAGCCGTCAGCGCTACTGGGGCACGCCCATCCCCATCATCCACTGCGACGACTGCGGTCCGGTGCCTGTGCCCTACGAGGATCTGCCGGTGGTGCTGCCCGAAGACCTGGTGCCCGACGGCAGCGGCAACCCGCTGGCCAAGTGCGAGTCGTTCCTGAGGGTCGATTGCCCGCGCTGCGGCAAGCCCGCGCGGCGCGAGACCGACACGATGGACACCTTCGTGGACTCGTCGTGGTACTTCATGCGCTACTGCGACCCGCACCTGGCCGACGCCATGGTGGGCGAGGGCACGCGCTACTGGATGCCGATGGACCAGTACATCGGCGGCATCGAGCACGCCATTTTGCACCTGCTGTACGCGCGCTTTTGGACCAAGGTGATGCGCGACCTGGGGCTGGTGCAGGTGGACGAGCCGTTTCAGCGCCTGCTCACGCAGGGCATGGTGCTCAACCACATCTACAGCCGCCGCACCGCCAAGGGGGCCAAGGAGTACTTCTGGCCGCACGATGTGGAGCATGTGCTGGACGACGCTGGCAAGATCGTCGGCGCGCGCCTCAAGCGCGAGGTGCCCAGCGCCGATGGCGTGCTGCCGGCGGGCACGCCGATCGACTACGAGGGCGTGGGCACAATGTCCAAGTCCAAGAACAACGGCGTCGACCCGCAGGACCTGATCGAAAAATACGGCGCCGACACCGCGCGCCTGTACACGATGTTCACCGCGCCGCCCGAGGCCACGCTGGAGTGGAACGACGCGGCGGTGGAAGGCAGCCACCGCTTCCTGCGGCGCGTGTGGGCGTTTGGCCTGCGCCTGGCGGCGCTCGACCACAGCGCCGCCGCCCAAGCCGCGCAGGGGGCGGGGTCGCTGGCCGAGGTGGCGTATGGCAAGGCCGCCCGTGCGCTGCGGCGCGAGATCCACACCTTGCTCAAGCAGGTGGACTACGACTACCAGCGCATGCAGTACAACACCGTGGTGTCGGGCTGCATGAAGATGCTCAACGCGCTGGAGGCGTTCGATCCCAGCGGCGAGCCCGGCGGCGGCGTGGCGCTGATCGAAGGCTTTGGCATCTTGCTGCGCTGCCTGTACCCGGCCACGCCGCACCTCACGTGGGTGCTGTGGCAGCGCTTGGGGTACGCGGGCGCGCTGGGTGACTTGCTGGATGCGCCGTGGCCGCAGCCCGACGAGGCGGCGTTGCAGCGCGACGAGTTGGCGCTGGTGCTGCAAATCAACGGCAAGGTGCGCGGCAGCCTGACGGTGGCGGCCGACGCCGACCGTGCCGCCATCGAGGCCGCCGCACTGGCCGCGCCCGAGGTGGCGCGTTACGGCGAAGGGCGCACGCCCAAGAAGGTGGTCGTCGTGCCGGGGCGGCTTGTCAACGTGGTGGTGTGACGGTGCTGGCGCGGCGCACCTGGATGGGCTGGGCGGCCGGGGCGGCCATGGCGTCGCTGGCCGGCTGCGGGTTCCAGCTGCGCGGCGCCGGGTTGCAGTTGGCGTTTCGCACCTTGCGCCTGCAAGCGGGCGCCGACAGCGACGTGCTGCAAAGCCTGCGCGCGCAGCTGCAAGCCAGCGGCGTGCAGGTGCTCGACGCACGGGCGCCGGCCGCGCCCGGCACCGCGGCGCCGGTGCCCGATGTGGTGCTGCACGTGCTGCTGGACCAGCGCGAGCGCGTCGTCGTGGGCACCACCAGCGCCGGCCAGGTGCGTGAGCTGCTGCTGCGCCGCCGGGTGCGTTTTGCGCTGCGCACCCCGGGCGGACGCGAGCTGATCGAGCCCACCGAGCTGCAACAAGAGCGCGAACTCAGCTACGCCGAAACGGTGGCGCTGGGCAAAGAGGCCGAAGAAGCGCTGCTGTTTGCCGACATGCGCACCGCCATCGTGCGCCAGTGGATGGTGCTGCTGGCGCACGTCAACCTGCCCAGTGCAGGGTTGCGCTGAACAGGCCGCAGGCAGGCATCGGGTTTACCGGGGTTTACGCCCCCGCTGTGGGGCAAGACAATCCGACCAGCAGGTTTAGGGCCTGGTCGAACAGGACGGCATCATGTTGGGCATTCGAACACTTCGATGGCAGCTCATCGCGGCGGCCACCGCGCTGGCTGTGGGCAGCGTGGGTGTGGTCTCCGCCATCAACATCTGGATCGCGCGCACTGTGGTGCATGACACGCTGGTCAGTGACGCCGCGGCGTTGGCGTCCGCTCGCGCCGCGACGATCGCCGAGTTCGTGGCGACTGCCCGTCGCGGTGTCGAAGCCTTGCTGCCCGCGGTGGATGAACCTGATCCCGTGCCATCGCTGCAAAAGGTCGCGCACACCGCCGGCTATGACACCACCTACATTGGCTACGCGGACAAGCGTACGGCGTTTTCCAGCCCGCAGAACCTGCCGCCTGACTACGACCCCACCGTGCGGCCGTGGTACCGGTTGGCGGCGGCCGGCTCAGGCGTGGTGTTGACCGAGCCGTACCTGGATGCGGGCACCCAAAAGCTGGTGCTCACCTTCGCAGCGGCCAAGCGCGCAGGTGCCGATGTGCAGGCCGTGGTGGCGGGCGACATCTTCATGGACGCGGTGCAAGCCAGCGTCAATGCGATCAAGCCAACGCCGTCGAGCCATGCGTTCATCGTGGCGCGCGATGGTCGCGTGATCGTGCATCCCAACCGGGACTGGATCCTCAAGCCGGCAGAGCAGCTCTCCCCTGCCCTGACGGCCAGTGCGTTGTCCGCCCTGGACACGGCCGCGGTGCCGACCACCATGGCCGGTGAGACACAGCTGCTGATCGCGCGGCCCATCGCCGGCACCGATTGGCGGCTGATCATCGCGATGCATCAAGGCGAAGCGATGGCGGCGGTGCGCGTGCTGGCGCTCAACTCGTTGGTTGGGGCGTTGGTGGTGGGCGTTGTGTCGGCGCTGGTGGTCGGCCTCATCGTGGCCGTGTCGCTGCGTCCTTTGCGACGGCTCGACGCGGCGCTGGCCGACGTCGCGTCGGGGGGGAGCGACCTGACCCGGCGGCTGGACACCGAAGGGGTCGTTTCCGAAGTGGCGCGCATCAGCGGGCACTTCAACACCTTTGTGGCCAAGCTGCAATCGGTACTGATCGATATCCGCAGCACCAGTGGGCAAGTGCATACGGCGGCCGAGGAGATTTCGGCTGGCAACCTTGACCTGTCATCACGCACCGAGAGCGCGGCATCCAGTTTGGAAGAAACCGCCGCGACCATGGAGCAGCTCACCAGCGCGGTGGCACAAACCGCGCAACGCGCGCAGCAGGCCAGTCAGCGGGCGACCGGGGCGGCCGAGGCGGCCGAGCGGGGCGGCCAGGTCATGCATGCGGTGACGACCAAAATGGCCAACATTTCGAACTCATCGCAGCGGGTGGGTGAGATTGTCAACGTGATTGACGGCATTGCGTTCCAGACCAACATCTTGGCCCTCAACGCGGCGGTGGAGGCTGCGCGTGCGGGCGAAGCCGGGCGTGGCTTTGCTGTGGTGGCGGCCGAGGTGCGCGCGCTGGCGCAGCGCAGTGCGCAGGCTGCCAAAGAAATCAAGTCATTGATCGAAACATCCGTGGGCGAGGTGCGCGAGGGCTCGGCGCTGGTGGCTGAGGCAGGCGCCGATATCGAGCGCATCGTGCAAGAAGTCAAGGCCCTGGCGTCTGTGATCCACGACATGGCCACCGCGGCCGAGGAGCAGCGTCACGGTATCGCGCAGATTGGCGAAGCGATCTCGGCGTTGGATCAGGCCACACAACAAAACGCCGCGTTGGTCGAAGAAGGGGCGGCGGCGGCGACGGCGCTCAAACAGCAAGCGGCCGACCTGGCCGCTGCGGTGGCACGTTTTCGCATCGACGGCGGCGAAACCACGCCGCAAGGACGGCCTGGCCAAGGCCACAGGCTGCCGCGGCCCGCTGCCTGAGCTCAACCCCTGCGCCGCACCTGGTGCTCGCGCATCAGGGTGCTTTTGCCAAACAGGCTCTCCACCAGATCGACCGCCAGCCGCGCGGTGCGGTTGCGCTCGTCCAGCGCCGGGTTGAGCTCGACGATGTCGAGGCTGCCCAGGCGCCCGGTGTCGGCGATCATTTCCATGCACAGCTGGGCCTCGCGGTAGGTGGGGCCGCCGGGGACCGTGGTGCCCACGCCGGGGGCGATGTCGGGGTCCAGGAAATCGACGTCGAAGCTGACGTGCAGGTGGGTGTTGTCATCCAGCCCCGCCAGCACCTGCTCCATCGTGTGGCGCATGCCCATCTCGTCGATGTAGCGCATGTCGTACACTTCCAGGCGCTGCTCGTGCACGAAGCGCTTTTCACCGGGGTCGACGCTGCGGATGCCGATCTGGCGCACCTGGCTGGGGTGCAAGGCGGGGCTGGCACCGCCCAAGTGCGTGAGCGCCGTCGGCCCAAAGCCGCACAGCACCGCCACCGGCATGCCGTGCAGGTTGCCGCTGGGGGTCAGTTCGGAGGTGTTGAAGTCGGCGTGGGCGTCCAGCCACAGCACGCGCAGCGTCCGGCCGACGGCACGGCAATGGCGCGCCACGGCGCTGATCGAGCCCATCGCCAGGCAGTGGTCGCCGCCCAGCAGGATGGGCAGGTGGCCGTGCTGCAGTTCGGCGTGCACCGCGGCGTGCACGGCGCGGTTCCAGGCCACCACCTCGTCCAGATGCCGGTAGCCGCCCTGCGCCGGTTGCCAGGGGTTGGCCGGTCCGTGCAGGTTGCCGCGGTCGAGCACCTGCACGCCTTGCGCGCGCAGGGCGTCGGCCAGGCCGGCCACCCGCAAGGCTTCGGGACCCATCGAGGCGCCGCGCGCGCCGGCGCCCACGTCGGTGGGGGCACCGATCAGCGCCACGGTACGGGAAAGTGCCGGTGTGGTCATCGCTGTGTTGACGTTGGTTGTCGATCGCGTGATTGTGCCCGCTGGGCGTGTCATGCGCTCGGCCACCTACAATGGCCTTCATGCAGGTCAGCCCCGTTCAATTGCCCGGCCAACTGCAGCGCGCGCTGGCGCCGCTGTACGTGGTGCATGGCGACGAAACGCTGCTGGTGCAGGAGGCGTGCGACGCCATCCGGGCGGCGGCGCGCACCGCGGGGTACGTCGAACGTACGGTGTTCACGATGGCCAGCGCGCAGGCGGATTGGAGCGCCGTGCTGGCCGCGTTGGGGGCGCTGAGCCTGTTTGCCGACAAGCGCGTGCTGGAGGTGCGCATCCCCTCGGGCAAGCCCGGACGCGACGGGGCGGCCGCGCTGGAGCAGCTGGCGACGCAGGCCGCGCACAGCGCCGACACGGTGACGCTGGTGGTGCTGCCGCGGCTGGATGCGGCCACGCTCAAGAGCGGTTGGATGGCGGCGCTGATCGCGCACGGGGTGGTGGTGCGCATCGACCCGGTCGAGCGTGCCCAATTGCCGGCGTGGATCGCGCAACGCTTGGCGGCGCAGGGGCAACGCGTGGCCGAAGGCGAAGAGGGCTTGCGCACGCTGGCTTTCATGGCCGACCGGGTCGAAGGCAACCTGCTGGCCGCGCATCAGGAGGTGGTCAAGCTCGGCCTGCTGTACCCACCGGGCGAGTTGAGCCTGGAGCAGGTGCGTCGCGCCGTGCTCGACGTGGCGCGCTACGACCCGTTCAAGCTGCCGTTGGCGGTGCTGGACGGGGCGTTGGCGCGCGTGCAGCGCATGCTGCAAGGCTTGCAAGCCGAGGGCGTGGCGCCGGTGCCGGTGCACTGGGCGCTGGCCGAGGAGCTGCGCGCGCTGCACGCGGTGCGCCGCGCGCTGGACGCCGGGCAGCCTTTGCCGCTGGCGCTGCGCGAGCAGCGCGTGTGGGGCGCGCGCGAGCAGCGCTACGAGCGCCTGGCGCCACGGCTGCGCAGCGCGCTGACCGGCCGCTGGCTGGCCGAGGCGCAGACGGTGGATGGCGTGGTCAAGGGGCTGCCCCATCCCGATTGGCCATCCGACCCCTGGGCGGCACTGCAGCGGCTGGCCGTGGGCGTGGCGGCGGGGTGTGCGCGGGCCATCTGCTAACATCGCGCCCTATGCGTGCTGGACAGATGCTTGGGCTGGTGCTGGCCCTGACCGTGTGGGTGTCGCCCGTGGTGGCGGCGCCCGCGGAGGCCGTGCCGGCCGTGGGGGTGGATGCGGTCGCGCCGACCCCCGACGGCAGTGCGCTGGGCCCGTGGGTGCAGCGCCTGCAGACCGTGGGCAGCGAAACCAGCACGGTGGCCACGCAACTCATCGACACCGCGCTGGGGCTGGTGGGGGTGCCGTACCGCATGGGTGGCAGCTCGCCGCAGGCGGGGTTCGATTGCAGCGGCTTTGTGCGCTACGTGTACGCCAACACCCTGGGGTTGATGCTGCCGCGGCGTGCCGTGGAGCAGGCGCAGGCCGCGCAGCCCGTGGCGCGCGACCAGCTCCAGCCCGGCGACCTGGTGTTTTTCAACACGATGCGGCGGGCGTTCAGCCACGTCGGTGTCTACCTGGGCGACGGCAAATTTGTGCACGCGCCCAACAAAGGCGACCGGGTCAAGGTGTCCAGCCTGGACGATCGTTACTGGGCACGCCGCTACAACGGAGCGCGTCGCGTGGCGCTGCCAGATGACGGGGCAGCCCCATGGCGCGCGCAAGGCGTCGGCGTCCCGGGGCGTTGAACCCACCCAGCCGAACCCGTGCCCTCAGCGGGCCGCTTGCCCACCGTCGGCCAGCAGCCGCTCCAGGTCGCGCAGCAAGGTTTTGCTTTCAGGGCCGGTCAGGCTGTTGTAGGCCAGCACGGTGCGGCCGTCGCGGCTGATCAAATATTTGTAGAAATTCCACTTCGGTGTGGTGCCGGTGCGCTCGGCCAGCTGCTTGAACAGCGGGTTGGCCTCGGGCCCGCGCACACTGCTCTTGGCAAACATGGGAAACTGCACGCCGAAGGTGTTGGCGCAAAACTCGGCGATTTGTTGGTTGCTGCCGGGCTCCTGCTGGCCAAAGTCGTTGGATGGAAAGCCCAGCACCACCAGGCCACGGTCGCGGTAGCGGCGGTACAGGGCTTCCAGCCCCTCGTACTGCCGCGTAAAACCGCAGTAGCTGGCGGTGTTGACCACCAGCACCACCTTGCCCGCGTACTGGCACAGGTTTTGGGGCTGCTCGTCTTGCAGTCGGGCAAAGGTGTGCTGCAGGATGGACGGACACGGGGTGGCGTGGGCAGGGGTGCTCATGGTGAGGAGGGCGGCGGTCAAAAAGCCCAGGGTACGCGGTGAGGGGTAAGGCATGTGGGCACGTCTCTGTTGGCACTATCAGGGCGGGCAGCCATGGTAACGGCTACCCAGCTGGGGTGCAGTGCCCCTACCGTCAAAAGGACGTTTACCGTATGCTAACTGCATCCTGAAGGGAGGTGACGGCGGCGCCAAGGATGTTGGTGGGTGTTTAACCAGGCAGGCTCCCGCGTCCCGTAACAAGGAAGCCGTGAAAATGACCAACACTCAAGCTGTGCATGTTCGCACGGGGATCCGTGTGTGGACGCTGTGTGACCAACCTCTGTTGGTCATGGGGTTGCGTGCCTGCTTTGCGCAGCCGAGTGCAGACCTCACCTACGTTGGGAACGGCTCTGATGCGACAGCTTTGGCACAGCAAGTGCCATTGCTACCGATGGATGTGGCGTTGGTCGATTTGGAGATGGCCGACGCAATGACCGCCGTGCGAACGCTCGTATTGGTTCGGCCTGATGTGCCGGTGTTGGTTTTGAGTGCTTCCCCTGATGTCTCAAAGCTGGATGCGGCCGTGTTGGCGGGGGCGCGCGGGGTGGTGGACAAACACGATCCGGTGGACGTGCTGTTCAAGGCCATCGTCAAACTTCATGCGGGTGAATTTTGGCTCGGGCGTGCGGCGATGGTACGCGTGCTGACGTCGGCGGCGCGAACGCACGGTACTGTGTCGCCCCATCAACGGCAGTTGGCTCGGCTGACGCGTAAAGAGCGCATCGTGATCGGTGAATTGGTTCGTGATCCAGCGGCATCGATCCGGCATGTGGCCGCTCGCCTCTGCATCAGTGAGCGCACCCTGCGCAACCACCTCACCTCGATCTACGCCAAACTCGAGTTGCCCAACCGCACCGCTTTGCATGATTTCGCCGTCCGGCATGGGTGGGCGTCCGGTGTGACGTAACTGTGCACGTCCCCCAACCGTGGTCCAGAAAGGGCACGGCGGGGGCGGTCCATCGTCGGGCGATCAAACGATCAGGTTGCCATTGTCGACCAATGTTTGGGCGTCCAGCCCCGTCACACCGACCAAGATGGCCACGGTTTGGTACCCATCGCCGCCACCATCCCGATCCACCTGCAGAGCTGTATTGCCATCACTTTCGTCGAGGGCGACGCACCCAGCCAAGTCGCTGCACGAAGTGTCGTCCAGAAGATCGGCAATGTTCAGCGTATCAGTCGATGTGTCGAAGTTGGTGATGGTGTCGACATCGGTATCACCCCGGTTCGAGCCGAACACAATGAGGTCCTCACCCTCGCCAAGCATGTAGGCGTCGCTGCCCAGCGTGTCGTACAGGGTGGAGCCGCCACTGCCAACCTTGATCACGTCGTCGCCGTTGGAGCCCGAAATGGTCAGGTGGCCTGTGTGCGCTGTGGCATCCACCTCGACGGGGTCGGAAAACGCCGGCGCATCGGTGCCATCAGCGCCAGCCGTGCCATCAACGCCATCAACGCCGTCAGCGCCAGCCGTGCCGTCAGCGCCATCATCACCGGCAGCGCCTGGGCTGCCGGTGGCGCCCTGCGTACCAGATGGTCCTGCATTGCCGCCGGCACCACCGGCGCCACCGTCACCGCCGGCACCACCGGCACCGGCGGCACCGGCGGCACCACCGGCGCCACCGGCACCACCGTCACCACCCGCGCCGCCATCGCCACCGAGGATGGTGACATCGTAGTTGCCGATGATGTAAACCTGCTTCACGTCACCGTTGACGATTGCGACTGCGCCGTCGCCACCGTCGCCACCGTCGCCACCGTCGCCGCCCGCCCCACCATCGCCTCCAGCACCGCCGTCGCCGCCGTCGCCGCCCGCCCCACCGTCACCACCGCTGGCACCATCTTTGTAGCCGTTAGCGGAAGACCCGTTGCCCCCGGCGCCGCCTTTGCCACCGTCGCCGCCATCGCCGCCTGTACCACCGTCGCCGCCATCGCCGCCCGTGCCACCCGCGCCGCCATCGCCGCCATCGCCGCCAGCGCCACCGATGATGGTTACGTCGCCTTGGGTAGCGTCGATCAAAATCGCTGTGTAAGAAGCTGTGCCGTCCAGCGCCAACGCCGGTTGGCCATCGCCACCGTCGCCACCCTCGCCACCGGCGCCACCGGCGCCACCCGCACCGCCATCGGTACCATCCACTCCGTCGGTGCCAACCGACCCGTTTTCGCCCTTCGTTGCTACGGTCTTGTTGTTGCCTGTACCGACGGCGTTGCTACCGTTGGCGCCGTTGGCGCCCTCGGTGCCAGCGCCACCATCGCTACCGGCGGTGCCATCCAAGCCGACATCGCCATCGTTACCATCGTCGCCGTCAGTTCCGGCCATACCCTCCGTGTCGACAGGTCCGGTGACGGTGTAAGGGTTGGTACCCCAGGGTGGCGTGCCGCTGTCATACTGTGCCGCCGTATCCACCCACTTGATGCTGTCGCTGCCGTTGACGCTGGTGGCGCGCACGCCCACGGTGGTGCCGTCGGCCACGAATCCGTTGGGAGCGTCGAAGGTGTAGCTCTCGCCCGCGGTGAGGTAGGTGCTTTTGGCGGTGCCCTCGCTGCCCAAGCCCGGGTTGGATAGCTTGAGGTAGCTGTCCCAGGTGATTTTGGCGCCCGATGAGCTGCCGTCATCGCTCCAGACCGTGTTGGTGCCGTTCATATTGAGGCTGTTGTCAGATTTCGTCAGCGTGACGTTGCCATCCACGGAGCCATTGCCGTTCGAGAACCACAGCGCATTGAGGTCAAACGAGCCTTCCAGACTGGTGACCGTGAATTGTTCGGTCGTGGTGTTGTACACCACCGTGAAATGCAAGCCTGAGCCTTCGGCACCATAGGACCATGTGTACGTTGCCATTGCAAACTCCTTGCCGTTGCGGTGTGACGTGGATAAACCGTTAAGCCTCGGGGCGGAGCAGCCGTTGCCAGTGCGTTTCGGCCAAGCGGATCGCCACGCCGACGGCGCCGTCACCAGGTTCAACGCGTACCACTTCGCCACGTCCAAACAGGCGCATGGCCGTGCCGCCCAATGTCATGTCGACGGTGAAGTCCAGCAAGTGACCCACTGCCCATGTGGACGGCACCCATAGGTACATGCCACTGGCGCTGACGTCGCGGGTGACGCCCAAGCCACCGTCTCGCACCATGACGGGAAGCTCGACACTGTGCCGCTCGGCCCGACGCTGCTCGCTGCGCATGGATTGATTGCAGCGGATGTGAGCGGCGTGCGCATGAAGCAGAGCGCTCAATTTTTTAGGTTGTGGGCTGTTTCTCGGGCGGGATTTGAATGTGATAAATGTCCTGGATTGGTTATCCCAGAACGTGCGCCCACAACGCCCGCGCCGCGCTGGCCCACGGCTCGGCCTGGGCGGGGTCGATTTGGGTGGGCGCTTCGTCCAGACGAGCACGGTGCTGCCACTGGCGCAGTTGGCGGTAGGCGTCGGCGGCGGCGTGGCCCATGCCAGGGGGCAGCAGCCCGGCCGCCTCGGCGCGTTGCAGCAGGGCGATGTTGCCGGCGTTGTCGCGCAGCGCGGGGTGCGCGGCGCTGTGCGCCAGCACCAGGTACTGCACGGCGAATTCGATGTCGATCATGCCGCCGGGGCTGTGCTTGAGGTCAAAGTAGCCAGGGCGAACCGGGTGCGCGTCGTACAGGCGCTGGCGCATGGCGCGAATCTCGGCCGCCAGCGCGGCGTGGTCGCGCGGGGCGGTGATGACGGCCTGGCGCACGGCGTCGAAGCGCGCGCGCAGGTCGTCCGCGCCGACGACAAAGCGCGCGCGCGTCATGGCCTGGTGTTCCCAGGTCCAGGCGGTGTTGCTGCCGCGGTTTTGCTGGTAGTTGGCGTAGGCGTCGAAGCTGGTGACCAGCAGGCCCGAGTTGCCATTGGGGCGCAAGGCGGTGTCGATTTCAAAGAGGTCGCCTTCGCCGGTTTTGACGGTGAGCCAGTTGATGAGCTTGCGCACGAAGGCGGCGTAGATTTCGGGGGCGCGCTCGTCGTCGTCGTCGTAGACGAAGACGATGTCGAGGTCGCTGCCGTAGCCCAATTCCTTGCCGCCCAGCTTGCCGTAGCCGATGATGGCGTGCCGCGGTTCGTCGCGGTGGCGGCCCCGCAGGCGCTGCCAGCACCAGCGGCCGGTGACGTCCAGCACCGCGTCGGCCAGGGCGCTGAGGTCGTCGGCCACCTGTTCCACCGTCAGCAAGCCTTCGACGTCGCGCGCCAGCGTGCGAAACACCTCGGCGTGGTGGGCGCGGCGCAACAGGTCCAGCAGGGCTTCGTCGTCGTCCTCGCCGGTTTTGTGCAGCGCCCAGCGGCGTTGCTCCAGGTCGGCCACGAAGGCCGCGCGGTCGAAGCGCGTGGCGTACAGCTCGACGCTGGCCAACTCGTCGATGACGCCGGGGTGGCGCAGCAAGTAACGCGCCGGCCAGCGCGCCGCGCCCAGCACGCGCAGCATACGCTCGTGCACGGCGGGGCGTTCTTGCAGCAGCGCCAGGTAGGCCTCGCGGCGCAGCAGCGGCTCGATCCAGTCCACCAGCCGGATGGCGGCGGTTTCGGTCACGCGCCCGGCGTCGATCCAGGCCACGGTGCGCTCCAGCAACCGCACCAGGCGCGTGCGCGCTTCGTCGCGCAGCGCCAGCACGCGCGGATGCTCCACCCAAGGGGCCAAGCGCTCGGCCAGCGCGGGCGGGCATTGGGGCAGCAGGGCAGCAAGGTCGTCGGGCGTGGCGCGGGTGTGGCCGTTGCAGCCTTTGCCGTTGCAGCCGCCGCGCTCGCCGCCCAGCAGGGTGTCGAACTCCTGCGCCACCACCTCGCGGTGCGCGTCCAGCGCACGCAGAAACGCCGGGGTGTCGGCGTAGCCCATGGTGACGGCGATCCAAGCCAGGTCGTCGTCGCGGGTGGGCAGCACGTGCGTTTGCTGGTCGTCCAAGTACTGAATGCGGTGCTCGACGCGGCGCAAAAAGGTGTAGGCGTCGGCCAGTCGCTGCGCCTGGTCGGCCGGCATCAGCCCGGCGCGCGCAACGCGCTGCAGCGCTTGCAGCGTGGGGCGGGTGCGCAGCTCGGGGAATTGCCCGCCGCGCACCACCTGCAGCAGCTGCACGATGAATTCGATTTCGCGGATGCCGCCGCGCGAGAGTTTGACGTCCCAGGCGCGTTCGGGGTGACCGGCGGCGCGGCGTGCGGCGTGGTCGCGGATTTGGCGGTGCAAGCGGCGCAGCGCTTCGAACACGGCGTAGTCCAGGTAGCGCCGAAACACGAACGGCAGCACCACCGGGCGCAACCACTGGCCGGTGCCGGCGCGCCGCGCGGCGGCGGCCGGGGCCACGACGCGGCTTTTGAGCCAGGCGAAGCGCTCCCACTCGCGCCCGTGGGCTTGGAAATAATCCTCCAGCGCCCCCAGGGGCACGGCCGGCGGACCGGAGTTGCCATTGGGCCGCAACGCCAGGTCCACGCGAAAGGCCTGTCCGTGCTCGGTGACGTCGCTGATGAGCGCTTGCATGCGCTTGACCAGCTTGGCGAAATACTCGTGGTTGGTGATGCGCTGGCGGCCTTGCGCGTCGCCCGCGGTTTCGCCGTCGGCCTCGTACACGTAGATCAGGTCGATGTCGCTGGAGACGTTGAGCTCGCGCGCCCCCAGCTTGCCCATGCCAACGATCCACCAGGCGCAGGGCCGCTGGCCACGGGCATCGGCCGCGGGGGCGTTGGGGCCGGGCGCGGGGCCGTCGACGTAAGGGGAGCCGTGCACGGCGTCCAGCTCCGCGCAGGCCAGGGCGGCCGCTTGGTCCAGCACGAATTCGGCCAGCGCGGTGACGGCGCGGGTGATGTCGGCCAGCGCGGCGCCGTGTTCACAGTCCAGCACCGCCAGCCGTTCCAGCGTCAGGTGACGCAGCACGCGCAGCGCCGCCGCAGGTTCGTAACCCCGGGCGCGCAGCGCGTCCCACGTGGCGCGCAGCGCGTCCGGCCCGGGCGCACCGGGCGGCAGCAGGGCAAGCTCGGGCGCGTAGCGCCGCCGCACCCGCTGCACGAAGCGGCTATGCTCGGCGCTGGCGGCGGAACCGGTGTGTGCCGTGGCGATCATAATGTTTTCGTGACCCCATCCTTGGACCATCCTCCCGTGGCGCGGCGTTGGCGCATCGCGGCGTCGGCCAGCCGCGTCGTGTTGGGCGTGGCGTTGGCCGGCTGGTGCGCGCTGCTGCTGGCGTGGGCGGCGCTGCAATGGTGGATTGTGCCGCGGGTCGACGCCTGGCGTCCGTGGCTGCAGGCGGCGGCCACACGGGCGCTGGGGGTGCGCGTGGAGCTGCAGCGCATCGACGTGGTGCGCGGGGGAGTGACGCCCCAGCTCGCGCTGCATGGCGTGCGGCTGATCGACGCCCAAGGCCGCGAGGCGTTGCACGTGCCGCTGGCGCAGGCGGTGGTGTCGCCACGCTCCCTGCTGCAACTGGGGTTTGAGCAGTTGGTGGTGGACGGGCTGGCGCTGCAGGTGCGCCGCTTGCCCGATGGACGCTTGCAGGTGGCGGGCATGGAGGTGACGCCCGGGGCCGACGACGGCGCGCTGGCGGACTGGCTGTTCGCGCAGCGCGAGGTGGTGTTGCGTGGCGCGCAACTGACTTGGATCGACGAAGGACGGCCGCAGGCCCCGCCGCTGACGCTGACCGACGTGGTGGCGGTGCTGCGCAACCCCGGCTGGCGCCACGAGCTGCGGCTCGACGCCACCCCGCCACCGCCGTGGGGGCAGCGGCTGAGCTGGCGCGCGCGCTTCACACAGCCCCCATGGCAGGTGGCGCGGGGCGATTGGCGGCGGTGGTCCGGTCCGTGGTACCTGGAGGCCCCGGCGCTGGACGCGGGGGCGCTGGCGCCGTACCTGGACCTGACCGCCTGGGGGCTGCAAACGGTGCGCGGCGTGGGTGCGGTGCGCGCGTGGGGCGATGTGCGCGCCGGGCAATGGGTGTCCTGGGTGGTCGACGTGCATGGGCAGGACGTGAATCTGCGCTGGGACGCCGCGCGCGAGCCGCTGGCGCTGGCGCGCGTGCAGGGGCGTGTGACCCTGCAGCGCGACGGCGAGCGGGTGCGCTGGCGTACCCAAGGTCTGCAGGTCGACGCGGCCGAGGGGCTGCGCTGGCCCGAAGGCGATGTGACGCTGGAGCTCACGCCCAGCGGTGGGCAAGGCTGGCGCGCCTGGGCCTTGCAGGCCGACCGGCTGGACCTGGCCGTGCTGCAGCGTTTGGGGCGCGTGCTGCCGCTGGGTGAGCCGGCGCGGTGGCTCGACGAGCTGCGGCCAGCCGGCGTCGTGCAAGGCCTGCAGTGGCGTTGGCAGGCCGCCGGCGGTGACGGGACACCCGCGCGCTGGTCGGGGCGGGGGCGGGTGCAGGGGTTGACGCTGGCCGCCGGCCCGGTGACGCCGCCGCACACCTGGGGGCGGCCGGGCGTGGAGGGGGCGGACGCCGAGTTTGAGTTCGACGAACGCGGAGGGCGTGCCGAGGTGGCGCTGCGCCGCGGCGCCATCACGCTGCCGGGCGGGTTCGATGAGCCGCGGCTGACGTTCGATCAGTTGCAAGCGACGCTGCGCTGGCGGCTGCAGGGCCAGGCCATGGAGTTGGAGGTGCCGCGCCTGACGTTGGCCAACGCGGACGCCCAAGGGCAAGGACGGCTGTCATGGCGCACCGCCGACCCCGCGCGCAGCGGCGCGCGTGACCGCTTTCCCGGCGTGCTGGACCTGGACCTGCGCCTCAGCCGTGCCGAGGGCGCGCGCGTGGTGCGCTACCTGCCCCACGAGGTGGGGGCCGACGTGCGCGCCTACCTGCGTGACGCCATCCGCGCCGGGCGCGCCAGCGATGTGCGCTGGCGCATCCAGGGCGACCTGTGGGATTTTCCGTTTGCGCAGCCGCATCAAGGGACGTTCCAGGTGCAGGCGCAGCTGCACGACGTGACGCTGGACTACGCGCCGGCCAGCGTGCTGCCCGCCGGCAGCTTGCCTTGGCCCGCGCTGCAACTGACGCAAGCGCAGCTGCGCATCGACGGCAGCCGCCTGGAGGTGCGTGCCGCCCGAGGCAGCGTGCGCGGCATGCCTGGGCTGCAGGTGCTGGCCGAAGCGACGATCCCAGACTACATGGCCGACGCGCCGCGCCTGCAGGTGCACGGCAGCGTGCGCGGGCCGCTGGCGCAGGCGCTGCGCGTCGTGGCCGAGTCGCCGCTGCAGGCGCTGACCGGCGGCGCCCTGGACGCGGCCCAAGGCAGCGGCTCGGTGGAGGTGCCGCTGGAGCTGACGATGCCGCTGGCCGACACCGGCGCCACGCGCGTGCGCTGCCAGGTGCGGCTGGCCGGCAACGAGGTTCAACTAAGCCCCGCGGTGCCTCCCCTGCGGGAGGTGCGGGGCACGGTGGAATTCACCGACCAAGGCTGGCGCCTGGCCGGGGTGGGGGCGCGCGCCCTGGGCGGCGAGGTGCGGCTCAGTGGCGGCTCGCTGCCAGGGCAGCCGCAACGGCTGCGCGTGCAAGCGCAGGGCAACGCCAGCGCCGAGGGGTTGCGCGCCCAATCCGCCTGGGGTTGGGCGCGTTGGCTGGGCCGCCACGCCCAGGGCAGCGCCGGCTACAGCGTCACGCTGGAGGGTGGGGGCGATGGTTTGGGTGTGCGCGTCGAGACCGACCTGCGCGGGCTGCGGCTGGACCTGCCGGCGCCGCTGGCCAAGGCGGCCGAAGCCGCTTGGCGCACCCGCGTCGAGCTGCAGCCGGTGGCCCCCTCCACGGGCGGCGGGCGCGACCGCCTGCGCCTGCAGGTGCAGGCCGAGGCGCTGCCGGGGGGCGCGCTGTTGGCCGAGTACGAGCGCGAGCACCAGGGCGAGCGCACCCGGGTGCTGCGCGGGCGGCTCGCCCTGGGGGCCGCGCCACCGTCGTGGCCGGACGAAGGCGTCGTGGCGGCGTTGCGCCTGACGGCGCTGTCCGCCGACGGCTGGATGGAGGCGCTGGACGCGGGCGGGGGCGGCGACGCGGCGGGCGCTGCGCTGGCCGATGCCCAAGCGTACTGGCCGACGCGCTTGGGGGTTGCGGTGCAGCGGCTGCAGTGGGGGGGGCGCACGTTCGACGGCGTGACGCTGGGCGGCAGCCGCAGCGGCGACCTGTGGCGCTTGACGGTGGCGGCACGCCAAGCCGACGGCTACGTGGAGGCCGACCTGGGGGCGCAGCCGCGCGTGCGCGCGCGGCTGAGTCGTTTGCAATTGCCCGCGGGGGCCGACGCCGACGTGGAGCGCCTGGCCAGCCACCCACGCGCTTTGCCGGCCATTGACGTTGTGGTGGATGATTTTGAGCTCGCTGGGCGGGCGCTGGGGCGGCTGGAGGTGCAGGCCATCAACCGCGACGCCGCCCAAGGCGGGGCGGCGCTGCGCGAGTGGCGGCTGCAGCATTTGCAATTGACCTTGCCCGAAGCGCGCCTGAGCGCGCGCGGCAACTGGGCGCCCACCGCGGCGCTGACGGCGCCGGGGCAAGCGGCCAGCGCGCGGCGCACCGCGTTGCAGCTGCGGCTGGACATCGAAGACGCCGGTGCGCTGCTGGAGCGCTTCGGCTGGCCGGGCACCGTGCGCGGCGGGCGGGGGCGGCTGGAAGGGTCGCTGGGGTGGCTGGGCTCGCCGCTGGCGCTGCACGTGCCCAGCCTCAGCGGCGAGCTGGAGCTGGACCTGCAGCGTGGCCAGTTTCTCAAGGCCGACCCGGGCGTGGCCAAGCTGCTGGGGGTGCTGAGCCTGCAGTCGTTGCCGCGTCGGCTGACGCTGGACTTTCGGGACGTTTTCAGCGAGGGCTTTGCCTTCGACAGCGTGCGCGGCAACACCACGATCACGCGCGGGGTCGCCAGCACGCGCAACCTGCAAATGAAGGGGGTCAGCGCCGCGGTGCTGCTGGAGGGCAGCGCCGACTTGGTGCGCGAGACGCAAGACCTCACCGTGGTGGTGGTGCCCGAGCTCAACGCCGGCACGGCGTCGTTGCTGGCCTCGATGGTCAACCCCGTCACCGGGTTGGGCACGCTGTTGGCGCAGCTGGTGCTGCGCCAACCGCTGCAGGCCGCGGCCACGCAGACGTTTCGCATCACCGGCCCGTGGGCCGACCCGCAGGTGGAGCGTGTCGCGCGTACCATAGCGCCATCGGACAGTACCGCCAACCCCGCGGAGCGCACGCCATGAAAGTTGCCGCTATCCAGATGGTGTCGGGCAGCAGCCTCGACCACAACCTTGCCCAGGCGCACGAATTGCTGGACCAGGCCCGCCACGCCGGCGCCGAGCTGGCCGTGCTGCCGGAGTACTTTTGCCTGATGGGGCAGCGCGACACCGACAAGCTGCTCATCGCCGAAACGCCGGGGTTGGGCACGGTGCAGGATTTTTTGAGCGACACCGCGCGTGAGCTGGGGCTGTGGATCGCGGGTGGCACGCTGCCGCTGGCCACCGACGACCCGCAGCGCGCGGCCAACGCCACGCTGGTGTACGACCCCCACGGCCGCTGCGTCGCGCGCTACGACAAGATCCACCTGTTTCGCTTCCACGACGGGCAGCAGGGCTACGACGAGGCCGCGGTGCTCAAGGCCGGTCAGCAGCCAACGGCGTTCGAGCTGACCGACCGCGCCGGGCAGCGCTGGCGGGTGGGGCTGAGCGTGTGCTACGACCTGCGCTTTCCGGAGCTGTACCGGGCGCTGGCGGCCGACATCGTGCTGGTGCCGGCGGCCTTCACCCATGTCACCGGGCAGGCGCACTGGGAGGTGCTGCTGCGCGCGCGCGCCATCGAAAACCAGGCCTACGTCATCGCGGCGGCGCAAGGCGGGCTGCACGACAACGGCCGGCGCACCTGGGGCCAGAGCATGGTCGTCGACCCGTGGGGGGTGGTGCTGGCGCAGCAAGCCACCGGGCCGGGCGTGGTGGTGGCCGAGCTGGACCGCGCCCACCTGGACGACGTGCGGCGGCGCCTGCCTGCGCTGCAGCACCGACGCCTGTGATGGCGCACCGGCGCGTTCAACGCGGCGGCTCGTCGCCGTGGGCGGGCGGATCGGCTGGCGGTGGTTCGCCGCGCTTGCGGCCCGCGAACATGGTCCACCAGACGATGAACACGAACAACAACAAGGCTCCGAGGGCTTCGAGCAGCAGCAGCGTCATGGTGCGTGTAGGAGCAGGATGGCGGGCAGGTTGCTGGCTGATGGGGGCGGCGCTGTTGGTGGCGTGCAGCACACCCGCGCCGCCGGGCGGCAGCGTAGCAGAGCCGGACGCGGCGCGCGAAGTTCCCGTGCCGTCGGCAACGACGGCGCCGGCCGCGCCCCCTGCGCCAGCCGAGGCGGCCGCTGCGACGCGCTGGGACGACACCGAGGCCCTGCCCGTGGTGCAGGCCGGGCACCCCGTGTGGCAGCAAGCCGACGCCGCCCCGCTGCCCGCGCCGCTGCTGCGGCCCAAGGCGCTGTGGCAACCGGTGCGCTGGGCCGACCTGCCCGGCTGGGGCCGCGACGCCCTGCCCGAGGTTTGGAACGCCTGGCTGCGCAGTTGCGAGCGCCCCGCGCCGCCGTGGGGCGCCCTGTGCCCGCAGATCCGGCGCCTCAGCATCGCCGAGCCGGCCGAGCGCTACGCCTGGGTCATGCGCCACTGGCAGCCGTACCGCATCGTGGCGCCCGACGGCAGCCCCACCCCGGGGTTGCTGACCGGCTACTACGAGCCGGAGTTGCCGGCAAGCCGCCAGCGCGACGCGTTGCACCGCATCCCGCTGTACGGTCCGCCGCCGGCGCTGCAGGCCGCCGCCGGGCAGCCGTGGCTGACACGGCGCCAAATCGAATCCGACGCCGAGGTGCAGGCGCGGCTGGCGCCGCACGTGCTGGCGTGGCTGGCCGACCCGCTGGACGCGCTGCTGTTGCACGTGCAGGGGTCGGGGCGGCTGCGCATCACCGAGCCGGACGGCCGCCAGCGGCTGGTGCGGCTGGCTTTCGCCGCGCACAACGGTCACCCCTACCAAAGCGTGCTGCGCGCCCTGCTGCAGCGCGGCGACATCCGCGAAGGCACCTGGGAAGCGCTGCGCGCGTGGGCGCAGGCCAACCCGCAACGGCTGGACGAGGTGTTGTGGACCAACCCGCGCGTGGTGTTTTTTCGCGAAGAACCGCTCGATGCGCTGGACAGCCAGTTTGGCCCGCGTGGGGCGCAAGGGGTGGCGCTGACACCGGGCCGCTCGGTGGCCGTGGACCGCGACGCCATCCCCTACGGCACACCGCTGTGGCTGGTGTCGCACGGGCCGGTGGCGCGGCTGCAGCGCCTGGTGCTGGCGCAAGACACCGGCGCGGCCATCGTGGGCGCGGTGCGGGCTGATTTTTTTGTCGGCTGGGGGGCCTCGGCTTACCCCGTGGCCGCGGGCCTGAAGCAGCCGCTGCACTTGTGGGCGCTGTGGCCGCGCGCGCAGCCCCTGCCGGCCGAGGCCACACGCTGACCCGCCATCCGTATCGACAGGAGAACCACCATGCAACCCCGCATCGGCATCCTCACCGGCGGCGGCGACTGCCCCGGTCTCAACGCCGTCATCCGTGCCGTGGCCAAGTCCCTGATGCGCCAGTGCGGCGCCGAGGTCATCGGCATCGAAGACGGCTTTGCCGGGCTGATGGAGGACACGCCGCGCGTGCGCGCGCTGACGTGGGACGCGGTCAGCGGCATTTTGATGCGCGGTGGCACCATCCTGGGCACCAGCAACCGCGCCGACCCGCTGCGCAGCGCGGCCGACACCGAGCGCGTGCTGCGCCACGTGGCGGCGCTGGGGCTGCAGGGGCTGGTGGTGATCGGCGGCGACGGCAGCATGAGCATCGCGCACGGGCTGGCGCAGCACGGCCTGCGCGTGGTGGGCGTGCCCAAGACCATCGACAACGACATCCCGGGCTGCGAGCGCAGCTTCGGCTTTGACACCGCGGTGGCCACCGTCACCGAGGCGATCGAGCGGCTGCAGACCACCGCGCAAAGCCACGGGCGTGTCATGATCGTCGAGACGATGGGCCGCTGGGCGGGCTGGATCGCGTTGGAAGCGGGGCTGGCCGGGGCGGCCGACGTCATCCTGTTGCCGGAAATCGACTACGACATCGAGGCCGTGGCCGCGGTGTGCCGCGCGCGCGAGCAGCGCCAGCGCTACACCATCGTCTGCATCGGCGAAGGGGCCAAACCCATCGGTGGCCAGTACACGGTGCGCGCCACCGTCGAGGGCAGCCCGGACCCCATCCGGCTGGGCGGCGTGGCGCACGCGCTGGCCGCCGCGCTGCAGCCGCGCGTGCGCAGCGAGGTGCGCGCCACCGTGCTGGGCCACGTGCAGCGCGGCGGCAGCCCCACGCCGTTCGACCGCGTGCTGGCCACCCAGTACGGCAACGAGGCCGCGCAGCTCGTGATGGCCGGCGCCTGGGGGCGCATGGTCACGCTGCAGCACGGGCGCTTGGGCAGCGTGGCGCTGGCCGACGCCGCGCACGGCAACCGCCGCGTGCCGCTGGACGATCCGCTGCTGCGCGCGGCGCGCCAGATCGGCATCAGCCTGGGCGAGCCGTCGGTGTGAGCGCCGCTGTGGCGGATGCGCCACGTGGCGGGTGGATGCGGTTGTCGCCGCGACGACAGGTTGGGGGTTCGGCGCCGCCCGCCGCGCCAAGGCGGTCGAGGTCCCTGGGGTTTACCTGACGCCGCGGGCCGGCGCCGTTCGGGCATAGTAGAGGCTTTCAACTTTCTGACAGGTGAGAGCCATGAAACGTACCGTGATCGCCTTGGCCGCGGCCTTGGCGCTGGGGGCCGGCGCCGCATGGGCCAAACCGTTCAAGTGGGCCAGCGCGGGCGAAATCTCGACGTGGGACATCCACTCGCAAAACAACGCGCTGCAAAACGGCATCCACGCCGCGGTGTACGAGTCGCTCGTGTACTACAACAGCAAAACGTTCAAGGTCGAGCCGGTGCTGGCGCAAAGCTGGCGCGAACTCAGCCCGACGCAGTGGCGCTTCACGCTGCGCAAAGGGGTCAAGTTCCACGACGGCGCGCCGCTGACGGCCGACGACGTGGTGTTTTCGCTGACGCGGGCGATGGCCAAGACCTCCAACTTCGCCATCTACACGCAAGGCATCGACAAGGTTGTCAAGGTCGATGACCACACGGTGGACATCATCCTCAAAGGCCCCAACCCGGTGCTGCTCAACCAGCTCACCGAGCTGCGCATCATGAACAAGGCCTGGGCGGAGAAAAACCGCTCCACCGAGCCCAAGGACATGAAGACCAGCGACGAAAACTTCGCGCACCGCAACGCCAACGGCACGGGGCCCTTCATCCTCAAGCAGTGGGTGCCGGATCAGCGCATGGTGCTGGAGCGCAACCCCAACTACTGGGGCAAGATCGACAGCAACGTCACGCAAATCACCTACACCCCGATCAAGTCCGACGCCACGCGCATGGCGGCGCTGCTGTCGGGTGAGGTCGATTTCGTGCTCGACCCCACGCCGCAAGACCTGCCGCGGCTGCGCAACAACGCCAACCTCAAGGTCGTCGACGGCGTCGAAAACCGCACCATCTTCCTGGGCATGGACCAGTTCCGCGACGAGCTGCCCGGCAGCAACGTCAAGGGCAAAAACCCGCTCAAGGACCTGCGCGTGCGCAAGGCGCTGTACCAGGCCATCGACATCGACACCATCCACCGCGTGACGATGCGGGGCCTGAGCCAGCCCACCGGCGCGCTGGTGGCGCCGCAGGTGGCTGGCTGGAGCGAGGCGGTGCACAAGCGGCTGCCGTACGACGTCGAGGCGGCCAAAAAGCTGCTGGCCGAAGCCGGCTACAAAGACGGCTTTGAAGTCGACTTCGCCTGCCCCAACAACCGCTACATCAACGACGAGCAAATCTGCCAGGCCGTCACCGCGATGTGGGCCAAGATCGGCGTCAAGGCCAAGCTGCGCACGCTGCCGCTGACCACGTACTTCCCGATGATCCAGCGCTACGAGGCCAGCATTTACATGCTGGGCTGGGGCGTGCCCACGTTCGACGCGCTGTACAGCCTGCAGTCGCTGGTGCGCACGCCCGGCCCCGGGGGTGATGGCAACTACAACGTCGGGCGCTACAGCAACCCCAAGATGGACGCCATCATCGACCGCGCCAAGACCGAGACCGACCCCTTCATCCGCCCGCGCTTGCTGACCGAAGCGCTGCAGCTGCACAACGACGAGGTGGTGCACATTCCGCTGCACAACCAGATCATCCCTTGGGCGATGAAGAAGTCCGTCGACACCGTGCACCGCGCCGACAACCGCATCGACTGGCGCGTGCTCACGGTCAACTGACGTGCCGGCGGGGCCCCGTGCCCCGGATGCGCGCGGCACCGCCCCGGCCGGTCCCCAGGCCGCGGGGCGGTGTTGGCGTTGTGGTCAGACCGATCGCGCGGCGCCGCCAGGCCAGCCTGGGTGGGCGCTGCTGAGGGGTTGTCGAGATGTTGGCTTTTATCGTGCGCCGCTTGCTGCAGGCGGTGGTGGTGATGCTCAGCGTGGCGCTGGTGGCGTTCATGCTGTTTCAGTACGTGGGTGACCCGGTGCTGCAAATGCTCGGGCAGGACGCCACGCCCGAGGAAGTGGCGCGTGTGCGCGCCGAGCTGGGGCTGGACCAACCGTTCATCGTGCAGTTTGCGCACTTCGTGTGGAACGCCGTGCAGGGCAACTTTGGCGTCAGCCTGCGCCAGGGCACGCCGGTGGCGCAGTTGATCGTCGAGCGGCTGCCGGCGACGCTGGAGCTGGCGCTGGTGGCGGCGCTGCTGGCGCTGCTGCTGGGCATCCCGATGGGGGTGGCCGCGGCGCTCAAGCGCGGCACCTGGCTGGCGCAGCTGCTGATGACGTTTTCGTTGCTGGGGGTGTCGCTGCCGACGTTTTTGATCGGCATCGTGCTGATCCTGGTGTTTGCGGTGCAGTTGGGCTGGCTGCCCAGCTTTGGTCGCGGCGAAGTCGTGCACCTGGGCTGGTTTTCCAGCGGCCTGCTGGCGCCGGGTGGCTGGCGCCATCTGGTGCTGCCGGCGCTGACGTTGGCGATTTTCCAGCTCACGCTGATCATGCGCCTGGTGCGCGCCGAAATGTTGGAGGTGCTGCGCACCGACTACATCAAGTTCGCGCGCGCCCGCGGACTGAGCGACCGCGCGGTGCACTTCGGCCACGCGCTGAAAAACACGCTGGTGCCGGTCATCACCATCACCGGGCTGCAGCTGGGTGGGCTGATCGCCTTTGCCATCATCACCGAAACGGTGTTCCAGTGGCCCGGCATGGGGCTGCTGTTCATCCAGGCGGTCACGTTTGCCGACATTCCGGTGATGGCGGCCTACCTGTGCCTGATCGCGCTGATCTTCGTCATCATCAACCTCATCGTCGACGTGCTGTACGTGGCGGTGGACCCGCGGCTGCGCGTGGACAAGGGCGCCGGCCACTGACGGCCGCGCGACAGGAGCAAAACCATGAAACGTTGGTGGATACGCTGGTGGGACAGCGACATCGCGTACAGCTTTCGCCATTCGCCGGCGGCGTTGTTGGCCGCGGCCATCGCGCTGCTGTGCGCTGTGGCGGCGCTGGCCGCGCCCTGGGTGGCGCCGCACAACCCGTTCGATCTGGCCGCGCTGGAGCTGGGCAACGCGCGCCTGCCGCCGGTGTGGTACCCCGAGGGTCGATGGGACTTCCTGCTCGGCACCGACGACCAGGGGCGCGACATTTTGTCGGCGTTGATCTACGGCGCGCGCATTTCGCTGTTCGTGGGGCTGGTGTCGGTGGCGCTGTCGGTGCTCATCGGCGTCGCGCTGGGGCTGCTGGCGGGCTTCGTCGGGGGCTGGGTGGACGCGCTGCTGATGCGCCTGTGCGACGTGATGCTGTCGTTTCCGGCCATCCTGATCGCGCTGCTGATCGCCGGCGTGGGCAAGGCGCTGTTTCCGGACGCGCACGAGGCGCTGGCCTTTGGCGTGCTGATCGCCTCGATCACGCTGACGGGCTGGGTGCAGTACGCGCGCACGGTGCGCGGCTCGACGCTGGTGGAGCGCCACAAGGAGTACGTGCAGGCCGCGCGCGTGATCGGCGTGGCGCCGTGGCGCATCATGCTGCACCACGTGCTGCCCAATGTGCTGGGGCCGGTGCTGGTGCTGGCCACGATCCACGTGGCCACCGCCATCATCACCGAGGCGACGCTGAGCTTTCTGGGCGTGGGCGCGCCGCCGACTTCGCCGTCGCTGGGCACGCTGGTGCGCATCGGCAACGACTACCTGTTTTCGGGGGAGTGGTGGATCACCATTTTCCCCGGCGCGATGCTGGTGTTGATCGCGCTCAGCGTCAACCTGCTGGGCGACTGGCTGCGCGACGCCCTCAACCCGCGCCTGCGCTGAACCCCGGGAGGCTGCCATGACCACGTTGTTGGAAGTGAAAGACCTGGTGGTGGAGTTCCCCACCCGCCGCGGGGTGCTGCGCGCGCTCGACGGCGTGTCGTTCGACATCGCGCCGGGCGAAATCCTCGGGGTGGTGGGCGAGTCGGGGGCGGGCAAGTCGCTCACCGGCGCGGCCATCATCGGGCTGCTGGAGCCGCCGGGGCGCATCGCCGCGGGCGAAATCCGCTTGCAGGGCCAGCGCATCGACAACCTGCCGCCGGCGCAGCTGCGGCGCATCCGGGGCCGGCGCATCGGGGCCATCTTTCAGGACCCGCTGACCTCGCTCAACCCACTGTACACGGTGGGGCAGCAGCTGGTGGAGACGATCCGCACGCACCTGGATGTTTCGGCCGCCGAAGCGCGCCGCCGCGCCATCGAGCTGCTCAAAGACACCGGCATCCCGGCCGCCGAGCAGCGCATCGACCACTACCCGCACCAGTTCTCGGGGGGCATGCGTCAGCGCGTCGTCATCGCGCTGGCGCTGGCCGCCGAGCCGCAGTTGGTGGTGGCCGACGAGCCCACCACGGCGCTGGACGTGTCGATCCAGGCGCAGATCATCACGCTGCTCAAGCGCATCTGCCACGAGCGCGGTGCGGCCGTCATGCTGATCACGCACGACATGGGCGTGATCGCCGAAACGTGCGACCGTGTGGCCGTGATGTACGCCGGTCGCGTGGCCGAAATCGGCCCGGTGCACGACGTCATCCACCGCCCCGCGCACCCCTACACGGCCGGGCTGATGCGTTGCATCCCCGACATGGACGTCGAGCGCGAGCGGCTGCACCAGATCGACGGCGCGATGCCGCGTCTGACCGACATTCCGCGCGGCTGCGCCTTTCACCCGCGCTGCCCGCAGGCCATGCTGCGCTGCCACGAACAGCGTCCCGAACTGATGCCGGCCGGCGCCACCCGCGCCGCGTGCTGGCTGCACGACGCGGCCACCGCCGCCCCCGTTGAGTTGACCGCATGAGCACGACCCTCCCCTCCAACCCCGGCGCGTCAGCCGCCCCGCTGGTGCAGGTGCAGGACCTGGCCCGCACGTTCGACGTTTCGCCGCCGTGGCTCAACCGTGTGCTGGCGCGCCAGCCGCGCCAGTGGCTGCACGCGGTCGACGGCGTGACGTTTTCCATCGCCCGCGGCCAAACGCTGGCCCTGGTGGGCGAGTCGGGCTGCGGCAAAAGCACCGTGGCGCGGCTGCTGGTGGGGTTGTACCAGCCGACCCGGGGCCAGGTGCATTTCGATGGCCAGGACGTGCACGCCACGCTGCGCAGCGCCCAGGGGCGCGCGCTGCGGCGGCGCATCCAGATGATTTTTCAGGACCCGTACGCCAGCCTCAACCCGCGCTGGCGGGTCGAAGCCATCGTGGCCGAGCCGCTGCGCGAACACGGCTTGGTGACTGGCGCGGCCGCGCAGCGCGAGCGCGTGGCCGAGCTGCTGCGCGCGGTGGGCCTGAGCCCGCACGACATGGTCAAGTACCCGCACCAGTTTTCCGGCGGGCAGCGCCAGCGCATCAGCATCGCGCGCGCGCTGGCCACGCAGCCCGAATTTCTGGTCTGCGACGAGCCCACCTCGGCACTGGACGTCAGCGTGCAGGCGCAGGTGCTCAACATCATGAAGGACCTGCAGCGCCAGCACGGCCTGACCTACCTGTTCATCAGCCACAACCTGGCGGTGGTGCGCCACGTCAGCGACCACGTCGGCGTGATGTACCTGGGGCGGCTGGTGGAGCTGGCCGACAAACGCACCTTGTTCGCCGCCCCGCGCCACCCCTACACGCGCATGCTGCTGGCGGCCATCCCCAAGCTGCACGCCACCGGGCAGGCGCGCACCCCGGTGCAGGGCGAAGTGCCCAACCCGCTCAACCCGCCCAGCGGCTGCGCGTTCCACCCGCGCTGCCCGCACGCCAACGCCCGCTGCCACAGCGAGCGCCCGCAGCTGCAAGCCATCGACGGCGTGCAGGTGGCGTGCCACGCGGTGCAAGAAGGCCGGCTGTGAGCGGCGCGGGCGCCCGCCCGCGCGCGTGGCGTCAGGGCGGCGGCGAGCCGGCGTCGTCCAAGGCTTGGGCCGCCAGGCACAGGTCGGCCCAGGCCTTGCCCTTGTCCACCGGGTTGCGCAGCAGGTACGCCGGGTGGTAGCTGACCACGATCGGCACCTGCAGCGCCCCAAAGCGGCCCGTGTACACGCGGCCGCGCAGCCGCCCCAGCGGGGTGTGCGCCACGTCCGCGGGCGCGACGCACCCCCCTTCGGCCAGCAGCGTGTGGGCGGCAAAGCGCCCCATCGCCACGACGATGCGTGGCTGCAGCAGCGCGATTTGGCGCAGCAGGTACGGCGTGCAGCGCGCGATTTCCTCCGGCAGCGGGTTGCGGTTGCGCGGCGGGCGGCACTTGAGCACGTTGGCGATGTACACGCCTTGGCCGCGGCGCAGATCGAGCGCGGCAAGCATGCGGTCGAGCAATTGCCCGGCGCGGCCCACGAACGGCTCGCCCTGGCGGTCTTCTTCCTCGCCTGGGGCTTCGCCCACGATCAGCCAGGTCGGACGACGGTCACCCACACCGGGCACCGCGCGTTGACGGCACGCGCCCAACGCGCAGGCGCGGCAGGCGTCGATGGCGGCGTGCAGCGCGTCCCAGTCCAGCGTGTCCACCGGCGCGTTGGGCGCCGTGGGCGCCGGCAGGGGGGCGCCGGGCGGCGGGTCGATGGCCGTGGACCGGGCCGCAGCGGCTGGCTCGTGGGGCCGAGGGGCCGCAGGACCCGGCGGCGCGGCCACCGGCATCGGCGCCGGGGGGCGGGTGGTCGGGGTGGCTGGGGGCGCAGCCTCGGCCTGCGACACCATGCCGTCCTGGGGAGGCGCCGGCTGCGCCGGGCGCGGCAGCAGCGCGCGCGGCAGCCACCACGCGGGCACGCCCATCTCCGCCAGCAGCGCGCTGCGCTGGTCGTCCAACCAGGGCAGGGCACGCGCGGGGCGTGGCGGTGTCGGCGGTTGGGGCTGCATGGGTCGGATCATACGGCGTGAAGGCGCACGTGCACGCTACACTGCAAGCCCGTGCTGCTGGTGCGCACGTTGGGTGGGGTTGTCGTCGTGCCCACACTCAACGAGGGCTGTCGTCTACAACGACAACGTCGACAGCCCGGAGATTCGCAAGTGGCTTGGTGAGGTGGTGGGCAAAGAAGGCTCGACGGACGTCGGCTGACTGTGCATGATGCACCCGCGGCTGGAGCTGCTGCGACAGTTGTGGCGCGAGGACGGCGCAAGTTTTGTGTCCATCGATGACAACGAAGTGGCCGCCTTGCGGTTGTGGATGGATGAGTTTTTAGAAGTTACTCGACTGGAGCGAGAGGCTATGAACCAACAACCCATCGCAACTGCGCACGACCCAGATTTGCGTCTGTCACTGCAGGCCCTGCAGCGTGCCGCCCAGCGGGCATGGGAACTGGCCGCGCAAACGGGCACAGCCATTGTGGTTAGCCATGGTGGTGTCATCGAGCACATCCGCCCATCGCCGCAAGCAAAAGCGTCGTGGTTGCAGGATCCTCCCGGTGCCGTAGGGTGATCATACACGGCCCCATTTGCCCCCAAAAGCTACCAGCAGCAGGTGCTCGACAGTGGCAAGTCCTGTTTCAAGGTTTGTCACGAGCTGTGACCTTGCCTTTGGAAAACGAATCTCTTTGAGTCGCTCAATACAGGCAACGCTGACCTTGCCCTCGGCATGTGAATCCCATAGCCGAGCTCACATGTTCGCTGTTTTGGGTTGGCCCGTGAGCCAGCGTTGCTTGTACGGCATTGGGCTGAGGTAACGCGGTGTTGAATGCAGCCTGCGGCCGTTGTACCGCCGCAGCCAGCCCACCGCCTCGTGTGCCGGCTGTCGGTCATGGCTTGAAATCGCCTTTTGGCGCGCGCCTTGATGCCGTGGCGGCTGCATGGGCTTGCGAACCCGGTCCTTGCCTGGGCGCATACCTCGGGCCAGCCGCGCCTCATCGCTCAGCCGGGTGCGCTGTGTCCGTTGCGCCTGGCGGGTGAAATGCGGGTGGTAGCCGCTGGACCTCACGCCCAGCACCTCGCACATCACCGGCACCGGCCCGCTTGGGTGACGTCGTTGGAGGAAGGCGCACTCCACAGCGGCCCTTTCGAGGAGTACGCCATCGCCGTTTTTGGGATGTCGCGCTTCACGTTGACCCGGGCCAGTGCCTTGCCGTCTTCGTCATGGCCGCTCCCCTTGCCTGTGTCGAACCACTCAGCAAGGGACTCGCTTGCCAGGGGCAAGGTCACTGCGTGCCGGTCAGGGGCAAGCGGTGGGATTGGATCGAACCGTGGTTGGAGCGCAATGCTCCCCCATATCCAGCCGCATGACGATGGCGTCTTCGCGCCGCTGGGCGGTGTCGGGGTAGTAGTTTTTGCGCACGCCCACCTCCACCCAGCCGCAGCGCTGGTACAGCGCGCGTGCCGGGGCGTTGCTGCGCCGCACTTCCAGCCACAGGTGCGCGTAGCGCTGCGCGCGGCCCCAGTGGGCCAGCGCGTGCAGCAGCCAGCGGCCCCAGCCCTGGCGCTGGTGGGTGGGCGCCACGGTGACGTCGAGCAAATGCCCCTCGTCCACGCCGGGCATGGCCACCAGGTAGCCCAGCAGCCAGTGCCCTTCGGGGGTGGTGGGGCTGTGCACCCAGTGGGGCGGGTCGGCCCCGGCGTCGGGCCGCAGCGCCAGCAGGCGCATCCAGTACCCGGCCGCCAGTGAATCTTCGAAGTGCCGCGCGCGCCACGGGTGGGCGTGGGCGGTTTTTTCCACCTCCACCACGGCCGGCACGTCGGCGGCGGTGAGGGCACGCCAGCACAGCCGCGCCGCCAGCGGCGCGGGGGCGGGGCACGGCAGCGGCTCGGCGGGGGTGTCCATGGTGGGCTCAGCCGCCCCGGGCGGCACGCAAGGCGGCTTGTTCGTGCACGTCCAGCGCCACCTTGTCACGCACGTACAGCGGCTGCGCATGCGCCGCCGGCACGCACAGGCCGCGCTCGATGCCTTGGGCCGCCAGGCGCAGCAGCGCGGCGGCGTCGGGCAGGGTGTGGCAAGCCAGGGCGCCGCGCCACGCGGCGGGCAGCCGCTCGGCGTACACCCCGCCCACGTTGCCCGCGCACAGCGTGGTGGCGTCGTCGGGTTCGGGCAGCGCTTCGGGGGCGCTCAGGCGCGGGGCGGCCAGCTCCTGCCAGCCGTGGCCGGCGCGCCACGCGTAGCGGGCGACGTAGACCTCGTCCATGCGCGCGTCCAACGCCGCCCACACCTGCAACTGCGCTGCATCCGGGGCATGGGTGTGGCGGGCGGCCTCGGCCACCGCCAGCAGGGTGCTCAGCGGCAGCACCGGCACACCGCCGGGGCGCGCGCCCGCGGCCAGCCCCTGCACCACGGCGCAGGCGGTGCGCAAGCCCGTGAACGATCCTGGTCCGCAACCAAACACCATGCCATCCAACGCGGCCAGCGGCCAGTCCAGCTGCCGCAGCAAATCCACAATGGCGGGCAGCAGGCGCGCCGAGGCTTGCGGGCCGCCCTCGCCGCCGTGGTAGGCCAGCGGGGTGTCGGCGCCCGCGGCGCCCAGCGCGATGCTGAGCGCCGTGGTGCTGGTGTCCAGCGCCAGCCAGCGCCGACGGCCGGGTGGGGTGGGGATGCTCATGACCGTCGATTATCCCGCGCGGCCACCGGACTCTCCGTTAGACTTGGGCGCGGCCAGCCCCGCGCGGTGCTGCACGAAGGGGGCTGCGCGCAGCCAAGGAGTCCCCGTCATGCCCAACGAGCTTTCCCCCAAGACGACGCCCGCCGGCGCGCGCGGCCCGTGGCAGACGCTGCGCGAGCACTGGCCGATGATGACGCTGTACGAGCGCTTCGAGCAGGTCGTGGCCCTGGTGCTGTCGGCGGTGATCGCGGTGATCATCGTCACGTCGATGGTGCAGCTGATCCGCGTGGTGTTCACGCTGCTGGTGTTGGACGCCTTCAATCCGCTGGACCATCAGGTGTTCCAGACGGTGTTTGGCATGATCATGACGCTGTTGATCGCGATGGAGTTCAAGCACTCGATCGTGCGCGTGGTCATGGGGCAAGACAGCATCGTGCAGGTCAAAACCGTGGTGCTGATTGCGTTGATCGCGCTGTCGCGCAAATTCGTGATCCTGGACCCCGACACCTCGCCGGCCAAGGTGGCGGCGCTGTCGGGCGCGGCGCTGGCCCTGGGCATTGTGTACTGGCTGATGCGCGAGCGCGATCAACGTGCGCTGGACGCCGAACGGGCCGCCGCCCTGGCGGCGCACCACGACAAGGAGCTTAAGCGATGACCCCCGACCCCTGGCGTTCGAACACGCGCCGCAGCGACCCGTTCGGGCGCCGTGTGCTGTGGCTGGCCTTGGCCGTGGCCGCGTTGATGCTGCTGTGGCACCTGCTGCCGACGTGGGTGGCGGCCTGGCAGCCTGCGCCGGCCGACGGCGGGCAGCGTACCGTGACGCCGCGCGGCGATCTGGCCGCCGACGAGCGCGCCACCATCGAGCTGTTCGAAAAGGCGCGCGACTCGGTCGTGTACATCGCCACCACGCAGGTGGTGCGCGACGTGTGGACGCGCAACGCCTACGAGGTGCCGCGTGGCACCGGCTCCGGCTTCATTTGGGACGACGCTGGCCATGTGGTGACCAACTTCCACGTCATCGAGGGCGCGTCATCGGCCACCGTGCGTCTGGCCGACGGGCGCGAGGTGCGCGCGGCGCTGGTGGGGGCGTCGCCGGCCCACGACATCGCGGTGCTGCGCATTGGGGTGGGCTTCAAGCGGCCGCCCCCGGTGCCGGTGGGCACGAGCCACGATCTCAAGGTCGGGCAAAAGGTGTTCGCCATCGGCAACCCGTTTGGGCTGGACTGGACGCTGACCACGGGCATCGTCTCGGCGCTGGACCGCACGCTGGCCGGTGACCCCGGCAAGCCGCCCATCCAGCACCTGATCCAGACCGACGCGGCCATCAACCCCGGCAACTCGGGCGGTCCGCTGCTGGACTCCTCCGGGCGGTTGATCGGCATCAACACCGCCATTTACAGCCCGTCCGGCGCGTCGGCCGGCATTGGGTTTGCGGTGCCGGTGGACACGGTGGCGCGCGTGGTGCCGCAGCTCATCCAGCACGGCCGCTACGTGCGCCCCGCGCTGGGCATCGAGGTGGACGACGCGCTCAACCAGCGGCTGGCGGCGGCCACCGGGGTCGAAGGCGTGTTCGTGCTGCGCGTGCAACCGGGTGGCGCCGCGGCGCAGGCGGGTCTGGAAGGCGTGCGGGTGGGGCCACAGGGCATCGAGCCGGGCGACGTCATCGTCGCCGTGGAGGGCAAGCCCGTCGATGGGGTGGGCACGCTGCTGGCGCGCCTGGACGACTTCAAGGTGGGCGACGTGGTGCGCTTGAGCGTGCGGCGCGGCGACGCGACGCGCGAGGTGACGGTGACGTTGCAGCCGGGGGTGTGAGCGTGCGACGCCGAGCGGTTGCCGGGGCGCTGCTGGCCGCCGCCCTGCCCGCGCGGTTGTGGGCGCAGCCGGGCGATGGTGCGGCGCCGCCGCCAGGGTTGCCGGAGCCGGTGATGGCCGCGCTGCGCCGCGCGCGGCTGCCGCCGTCGGCCCTGGCGCTGGTGGTGGCCGAGGCGACACCCGGTGGGCGTGTGGTGGCCATGCACCGCGGCGCCGAGCCGGTCAACCCGGCCTCGGTGATGAAGCTGGTCACCAGCGCCGCCGCGCTGGACCTGCTGGGCCCGGCGTGGACGTGGCGCACGCGTGTCTACACCGATGGGGTGCTGGCGCCCGACGGCACGCTGCGCGGCCACCTGTACCTGCGCGGCGGCGGCGACCCCAAGCTGGTGGCCGAGCGGCTGTGGCTGCTGTTGCGACGGGTGCGGGGGTTGGGCATCGCGCGCATCGAAGGCGATATCGTGCTGGATCGGCGCGCGTTTGCGCTGCCGCCGCACGACCCGGCGGCGTTCGACGGCGAGCCGCTGCGCCCGTACAACGTGGGGCCCGACGCGCTGCTGCTCAACTACGGCGCGCAGGTGCTGACCTTCACGCCCGACCCCGCCGCGGGGGTGGCCCGGGTGCACGTGGAGCCGCCGCTGGCGGGGGTGGCGGTGCCGGGCAGCGTGCCCCTGGCCGAGGGGCCGTGCGAGGACTGGCGCGCCGCGCTGCGCGCCGACTGGAGCGACGCCCGCGCCCCCCGGCTGCAGGGGCGCTACCCAACGGCGTGCGGCGAGCAGGTGTGGGCGCTGGCCCACCCGCAGCCCGAGCAGTGGGCGGCCCGGGTCGTGGCGGGCACCTGGGCGGCGGTGGGGGGTGCGCTTGCGGGCACGGTGCGCGACGGGGAGGTGCCGCCTGCGGCCACCCTGCGGCTGAGTTGGCCCTCACCCCCGCTGGCCGAGGTGGTGCGCGACCTCAACAAGGCCAGCCAAAACGTGATGGCGCAGCACGTGCTGCTGGCGCTGGCCTGGGTGGGGGGCGACCCGGATGGCGCGCCCGCCACGTTCGAGGCCGCCCGTGCCACGTTGCGGCGCTGGTGGACGCAGCGCCTGGGGGCGGACGTGCCCCCGCCGCAGGTGGACAACGGCGCGGGGCTGAGCCGGACCGCGCGCATCACGCCCGTGGCGCTGGCGCGGCTGCTGCAGTGGGGCTGCGCACAGCCGTGGGCGGCGGACTGGGTGGCCGCGCTGCCGCACCTGGGGGTGGACGGCACCTTGGCGCGCTGGCCAGCGCTTGGGGTGGCGGCGCAACTCAAGTCCGGCAGCCTGGCCGATGTGCAGGCGCTGGCCGGCTACGTGCTGGGCCCTGCGGGCCAGCGTCGGGTGGTGGTGGCGGTGCTCAACCACCCCCAGGCGGGCGCGGGCCGTGACGCGCTGCTGGCCGCGGTGCGGTGGGCGGCGCAGGTGCCCTGAAGGGGCTTCGCGCACCACCCGCGCGACGTTCAAGGCTCGATTTCGATGCGGCCGGGGCCGTTGGCTTCGGTGGCCTCCAGCGCCCGCTGCGCGGCGATGACCATTTCGGCGGCGAGCTCGCGCAGGTCTTGCTCGGCGCCGGCGCGGCGCCCATGCACGCCGATGCTGACCGACACCGGCGCCAGGCCGTCGTCGCGCGCCGCGCTGGCCAGTTGGCGCAGGTCTTCGGCCAGCACCAGCGCGCCGGGCACGTCGGCGTCGGGCAGCACCACGACAAACTGCGCCGGTCCCCAATGGGCCAGCATTTCGTGCGCCCGCAGCCGCGGGGCCAGGCGGCGCGCCAGCGCCTGCTCCAAGAAGCGGGCGGGGGAGGGGCGCGCATCGGCCTGCACCACCAGCACGGTGGTGGGGCAACGCCGCCGCTCAGCCACCGAGAGCTGGCGCACCAGGTAGTCCAGCGCCGCGGCCCGGTTGGGCATGCCGGTGTCGCCGCGGCGCAGCGGCAGATCCGCCGGCCAGCGCCGCCGCGCCCAACGCACGCCCAGCCACAATCCAGCACCGAGCGCGAGCGCGGTGCTGACGATCCAAGCGATCCACAGGGGCAGCGGCATCCCGCTATCGTAGCCGCTCGGGCGCCCAGGCAGCGCAGCCGGGCGTGGCGCCGGGCTCAGGCGGGCGCGCCGATGGTCAGCGTCACCTCGCCGACGCCCGCCACGCGCCCGTGCAGGCGATCGCCCGGTTGCACCGCGCCCACCCCTTCGGGCGTGCCGGTGTAAATGACGTCACCGGGTTGCAGGTGGTAGTACTGCGACAGGTCGCTGATCAGCTCCGGCACGCTCCAAATCAATTGGCTCAGGTCGGCGCGTTGGCGCACCGCGCCGTTGACCTCGAGCACGATGTCGCCCTGCGCCAGCGCGGTGGCGGGCATCGGCCGCACCGCGCCGCACACCGCCGAGCCTTCGACGTCTTTGCCCAAGCACCAGGGGTGGCCCTTGTCGCGCAGGCGCAGCTGCACGTCGCGTCGCGTCATGTCCAATCCGGCCGCGTAGCCGTAAATGAGCTCGTGCGCGCGCTCCACAGGCACGCGCGCCCCCCCCTGGCCCAGCACGACCACCAGCTCCATTTCGTAGTGGAAGTTGGTCGTCTCGGGGGGGTAAGGCAGCGTGGCGCCGCTGTCGAGCAGGTGCACCGGCGACTTGGTGAAATAAAACGGCCGTGCTGTGGCCTTGTCCACGGTGACGCCCATTTCCTGGGCGTGGGCGTGGTAGTTGCGGCCCACAAAAAACAGCCGGTGCACCGGCAGGCGCGCGTCGGTGTCCTGCACGCGCAGCGCGGCGGGGGCGGGGGGATTCCAGAGGTAGGTCGTCATGGCAAGGGGAGGTGGAGCAAGGGAGGGAAGCGGGGCGCCGCGGTGGGCACACCCTCTCATGGTAGCCCGGCCGCCAGCTGCCCCAGCATCGGTTGCGCGGGGTCGGGGCGAACCTCGTACAACCCGAGCTTGCGGTGCAACGGACTTTCGTCGGCCAGGAACAGGTACGACGCTTCGGTGGCGGAGCGGTTGACCAGCACCAGCGGCGTGTAGCCGGGGATGGCGCAGGTGTCGGCTTCGTCCAGCGCGTGGGTCATGGTGGCAAACGCCGCGCCCGGGGGAGCCTCGACGTGCACCTCGGTACCCCCTTCGATCTGGTGCAGCACCAGCGCCGGTGAACGCGCGGGCAAGGCCAGCGTTTGGCCGGGGCGCAACATCAAGGCATGAAAGCCAAGGATGTTTTCGGCGTCGGCGCCGGTGACCGGGTTGACGTAGGTCACTTGGGCCGCGGCCTGGGCGGGCAGCTCGTCGGCCAGCGCGCGCAGCGCCGCGCGCACCTCGGCCCACGGATAGCGCAACAGCGGGTAGCGGGCCGCCAGTCCCTCGGGCGGTTCGAACAGGGGCTGGGGGCGCACCCCGGCGCGCACGTGCTGGCGCTCGCCATGCTGGGGCCGCGGGGTTTGGCGCGTGCCGTTTTCGTGGTAGCTGGCCTCCAGGTGGTACACCAGCGGCAGGTCCAGCACGTCCAGCCACACCACGGGGTCGGTGCCGTCGTGGCCGTGCTCGTGCCACAAGCCTGTGGGGGTCAGGATCAGGTCGCCGCGCGCCATCGGGCAGCGCTCGCCCTCCACCGTGGTCCAGGCGCCAGTGCCTTCGACCACCATGCGCACCGCGTTGGGGGTGTGGCGGTGGCTGGGGGCCCACTCACCCGGCAGCAGCAGCTGCATGCCCAGGTAGATGGCGGCGCTGGCCTGCATCGCCTCCAGCCCGTGGCCGGGGTTGGCCAGCACCAGCACGCGGCGCTCGGCCTTGTCGATCGGGGTCAACTCGCCCGCGCGCAGCAGCAGAGGGCGAATGTCGCGGTAGGCCCAGTGCGTGGGCCGGGTGCGCTGCGCGGGCCGCTGCGGCGGCAGCAGCGCCCGCAGGCTGGGCCACAGCGGCACCAGGTTGCGCTCGCGCAGCGCCTGGCGGTAGTCAGGCGGCAGCTCGTCCAGGGTTCCCAGGGTGTGCATCGTAGGGCTCCTCGTGTCCGTGGCGGCGGCAGCGGTCAGTGCGGCGTGGCCAGACAGTGGCCCACGGTCCAGCCGTACAGCCACTCCAGGGCATCGTAAAAGCGCTCGGGGCTGCGGCCGCGCCAGAGGTCGTTGCGCACCAGGCGCTCCACACCCTTGGCGTGGTAGATGCGGCCCATCTCGCGGCTGGACAGCACGATGCGCGCCGTGCGCGCCACCCGCGAGCGTTGGTACAGGTCCAGCGCACGGCCCCAGTCACCGTTGTGCACGCGCAGCGCCTCGCCCAGGGTCACGGCGTCTTCCATCGCCATGCAGGCGCCTTGCGCCATGTACTGCGTCGTCGGGTGCGCGGCGTCGCCCAGCAGGGTCACGCGGCCAAAGCTCCAGCGCTCGATCGGGTCGCGGTCGGCGGTGGCCCAGCGCTTCCAGCTCTTGGGCAGGTCGATGAGCTTGCGTGGCAGCGGGTGGATGCCCTGGAAGTAGCTTTGCACCTCCTCGCGGCTGCCCTCGGTCACGCTCCACTCCTCTTGTCGGCGGCTGTGGAACGTGACGACGACGTTGTACTGCTCGCCGCCGCGCAGGGGATAGTGCACCAGGTGGCAGTTCGGCCCCGCCCACAGGCTCGCCGCGTTCCACTTGAGCTCGTCGGGGAACTCGGCCTTGTCCACCACGGCGCGGTACACCACGTGGCCGGTGACGCGGTGGGGGTCGCCGACGTACTGCGCGCGCACCACCGAGCGCACGCCGTCGGCGCCGATGAGCGCCTGGCCGCGCCAGCGCTGGCCACGCTGGTCTTCCACCGTCACCCCGGCGTCGTCTTGCTCGACGCGCACGATGCGCGAGTCGGTGTGGAAGGTGACGCGGTCGCTGGCCTGCACCCCTTCGAGCAGCGAGGTGTGCACGTCCACCCGGTGGATCACCGCGTAGGGGTTGCCAAAGCGCGCCCGAAACGCCTGCCCGGTGGGCACGCGCGCCACCAACGAGGCGTCCAGCGCGTCGTGCATCACCAACTCGTCGATGTACACGGCGCGGCGCCGCGCGGCTTCGCCCACGCCCAGCGCGTCCAGCGCCGAAAACGCGTTGGGTCCGAGCTGGATGCCAGCGCCGATTTCGCCGATCTGGGCGGCTTGTTCGAACACCTGCACGGTGTAGCCTTGGTTGGCCAGGGCCAGCGCGGCGGCCAGGCCGCCGATGCCGCCGCCGGCCACCAGCACGGGGGTTGAGGTGTGGCGGTTGTCCATGGGGTTGCTCCGGGTGGTGGGTGGCAAATAATTAGTACACTGATGATTAGTGTAGCGGCTTGGCAACGAGGCAACATCAGGGTTTACCCTGATCAACGAGCGGGCGCGGCACGCTGCCGGGACAATCGCGGCATGCAAGCCACCCCTTCGACGATCGAGCTGCACGACCAGCCCGGTCATGCCATTCGCCGCCTGCACCAGATCGCCGTGGGCATCTTTTTGCAGGAAACGGCCGAGTTGGGCCTGACCCCGGTGCAGTACGCCGCGCTGCAAAGCGTGCACAACGAGCCCGGCATCGACCAACGCACGCTGGCCAGCCGCATCGCGCAAGACACCTCCACCACCGCCGGCGTGGTCGAGCGGTTGCAAGGGCGCGGCTGGTTGCAACGCGCGCCCGACCCCGCCGACCGCCGCGTGCGCCGCCTGCACCTGACCGACGCCGGCCGTGCCGTGTTGGCCGCGGCCCAGCCCGCGATGCAGCGCGCTCAGGTGCGCATCCTGCAGCCGCTCACCGACGCCGAGCGCGCGCACTTCATGGCGCTGCTGCAGCGCGTGGTGCAGCACAACAACGTGCACAGCCGCGCCCCCGCCGCGCCAGCGGGCGTGTAAAGGTTGGAGGGATTGCCGTCCCGCGCGCCGGCACGGGCCGTCACGGTGAGGTCACACAAGGGGTTGCCACGGGTTGATGACGGCAACACCGGTCGGCTCGAAATCGGCTACGTTGCGTGTGACCACCGCCATGCCGTGCACGAGCGCGGTGGCGGCAATCAGTGCGTCACGCTCGCCGCGTCGGTCGGGTACGTGCAGCCGGGCGCAGCGCCGGGCGACCGCGGTATCGACGGGCAGTATGCGACCGGCGAATGTGGGCAACACCTTTTGCTCCAGCCAGGCGCGCAGCGCCGCGCCGTAGACGGGGTCTTTGCGCTCCATCGACACCACGCCCAGCTCCAACTCCATGACGGTGATGGTCGAGATGAAGAGGTCCGCCGTGTCGACGCCTTGCGCCCATGCCGCGACCTGCGCATCTGCGGTGCCCAACCGCACCTTGCGCAGCTCCGACACCACGTTGGTGTCGAGCAGGTACATCATGCAAGCTCAGCCGGCCGCGACACGATGGTGACGCGCGGCGGCTCGAATTCGATCGGTGCAGCCTCGGGCATGGCCAAGGCGTCGGCGATGGTGCGGCGCTGCCGGGTCAGGCGTTGGTAATCTTCAAAACTCAACAGCACGTGCGCAGGTTTGCCGCGATCCGTGATGATCACCGGACCGTGCTGGGCCGCCTTCTTGGCGCGCGTCACGTCCCGGTTCAGCTCCCGGCTGGAAAGGGTGGTGATGGTCATGGGACGCCTCCGCAGTGTGTTGGGTAGTAACGTTACTACTTTGGTGGGCATCCGTCAACGGCCCCGGCGTCGGTGCACGCCATCGGCACGGTTTGGCGGCCATCGGGCCTCGGCCGCGGTGGGGCCGAGGCCACATGCCGCGTGCTTGGGTCGGCCGCCGATGCGACAATGGCGCCCATGAGCACCACCGACGACGTCAACGCCTTGATGGACACCCTGGGCCGCCAGGCACGCGCGGCGGCGTTCGAGATGGCGCGCGCCAGCGCCGCGGCCAAAAACGCCGCGCTGCGCGCGCTGGCGGCGCTGCTGCGCGCCCACGTCGAGCCGCTGCAGGCCGCCAACGCCGCCGACGTGCAGCGCGCGCGCGCGGCGGGCCTGAGCGAGCCGATGGTGGACCGCCTCAAGCTCACGCCCAAGGTTATCGAAACCTGCGCGCAGGGCTGCGAGCAGCTGGCCGCCATGCCCGACATCATCGGCGAGATCATCGGACTGCAGCAGCAACCCAGCGGCATCCGGGTCGGGCAGATGCGCGTGCCGATCGGGGTGTTCGGCATGATCTACGAAAGCCGCCCCAACGTCACCATCGAAGCGGCCAGCCTCTCGATCAAAAGCGGCAACGCCTGCATCCTGCGCGGCGGCTCCGAGGCGATCGAGTCCAACCGCGCGCTGAGCAGCCTGGTGCAGCAGGCGCTGCAACAGGCCGGCTTGCCGCAGCAGGCCGTGCAGCTCGTGCCCACCACCGACCGCGCGGCGGTGGGCCGCCTCATCGCCATGCCCGAGTACGTCGACGTCGTTATCCCGCGCGGCGGCAAGGGCCTCATTGAGCGCATCAGCCGCGAGGCGCGCGTGCCCGTCATCAAGCACTTGGACGGCAACTGCCACACATACGTCGATGACCCGTGCGACCTGGAGCTGGCCGTCAAGGTCACCGACAACGCCAAGACGCAAAAGTACAGCCCCTGCAACGCCACCGAAAGCCTGCTGGTGGCGCGCGGCGTGGCGGCGGCGTTTTTGCCGCGCATCGGCGCGGTGTTCGCCGCCAAAGGGGTGGAGATGCGCTGCTGCCCCGAGGCCAAGGCGCTGCTGGCCGCGGTGCCGGGCGCCGTCGTCAAAGACGCCACCGAGCAGGACTGGTACGAGGAATACCTGGCCCCCATCATCAGCGTCAAGGTCGTGGCGGGGCTTGACGAAGCCATCGCCTGGATCAACCGCTACGGCAGCCATCACACCGACGCCATCCTGACCACCGACCACCGGCACGCGCAGCGCTTCCTGCGCGAGGTCGATTCCAGCAGCGTCATGGTCAACACCAGCACCCGCTTTGCCGACGGTTTCGAGTACGGGCTCGGGGCGGAAATCGGCATCAGCACCGACAAGTTCCACGCCCGCGGCCCGGTCGGGGTGGCCGGGTTGACGTCGCTGAAGTACGTGGTGCTGGGCGAGGGCGAGGTGCGCGGCTAAAGCGCCCCGTGCGGCGGCGCGGTGGGCATGCCCGGCCCACCGCTCACGCCGGGCTGGAGCGCAGGCCGTACGTCTTGTCGCCGAGAAACAGGTACTCGGCGCGCAGCAGCGCGTCACCCTTCTCCTCGCTGAAGGTGAAGCCAACCACGGCCAGCGCGGTGCCGGGCTGGATCTGCGGCACCTGCCACAACGCCATGCGCCCCAGGGGCGCCAGCTCGATTTGCCAGTGCGCATCGCGCCGGGTGGGCAGCACCGCCCGGGCCAACAGCGCTGGACCGTCCACGGGCGCCATTTGCGCCGGCACGGGGCGCTGGGCCAAGTCGGCTGGCAGCCGCAACGGCTGGGCCAGCTCCAGCGTCACTTCGGCGTGCGGGTTGCGCCAGCGCACCGCCACCGCCCGGCCCTCGAGGTAGAGGGGGCGGGTTTGGTCGAAGCTGCTCCAGCCGTGGTGGGCCAGGGCTGCCGGGTACCAGCCCCCCAAGCCCAGGCCCAGCGCGGCACCGCTGCGCATCAGGTCTCGTCGTTGCATCGTCGCATCCTCCGTCACAGGTAAGCGATCCAGCGTCCGCACGCCAACACGGCCAGCCAGATCACGGTCGAGGCGAGCATCTGGGCGCGTGCGGTGGCGTCGAGCCGCTGCAGCGACCCGCGGCCATGGAACCACGCCGCGTTGCCGCCGGCCAGCACCAGCAGGCCCATCTTGACTGTGAAGGCGCGGTTGGCCAACAGTTCCTGCGGCTGGGTGCCGAACATCAGCAGACCACTGGCGCCGGCCAGCGCAAAACCCACCGCCACCAGCGCCAGGCTCAGTCGGGCCAGCGCCGCCACAGGCAGCGCCGCCCCGGCACCGAACACGCGCAGCTCCAGCAGCACCAGGTTGCCCAGCAGCAACGCGATGCCGGCCAGGTGCACGACTTCGAGCAGCGGGTAGGCCCATGGGTGGGCGGCAAGGGCGGTCCACATGCCCCAAGCGTACCGTGTGGCCCAAAACCCACCATGGCCGCGGGGGCCGGCTGCGCGACCATACGGGGATAATGCGCCCCATGGCCAAACAACGTGTCGTCGTGGGGCTGTCGGGCGGGGTGGACTCCGCCGTCAGCGCTTACTTGCTCAAGCAACAGGGCTACGAGGTCGTGGGCATCTTCATGAAAAACTGGGAAGATGACGACGACAGCGAATACTGCTCCAGCCGCCAGGACTGGCTGGACGCGGCCAGCGTCGCCGACGTCATCGGCATCGACGTCGAGCACGTCAACTTCGCCGCCGAATACAAAGACCGCGTGTTTGCCGAGTTTTTGCGCGAGTACCAGGCCGGCCGCACCCCCAACCCCGACATCCTGTGCAACGCCGAGATCAAGTTCAAGGCGTTTTTGGACCACGCGATGCGGCTGGGCGCCGACAAAATCGCCACCGGTCACTACGCCCGTGTGCGCGCCGTGCGCGCCCGCGACGGCCAGCCCCTGACCGAGGGCGAGGTGGCCACGCTGCCGCCCGACCAGGTGCGTTACCAGTTGCTCAAAGGCGTCGACCCCGGCAAAGACCAGAGCTACTTTTTGCACCGCCTGACGCAAGCGCAATTGGCGCGTGCGATCTTTCCCGTGGGCCACCTGCACAAGCGCGAGGTGCGCCGCATCGCCGCGGAGATCGGCCTGCCCAACGCGCGCAAAAAAGACTCCACCGGCATTTGCTTCATCGGCGAGCGGCCGTTTCGCGAATTTTTGCAGCGCTACCTGGACGGCACCCCCGGCCCCATCGTGGACGAACAGGGCCGGGAGATCGGCCGCCACGTGGGCCTGAGCTTTTACACCCTGGGCCAGCGCCAGGGCTTGGGCATCGGTGGTGTGCGCGGGCGCGACACCGACCAGCGCGGCGCGCACGCCCCCTGGTTCGTGGCGCGCAAGGATCCCGCCACCCACACGCTGTGGGCGGTGCAAGGGCACGACCACCCGTGGCTGCAGTCCCGTTGGCTGCGTGCCGAGGACGTCAGCTGGATCGCCGGTGCGGCGCCTGCGCCCGGCGCGTACGCGGCCAAAACGCGCTACCGTCAGGCCGACGCCGCCTGCACGCTGGAGCTGCCCGGCTCGGGCGATGGCTTGGTGCTGCGCTTCGCCGAGCCCCAGTGGGCCGTCACCCCCGGCCAAAGCGCCGTGCTGTACGACGGCGAGGTCTGCCTGGGCGGCGGCGTCATCCACAGCGCCGAAGCCACCGAGCGGCCGTTGCCGGCGGTGGTGCGGCCCATCACCCGCAGACGAGTGCACGCGCGCTGACGCCTGCGGGTTGCTTGGCCTCATTCCCTCGGCGTCCATGGGTGCCGGTGCATTACCGAACCCCGCCGCAAGCAGGGGCTGGGTTGGATAGCGCTACGATCCACGCCCATGCGCTCATCACCGCAACCCTCAGGCTGGAACGCGTGGTTCCCCATCCTGCACTGGGGGCGCGCGTACAACCGGCACGACGCGCTGGCCGACGTGACCGCGTCGGCGGTGGTGACGTTGCTGCTGATCCCGCAAGCGCTGGCCTACGCGGTGCTGGCCGGGTTGCCACCGGTGACCGGTTTGTGGGCCAGCATGTTGCCGATGGTGGCCTACGCGCTGATGTGCAGCAGCACGGTGCTGGGGCCGGGGCCCACCGCGCTGCGCTCGATGATGTCGTTGGCCGCCGCTGGCGGTGTGGCGGCGGTGGGCAGCGCGGACTTTGCCGCCGCCAGCGCGCTGTTGGCGGTGCTGGTGGGGGTGACGCTGCTGGTGATGGGGGCGCTGCGCCTGGGGTTTGTGGCGCACCTGCTGAGCCGGCCGGTGCTGGCGGGGTTTACGACCGCGGCGGCGGTGCTGATCGCGATGGGGCAGGTGCGCCACCTGCTGGGCGTGCCGCTGCAGGCCGATGACGCGTTGTCCTTCGCGCGCAGCCTGTGGCAGCACGCCCACGCCACCCACGAGCCCACGCTGGCTGTCGGCGTGGCGGCCCTGGCGTTGTTGCTGGCGCTGCGGCGCGCGGCCCAGCCCGTGTTGGTGCGGCTGGGGGTGCCGGCGGGCGTGGCGGCGCTGGTGGCCAAGGCCGCGCCGCTGTGGGTGATGCTGCTGGCCATTGGGTTGTCCCAGGCCCTGGGGCTGGCGCGGTGGGGCGTGGCGGTGGTGGGTGACATCCCGCGCGGCCTGCCGCCGTTGACGGTGCAGCCGTTGCTGCAGTTGCCGTGGTCGGTGGTGCAGGCGTTGCTGTGGCCCGCGTTGCTGATGGCGTTGCTGACGTTCGTCGAGCAGATTTCGATCGCGCGCGACATGGCCGCGCGCCGACGCGAGCCGTTGGACGTCAACGCCGAAATGCGTGCCATGGGCGCGGCCAACGTGGCCGCGGGCTTCAGCGCCGCGTTCAACGTGGGGGCCAGCTTTGGCCGCACGGCGGTGGTGGCCGACGCGGGCGGGCGCACGCCGGCGGTGGGGCTGATCACCGCGGCGCTGCTGGCGCTGACCGCGTTGTACCTGACGCCGCTGTTGTACGCGCTGCCGATGGCGGTGCTGGCCGCCATCATCGTGGTGTCGTTGGGCACGCTCACCGATTGGGCCAGCTTTGCGCGCCACTGGCGCTACGCGCGCACCGATTTTGCGGCGCAGGTGCTGACCTTTGCGCTGACCGTGCTGGTCGATTTGCTCACCGGACTGGCGGCGGGGGTGCTGGCGTCGCTGGCGCTGCACGTGGCGCGCAGCAGCCGGCCGCACATCGCCGTGGTGGGCAACGTGCCCGGCACGGAGCACTACCGCAACGTGCTGCGCCACCCGGTGGTCACGCACCCGCAGGTGCTGGGCCTGCGGGTGGACGAAAGCCTCTTTTTTGCGAACGCTCCGTACCTGGAGCAACGTATCGCCGACCTCGTGGCCAGTCACCCTCAGGTGCGCCACGTGGTGTTGCAGTGCTCCGCCATCAACGCCATCGACGCCAGCGCGCTGGACAGCTTGCGCGCCATCAACGACCGGCTACGCGCCGCCGGGGTGCGGCTGCACCTGAGCGAAGTCAAAGGGCCGGTGATGGACCGGTTGCAGCGCAGCGACCTGCTGCAACGCCTCAGCGGCCAGGTGTTCCTGACCCACCATCAAGCGGTGCAGACGCTGGCCGCCGATGCGCCGTCGCAGGCCTGAGGGCTGGGGGCGCGCAGCACCTGCAGCGTCGTGTGGCCGATGCCGAAGCGCTCGCGCAGCGCCTGCGCGGTGGCGTGCAAAAAGGCGTCGTCACCGCCGCCGGCGGGCATGATCAGGTGCGCGGTCAGCGCCACTTCGCGTGTGCCCATTGCCCACACGTGCAGGTCCTGCACCGCCGTCACACCGGGCTGGCTGGCCAGCAGCGCGCGCACCGCCTCCAGGTCCACCTGCGCCGGCACCCCGTCGAACAGCAGGTGCAGCGACTCGCGCAGCAACCCCCAGGTGCCAACGACGATGACGATGGCGATCACAAGGCTGGCCGCCGCATCGACCCAATCCCATCCCTGCCACCAGGTTAGCGCGCCGGCCACCACCACGCCGGCCGACACCAGCGCATCGGCCGCCATGTGCAGCAGCGCCCCGCGCTGGTTGAGGTCATGCGCGCTGCCGCGCACGAACAGCAACGCCGTGGCGGTGTTGATGACGATGCCGATGGCGGCCACCACCATCACCGACACGCCGGGCACGGGTTGCGGTTGCCACAGGCGCTGCAGCGCCTCCCACGCCAGCCAGGCCATCGCGCCCAGCAGCAGCACCGCGTTGACGAAGGCGGCCACGATGCCGGCGCGCTTGAAGCCGTAGGTGTGGCGCGGCCCGGGGCGCACGCGCGCGGCCAGCGCACCGGCCCACGCCAGCAGCAGGCCGGCCACGTCGCTCAGGTTGTGGCCGGCGTCGGCCAGCAGCGCCAGGGATCCGACGTGCCAACCCCAGCCCGCTTCGATGGCGACGAAGGCGAGGTTGAGCGCCACCGCCAGCGCAAACGCACGCTCGGCCCCGTGCTCGCCCGGCTGGCTGGGGCGCGCAGCGTGCGCATGGCCATGGTGATGTCCGTGCCCGTGGTCGTGGATGTGTCGGTGCGCCATGGCACGCAAGCTTACTCTTGTTCGACCTCAAGGTAGGTGCGGTTAGCCAATTGGGGCAGCCACACCTCGGCGTGCTTCAGGTGCGCGAAGGGTCGCGCGTCGAACGTGCGCACCGCCGTGCCCAGGTCCACGCCCTCGTCCACCGCCCGGCGCATGTGGGCGCGCAGGGCACGCAGCAGCTCGCCGGTGTCGCGCTGCGCCTGGGCCAGGTCGGTCACCCGGCCGTGGCCTGGCACCACGATGCGCGGCTGCAGGGCCTCCAGCGCCTCGAAGGTGGCCAGCCACGGCCGGCTGCGGCTGACCGGGTGCATGCCCAGGATGCGATCCACGTAAACCACATCGCCGGTGAACACCACGCCGTGGGCGGGCACATAGACCATCATGTCGCCGGGCGTGTGGCCACCGCCGCGGTGCACCAGCCGCAGCGTGACGCCACCCAGCGTCAGCTCGGTGTCGTCGCCGTCGATCCAGTGCGTGGGCAGCACCACCTCGGTGCCCGCTTGCTTGTCCTTGAGGACGGGGGCGTTGGCGCTCAGCTGCTCGGGGCCGCGGCGCTGCATGTCGGCGCGGCCGTTGGCGTGCGCGTACACCGGGATGCCCTGGCGCACGAAGTACCCGTTGCCCAGCCAACGGTGGTCTTGGGTGCCGGTGTTGATGACCCAGCGCACGGGCTGCCCGGTGGCGCGTTGCGCGGCAGCGGCCAGGGTGGCCGCGGTGCGCACGGTGGCGCCGCTGTCGATCAGGATGGCGCCTTGGGGCGTGGCGATCAGGCCGATGTTGGCGTTGAGCGCCTCGTTGTCGTAGGTGCGGCCTTCGGTGTCGCCGACGTAGGCGTACACCCCGGGCGCCACCGCGGTGAAGGCGATCTCCAGCGCCCGGGCCGCCTGCGCGGTCAGCAGGGCCAGCAGGCCCAGCACCGTCGCCGCCGCGCGTCTCCAACCGCCACGTGGGTGGCACGCTCCCACGGCGGGGTGGCTGCGGGGGGGCGCCATCAGCAGCACCCCGCAGACGCGTTGGATCGGGCGCCGCAACACCCGCCGGTCGCCGGCGCGGGGGCCGGCGCGCCACCGCAGCAGCCGCTGCCGGCCGGCGCGGGCGCCGCAGCGCCGCCGCAACGGCCCCCGGTGGCCGCGCGCTCGGCCCCGGCCGCGGCGCCGCGCAGCCACTGCTGCACCTTGTCGCGGCTGGGCACGCCGCCGGCGTGCACCACCTGGCCGTCGATGACGACGGCCGGCGTGCTCATCACGCCGTAGGCCATGATGGCCTGGATATCTTCGACTTTGGTGAGCTGCACCGCCACGCCCAGCGCCTGCGCGGTTTGCTCGATCAGGTGGACGGTGTTGCGGCAGTTGGCGCAGCCCGTGCCCAGTACGCGAACGTCCATGGTGAAAACTCCTTGGTTGAGGTTGCGGAGGGTGAACGACCCCGGGGGCGCCGTGCTCACAGCACGGCGTTGAAAACAAACCCGACGGCCAAAATGCCCGAGGCCACCACGGCCACGAAGGCAGCGATCAGCGGCAGCTTGAGCACCTTGCGCAGGATGACCAGCTCCGGCAGCGACAGCGCAATCACGCTCATCATGAACGCCAGCACCGTGCCCAGCGCGGCGCCTTTGGCCAGCAGCGCCTGTACGATGGGGATGACCCCAGCGGCGTTGGCGTACATCGGCACGCCGATCAGCACCGCCAGCGGCACCGACCACCAGGCGTCTTTGCCCATGATGGCCGCCATCATGTCCTGCGGCACCCAGCCGTGGATGCCCGCGCCGATGGCGATACCCGCCACGATGTACGGCCAAACCTTGCCGACCACCTCGCGCACGCTGGCGCGGCCCGCCTCGATGCGGTCGGCCAGCGTCAGCGTATCAGCCCCCGCGCTGGCTTGCACCCGGGGCATGTGGCGCACCCAGTCTTCCAGATGGCGTTCCATGCCCAGCCGTCCGATCACCCAGCCGGCCACGATCGCCACCGTCAGCCCCAAGCCCAGGTACAGCAGGGCAATCTTCCAGCCGAACAGGCCAAACAGCAGCGCCAGCGCCACCTCGTTGACCATCGGCGCGGCGATCAGAAACGACAGCGTCACCCCCAGCGGCACGCCTGCCTGCACAAAGCCAATGAACAGCGGGACCGCCGAGCACGAGCAAAACGGCGTCACGATGCCCAACGTGGCCGCCATCGCGTTGGCCACACCCTCGCGCCGGCCCGCCAACAGGGCGCGTGTGCGCTCGGGCGTGAAGTAGCTGTTGACCATGCCCATGACAAACACCACCCCGGTGAGCAGCAGCAGCACCTTGGGCGTGTCGTAAAAGAAAAACTGCAGTGCACTGCCCAGGTGGCTGTCGCGCTGCACGGGCAGCAGCGCCACCAAGGCTTCGGAGGCAGGAATCAACGTTTGGTACAGCGTCCACCAAAGGGCGGCGGCGGCGAACAGCCACAGCTTGGGGCGGCGCTGGGTCAGGGGCAGGGCAGCGGTGTTCATGCAAGCATCCTCGGCAGGTGCGGGCGGGCGCACCGGTGTGCACCGCCCCACGCAGCAGAAGACGCAAGCACCCCCCAAAGGATGCAGCCCAGGGCCGCGGTCGCTGCCGCCGCTTAGCCGCTGTCGGGCGGCGGGCCTGGTGGCGGGACAACGCAGCAGACGCGCTCGCGCTCGAAGCGCACGCCGCACTGGCGTGTCAGGGCCTCGGCCAGCCGTCGGCGCGCGCGTTGCAGGCGCGATTTGGCGCCGGGCACGCTCAGCCCATGCTGCGCGGCGTAGGCGGCCTGGGTCATGCCCTCCAGGTCGCAGCGACGCAGGATGTCGGCGTCGGCCGCTGGCAGCGTGGCCAGCACCGCTTCCAGGCAGTCGGCCAAGGCGTCCACCGGCGACGTGTCGTCGTCCCCATCGGCCTGCGTGGCCGGCACTGCCGCGTCATCCTGCGGCAGCGGCTCGCTAGGGCGCTGCCGCCGCGCCCAGTCCACCAGGGTGTTGCGCGCCACCTGAAACAGCCACGCCCGAGGTTGGCGCAGCTCGCAAAAATCGCGCCCGGCGCGCAGCGCCCGCACGAACACCTCTTGCACCAGGTCCTGGGCCAGCGCCTCGTCGCCGACGTGGCGCAGCAGGTGCCGGCGCAGCTCGCGCTCGTGGGCGTGCCAGGCGCGAACGACGCAGGTGTAGTCGGACTGCAACGGAGGGCGGCGCGGGCGCGTCATGGGCGGGGGGCTTCGGCGTTGGTTGCCGCGGTCGGGGGCAGGGGCAGCACCGGGGCTTCCTCGCCGTCCAGCGCCGCTTCGACCAGTTCGGCGCGCAGCGCCTTGTTGGGCTTGACGCCCAGTTCACGCAGCATTTCGGCTTGGCGGATGACGTTGCCGCGCCCTTGCACGAGCTTGTTGCGGGCTTGCTCGAAGCTGGTCTGCGCGGACTGCAGGCGCTCGCCCACCTTGATGAAATCTTCCGTGAAGCCGACCAGCTTGTCGTACAGCTCGCCGCCGCGGCGGGCGATGTCTTGAGCGTTGCGGTTTTGTGCCTCCTGCCGCCACAGGTGCGCCACGGTGCGCAGCACGAACAGCAACGTCGACGGCCCCACGAGCAGCACGTTGCGGTCCCACGCCTCCTGGAACAGGTCGGGCTCGTGCGCGACCGCCAGCATGAAGGCGGGCTCCACCGGCATGAAGGCCAGCACGAAGTCCAGCCCGTGGCCATACAGCGCGTGGTAGTCGCGCTGCGCCAGCCCGCGCACGTGGGCGCGCAGCGACTCGATGTGCTCGCGCAGCGCTTGCTGGCGCGTGGCGTCGTCGGCCGCATTGACGTAACGCTCGTAGGCCAGCAGCGACACCTTGGCGTCGATGACCAGCCGGCGCTGCTGCGGCAACAGGATCACCACGTCCGGTTGGGCGCGGCTGCCGTCGGCGCGCTGCTGGGTGTCTTGCACCAGGTATTCGTGGTCACGGCGCAGGCCGCTCATTTCCAGCACCCGCTCCAGGATCAGCTCACCCCAGTTGCCCTGCACCTTGGTCGAACCGCGCAGCGCCTGCGTCAGGTGGCGCGCCTCGGTGCTGAGTTGCTGGTTGAGCTGCATGAGCTGCTTGACCTGCTCGCGCAGCGCGATGCGTTCGGCGTTTTCGCGGTGGGTGCTGTCGTGCAGCGCCTGCTGAAAATCCGCCAGCCGCTGGCGCAGCGGGGCCAACAGCGTCTCCAGGTTGGTCTGGTTTTGCTGGGTGAAGCGCTGCGCCTTGTCTTCCAGGATGCGTTGCGCCAGGTTCTGAAACTGCTCGGTCAATGTGGCACGTGCGTCCTGCAGCAGGCGCAGCTGCTCGTCCCAGGCGGCGCGCTGCTCCTGCAGGCGGGTTTGCAGTTGCGCCACCTCGGCCTGCAGCGCCTCGGCGCGCACGCGGGTGTCGCGCAGCTCGGCCTGCAGCGGCGCCAACTGCTCGGCATGGGCCTGCAGCCGGGCGCATTCGTCGCGGGCTCGGTCCAGCTCATCACGCTGCTGCGTGGCCTGCGTGCGCGCGTCGTGCAGCGCCTGGCGGGTGAGCTCCAGCTCGGCGCTGGCCGCGTGCAGCCGCTCCTGCAGCCGGGCCTGCTCCACCTGGGCCTGCGCACGCTCGGCTTGCAGCGCCAGCGCAGCCTGCTGACGCTGCCGCCCCGCCATCCACACCGCGCCCAGCACGGCCCCCAGCACCGCGGCCGCCGTGGCAGCCAGCAGCGTTGCACCCACGTCCATTGGTCAACCTCGCTTCCCTTCGCAGCAGGCCCGGACATGCGCCCCTGCCCGCGCGCGTCTGTCTGGGCAGATTGTCGCGCACGCGCCGCCCGCTGTGCGATGGGGCACCTTTCCCCGCGGGCGGGTCCGGATGGGCAGGCCAGCGTCGTGCCGCACGCCAAGCCGGCCAACGCTCAGGCCGTGGCGTCTTGGCGGCGCAGCACGCCGCTGAGGTCCGTGCCCGGCGCCACGGTGTTGAACACGGTGCCGTACTTGCGCACGTTGTCGTGCAGCAGCGCCAGGCGCCGGTCGGGCTCGTCGGTGTCGACGATGATTTCGTAGCGGATCGACGCCATGCGCGGCGGCACGTCCTGGCGCACCCCGTGCATGCGAACCTCCACGCCACGGACTTGGAATTTGAGGATCGGCGCCACACGCTCAATGCCCTTGATCATGCACGCCGACAGCGCCGCCAGCAGCAGGTTTACACTGAAGCCATCATGCCCGACAAGCAGTTCAACACCGCCGGTCCTTCACGCCCCGAGGACCACTACATGCTCGACCCGCTGGCGCGGGTGGACGTGGACGACGTGCTGGCGCTGATCGAGGCCAAGCGCTACTTTGTGCTGCATGCGCCGCGCCAAACGGGCAAAACCACCGTGCTGCTGGCGCTGATGGAACACCTCAACGCCCAAGGCCGGTACCGGGCGCTGTACGCCAACATCGAAACCGCGCAGGCCGCGCGCGGCAACGTCGAGCGTGGCGTGGGGGCCGCGTGCGAGGCGATTGCCAAGTCGGCCAGCATCCACCTGAATCGACGCACGGTCGATCGAGCCGTGCCGAGCGGTTGGCTTACGGCCGCAGGTAAACAAAGCCCTCGCGCGCCTGCAACTTGGCCACTTCGGCCACACCGGAGGGCACGACCTTGGCTTCGGGCAGCAGCTTGCTGGCGTCGATCTTGCGCGCCACCAGGGTGTTGTTGCACACGCGGAACTCCACGCCTTTGTTGGCCAGATCGGCAACTGCGCCGGCAAACGGCTGATCCTGCTGGTTGGTCGCCCCTTCGAGCAGGAAGTCGATGCCCAGACCGTGGGTGACGACGACGATTTTGGCCGTGGGGTCGGCGTTGAGGTGGTTGCGGATGTTGCCGATCGCGCGCGAAGCTTGGGGGATGCCCTCGCTGAGGTGGTAAACGACCTTGATCGGCTCGGCGGCGTGGACGGTGGCGGCCAGCATCAGGCCCGTGCACACCGAGGCCATCCAACGCACGAAGCGGTGCAGCATGACGATCTCCTTCCTTTTGCCCTAAGGGAGACGTATTGTCCCGCCGAACGTTGACCCTTTACACCCCGGGGTTTCCCCACACGCCGCCTCGGTCAGGGTGCCGGTCCCTTGCCCGCGCCGCCACGGCGTGCGCGTGGGTGCGCGGCTTCGTACACCCGCGCCAAGTGCTGGAAGTCCAGCCGCGTGTAGACCTGGGTGGTGGCGATGCTGGCGTGGCCCAGCAGCTCCTGCACCCCGCGCAGGTCGCCGCTGGATTGCAGCACGTGGCTGGCAAAGCTGTGCCGCAGCATGTGGGGATGGACGTGCTGGGGCAGGCCGGCGCGCTGCGCCCAGGCCGCCAGGCTGCGGCGCGCCACCTGCGGCGTCAGGCGCGCGCCGCGCGTGCCGATGAACAGCGCCGGCTCGCCCGGCCGCGGTTGCAGCGCAGGGCGCTCGGCCAGCCAGGCCTGCACCGCCGCGCACGCCGCCGGCCCCACGGGCACGCTGCGCCATTTGCCGCCCTTGCCCAGCACGTGCGCCTCGGCGCCGGGCAGGTCGATCCAGCCGCGGGCGTGCGGGCTGGGCTGCACGTCCAGGCCCAGCAGTTCGCCCAGGCGCAGGCCACTGCCGTAGAGCAGTTCGACCATCGCCTGGTCGCGCCGGGCGATCGCGGCGGCCGCGGGATCCGGCGCGCCGTCGGCAGGTTGGCCGCGCTCGACCAGGTGCAGCGCAGCTTCCACCGGCAGGGCTTTGGGCAGCGTGCGGGCGGCCTTGGGCGCGCGAATGCCTTGCACGGGGTGGCGCTCGATCAGGCCCTGGCGGCCCAGCCAGGTGTACAGCCCACGCCAGCACGACAACACCAGCGCGATGCCGCGCGGCGCGTGCCCTTGGGCGTGCAGTTGCGCGGCCCAGCGGCGCACGTGCGCGGGATCCACGGTCAGCAGGGTCAACCCTTCGGCGTGCGCACGTTGCACAAGGCCCTGCAGGTGGGTGCGGTAGAGCTGCTGGCTGCGCGCGCCCAGGCGCCGCTGCACGCGCACGTGGTCCAGGTACGCCTGCAGCAGGGCCGCGTCGTCGGGCTTATCCATCGCGCGCCCCCCAGGCCGGGTCAGTGCGCCGCCGCGGGTTCGACCAGGCGCTGCACGGCGGCGCCGGCCAGTTCGGCCAGCCGCTGCACGATGTCGGTGCCTGCGTCGGCCGCGAAGCGCTGCGGGTCGGGGCTGGCCAGCACCAGCAAGCCGCAGGCCGCGGCCTGCGCGGCCGGGCGCAGCGGCAGCAAAGCCACCGAGGCCGCCGCCGCAGGGTCGTCCAACCATTGCACGGCCTGCACCCCCGGGTTGGCGCCCACGTAGGGCTGCGGCAGCGACTGCGCGAAGGCGCGCACTTCGTCATCCACCGGGGCGGTCCAAGGCGCCTCCGCCCAGGCCGGCGCCACCCCCCACAAGCGCAACGCCACCTGGGGCACGGCGAAGGTTTGCTGCAGCCCTTCGACGATGCGGGCGGGCAGCGCGCCCGCGTCGGGCTCGGCCAGCAGGGTGCAGGTCCAGCGGTGCAGCCGATCAAGCAGGGCCTGGTTGTCCTGGCCATGGCGCACCATGTCGGCGGCGCGCCGCTCCCACTGACGCAGCCGCTCGCGCAGGATTTCGACTTGTCGCTCCAGCAGGCTGACCGCGCGGCCGGTGAGCGGACTGGTCAACTGCACGGCGGCCAGCAACTCGGCGTGGCGCTCAAAAAAATCCGGCCGGTTCAGCAGGAACTGGGCGATGTCGTCTTCGGTGATGGGTTGCAAGGCGGCGGGGGCGTTCATGGCGTTGCATTGTGCAACAGGCGCGGCCGCGTTAGGGCAGCGCGGGCACGTCCACCATGCCGGTGAACACCGGCTCGGCCGGGCCGGTCATGCGCACGTGCGCGGCCAGCCCCTCGCGCTGACGGGGCCATTCGATGGTCAGCACGCCACCGCGCAGCGCCACGTCCACCCGCTCGTCCAGCCAACCCAGACGAATGCCGGCGACCACCGCCGCGCAGGCGCCGGTGCCACAGGCCAGGGTTTCGCCCGCGCCACGCTCGTACACGCGCAGGCGCACGTGGCCACGGTCGAGCACCTGCATGAAGCCCACGTTGACACGCCGCGGGAAGCGGGCGTGGCTTTCGATGCGCGGCCCCCAGTCGGCCACCGGGGCGGTGTCCACGTCGTCCACGCGCAGCACAGCGTGCGGGTTGCCCATCGACAGCACCGCCACCGGCACGGGCGCGGCCACCGCCGGTACGTCCAGCGACCAGCGCAGCCAATCGCCCTCGGGCTGCGGCGTCAGGCCGGCGGGCTCAAAGGGCACGCGCTCGGCCTCGAAGACGGGCGCGCCCATGTCCACCGTGACACGCCGGTCGTCCTGCAGCTGCAGCGTCAACACGCCCGAGCGCGTGGCCACACGCACGCTGCGCTTGGGGGTCAGCCCGGCGTCGTGCACGTAGCGCACAAAGCAGCGCGCGCCGTTGCCGCAGTTTTCGACTTCGCCGCCGTCGGCGTTGTGGATCACGTACTCGAAGTCCACATCGGGGCTGGGCGCGGGCCGCACGGTCAGGATCTGGTCGGCCCCAACGCCAAAGTGCCGGTCGGCCAGCCAGCGGTACTGCGCAGGGGTCAGGTGGTAGCGCTGGCGCGTTTCGTCGAGCACGATGAAGTCGTTGCCCGCGCCCTGCATCTTGGTGAAGGGCAGGCGCATCAGCTGGCTTGCTCCGCCACGAAAATTTCCACCCGCCGATTGCGGGCGCGTCCCTCGGGCGTGGTGTTGCTGGCGATGGGTTCACGCGAGCCGCGCCCGTCGATGGCGATGCGCCCGACGGCCACGCCACGGCTGACCAGGTAGTCGCGCACGGCCGCGGCGCGGTTGATCGACAGCGGGTTGTTGACGGCATCGTTGCCGGTGCTGTCGGTGTGGCCGATGATGGTGACGCGCGCCGCGGGGTTGCGCTTGAGGCCGTCGGCAAAGGTGTCGAGCACGCCGCGGAAGTTGGGCTTGATGTCGGCGCGGCCGACGTCAAACGAGATGTCGCTCGGGATTTCGAGCTTGAGGCGGTTGTCGGCGGTCTGCGTCACGGCCACGCCGGTGCCGGCGGTGGCGGCTTCCATCTCGCGCTTTTGCTGTTCCATGCGGCTGGACCACACGTAGCCGCCCAGCGCCCCTGCGCCCGCCCCAATGGCCGCGCCGCGCACCGCGCCTTTGCTGCCGTCGGTCACGGCCCCCAGCACCGCCCCGGCCGCCGCCCCGATCATCGCCCCTTTGGCGGTGCCGGATTTTTGCTCTTCGCTCATGTTGGCGCAGCCACTGGCCAGCACGGCCAGCACCACCGCGGTGGCCAAGCCGCCGCTGACCATGGGCCGTTTCCCGGTGAGATGTTGCATGATGAACTCCTTGTCGTGCGAGGGTTGTGCACGCTGCGCGCCGCACGTTTACCATTGTGCCCCAGGCCCTTGACGCTGACCAGCACGGCGCCGGCCAGCGGTTACGCGGGGCAACGTCGCTCACATCTGGTCACATGGTTGCAACACCCGCCCCCACCGTGGCGCGCGCTCCTCTGGAGCCGGCCGCACTGGCGCCCGACGCGGCCCCGTGGCAGCACGACGCTGCGGTGGCGCTGCTGGCGCACGTGCAGCGGTTGACCGCCCCCAACCCAGGTCGCATGACCGGCCCTGGCACCAACAGCTACCTGGTCGGCAGCGCCGCCACGGGGCATATCGTCATCGACCCCGGCCCGCACGACCCGGCGCACCTGCAGCGCCTGCTGGCCGCGGCTGGCGCGGACGTGCGCGCCATCGTCTGCACGCACTCGCACCCCGACCACGCGCCGGGCGCGTACCCGCTGCAGGCGCTGGTGATGGCGGCGGGACGGCCTAAGCCGCCGGTGCTGGGCTTGCCCAGCGCCGCAACGGCGCGCGCCCACAGCCACTTTGTGCCCGAGCGCGCGCTGGCCGACGGTGAACGCCTGCAGCTGCACGGCCCGGACGGCCAGCCGCGCCACACGCTGCTGGCGCTGCACACGCCGGGCCACGCGGCCAACCACGTGTGCCTGCTGCTCGAAGAAGACGGCCTGCTGTTCAGTGGCGACCACATCCTCAACGGCAGCACCACCGTCATTGACCCGCCCGATGGCGACATGGACGCGTACCTGGCCTCGCTGCAGCGGCTGCGGGCGCTGTGCGACGCCGCTGGTGTGCGTGCCATTTTGCCAGCGCACGGTCGCGTGCTGGGCGAGCCGGCCACGGCCATCGCGCAGTTGGTGCAGCACCGCCTGCGGCGCGAAGCCAAGATTGCGCAGGTGCTGGCCGCGCACCCCGACGCCGACCTGGACACGTGGGTGGCGCACGCCTACGACGACGTGTCGCCCGAGTTGTGGCCGATGGCCCGGCGGTCATTGCTGGCGCACTTGCAGCGGCTGGACCGGGTTCGCTTTGAGGCTTGGATGCACAAGGAGGCTGTCTGATGCGTACCATGGCCGTCATCCCCTGCGCCGCCGTGCGCATGCGGTTGACGCTGCTGCCGTGGGTGCTGGTGCTGACCAGCGCCGGTCTGCCCGGAGGCGTCCGCGCCGATGCCGCCATGGCCGTGGACAAAGGCTGCCTCAACTGCCACGGTGATCCTCCGCGCGGCAAGGCGCCAACCCTGGCCACGCTGGCGCAGCGCTACGCCCCTCTGAGCGCCGACGAGCTGGCGCGCAAGGCCGAGCGCCTGTGCGAGCACCGCTTGCTCGGCGGCATCGCCGCGCACGAAAAGCTGACCCCCGAGGAGTCACTGCAACTGGTGCGCTGGATCGCCGCCGGTGCCCGCTGAGGGCAGCCGGCGGAGCACCCCTTTGAAAAAAGTGAAGCCCGCCGGTACGCCGGATTCTGTGCGCGGGGCAAGCCCCGCGTGACCGCCATTCCTCTGGGCCGCCGGTCACCCGAGCGGCTCGATGCCACCTACCCGCCAGCGCGGCCTGCGGGCCACAGGCAGGGGTTGCCCCCAGGCTGGCCTACTTGGTGTTGCTGCGCGTAGAGATTGCCGCGTTTCACCCCGGTCTGAACCGGCTCGTCTCTGTGGCTCTGATCCTCACCTCGCGGTGGAGAGGCGTTACCTCCTACGCTGCCCTGTGCAGTCCGGACGTTCCTCCAGCGCGCCCTTGCGGGCTGGTGCGCCAGCGGCGGTCTGGCGAGCTTCACGCCGACATTATCACCCAAGCCCGCCCAAGCTGCCGGCCACCCAACGGCGCGCACCACGGCCGGCTGCCACAGCACGTAAGATGCGCGCCTGATCCACCCCCGAGCTGCCCGATGACCACGGGCCCAGAGGACCCACGATGATCCGCATTGCCGAACTGAAGCTGCCCTTGGACGCGCTGCCGGTGCCCGAGCGCCGCCCTGCTGACGCACCGTCCGAAACCGACGCCGACCGTGCGCCACCCCCGCACCCCGATGCGGCGCTGCGCGAGCTGGCCGCCCAGACCCTGGGGGTGGCCGGCGATGCCATCGCCACGCTGCAGGTGCACAAGCGCGCCTTCGATGCCCGTGGCGCCCAGGTGCGCGCCGTGTACATCGTGGACGTGGCGCTGGCCGCCCCCGCGCAGGAAGCTGCGGTGCTGCAACGCCTGCGCGGCCACCCGCACGTGCAGCCCACGCCCGACATGACCTGGCGCCCCCCGGCCGTCGCCCCGGCCGGATGGGCCGAACGCAGCCCCGTGCGGCCGGTGGTGGTGGGCTTTGGGCCGTGCGGCATCTTTGCCGCACTGACGTTGGCCGAAATGGGGCTGCGCCCCATCGTGCTGGAGCGCGGCCGCCCGGTGCGGCGCCGCACGCAGGACACCTGGGGGCTGTGGCGGCGGCGCGTGCTCAACCCCGAGTCCAACGTGCAGTTTGGTGAGGGCGGCGCGGGGTTGTTTTCCGATGGCAAGCTGTACAGCCAGGTCAAGGACCCGCGTCACCTGGGGCGGCGGGTGCTGCAGGCCTTTGTGGCGGCGGGCGCCCCGCCCGAGATCCTGTACGAAGCCCACCCGCACATCGGCACCTTCAAGCTGGTCAAGGTGGTGCAGGGCTTGCGCGCACGCATCGAGGCGCTGGGGGGCGAGGTGCGCTTCGAGCAGCGCGTCGAGGCGCTGCTGCTGCACGAAGACGCCGACGGCCGGCGGCTGCGCGCGCTGCGTGTGCGCGACCTGTCCAGCGACCAGGTGCACGAGCTGCCCGCCACCCATGTGGTGCTGGCGCTGGGCCACAGCGCGCGCGACACGTTCGAGGCCTTGCACGCCGCCGGCGTGGCGATGGAGGCCAAGCCGTTTTCGGTGGGGGTGCGCATCGAACATCCGCAAAGCCTGATCGACCGCGCACGCTGGGGGCGCCACGCGGGCCACCCGTTGCTGGGCGCCGCCGCATACAAACTGGTGCACCATGCGGGCAACGGTCGCGGCGTGTACAGCTTTTGCATGTGCCCGGGCGGCACCGTCGTGGCGGCCACCAGCGAGCCCGAGCGGGTGGTCACCAACGGCATGAGCCAGTATTCCCGTGCCGAGCGCAACGCCAACGCCGGGTTGGTGGTGGGGTTGCAGCCGGCCGACTGCGGCGACGTTGGCCGTGCCGCTTGGGTCGCCGCCTTCGGCGACGAGGCCGGCGCACGCTACGCGCACCAAGCCGCGGCGCTGGCCGCGCAGGGCGTGGTCCACCCGCTGGCGGGCGTGGTGCTGCAACGACAGTTGGAAAGCGCAGCCTTTGTCGCCGGCGGGCGCAACTACAACGCCCCGGCGCAGCGGGTGCAGGATTTTGTGCTGGGCCGCGCCAGCGCCACGCTGGGCGCGGTGCAGCCATCGTACAAGCCGGGTGTGACGCCTGCTGACTTGGCGGCCGTGCTGCCGCCATGGGCCGTGCAAGCGATGCGCGAGGCCATCCCGGCGTTGGCGCGCCAACTGCCGGGCTTTGACCTGCCCGACGCGGTGCTCACCGGCGTCGAGACGCGCACCTCGTCACCGCTGCGGGTGGCGCGTGGCGTCGACCACCAAAGCCCCAACACCGCCGGGCTGTACCCCGCCGGCGAAGGCGCGGGCTACGCCGGCGGTATTTTGTCGGCGGCCGTGGATGGCATCCGCGTCGCCGAGGCCTTGGGCTGCCACCTGCTGGGCGTCGCGCCACCGCCGCTCGACCGCATCCCGCGCAGCGCGCTGGCGTACGGGTGAGGCGGCACTCACGATCCTGGCAACCGATCAGGCCCCGCGGGCGGCTCGTCAGGAACCGCGTCCAGGTAGCGATCAAAAGCGGCGCGTTGCCCCTGCGCCGCTTCGTGCCGCAAAAAATCCAACGTCAGCACACACGCCATTTTTTCCGCCACAGCGCTGGCTACGAATTGATCGATCGAGATGCCTTCGCGCGAGGCCAACTCACTGACTTTGGCGTGTACCGCCGAGGGCAAACGCACCGTGACCGCACCCATGGTTCATGTTCCTTGCCACAAGGCCCAAAACTCCGCGGGCGTGATGGCCTGCACACCCAACCGCTCGACTCCGCGAAAATCGCCGGTGTTGTGTGTCACGATGTACCGGCTGGCCGACGCCACCGCACACTCCAAAACCATGTCGTCATCCGCATCACGGAGGTAAGGACGCCAACGGTAGTGAATGTCCTGCAAATGCGCAATCGACGCAAGGTAACGCAGATAGGCCAGCACATCGTCGACACTTACGCCCGGGGGGCGGTGCTCGTCGCGGGTCAGTACCGCCTGCCACTCCATGTACAAAGCCACCGATAAAGCAACTTGGAAGCGCGGATGGGGCAGGCTGCGGATGATCTTATAGCTTGCGCCCTGACGTGAGCGGGCCGCCGCCACCAACACCGAGGTGTCGAGTACGATGCGCACACCTCAGTATAGCGTTCCACCTATCTCACAGCGCCTGCAACGCGGCGATGCGCTCTTCGATCGGCGGGTGGGTGGCAAACAGCTTGCCCAGGCCGCCGGTGATGCCCAGCGCCTGCATGCCCTGCGGCAGCGCGCCCGGCTCCAGCCTGCCCAGGCGGGCCAGCGCGTTGATCATCGGCTGCTTGCGGCCCATCAGCATGGCCGCGCCGGCGTCGGCGCGGAATTCGCGCTGACGGCTGAACCACGCCACGATGATGGCGGCCAAAAAGCCGAGCACCACTTCCATCACGATGCTGGTGACCAAGTAGCCGATGCCGGGGCCGGACTGTTCGTTGTCGCCGCGGCGCAAGAAGCTGTCGACCACGTAGCCGATGACACGGCTGAGGAACACGACGAAGGTGTTCATGACCCCCTGGATCAAGGTCATCGTCACCATGTCGCCGTTGGCGATGTGCGCCACTTCGTGCGCCAGCACCGCTTCGACTTCCTCGCGCGTCATGTTGGCCAGCAGGCCCGTGGACACCCCCACCAGGGCGTCGTTTTTGAACGCGCCGGTGGCAAAGGCGTTGGGCTCACCTTCGTAAATGCCGACTTCGGGCATGCCGATGCCGGCTTGGTCGGCCAACTTGCGCACGGTGGCCAGCAGCCAGGCTTCGTCGGGCGTGCGCGGCTGGTCGATGATGACCATGCCGGTGCTCCACTTGGCCATGGGCTTGCTCATCAGCAGCGAGATGAATGCGCCGCCAAAGCCGATGATCAGCGAAAACGCCGCCAGCGCCGTGGTGTCGAGGCCGTTGGCGGTCAGGAAGCGATCCACCCCCAGGATGCGGGTGGTGATCAACAGCACCGCCATCACGGCGAGGTTGGTCAGAACCAGCAACACAATGCGTTTCATGTCAACTCCGTCGAGGGTGGAAAAGGCGGATCGATGATACCGATCATATGGGGTTGCGTTGGTCAACCGGCAAGATGGCCGCCCGCTGCCGGCGTTGGCACGCCCGCGGGCAGCCCCCCCGGGGACCGCGGCTGTCAGATCGTCACGGACGGCGCAAGTTCCATAAGCAGCGGCTGATGATCGGACAGCGTGGTGGCTTCGTCCACCACCACCCGACGCACCCTTGCACGCAGCCCCGCCGTGACCAGCACGTAGTCGCACGTGACGGCAGCGGCATTCGCCTCGTGCACCCGAAAAGTGGGCGGTTGCGGCCGGCCGGGGTTGGCCACGGTCCAGGCGTCCCACCACACGGGCGGCGCGCCCCCCACCAGCGCGTGGTAGGCGGCATCGTGCGGCGGGGCGTTGAAGTCGCCCATCAGCACCGCATCGGCGGCGTGGGGGCGGGCTTGGAACGGTTGGTCGGGCGGCTCGTCGCGCGTGGCGGGGGGCGCGGCGGCCACCTGCGCGGCCTCGTGTTGCCACGCCACCAGCGCCTGTGCCTGCGCCAGGCGCTGGCGGGCGCTGTAGTACGCCAAGTGCGTGCAGCCCACGCGCAGCGGGCCCCACGGCGCCAGCACCGTCAGCGCCGCCAGCACGCGCGGCATCGAGGGCACCGTCGGGTCGGCCGGGTAAGGCAGCGCCATGGGGTGCACGCGCAGCACCGGCAGGCGCGTGGCGATCAGGTTGCCCAAGCGCTGCCGCTGCGCAAGTCCGGGGCGCCAGTCGTCCACCGCGGGCGCGAAAAACACCTCGTAGCGGGGTAGGCAAGCCCGCACCTGCGCCACTTGGTCGGCGCACCCTGCGCCGTCCAGGCCGGGGCAGTGTTGCGCCACCTCTTGCAGGCCGATGACATGCGGCTGCTGGCCCCAACGCAGCGCGTGCTGCAGCACCCGCGCCACGTCGACGCGACCGTCCAGGCCGCGAAACCACTGCACGTTCCAGGTCAGGATGCGCATGATCGGCTCCTTCAGCACGGGGGCGATGCGGTGCCTGCGGCCGCCGCCGCGGGCGTCAAGGCTGCAGCCGCCAGCGCAGCGTCTGCCCAGCGCGCAACGGCTTGACCACGGCTTCGCCCAGCGGGTAGCTGTCGGGCAGCGTCCAGTCTTGGCGCCGCAGCGTCACGCGGGTGGTGTTGACCGGCAGCCCGTAAAACGCCGGGCCGTGCAGGCTGGCAAAACCTTCGAGCTTGTCCAGCGCGCCAGCGGCTTCGAACGCTTCGGCGTACAGCTCCAGCGCCGCGGGCGCGGTGTAGCAGCCCGCGCAGGCGCCGGCGCATTCCTTCAGGTGCGCGGGGTGTGGGGCGCTGTCGGTGCCGAGGAAAAACTTGGGGCTGCCGCTGGTGGCGGCGGCCACCAGCGCCCGGCGGTGTTCCTCGCGCTTGAGCACCGGCAGGCAATAGTAGTGCGGCTGCAGCCCCCCGCTGAAGATGGCGTTGCGGTTGTACAGCAGGTGGTGCGCGGTGATGGTGGCGGCCAGGTTGGGGCCGGCGTCGGCCACGTACTGGGCGGCGTCGCGGGTGGTGATGTGCTCCAGCACCACCTTGAGCGCCGGGAAGTCGCGCCGCAGCGGCTCCAGCACCCGCTCGATGAACACCGCCTCGCGGTCGAAGACGTCGACGTCGGGGTCGGTGACTTCGCCGTGCACCAACAGCAGCAAGCCCTGGCGCTGCATCGCTTCCAGCGTGCGGTAGGTGCGCCGCAGGTCGGTCACGCCGGCGTCGCTGTTGGTGGTGGCCCCGGCTGGGTACAGCTTGACGGCAACGACGCCCGCGGCCCGCGCGCGCTCGATCTCGTCGGGCGGCAGGTTGTCGGTCAGGTACAGCGTCATCAGGGGCTCAAACGCCGCGCCGGGTGGCCGCGCGGCCAGGATGCGCTGGCGGTACGCCTCGGCCTGCGCGGCGGTGGTCAGCGGCGGCTTGAGGTTGGGCATGGCGATGGCCCGCGCAAACTGCGCCGCGGTGTGCGGCACTGTGGTGGCCAGCGCCGCACCGTCGCGCAGGTGCGTGTGCCAGTCGTCGGGGCGGATCAGGGTCAGGGTGTCGGGCGCGCTCATGGCGCGCATTGTCGCACCGGGCCGCAGGCCTGCGGTTGCGCCCGATTGCAACCGCAGCGCACCGTTCATATACTATGCCCCGTATTGCATCGGAGCGCGTATCGATGAACACCACACCCAAACCCTTTTGGAACCCTTGGCTGGCCGGGGTGGCGCTGGGGGTCACGCTGCTGGCCACGTTCGTGCTGACCGGGCACGGCCTGGGGGCCACCGGCTTCACCACGCGTCTGAGCGCCTGGTTGGGGCTGCAGGTGGCGCCGCAAGCCATCGGCGCCAACGCCTACCTGGGGCCGATGGCGCGGCCCGACATCCTTGACGGCTGGATCACCTGGCAGGTGCTGGGCGTGTTTGCAGGGGCGCTGCTGTCGGCCTTCATGGCGGGCCGGCTGCGCGTGCAGCTCGACGGCGCCCGGCGCGTGGGCACCGGCAAGCGCATCGCCACCGCGCTGGTGGGGGGCATGCTGGCCGGCTTTGGCGCGCGCGTGGCGGCCGGCTGCACCAGCGGCCTGGGGCTGTCGGGCGCGGCCACGCTGTCGATCGCGGCGTTTGTCTTTCTGGGCGCGTTTTTCGTCACGGGGCTGGTGGTCAGCCGCGTGGTCAAGGGGGTGTGAACGATGTGGCCGATGACCGAAACCGTAGGCTCCGCGCTGCTGGTGGGTGTGGCGTTTGGCTACATCCTGGAAAACGCCGGCTTTGGCAGCCCGTGCAAGCTGACCGGCCAGTTCACGCTGCGTGACTGGTCGGTGCTCAAGGTGATGTTCACCGCCATCGTGGTGGCGGCGACGGGGCTGCAGCTGCTGGGCCAGCTCGGCTGGCTGGATCTGGAGGCGGTGTTCGTGCCCACCTCGCTGATGATGGCCTCGGCCGTGGGTGGGGTGTTGGTCGGGGCCGGCTTTGCCATCGGTGGCTACTGCCCGGGCACGTCGGTGGTGGGCGTGGCCAACGGGCGGCTGGACGCGCTGGTGTTTTTGGTCGGACTGCTGATCGGCACGTTTGCCTTTGCCGGCTTGTATGGCCCCGCCATCGAAGCGATCATGAGCATGGCCGAGGTCGAATCGGGCGACACGCTGCACGACGCCTGGGGCATCTCGCCGTGGTGGATCATCGGCGCGATGGCTGCCGCCCTGGTAGGCGTGTACTACCTGGGACGCTGGTTCGAGCAGCGCATGGGCGGCCCGATCGACGCGCAAACCGCCACCTGCGGCGAAGCGGGCTGTGGCACCACCGAGGACCACGGCGACGGCGCCGCGGCGCGCTTGAACCCCTGAACCCAACCCGGCGCCTCGGCCCCACGGGGTGGCGCCACTTTTGAAGGAAGGACCGTGACGATGCCCCAAACCCCATCTTCCCCCACCCTGGCGCACAGCCTGAGCGCGTTGCTGTTGGCCACCAGCCTGGTGGCCCCGGCGGCGATGGCGCAGTCGGCCCAAGGCCCCAAGGCCGATGGCAAGCCCGCTGCCACCCAAGGCGCGGGCAACCCCTGTGCCCCAGGCAACCCGTGCGCGCCAGGCGAAAAGAAAAAGAAGAAAAAGCGCACCGGTGACAGCAGCAACCCGTGCGCGCCCAACCCCTGCGCGCCGACGCGCTGAGCCTCTGAACGGCGGGTGCCTCGACGCCATCGGTCACCGGCCATGGACATGCGCCAACCCCAGCCGCCCGAAGCGCCAACCCACGCCCTGCTGCCGTGGGCGCGCGTGGCGCTGCAGGTGCCGCTGCGCTACGCCCAGCGCGGGCAGACGTTGGCGCACGCGGCGCTGGCGGGGGCGCGCCGCTTCGAGGTGCTGCGCCACCACCCGACCCACGACGCGGTCGACCGTGTGCACGGTACGCGCTTTTACTACCACGCGCACGGCGCCGACCGCTGGGGCCCGGATGCACCGGCGGAGCATGGTCACTTTCACTTGTTTTGGGACGGCGCCGCGCCGGGCGAGCATGTGCACTTGGCCGCGCTGGCGCTGGACGCGCGCGGCCAGCCTTTGCGCTGGTTCACCACCAACGGTTGGGTCACCGCCGGGCGCTGGCTGCCCGCGGCGCGGTTGATCGAGCGCCTGCCGGGCTACCGCATCGCCCAGCGCGGCCCACTGGCCCCCGTGGCACGCTGGCTGACCGCGATGGTGCAGCTGTTTGCCGACGAGCTGGTGGCGCTGCTGCACGCACGCGACGCGGCGCTGGCCCGGCATCGCGGCCGCCGCTCGCTGCGGCAGGTGCTCGACGACCGCGCCATCGAGGTCCTGAGCCACACCGACGCCAGCCTGCCCGCGCGCTTGCAACGGCTGGGGCTGGTGTGAGCCATCCGTGCAGTTTTCATCACGACGACAGGAGAACCCCCATGAGACTGATTCACCGCATCGCCGCCACCCTGGGCGGCGCGGCGCTCACGCTGAGCGCCTGGGCCCAAACCACGCTGCCTGGCCCCGTGGTCAGCACCCAGTGGCTGGCCGACAACCTGGCCAACGTCCAGGTCATCGAAATCCGCAACGACCCCAAGTCGTTCACCAGCGAGCCCGAAGTCGTCACCACCAAGGACGGCAAGAAGCAGCTCGAAGAGTTTGGCGGCCACATCCCCGGCTCCCGCTTGTTCGTGGCCAAGGAGCTGCGCACCCAGCGCGAGATCAACGGCAACAAAGTCAGCTACATGTTGCCCGAGCGGGCCGCGTTTGAAAAAGTGATGCAAGCGGTCGGCGTGCTGGCCGACAAGCCCATCGTGCTGGTGCCGGAAGGGCAAAAGATCGCCGACTACAACGACGCGGCCCGCCTGTACATTCTGCTCAAATCGTACGCCGACACCCCCGTGGCCATGCTGGAAGGCGGCATGGTGGCGTGGCTGCTGGAAGGCCGGCCATGGAGCAAGGAGGCGCCGGCGACGCTGGCGAGCACGTGGCGTGCGACGGCGGATCGGCTGGCGCGTTACGTGGCCGATTCGCCCGACGTGGCAGCGGCGATGGAAAAGAAAGATGTGCAACTGGTCGACCCGCGCGCCACGGCGATGTACCTGGGCATCTTCAAGCGTGATTACGTGTACGCCTATGGCCACATCCCCGGGGCACGCAACGTGCCACTGGACACCCTGTACGTGACGCGCGGCGGCGTGATCCGCCTGCTCAAGCCCGAGGTGTACCGCGCCGTGTTCCAGGCGCAAGGGGTGGACCCGACCAAGCCGTTGATCACGTACTGCAACAGCGGCAACGATTCGTCTTTGCCGTGGTTCATCGCGTCGGAAATCTTGGGCAACGCGCAGGCGCGCAACTACGATGGCTCGCTGCACCAGTGGACGCTGGAAAAACGCGCCATGAACGCGCCGGTGCCGGCCGCGATGTAAGATGGCCGACGGGGCAGCGCGCCCTGGGATCCACGTGCAACAAGGGCTCCCCGCAGGGAGCCCTTGTCGTTTGTCAAGGGGGGCACAGGCGGCCCGCGCAGGCCGCCGCGGCAGGCACCGCTTCAGTGCGACAGGATCTTGTTGAGGAAGTCCTTGGTGCGCGGCTGGCGCGCCTCGGGGTTGCCGAAAAACTCGTCCTTCGTGCAGTCTTCCAGGATCTTGCCGCCCACGTCCATGAAGATGACGCGGTCGCTGACCTTGCGCGCAAAGCCCATTTCGTGCGTGACGCACATCATCGTCATGCCCTCCTGCGCCAGGCTGACCATGACGTCGAGCACCTCACCCACCATCTCGGGGTCCAGCGCCGAGGTCGGCTCGTCGAACAGCATCACGATCGGGTCCATGGCCAGCGCGCGCGCGATGGCCACGCGCTGCTGCTGACCGCCCGAGAGCTGGCCCGGGTACTTGTCCTTGTGCGCCAGCAGGCCGACCCGCTCCAGGTACTTGAGGCCGTGCTTTTGCGCGTCGGTGGGGTTGCGCCCCAGCACCTTGACCTGCGCCAGCGTCAGGTTCTCGGTCACCGTCAGGTGCGGAAACAGCTCGAAGTGCTGAAACACCATGCCCACGCGCGCGCGCAGCTTGGGCAGGTTGGTGCGCGGGTCGTGCACCGGCTCGCCGTTGACCCAGATTTCGCCCTGCTGGATCGGCTCCAGCGCGTTGATGGTTTTGATCAGCGTGGACTTGCCCGAGCCCGACGGCCCGCACACCACCACCACCTCGCCCTTGCGCACACGGGTGGAGCAGCCGTGGAGCACCTGCACCGGCCCGTACCACTTGGACACGTTGTTGAGTTCGATCATCGGTCGTTCCATGACGACATCCTTGGGTGTTCGGTCAAAACGCGGCGCCAGGGTCAGCGGATGATGGCGATGCGCGCATGCAACCGCTTGACCAGCGCCGACAGGCTGTAACAAATGACGAAATAGACGACGGCGGCGGCCAGGTAGGCCTCGATCGGGCGGCCGTGGTTTTTGCCCGCGACCTCAAAGCCCTTGAGCAGGTCGTACGCGCCGATGGCGTACACCAGCGAGGTGTCCTGAAACAGGATGATGGTCTGCGTCAGAAACACCGGCAACATGTTGCGAAACGCCTGCGGCAGGATCACGTAGCGCATGTTTTGCCCGTAGGTCAGCCCCAGCGCCTGGCCCGCGTACACCTGCCCGCGCGGGATGGACTGGATGCCGGCACGCACGATTTCGCTGAAGTACGCCGCCTCGAACGCGATGAAGGTGATCACCGCCGACAGCTCCGCGCCGATGGGCCGGCCGATGATCAGCGGCACCAACAAAAAGAACCACAGGATCACCATCACCAGCGGGATGCTGCGCATGCCGTTGACATAAACGGTGGCGGGCCACACCAGCCAGGGCCGCCCGGACAGCCGCATCAACGCCAGCAGCGTGCCCAAGGCGATGCCGCCCAGCGTGGCCACCACGGTGAGCATGACGCTGAACTGCAAGCCTTTGGCCACGAACGGCCCGATGACGTCCCAGCGGTAAAACGACCAGTCGAGGTTGTCCAGCATCGTCAGTGCCCTCCACCCGCGCCGCCCGCGGCGATGAAGCCCGGCACCCGCACACGCCGCTCGATGAACGCCATCAGCCGGTTGATCGCAAACGCCGACACCACATAGAGGCCGGTGACGGCCAGGTAGATCTCGATGCCGCGTGCGGTTTCTTCCTGCGCCTGCATGGCGAACATCGTCAGCTCCGCCACCGACACGGCAAACGCCACCGAGGAGTTTTTGAACACGTTCATCGCCTCGCTGGTCAGCGGCGGGATGATGATGCGAAACGCCATCGGCAGCAGCACGTGGCGGTAGGCTTGCGCCTGCGTCAGGCCCAGCGCCAGCGCCGCGTTGCGCTGCCCGCGCGGCAGCGACTGGATGCCGGACTTGACCTGCTCGGCGATGCGCGCCGAGGTGAACAGGCCCAACGCCACCACCACCAGCACAAACCCCGGCACGCCTTTGAGCGGCGGCACCAACGCCGGGATCACGTGGTACCAAAGAAAGATTTGCACCAGCAGCGGGATGTTGCGAAACAGCTCCACCCACGCGTTGCCCAGCCGCACCAACCACGGCGCGCCGGGCAGCGTGCGCAGCGTGCCCACCACCGAACCCACCAGCAGCGCCAGCAACAGCGCCAACAACGACACCGACACCGTCCAGCCCCAGGCCGACAGCATCCAGTCCAGGTACGTGATGTCGCCCCCCTGCCCGAAGCAGCGTGGCTGCACCTCACGCGTGATGGTGTCCTCGCAGAACACCTGCCAGTCCCATTGCATGCGTAGACACTCCGAGGTGACCAAACAAAAGACCCCGACGCGCCGCGGGCGGCGCTCGGGGGTGCACACGCGACGCGGGCGTCAGACCGTCACTTGGTCTGGTACGCCTCCATCGGGCGGTCGTTCGGGTTGGCGATGGCGGCCTTGAGCGCCTCGCTCATCGGCATGTTCATGCGCACGCCGTTGGGCGGGGTGGGCTGCATGAACCACTTGTCGTAGATCTTGGCGATCTCGCCGGACTTCATCATCGCGATGATGGAGTCGTCCACGGCCTTCTTGAACGCCGGGTCGTCCTTGCGGAACATGATCGCGATTGGCTCGACGCTGAGCACCTCGCCCACGATCTTGAAGTCGGCCGGGTTCTTGGCGCGCGCGATCAGGCCTGCCAGCAGGGAGCCGTCCATCACGAACGCGTCGGCGCGGCCCGACTCCAGCAGCAGGAAGCTGTCGGCGTGGTCCTTGCCGAACACTTCCTTGAAGTCCACACCGCCGGCGCGCTCGTGCTTGCGCAGCGTTTGCACCGAGGTGGTGCCGGTGGTGGTGGCCACCGTCTTGCCGTTGAGGTCCTTGATCGACTGGATGCCCGAGTTGGCCTTGACCGCGATGCGCACTTCCTCGATAAAGGTGGTCACGGCAAACGCCACGTCACGCTGGCGCGCGGTGTTGTTGGTGGTGGAGCCGCACTCGATGTCCACGGTGCCGTTTTGCACCAGCGGGATGCGGTTTTGCGACGTCACCGGCTGGTACTTGATCTCCAGCTTGGCCAGGCCCAGCTGCTTTTGGATGTCGGCCAACACGCGCTGGCAGATTTCGACGTGGTAGCCGGTGTAGCGACCGTCGCCCAGCGTGTACGACAGCACGCCCGACGATTCACGCACACCCATGGTGACCGCGCCGGTGGACTTGATCTTGGCCAGGGTGTCGTTGGCCTGGGCGTGGGCGGCGGTGGCCGCGGCTGCCGTCAGGGCCAGCGCAAGCAAGGTGCGTTTCATGCTGCGATCCTTTCTCGGGTTGAGAGCGAAAGTGTGCGCATCTTACCGTTTTCGCGCGCGCTGGGTCACCGTATCAACCCTGCCCCCGCGGGGCCGTGCCGTGGTGCAAGCGGTACACATCGTCCCACAGGCGCTGCGCAGCCGGCTTGAGGCGGTCGCCGCGCGGGCGGTACAGCCGGATGTCAAGCTCGCCGCACCAGCGCGCCGCCTCGTCGCCCGCGGCGCTGACCAGCCGGCCATCGGCCAGCGCGGGCTGCACGGCGCTGGTGGGCAAAAAGGCCACGCCATGCCCTTCGATGGCCATGGCCTTGAGGCTTTCGGCCATGTCGGTTTCGTAGATCCGCTCCAGGTGCACGGGTTGGCCCGCTTGGCGCAGCACCCAGTCCACCACCCGCGCCAGGTACGCGCCCGGCGCGTACGCCAGGTACGGCACCGGCGCGCGCGCGCTGCCGGGCAGGCGCGCGCACGGCTGTCCGTCGGGGCCGGGGCGCGCGAAAGGCGCCACCACCTCGCGACCCAACGTGAGCATGTCGTAGCGCTGCGGGTCCAGCTCCAGCGGCTGCGACACGTGGTGGTACGCCAGCAGCAGGTCGCAGCCGCCCTCGGTGAAGCGCAGCACCGCGTCGTGCACGTTGAGCGCCACCAGCTGCGTCTTGACCGTGCCCAGGTGCGGGCGCAGCCGCGCCAGCCACGCCGGAAAAAACGTGAACGCCAGCGTGTGCGGCACGGCAAACGCCACCGTGTCCTTGGCCACGGCGCTGTGCTGGCGCAGCAGCGCGCGCGTGGTGTGCAGCTGCTGCAGCATCTCCAGCGCCTGCGCGTGCAGCGTGCGGCCGGCTTCGGTCAGTCGCGTCGGGTACGAGCTGCGGTCCACCAGGTCCACCCCGGCCCACGCTTCCAGCGCCTGGATGCGGCGCGAAAAAGCCGGCTGTGTGACGTGGCGCAACTGCGCGGCGCGGCTGAAGCTGCCGGTTTGCGCCAGCGTCACAAAATCCTCCAACCACTTGGTTTCCATGCTTTGCGCCTCCGGTTTGCGGCGTGGGTGGCGCGCTCACGGGGCCACGTGCGCGCTTTGCTGCATCGCCCACAGGCGTGCGTAGTGGCCGCCGGCGGCCAGCAGCTCGGCGTGCGTGCCACGCTCCACCACCCGCCCGCCGTCGAGCACGACGATTTCGTGCGCATCGACGATGGTGGACAGGCGGTGCGCGATCACCAGCGTCGTGCGCTGTGCCGCCAGGCGACGCAGCTCGGCCTGGATGGCGCGCTCGTTGGCCGAGTCCAGCGCCGAGGTGGCCTCATCCAGCACCAAGATGGGCGGGTTTTTCAGCAGCGTGCGGGCGATGGCCACGCGCTGCTTTTCGCCGCCGGACAGCTTGAGGCCGCGCTCGCCCACCACGGTGTGCCAACCCTGCGGCAGGCTCTCGATGAAGTCCAGGATGTGCGCCGCACGCGCGGCCTCGCGCACCTCGTCGAAGCTGGCCTCGGGGCGCCCGTAGCGGATGTTGACTTCGATGGTGTCGTTGAACAGCACCGTGTCCTGCGGCACGATGCCGATGGCGCGGCGCAAGCTGGCCTGGGTGAGCGTGCGGATATCGTGCCCATCGACGGTGATGCGACCGGCCGCCGCCCGCGCCGCTGGGTCGTCGCCAGGCAGGCCGACGTCAAAGAAACGAAACAGCAGCCGCGCCAGCGTGGACTTGCCTGCGCCCGAGGCGCCCACCACCGCCACCGTGCGGCCCGCCGGGATGACCAGGTCCACACCGTGCAAAATGGGCCGCGCGCGCTCGTAGCCGAAGTGCACGCCCTCAAAGCGCACCTCGGGCGCGTGCGTCAAGCGCAGCTCGCGCGCGTCGGCCGCGTCGGTCACCTCGGGCGTGCGGTCCAACAGGGCGAACATGCGCCCAAGGTCGGTCAGGCTTTGGCGGATTTCGCGGTACAGCACACCCAAAAAATTGAGCGGCAGGTACAGCTGGATCATGAAGGCGTTGATCATGACCAGGTCGCCCAGCGTCATGCGGCCGTCGAGCACGCCCTGCGTGGCGCGCCACAGCATCGCCACCAGCGCCAGCGCGATGATCAGCTGCTGCCCGGCGTTGAGCAACGACAGCGACGCCTGCGTGCGCACGCGCGCGCGGCGCAGCCGCTGCAGGCTCTCGTCGTAGCGGCGCGCCTCCCACGCCTCGTTGTTGAAATACTTGACCGTTTCGTAGTTGAGCAGGGCGTCGATGGCGCGCGCGCTGCTGGCCGACTCGAGCTCGTTCATCTCGCGCCGGATGCCGGTGCGCCACTGCGTGATGCGCACCGTCCACACCACGTACAGCACCAGCGCCGCCAGCGTGATGGCCGCGTAGCCCAGGTCGAACTTGAACGCCAGCACCCCCAGCACCAGCGCCACCTCGATCAGCGTGGGCACGACGCTGTACAGCGCATACGACACCAGCGACTGCACCGCGCGTGTGCCGCGCTCGATGTCGCGCGACAGCGCCCCCGTGTGGCGCTCCAGGTGGAAGCGCAGGCTCAGGCCCTGCAGGTGCTCGAACACCTGCAGCGCGATGGCGCGCGTGGCGCCTTCGGTGGCGCGCAGCATCACCACCTCGCGCAACTCGCTCAGCAGCGACGCGCACCAGCGCAACGCCCCGTAGGCCAGCACCAGCCCCAGCGGCACCAGCACCAGCGCGCTGCCCTGCGCGCCCAGGCCCGGCAGGGGGTTGAGCGCGTCCACCAACGCCTTCAGCAGCAACGGCACGCCCACCGTGGCCAGCTTGGCCCCCACCATCAGCGCCAGCGCCACACCCACGCGCCAGCGCCACCGCCACAGGTACGGCCACAGGCGGCGCAGGGTGCGGGCGTCTTCGCCCGGCGTGGGTGGGGAGCCCGGTGGGGCCGGCAAGGCACGCGCCGGCAGCGCACGTTCACGCATGGTGCAGGACAATTCGGGGTATGGACACAAACCGCATCGTACCGCCGGGCACGCCGTCGCCCGGCTTGCCCACCGACAAGGAACTGGTGCTGCGCGTCATCCCCATGCCCGCCGACGTCAACGCCAACGGCGACATTTTTGGCGGCTGGGTCATGGCGCAGGTGGATCTGGCTGGCTCGGTGCTGCCGGCGCGCTTCATGGGCGGGCGCTTTGCCACCGTGGCGGTCAACCAGTTCGTCTTCAAGCAGCCGGTCAAGGTGGGCGATCTGCTGAGCTTTTACGCCCACGTGGAGCGCATTGGCCACACCTCGGTCACGGTCAAGGTCGAGGTGTGGGCCGAGCGCCAACGCCCCCAGTACCAGTGTGTCAAAGTCACCGAGGCCACGCTGACCTACGTCGCCATCGACGAGCAGGGCCGCCCGCGCCCGGTGCCCAAGCCGGCCGCTGACGCGCCGGCGGCCCGTGGCTGACGGTCCCACCCGGAAAAAAAGGGCCGCCGCGGGAACACCCGGGGCGGCCCGAAGTCCATCAGGACGTCGTTGGGATTGGTGCCGCTGCACCCGCCCCAACAACCCCCTCGACCTGCCACGGGGCAGGACCGAGGGGCGGGTGCGTGTGACAGCGCTCAGGTGTTATTTTGAGCGTTTTCGGGCGGTCTGCCCATCCCCTGTTTGGGGGAGGCGTCGCTCACCGCGGTCCCCCAGCGGCGTCGCACCAGCGCCACCAACGCCAGCACCGGCACGCCCAGCAACGTCGTCAGCACAAAAAAGCCGGGGTAGCCCAAGGCGTCCACCATGGCGCCGGCGTAGCCGCCCAGCGCCTTGGGCAGCAACGTCATCAGCGAGCTGAAAATGGCGTACTGCACCGCCGTGAAGCGCACCTGCGTCAGGCTGGACAAAAACGCCACGAACGCCGCGCTGGCCACCCCGGCGGCCAGGTTGTCCGCCGCCACCACGGCGTACAGGCCGGCGCGCACCGGCCCGGCCAGCGCCAACGCCACAAACCCCAGGTTGGTCAGCGCCGCCAGCACCGCGCCCCACCACAGCGTGCGCAGCACCCCCCAACGGGTGGCCAGCACCCCACCAACGAAACCGCCCACGATGCTGACGACGACGCCAAACGTCTTGACCGCCGCCGCGATGTCCGGCTTGGCAAAGCCCAGGTCCTGGTAAAACACATTGGCGATCACGCCCAGCACGATGTCGGCGATGCGGTACACGCCGATGAGCGCTAGCAGCAGCAGCGCGTCGCGCGCCCCGTGGCGGGCAAAAAACGCCTGCACCGGCTCGACCCAGGTCTGCCGCGCCGCCGCGCGGCTGGCCAGCCCCGCGCGCACCAGCAGCGCCCCGACGCCAAAGGCCGCCGCCAGCGCCACCCCCAGGCGCAGCGCCTCCAGCAGCAGCGCCGGCAGGGCGGTGGCGTCCGCCCACCCCAACGCTTCGTACACCGCCCCCAGGCCGGCAAACGTCGCCACCAGCGCCAGCGCCGCGGCGGCGAACACCGCCAGCAGCCGCGCGTGCTCGGCCGCCGGCTGCGGTGGCACGTCGGCGGGCACCGCCGGCTCCGGCGCCCACAAGGTCGCCGCCACCCCCACCAGCATGGCCGCCGCGGCCACCGCGTAGGCGGCTGCCCACGCCGGGTAGGCGTACGCGCCTTTGGCCGAACCCCAGGCGGCGGCCAGCACCAGCACGCCGGCGCCGGTGACGATCATGCCCAGCCGGTAGCCGGCGATGTACGCCGCCGACAGCAGCCCCTGCCGCTCGGGCGGCGCGATTTCGATGCGCCAGGCGTCGATCACAATGTCCTGCGTGGCCGCCATGACCCCGAGCAAGGTGGCCAGCAGCGCCATGCGCACCAGCGCCGCCGGACCCGCGGCCGGATCGGTGGCCGCCATGCCCGCGATGGCGCCGATCACGCCCAGTTGCGCCAGCAACAACCAAGCGCGGCGTCGCCCCAGCCGCCGCGTCAGCCACGGCAGCGGCAGGCGGTCCACCAGCGGCGCCCACACGAACTTGAACGAGTACGCCAGCGCGGCCCAACTGAACATCGTGACCGCGCGGCGCTCGACACCCGCTTCGCTGAGCCACAGCGACAGCGACGAAAAAATCAGCAACAGCGGCAAGCCCGCGGCAAACCCCAGCGCCAGCATGGCCACAAGCCGCCAGTCGCGCCACAGGCGCCACCACGGTGGCGCGGCGTCGTCGGCAGCGGGAGAGGCGTGGGCAGCTGGGGCGTTGGGCATGGGGGCACACAGAGAGGCAGCGCAAGAGGAGGGCGGCGGCATACCACGGGGGGCTGCGCACACGCCCGCCATTGTGCCTATGATGTGCGCATGTGCTGGATGTGCATGGCGCGACGCGGCCCGCTGGCGCGGCGGGGTTTTTTGCAAGGGGCGGCCACGCTCGGCCTGGGGCTGGCGTGGTGGGCGCCGGCGCTGGCGCAGGTGGACGTGGGGCCGCCGTCCAAGCTGCGCACGCTGGTGCCGGCGGACCAGTTGGAAGCGGCCGCCGCGCAGCAGTACGCCCAGTTGCTGGCCCAGGCCCGCGCCAAAGGGGCGCTGGCCCCGGCCGACCACCCCCAGGTGCGCCGCCTGCGCGCCATCGCGCAGCGGCTGGTGCCACACGCGCTGCCGTGGAACGAGCGCGCGCGCCAATGGCGCTGGGAAGTCAACCTGATCGGCAGCAAGCAGATCAACGCCTTTTGCATGCCGGGCGGCAAGATCGCGTTTTTCACCGGCATTTTGGACCAGCTCGAGCTCAGCGACGACGAGGCGGCGATGGTCATGGGGCACGAAATGGCGCACGCGCTGCGTGAGCACGCGCGCGAGCGCATCGCCAAGACCCAGGCCACGGGGCTGGGCCTGTCGCTGGGCGCGCAGTTGCTGGGCCTGGGGGACCTGGGCCGTCTGGCCGCCGACCTCGGCACACAGCTGCTCAGCCTCAAATACAGCCGCGACGACGAAACCGAGGCCGACCTGGTGGGTCTGGAGCTGGGCGCGCGCGGCGGCTACGACCCGCGCGCCAGCGTGCAGCTGTGGCGCAAGATGGCGCAGGTCACCGGCGGCAACGGGCTGGAGTTTTTGTCCACCCACCCCAGCGGTCCCAGCCGCATCCGCGACCTGGAGGCCAACGTCCCCAAGGTCGAAGCCCTGTACGAGCAGGCGCGCCGCGCCGGCTGACGCCCGCGGGCGAGCGGGTGCGCGCCCGCGCCCGGGGCGCGCGTCAGGTGCCGCCGACGAACGGGTTGGTGCGGCGCTCGTGGCCAAAGGTGCTCTCGGGCCCGTGGCCGGGGATGAACACCGTGTCGTCCCCCATCGGCCACAGGCGTTGCGTGATGCTGTCGATGAGCTGCTGGTGGTTGCCGCCGGGAAAGTCGGTGCGGCCGATGCTGCCCGCAAACAGCACGTCGCCCACGAACGCACGCTTGGCCTCGGGGCTGTGAAAGACCACGTGCCCGGGCGTGTGGCCGGGGCAGTGGCGCACCTGCAACGTGCACTGCCCCACCTGCACCGTGTCACCATCGTGCAGCCAGCGTGTCGGCGCAAACGGCTGCGCCGGGGCAAAGCCGAACATGCGCGCCTGCTGCGGCAGGCCGTCGATCCAGAATTGGTCCCCCGGGTGCGGGCCGATGATCGGCACCCCCAGGCGCTGCGCCAGCTCGCCCGCCCCGCCAGCGTGGTCGATGTGCGCGTGCGTCAGCCAAATGGCGCGCAGCGTCAGGCCCCGACGTTCGGCCTCGGCCAGCACGTCGTCGAGGTCACCCCCGGGGTCGATGACCGCCGCGTCGTGCGTGGCGTCGCACCACACGAGCGAGCAGTTTTGGGCAAACGGGGTGACGGGCAGGGTGACGTAGCGCAGCATGGCGCCCATTGTAGGCAGCCGGCGTCAGACGTTGGTCGCCGCGATCACCTCGGCCAGGTCGGTCAGGCCCGCCAGCACCTTGTCGATGCCGTCTTGGCGCAGCGTGTGCATGCCGGCGGCCAGGGCACTGGCGCGGATGTCGCCGGCCGGGCTGCGGTGGCGGATGTGGTGCCGGATGGCGTCGTCACTGAGCATCAGTTCGTACAGCCCAAGCCGGCCCTTGTAGCCGCGCCCGTCGCAGGCCGGACAACCTTGCCGGTCGTAGGCGCGCACGATGCGCCGCCCGCCGTCGTCCACCCCGTACTGCTGGCGCCAGCGCTCGATCTGCGTCCCCACGTCGGGCGCCTGGCCCGGCGGCGTCGTCGGCTCCAGGTAATGCACGGCCAGGGCTTCGAGTTCGTCATCGCGCGCCGGCCGCGTGCGCACGCACTGTTTGCACAGCCGCCGCACCAGCCGCTGCGCCAAGATGGCCAGCAGCGAATCAGAAAAGTTGAACGGATCGATGCCGATTTCCAGCAGCCGCGTGATGCTCTCCGGCGCGCTGTTGGTGTGCAGCGTGGACAGCACCAGGTGGCCGGTCAGCGACGCCTCCACCGCGATGCGGGCGGTTTCCTCGTCACGCATCTCGCCGATCATGATGACGTCGGGGTCGGCGCGCAAAAAGGTGCGCATGGCCGCCGCGAACGTCCAGCCGATGCGCGGGTTGACCTGCACCTGGCGCAGCCCCGGCTGGGTGATTTCGATCGGGTCTTCGGCGGTCCAGATCTTGCGGCTTTCGGTGTTGATGTCGGCGATCAACGAGTGCAGCGTGGTGGTCTTGCCGCTGCCGGTGGGCCCGCACACCAGGATCAGCCCGTAGGGCTTGAGCGCCATGCGCCGCAGCGCCGCCAGGTCGCGCGCGGCCAGCCCGATGGTGTCCAGCGGCATCGGCTTGGAGCCGGCCAGCAGGCGCAGCACCACGTCTTCCAGGCCGCCGGCGGTGGGCACGGTCACCACGCGCAGCTCGGTGCGTGGCCCACCGAAGCGCGCAAAGTCGATCTTGCCGTCCTGCGGCTTGCGGTGCTCGGAGATGTCCATGCCCGCCATGATCTTGATGCGCGCGACCAGCGCGTGGCGAAAGCGCGCCTCGATCTCGAGGTACTTGACCAACTCGCCGTCGATGCGCAAGCGCACGCGCACGGGCTTCGGGGGCGGCTCGGTTTCGATATGGATGTCCGACGCCTTGTGCGCGATGGCCTCTTCGATGATGGTGTGCACCAGCCGCACCAGCGTGTTGTCGGATTCGCTGACCACGTCGGCTTGCGGCTCCGTGCCCACGTCGGCGGCCTGCTGCAAATCGGCCAGCAGCTCGCGCGCCGCCGGCCGGGCCCGTGCCCCGGCACTGGCCTTCGTGGCCAGGTCGGGTGTGGGCGGCGCGGGCGGCTGGTCGTACGCGCGCGACAGCACCGCGGGCAGCGTGCCCGCGGCGGCCAGCACCGGCACGATGCGCCGCTGCGTCAAAAACCGCAACTCATCCAGCAGGGCGTGGTCCAACGTGTCGGCCATCAGCACGGCCAACTCCTCCCCCCGCAGCGCCAGCGGCACCACCGACTCGCGCTCGGCCAACGCGCGCGGCACCAGCGGCAGCGCGGCGGCGTCGAACGTGTAGTGCGTGGCGTCGACGACGCAGTGCCCCAACCAGGCGGCGATGGCTTGGCGCAGCTGGGACGCCCCAACCACGCCACGCTCCACCAGCAGCTCGCCCAGCGGACGCGCCTGCCCAGCGCGGCGCAGGTTTTTTTGCGCGTGCAACGCTTCGCGCAACTGGCGCTCGTCGAGCAGCCCCAGGCGAACCAACGCCTCACCCACGTGACGGGCATGCAGGGCGCGGTTCGGCGCCTGGTCCAGCGCGGCCCACAGCTCGGCCGAGGTCCGCGGCTGCACCGCCGCGGGCAGCGCCGAGCCGGGAGGGTGCAGGACATCGGGCGAGTCGAGTTCCATGGCATGCGCCTCGTGGGTCAACAACCCCCATTGTGCCGACAGATGGCCACGTCGCGCTACCGCCCAAGCACTGGCTGGGCCACAATGCGGTCATGGACACGCCCGCACAACCTTCCCCCCGCATCGCCCTGGTCACGGGCGCCGGCAGCGGCATCGGGCGCGCTTGCGCGCTGGCGCTGCTGGCCGATGGCTGGACGGTCTGGTTGGCCGGCCGGCGCATGGCCGCGCTGCAAGACACGGTGACCCAGGCTGCCCACAGGCACGGCGCGGCCGCCGCCGCGCGCGCCCACCCATGGCCAGCCGACGTGGGCCAGCCCGATGAGGTCGAGCGCCTGTTCGCCGCCATCCGCAGCACCCACGGGCGGCTGGACCTGTTGTTCAACAACGCCGGCATCTTCACCCCCGCGGCCACGCCCGACGCCACCACGCTGGACGATTGGCAGCGCAGCGTGCAGACCAACCTCCATGGCGCGTTTTACTGCCTGCGCGCTGCGTTTGCGTTGATGCGCACGCAGTCGCCACGGGGTGGGCGCATCATCAACAACGGCTCGATCTCGGCGCACGCGCCACGGCCGGGCTCGATCGCGTACACCGCCACCAAGCACGCCATCACGGGCCTGACCAAGGCGGCGGCGTTGGACGGGCGGGCCTTCGACATCGCGGTGGGGCAGATCGACATCGGCAACGTGGCCAGCGACATGACGGCCGCGATGGCGCAGGGCGTGCTGCAGGCCGATGGCAGCGTGCGCCCCGAAGCCCGCATGGACATGGACGCCGTGGTGCAGACCTTCATGACGATGGCCCGGCTGCCGCTGGAGGCCAACGTGCTGTTCGCCACCGTGATGGCGACCAAGATGCCCTTCGTGGGGCGGGGTTAGCGGCGCGTCAGCGCCGGAAACGGCGGCAGCGCCGGGGGGGTGGTGGGGGCTGGTGGCGGCGCCGTGGGGTCCAGCACGACGCGGTCGCGTCCCCCATGCTTGGCCGCGTACAGCGCGCGGTCGGCGCGTTGCAGCAGGGCATCGGAATCTTCAGCCGGCAAGGCCACGGCCGCCCCGATGCTGACCGTCACCGTCCGCACCGTGCCGTCGGGCAGTGCGTAGGGCTGCCGGGCCACTTCGTGGCGCACGCGCTCGGCCACAGCCTGCAGTTGCTCGCGGCTCACCTGCGGCAGCACGGCGGCAAACTCTTCGCCCCCCAGCCGGCCCAGCACATCGCTGGGCCGCAGCGCCGCGCGGCAACGTTGCACGAAGGCGATCAGCACGGCGTCACCGGCGGCGTGGCCGTGGGTGTCGTTGACATCCTTGAAGTGGTCCAGGTCCAGCATCAACAGGCCCAGGCCCGCACCACTGCGGCGGTTGCGCTCGACTTCACGCTGCACCTGCTCGATGAACAGGCGCCGGTTGGCCACCCCGGTCAGCGCATCGTGGGTGGCCACGCGTTCCAGCTGCGCGCGCAGCTCGATGTCGGTGGTCACATCGATGGCGTTGCCCACCACGGCCTGCAGGCGACCATCGTCATCGAACGCCGGGGCCAGCACGCTGCGGTGGTAGCGGATGCTGCCGTCGCGATGCCAGACACGGTAGGTCAGCGGCGGCAGCACGCGCCGCTCGCGCAGCGTGCGTGCCAAAAAATCCTCGCACAGCGGCACGTCCTCCGGGTGCACGAAGGGGCGGAAGTCGCGCCCCATGACCTCGTCAGGGGGGTGTCCCAACAGGGCCTGCCAGCTGGGCGAAACGTAGGTCAGCCGCCCCGCCGGGTCGATGGTGTACAGGATCGACTGCGCGTGTTCGGTCAGCAGACGGTGGCGGCGCTCCGCGGCCTGCAGTGACAACACCAGTCGGTGGCGGGTGTTGATGTCTTGGTCGCATCCCTGCAGCCCGACGGGGCGGCCTTGGGCATCGCGGCGTAGCACGACGGTGGTGCTGACCCACACCGGTTCGCCCTGCGCGGTGACGACCAGGTTGGGCCAGCGCACCAGCGGCCGCCCCGTGCGCAGCACGTCGGCCAGCCGCTGGGCCAGCGCGTCACGGTGGTCGGCGTCACGGGTGTCGGCCACCCGCCGCACCCCCACCAAATCGGTGGCGGCCACCCGCATCAGGCGCGCCGCGGTGTCGTCCACGCGTGTGAACACGCCGCGCGTATCGGCTTCCCACAGCGCCACACGCGCCGCTTGCAGCACCTGCGCGACGGTCTGGGAGACGTGCTGTTGCTGCGTCAGCGCTTCGGTGGCGGCCCCACAGTCGCGCTGGGCGCGTCGCCACTGCGCCACGGCCCACGCGGCCAGCGCCCACCCCAGCACCAACAACGCGGTCGCCAGCACGGCCACGGCGATGGGTATCGTCACGCTGCACTCCCCCAAGGGCGGCCGTTGGTGCTCAGCCGCTCAGCCTCGGTGTCGGGCCAACGCGTTGGCCCGACACCCTCGTGGTGCGTGTTGTAACACAGCCCAGACGGAACTGGGGATAACGCGACCCCAGGTCGGCGCGGCGGCGTGGCCGCCACTACGACAGCGGCAAGGCGCTGGTGCACTTGATTTCGTCCAGGCACACGCTGGAGCGCACGCCGTTGACCCCGGGCAGTTGCGCCAGGGTGCCCAGCAAAAAGTCCGACAGCGCCTTGAGGTCGCGCGCCACGACCTTGAGCACGTAGTCGAAGTCGCCGGTGACGGCGTAGCACTCCTGCACCTGTTGCATGCTGCGCACCAGCTCGCGAAAGCGGTCCACCTCGCGGATGTGGCCGCGCTCCATCGTCACGTGCACGAACGCCGTCACCCCCAGCCCCAACCGCGCGGCGTCCAGCCGCGCCTCGTAGCGGCGGATGTAGCCCAGCTCCTCCAGCCGGCGGTGGCGCCGGTTGCACTGCGCCGGCGACAGGTGCACGGCCTCGGCCAAGGCCTGGTTGGTCATGCGGCCGTCTTCCTGCAGCCGGGCCAGGATGCGGCGGTCGGTGGCGTCGATCGGGTCGGCGTGCAACATCATCGCATCAACTAAACAGAAGGCGCAATATCGTTGCACAACGCAGGGTTTTCCGCAAGGCACGATGCAAACCCATTGTGCCCGCGCGGGCATAAGCTGCGGGTTTTCAATCGCAACACTGCAGGAGTCGCGACCATGGCCGACCTTTTCGACAACCCGATGGGCTTGTGCGGGTTTGAGTTCGTCGAATTCGCCGCCCCCACCCCGGGCGTGCTGGAGCCGCTGTTCACGGCGCTGGGCTTCACGCTGGTGGCGCGTCACCGCTCCAAGGACGTGGAGCTGTGGCGCCAAGGCGGCATCAACTTCATCATCAACCGCGAGCCCAAGAGCTTGGCTTACTACTTTGCGCAGGAGCACGGCCCCAGCGCCTGCGGCCTGGCGTTTCGCGTCCGGGATGCGCACAAGGCCTACGACCGCGCGCTGGAGTTGGGCGCGCAGCCCATCGACATCCCCACCGGCCCGATGGAGCTGCGCCTGCCCGCCATCAAGGGCATCGGCGGCGCGCCGCTGTACCTGATCGACCGCTTCGAAGACGGCAAGAGCATCTACGACATCGACTTCGAGTTCCTGCCTGGCTTCGAGAACCCGGCCAACCGCCACCCGGTGGGCCACGGCTTCAAGCTGATCGACCACCTGACGCACAACGTCTACCGCGGCCGCATGGCCTACTGGGCGCAGTGGTACGAGCGGCTGTTCAACTTCCGCGAAATCCGCTACTTCGACATCCAGGGCGAGTACACCGGCCTCAAGAGCCGGGCGATGACCGCGCCCGATGGCCTCATCCGCATCCCGCTCAACGAAGAGGGCGGCTCCGGCGGCAACGGCCAGATCGAAGAGTTCCTGATGCAGTTCAACGGCGAAGGCATCCAGCACATCGCGCTGCTGACCGACGACATCCTGGCCAGCGTCGACGCGCTGCAAATGGCCGGCGTGCCGCTGATGGATGCCCCCAACGACATCTATTACGAGATGCTGGAGGAGCGCCTGCCGGGCCACGGCGAGCCGGTGGCCGAGCTGCAAGCGCGCGGCATCTTGCTCGACGGCAACACCACGGGCGGCGACAAGCGGCTGCTGCTGCAAATCTTCAGCCGCCCGGTGCTGGGGCCGGTGTTTTTCGAGTTCATCCAGCGCAAAAACGACGAAGGCTTTGGCGAAGGCAACTTCAAAGCCCTGTTCGAGAGCCTGGAGCGCGACCAAATCCGCCGCGGCACCCTCAAGGTGCAAGCCGCAACCGCTTGACCCCTCACGAGGATCACGACGATGACCAAGCTCGAAGGCGCCGCCCTGACCGCCGCCCTGGCCCAGGTGCCCGCGTGGATGTTCGATGCCCAGCGTCACGCCATCCGGCGCGCGCTGCGCTTGGCGGACTTCAACGCCGCCTTTGGGCTGATGACACGCGTGGCCCTGGAGGCCGAACGCCGCAACCACCACCCGGAGTGGAGCAACGTCTACGACCGGGTGGACATCGTGCTGACCACCCACGACGCCGGCGGCCTGACCGAGCGCGACATCGCGCTGGCGCGCTTCATCGACGCGGCCGCGGTGGCCTTGGGCGCGCGCGACGCCTGATGCCGCGCCCCCACGAGGAGACCCACCATGGACACCCCCCAAACCGCCCTGCACGGCTGGGCGGCGGGCGAGGCTGGCCGCCCAGCCAGCCCCGACTGGACCATCCCGCAGCGCTGGGAAACCTACACGCCCGAAGAACACGCCACCTGGGCCACGCTGTACCGCCGCCAGATGGCCCTGCTGCCCGGGCGGGCGTGCGACGCCTTCATCGACGGCATGCGCCGCCTGCCCATCGAGCCCGACCGGATTCCGAACTTCGAGCAACTGTCCGAGGTGCTGATGCGCCACACCGGCTGGCAGGTGGTGGCCGTGCCGGGGCTGGTGCCCGACGACGTCTTTTTCGACCACCTGGCCCACCGGCGTTTTCCGGCCGGCCAATTCATCCGCCGCGCCGACCAGCTCGACTACCTGCAAGAGCCCGACGTCTTCCACGACGTGTTCGGCCACGTGCCCATGCTGATGCACCCGGTGATGGCCGACTTCATCCAGGCTTACGGCGTGGGGGGCTTGCGCGCGCAGCGCCTGGGCGCGCTGGAGATGCTGGCGCGCGTGTACTGGTACACCGTCGAGTTTGGGCTGGTGCGCGAGCACGGCGCGCTGCGCATCGTTGGCGCGGGCATCGTCTCGTCGGCGGCCGAAAGCGTCTTCTGCCTGGACTCGACCTCGCCGCACCGCATCGGCTTTGCGCTGCCGCGCGTGATGCGCACGCGCTACCGTATCGACGACTTCCAGCAGACCTACTTCGTGCTCGACCGCCTGCAAGACCTGCTGCGGCTGGCCGAGATCGACTTCGCGCCGCTGTACCAGCAGGTGGCGGCTCTGCCGGCGCTGGCGCCCGACGCGGTGTTGCCTGACGACGACGTCATCACGCGGGGCGATGGCCACCACCATCGCGCACGCCAAGCGCAACCGGCCTGACCCCCACTCCCCCGCTTGGGGGAGTGCGCCCGCGCGCGCGGCTGTTGCACAATCGCCCCATTGCGAACACCGCTTCGGCAAAGGGCCCCCATGGCATCCGTCAACAAAGTCATCCTCGTCGGCAACTGCGGCCGCGACCCCGAAATCCGCTACCTGCCCTCCGGCCAGCCGGTGGCCAGCGTCAGCATCGCCACCTCCAGCCGGCGCAAAGACCGCAACACCGGCGAAGTCGTTGAAGACACCCAGTGGCACCGCGTCACCTTCTACGACCGCCTGGCCGAAATCGCCGGTGAATACCTGAAAAAAGGCCGCCCCGTGTACGTGGAGGGGCGCCTCAAGTACGGCAAGTACACCGGCCAAGACGGCATCGAGCGCAACACCGTGGACATCATCGCCACCGAGCTGCAGTTGCTGGGCAGCCGCGAAGGCGGCAGCGCCTCGATGGACGATGGCAGCGCGCCCGCCCCACGCGCCGCCGCACCCGCCCGAGCCCCGGCCGCCCGTCCCGCCCCCGCCACCCCGGCGCCGGCCTCCAGTGGGTTCGAGGACATGGACGACGACATACCCTTCTAGTGCCGACCGGGTAGCGACCCAGCCAGGGCCGGGCCCGCGATCGAGGGCCGGCCGTCGTCGAGCCGCGTGCGCCGCCGCCCTGCAGGGGCTGCCGGCCCCACGGCGCCGTCCAGCCGCGCGCGCTCGGGGTGGGACAATCACCCCCATGAAGACCATACGACTGCATGAGGGCAAAGAGCGCTCGCTGCTGCGTGGCCACCCCTGGGTGTTCGACACGGCCATCGCGCGCGGGCGCGCCGACCTGGGCGAGACGGTGCGCGTGGAAGCGGCCGACGGGCGCTTCCTGGCCTGGGGGGCGTACGCACCGGCGTCGCGCATCCGCGTGCGGGCCTGGAGCTGGGACGAAGCCGAGCGCATCGACGCCGCGTTTTTCGAGCGGCGGCTGCGCGCCGCCATCGAGCTGCGCGCTCGGCTGGGCATCGACAGCGACGGCGTGCGCCTGGTGCACGGCGAGTCCGATGGGCTGCCCGGCCTGATCGTGGACCGCTACGCCGACGTGCTGGTGGCGCAGTTTGGCGCCAGCGGCGTGGAGCGGCACAAGGCCTTGCTGGCCGACACCCTGCTGCGGCTGACCGGCCTGGCGCGGTTGTACGAGCGCTCCGACGCCGGCGTGCGCCAACGGGAGGGCTTGCCCGCCGTGACCGGCTGGTTGCGCGGCCAGGGCGGCACCGAAGTGACGATACGTGAGCACGGCTGGCGCCTGACGCTGGACGTGGCCAGCGGCCACAAAACCGGCTACTACCTGGACCAGCGCGACAGCCGCCGCGCCTGCGCGGAATGGGTGCGCCGCTTGGGCTGCGCCGAGGTGCTCAACGCCTACTGCTACACCGGCGGCTTCACGGTGGCGGCGCTGGCGGGCGGCGCGCGGCACGTGGTGTCGGTGGACTCCAGCGCCCCGGCGTTGCAGCGGGCGCAGCAGCACGTGCAGCTCAACGGCCTGGACCCCACGCGTTGCACCTGGGTGGACGCGGACGTCAACGCCACGCTGCGTGCCTACCTGGCCGAGGGGCGGCGCTTCGACATGATCATCCTGGATCCCCCCAAGCTCGCGCCCAGCGCCGCGCACCTGGAGCGCGCCGCGCGCGCCTACAAGGACGTCAACCGCCTGGCGTTCAAGCTGCTCAACCCCGGCGGGGCGCTGCTCACCTATTCGTGCTCCGGCGCGGTGAGCGTGGAGCTGTTCCAAAAAATCGTCGCCAGCGCCGCGCACGAAGCCGGCGTGCGCGCGGCCATCCTGCAGCGCCACAGCGCCGCGCCGGACCACCCGGTGGCGCTGGCCTTCCCGGAGGGCGAGTACCTGAAGGGCCTGCTGGTGGTGCGGACGTAGTGTTGCATGCAGGCAACACAGGCGGCCCGCGGCGGGCCCCAAAACTGGGCAGCCGCGCCGCTTTCTGGTGAAATATGCACCAGCTTCCCCCATGGAGGCCGCGCTGGCGGCGCCGGCGCCTTCCCAACCCTCTAGGACAACCCTTGGAGAGCTCTGTATGAAAAAGACCCTGATTGCCCTGGCGGCCGTGGCAGCCACGGGCGCTGCGTTTGCCCAGTCGTCGGTGACGCTGAGTGGCGTGATCGATGCCGGCTTCGAGAAAAGGTTCTCGGGCGATCCGTTCAAGATGACGCCGAACCGCAATGGCACCAGCAACTGGACGCTGAGCGGTACCGAAGATCTGGGCGGCGGCTTGAAGGCCAACTTCTCCATCTCGACGTCGTTCAACTCGGATGATGGTACGACGGCGGGCAATGTGCTGGGCAACAACGGCATGTTCGTCGGGTTGACAGGCGGCTTCGGTACCGTCCGCATGGGCCGCCCCGTCAACACGCTGTATGGCAACGCGTTGCTGGCCAACGGCACGAAAGGCGTTTCGTTCTACGATGCCAATGCAGTTCTGGGTGGCAACGCCACTGCGTCTGCCAAGGTCGGCGGGGCTTCGAGCAGTGTGTTCGTTTCCAATGCCATCCAGTACCACTCGCCCCGTTTCGGTGGTGTGCAGGTGCAAGTCGAGTACGCGCCGCGTGAAGTCAAAGGGTCCGGTACGGCCGATGGTTTCGGCTTGGCCGTTCGCTATGACGAGGGTCCGCTGGCGCTGAGCTTCGTCAACTACAAGGGTGCGGACTCGAATGCTGACGGTGTGAAGCAAAAGGCCGTGAACCAGTTGGCGGCCGCGTACGACTTTGGCGTCGCGCGCGTGCTGTTTACGTGGCGCGACCAGGGCGGCCTGCCCAGCAACAGGGACAACTCCTACGCGCTGGGCGTGACGGCCCCGGTCGGGCCTGGCAGCCTGTACGCGTCGTACAACGTGAACGAGCAACCTGGCACCGACGGCCGCACCCTCATCGCGGGCTACAAGTACAACCTGAGCAAGCGGACCCAGATGTACGTCAACGTTGCGAACCGCAACAAGGCGTGGCTCGGCGGTGTGCCGCTGCCCGCGAGCAACCCTGGGACCATGCCTAACAAGTCCACCACTGGCTTCGGCTTTGGCTTGCAGCACAGCTTCTGATCCCGGCTAGCGCTCGGTCGAAGGAAGAGCCACCGCTTGTGCGGTGGCTCTTGTTGTTTTCCGGCAACGGACGGGGTCGTTTTTGCCGCCGGAGCCCGGTGCGGGTTTATACTGACACAGCTGTGTAACCGTGGCATGTGTCCACACAGAAAGGAAGTTTCATGAAAAAGTCTCTTGTTGCGCTGGCCGTGCTGGCCGCTTCGGGCGCTGCGATGGCGCAGTCCAGTGTTCAGGTCTATGGTCTTGTTGACTTGGTATTGCACAAAGACAAGAATAAAGCCGCTGCCCTTACGAGTGGCGGCGTCAATGGTAGCCGCTGGGGTCTGAAAGGTTCTGAAGATCTCGGTGGTGGTCTGAAGGCCAACTTCTTGCTGGAGCAAGGTTTCAATGCCGACGACGGTACGGTTAGCGGGGCCGGTTTCGGCCGTCAGGCATATTTTGGGCTCTCGGGTGGTTTTGGTGAAGTCAAGCTGGGCAAGATCTGGACCGCGTACGACGACATCAGTGGCGCCACCGACGCGGCGTTCAACGCCATCGTTTTGAGTCCGGTGTGGTTGATTTTCCAAAGCCAGTACGGCTACACCTATAACCCCAACAACGGCATTTACTATGCCACGCCGTCGTTTGGCGGTTTCAGCGGTGCGGTCAGCACCAACCTGCGCGAAGGCGTGGCCAACACCCGCGTGTCGGCCTTCCACGTCAAGTACGAAGGCGGCCCGCTGTTCGTCGCGCTGGGTTATCAGGATGACGAGCAGAAGAACGAGAAGTACACCCGCATCGGCGCGTCCTACGACCTGGGCGTGGCCAAGCTGCTGGGCACCTACGGCCGCGCCAAGAACGCGGATGTGGATGAATGGTCGGTCGGTGCGGACGTGCCGGTGGCCTCGAACCTGGTGGTGTCGGTGGGCTATGCGCGCAGCAAGCAAGATGGCATGAAGGCCGAGCAAGGCTGGAGCTTGGCGGCTGCCTACGCTCTGTCCAAGCGCACCACTGCGTACGCTGGCTACTTCGATGCGAACAAGGCTGCGGTGATGGGGCGTGCCGGCGCGCCCGACAGCCGCTTCGGCGTTGGTCTCAAGCACACGTTCTGAGCCCATACACTCCCAAGGGTTGTGACCGCTGGCGGGAAACCGCCAGCGGTTTTTTTTGATGCGCCGCTTGCAAGGTTGACATCGCGCCGGCGGTGACCACGGCCAGTCCGGGGCGTCCTGACCCGCCCGTAGGGTAGGCGCTGGGGCAACCCAGCCCGCGGTCGCCTGCCGGTATCCTTACCATGGCATGATACGACTGCTTCCGTGCCTGTGCACGACCAACCCAAGGCCATGCCCGCTCGCCGCAAACTCCCCATCGGCATCCAAACCCTGCGCGACATCCGCGATGGGGGCTACTACTACGTCGACAAAACGCCACAGGTAGCACGGCTGGCCGACAGCGGCAAGTACTACTTCCTCTCGCGCCCGCGCCGCTTTGGCAAGTCGCTGCTGATCGACACCATCGCCGAGGCCTTTGCCGGCCAGCGAGCTTTGTTCGAAGGCGGCCAAGCCGCCGTGGCGCTGGGGGTGGACCCGGCGGTGGCCAACCGCCCGCGGCTGTTTCTCGCCGACCACTGGGACTGGGGCCGGCGCCACCCGGTCGTTCGCCTGAGCTTTGCCGAAGGGCGCTTGAGCGAGCCCGACGCGCTGTTGGCCCACATCCACGACCAGCTCAGCACCAACGCCGCGCGGCTGGGGGTCGTCATTCCCGAGCCGCCGACCGACCCCCACATCCGCTTCGGGCACCTGATCACCCGCGCCGCCGAAGCCCACGGCCAGCAAGCGGTGGTGCTGGTCGATGAGTACGACAAACCGATCCTCGACAACCTCGAAGCGCCCGAAGTGGCCCGCGCGATGCGCGAGGGCTTGCGCAACCTCTACTCCGTCATCAAAGGGCGCGATGCCGATGTGCGCTTTGCGATGTTGACGGGCGTGTCCAAGTTTTCCAAGGTGTCGATCTTTTCGGGTCTGAACAACCTGTACGACCTGACCCTGGATCCGGCCTATGGCGCGCTGTGCGGCTACACCGAAGAGGACCTGGACACCGTCTTTGCGCCGGAGTTCGAAGCCGCGGCCGCTGAGGGCCAGCCCCTGGACCGAAGTGAAGTGCGCCGTTGGTACAACGGCTACGCCTGGGGGCCGACGGCGGTCTACAACCCGTTTGATGTGCTGTTGCTGCTGCGCATGCGCGAATTTCGCGCGCACTGGTTCGAGACCGGCACGCCCACGTTCCTGGTGCAGTGGCTCAAGCAGCGGGGTTTTTTCACGCCGCGGCTGGAGCAGCTGTGGGCCAGCGAGGCGCTGCTGAGTGCGTTCGATGTCGAGCAAATCGCACCCGAAGCGCTGCTGTGGCAGACCGGCTACTTGACCATCCGCGGCGTGGAGCAGTACGGACGGGTGGCGGAGTACATCCTGGCGGTGCCCAACCTCGAGGTGCGCGCGGCGCTCAACGAGGCGTTGCTGCAGGCCTGGCATCCGCAGCCGCAAGCCTCGCCAAGGCGCGCGCTGTACCGCGCGTTGGCCAGCGCCGACGCGCAAGCCTTACGCGCTCACTTCGAGCGGCTGTTCGCCTCCATCCCGCACGACTGGTACCGTGCCAACCCGATCGCGCAGTACGAGGGCTACTTTGCCAGCGTCTGCTACAGCCACTTGGCCAGCCTCGGGGTGGAGATCATCGCCGAAGACGTCAGCAACGAAGGGCAGTGCGACCTCACGGTCAAGCACGCCGGCACCGCGTGGGTGTTCGAATTCAAGGTCGTGGACGGCGACCAGGGCACGGGCGAGGCGCTGCGGCAGCTGCAGGCCAAGGACTACGCAGCCAAGCACCGCGGCGCGCCGGGCGTGGAGCGTGTGATCGAAGTCGGCGTGGAGTTCAGCCGCAGCAAGCGGCAAATCGTGGGGTGGGACGTGCGGGTGGGGTGAGCGCGGCGCCACGCGGGGGCCAACGGGGCGTGGCGTTCACCGCGTCGGTCGGGTCGCTGGCAGGGGCTGACGCCAAGCCAGCGCCAGCCACAGCGTGGCCAACGCGGCGCCGCTGGCCAGCACCGCCCCCGGGCCGCCGTGGCGGGCCAGCCAGCCGCCCAGCGCGCCGCCGGCAAACAGGCCCAACGACTGCAGGGTGTTGTACACGCCCAGCGCCGCCCCACGTGCTTCCGCGGGGGCCAGGCGCGACACCAGGCTGGGCTGACTGGCTTCGAGCGTGTTGAAGCCGACGAAAAACACCATCAACCACCCCGTCAGGGCCGCCAGCGTGGCGCCGTGCATGTGCGACCAGGCCAGGCCGAGCTGGGCGGCCAGCAGCAGGCCGATGGCTGTGCGCAGCACCGCGCCCAGGTGGCCGCGGCGTTCCAACCGAAACAGCAACCCGCCCATGATGGCCAGCGACACCGCCAGTGCCGCCAGGTAAACCTGCCAATGTTGGCCTTGCGGCAAGCCCGCCTGCACCAGCAGCCCCGGCACCGTGACCCACATGGCCATCTGCAACGTGTGCAGCGCCAGCACCCCGCCATCCAGCCGCAGCAGCGCGGGGTGGGTCAGCACGGTGCGCCAGCCGCCGGTTCCTCGTGTTGCGGCCGGCCGCGCGGGCTCAGGGGGCACTACCCAAGCCACGGCGGCCATGCCCGCCAGGGTCAGCAGCGCGGTCAGCACGAACAGACCATCCAGGCCGATGCCGGCGGCCAGCGGCGGCGCCACCACCAGCGACAGGGCAAAGCTCAGCCCAATGCTGGCGCCCACCAACGCCATCGCCTTGGTGCGTACCGCGTCGCGCGTGAGGTCGGCCAGCAGCGCCGTGACCGCCGCGGAAATGGCCCCCGCGCCTTGCACGGCGCGCGCCAGCGTCAGCCATGCCAGCGTCGGCGCCCACGCGGCCAGCAGGCTGCCCGCGGCGAACAGCGCCAAGCCCAGCAGGATGACGGGTTTGCGCCCGTAGCGGTCGGATGCCCAGCCCAGCGGGATTTGCAGCACCGCCTGCACCAGGCCGTAGATGCCCATGGCCAGCCCGACGCGGGCGGGGTCGTCGCCGCCCGGCAGCCGCGCGGCTTCCAGCGCAAAGACCGGCAGCACCAGAAACAGCCCCAGCATGCGCAGCGCGAACACGCCCGCCAGCGCCACGCTGGCGCGGCGTTCGGCGGGCAACATGCGGTGGGAGGCGGCGGCGGTTTCGTCGGTCACGGGGGCGGTGGCGCCTGCGGTCATGGCACAACAACGTCAAGCCAAAGCCCGCATTGTGCCGCAGCGCCGTTACTCCCCACGGTTCACCCCGAGTTGGCTGCGGTCTTTGATGGCGCTGCGGTACGCGCCGCAGCCGAGGATGAGTCCATTGGGCAGCGGCACCACGTACGACGACTTGGCGCGCACCTGGCCGGTGACGGGGTTGACGATGTTGTACTCGACCCAGCCGCCACCTTGCTGCACGCGGTAACGTACGTCTTCCATGAACTGCTCGGCGTCGATGCCAGGGGCGTCGTGCACGCGGGTGCCCACCTTGGCGCGGTCCAGACCCATCACGCGGTAGGTGCCGGCCTCATCAAGCACGAAGATGTACAGATCCCGGTCGACGAAGGGGCCGCCTTTGTCATGGAAGTCCTCGGCCGCGCGCTCGTAGCCCACCGCCTGGATGTGTTGCAGCGCCTTTTGCACCAGTTGATACGCTTCGTCCGCGGTGCCCTGGCGCAGCTTCATGTGGTGCACGGCTTCGTCCAGGTCGCGCGTGCGCTCCATCAAGCGGTTGGCGCGGTGGGTGGTGCGCTCCACCATCGCGGAGTTTTCGTAGGTGACTTTGTCGAGGTCGCCCACCGCCGCGACCACTTCGCTGAGCGCCGTGCTTTGCTGGCGGCTGGCGTCGGCCATCTCGCCGATGCGCGCGGCGATGTCGCGGATGCCGCGCACCAAGGCTTGCATGGCGTCGTTGACGCTGGCGATCTCGGTCACCGTGCTTTGCACACGCTCGGCCGACTCGGCGATGAGCTGGCGCACTTCGTTGGCGGCTTCCTGGCTGCGCTGCGCCAGGCGCCGCACTTCGCTGGCCACGACGGCAAAGCCCCGGCCCGCTTCACCCGCGCGCGCGGCCTCCACGGCGGCGTTGAGCGCCAGGATGTTGGTCTGAAACGCAATGCCGTCGATGGTGCCGATGATTTCGGTCATGCGCTGCGACGTGGCTTGCAGCGACCCCAACCCCCCCATCGTGTGCTGCATCAGGGTGCTGGCGCGCTCGGTTTGGCCGTTGAGGTCCGCCGTCAAGTGCCGGATGTCTTCAGCGGCGCTCGCGTTGGTCTGCACCGTTTCGGCCACCGCCCGCACGTTGCTGGTGGCTTGCTCCAGGCTGGCGGCCTGGCTTTGCGTGCGCTCGGCCAACTGCTGGCTGTCGTGCACCAGTTGCAGGCCTACGTGGCCCAGCACCGCCGCCGCGCTGCGCACGTCGGCCACGAGTTCCGACAGGTGCTGCAGCATGTTGCGCAGGCGCTGGCTCATGTCGGCCATTTCGTCACGGCCTGGCAGCACCGCGTCGCCGGTGAGGTCGCCTTCGGCCGCGCGGTCGATGGCGTCGTTGAGGTGCTTGAGGCCCCCCACCGTGGCGCGGTAAAACGCCACCATGCCGTAGGCAAGCACCAGCAACACCAGCACACAGCCCGCTGTCACCAACGTGATGTCGCGCTGCAGCGCGGCCGTGCGCGCCGCCCACTGCGCGTCCAGCGCTTCGCCCAATTCGTCTTCGAGCGCGCGCTGCGCCTGCAGGGTGCGTGTGGCGAGTTCGTAAAAGTCCTTGGCGTCCACCGTCATCGCCGCGGTTTTGAGGTGCGCGGCGGTGGTGCGGATGAGCTCGTCGCTGCTACTGCGAAAGGCCGACCAGCCGGCTGGCGGCGCAGCACCGTGGCGCTGCAGAGCTTCGACGCGCTCTTGCAGCGCGGGCAGCAGGGCTTCAATTTGGTCCGCGGCGCTGGCCTGGCGCACCATGTTGGAGATGATGATGGCGTCGGTCATCGCGTCCGGGTGCAGCAGCATGGCGGTGGCCCGACCGCGCAGAAGGCTTGCCAGCTCCCCCACCGGCGGCAGCCCTTCGTAGGCCAGCGTTGCGCGGTGCGCCGCCAGCGCGTCGGCGTCGCGCTGCACCCCCGTGGCGTCGGCGATCCAGCCCGCCAGCCGTTGCAGCCGCGCCAGTTGCTGTGTGGCGTCGGCGTGTCGCACGGACGGCGGGCGCTGCGCATCCTGCAGCAGCGCCTGCAGCTGCTCGCGCACCGGGTTCCACAGGCCGTCGGTGTTCCACTCCGGGTGCTCGGCCAGCAGCGTGCCAAGCTGCTGCAGCGCCTGCAGGCTGCGCTGCTGGGCTTCTTTGGCCGGGGCTTGGAAGGCGGTCTGCCCCGCTGCGGCCACGTCGGCGGCGTCGCGCCAGTCTTGGAGGGCGTGCACGAGCGTTTGGGTGGCGCGCACGGCCTGCAACCCCGACCGCGCCGCCTGTGTGGTGCGCAGGCCGCGCCAGCTGTCCATCACCAGCAGCCAGGCCACGATGGCCAGCGGCACCGCCACCACGGCGGCCATGCCCAGCATCTTGGCCGGCATCGACAAGCGCTGCAGCAGCGCCACCGCAGGGTAAAACATATCTTTGCGCATGACCGTTAGTATCGGGCATCGGCCAAGCCCGGCTCAGCCGGGAAAACACCAAGCGCTGTCGCCGACCGGATCGCGACCAGCATGGACGCTGGCAAAACAAGGCCCTCAGGGCACGTCGGGGTGCGCACAGGCTGGGGGGCTGCGTTGCCGGCTCAGGCGGCCAGCGCCGCGCGCATCTGGTCGATGACGGCCTTGTAGTCGGGCTTGCCAAAGATGGCGCTGCCGGCCACGAAGGTGTCGGCGCCCGCGTCGGCCACGCGGCGGATGTTGTCGGCTTTGATGCCGCCGTCCACCTCCAGCCGGATATCTTTGCCGCAAGCGTCGATGCGGCGACGCGCCTGTTCGACCTTGCGCAGCGCGCTGTCGATGAAGCTCTGGCCGCCGAAGCCCGGGTTGACGCTCATGATCAGGATCAGGTCCAGGTCGTCGATGACCCAGTCGAGCACGTCCAACGGTGTGGCCGGGTTGAACACCAGCCCGACTTGGCAGCCGCGCGCCTTGATGGCCTGGATGCTGCGGTGCACGTGGGTGCTGGCGTCGGGGTGAAAGCTGATCAGGTCGGCACCGGCGTCGGCAAACATCTGCGCCAGCGCGTCCACCGGTTGCACCATCAGGTGCACGTCCAGCGGCACCGCACGCCCCTCCGGCGTGACGCAGTGGGGCTTGAGCGCCTGCGCCACCGCCGGCCCGATGGTCAGGTTGGGCACGTAGTGGTTGTCCATCACGTCGAAGTGGATCCAGTCGGCGCCGGCGGCGATGACGGTGCGCACTTCCTCGCCCAAGCGGGCGAAGTCGGCCGACAGGATGGAGGGGGCGATGCGGTAGGCGGGCATGGCAGGCTTGCGGTGGTTGGGAAACTTTATTACAGCCGCGATTGTCGCAAGAAGCCAATGACCGTGCATCATGGTACAAACCCCGCATGACCGACCAGCGCGATATTCAGCTTGAGCCAGTACCCGAGGCGGTGCTGTGGGCGCCGACAGAGGGCGATATTGCCCAGTGCAACCTGTGGTTGAAGGGGGTGGCGGGCTGGCTGCGGGCCGCGGGCAACGTTGCGCACAGCCGGCGTCGCTTCGAGGCCTGGGTGCAGCAGTTGCAGCAGCAACCCGAGGCGGCCCGAGCGCTGCGTGCCTGGTGGGGGCGCTGGGTGGCCGAGGTTGAGCTCGATGTGGTGCTGGCCGAGGCGGGTGTGGCACAGCGCTGGGAGTTTTGGTCCGAGCTGGGGCGGCGCGTGCGCGCGCGTCTGCTGCCGGTGGCGCCCACCACGACCAATGCGCTGGTGCTGCTGCCCTGGGTGTTTGACGACCCGCGTGATACCCGCTGGTTGTTGGCGCTGCCACGTACGGCGTTGCAGCAACTGGTGGCCATGTTGCACGGCGCTGAGTCGCCGGTGTCTGCTCAGGGGTGGCGTCAGGTGGTGTGGCGCGCGTTGCAGCGCTGCATCGTGCACCTGGCGGCGGGCGCCATGGAGCCAGAGTTGCGCATGCGCATGTCGCCGCCGGCGCGCGAGGCGGTGCTGTGGGGTGATTGGCCCCGCGTGTTGCACCAAGCCCAGCAAGCGTTGCAGCAGGCACCGGCTGGCCAGCAGCTCACGCCCGCCGCGCTGGAGGAGCTACGGCAAGCCATCGTTTCGGCACGCCATGCGGCGTACACGGCGTACGCGCACCTGGAGGAGCATGGCGTTTCGACGGTCGTGGTGTTTCGCTTGCGTCAATTGCGCCAGTACTCGATGCGTGCCCAAGAGTTGCTGCGCGTGCTGGGCAGCCCGCAGCCGGCACGGGCGCTGCAACATATGCTCGCCAGACTGGTGGCGCAGGCACACGACACTCGCTCGGTGCGGGCGTTGCTGGCGCAGACGTCGCAAATGTTGGCCGAACGTGTGTCGCAGCGCAGCGCCGAGACGGGCGAGCACTACATCACCCGCAATGCTGCCGAATACCGGGCGATGTTGCTGCGTGCCGCCGGCGGTGGCGCGGTGCTGGGGCTGACGACGTGGTGCAAGTTTGCACTGGGTTCGCTGGGGTTGGCTGCGTTCTGGGCGGGGTTGGCCGCGGGCATGAACTACGCGTTTTGGTTTGTGGTGATCATGCTGTTGCACCTGACCGTGGCCACCAAACAGCCCGCCATGACGGCACCGGCGATGGTCAAGCGCCTCAAGGCCCTGCACAGCCGCGAAGCGGTGCTGCGCTTTGTGGACGAGGTAGCGCACTTGGTGCGCTCGCAAGCGGCGGCGGTGCTGGGCAACGTGCTGGCGGTGGTGCCCGCGGTGCTGCTGTTGCACATGGCCAGCGTGGCGTGGTGGGGGCAGCCCATGATCGACACCGCCGTGGCCAACGAGGTGGTGGCCAAGCATCAGCTGTGGGGGCCGACGCTGCTGTACGCCGCAGGTACGGGTGTGTTGTTGTTTGTCAGCAGCCAAATTGCGGGCTGGGTGGAAAATGCTTTTGTGGTGCACCGGCTGCACGATGCGTGGATGCACCACCCAGGCTGGATCCGCTGGCTTGGGGCGGCGCGTGCGCGGCGCTGGGCGCTGTGGCTGCGCGGCCACGTGTCGGGCTTGGCGGCCAACATTTCGCTGGGCTTGCTGCTGGGGCTGGTGCCGGTGGTGCTGCAGTTTTTTGGTCTGCCGTTTGATGTGCGGCACGTCACCCTGGTGACGGGGCAGTTGACCGCCGCGCTGGCCTCGATAGGCCCAGAGGCCTGGGGGCGCCTCGATGTGTGGTCGGCCGTGGCGGCGACGCTGCTCGTGGGGCCGATCAACGTCGCGGTGAGCTTTTACCTGGCGCTGCGGCTGGCCATGCGGGCGCAAAATGTCAACGCGGTCAACCGTGGCCGCATCATGCAAGCGCTGCGGCACCGTTGGCGGCGCGCGCCGTGGAGTTTTGTGTGGCCGCCCAAGGTGGTGGCAGGGGCGCCGAGTGAGCGAGTTTGATCTGATCGCGCGCCACTTTTGGCGCCCTACGCAGGGGCAGTCGGGTGTGCTGCTGGGCAATGGTGATGACTGCGCGTTGCTGGCACCGGCGCCGGGCATGGCGCTGGCGGTCAGCTGCGATATGCTGGTGGCGGGGCGGCATTTTTTGCCCGATGTGGATCCGCAGGCGCTGGGGCACAAGGCGCTGGCGGTCAACCTGAGCGACCTGGCGGCGATGGGTGCGCGCCCGCTGGCATGCACGCTGGCACTGGCCTTGCCGAGCGTGCCCGACGAGGCCTGGCTGGCGGGCTTGGCGCGGGGCTTGCTGGCGTTGGCCGACGCGCACGGCTGCGCGCTGGTGGGCGGGGACACGACGGCGGGGCCGCTCAACCTGTGCCTGACGGTGCTGGGCGAGGTGCCGCCGGCGCACGCCAGCCGCCGCAGCGCCGCACAGCCCGGCGATGACGTATGGGTGAGCGGCGCCTTGGGCGAAGCGCGCCTGGGGCTGGCGCTGCTGCGCGGCGAGTTGGACCTGCAAGGCCCGGGCACCGAGGCCGCGCGCGAGCACCTGTTGCGGCCCCAGCCGCGCGTGGCGCTGGGGCTGGCGCTGCGCGGACTCGTGCACGCCGCGGTGGACGTCAGCGACGGCCTGCTGGCCGACCTGGGGCACATCCTGGCCGCGGCGGGCGTGGCGGCGCAGGTGGACGTGGACGCGCTGTTGACCCACGCCGTGCCGCCCGCGGTGCGCGCGCTGCCGCCGGCCACCGCCCTGACGTACGCGCTGGCTGGCGGGGACGATTACGAATTGGTGTTCACCGCCGACCCCGCGCAGCGCGAGGCGGTGCTGGCCGCCGCGCGGCGCGCTGGCACGCCGGTGGCGCGCATCGGGCGCATCGTGCCAGGGGCGCCGGCGGCGCACCCGCTGGCCGACGGCGCGGGGCGCGTGCAACTGGTGGACGGTGGCGGAGCCCCATACACCTTGCCGGCCGGCGTGCGGCTGGCGGGGTTTGACCACTTCGCTACCATAGAGCCATGAGCACCTTTGCCGCCCCCGCGCCCGAACAGGCCCACCCCGCCGCTGAGGACACGCCCCGCCCGGCGGCCTCGGTGGTGCTGTTGCGCGACAGCCCAGCCGGGCTGGAGGTGTTGCTGCTGCGTCGCGCCGGCGGCGCGCGCGAGCTGGGCGGGATGTACGTTTTTCCCGGGGGCAAGGTGGACCCCGACGACGCCGACGAGCGCTGGCGCGGCTGGCTGGGCGCGGACGACACCACGCTGCGCGCGCGCCTGGGCGAGCCGGGGCTGGACGCGGCGCTGGCACGCGCCCTGTACGTGGCGGCGGCGCGCGAGCTGCGCGAGGAGGCCGGTGTGGCGCTGCCAGGGGCGCAGACCTTGCGGCCGTGGGCGCGCTGGATCACGCCGCGCAACCCGGTGGTGGGGGCGCAGCGTTTTGACACGCGGTTTTTTCTGGCGCGGCTGCCCGCCGGAGCCGAGGTGCAGCGCGACACCTTCGAGACCACCGCGGCGTTGTGGACCACGCCGCAGCAGGCGCTGCAGCGCTACTGGGCGCGCGAGTTGGAGCTGATCCCGCCGCAACTGATGGGGCTGGCACACTTGGCGCGCCACGCCACCGTGGACAGCGTGTGGGACGAGGCGGGCCGGCGCATGCCACCGTGCGTGGAGCCGGTGCAGTTTCGCGACGGTGAGCACCGCGCGATGTGCTACCCCGGCGATCCGCAGCACCCGGTGCGCGAGCGCGCCTTGCCTGGGCCGACACGGCTGCGATTGGTCGACGGGCGCTTCGAGCCGTACGACGGCTGGCAGGGGTGGTGGGCATGAGCGCGCCGCGTGACGAACCGCTGCCCTGGCCGGTGCCGTCGGCGCGTTTCATGCTGGCGCGCCTGTCGCACCTGGTGGCGTTGGGCTTTGGGGCGGGCTTGGCGCGCATCGCGCCGGGCACCGTGGGCACGCTGTGGGGCTGGGCGGCGTTCGTGGTCATCGACGCGCTGGCGGCGCCGGGCGACTTCGGGTGGGCCGTCATCATCGCCGCGGCGCTGCTGCTGGGGTGGTGGGCGGCCACGGCCACCGCGCGCCGCACCGGCATCGCCGACCCCGGCTTTGTCGTCATCGACGAGATCGTGGCCATCTGGCTGGTGCTGTGGGTGGCGGCGCCGCAGGGGCTGCTGGGGCAGGCGGTGTGCTTTGGGCTGTTTCGGCTGTTCGACGCGGCCAAGCCCGGGCCGGTGGCGTGGGCGGACCAAGCGTTCAAGGGGCCCGGCTGGCGTGGCGGCTGGGGCGTGATGTTCGACGACCTGGTGGCCGCGGGCTGCACGCTGCTGGCGCTGGCACTGTGGCGCCACCTGGTGGGAGGGGGTTGAGGGTGGCGCAGGCCGGGTCAGCGCTGTGGTTGCCGCACGACGTGTGGGGGCTGGTGGACGCGCTGGCCGATGCGCTGCGCGCGCGCGGCTGGCGCATGGCCAGCGCGGAGAGCTGCACCGGCGGGTTGGTCGCCGCGGCGTGCACGGCGCGCGCCGGCTCCAGCGACTGGTTCGAGCGCGGCTGGGTCACCTACGCCAACGCGGCCAAGGTCGAGGAGCTTGGCGTGCCGGTGGCGCTGCTGGACGCGCACGGCGCCGTCAGCGAGCCGGTGGCGCGCGCCATGGCGGCCGGGGCGGCGCAGCGGGCGGGGGTGCCTGCGGCGTTGGCCATCACCGGCATCGCTGGCCCCACGGGGGGCAGCGCCGCCAAGCCCGTCGGCACGGTGTGGCTGGGCTGGAGCGTCGCCGGTGCGCTCCAAGCGCAGTGCCACCGCTTCGACGGCGACCGAGCGACGGTGCGGGGTCAGGCCGTGGCGGCGGCCTTGGCAGGGCTGTTGCAGCGGCTGTCAGCCGCCGGTTGACGACCGGGCGCCGTCAGGCGCCGCAGCACTTTTTGTACTTCTTGCCGCTGCCGCACGGGCACGGGTCGTTGCGGCCAGGCTCGGGCGCCTTGCGCATGGTGGGCACCGGCGGCCCCAACTCCTGGCTGATGTCGTGCAGCGTGTAAGCGGCCCACACCGCCGCGGCCAGCGCGTCCAGCCGCGCCGCCGAGTAGCCCACGGGGCCGTCCTCGTCGTCCGGCAGCGGGGTGCCGGTGTCGTCTTGCAGCAACGCCATGATGTCGCGCAGCGCCGCTTCCCAAGCGTCGGCCAGTTCACGCTCGCGCGGCGTTTTCCAGTCGTCGGGCCACGCGGCCACCGCGTCGAGAAAGCCGACGGCCCAGTACTGGCCGATGGGCGGCAGTGTGGGGCCGACTTCCTGCTCCATCGCGGCGCGCTGCTCGGGCGGCAACTGCGCCGCCCAGCCGCGCAGGTCTTGCCACGCGGGCTGCAGCGTGCGCGGGTCGTCCAGCGTGTCCACCGGGGCCTGCAGTGCCTCGGCGATCTCGTGCTGGCGGCGCTGCCACAGCTGCACAAAGGTTTGCAGCTGCGCGTCGTCGCGGAACTGCGCGGCGCCAAAGCCGGGCGGGCCGCCGGGCTCGTGGCCAAACAGCACGGGGAAATATTCGCTCGGCGCCGGCCTGCGGCGGCCGCACAGCAGCGCGGTCAGAAAGCCGTCGCAGTACTCCCAATCCTGCGGCAAGCCGGCGTCGGGCGCGCGCGCGTCCAGGTCCAGCAAGATCTCGTTGAGGGTGTCGTAGTCGGCGTCGGCCAGGGGGGCGGAGGTATCCATGGTGGCAGTGTAGCGTGGCCGGTTGCGCGCCGGGTTAGACTGGCGCCATGGAGCCTGACCAGGACCTGTTGGCCCAAGGGCCGGCCCCGCTGCCGGCGGCGGCGCTGCGGCTGCGCGTCGACCCCGCGGCGCTGGGGTTTGAAGACACCGACGAGCTGATCGGCGAGCCGCTGCCCTGGATTGGGCAGGAGCGCGCGCAAACCGCGGCGCGCTTTGGGTTGGCGCTCGATCAGCCACGCCACCACCTGTTCGTGCTGGGCGAGGTGGGCACCGGCCGCGCCACGCTGCTGCAGCAGGAAATGCGCGCCGTGGCCGCGCAGCGCCCGGTGCCGCCGGACCTTTGCTACCTGCACAACTTCGAAAACCCGCAGCAGCCGCGGGCGCTGCGCCTGCCGGCGGGGCAGGGGCGGGCGCTGCGCCAGCGCATGCAGGAGCTGGTGCGCACGCTGCAGGCCGACATCCCCAAGCGCCTGAGCGAGCCCAGCTTCAAGGCGGCGCTGTCGGCGCTGGAGAAAAACTACGCCGACCGCGAGGCGCAGGCCTACGCGGAGCTGGCGGCGTTTGCACGCCAGCGTCACTTTGCGCTGCGCCGCGAAGGGGGGCAGCTGATCTTCACGTTGATCGACGAGCAGGGCGAGCCGCTGGCGGCGGAGGACCTGGCGGCGCTGGACGAGGCGCACCGGCGCGCCTACGACGACGGCGAGCGCGAACTGCGCGCCGAGATCCTGCGCTTTCTGGAGGTGACCGCGCCGCTGGAGCGTGCGCTGCGCGAGGGCGTCGAGGCGCTGCGCCGCCAGGCCGTCAAGCCGCTGCTGGAGCGCGAGCTGGGGGCGGTGCGCCAGGCGCTGCGCAAGCAGTTCAAGGACGCGCGCAAGCTCAACCAATGGCTGGATGGCATCGCCACCGACGTGCTGGACAACCTGGCGTTGTTCGAGCCCGGCGACGCCGAGGACGAACCCGAGCGCAAGGAGGCGCTGGAGCGGTGGCTGCAGCGCTACCGCGTCAACCTGGTGGTGGACAACGCCGACACCCAGGGCGCGCCGGTCATCGTCGAGAACAACCCACTGTACCGGCCGCTGTTTGGCAGCATCGAGTACCAGACCGACAACGACGTGCTGGTGACGGACTTCAGCCGCATCCGCGCCGGCAGCTTGCTGCGCGCGCACGGCGGCTTTTTGATGCTGCACCTGCGCGACCTGGTGGCCGACGAGCTGGTGTGGGAAAAACTGCGCCGCTTTTTACGCAGCGCGCGACTGCAGATCGAAGAGCCGGGCACGATGTTTTCCGCGCTGGCCACCACCTCGCTGGAGCCGGAGGCGGTGGACGTGGACGTCAAGATCGTGCTCATCGGCACGCACGAGCAGTACTACGCGCTGCAGGAAGGCGACCCGGAGTTCGCGCGCCACTTTCGCGTCAAGGTGGACTTTGCCGACAGCTTCAAGGCCAACGCCGACACCTGGCGCGCCACCGGGGTGTTCGTGGCGCACACGGCGCAGCGCCGTGGTCTGCCGGCGTTCACGGCCGACGCGGTGGCTGCGCTGATCGAGGACAGCCACCGCGAGGCCGAAGACCGCACGCGCCAAAGCGCCGTGTTTGCCCGCACCGAAACGCTGGTCATTGAGGCCGCGCAGCACGCCCGCGCGCGCGGGGCGCGGCGCGTCGAGCGCCGCGACGTGCAGCAGGCCATCGCGGCACGCAACCGCCGCCACGACGGGCCCGACGAGCGGCTGCGCGCCGCCATCGCCGAGGGCGACCGCGTCGTGCACCTGAGCGGCGCGCGCATCGGCCAGCTCAACGGCCTGTCGGTCATCGACCTGGGCGACTACCGCTTTGGGCTGCCCATGCGCGTGGCCGCGCGCACCGTGCCCGGCACCGAAGGTCTGCTCAACATTGAGCGCGAGGTGGGCTTTTCGGGCCCGATCCACGACAAGGCGGTGCTGATCCTGCACAGCTACCTGTCGGCGCTGCTGGCGCCGTTGGCCCCGCTGGCGCTGAGCGCCTCGATCGTGTTCGAGCAAGAGTACGCCGGCGTCGAGGGCGACTCGGCCTCGTGCGCGGAGTTTTTCGCGCTGTTGTCGGCGTTGAGTGGCGTGCCGCTGCGCCAAAGCATCGCGGTGACCGGCGCCATCAACCCCTTTGGCGAGGTGCTGCCCATCGGCGGCGTCAACGAAAAGATCGAGGGATTTTTCCGCGTCTGCGCCGCGCATGGTCTGGATGGCTCGCACGGCGTCATCATCCCGGCGCGCAACCGCCGCCACCTGGTGCTCGACGACGACGTCTGCATGGCGGTCGAGCGGGGGCTGTTCCACGTGTGGGCCATCGACCACGTGGCCGAGGGCATGACGCTGCTGACCGGCGTGCCGTTTGGCCTGGACGACCCGCGCGCGGCCACCGCCCCGCTGGCCCCGGATGGCCAGCCGACCTACGCACCAGGCTCGGTGCTGGCACGCGCCGCCGAGACGCTGCGCGCCTACCGCCGCGCCTGCCTGCGCGCCGGCAACCCGCGCGCGTGGCGCGGGCGGGGGTGACCCCATCGCCCTCAGGCCCGCATCAACGCTTCGATCGCGTCGGCCTGCACCGGGACGTCGCGGGTGATCAGCTCGCAGCCGGTGTCGGTGACGATGGCGTCGTCCTCGATGCGGATGCCGATGTTCCAGTAGTCGCGGGGCACGTCGTCGGCGGGGCGCACGTACAGGCCGGGCTCGATGGTCAGCACCATGCCTGGGCGCAGGATGCGCGCGGGGCGGTTGGTGATGATTTCGCCACTGAGCGGGTCGCGGCGCTGGCTGGTGTGGCCGATGTCGCTGGGCTCGACGTAGCTGCCGACGTCGTGCACGTCCAGGCCCAGCCAGTGGCCGGTGCGGTGCATGTAAAAGCGAAAGTAGGCCCGCTGCTCGATGGCGTCGTCCACGCTGCCGACCTTGCGGCGGTCCAGCAGGCCCACCTCCAGCATGCCTTCGGTGAGCACGCGCACGGCGGCGTCGTGCGCGTCGGTGAAGCGCGCACCGGGGCGGGTGGCGTCGATGGCGGCTTGCTGCGCCGCCAGCACGATGTCGTACAGGCGTCGCTGGGCTGGGCGAAAACGCCCGTCGGCGGGGAAGGTGCGCGTGATGTCGCTGGCGTAGCCATCGAGTTCGCACCCGGCGTCGATGAGCACGAGCTCGCCGGCGCGCACGGGCGCGGCGTCGGCGCGGTAGTGCAGCACGCAGGCGTTGGCGCCGGCCGCCACGATGCTGCCGTAGGCGGGGTGTTGCGAGCCATGGCGGCGGAAGGTGTGCAGCAGCTCGGCGTCCAGGTGGTACTCGCGCACTTCGTCGCCGGCGCGCAGCCGCTGGGCGCACACCTGCATTGCGCGCACGTGCGCTTGGGCGCTGATGCGCGCGGCGCGGCGCATCACGTCAAGCTCGTGCGCGTCTTTGATGAGGCGCATCTCGTCCAGCAGGCTGCACAGGTCGCGCTGGGTGTCGGGGCACAGCACGCCGTAGCGCACGCGCGCGCGCACCCGTTGCAGCCAGCCGTCGATGCGCCCCTCCAGCCCGGGGTGGGTGGCAAACGGCCACCACACCGTGCGGCGGTTTTCCAGCAGCGCGGGCAAGCGCTGGTCGAGCTCGTCCACCGGGTAGGCCTCGTCCACCCCCAGCGCCGCCGGCGCGGCGGCGGGCCCCAGGCGGTAGCCGTCCCAGATTTCGCGCTCCAGGTCCTTGGGCTGGCAAAACAGGATGCTGCGCCCTTCGGCCGTGAGCACGAGCCAGGCGCGCGGCTCGGCAAAGCCGGTCAGGTAGTAAAAGTAGCTGTCGAAGCGAAAGAGGTATTCGCTGTCGCGGTTGCGCAGCCGCTCGGGCGCGGTGGGGACGATGGCGATGCCGCCCTCGCCCAGTTGGGCGGCCAGGCGCTGGCGGCGTTGCCCGTACAGGTGCACATGCGGGATGGGACTGGTCATGGCCCGATGATACGGGCCGGCGCGCCGCGTGTCGGCCGCGGGGTTACCGTGGGGGTGCGGCGTTGGCCTGCAGCTGAGCCAGGCGCTCGGGTGTGCCGACGTCGGCCCAGGTCCCGTGCCAGAGTTCGGCGGTGACGCGGCGCGCGGCCATCGCGCGGCGCAGCAGCGGCGCCAGCGGCGCGGCCACGCCGTGCGGGTTGCCAGCCGGGATGTCGCACCACGGCGGCGCGAACAGCGCCCGCTTGAACAGGCCGATGGCGGCGTAGGTCCAGCGCGGGCGCGGGTCGTCGGGGGGCAGGTCCAGCGCGTGGCCGTCGTCGTCCAAACCAAAGTCGCCGCGTGGGTGCTGCGGGGGGTTGGGCACCAGCCACAGGTGGGCCAGCGCCGCGCTGGCGGCGAAGCGCTGGCGGCGCGTGTCGTCGAACGCGAAGTCGGGCGCGTAGATGTCGCCCGCCACCACCCAAAAGACCTCGTCGAGCTGCGGCAGCGCCCGCGCGATGCCGCCCGCGGTTTCCAGCGCCGCGCCAAAGTCGCGGTCTTCCCTCGAGTAGCGTAGCGCCAGCCGGCCCCACGGGGTGTCGAGCGCCTCGCCCAGCGCCGCCGGGATGCGCTCGCCCAGCCACGCGGTGTTGATCAGCACCCGGCGCGCGCCGCCGCGCGCCAGCGCTTGCAGGTGCCACAGCAGCAGGGGTTGGCCATGCACGGGCAGCAGCGGCTTGGGCGTGTGGTCGGTCAGCGGCCGCATGCGCTGGCCACGCCCCGCGGCCAGCACCATGGCCGGCGTAGGCAGGGTTTGCGCGGATGGTCCGTGGGCGGGGTTTTGACTAAAATCAAGATCGTTTGTCAACACGTGAGGAGTCAGTCCGTCATGGCACACGCGCCCGAGCACACCCCCGAGCCCGACGTGGCCGAGTCGATCGTACACGTGATCCCGTGGTTGATCCCGTTGGCGGGCGCCATTTTGATGTTCCTGCTGGCCTTCATCGCCGTGATGGTTGGCTGAACACCCGGCACGCCTGCGTCAACCCGGTGCCGACCGCACCGGGTTTTTTGTTGCCGGCGCGGCTGTCAGCCAACTGTCATCAAGTCATGCAAAGTTTGCATGACGATTTCGGCGACGGTACGTACCGCCGGGGGCCGCGCTTCCTACAATGACCCGCCACGGCGCGGGCGGGTTGTGCTTGGCGCCGCCTCCCCACCTCCTCGTTGTTTTTTGTTGGTGCCGCGCCGATGAACGCTCCCGTGATGCAGGGCCTGCCGCTCAACCCCCCGCCGTACGTCAAACACGCCCGCCTGATCGCCTGGGTGGCCGACATGGCCGCGCTGTGCAAGCCCGACCGCATCGAATGGTGCGACGGCAGCCAGGCCGAGTACGACCGCCTGTGCGAACAGATGGTGGCCGCGGGCACGCTCAAACGCATCAACCCCGCCAAGCGCCCCAACGCCTACCTGGCCTGGACCGACCCTTCGGACGTGGCGCGGGTGGAAGACCGCACCTTCATCTGCAGCGAACGGCGCGAAGACGCCGGCCCCACCAACCACTGGATGGCGCCGGCGGAGATGCGGGCGATCCTGCAGCACGGCAAGGATGGCCAGCCGGGGTTGTTCGACGGCTGCATGCGTGGCCGCACCATGTACGTGGTGCCGTTCAGCATGGGGCCGCTGGGTTCGCCGATCGCGCGCATCGGGGTGGAGCTGACCGACAGCCCCTACGTCGTCGTCAACATGAAGCTGATGACGCGCATGGGGCGCGCCGTGTACGACGTGTTGGGCAGCGACGGCGCCTTTGTGCCCTGCGTGCACACGGTGGGTGCGCCGCTGCAGCCGGGGCAGGCCGATGTGGCGTGGCCGTGCAACCCCACCACCAAGTACATCGTGCACTACCCCGAAACGCGCGAAATCTGGTCGTACGGCTCGGGCTACGGCGGCAACGCGCTGCTGGGCAAAAAGTGCCTGGCGCTGCGCATCGCGTCGGTCATGGGCCGCGACGAGGGCTGGCTGGCCGAGCACATGCTGATCCTGGGGGTGACCAGCCCCGAAGGAAAAAAATACCATGTCGCGGCGGCCTTCCCCAGCGCGTGTGGCAAGACCAACTTCGCGATGTTGATCCCGCCCAAGGGCTTCGAGGGTTGGAAGGTCACCACCATCGGCGACGACATCGCGTGGATCAAGCCCGGCGCCGACGGGCGGCTGTACGCGATCAACCCGGAGGCCGGCTACTTCGGCGTGGCGCCGGGCACCAACACGCTGACCAACCCCAACTGCATGGCCAGCCTGACGCGCGACGTCATCTTCACCAACGTGGCGTTGACCGACGACGGCGACGTGTGGTGGGAGGGCATGGGCGAGCCGCCCGCGCACTGCCTGGACTGGCAGGGCAAGGACTGGACGCCGGCGGACGGCGCGGCCGGACGCAAGGCGGCGCACCCCAACGCGCGCTTCACGGTCGCGGCCACCAACAACCCGGCGCTGGACGCCGCGTGGGATTCCGCCGAGGGCGTGCCCCTCGACGCGCTGATTTTTGGTGGGCGCCGCAGCGACACCGTGCCGCTGGTGACCGAGGCCCGCACCTGGATGGAGGGGGTGTACATGGCCGCCACGATGGGCTCTGAAACCACTGCGGCGGCGTTTGGCGCGCAGGGCGTGGTGCGGCGCGACCCGTTTGCCATGTTGCCGTTTTGCGGCTACCACATGGGCGACTATTTCCAGCACTGGCTGGCGATGGAGCGCCGCCTGGAGGCCACCGGCCACACGCTGCCGCGCATCTTCTGCGTCAACTGGTTCCGCAAGGGGCCGGACGGCCGCTTCATCTGGCCGGGCTACGGCGAAAACATGCGCGTGCTCAAGTGGATGATCGACCGTCTGGAAGGGCGTGTGCAGGGCGAGGACCACGCGTTTGGCATCAGCCCCACCTACGACGAGATGCACTGGGAAGGCCTGGACTTCGGGCCCGAGCAGTTCGCCGCCGTGACCGACATGAACCCGCAGCATTGGGCGCGTGAGCTGGCGCTGCACCAAGAGCTGTTCGACCAGTTGGCGCAGCGCCTGCCCCGCGCGTTGGCCGAGACCCGGGCGCGCATGGCGCAGCGCATCCTGGGCTGACGCCCGCGGCGCGGCCGGCGCCGGGGGCGCTCAGACGTAATACAGGCTGTAGCGACGCCCGCTGGGCATCGTCCACAAACCTTCGGCGGCGCTGGCCGCCCACTCGCGCAGCAGCGCGCCGTGGTCCGGCGTGTCCACCGTGGCCAGCGGCGCCAGGGCGGCGTCCCAAGCGGCCGGGCTCTCGGCGCGGGTGCGTTGCGCGTCCAGCTCCGCCTGCACGCGGTGGTCCAGGCGGGCCAGCGCGGCGGTGCGGGCTTCGGCCCGCGCGCGTGCCCGGGCCTGCGCCCAGCCGTCCAGCAGGGTGCCCAGGCGCTGGGCCAGGCGCCGTGCGGGCGAGGCCAGCAGCACGCTGCCGAGAAACACCACCGCCCACATCAACACCCAGGCGGCCAGCAGGTGGCCGTCGGCCCAGGTGTCCATCAGGCGATCGGTGACGACAGCCAGCGCCGCCACCCCAGCCGCCAGCAGCAGCGTGGCCAGGGCGCGCGGCGCCACGGCGCGGCGCGCGGCATCGACATGGGTGCTGGCCCCTGCACCCCGGGTGGGGGTGGCGGTGGGGGCCGACGAGGTCAGGATGGTGCTCATGGCAGGCTCCCGAATGTTGCAGTGCAAAAAAGTCGGTGCTCGAATATTAGGGTTATCCCTGATGCTATTCAACTTTTGTTTGTAAATGGCTTACATTCACGTGGGTGATGACCAAGGTCAACTTCCGCACGCTCGACCTCAACCTGCTGCGGGTTTTCGACGAGGTGATGGCCGAGCGCAGCCTGACGCGGGCCGCGCACAACCTGGCGCTGACGCAGCCCGCCGTCAGCAACGCGCTGCGCCGGCTGCGTGAGCTGCTGGGCGACGACCTGGTGCGGCGCAGTGGCTACGGCGTCGAGCCCACGCCCTACGCGTTGCAGTTGTGGCCGGCGGTGCGCGAGGCGTTGCAGCGCCTGCGCGCGTCGCTGGCCCCGGGGCCGTTCGACCCCGCGCAGGCGCAAGACGCCTTTGTGCTGGCGATGGCCGACGCCACCGCTTCGCAGGTCATGCCGGGGCTGGTGGCGATCCTGGACCGCGAAGCGCCTGGGGTGACGCTGCGCGTGCTGCCGTTGACCACGCGCGACCCCCGCCCGCTGTTGGAGCAAGGCGGGGTTGACCTGGCGATCGGCTACTTCCCCGGCGTGCTGGCGGAGCTGGGCGCGACCCACTTGCAGGAGCAGGTGCCGCGCTTCCTGTCGCAGCGGCTCTACGACGGCCGCTACGTGGTGGCGATGCGCCGCGGCCACCCGCTGGCGCACGCGCGCCTGACCCTGGACGCCTACTGCGAGGCGCGCCATCTGTTGGTGAGCTTTTCCGGGCGGCCGTTTGGTTTTGTCGACGAGGCGCTGGCGGCGGTGGGCCGCCGGCGGCGCATCGTGCTGACGGTCAACCAGTTTTTCACCGCCGGGCAGGTGGTGGCGGCGTCGGACCTGCTGACGGTGCTGCCGCAGCATTTTCTGGGCGCCACCGGGCACGCCGAGGCCTTGGCCACGCAGCCGCTGCCGCTGCAGGTGCCGCCGGTGCATGTGGACATGTTGTGGACGCGCGCGCACGACGGCGTGCCGGCGCAGCGCTGGCTGCGTGCCGCAGTGCAACGCGCGGTGGCCGCCGCGGGGCCGCGCGATGGCTGAGCTGCGCATCCAGCTGCTGTCCGACCTGCACCTGGAGACCAACCCGGGTTGGCAGCCGCGCCCCCACCCCATAGCCGATGTGCTGGTGCTGGCCGGCGACATCGGCTCGTACCAGCGCGGCGCCGACGGTCGCATCAAAATGACCGAGCCCGACTGGGGGCTGGCGCGCTTCGCCCGCTGGCCGGTGCCGGTGCTGTACGTGCCCGGCAACCACGAGTACGACGCGCTGGACTGGGACCAGGCGCACGCGGGCCTGCAGGCGGCCTGCGCGCGCCACGGCCTGCACTGGCTGGAGCGCGCCAGCACCGTGTTGCACGGGGTGCGCTTTGTGGGCACCACGCTGTGGAGCGACTACGACGCGCTGGCCACCGTGCCGCTGCGGCGCAAGGGCCGCGCCCGCCCGATCACCGACGCGCAGGCGCATCGCGAACAACAGCGCCAGCGCGCCTACCGCGCGGCCAACCACCACCTGGCGCAGGCCGCCACGCAGCGCCACGGGCGCCTGTTCGACGCCGAGGCCATGCGCGCCGAGGCCCTGGCGTGCCAGGCCTGGTTGCGCGAGGCACTGGCGCAGCCTTGGTCGGGGCCGACGGTGGTGGTCACGCACTTTGCCCCCAGCCTGCGCAGCGCCGATCCGCGTTACGGTCTGCAGCCGGGCACGGCCGGCTTTTGCAACGCGCTGGACGACCTGCTGGCCCACGTCGACCTGTGGCTGCACGGCCACCTGCATTGCCGCCACGACTACCGCGTGGGCCGCTGCCGGGTGGTGGCCCACCCCCTGGGCTACGCCGACAAGGGCGAACAGCAGGGCTTTGACCCCGACCGGCTGATCATCCTGCCGCGGCCTTGAGGCCGATCGCGGCCGCAGGGTCAGGACCCTGCCAACGCCTGTCGCGCGGCCCGTGCCAAAAAGCCACTGCGGGTCTCGCCGTGGGCGCGGGCGTACGCATCCACACGGGCCAGCAACCTAGCCGGCAGGGTGATGTTGATTTTTTCGGCCTTGCCTTCAAAACGGCTGGTGTCGACATCGACCAGACCCCAGATCCAGCCGGCAAACTCGGGGTGGGCCTGCCAATGCGCCAGTGGCTTGGGCGCAGGGATGTCCTGCCCGTCTTCGGCCAGCGCCTCCAGATGGGCCTCAATGGCTTGTACCGCGTTGGCAAAGGCGTCCTCGGCGCTGTCGCCGGCCGAAAAGCACCCCGGCAAATCGGGCACGACCACGCCCCAGGCCGAACGCTCGTCACCCGGTTCGATGGCGATTGGGAATTTCATGGCGTTGCTCCTTCACTTGAGGCCCGCCTGCTTCATCAGCTTGTGCACCAAGCCTTCCCCGAGGTCCTTTTTGGGGTGGGGCACCGTCAGGTGGCCGGGTTTGTGCGGATGCGTGAACACGTGGTGGCTGCCCTTGACCGAACGCAGGACCCAGCCGTGCGCGTGCAGCATCGCTATCAATTCCCGGCTGTTCATGGTGGTTAGTATAACCACCGTTGGAGGCGGGCGGGGCCGATACCGGGTACCGCATCCGCCACCAGCGCCCATGGCACGACCAACGCTATCATGCGCCTATGCTCAAACGCATTCGGGTCGAGGATGTGCGGCTGGGGATGTACATCCACGGCTTTGCGGGGTCGTGGCTGGACCATCCGTTTTGGCGCAGTCGCTTTTTGTTGGACGATCCGCGCGACCTCGAGCGCATCCGCGCCAGCGCCGTGCGTGAGGTGTGGATCGACGTCAGCCAAGGGGCCGACGTGGCGCCCGACGCCAGCGTGACGGCCACCGCCGACACACCCGAGGCCGCCGCCGAGGAGACCGCGCGGGTGTTGGACGAAGCCCTGCAGCGGCGTGTGCAGCCGACCACGCAGCCGCAGGAGCTGCAGCGCGCCGCCCGCCTGTTGGCCAGCGCGCACGGCGCCGTCAAAGACATGTTCCACGACGCGCGCATGGGCCGCGCCATCGACCGCCAGGTGATGCGCGCCGTGGCCGAGGACATTGCCGACAGCGTCACGCGCAACGCCGGCGCCCTCATCAGCCTGGCGCGGGTCAAGACGGCCGATGAGTACACCTACATGCACTCGGTGGCGGTGTGCGCGCTGATGGTGGCGTTGGGGCGCCAGTTGGGTTTGCCCGACGAGTTGGTGCGGGCGGCGGGCTTTGCCGGCCTGCTGCACGATGTGGGCAAGGCCGACGTGCCGCTGGAGATCCTCAACAAGCCCGGCAAGCTCACCGACGACGAGTTCGCCATCATCCGCGAGCACCCGCGCAAGGGGTGGCAGCGGCTGCGCGCCGCCGGCATCACCGACGAGGCGGCGCTGGATGTGTGCCTGCACCACCACGAGCGCGTCGACGGCACCGGCTACCCCGAGGGGCTGTCGGGCGAGGCGCTGACGTTGCTGGCCCGCATGGGGGCGGTGTGCGACGTGTACGACGCCATCACCTCCAACCGCCCGTACAAAGCGGGGTGGGACCCCGCCGAATCGCTGCGGCGCATGGCCAGCTGGAAAGGGCACTTCGACGAGCGGGTGTTCCAGGCCTTTGTGCGCAGCCTGGGCATTTACCCCACGGGATCGCTGGTGCGGCTGTCCAACCAGCGGCTGGCGGTGGTGGTGGAGCAAAACCCGGGTAACTTGCTCAAGCCGGTGGTCAAGACGGTGCTGTCGCTGCGCAGCGGCGAGCGGCTGGTGCCCGAGCGCATCGACCTGGCCGCGCCAGGGTGCAAGGTCACCATCGAGCAGCGTGAAGACCCGGCGCAGTGGCGCATCCCCGATCTGGACGAGATCTGGTCGGGCATCCCGGGGCTGGGGCGCGCGTCGGCGCACGCGTAGCGCGCGACACGCGCGGTCGGCTACGCCAGCGGCTCCAGGTGGGTGTGCGCCGCGGCGCGCAGCGCGGCGCTGATGCGCGTCAGCGCATCGGAGGCCAGGTTCCAGCAATGCCAGTGCAGGGCCACCGCGTAGTGGGCGTGGGGCGCGACATCGACCAGGGTGCCGTCGGCCAGCCCGGGCGCGGCCAGCCGCCGCGGCACCACCGTCACGCCCCAGCCGGCTTGGGCGGCGCGCACCTGCCCCTCCGACGACGGCACGAAGCACTGCTGCAGCCGCACCTGCGCCAGACCAAACGCCTGGCAGACAAAATCGCGCTGCAAATCGTCCTTGCGGTTGAAGGCCACGAAAGGGACGCGGTGAAAATTGTGCGGGCTCAGCTGCCCCCCCAGCGCCTGCTGGGCGAACGTGGGGCTGGCCACGGCCACGTAGGGCATGCGGCCCAGCGGCTCCAGCCGGCAGCCACGCAGCGGCTGCGCCAGCGACGTCACGCAGCCCATCACCTGCCCCTCGCGCAGCCACTCGTGCGTGAAGTCCTGGTCGTCGTGGATGATTTCCAGCAGCACGCCCTCGCGCACCAGCGGCGTGAGCGCCTGCAGCGCCCAGGTGGCGATGCTGTCGGCGTTGATGGCGATCGACACCCGCCCCTCGTCGCGCGAGCGCTGCGCCAGCGTGGGGTCGAGCTCGCGCAGGTCGTGCTCCAGGTCGGCGCGCAGCAGCCGCATCATCTTGGCGTGTTTGATGAGCAACTGCCCCGCCGGCGTCGGGCGCAACGGTCGGCTGCGCACCACCAGGACGGTGCCCACCTGCGCTTCCAGCGCGCGCAGCCGCTGCGACACCGCCGACTGCGTCACCGCCAGCCGCTGCGCCGCGCGTTCAAAGCCACCCTCCTCGACGATGGCGGCCAGGCACTCCAGCGCGTCGGGGTCGAAGGTGGTGGTCATGGTCAGGCGATGGCGTGGGGGCTGGGACGTGGATAAGATTTTCTGATGACATCGTCGTTTGGTCAATGAGGCTTCACAAAGCGCTCGCGCCCGGGCACACTGCGCCGCACGACGACGGCCGGCGGGGTGCGGCAGCGGGTGCCGCGCGCACGGCCGTGGGGGAACGACGATGCGAGTGGTGGTTTTGGGCGCGGGCATCATCGGCACCTGCACCGCGTGGCACCTGCTGCAGCGCGGGCACGAGGTGGTGCTGGTGGATCGCCAGCCCGACGCGGCGCTGGAGACCAGCTTTGCCAACGCGGCGCAGATTTCGGTCAGCTACTGCGAACCGTGGGCCAACCGGCAAGCGCCGCTGAAGGCGCTGAAGTGGATGTTCGACGCGCAAGCGCCGCTGCTGTGGCGCCCGCAGCTCGACCCGGCCCAATGGCGCTGGCTGTGGCGGTTTTTGCTGCAGTGCAACGACCGCGCCTTCGAGCGCAACGTGGCGCAGTTGGTGGCGCTGGGCGCGTACAGCCACGCCACGCTCAAGCAGATGGTGGCCGACACCGGCATCGAGTACCAGCGCAGCCAGCGCGGCATCGCGCACGTGTACTCGGACGCGCGCGCGTTCGACGAAGCCGCCACCGCCGCCGAGCTGATGCGCCGCCACGGCGTGCAGCGGCAGGTGGTGGGGCGCGACGAGCTGCTGCGCATCGAGCCGGCGCTGTCCGCCTACGCCGAGCGCATCGTCGGCGGCACCTACACCCCCAGCGACGAGCATGGCGACGCGCGCGTGTTCACGCAGGCGCTGGCGCGGCTGTGCGGCCAGCGCGGCGCGCAGCTGCTGTTTGGCCACGCGGTCCAGCGGCTGGAGGTGGCCGGCGGCGAGGTGCAGGGCGTGCACCTGCGTTGCTTGGCCACCGGCCAGGCGCGTGCGCTGCGGGCCGATGCCTACGTCGTGGCGTGTGGCTCGTACACCACGCCGCTGCTGGCCACGGTGGGCGTGCATGTGCCGATTTACCCCGGCAAGGGCTACAGCGCCACGCTGGCGTTGCGCGAGCCGGCGCGCGCGCCGCAGGTCAGCATGATCGACGACGCGCGTAAGATCGCCATTTCGCGCCTGGGCGACCGGCTGCGGGTGGCCGGCACGATCGAACTCGGCGGCTTTGACCTGCGCCTGGACACGCCGGTGGCGCGCGCGCGCTGCCACATGCTGCTGCAGCGCATCGAGGAGCTGTTCCCCGGCGTGGCCGACACACGCCCGCCGCAGCAGGGCGGCGAGCCCCAGTTCTGGTGCGGCCTGCGCCCGGCCACGCCGACCAACATCCCGCTGATCGGGCGGCTGCCGCTGCAGCGGCTGTGGATCAACGCCGGGCACGGCACCCTGGGGTGGACGCACGGTGCCGGGTCGGGGCGGGCGCTGGCGGAGCTGATCAGTGGCGAGCGCCCGGCGTTGGCGATGCACTTCGTTGGCGTCGACAGCGCGCGCGGTGGCGCGCCCGCGGTGCGCACGGCTTCGCGCTGGGCGTGAGCGGCCGCCGAGCTGTGGGGGCTTCGAGCCCGCGCGTCGGGCCCCGGGCCGGCCACGCGGCACAATCACGGCCCATGTTGCATCCCTCGCCCGAGCGGTTTCGGGCGGCCCTTGGGCGCTTTGCGACGGGGGTGACCATCGTCACCACGCGCGCGGCCGATGGCGCGCCCGTGGGCCTGACCGTCAATTCGTTCAATTCCGTGTCGCTGCAGCCACCGCTGGTGCTGTGGAGCTTGGATGTGCGCTCGCGCGCGCTGGCGGCGTTCACCCACGCCACGCACTGGGCCGTGCACGTGCTGGGCGCGCAGCAGCAGGCGCTGGCCGAGCGCTTTGCCCGCCGCGACGTCGACCGTTGGGCCGGCGTGCCGTGGACGCCCAACGCCGAGGGGGTGCCGCTGCTGCCGGGGTGCTGCGCGTACCTGGAGTGCCGCGCGCGCAGCCGCTACCCCGAGGGCGACCACGTGATTTTGGTGGGCGAGGTGCTGCGTTGCCAGCATGACGACGGGGCCGGCGCCCTGCTGTACCATGGCGGGCGGTTTTTCACCGCCGCCCCATGAGCGTGACGACCACCGCACTGCCCGCGCGCAAAGACCACCTGGACACCTTGGCGGTGACGGTGCTGGTGGCGTGCTGCGCGTTTTGGGGATTGCAGCAAATCCTCATCAAAGTGGCCGGGCGCGAGATCGCCCCGTTGTGGCAGGCGGCGCTGCGCATGTGGGGCGCGACCACGCTGCTGTGGTGGTGGTGCCGCTGGCGCGGCGTGGCGCTGGGGCAGCGCGATGGCTCGCTGCGCGGCGGATTGCTGGTGGGCGCGCTGTTTGCCGCGGAGTTCGTGTGCATCTACCTGGGGCTGCAGTACACCCCCGCGTCGCGCCTGACGGTGTTTTTGTACACCAGCCCGTTTTGGGTGGCGCTGCTGCTGCCGCGCTGGGTGCCCAGCGAACGGCTGCGGCCCGTGCAATGGGTCGGGCTGTGCGTGGCGTTTGTCGCGGTGGCGCTGGCCTTGGGGGAGGCGTTCGTGCACGGCTCAGCGCCGGGACAGTGGAAGGGCGATGCGCTGGGGCTGGCGGCGGGCGTCTTTTGGGGTTTGACGACGGTGGCCATTCGCACGACGCGCGTGGCCACGGTCAGCGCGGAAAAGTCGCTCTTTTACCAGCTTGGGGTCACCGCGCTGGTCACGCCGCTGCTGTCGTGGGCGTTGGGCGAGACGTGGTCGCTGGACTACTCCGCCGTGGCGTGGGGTTCGGTGGCGCTGCAAACGGTCGTGGGCGCGTTCGCCAGCTACCTGGCCTGGATGTGGATGCTGCGCCACTACCCGGCCACCCGCATGGCCACGTTCACATTTTTGACGCCGCTGTTCGCGCTGGTGTTTGGGGTCGCGCTGCTGGGCGAACCGTTGACGCCACGCCTGTTGCTGGCGCTGCTGGGGGTGGCCGCCGGCATCGTGCTGGTCAGCCGGCGTTAGTCCACCCGCACCGCGTCCAGCGCCGGGTGCAGCTCGTCGAGCCAGTAATCGACCTCGGCGGCGCCGATGTGCAGGTGCGTCAGACACGCCGCCCCGTGCGCGGCCCAGTCCTGCGGTTCGGCCACGCCTTCGTGCAGCAGCACCAGCCGGTCGGCGATCAGGGCCATCGCCACCAGATGGCGCACGGTGTCGGAGTAGCGCGCATCGTCCAGGCAGGTGAAGTCGTGGTGCAGCCGGATCGCCACCGCCACCGCGCTGGGCAGCCGCCAGGCGCGCGCGACGATGGCGCCCACCACCGCGTGGTCGGTGCGGTGGTTGGCGTTTTCGGTTTGGGTGAAGGTGCGGTCCTTGCGCGCCAGCGCCTCGGCGATGGTGGAGGCGTAGCCGCGCACCGCGCGCAGCAGCACCGGCATGCCGACGTGGCAAAACAGCCCAAAGGTGTACGCCAGCCCCACGTCCATGTCGTACAGCTGGCGGCCGATGTGCTCGCACGCGATGGCGCGGCGTGTCGAGGTCTCCCAAAAGTGCGCCAGCACCGGCGAGTGCACGTGCAAGGCCGAGCGCGTCAAAAAGCCCATCAGCAACTGCACCGCGGGGCGCACGCCCATCACGGTGAGCGCCTGCCCCACGGTGGCCACGGGCGTTTGCAGCCCGTACACGGGGCTGTTGGCCTGGCGGATCAGCGCCGCCGCCATGGCCACGTCGGCGCTGGCGATGGCTTCGAGCACGCCGGGCTCGGGGTCGCCGTGCGCAGTGGCGTCCAGCAGCTGGCGCAGCAGCTGCGGGCAGGGGGGGATGACGATGTCGCGCACAGGCCCACGGGTGCGGGCGTGGTCGAGTTCGGCTTCGATGGCGGCGTCGCGCATGGGCACTATTGTGCCGTTGGTGCTTGACCGGGCGTTGACACGGCGGCCGAGGCCGCGGTGTCGCCGGCCGGCAGGTGGCGGCGGGCGTACTCGATGTACCACGCCAGGCACTGGGGGTTGGCCATCGCATCGGGGTTGACGACCCGCTCGGGGGGGTGGCCCAGCAGCAGCTTTTTGATCGGCAGCTCCTGCTTTTTGCCGCTGAGCGTGCGCGGAACGTCGGGGGCCTGCTCGATGACGTCGGGCACGAAGCGCGGCGACAGCCGCGCGCGGATCGCCGCGCGGATGCGCTCACGCAGCGCGTCGTCCAGCGTCAGCCCCGGACGCAGCACGACGAACAGCGGCATGAAGCTGGCCCGGCCCAGGTATTCGACGTCCACCACCAGGCTATCGAGCACCTCGGGCAGGGCTTCGACGGCGGCGTACAGTTCGCTGGAGCCCATGCGCAGCCCGTGGCGATTGAGCGTGGCGTCGGAGCGCCCATAGATCACGCAGCCGCCGTCGGGGCGCACCTCCAGCCAGTCGCCATGGCGCCACACGCCGGGGTAGGTGTCGAAGTAGCTCGACAGGTAGCGCGCGTGTCCGGGGTCGTTCCAAAAGTACAGCGGCATCGACGGAATGGGGCGCGTGCACACAAGCTCGCCGACCTGGCCCACCAGCGGGCGGCCGTGCTCGTCCCACGCCTCCACCGCGCAGCCCAGCTGCCGGCATTGCATCTGGCCAGGGATCTGCGGCCGTTCGCGGTGGCCGCCGATGAAGGCGCCGCAAAAATCGGTGCCGCCCGAAATGTTGCACCACCACACCGGGCCGCCGGGGCCGCCCGGCAGCGCGCCGGCCTGCACGGGGCGACCCGCCAGCGCGTACACGCGCTCGAACTGCGCGCTGCCCCAGCGTTGCACCTCGGCCGGCAGCGGCGAGCCGGTCGAGCCCAGCGCGCGGATGCACGACAGGTCGTGGCCCTGGGCCTGCAGCGCGGCCAGGTCCACCACGGCCTTCATCATGTGGGTGTACAGCGCCGCGCCGGCGCCGAAAAACGTCACCCGGTGCCGCGCCGCGAAGCGCCACAGCACGCTCCAGTCCGGCTCGTCCTTGCGGCCACCGGGGCTGCCGTCGTACAGCACGATCGTCGTGCCGCCCAGCAGCCCCGCCACCTGGGCGTTCCACATCACCCAGCCGGTGGAGCTGTACCAGTGGAAGCGCTCGCCCCACGCGTTGGCGTCGTAGCTCGGGCCGATGTCGTTGTGCAGCACCTTCAGCGCCAAGGCGGTCAGCACGATGCCACCGTGCCCGTGCACGATCGGCTTGGGCAGCCCCGTGGTGCCGCTGGAGTACACGATCCACAGCGGATGGTCGAACGGCACCGGTTCGGGGGCAAAGGCGCGCACCGCGGCGTCGTCGCGGTCGGCCAGGGCGGCGAAGTCGTGCGTGTCCGCCACACGTTCGGCCGCGTAGGGGGTGCGCAGCGTGATGACATGCTGCAGCGTGGGCAGGCCCGCGCGCAGCTCGCGCACGGTGGCGCTGCGGTCCAGCGGGCGCCCGCCGTAGTGCACCCCGTCGGCGGCGATCAGCATCTTGGGCTCGATCTGGCGGAATCGGTCCAGCACCGCCGCGGTGCCCATGTCGGGCGCGCACAGGCTCCAGATCGCCCCCAGGCTGGCGCAGGCCAGCAGCGCCACCACCGCCTCGGGCCGGTTGGGCAGGTACGCCGCCACCCGGTCACCGCGCTGCACCCCCAGCGCGCGCAGACCCACGGCCAGCGCCGCCACCTGGCGTTGCAGCTCGCGCCAGCCCAGCGTGCGCACGCGGCCCAGCTCGTCCTCGGCGATGATGGCCGGCATGCCGGCGGCCTCGGCCGGTGCGACGTGCCGCCACACCTGCGCGGCGTAGTTGAGCTGCGCGCCCACGAACCAGCGCACGTGGGGCATCGGCCCACCGTGCAGCACCGCCTCGATCGGGGTGGGTGAGTCCAGATCGAAGTAGTCCCACACGCTGCGCCAAAAGCCCTCCAGGTCGCTGACCGACCAACGCCACAGCGCGTCGTAGTCATCGAACGTCAGGCCGCGGTGGGCGCGCAGCCAGCGCTGGTAGCGGCGGATCTGGGGCTCGTACGGGGGGACGCGGGGATGGGCGCTCATGGGCCGCAGCTTAGCCAACCCGGGCGGCGGCGCGGCGTCACCTGGGTGTCAACCCTGCGCCGACCCACCCGATGCTGACAGCAGGCTTGCAGCGGGCGGCCCAGTGCGGGCACAATCGCGCCCATTTGCTACGACGCGAGGAGCGAGAACCGATGTTCCACTGGACCCCCCAATCCGACGCCGTGCTGCGCGACGGTGGCGTCATCGCCCCGGACGAGCGGCTGCCGTGGCCGCAGACGGCCTTGCTGGGTGTGCAGCACCTGATTGCGATGTTCGGCGCCACGGTGCTGGCGCCGATCCTGATGGGGTTCGACCCCAACGTGGCGGTGCTGATGAGCGGCATCGGCACGCTGATCTTTTTTCTGGTCACCGGCGGCAAGGTGCCCAGCTACCTGGGGTCGAGCTTTGCCTTCATCGGCGTGGTGATCGCCGCCACCGGCTACGCCGGGCCAGGGCCCAACGCCAACATCGGCGTGGCGCTGGGGGGCATCATCGCCTGCGGGGCGCTGTATTTCGTCATCGGCGCCGTGGTGCAAGCGTTGGGCACCGGTTGGATCGAGCGCCTGATGCCGCCGGTGGTGACCGGTTCGGTGGTGGCGGTCATCGGCTTGAACCTGGCGCACATCCCGGTCAAAAACATGGCGCCGACGCCCTTCGACGCCTGGATGCAGGCGGTGACCTTTGTGTGCGTGGGGCTGGTGGCGGTGTTCACGCGCGGCATGGTGCAGCGGCTGCTGATCCTGATGGGGCTGATCGTGGCCAGTGTCGTGTACGCGGTGCTGGCCAACGGCCTGGGGTTGGGCAAGCCGCTGGACCTGTCGGGCGTGGCGCAGGCGGCGTGGTTTGGCCTGCCGCAGTTCAGCGCCCCGGTGTTCAGCGCGCACGCGATGGTGCTCATCGCCCCGGTGGCCATCATCCTGGTGGCGGAAAACCTGGGCCACATCAAGGCGGTGACGGCGATGACCGGGCGCGACCTGGACCGCTACATGGGCCGCGCCTTCATGGGCGACGGCGTGGCCACGATGGTGGCTGGCAGCGTCGGCGGCACCGGGGTGACGACCTACGCCGAAAACATCGGCGTCATGGCGGCCACCAAAATCTACTCGACGGCGATTTTCGTCGTGGCGGGGCTGATGGCCATCCTGCTGGGCTTCAGCCCCAAGTTCGGCGCGCTCATCCAGGCCATCCCGCTGGCGGTGATGGGCGGCGTGTCGATCGTGGTGTTCGGGTTGATCGCCGTGGCCGGGGCCAAGATCTGGGTCGACAACCAGGTGGATTTTTCCGACAACAAAAACCTGCTGGTGGCCGCCATCACGCTGGTGCTGGGCACGGGCGACTTCACGCTGAAGTTCGGCGACTTTGCGCTGGGCGGCATCGGCACCGCGACCTTTGGCGCGATCGCGCTGTACGCGCTGCTCAACCGCGGCGGTGCGGCGGCGCGCTGAAGCGTCAAGCGGGCGGGCGCCGCCGTTGGTCGGCTGGCGCCCGCGCGGGCGCGTGGCGCGCGCTACACTGACCACGTGAACACGGTTGCCAACATCGCCACGTCCGGCATGGCCGCTGCGCAGGCGCGCCTTGACGCGGCGGCGTCCAACATCGCCAACCTGCCCACCGAAGGCTACCGCCGCGTGCAGGCCCGTGCCGAGGCCGAGCCCAGCGGGGGCGTGCGCACCCGCACCGAGCGGCTGCCCGAGCCAGGCAGCGACGTGGCCGCCGACCAGGTCGAGCAGCGCATGGCGGCGGGGGCGTTCGTGGCCAACCTGAAGGTGTTCCAAGCGGCCGACCGCATGCTGGGCCGGCTGCTGGACACCGACGCCTGAGGCACCGCCTGCGCCACGCCGCCAAAAACAACGCCGACCACGGGGCCGGCGCTGGGGGTGTTTGTCTCCTCGGAGCCCTCGATGACCGGGGCCTGGCCCGGGTCGAGTGTCCCCATTCTAGGGGCGTGGCGCGGGCGTGGGTGTCCGGATTTACCCTGATCGCTCAAGTCTGCGCCAGGATCCAGCGGGCGGCTTTTTCCGCGATCATCAGGGTGGGGCTGTTGGTGTTGCCACTGGTGATCGTTGGCATGATGCCCGCGTCCACCACCCGCAGCCCCGCGATGCGCCCGCCGCGTCCGTCGCGCACGCGCAGGTGCGGGTCGGTCACGGCCATCGGGTCGCCGTCGGGCCCCATCGCGGTGGTGCCCACCGGGTGAAAGATGGTGGTGGCGATGTCGCCGGCCAGCCGCGCGAGTTCGTCGTCGGTCTGGTACTGCGGGCCGGGCTTGTACTCGTCGGGCTGGTACGGGGCCAGCGCAGGCTGCGCGACGATGCGCCGCGTCAGCCGCAGGCTGGCCGCGGCGATGCGGCGGTCGTCCTCGGTGGACAGGTAGTTGGGGGCGATGGCCGGCGCGTCCTCCCAGCGCGGGGTGCGGATGCGCACCGTGCCGCGGCTGGTCGGGTTGAGGTTGCACACGCTGGCGGTGAAGGCGTCGAAGCGGTGCAGCGGCTCGCCAAACGCATCCAGGCTGAGCGGCTGGACGTGGTACTCCAGGTTGGGCCAGCGCTGCTGCTCGTCGCTGCGCGTGAAAGCGCCCAACTGGCTGGGCGCCATGCTCATCGGCCCGCTGCGCGTCAGCAGGTACTGCAGGCCGATGCGCAGCTTGCCCCACGGGCTGTTGGCCAGGGTGTTGAGCGTGGTGGCGCCGCGCACGCGGTACACGGCGCGGATTTGCAGGTGGTCTTGCAGGTTGGCGCCCACACCGGGCAGGTCGGCCAGGACCGGAATCCCCAGCGGTTGCAGCCACGCCGCCGGCCCCACGCCCGAGCGCTGCAGGATGGCCGGCGAGCCGATCGCGCCCGCGGCCAGGGTGACTTCGCGTGCCGCGCGCACAACGACGCGTTGCCCGCGCACGACCACGTCGACGCCGCAGCAGCGCAGCGGCGCGCCCGGGCCACCCTCGAACACCAACCGCGTCACCTGGGCATCGGTCCACACGGTCAGGTTGGGTCGGCGGCGCACCGGATGCAAAAACGCCTTGGCGGCGTTCCAGCGCCAACCGGCGCGCTGGTTGACCTCGAAGTAGCCGACGCCTTCGTTGTTGCCGCGGTTGAAGTCGTCGGTGGCGGGGATGCCCGCCTGCTGCGCGGCTTGCGCAAAGGCGTCCAAAATAGCCCAACGCAGCCGCTGGCGCTCGACGCGCCACTCGCCCGTGCTGCCGTTGCGGCGGTGCCCGTGCAGCGCGGCCAGCGTCGGGTCATCGTGGGCGTCCAGCCGCCAGTGGTCCTCGTGCGCGACGAAGTCCGGCAGGCACTGCTCCCAGCGCCAGGCGGGCTCGCCGGTGTGCGCGGCCCAGCCGTCGTAGTCGCGCGCCTGACCGCGCATGTAAATCATGCCGTTGATGCTGGAGCAGCCCCCCAGCACCTTGCCGCGCGGGTAACGCAGCCGGCGGCCGTTCAAACCGGCGTCCGGCTCCGTCTGGTACAACCAATCCGTGCGCGGGTTGCCGATGCAGTACAGGTAGCCGACCGGGATGTGGATCCACACGTAGTCGTCGCGCCCGCCGGCTTCGAGCAGCAGCACGCGCCGCGCCGGGTCGGCGCTGAGGCGGTTGGCCAGCAGGCAGCCCGCGGTGCCCGCGCCGACGATGATGTGATCGAAGACCGCGGCGTCGGCCATGGCGTCAGGCATCACCAGTTTTTCGGCAGTTTCGCGGGGGCTTGGTAGGGTTGGGCGGATCCGACGACGCGGAATTCATGATCCCACGGTAAAAACTCGTGCCGCAAGCGCCCGATCTCGCCCAGCTGCAGCATCAAGTCGTGCTTGATGGCCATCAGCGTGGACGCGGTGGTGAAATCGAAGCCACGCCGCTGTCCGTCGCGGGTGTCGAGGAACAGCCCGTTGACATAGTCGAGCAACGCCTGCGGTTGGTCACGCAACTGCTCCAGTCGCTGGCGGATGTGGGGGTAGGCGATTTTGTCGAGCCGTCCTTCCAGGACATCGGGCATGCGTTGCATGGTGGTGAGGCTCCTCGCGAGGCGCAATTCACATGACGATAACACGGCAAACCCAGCGGGGGGAGGGTGAAAACCCGTCCCCAATGCCAAATGGCGGCTTGGTGCGCATCGGTCAAGGTGCCGCCCGTCAGCCGCGCACGAAAAACAGCGCCGACATCACCGCCCCGGTGCCCACCACCACGGCGCGCACCACGCGCGCCGGCAGGCGCCGGGCCGTGCGCGCCCCGAGCCAGCCGCCGACGGTGGCCGCCGCCATCATCAGCAGCGCCGGTGCCCAGGCGACGACGCCCGCCAGCACAAACGTTGCCACCGACAGCAGCGACAGCAGCAGGGAGTTGAGGTTTTTGAGCGCGTTGGCGCGCTGGATGTCGGTCTCGCCGGTGGCGGCGTACAGCGCCATCAGCACAATGCCCAGCCCGCCGTTGAAATAGCCCCCGTACACCGCCACCAGCAGCAACCCTAGGGCGCGTGCCGCCGGTGGGGCTGGACGGCCACGGCCCAGCCGATGCACCAGCTTCGGCCCGAACGCAAACACCAGCGTGGCGCCCAGCAGCAGCCAAGGCACGATGGCGCGAAACGTGGCCGCGGGCGTGACCAGCAGCAACAGCGCCCCCAGCACCCCACCGCTGGCGGCCAGCAGCCCTTCGCGCCACAGACGCGCGCGCGGCAGCGCGGCCAGCTCGGCACGGTAGCCCAGCGTGCTGCCCAGGTAGCCGGGGCTGACGGCCACGGCGCTGGTGGCGTTGGCCGCGATCGGTGGCAGGCCCGCGAACACCAGCGCCGGAAAGGTGAGAAAGCTGCCGCCGCCGGCCACCGCATTGAGGGCGCCGGCGGCCACGGCCGCGGCGGCCAGCAAGGCCGCGTCGACGATGTCCATGACCGCGCATCGTACCAGCGTGCCCGTGCCGGGCGCGTCGCCGCCGGGTCAGCGAGGCCGGCGCTTCAAGGCGCCGTCACCACCGGCGCCACCGGCTCCGGGGCCAGCAGCGTGCCATGGCGCAGGCCCTTGACGGTGGCCAGGGCCAGCGCCACGATGATCACCGAGGTCAGCGCCAGCAGCACCGGCGCCACGGCGTGCAGCACCGGCAACGCCAGCGCCGCGGCCAGCTTGAAGCTCAGCGCCGTGAACGCGGCCAGCGGGAACGACACCGCCCAAAACGGCAGCCCAAAGGGCTGCGCGAAGAAGCGGCGCGCCTGCGTACCGACCCACGCCAGCATGAACAACCCCACCCCCCAGACGGCGGCGGCCACGCCCGGCGGCCAGCCAAAGCGCAGCACGCTCAGGCCCACCACGGCCGCCGGCGCCAACGAGATGAACCACGTCGGGTGCAGCCGCGGCGGGATGGGGCCGTGCGCCAGGCGCCGCGCCACCAGCAGCGTGAACACCACCGGCCAGAAAAACACCCCGATGCCGAAGTGCACCGCCGACCACATCGCGTGCTCGAACCCCACACCGGCCAACGGGGCCACGACGTTGCCCACCACCGGGATGTACAGCACGGGCGTCACGCCGTTCCACAGCGACTGCGCGTCGGGTGCGTGCGCCGTGGTGGGCGCCAGCCACTTGCCCAGCGCCCACACCGTGACGGTCAGCTGACCGAGCGAACCCACCCACCACAGCGCGTGCGCCAGGGGCTGCGCCAGCGCCATGCTTTGCAGCCAGGTGGCCACCAGCAGCAGCGACACCGGCAACGCCGCGATGAACGCGTGGCGCACCGGGTGGCGCAGGTCCTCGGCCACGGCTTCGGGGTGGCGGTGCCAACGCAGTGCCGAGGCGACCAGCACCGCCAGCAGCACGGCGCAAGCCAGCGCCCCGATCGCCAGCGCGGCGCCGGTGGCCCAGTCCCCCAGCACCGGCGTGGCGGCGTGCCACGCCAGCGCCAGACCGGCCAGCCCCATCACCGGGGTGAACCAGCCGGGGTGCAGAAATTTCAGCAGCGTCGGGTGGGCGCTCATCGCGGCCTCCGTGGCGTCAGCAGGCTTTGCAGGGGATGGCGTTTTCCGGCACGCCGAGCTTTTTCAGGATGATGGCCAGCGGGCAGAAGTTGGTGAAGCCAAACTGAAACAGGTTCAGGCCAACAAACGCCGTGAAGGCCAAAAACCACTCGCTGACGAACAGCGGGCTGGACGGCGCGCCCAGCGCCACCGACACGAACACGAACAAGCCAGCGATCACACGGATCCAACGTTCCACGGTCATGGTGCTTACCTCCTGGGTTGAAGAATCGAACAGCAGCGGGGCGCCCGGCCGTGCCGCCAAGCGCCCCTTGGGGCCATCAGCCGGCGGCGGCCCCGTGGGGCGCGTAGCGCCGACGGTACACCGCGTAGTACAGCACCGGGATGACCACCAGCGTCAGCAAGGTGGAGACCGCGATGCCAAAAATCAACGACACGGCCAGCCCATTGAAGATCGGGTCGTCGAGAATGAAAAACGCCCCCAGCATGGCCGCCAGCGCCGTCAGCGCGATGGGCTGCGCGCGCACCGCGGCGGACTGCACCACCGCCTGCGCAAACGGCATGCCCTTGGCGGTTTCCTGCTCGATGAAGTCCACCAACAGGATCGAGTTGCGCACGATGATGCCGGCCAGCGCGATCATGCCGATCATGCTGGTGGCGGTGAACTGCGCGCCCAGCAGCGCGTGCCCGGGCATGATGCCGATCATCGTCAGCGGGATCGGCGCCATGATGATCAGCGGCGTGAGGTAGCTGCGGAACTGCGCCACCACCAGCAGGTAGATCAGCACCAGGCCCACGGCGTAGGCCGCGCCCATGTCGCGGAAGGTCTCGTAGGTGACCTGCCACTCGCCGTCCCACTTGATGGCGTAGCCGCGCCAGGGGTCTTCGGGCTGCCGTATCCAGTACTCGCCCAGCGGCCCGGCGTCGGGCAACGCCGCCTCGGCCAGGCGGCTGCGGATGGCGAACATGCCGTACAGCGGCGAGTCGGTGCGCCCGGCCATGTCGCCCAGCACGTACACCACCGGCAGCAGGTCCTTGGTGAAGCGCGGCTGCTCGATGACACCGTGTTCGACGCGCACCAGCTCCGACAGCGGCACCATGCGGCCGTCGGCGGCCTTGAGCGGCAACGCCAGCACCGCGTCCAGCCCCACCTGGCGCTCGCGTGGCAGCTGCAAGCGCACCGGCACGGCGTACTTGGCGTAGCCGTCGTGCAGGTAGGCCGCGTCGCTGCCTGAGAGCGCCGTGTACACCGTTTGCGCGATCACCTGCGCCGGGATGCCCAGGCTCTCGGCGCGGGCGCGCTCGATGCGCAGGAACACGCGCGGCGCCTCTTCTTTGAGCGTGGTGTCGATGCCGACGATGTCGGGCGTGTCGGCAAACGCCTTGGCCACGCGGCGCGCCAGTTCGGCGCGGCCGACCTCGTCCGGGCCGTACACCTCGGCCACGATGGGCGACAGCACCGGCGGCCCCGGCGGCACCTCGACCACCTTGATGCGCCCGCCGTGCGCCTGGGCGATGGCCTCCAGCCCCGGCCGCAGCCGCTGCGCGATGGCGTGGCTTTGCTCCTTGCGGTGCTTGGCGTCGACCAGGTTGACCTGCAGGTCGCCCTGCTCGGCGTCGGCGCGTAGGTAGTACTGCCGCACCAGGCCGTTGAAGGTGATCGGGCTGGCGGTGCCGGCGTAGCCCTGCACATGGGTGACCTCGGGCTGCTGCGCCAAAAACGCCGTCATGTCCTGCAGCGCCGCGGCGGTGTCTTCCAGCGCCGTGCCGGCGGGCATTTCCAGCACCACCTGGAACTCGCTCTTGTTGTCAAACGGCAGCATCTTCAGGATCACCGCCTGCACCACCGCCAGGCCCACCGACAACGCCATGCCGGCCAGCACGCCGGCCAGCAGCAGCCAGCGGTGGCGCGCGCTGTGCAAAAACGGCGTCAGCACCCGGGTGAAGAAGGTCTGCAGCCCCCGCGTTAGCTTGGACGGCGCGTGGTGGGCGCCGTGCGCACCGGCCTTGGTCAGGTGCAGCGCCAGCCACGGCGTGATGGTGAAGGCAATCGCCAGCGAAATCGCCATGCCCATGCTGGCGTTGATCGGGATCGGGCTCATGTACGGCCCCATCAGGCCGGTGACGAACGCCATCGGCAGCAGGGCGGCGATCACGGTCAGCGTGGCCAGGATGGTGGGGCCGCCCACCTCGTCCACCGCGCGCGGGATGATTTCGCGCAGCGGCGCCTCGGGCGTGAGCAGGCGGTGGCGGTGGATGTTTTCCACCACCACGATGGCGTCGTCCACCAGGATGCCGATCGAGAAGATCAGCGCGAACAGCGACACCCGGTTCAGCGTGAAGCCCCAGGCCCACGAGGCAAACAGTGTCGCGGTTAGCGTCAGGATCACCGCCACGCCGACGATGACGGCCTCGCGCCGACCCAGCGCCAGCCCCACCAGCACGATCACGCTGGCGGTGGCAAACACCAGCTTGCTGATCAGTTTGTTGGCCTTGTCGGCGGCGGTGGCGCCGTAGTCGCGGCTGATGGTCAGCTGCACATCGTGCGGAATCAGCGTGTTGCGCAGCCGCTCCAGTTGCGCGCTGGCCGCGCGCGCCACGTCGACGGCGTTTTCGCCCGGCTTTTTGGTCACGATGACCGTCACCGCCGGGTAGGCCTGGCCGGGCTGTGCCCCCGCGGGCAATTCGGCCCCCGGCCCCGGCGTGTGCCAGACGTAGCGGCGCGGCAGTTGGGCGCCTTCTTCGATGCGGGCCACCTCGCGCAGGTACACGGGGCGGCCCTGGTGCACGCCCACCACGATGTCGCCGACGTCGTCGACCGAGCGCAGGAACTCGCCCGTCTCCACCGTCAGCAGGCCCGGCTGACCCGCCTGTGCGCGCGGTTGCGCCACGGTGCCCGACGGCATCGCCTGGTTGGCCGCGGCGATGGCCTGGTGGATGGCCTGCAGCGGTACGCCGCGCGCGCGCAGCCGCTCGGGTTCGATCCAGACGTGGATGGCGCGGCCGGGGCCGCCGATGGTCTGCACCTCGCGCGTGCCCGGCACGCGCTTGAGTTCGGTTTCGATCGCGTGCGCCACGCGCTGCAGCTCCATGGCGCTCGCACCCTGGGCGCTCCACAGCGTCGCGGCCAGCACCGGCACGTCGTCGATGCCTTTGGGCTTGACGATGGGCGGCAGCACCCCCAGCCCCGCGGGCAGCCAGTCCTGGTTGGCGTTGAGCACGTCGTACAGGCGCACCAGCGCCTCGGTGCGCGGCACCCCCACCTTGAACTGCACCGTCAGCACCGCCACGCCGGCGCGCGCCACGCTGTAGGTGTGCTCGATGCCGTGGATTTGCGACAGCACGTGCTCGGCGGGCTGCGCCACCATTTTTTCGACGTCGGCCGCCGACGCCCCCGGAAACGGGATGATGACGTTGGCCATCGTCACGTTGATCTGGGGCTCTTCCTCGCGCGGCGTCACCAGCACCGCAAACAGCCCCAGCAGCAGCGCCACCAGCGCCAGCAGCGGCGTGATGGCGTTGGCCTGGAAGGCGCGCGCGATGGTGCCCGAGATGCCCATCCGCGCGCCAGTACCCTCATGGGTACCCATTGGAGTATCGTTTTCGTGCGCCATGGTTCAGGCTCCGTTGCGGTGCATCGAGCCGACCAGGCTCACTGGGCGGGCTGCGCACCGCGCAGCCCCGCGCGCACCGGGTCCAGCGCCACGCGCTCCCCCGGCTGCAAGCCCGAGACGATTTCCACGCCGTCGTCGCCGTGCTCGGCGCCGGTGCGCACCGCCCGCAGCACAAACGGCGCGGACGAACCCGCCGGCGCCACCACGTACACCGCGGTCAGCTCGCCCCGGCGCAGCACCGCGCGCGCGGGCACCACCAGGCGCTCGTCGCTGCCCGCCACGAAGCGCACCTTGACCGCCTGCCCCGGCAGCACGCCCTGGGCGTCGGTGGCGGCCAGTGGCAGCCGCCACTCGATGGTCTGCGCCACCGGATCGGCCGCGGCCAGCCGGTTGCGTTGGGCCGGCGCCACCCAGCGACCGTCGGGCAGCCGCACCTCGACGCGCTGCGCGCGGTCGGCCAGCGCGGCCTGCGACGCCGGCACATGCACGGTGGCGCGCAGCGGTTGCGGGGCGTACACGGTCACCACGGGGCGGCCCGGCGCGGCCAAGTCACCCACCTCGGCATGCGTGGCCAGCACCAGGCCGTCGAACGGCGCCGTCAAGCGCGTGTAGCCCTGCGCCAGCGCGGCTTGCGATTGCGCGGCCTTGGCCTGCTGCAGCGCGGCGCGCGCCGCGGCGGCCTGGGCTTCGGCGCTGTCCAGCGCCGCTTGCGACACAAAGCCCTGCGTGCGCAGCTCGCGCGTGCGCTTGGCGTGCGCTTCGGCGTTGCGCGCTTCGGCTTCGGCTTGCGCGACAGCCCCGCTGGCGCGTTGCACGCCGGCGGTGGTCTCGCGGTCGTCGATGACGGCCAGCACCTGGCCGGCCCGGACGCGCTCGCCAGCCTTGACGTGCAACTGCACGATGCGGCCGCTGGCCTGCGCGGCCAGCGTGGCTTGCTGCACCGCTTCCACGGTGCCGTCCAGGGTCAGCGCCTGGCCCACGGGGCGGCGCGTCACCTCGGCCACCGGTACGTTCGGGCCGGCTGGTTGCGCGTGCGCCCAGGGTAGCTGGGCGGCCAGCAAAGCCACGCCCAGCATGGCGCTGCCAAGCCAGCGGCGACCTTCGGGGGTATGCGTGGGGCGTCGATCCATGGTTGGAACCTCCATTGGGCGTGTAGTGTAGCAGCATACCCCAGGGAGTACAAGGGGGCTATGGCATCGCCTCGACCGCCACCGGCACGCGCGGCGCCAGCGCGCACAGCAGCTCGTAGGCGATGGTGTCTGCCGCCGCCGCCACCTCGTCCACCGGCAGGCTGGGGCCATGGGCGCTGCGGCCCCACAGCACCACCTCGTCGCCCAGGTTGCAGGGGCCGCCGTGCGCCTCCACCGGCGTGAGGTCCACGGCCAGCATGTCCATGCTGACGCGGCCCACCAGGCGCGTGCGCACCCCGCGCACGAGCACCGGCGCGCCGTGGTCTTGGCCCAAGCTGGCGTGGCGTGGGTAGCCGTCGGCGTAACCGCACGCGACGATGCCGATGCGCATGTCGCGCGCGGCGGTGTAGGTGGAGCCGTAGCCCACCGTTTCGCCGGCCGGCACGTGCTGGATGGCGATCAGTCGGCTGGCCAACGTCATCGTCGGCTGCAAGTCCCAGTGGGCGGCGTCGTGGTTGGGGTGGTCGGGCGCGCTGCCGTACAGCGCGATGCCGGCACGCACCCAGTCGGCCGCCAGCGCCTGGGCGCTGCCCGACCCCAGCCGCAGCGCCAGCGCGTGGCGCAGCGTGGCGGCGCTGTTGCACAGGCTGCGCTCGCCGGGCAGGTCCGCGGTGGCGGCGACGAAGGCCTCAACCTGGTGCAGCACCCCCTCGCGGCCCCGGCGCAGACCGTCGGCATCGGAAAAGTGGGTCATCAAGCTCACTTCGGCCACCTGCGGCAAGGCCTGCAGCCGCGTCCAGGCGGCCCGAAACGCCGCAGGCCCAAAACCGAGCCGGTTCATGCCGGAATTCATTTTGAGAAACACCCGGTGCGGCTGGTGCGTTTTGTGCTGGCTGAGCCAGTCGATTTGCTCGTCGCAGTGCACCACGTGCCACAGGTTCAGGCGCGAGCACACCTCGAGGTCGCGCGGCTCGAAGCACCCTTCCAGCAGCAGGATAGGGCCGCGCCAGCCCAGCGCGCGCAGCCGCTCGGCTTCGGCCAGGTCCAGCAGCGCAAAGCCGTCGGCGCCGCGCAGCGCGGGGTAGGCCCGCTCGATGCCGTGGCCGTAGGCGTTGGCTTTGACCACCGCCCACACACGCGCGTCGCCCGCGGCGGCGCGGCAGCGTTGCAGGTTGTGGCGCAGGGCGTCGAGGTGGATCGTGGCTTGGATCGGGCGGGGCATGACGGCAAGGCAGGGGTGGACGGTCGCCGGCGCGGCGGGTGCGGGTGGCGTGCTATAAACCGCGCACCCCGCGCCACGCGGGTACTTTCGCACAAAGCGGGCCGCTGCGGTGGTCCACGACGATCCGAGGACACGAAGTTTTGCCACCATGAAGCGCGGCTTCTACACCATCATGGCAGCGCAGTTTTGCAGCTCGTTGGCCGACAACGCGCTGTTCGTCGTGGCGGTGGAGCTGCTGCGCAGCCGCGCTGCCCCTGAGTGGCAGGCGGCGGCCCTGGTGCCGATGTTCGCCCTGTTTTATGTGTTGCTGGCGCCGTGGGTGGGGGCGTTTGCCGACTCGCGCCCCAAAGGGCAGGTGATGTTCATCAGCAACGCCATCAAGGTGGTGGGCTGTGTGCTGATGCTCACGCCCGTGCACCCGCTGCTGGCCTACAGCCTGGTGGGTCTGGGGGCGGCGGCGTATTCGCCTGCCAAATACGGCATCCTGACCGAGCTGCTGCCGCCGTCGCAACTGGTCAAGGCCAACGGCTGGATCGAGGGGCTGACGATCGCGTCGATCATCTTGGGCGTCGTGCTGGGCGGCCAGCTCGTGTCGCCGCGGGTTGCGGCGTGGCTCGGCGGCCACGAAGCGGCTTGGCTGCGCGCGCTGCTGCCCGGCGCGGCCGAGGTGGCCATCGTTGGCCTGGTGGGCGTGTACGCGCTGGCGGCGGCGTTCAACCTGCGTATCCCGCGCACCACCGCGCCGCTGCGCCACCTGCCGTCCAACCCGTTGGCGCTGCTGCCCGATTTTTGGCGTTGCAACCTGCGGCTGTGGCGCGACCACCTGGGCCAAATCTCGCTGGCCACGACGACGCTGTTTTGGGGTGTCAGCGGCAACCTGCGCTACATCGTGCTCGCCTGGGCCGCCGCGGCGTTGGGCTACAACACGACGCAGGCCTCCAGCCTGGTTGGGGTGGTGGCGGTGGGTACGGCGGTGGGGGCGATCGTGGCCTCGGTGCGCATGCGCATCGACCAGGCCCCGCGCGTGATACCGCTGGGCATCGCGATGGGGCTGTTGGTGGTGGGCATGATCGCGATCCGCGACGTGTGGGTGGCCGCCCCGTTTTTGGTGCTGCTGGGGGCGCTGGGTGGCTTTCTGGTGGTGCCGATGAACGCGTTGCTGCAGCACCGCGGCCACAACCTGATGGGGGCGGGCCGCTCGATCGCGGTGCAGAACTTCAACGAGCAAGCCTGCATCCTGGGCCTGGGCTTTATGTACAGCGCCGCCACCGGCGCGGGGTTGTCGGCGTTTGGCGCCATCACCGCGTTCGGGTTGCTGGTGGCGGTGGTGATGGCGCTGATCCAGCGCTGGCACGCCCGCAACCTGCGCCGCTACCCGCACGAGCTGCAGCGCCTGTTCGAAATCGCCCGGCGCGACGATTTGCACGGGTGAGTGCCACGCGCCGTGAGCGCCGACGCCTTGGCGTCAGATGCCGGGGCCGGTGGCGCCATCAAAGCCCAGTTGCGCCAGCAGGGGCAGGTCGTCGCGGCTTTCGACACCCAGCGCGATGACCGTGATGCCCAGCGCGTGCGCCATGCTGCACAGCCCCCGCAGCAGCTCCTGGTTGCCGGGGTTGTTGCGCAGACCCCGCACCAGGCTGGGGTGGACTTTGAGGTAGTCCAGGCCCAGCGTCGCCAACTGCTCGCTGTTGGCAAAGCGCTGCCCGAAGTGTTCGATGCCCACGCGGCAGCCCAGTGCCTTGAGGCTGCGCACCAGGTCGCGAAACGCGTCGAACTGGCGGTACACCCCGTACTCCGGGACTTCGAACAGCAGCCGCCGGCACAGGTCGGGGTACTGCTGCAGCAGCTGCACCAACTGGTTGCGAAAACCGAAATCGGCGATCGTCTCGGCCGACAGGTTCACCGCCACATCGCCTTCGACCTGGCGCAGGTGCTCGATGGCCAGCCGTACCACACCGAGGTCGATCGGCGCGGTCAGGTTGAGGTTGGCGGCCATCGGCATGAAGTCCCCGGCGCTGAGCATCGACCCCGTGGCGTCCATGCGCAGGCGGATGACGCCTTCCTGGTGCAGCGGGCGCTGCGCGTCGTTGCGCACCACGGGGTAAAACGCCAGGCTCAAGCGCCCGCCTTGCACCGCTTCGGTCAGCAGCGTGCGCCAGCGCTCGGCCGGCAGCGTCAGCGCGGGTGAGGCGGCTTGGTCCGTCGCGTACCAGTGGTTGGGGCCACGCGCCTGGGCCTGGGCCAGTGCTTGGTCTGCGCGCGCCAGCACGTCGCCGGGCGGTTCGTGGCGGGTGTAATTCACCGCCGCCAAATGGAACAGGTCCGGCACCTCGGCCAGCCACGAAGGCGCCCACTCGCGCATCAGGCGTTCGTGCACGGCACGGGCGCGCGCGTCGGCGTTGGCCTCGCCCGGGCACAGCAGCCCGAACTCGCCGCCCTTGAGGCGGCCGACGCGCTGCTCGGCATCGCCGCTGTCGCAACAGGCCGCCAACGTCTTGGCCAGCCCCTGCAGCAGCGCGTCCGCGCGCTGGCGGCCCAGGCGCGCGTTGAGCTCGTTGAGGTAGGTCAGCCGCACCACCACCAGCGTGCCGTGCGAGCCGTATTCTTCGCCCGACAGCACCTCGCGCAGCTGCGCCATGAAGTGGTCGCGGTTGGCGGCGCCGGTGATGGGATCGTGGTTGACGCGCTGGCGCAGCGCCTCGAGCCGCTGCGCTTCCTCGGCGAACATGGTTTGCAGCCGGCGCACCGTGTCGTTCATCGCCCGGGCCACGGCCTGCAATTCGGGCGTGCGTGGCTCATCCACGGTGATGAAGCGCCGCTCGGCGATCGCCTGCGCCTGCGCCACCACGTCGTGCAAGGGGCGCAGAATCAACCGCAGGGCCAGCGTGCCCAGCGTCCCCACGACGACGGCGCCACTGGCGAACCACGCCAGCAACTCCAGCGTGCCTTGCCACAGGCTCTGATACGCGTACTGGTCGTGGCTGGCCAACGTCACGGTGGCGTAGGGTTTCCAGCCGTCTTGCACCAGGGCGGTGCCTGGCTGCGCGCGGATCGGGATCAGCGCCGCGAACCAGGCGGGCGCGCCTTGCAGCCGGCCTTCGTACACCCGCTCGACCAGCACCCGCCCGTCGGGCGCGGTGACGCGAATGAACTTGTAGTGCCCGACGTCGAACTGCGCCGACACCTGCAGCTCCATCGTCACGGGGTCTTTGTCCAGTTGCGTCAGCGCCAACGCCAGCGCCGTGGCGTTGTCCATGTTCTTGACCTGCAGCTGCTGCTGCAGGTAGTGCCGTGCCGACAGCACGCTCAGCACCAGACTGCCGCCAAAGGCCACGGTCATCACGACCAGCACGGCGAGCCACAATTGTTTGACGAGTGACATGGTCCTACCCCTCGGGTGGTGGCGGGCTGCGCTTCACAGCCCCTCCTGTTTCATGCGGTCCAGCACGTCGCGCCAGCGCGACAAACGGGTCGTCGGGTCGGCCGCCGATTGCGTCTGGCCCGCCACCCACAGGCCCTGTCGGTTGAAGCTGAACACCGGCGTCAGGTCGGGCCGGTTGGCCGCCGGCCGGATGCTGGTGATCAGGTTGTCCAGGATCAGCGGCTCCGCCGTCGGTTCGTCATAGTAGCCCAGCACCATGTGCGCTTCCGTTTTGGCGCCGGCGGTGCGCGCCCGCACGTAGATCAAGCGCAGCCGCTCATCGGGCACGCCCAGCTCCAGCAGCGTGATGTACTTGGCGATGGCGAAGTCCTCGCAGTCACCGGCGCCGCGGCCCATGAACTCCAGCGGCGTGGCCCAGTGGTCGGCCTGGCCCCACACGACCGGGTCCAGCTCGTACAGCACCCGGCGGTTGAAAAACGTGTTGACGGCGGCCAGTTGCTCCTCAACCGAGCGGTTGCGCTGCTCGGCGAGTAAGCGCCGCCAGCCCTGCACCGTCTCCTCGGCGGTTGGGCCGTAGCGCTCGCGCGCCAGCCGCAGCAGACGGTCGAAGTCGGGCGCGGCCAACGCCCACAGGGCGCTCAGCGCCAGCGCAGCCCACACCGCCCATCGCGCGAGGGGCGACCGTCGAGCAGGGGGCGTGGACAGGGCAGGCATGGTCCCAAGGGGGCGCGGCGCGCAGCAGGCAACGATGCGTTCATCATCGCAGAAAAGCCACGCGGGCCAAAAAAACAGCGCACCGCCTTGACGTTCCCCGGCGTGGGTACCGACAATACCCAAGCAAAGTGATTCGGATGATACCGATCGCGGTTGCGTGTGTAAGTCCCGTGGGGGCGGAAGCCGCCCCCACCCAACCGGTAAGGAAACAACCATGAAAACCATCCCGATGCTGTCAGCCGTGGCGGCGGCTGTGGCGCTGCTGTCCGCTCCCGCTCGCGCGCAGACCGCGCCTGCCACACCGACCGTGGCTGCCGTGGCCAACCCGGCCGCCAGCAACCTGCCAGCGCCGCTGATCGAGGCGGTGCGCCAAGCCATCACGCAAAACCCCGAGGTGCAGGCGCGCTGGCACGCTTTCACGGCCGCCGACGCGCACAAAGACGTCGCGGCGGCCGGCTGGCGCCCCACCGTGGACCTGGAATTGGGCTGGGGGCGCCAGCACCGTGTGCCCACGCCGGGCGCCCCCGAGCAGCGCTTCAACCGCTCGGCCGCCACGCTCACCCTCAACCAGGTGCTGTTCGACGGTTTTTTTACCCCCAGTGAGGTCAAGCGCCTGGGCTACGCCAAGCTGACGCGTTACTACGAACTGCTCGAAGCGGCCGAAAGCGTCGCGCTGGAAGCCATGCGCGCCTGGATCGACGTGGAGCGCTACTCGGCGCTGGTCAAGGAAGCCACCGCCAACTACGTGGAGCACAAGCTGACGGCGCAGCAAATCGAAGAGCGCGCCAAGGCCGGGGTGAGTCGCCGGGTCGATATGGACCAGGCGCTGGGGCGGCTGGCGTTGGCCGAATCCAACCTGCTGACCGAGCAGTCCAACCTGCACGACGTCAGCGCGCGCTACCAGCGCATCGTCGGTGTCAAACCGCCGGCCATGCTGCCGCCGCTGCGGGCCGGGTTGCAACTGGCGTCGTTGCCCGGCAGTGTGGCCGAGGTGATGCGCGAAGGCTTGCCCGCCAGCCCCACCATCAACGCGGCGTACGAGAATGTACGTGCCCAACGGCAGGAGATCGAGTCGCGCAAGGCCGGCTACTGGCCGCGGGTGGACTTTCGCATTCGCCAGACGTGGGGCAACGACATCGACGGCCTCAATGGCCGCACGCGCGACCTCACCGCCGAGGTGGTGCTCAACTACAACCTGTACCGGGGTGGCGCCGACCAAGCGCGTTAAAAGCAAGCGGTGGAGTTGCACCTGCAGGCGCGCGACCTGCAAGAAAAAGCCTGCCGCGACGTGCGTCAGACCCTGGCCATCGCCTTCAACGACGTTGTCCGGCTGCGCGACAAGCTGCGCTACCTGGACCAGCACCGCTTGTCCACCGAGGTGGCGCGCGAGGCGTACCGCCAGCAGTTCGACATCGGCCAGCGCACCTTGCTGGACCTGCTGGACACCCAAAACGAGTACTTCGAGGCCAGCCGCGCCTACATCAACGCGCAGTACGACGAGCTGCTGGCGCAGGCCCGCACGCTGGCGGCGATGGGGCGCCTGACGGGGGTGTTGGGCGTGGCGCGGCCCGACCAGCCCAGCGCGGCTGAGGCGGGCCAGGACCGCGGTGAGCTGCCGCCGGAGGAGTTGTGCCCCTACGACACGCCGCAGGTGTACGAGGTGGACAAGGCCAAAGCGGTGGCCGAAGCCCCGGTGCGCGCGCGGCCGGCGCCGGCACCGGTTCCCGCCCCCAGCCCTGCACCGGCCCCTGCCGCGCCGCAGAAGTTCACCTTCCAGTCGGACGCGCTGTTCGACTTCGACAAAGCGGTGTTGCGCGCCGATGGCAAGGCCAAACTCGACGAGCTGGTGAGCAAGATCAAGGCCACCAACCTCGAGGTGGTGATCGCGGTGGGCCACACCGACAGCGTGGGCGCCGAGGCGTACAACGAGCGTTTATCGCTGCGGCGCGCCGAGGCGGTCAAGGCCTACCTGGTCAGCAAGGGCGTTCCCGCGGACAAGGTGCGCACCGAGGGGCGTGGTGAGCGCGAGCCGGTGGCGGACAACGCCACCGCCGAGGGCCGCGCCAAGAACCGCCGCGTCGAGGTCACCATCATCGAAGCGCGCCCGCGCACCCCGTGAACCCGGCCCCGGGCGCGGCGGCCACGCGCCCGGGCGGCCGCCGGGCAGGCGCGCTCAGCCCGCCACCCCAGCGGCGTGGGCCTGCTGGTCCGCGTGGTAGCTGCTGCGCACCAGCGGCCCCACCGCCGCGTGCGTGAAGCCCATCGCGTAGGCTTCTCGCTCAAACATCGCGAAGGTGGCTGGCTCGACGTAGCGGCGCACCGGCAGGTGGTGCTGGCTGGGCGCCAGGTACTGCCCAATGGTGAGCATGTCCACGCCGTGCGCGCGCAGGTCACGCATCACCTGCAGGATTTCGTCGTCCGTTTCACCCAGGCCCACCATCAGGCCGCTCTTGGTCGGGATGTGGGGGAAGCGCTGCTTGAACTTGCGCAGCAGGTTCAGGCTGAAGGCGTAGTCCGAGCCGGGGCGGGCCTGCCGGTACAGGCGCGGCACCGTCTCCAGGTTGTGGTTCATGACGTCGGGGGGCGCCGCGCTCAGGATGTCCAACGCGCGCTCGTCGCGGCCACGGAAGTCCGGCGTCAGGATCTCGATGCGCGTGTCGGGCGAGCGCTGGCGGATGCGCTCGATGCACGCGACAAAGTGGGCCGCGCCACCGTCGCGCAGGTCGTCGCGGTCCACGCTGGTGATGACCACGTATTTCAGCTTGAGCGCGGCGATCGTGTTGGCCAGGTTGTCCGGCTCGTCGGGGTCCAGCGGGTCGGGGCGGCCGTGGCCGACGTCGCAAAACGGGCAGCGCCGCGTGCATTTGTCGCCCATGATCATGAAGGTGGCCGTGCCCTTGCCAAAACACTCGCCGATGTTGGGGCAGGAGGCCTCCTCGCACACCGTGACCAGCTTGTTGGCGCGCAGGATGTCTTTGATTTCGTAAAAGCGCGAGCTGGGGCTGCCGGCCTTGACGCGGATCCACTCGGGTTTGCGCAGCAGCGGTGCGGGTTCGACCTTGATCGGGATGCGCGCGGTCTTGGCGGCGCTCTTTTGCTTGATGGTCGGGTCGTAGGCGGTGTCGGCGTTCGGGTTCATCGGCGTTCCTGGGGGCGGCGCCCGGGTGGGGCGCGGCTAGCCGCGGGGGGCGAGCAACGCGCACAGGTGGGTGGCCAGCGCCTCGCGCACCGCAGCCGGGTCGGCAGCAACGCCGATGGTAGCAAGGTCCACGGTGCGCAGCCCCGCGTAGCCGCAGGGGTTGATACGCTCGAAGGGGCTCAGGTCCATGGCCACGTTGAGCGCCAGCCCGTGGTAGGCGCAGTGGCGGTGCACCTTGATGCCCAGCGCGGCGATCTTGCCCAGGCCGGCGAACGGGTCGGTGCCAGGGCGCGGCCCGGTCAGCGCCGCGTGGTCGTGTGGCGCGTCCAGCCGCACGTAGATGCCGGGGGCGCCGGCCACCCGGTGGCCGGTGACGCTCCAGTCGGCCAGCGTGCGCAGCACCGCCTCTTCCAGCCGGTGCACGTACGCCTTGACGTACAGGCCCGCGCGGCGCAGGTCCAGCAGCGGGTACGCCACCACCTGCCCGGGGCCGTGGTAGGTGACCTGACCCCCCCGGTTGGTCGCCACCACGGGGATGTCGCCGGGCGCCAGCACGTGCTCAGGCCGCCCGGCCAGCCCTTGCGTGTACACCGGCGGGTGTTCGCACAGCCACAGCTCGTCCGGCGTGGCGTCGCTGCGCGCCTCGGTGAAGGCGCGCATCGCCTCGTAGGTGGGCAGGTAGGGCACCCGCCCCAGGCGCTGCAGGCGCATCGTCACAGCACCACGCTGACCATGGGGTGGGTGGTCAGGGTGCGGTACAGCTCGTCGAGCTGCTCGCGCGAGTGCACCTGCACCGTCAGCGTCAGGCCCAGGTAACGCCCCGCGCGGCTGGCGCGCACCTCGATGCTGGCGGCGTCAAAGCCGGGGTCAAAAGCGCGCGCAACGTGCGCCATCGCGTCGACAAAACCGTCGGCGTGCGCGCCCATCACCTTGATGGGGAAGCGGCAAGGGAAGGTCAGCAGCTCAGGGGAGGTGGTCATCGAGGGCTTTTCCGGTACTGGGGTTTGTCCGTATAATAAAGAGCTTTTGTCAGCGTGGCGTCGCCGGTGGCGATCGCACCTCAAAGCAGTCAGGCGTATGTCAACGGAGCACGCGACAATGGCTTCCCAGTTCGCCGTCGCCTGTGCGTCGGCTTCCTCGGCGCCCAAGGCAACGCGTTGGCGCGCATGGGATGACGACGCAGATGAGGGCGACGCTGCCGATTTCAAGCCGCTGAGTCGCGCCGAGGCCGAGCGCTGGCGTCAGCGCCACGCCACGCCGCTGGTGCGGCGGGCGCTCATGTGGCAGCTGGGCTTGTGGGGGCTGGTGGCGCTGCTGGCGGCGCTGGCGCAGTGGCTGTGGTGGCCGCAGCACACGAGCCTGGCGCTGTCGGTGGCGTACGGCGGCCTGTGCGTGGTAGGGCCGGCGGCGCTGATGGCGTGGGGCATGGCCGGTGGGTTTCGTGCGCGCTGGCGTGCGTCGCGCGTGCGGCCGCCGCGTCAGGCCTTGGGTGCCTGGCTGGTGTGGGAGGGCGTCAAGCTGGTGCTGGCGCTGGCCCTGCTGGCGGCGGCGCCGCGGCTGGTGTCGGATGTGAACTGGCTGGGCCTGGTGGTCGGGCTGGTGGTGGTGCTCAAAGGCTACGTGCTGGCGCTGTGGCCAGCAAGTCGCCGCTGAAAGATCGAAGTCAATTTGGATTTGGATGGACGCAAATGGCAGCAGAAGGACACGGACCGACCGCCGGTGAGTACATCCGGCATCACCTGACGCACCTGACCAACCACAAGCAGGGCTTCATCGTCGACTTTTCGGTCATCAACATCGACTCGGTGATCTTTTCGGTGGCGATGGGGCTGCTGGGGGTGTTTTTGCTGTGGCTGGGCGCGCGCCGCGCCACGGCTGGCGTGCCGGGTCGCTTCCAGGCGGCGGTCGAAATCCTGGTCGAGCTGGTCGAAACCCAGGCCAAAGGTGTCATCCACAACGCGCAAAGCCGCAAGGTCATCGCGCCCATGGCGCTGACGGTGTTCGTGTGGATTTTCTTCATGAACGCGATGGACTTGCTGCCGGTGGATCTGCTGCCCAAGATCTGGGAAGGCATTTACGCCTCGATGGGGCATGATCCGCACCACGCTTACCTGCGTGTGGTGCCCACGGCCGACCTGTCGACGACGTTGGGTCTGTCGGTGTCGGTGCTGCTGATGTGCCTGTACTACAACGTCAAGATCAAGGGCTTGGGCGGTTGGGCGCACGAGCTCGTCACGGCCCCGTTTGGCACCAGCCGCAACCCGCTGTGGGCGCTGCTGCTGGGGGTGGTGAACTTCCTGATGCAAATGATCGAGTTCGTGGCGAAGACGGTTTCCCACGGCATGCGGTTGTTTGGCAACATGTTCGCGGGCGAGCTGGTCTTCATGCTGATCGCGCTGCTCGGTGGCTACGCCGCGCTGTCGCTCACAGGCGGCCTGCTGTTCGTCGGACACCTGATCGCGGGCACGGTGTGGGCCATCTTCCACATCCTCGTGATCACCCTGCAGGCGTTCATCTTCATGATGCTGGCGCTGATCTACCTTGGTCAGGCGCACGACGCCCACTGACAACCTTTTCCCCAACCTTCCTCTCAAGTAACCAAAGGAAATCACACCATGGAAAACATCCTCGGTCTCGTTGCTCTGGCTTGCGGCATCATCGTCGGTCTGGGCGCCATCGGTGCGTCGATCGGCATCGCCCTGATGGGGGGCAAGTTCCTCGAGTCCTCCGCGCGTCAGCCCGAGCTGATGAACGACCTGCAGACCAAGATGTTCATTCTGGCGGGTCTGATCGACGCGGCGTTCCTGATCGGTGTGGCCATCGCGCTGCTGTTCGCGTTCGCCAACCCGTTCGCGCTCTGATCGCCCCGACGTGAGGAAGGGTGCGCCCGCCCCAAGCCCCAAGCGGCCGCGGGCGCACGCCGCACCACCCGGCATTCCCCGACGCTGCCCCGTCTACGCACATCCCGTCCGAAAGGCGTTGCGATGAACATCAATGCAACCCTCTTTGCGCAGGCCATCGTCTTCGCGATCCTGGTGTGGTTCACGATGAAGTTCGTGTGGCCGCCCATCGCCAAGGCGCTGGATGAGCGTGCGCAAAAGATTTCCGAAGGCTTGGCCGCCGCCGAAAAAGCACGCACTGAGCTGGCCGTGGCCAACAAGCGCATCGAAGATACGCTGGCGCAATCGCGCAACGAAGCCGCGGCGCGGCTGGCCGACGCCGAGCGTCGCGCCCACGCGCTGATCGAAGAGGCCAAGGCGCGTGCGGCCGAGGAAGCGGCCAAGATCGTCGCCGCGGCCAAGGCCGAGGCCGAGCAGCAGGCCGTGCAAGCGCGCGAAGCGCTGCGCGAGCAAGTGGCCGTGCTGGCCGTCAAGGGCGCCGAGCAGATCCTGCGCCGCGAAGTCGACGCCCGCGCCCACGCCGAGCTGCTCGAGCGGCTCAAGACCGAACTGTGATGCGCCCCGTGCGCCCACCGCGCCCCTGAGGTTGAACCATGGCAGAACTCGCCACCATTGCACGACCCTACGCCGAGGCGCTGTTCAAGGCCGCCGGTGACCAAGCGGCCGCTGCGGCCGTCTGGCTCGATGCGCTGGCCACCGTGGCTGCGCACGAGCAGCTGCTGGCGTTCGCCGCCGACCCCAAGGTGAGCGCGCAGCAGGTGTACGACGTCATCACCGGCGTGCTCAAGGAGCCGCTGCCCCCGCAGGGCCAAAACTTCCTGCGCACCGTCATCGACAACGACCGCCTGGCGGCACTGCCCGAAATCGCGCGGCAGTTCCGCGCGCTGCTCAACGCGCGCCAGGGCGTGGCCGATGCCCTGGTGCAAAGCGCCTTCCCGATCGAAGGTGCGCAGCTCGACGAGCTCAAGGCCGTGCTGGAGAAGCGTTTTGGCCGCCAGCTGCGGCTGCAGGTGCAGGTGCGCCCCGAGCTGATCGGCGGCGTGCGCGTGGTGGTGGGCGACGAGGTGTTGGACACGTCGGTCAAGGCCCGTCTGGAACAAATGCGTGTGGCGCTGACGGCCTGAGCAGGCCCGAGCAACGCCGCCGGACAACATTGCGCAAAGGAACGCGTCATGCAACTCAATCCCGCCGAAATTTCCGAACTGATCAAGTCGCGCATCGAGGGCCTGGCCCCCAGCGCCGACGTGCGCAACCAAGGCACCGTGGTGTCGGTGACCGACGGCATCGTGCGCATCCACGGCCTGTCCGATGCGATGCAGGGCGAAATGCTGGAATTCCCGGCCGGCAAAGACGGCCAACCCACCTACGGCTTGGCGCTGAACCTGGAGCGCGACTCGGTCGGTGCCGTGATCCTGGGTGAGTACGAGCACATCTCCGAAGGCGACACCGTCAAGTGCACCGGCCGCATCCTGGAAGTGCCGGTGGGCCCCGAGCTGATCGGCCGCGTGGTCGACGCGCTGGGCCGCCCGATCGACGGCAAGGGACCCATCAACGCCAAGCTCACCGACGTGGTCGAGAAGGTGGCCCCGGGCGTGATCGCGCGCAAGAGCGTGGACCAGCCGGTGCAGACCGGTCTGAAGGCCATCGACTCGATGGTGCCGATCGGCCGCGGCCAGCGCGAGCTGATCATCGGTGACCGCCAGACCGGCAAGACCGCGGTGGCCATCGACACCATCATCAACCAAAAGGGCCAGAACATGGTCTGTATCTACGTCGCCATCGGTCAGAAGGCGTCGTCGATCAAGAGCGTGGTGCGGGCCCTGGAGCAACACGGTGCGATGGAGTACACCATCGTCGTGGCCGCGTCGGCGTCCGAGTCGGCCGCGATGCAGTTCCTGGCCCCGTACTCCGGCTGCACGATGGGTGAATACTTCCGCGACCGCGGCCAAGACGCGCTGATCATTTACGACGACCTGTCCAAGCAGGCCGTGGCGTACCGCCAGGTGTCGCTGCTGCTGCGTCGTCCGCCGGGGCGCGAGGCCTACCCGGGCGACATCTTCTACCTGCACTCGCGTCTGCTGGAGCGCGCCGCGCGCGTCAACGCGGACTATGTCGAGAAGTTCACCAACGGCGAGGTCAAGGGCAAGACCGGCTCGCTGACCGCGCTGCCGATCATCGAGACGCAAGCCGGCGACGTGTCGGCGTTCGTGCCCACCAACGTGATCTCGATCACCGACGGCCAGATCTTCCTCGAAACCAACCTGTTCAACTCGGGTATCCGCCCCGCGATCAACGCCGGTATCTCGGTGTCGCGCGTCGGGGGTGCGGCGCAGACCAAGCTGATCAAGAGCCTGTCGGGCGGTATCCGTACCGACCTGGCGCAGTACCGTGAACTGGCGGCGTTTGCGCAGTTCGCCTCCGACCTGGACGCGGCCACCAAGAAACAGCTCGACCGCGGCGCACGCGTGACCGAGCTGCTCAAGCAGCCGCAGTACAGCCCGCTGCCCATCAGCCTGATGGCCGCCTCGCTGTACGCCGCCAACAAGGGCTACCTGGACGACATCGACGTCAAGAAGGTGCTGCCGTTCGAGGCTGGCTTGCACGCGTACCTGAAGGACAAGCACGCCGCGCTGCTGGACAAGCTGGAGACGCAAAAGGCGATGGACAAGGACGCCGAGGCCGAGCTCGACGCCGCCATTCGCGCCTTCAAGCAGACCGGCACGTGGTGAGCACCGCCGTCCACGAAGCCCCCCGCAGGCAATAGGAGCAGCGATGGCAGCAGGCAAGGAAATACGCGGCAAGATCAAGTCGGTGGAAAACACCAAAAAGATCACCAAAGCCATGGAAATGGTGGCCGCCTCCAAGATGCGCAAGGCGCAGGAGCGCATGCGGCAGGCGCGTCCGTACGCGGACAAGGTGCGCCAGATCGCTGGCAACCTGAGCCGCGCCAACCCGGAGTACGTGCACCCGTTCATGGTTGAGCATGCCGACGCCCCCGTGGCCGGCATGATCGTGGTCACCACCGACAAGGGCCTGTGCGGCGGCCTCAACACCAACCTGCTGCGCGCGGTGACCAACCAGTTGCGCGAGCTGCAGTCGCAGGGCAAGACCGCGCAGGTGGTGGCCATTGGCAACAAGGGGCTGGGGTTTCTCAACCGCATTGGCGCCAAGGTGGTGTCGCACGTCACCGGTCTGGGCGACACGCCACACCTGGAGCGCCTGATCGGCCCGGTCAAGGTGCTGCTGGACGCCTACGCCGAAGGCAAGCTCAGCGCGGTGTACCTGTGCTACACGCGCTTCATCAACACGATGAAGCAAGAACCCGTGGTGCAGCAGTTGCTGCCACTGTCGGCCAAGGAGCTCGACAGCGGCGCGCCGGGCTACGACTGGGACTACATCTACGAACCCGACGCGCCCACGGTGATCGACGAGCTGCTGGTGCGCTACGTGGAGGCGCTGGTGTACCAGGCGGTGGCCGAGAACATGGCGTCGGAGCAGTCGGCGCGCATGGTGGCCATGAAGGCCGCCACCGACAACGCTGGCAACCTGATCAGCGAGCTCAAGTTGGTCTACAACAAGACGCGCCAGGCCAGCATCACCAAGGAACTGTCCGAAATCGTCGCCGGTGCGGCGGCGGTGTGACGCCACCCCGGTTCCCGTCATCTTCGCAATCGAACAAGGTTTGAATCATGGCTCAAGTTCAAGGCAAGATCGTTCAGTGCATCGGCGCCGTGGTGGACGTGGAGTTCCCGCGTGACCAGATGCCCAAGGTGTACGACGCCCTCAAAATGGAGGGTTCGCCGCTGACGCTGGAGGTGCAACAGCAGCTCGGCGACGGCGTGGTGCGCACCATCGCGCTGGGCTCCTCCGACGGCCTGCGCCGTGGCATGACGGTGTACAACACCGGCGCGCCGATCACGGTGCCCGTGGGCAAGGCCACGCTGGGCCGCATCATGGACGTGCTGGGCAACCCCATCGACGAGCGGGGGCCCATCGACCAGTCGCTGACCAGCTCGATCCACCGCAAGGCGCCGGCCTACGACGAGCTGTCGCCCTCGACCGAGCTGCTCGAGACCGGCATCAAGGTGATCGACCTGATCTGCCCGTTCGCCAAGGGCGGCAAGGTGGGTCTGTTCGGCGGCGCCGGCGTGGGCAAGACCGTCAACATGATGGAGCTCATCAACAACATCGCCAAGGCGCACTCGGGCCTGTCGGTGTTTGCGGGCGTGGGTGAGCGCACGCGTGAAGGCAACGACTTCTACCACGAGATGATGGAGTCCAAGGTGGTCGTGGCCGACAACCTGTCGGAGTCCAAGGTGGCGATGGTGTACGGCCAGATGAACGAGCCGCCGGGCAACCGTCTGCGCGTGGCGCTGACCGGTCTGACGATCGCCGAGTCGTTCCGTGACGAAGGCCGTGACGTGTTGTTCTTCGTCGACAACATCTACCGCTACACGCTGGCCGGTACCGAAGTGTCGGCGCTGCTGGGCCGTATGCCCTCCGCCGTGGGTTACCAGCCCACGCTGGCCGAAGAAATGGGCAAGCTGCAAGAGCGCATCACCTCGACCAAGGTGGGCTCGATCACCTCGATCCAGGCCGTGTACGTGCCGGCGGATGACCTGACCGACCCGTCGCCGGCCACCACCTTCGCGCACTTGGACGCCACCGTGGTGTTGAGCCGCGACATCGCCGCGCTGGGTATCTACCCCGCCGTGGACCCGCTGGACTCCACCAGCCGTCAGGTCGACCCCAATGTCGTGGGCGAAGAGCACTACAACACGACCCGTGCGGTGCAGGCGGTGCTGCAGCGCTACAAGGAGCTGCGCGACATCATCGCGATTCTGGGCATGGACGAACTGTCGCCGGAAGACAAGCTGATCGTGGCGCGGGCGCGCAAGATCCAGCGCTTCCTGTCGCAGCCGTTCCACGTCGCCGAGGTGTTCACCGGTCAGCCCGGCAAGTACGTGCCGCTGAAGGAGACCATCCGCGGCTTCAAGATGATCGTCAACGGCGAGTGCGACCACCTGCCCGAGCAGGCTTTCTACATGGTCGGCACGATCGACGACGCCTTCGAAAAGGCCAAGAAGCTGGCCGCCTGAAGCGGCCCTACGGGGCGACCGCAGGGGCGGTGAGACGCGTGGCAACGCCACGAACCGCCGCCCCGTTGGACGACAGACGAAGGAGTCGCGATGCAAACGATACAGGTCGAAGTGGTCAGCGCCGAAGAGTCGATCTTCAGCGGTCCGGCCCGGTTCGTGGCCTTGCCCGGTGAAGCGGGTGAGCTGGGCATTCTGCCCGGCCACGTGCCGCTGATCACGCGCATCAAGCCCGGCGCGGTGCGCATCGAAAAGGCCGACGGCGAAGAGGAATTCGTCTTTGTCGCGGGCGGCATCCTGGAGGTGCAGCCCAAGGTGGTGACGGTGCTGTCCGACACCGCGATCCGCGGCAAGGACCTTGACGAGGCCAAGGCCAACGAAGCGCGCAAGGCCGCCGAAGAGGCACTCAAGAACGCCAAGAGCGACGTCGATTTGGCCAAAGCCCAGTCGGAGCTGGCCATCATGGCGGCGCAGATCGCGGCGCTGCGTCGCTTCCGCCAAAAGCGCTGAGGCGGCCCATGGTGCTGCCCCCGGCACCATGCCCACCCGACGAATGGCCACGCCCGCCGGCGTGGCAGCGTGGCGGCCACCGGCAAACGGTGGCCGCTGCGTTTTGGGCGCGTCGCACGCCGACCGCCCTGCCCGCGTGGCGGCGCCAGCGCTGGAACACACCGGATGGCGACTTTGTCGACGCCGACACGCTGCTGCCGCCGGTGCCGCAGGGCCTGGTCGTGCTCTTTCACGGCCTGGAGGGTTCGTCACGCAGCCACTACGCGCAGGCGCTGGCGTGGGTGGCGCTGCAGCGGGGCTGGGGTGTGGTGGTGCCGCATTTTCGGGGCTGCTCCGGCGAACCGAACCGGGCGCCGCGCGCCTACCACAGCGGCGACCACGCCGAGATCGATTGGATGCTGGCGCGTGCCGCGGCGCTGGCCCCGGCCTTGCCATTGTGGGCGGTGGGGGTGTCGTTGGGTGGCAACGCGTTGCTGCGTTGGTTGCAGGAGCAGGGCGCGGCGGCGCGCGCACGGGTGCGCGCGGCCGCCGCGGTGTCGGCGCCGCTGGATTTGACCGCGGCCGGCGCGGCGATCGACCGCGGATTGAACCGTTGGCTGTACGCACGGCATTTTTTGCGTACCATGCGGCGCAAGGCACGCGCGTTGGCGCGGCAACACCCGGGGGTGCTGGACGTGCGGCGGGCCGTGACGGCCCGCACGCTGCGCGTGTTCGACGACGCCTTCACGGCGCCGTTGCACGGGTTTGCCGGGGTGGACGATTATTGGCGGCGCGCCTCCAGCAAACCCCACTTGGCGCGCATCCAGGTGCCCACGCTCGTGCTCAACGCACGCAACGACCCGTTCGTGCCGGCCGCGAGCTTGCCGCAGGCGGGCGAGGTCGGGCCGTGGGTGCGGCTGTGGCAGCCACGCCAAGGGGGGCATGTGGGGTTTGCCCAGCGCCGCCACCCGGGTGATGTGCGTGGCGAAGTCTGGGGCGTGTGGGAGCACGTGCTGAACTGGCTGCATGCGGCCAGCGCCGCCAGCGTACCGTGAGGGGGTGCCGATGGACGACATGGTCAAAGCCGCGATGGCCAAGTGGCCCAACGTGCCGCATTGCTACGGCTGGTTGGGTTTGGACGAGCGGGGGCGTTGGTGGATGCGCGATGCTGCCGCGCAGGCCGCTGGCCCCTTTGTCGGCCCGGGTGCCAGCGCCGCCAGCCGGGGCAGCGAACTGCGACACGCCGGCCTGATCGCGTTCATTGGGCGCAACTACGCTTGCGACGACCAGGGACAGTGGTATTTCCAGAACGGCCCCCAGCGCGTGTACGTGGAGCTGGCCTGCACGCCGTGGGTGTGGCGGGTCCAGCCCGACGGCGGGCTGTACAGCCACACGGGGCAGCCCACCATGCCCACCGAGGTCTTGGTCGACGAGCGCGGGTGGGTGTACCTCGTCACGCCGCTGGGCGTTGGGGTGGTGCACAGCCAAGATGTCCCGCTGGCTGTCGAGCATTGGGAGGCGGGACGCTGGCCCGTGACCGAGCCACGCAGCGTGCACAGCGCGACGCTGCCCGAACGTTACCGCTTCGTGCCCAGCCCCGCGGCACGGCGCGCGAGTGCCTCCAGCGCCATCAAGTAGCCGTCCGGTCCAAAGCCGATGATGCTGCCGGCGGCCACCGGCGCGATCCACGAGTGGTGGCGAAACGACTCGCGCGCGTGCACGTTGGAGATATGCACCTCGATGACGGGCAGTGGCTCGACGCCCTTGATGGCGTCGTGCAGCGCGATCGAGGTGTGGGTGTACGCGCCAGGGTTGAACACGACGCCGAGGGCCTGCCCCTGCCGATGCAGCGCTCCCCACGCGTGAATCTGGTCGATCAGCGCGCCCTCGTGGTTGCTCTGGAAACACTCGACCTGCAAGCCCAGCGCGGCGCCGTGTTGGCGGCAGCGTTGTTCCAAGTCGGCCAACGTCAGCGCGCCGTAGATACCCGGCTCACGCGTGCCGAGCAAGTTGAGGTTGGGGCCGTTGAGCACCAACACCCGCGCCGATGCGGGGGCGGGTGCCGCCGTCACAAGGTCGTTGGCCACGGCAGGGGTTACTTTTTCTCGTCAGCCGGGGCCTGCGGCTCGGGGAAGTTGGCGCCCGCCGCATTGGCCATGTAGGCCACCGCGCGTGCGATTTCCAGGTCGCGGAACGCGCCGCCGCCCTGGGCGCCCATGGCGCCTTTGCCCTTGAGCGCGGAGTTGACCAACGTGTCGAAGCCCTGCGCGAGGCGCGGCGCCCACGCGCCCTTGTCGCCGAACTTGGGCGCGCCCACCAAACCGGCAGCGTGGCACGCGGCGCACTGCGCTTTGTACACCTCTTCGCCAGCCGCCAGCGGGCGGTTGGCGTCACGCAGCTCGACGCTGCCCACCTTCTGGATGCGCTGCGCCACCGCCAGCTCCGGATTGGCCACGCCAGCCTGGGGCTTGGGGGTGCGCGTCACGTAGGCCACCAGGCCCATGATCAGGATCACCGGGACGACGAAGGCGAAAATCGCCGTCCACCACAGTTGCTTGGGGGTGCGGATCGGGCCGGTGTGGCTGTCGTGGGCGTGGTCGCTCATGATGTCCCTTCGAAGCGGCATCTGCATGGGCGCACGCGCTGCGCGTGCGCCACCAAGGTGAAAACTGTTGGATTATAAGAGCGGCCACAACCCATGGCCGGTGCGCGGCTGGTAGAATCGGGCTTCTCACGCGGCTGTAGCTCAGTGGATAGAGTGTCGGCCTCCGAAGCCTGAGGTCACCGGGCCGGCGTGAGAAAATGTGACCATAAGTTGATGTGCCCCAAGCGGCTGTAGCTCAGTGGATAGAGTGTCGGCCTCCGAAGCCGAAGGTCGTGGGTTCGATCCCCGCCAGCCGCGCCAAATCAAGCACTTACTCAACAGCCGTGGGTGGCGATGGGGCGGGCGTGGCCCAAGTCGCCTTGCTGTTGTTGAGCCGCAGGCGCCGTGCCCTTGAACGGCGCCAGTGGTCGCGTCCCACCCGGTCACGGTGTTTGTGCCCTGCGTGTGCCCTGGTTGTGCCACGGCTGTGCCAGCAGGTGGTGACGAACACGCCCGAAACGACCATCGGCCCTGTGCCCCATGGGCGCTGCCAGCGGCCCGTCGAGGGTGGTGGCTACTCACTCGTGTTGCCCTCTTTGGCGGTCGGGCGCCGTGTTGGCTGTGAGGGGCCTGCGGCTCACGAACAGGGCCTAAACGGCCCACCCACAGACCACAAACCGCCCCTGGAGCGCAATCACGTTGCCACCATGTGAAACATTGGTCGGCAACGGCCGAGTCAGAGGCTGTTGTGCAGACCTTCCCTAAGTCAGGATCGTGTACAGTGATAGGGCAATGTTTGCATCAGTTCTGAGGTCGCCATGAGCCGACTCAGCGTCAAAGACAGGATGGCTCGCTCCATCGCCCGCCGCAAGGGCGAGGTCGTCCTGCGCGCCGATTTCAAGGCCATGGGCAGCCCCAGCCAGATCAGCCGGGCGATCAAGGCGCTGATCGAGGCGGGCAAGATCGTTCGCTTGGGCTACGGTATTTAGTCGCCCCTGAAATATTCATAACATCATGATTTTTCTTGTGTTATTGTCTGTTTGCGAGTACAATTTCCCCCAGATCTGATGTCTGATGCGCC
>NZ_SMAH01000006.1:0-112500 GCF_004342625.1 Tepidimonas ignava
CGGCGCTCAGGTGCTGGTAGTGGGTTCCCATGGGACGGCGGCAGGGTCGAGTGCAGGGCAGATCAGGGGTGTTGCACTTGATTATTGACTCCACCCGGTGTTGCTGCTGGACCTGGATGACTTCAAAGCCATCAACGACGGGCACGGGCATGCCGCCGGGGATCGCGTGCTGGTCGAGGTGGCGCGCCGGCTGCGCGCGCACTTGCGCGAGACCGACCTCGTGGCGCGCCTTGGGGGCGACGAGTTTTTGGTGTTGCTGCCGGAGGTGCACGATGCCGCCGCCGCCGAGACCGTGGCCCGCAAACTGTTGCGGGCGCTGCAGCAACCCTACGCCGCGGACGGCTGCGAGCTGCGCACCAACGCCTCGATCGGGGTGGCCCTGTTTCCGGACGATGCGCGCGACGCCGACACACTGCTGCGATGCGTCGATTTGGCTATGTACGCCGCCAAGGACGGCGGTCGTGGCGGTGTGGTGCGCTACGACGCGCGCATGCGCCACGCGTTGGACGCGCGCGTGCGCCTGCACGAACGCTTGCAGCAGGCCTTGCACGATGGCCAGGGGCTGGCCCTGCACTACCAGCCGCAGTGGCATGTGGCCGGCGAACGCGTCGATGCCGTGGAAGCGCTGCTGCGTTGGCACGACCCCGTGCTGGGGGCGGTGTCGCCGGCGCAATGCATCGCGGTGGCCGAGCGCACCGGGCTGATCGTGCCCTTGGGCGACTGGGTGTTGCAAGAGGCCTGCGCCCAGGTGGCGCGCTGGCGGGCGCAGGGCGCTCAGGTGCGCGTGGCGGTCAATGTGTCGGCGCAGCAGTTTCGCTTGCCGGATTGGCCGCAGCGCGTGCAGGGCGCGCTGCACCGCCACGGCCTGCCCGGCGATGCGCTGGAGCTTGAGATCACCGAGACGCAGGCCATGGCCAACCCGCAGCAGGCGCGCGCCACGTTGCAGCATTTGATGGCGCTGGGGGTGCAGTTGGCGCTGGACGACTTTGGCACCGGGCACTCGTCGCTGGCCCAACTGAAGCGGCTGCCGTTGCACTGCATCAAAATCGACCGCGAGTTTGTGCGTGAGCTGCCCGACAACGCCACCGACGCGGCGATGGTGCGTGGCGTGGCGCGCTTGGCGCGGCTGTTGCGCCTGCGTACCGTGGCCGAAGGGGTGGAAACCCCGGCGCAGGCGCGCCACCTGCGTCGCCACGGTGTCGACGCCTTGCAGGGCTGGCTGTTGGCGCCGGCGCTGCCGGCGCACGAGGTTCAGCGTTGGATCGCCGCCGATGACGTGGCTTGGGCAAGGGCGCAGCTGACCCTCAAGGTTGCCGTGGGGGCATAAGCACAACCGTTCGGCGGCCCCCGCAAAGCTCGGCCTTGCGGGGGCACTGGGGCTGCCTCCTGCGCACCCAGCTGCCTGGGGCGCCGCGAGGCTCAACCACAGTCAGTGGGTAGGGTTGTCGCCCGAATGGACCTTACAGGTGTTGATGCCGAAGATGGCGTAGGGCGGGCACCAGCCGATCAACCCGGTGGCCAGCGGCACGATGCCGATCCAGCCCCACGCGCCGATGGTTTCGGTGATGGCGCCCAGGATGAGCGCGGCGCCCACGACGATGCGAATGACGCGGTCGATGCCGCCAACGTTACGGGTCATGGTGTGCTCCTGTGCGGATGTGTGTGGCAATGCCGTGCGATGGCCTTGCAAGGGCCGGGTGTTGACTGTACAGATAATGTACGTGAGTGCCTTGATTTGTCGCAAGGGGGGTGTGCCCTTGTTTCACGTGAAACACGCCAACCCCGTGGGGGCCTTGGCCTGGGTGAGGCAGCGCGGCGGGCGCGAACGTGGGACAATGCGCGCTTTTTCGTGGTGGTGAAGCGCGATGTGGTACCCGGAGCCATTCGACGTCATCGTGGTGGGCGGCGGGCACGCCGGCACCGAAGCGGCGCTGGCGGCGGCCCGCATGGGCTGCCGCACGCTGCTGCTGACGCACAACATCGAAACGCTGGGGCAGATGAGTTGCAACCCCAGCATCGGCGGCATCGGCAAGGGGCATTTGGTCAAGGAAATCGACGCCCTGGGCGGCGCGATGGCCTTGGCCACCGACGAGGCTGGCATCCAGTTTCGCATCCTCAACGCCAGTAAAGGCCCCGCGGTGCGGGCCACGCGTGCGCAGGCCGACCGCAAGCTGTACAAGGCGGCCATTCGCCGCCGGCTGGAAAACCAGCCCAACCTGTGGCTGTTTCAGCAGGCGGTGGACGATCTGATCCTGGAAGGCGACCGCGTGGCCGGGGCGGTGACGCAGATCGGAGTGCGCTTTCGCGCGCGTGCGGTGGTGTTGACCGCGGGCACGTTTTTGGATGGCAAGATCCACGTCGGCTTGCAGCACTACAGCGGCGGGCGTGCGGGTGACCCGCCGGCGGTGGCGCTGTCCGCGCGGCTCAAAGAGCTCAAGTTGCCGCAGGGTCGGCTCAAGACCGGCACGCCGCCGCGCCTGGATGGCCGCACCATCGACTGGAGCCGCTGCACGGTGCAGCCGGGTGACGGCATGCCGGGGTCCGACACCGAAGGCCAGCCGGTGCCGGTGTTCAGCTTCATCGGTCGGCCCGAGATGCACCCGCGCCAGCTGCCGTGCTGGATCACGCATACCAACCCGCGCACGCACGCAATCATCCGCTCCGGTTTTGACCGCAGCCCGATGTTCACGGGCAAGATCGAAGGCGTGGGGCCGCGCTACTGCCCCAGCGTCGAGGACAAGATCAACCGTTTTGCCGACAAAGACAGCCACCAGATTTTCCTGGAGCCGGAGGGCTTGGACACCCACGAGGTGTACCCCAACGGCATCTCGACCAGCTTGCCGTTCGACATCCAGTACGCGTTGGTGCGCTCGATCGCGGGGTTGGAAAACGCGCACATCCTGCGCCCTGGCTACGCCATCGAGTATGACTACTTCGATCCGCGCGCGCTGCGCTCGACGTTCGAGACCAAGGCCATCGGCGGGCTGTTTTTTGCCGGCCAAATCAACGGCACCACCGGCTACGAGGAGGCGGCCGCCCAAGGCTTGCACGCCGGCATCAACGCGGCGCTGCAGGTGCTGGGGCGCGAGCCGTGGGTGCCGACGCGCGACCAAGCCTACCTGGGCGTGCTGGTGGACGATTTGATCACCAAAGGCGTGACTGAGCCGTACCGCATGTTCACCAGCCGCGCCGAGTACCGGCTGCAGTTGCGCGAGGACAACGCCGACCTGCGCTTGACCGAAATCGGCCGGCGGCTGGGCCTGGTGGACGACGCGCGCTGGGCGGCGTTTGCGCGCAAGCGCGACGCCATCGAGCGCGAGACGGCTCGCCTCAAGGCCACCTGGGCGCACCCGCGCAACGTCAGCGCGGCCGAGGCCGAGCGTGTGCTCGGGCAGCCGTTGGCGCACGAGCACACGCTGTTCGACCTGCTGCGCCGCCCGGGCGTGCGCTACGAGGCCTTGATGTCGCTGGAGGGTGGCCGCTTTGCGCCGCCCGCCGACGGTGTTTCACGTGAAACGTTGGGCGACGACTACGGCGCCGTCGTCGAGCAGGTGGAAATCGGCGCCAAATACGCCGGCTACATCGAGCGCCAACGCGAGGAGGTCGAGCGAGCGGCGGCCTACGAACACCTGAAGTTGCCGCCGGATTTGGACTACATGCAGGTCAAGGCGCTCAGCATCGAGGTGCGCCAAAAACTGCAGCAGCACCGGCCCGAAACGCTGGGGCAGGCGGCGCGCATCTCGGGTGTGACGCCGGCGGCCATCTCGCTGTTGCTGATCCACCTCAAGCGCGGGCGTTTCCGAGGCTTTGCCGACCTCGACACCCCGGCCGAGCGCGACGCCCCGCGCGCGGAGGCGGCGTGAGCGGCCCCCACGCGGCCGACCACGACGCCCTGGCCAAGCGGCTGGCCGCGGGGCTGGCCGCGCTGGGCTTGTCGGCGCACACCGAGCTGCCGCGCCGCGCGTTGGCGTACCTGGATTTGCTGCAGCAATGGAACCGCGTGTACAACCTGACCGCGGTGCGCGACCCGGCCGACATGCTCACGCATCACCTGCTGGACTGCTTGGCGGTGGTGCGCCCGTTGCAGCAGCAGTTGCAGCGGATGGGCCGCGGGGACGTGGCCACGGTGCGCATCCTGGACGTCGGCTCGGGCGGTGGCCTGCCGGGCGCGTTGCTGGCAATGGCGTGCCCCGCGTGGCAGGTGACGTGCGTGGACACGGTGGCCAAAAAGGCCGCCTTCGTCGCCCAGGTGGCTGCGGCGCTGGCGCTGCCCAACCTGCGCAGCGTGCACGCGCGTGTCGAAGCGCTGCAAGAAGCCGGCTACGACGTGGTGTGTTCGCGCGCTTTGGCGACGCTGGCGGACTTCACCGCGTGGTCGCGCGCGGCGTTGGCGCCGGCGGGGGTGTGGATGGCGATGAAGGGCCGCGTGCCGCACGACGAAATGGCCGCACTGCCGCCGGCCATCGAAGTGTTTCACGTGGAACCTTTGAGCGTGCCCGGGCTGAACGCCGAGCGCTGCCTGGTTTGGATGCGCCAGCGTGCCGCGCAGAGCACGTAAACTGCAGCCTTGCGCAACGCAGCCGCGGGTGGGTGCGGCACCGGCAAAGGAAGTAGCGACGGCAATGGCGAAAGTTTTTTGCGTGGCCAACCAAAAGGGCGGGGTGGGCAAGACCACCACCGCGGTCAACCTGGCCGCGGGCCTGGCGCTGCTGCGGCAGCGCGTGCTGCTGGTGGACCTGGACCCGCAGGGCAACGCGACGATGGGCTCCGGGGTGGACAAGCGCACCCTGGCCCCCACCGTGTACGAGGTGCTGCTGGGCAGCGCCAGCGTGGCCGAAGCGGCCCGCCCCAGCGAGCGCGTTGGTTACCACGTGCTCGGGGCCAACCGCGAACTGGCCGGCGCCGAGGTCGAATTGGTGGGTTTGCCGCGCCGGGAACACCGCCTGCGCCAGGCGCTGGCCGCGGTGCAGGGCGACTACGACTTTGTGTTGATCGACTGCCCGCCGTCGCTCAGCCTGCTGACGCTCAACGGCTTGTGCGCCGCCCACGGTGTCGTCGTGCCGATGCAGTGCGAGTACTTCGCGCTGGAGGGGCTGGCCGACCTGGTCAACAGCATCAAGCAGGTGCACGCCAACCTCAACCGCGACCTCAAGCTGATCGGCCTGCTGCGCGTGATGTTCGACGCCCGCATCACGCTGCAGCAGCAGGTCAGCGAGCAGCTCAAGGGGCACTTTGGCGACAAGGTGTTCGACACCGTGATACCGCGCAACGTGCGCTTGGCCGAGGCGCCCAGCTACGGTTTGCCCGGCGTGGTGTTCGACCCGGCGGCGCGCGGCAGCAAGGCGTTCGTGGATTTCGCGCGCGAAATGGTGGCGCGCGTCGAGCGGATGTGAACCGATGACACCAGCGAACAAAAAACCCAAGGGCCTGGGCCGCGGGCTGGACGTGCTGCTCGGACCCAGCGTCGACGACGCCAGCGGCGACACCCCACGCGAGCTGCCCCTGACCGACCTGGTGCCGGGTCAGTACCAGCCGCGCACCCGCATGGACGAGGGCGCCCTGTACGAGTTGGCCGAGAGCATCCGAGCCCAGGGCATCATGCAGCCGGTGCTGGTGCGCCGCTTGCCCGACGAGGTGGCCGAAGCGCGTTTGCAGGCGTGGCACACGAGCGCCGCCGGCCAGCCGTTTGCGCCCACCGTGCCACGCGGCGCGCGCCCGGTGTACGAAATCATCGCCGGCGAGCGGCGTTTTCGCGCGGCCCGGCTGGCGGGGCTGGAGGCGGTGCCGGTGCTGGTGCGCGACGTTAGCGACGAAGCGGCGGCGGCGATGGCGCTGATCGAAAACATTCAGCGCGAGGACCTCAACCCGCTGGAGCAGGCGCAGGGGCTGCAACGGCTGATCCGCGACTTTGGGCTGACCCACGAGCAGGCGGCGCAAGCCATCGGGCGCTCGCGCAGCGCCGCCACCAACCTGCTGCGCCTGCTGCAGTTGGCCGAGCCGGTGCAGACGATGCTGCTGGCCGGTGACCTCGACATGGGGCATGCGCGCGCGCTGCTCAGCCTGGACAAGGCCACGCAGATCACCGCGGCCAACCAGATCGCCGCCAAGGGGCTGTCGGTGCGCGAGGCCGAGGCGCTGGCCAAGCGGCTCGGGGCCGCGTTTGCGCTGACGCCGCCGCGGCCCAAGCGCGACAAGTCGCGCGACGTGCGGCGGCTGGAGGAGGAGTTGTCCGACCTGCTGGCGGCGCAGGTGGAGGTGCGCGTCAAAAAGCGCGTCAAGCGCGCCGGCCGCGTGGACGAGCAGGGCGAGCTGGCCATCGCGTTTGGCTCGCTGGACGAGCTCGACGGCCTGCTGCAACGCTTGCGCGCCCTGGCCGACGGCTGATCCCCGATGCGCCGCCGCGCCGCCACGCCGTCACCGCTCGACCGCTGGCCGCTGCCCGCGCTGCTGGCGTGGTTGGCGGCCTGGGGCGGCTACGTGGTGCTGCGCGTCGGACTGCAGCGGCCGGTGGCCGAGTCGTTTGGGGTGGTGGCGCTGCTGGCCATCGTGTGGGCGCTGCGCCGGGGCGACACACCGCTGCGGCGCATGGTGCTGGCGGCGGGGTTTCCGGTCTCGTGGGTGCTGGCGGCGGGGCTGGTGCCTGCACCCCCCGGGTGGGTGTGGGCGCTGCTGGCGCTGCTGGTGCTGGCGCTGTACCCGTGGCGGGCGTGGCGCGACGCGCCGCTGTACCCCACCCCCGTTGGGGCGCTGGACGGCCTGCGCGAGGCGCTGTGGCTGCCGCCGCGGGCGCGCGTGCTGGACGCGGGCTGCGGCGCGGGCGACGGACTGCGCGCGCTGGAGCGCGCCTACCCCGACGCCGAGCTGCACGGCGTCGAGCGCGCCTGGCCGTGGGTGCTGTTGGCGCGGCTGCGTGCGCCGGTGGGCGCGCGCGTGCGCCACGGCGACTTGTGGCGCACCGATTGGGCGCCGTACGACCTGGTGTACCTGTTTCAGCGGCCCGAGACGATGCCGCACGCGGCGGCCAAAGCCGCGGCCGAGCTGCGCCCGGGCGCCTGGCTGGCCAGCCTGGAGTTTGAGGTGCCCGGCTGGCGGCCGACGCTGCGCTGGCGCTGCCCGGACGGCCGCTGGCTGTGGGCCTACCGCATGCCCGCTCAGGCGACCGAGGCCTGCACGCCGGTTGCCGGGGTGGCGACGTCGGCGGCGCCCACCACTTGACCCCGGCCGCGCCGCTTGGCCTCGTAGCAGGCCTCGTCGGCGGCCTTCATGGCGTGTGACCACGCCGCTTCGGCCGCCCCGGTCAGGACGGTGGCCACGCCGATGCTGGTGCCCAGTCGGAACGTGCGGCCGCCCCATTCGAAGCTGAAGTCCGCCACAGCGTCGCGAATGCGTTGCCCGACTTGCGTGGCCTGGGCGGCGTCCAACCCGACCAGCACGACGGCGAACTCATCGCCCCCCAGCCGCGCGACGATGTCCTGAGGCCGTACCTGGTCGCGCAGCAACTGCGCCAGCCGGCGCAGCAACGCGTCGCCGGCGTCGTGCCCGGCGGTGTCGTTGACGGGTTTGAAATGATCCAGGTCGATCAGCAGCAAGCTGTGCGGTGTGCCGTTTGGGCTGGCGCGCAACAGAAGCTCGCGCGCCTGCTCGAAACCGCGGCGGTTGTACAAACCCGTCAGCGGGTCACGGCACGCTGCCGCCTCGGCGCGCTCCTTGTCCAACAGCAACAACCGCTCGGCGCGTGCCACCAGGCGCGTGACCGCCACGCCGATGGCGACCCCCAGCGCAAACAGCGACGCGCCCAACATCAGCACAATGCGCTCAGCCGAGCGTTGCGCTTCCAGGGCACGCTGCTGATCGGCCTGTGCCTGCTGCTGCATACGCTGCGCCAGCGCTTGCAGCTCCAGCACCAGCTCACGTTGCACGTCGAACAGGCGCTGCTGTTCCAGCAGCGCACGCGCCTCGTCGTCGCGCCCTTGCAGCAACGCCTCACTCATGGCGCGCTGGCGCTGGCTCAGGGCCACCGCTTGCTGCTGGATGTGCCGCAGTTGGATTTGTGTGGCGTCGTCCAAGGCCAGGGCCAGCAGCGCGTCGCGGGCGCGCCCAAAAGCCAAGCCCTCTTGCACGAACGCCTGCGCGTCCGCCTCACGCTCGAACGGGTCGGGCTGCGCCAGCATGCGCAGCAACAGCATGATGCGCGCCTGGGCGGCGCGTTGCATCTCGTGTGCGTGCTGCTGCGCGGGCAGCGCCGTGCGTGCGACATGGTCGAACATCGTGCCGATGTCACGCAGCCGTTGCAACCCTTGCTGCACCAGCAACGCCTGCAGCACCAGCAACACGATGAAGCCCGCCACCACCCACCGCGCCGTGCGTGGGACCATCAGCAACGCCGACAGTCGTCCCAAGCGTCGAGCAACGGCCGGCGCCGTCATGCCAGCACCTTGCCCGGGTTGAGGATGCCCTGCGGATCCAGCGCCGCTTTGATGGCGCGCATCAGCGCCAGGGCGCCGTCGCCGACCTCGGCGTGCAAAAACGCCATTTTGTGCAGGCCCACGCCGTGCTCGCCGGTGCAGGTGCCGCCGCAGTCGATCGCGCGCTGCACCAGCGCGGCGTTGAGCGCTTCGGCGCGCGCGCGCTCGGCGGCGTCGTCGGGGTCGATCAGGTAGCCCATGTGGAAGTTGCCATCGCCGACGTGCCCGACCAGGAAGTAGGGCAACCCCGCCGCGTCGGCCTCGGCCACCGCGGCGCCCACCTGTTCGGCCAGTTGGCTGATCGGCACGCAGGCGTCGGTGGTGATGCAGCGGCACCCTGGGCGGCTTTGCACGGCGGCGAAGTAGGCGTTGTGGCGTGCTGTCCACAGGCGCGTGCGCTCTTCGGGCGTGGTGGCCCACTCGAAATCCTGGCCGCCGTGCTCATGCGCCAGCGCCTGCACCGTTTCGGCCTGCTCGCGCACGCTGGCTGGCGAGCCGTGGAACTCCATCAACAGCATCGGTGCTTCGCGCAAGCCCAGCTTGCTGTGGGCGTTGACGGCGCGCACCGTGCGCGCGTCGAGCAGCTCGCAGCGGGCGATGGGCACGCCCATCTGGATGATGGCCATCGTCGTGCGCACGGCGGCGTCGACACTGGGAAACGAGCACACCGCCGCCGACACCGCCTCGGGCAGCGGGTACAGGCGCACGGTGATCGCGGTGAAAATGCCCAGCGTGCCCTCGCTGCCCACGAACAGGCGCGTCAGGTCGTAGCCGGCGCTGCTTTTGCGCGCCCGCGTGCCGGTGCGGATGACGTCGCCGCGCGCGGTGACCACTTCCAGCGCCAGCACGTTGTCGCGCATGGTGCCGTAGCGCACGGCGTTGGTGCCGCTGGCGCGGGTGGCGGTCATGCCGCCGATCGAGGCGTCGGCGCCGGGGTCGATGGGGAAAAACAACCCCAGATGTTTGATGGCCTCGTTGAGCTGCTTGCGCGTCACACCCGGCTGCACGGTGGCGGTGAGATCGTCGGCGTGCACGGCCAGCACCTGGTTCATGCGGCTGACGTCCAGGCTGATGCCGCCGCGCACCGCCAGCAGGTGCCCTTCCAGCGAGGAGCCGACGCCGAACGGGATCACCGGCACGCGCCACTGCGCGGCGATGCGCACGGCGTCGGCGACGTCCTGCGTGGACTCGGCAAACACCACCGCCGCCGGCGGCGGCACGTGGGTGAAGGCCGACTCGTCGCGGCCGTGCTGCTCGCGCACGGCCCAGGCGGTGGACAGCTGCGCGCCAAAGCGCGCCTGCAGCGCCACCAGCGCTTCGGGCGGCGTGGGTTGGACGTCGATGTGCGGCAACAGCGTGGGGGTGAGCGCGACGGTCATGTGGGGCGGGGTGGGGTGTGGCCGATAATGCTGCGCATTATCCGCAGCCACGCCACGGGAGACAATGCATGGGACACCGCCTCACCCAGATCGCCACCCGCACCGGGGATGCCGGCACGACCGGTCTGGGCAACAACCAGCGTGTGAGCAAAAACAGCTTGCGGGTGCACGCCATGGGCGATGTCGACGAGCTCAACTCGAACCTCGGGCTGCTGCTGACCGAGCCTCTGCCGGACGATGTGCGCGCGCTGCTGCAGCGCATCCAGCATGAGCTGTTCAACCTGGGGGGCGAGCTCAGCGTGCCCGGCTACCAGTTGCTGCAGACCGACGCGGTGCTGGCGCTGGACGAAGCGTTGGCGCACTACAACGCGCGGCTGCCGCGCTTGCAGGAGTTCATCTTGCCCGGAGGCAGCCGCGCCGCGGCGCTGGCGCACGTGTGCCGCACGGTGGCGCGCCGCGCCGAACGCAGCCTGGTGGCGTTGGGGCAGGAAGAGGCCATCCACGACGCGCCGCGCCAGTACCTCAACCGCTTGAGCGACCTGCTGTTCGTGCTGGCGCGCGTGCTCAACCGCGCCGCCGGGGGCGATGACGTGTACTGGCAAAGCCAGCGCCTGCAGCGGGAAAGGGGTTAAGGGCTTGCCGCTGGAGCCGTCCATGCGAGGCCGTCACCGAGGCGGCGGATGGGCTGCCAACGCCTCCCACCCCACAATCTGCCGCCGGCTGCGGCTGAACTCCACGCCGACTTCGATCACGCGCTCGACGCCGGGTGCACCGCGGTACTTGGCCGCGTAGTTTTTGGTCTGGAGTTGCTGCAGGGCCTGGCCGGTGGCCTGTTCACCTTGGATGACCTTGAACTCAAACACCCACACGATGCCGGCGTGCTTGACCGTGAGGTCACACTGGCCTTCGTGGGTCACGTCCTCTGGGATGATCTCCACGCCGAGACTGGCCAGGTGGCTGTAGCAGACGCTGGCAAAGTAGCCCTCGTACTGCGCGATCGGGTTGGCGCGGTACCAGTCGTGTGGGATGGAGGCAAACAAACGCTCGAAGTGGGCTTGCAAGGCGGCCACGTCACCCTGGCCCAAGGCGTCGTGCAGCGCGCGCAGCGGCGCGCTGCGCGGCTGGGGGTGCCAAGCCTGCATGAGCGCCTTGTTGAGGGCCTGACGCACTTCCCAATTCGGCACCGCCAACTGGTATTCGATCTCGCCCGCAAAGCGTTGCACCCCCTTGATCGTGAGGTAGCCGGTCTGCCACAGCATCGCTTCGGGCTCGATGCCGTCCACATCGAAAGCACTCAGCAGCGCCTCGTCAGCGTAGAGCTGCTCCAGCCGCGGGGTGAAGAAACCCCGGCGCTGCAACCACTGCACGAGGAAGGTGGGCGTGCCCGTCTCGAACCAGTGCGGTCGAAATTCGCGCATGCGCAGCAGCAACAGCACGTCAAAGGGGTTGTACACACTCACCGGGCCCCAGGCGTAGCCGTTGTACCAACGCCGCACTTCACCACGGTTCAGCGGCTGGCCGTCGGCCGCGGCCGCCTCGAACTCGGGCGCAAAGACGGTGTCCAGATCTTCTTCGGTGTAGCCGCACAGCGCGCCATAGGCCGGATCCAGGGTCAGGTCGTACAGGTTGTTCAGACCCGAGAAAATCGACACCTTGCTGAATTTAGAGACGCCTGTCAGCATCGCAAAGCGCACATCGGCATCGCGCCCCTTGATGACGGAGTAGAGATTCCTAAGCCCCTCACGCATCGCGCGGGCGATGTCCGGCGTTTCCAGGTTGTCCAGGATCGGCTTGTCGTACTCATCGACCAGCACCACGGCCTGCTGGCCGCGCGCTTCGGCGGTGCGGGTGATCAGGTGCCCCAAGCGAATGTGGGGATCCGCAGGTTCGGCCGGGATGTCCACGCCTAGGCGCGCGGCGTTGATGCTCAGCTGGTCGTGGATGTGGGCTTCAAGCTGGTGGCGCTGCTCCAGTCGTCCTTCGGCAAAGGAGATGCGAATGACGGGATGCCGCCGCCCCCAGTCCCAGTGCTCGGCCAGGTACAGCCGCGGCCGGCTGGCTGCTGCCGGCTCCACCCCCAGCGCCACGGCGGCCTCACCCCCTTCAAAGAGCGCGCGCTGGCCGGCAAAGGCCTCGGCGATGGTGTCGATCAGCAGCGACTTGCCAAAACGGCGCGGGCGCGAGAGGAAGTAGTACTTGCCGCTGTCGGCCAGCCGTGCTACCTGTGGCGTTTTGTCGACGTAGTAGTAGCCCCCATCGCGAATGTCGCGCAGGGTTTGGATGCCAATGGGCAGCTTGCGCCGGGTGCTCATGCGCATGGATGGTAGCGCAGGCTGGGACGCGGTGCCGAGCCGCCCACGAGCCGGCACCGAGCGGCACAAGCCGCCCCACCGCGACGGTGCGTGTCAGGCATTTTCCGACGCGCTGACGGCGGATGGCTGACGGCGCGAACAGACACCTTCCGATTCAAGAAAAGCTGGCCGGTTTTGACAATCCTTTTCAACGCAACAGCGCTGTGCGGGGTGTGGTAAAGGTTGCAGCCCGGCAGCGCCAGAACCTGAAAAGGAGAGCTGCCATGACCGCCGCCACCCACGAACTGCCCGGCACCGACGCTGAACGTGAGCAACTGCTGGCCGAGATCCGCGAGGCCAACCTCACCTACCTGATGCTGGCGCAGCGCCTGATCCGCGCCGACAAGGCCGAGGCGTGCTTTCGGCTGGGCTTGAGCGAGGAAGCGGCCGAGCTGATCGCCGCGCTGAGCACCGCGCAGGTGGTCAAACTGGCCAGCCAGAACACGCTGCTCGCCCGCTTCCAGGCCGACGACGACATGGTGTTTGCGCTGCTGGCCGGATCGCACGCCCCGCAGCGTTCGGTGGGCGAAGCGGCGCAGCGCCTGCACGGCAGCATCCTGCTGGCGAGTCGCTTGGCCGAGGCCGCCTGAGGCCGTAGCGCACCCCACCGAGCCCCTGCCCCCAACCGTACCTTGCCCGGAGCCGCCCCATGAGCACCACCACCAAGCCCGCCACCAAAAGCCTGCTGGCCGAAGCGCGCGACGTGCAGCGCGCCATCGATTTGATCCGCCTGGGCGCGCGGCTGCAGGTGCTGGAGAGCGAAACCAACCTGTCGTACGAGCGGCTGCTCAAGCTCTACAAAGAGGTCACGGGGCGTTCGCCCAGCAAGGGGCAGTTGCCGTTTTCGACCGACTACTTTTTGCAGTGGCAGCCCAACATCCACGCGTCGCTGTTTGAAAACATCCGTCAGTCCATCTTGAAAAACGTCGCGGTGGACGACATCGACGCCATCATGCGCGCCTGGCGCCTGTACGCCGAGCAGATGCACGCGTGTGGGCTGGAGCCGCTGCTGAGCTTCACGCGCGCGTGGCGGCTGAGCCGTTTCATGGACGCGGGCATGCTGATACGCACCCGCTGCACCTGCTGCGGGGGGCACTTCGTGGCCGATCCCTACGTCAACAAACGTCACTACGTGTGTGGCTTGTGCAAGCCGCCCGCGCGGGCCGGCAAGGGCCAGGCCGCGGGGGCGCTGCGCGCGCACGAGTGACCGCCGCGGTGGCACGGGCGCGCGGGCGCTACCATCGCGCCCATGGTCGTGCCCTCCGTCCCACCGTCGCCCGATGACGCGCTGGCGCTGCTGCGCGCGCGCATCGATGCCCACTCGAGCCAGGACCGCGTGCAGGCCGGCTCGCTGATTGTCACCGTGTTCGGCGACGCCGTGCTGCCGCGCGGCGCGTGCCTGTGGCTGGGCAGCCTGATCCAATTGCTGCAGCCGCTGGGCGTCAACGAACGCTTGGTGCGCACCGCGGTGTACCGCCTGGTGCAAGAGGGCTGGCTGACCACACGGGCGCAGGGGCGACGCACCGACTACCTGCTGACCGACGCGGGGCTGGCGCGCGTGGACGAGGCGGCGCGGCAGATCTACGCCGCGCGGGCCCCGAGCTGGGACCTGCACTGGCGCATGCTGCTGGTGACCGAGGCGCTGCCGGCGCGGGTGCGCGAGCGGCTGCGCCGCTCGCTGTTCTGGCAGGGCTACGGCGAGCTGCCGGGCGGGGTGTTCGTGCACCCCAGCGCCGACATGGACGCCACCCTGGAGGCGCTGGCCGCCGACGGGCTGGGCGCGTGGGCCGGGGCGCTGCTGCCGCTGCGTGCGCAACGCCTGCCGTTGCGCGGCGTGGCCCCCAACCGCACGCTGGTGCAGCAGGCGTGGAACCTGGCGGCGCTGGCGCAGCACTACGCCGACTTTGTGGCCCAGTACGCCCCCATCGAAGCGGCGCTGCGCAGCGCCGCCAGCGCGCCACCGCCGGAGTTGGCGTTTTGCGCGCGCACGCTGCTGATCCACGACTGGCGGCGCCTGCTGCTGCGCGACCCGCAGTTGCCCGCCGAGCTGCTGCCGCGCGAGTGGCCCGGCGAGCGCGCGCGCCAGGTGTGCCGGCGCCTGTACCGCCTGCTGCTGGCCCCGGCCGAGCGGCACCTGGACGCGCGCCTGTGCCTGGCCGATGGCCACACCCCGGCCGCCGCGCCATGGCTGTGGCAGCGCTTCGAGCCGTTGGACGACGAGTGCTCGCTGGGGCCACCGATGACAGCCTAAACCCGCCGCATCCCTCCGGGAAAACCCCTATAGGCATGGGCTTGCCTCCGCGTGATACTGAAAACATCACGAAACGCCATATTTTTGTATCACGATGAGCGCCCACACCCCGCCCCCGACCGACCCCCAAGCCCTGGCCGAAGCGGCGGCGGCCGCGATGTGGGCGCGTGACCACGCCTGTCAGGCGCTGGGCATGCGGCTGGAAGCCATTGGCCCTGGCCGGGCGGTGATGTCGATGACCGTGCGTCCGGACATGGTCAATGGCCACGCGATGTGCCACGGCGGGCTGATCTTCACGCTGGCCGACAGCGCGTTTGCCTACGCCTGCAACAGCCACAACCACAACACGGTGGCGTCGGCCTGCCACATCGACTTTTTGGCCCCGGCGCGCGCGGGCGACGTGCTGGAGGCCGAGGCCGTCGAGCGCTCGCTCAGCGGTCGCACCGGTGTGTACGACATCACGGTGCGCGTGCGTGGTGGGCGCACGGTGGCGCTGTTCCGCGGCAAGAGCTACCGCCTCAGCGGCGAAGTCATCGCCGGGCTGGAGCAGGCCGCCGCCGCGCGCGGCGCCGCCACCTGACACCACCCCGATTCGAGGAGACCCTGACCATGCCCGTCAAAGCCCCCCGCCCCGGCGACCTGGAGCCGATCGAGACCGCCAGCCGCGACGAAATCGCGGCGCTGCAACTGGAGCGCCTGCGGTGGAGCGTGCGCCACGCCTACGACAACGTGCCGCACTACCGCGCCAAGTTCGACGCCGCCGGTGTCCACCCGGACGACCTCAAGACGCTGGCTGACCTGGCCAAATTCCCCTTCACCACCAAGGCCGACCTGCGCGACAACTACCCGTTTGGCATGTTCGCGGTGCCGCGCGAGCGCGTCGTGCGCATCCACGCTTCGTCCGGCACCACCGGCAAGCCCACCGTGGTGGGCTACACCCAGCGCGACATCGACACCTGGGCCAACCTGGTGGCGCGCTCCATCCGCGCCGCCGGCGGCCGCCCGGGTGACATCGTGCACGTGGCCTACGGCTATGGCCTGTTCACCGGGGGGCTGGGGGCGCACTACGGCGCCGAGCGCCTGGGCTGCACGGTGATCCCGATGTCGGGCGGCCAGACCGAGCGCCAGGTGCAGCTGATCATGGACTTCAAGCCCGACATCATCATGGTCACGCCGTCGTACTCGCTGGTGTTGGCCGAGGAGTTCGAGCGCCAGGGCATCGCGCCGGAGCAGATACCGCTCAAGGTCGGCATCTTTGGGGCGGAACCGTGGGGCGAAGGCATGCGCGCCGAAATCGAGCGCAAGCTGGGGCTGGATGCGGTGGACATCTACGGCCTGTCGGAGGTGATGGGGCCGGGCGTGGCCAACGAGTGCATCGAGACCAAGGACGGCCCGGTGATCTGGGAAGACCACTTCTACCCCGAAATCATCGACCCCGACACCGGCGAGGTGCTGCCCGACGGCGAGGAGGGCGAGCTGGTCTTCACCTCGTTGACCAAGGAGGCCATGCCGATCATCCGCTACCGCACGCGCGACCGCACGCGGCTGCTGCCCCCCACCGCGCGCAGCTTTCGGCGCATGGGCCGCATCACCGGCCGCACCGACGACATGATCATCCTGCGTGGGGTCAACGTTTTCCCGACCCAGATCGAGGAGCAGATCCTGCGCGACGCGCAACTGTCGGGCCACTACCTGCTGGTGCTGACGCGCGAGGGGCATCTGGACCAGCTCGAAGTGCGCTGCGAGCTGCAACGCGCCCTCAGCGGCCGGCTCAGCGACGCCGAGCGCGCCACCATCGCGCGCGAACTGCAGCACCGCATCAAGACCTTCATCGGCGTCAGCACCCGCGTCACGGTGCTGGACGCCGACACGCTGCCGCGCACCCAGACCGGCAAGGCCAAGCGCGTGCAGGACGAGCGCCCACGCCCCCTTTGACCCCCCCGGAGACCCGCCATGTACACCCAAGCGCTGAGCATCCCCGATCCCAAGGGCAACGTGCAGCCGCTTCAGGCTGACGAGCCCGCCGACAAGCTGGCCGCGTTCCAGGCCCGCATCGACGCTGACGGCCGCATCGAGCCGCAGGACTGGATGCCCGAGGCCTACCGCAAAACGCTGATCCGCCAAATCAGCCAGCACGCCCACAGCGAGGTGGTGGGCATGTTGCCCGAGGGCAACTGGATCACGCGCGCGCCCAGCCTCAAGCGCAAGGCCATCCTGTTGGCCAAGGTGCAAGACGAGGGCGGCCACGGCCTGTACCTGTACTCGGCGGCCGAAACGCTGGGGGTGAGCCGCGCCGAGCTGATCGAGCAGCTGCTCAGCGGCCGCGCCAAGTACAGCTCGATCTTCAACTACCCCACGCTGAACTGGGCCGACGTGGGCGTGATCGGCTGGCTGGTCGACGGCGCCGCGATCATGAACCAGATCCCGCTGTGCCGCTGCAGCTACGGCCCTTATGCGCGCGCGATGATTCGCATCTGCAAGGAAGAAAGCTTCCACCAGCGCCAGGGCTACGAGCTGCTGCTGACGATGATGCGCGGCACCGAGGAGCAGCGCCGCATGGTGCAAGACGCCGTCAACCGCTGGTGGTGGAAGTGCCTGGCCATGTTCGGGCCGCCCGACAGCGCCAGCGTGCACAGCGAGCAAAGCATGCGCTGGGGCATCAAGCGCATCAGCAACGACGAGTTGCGGCAAAAGTTTGTCGACGCCACCGTGCCGCAGGCCGAGGTGTTGGGCGTGACGCTGCCCGACCCGAAGCTGAAGTGGAACCCCGAGCGCGGGCACTACGACTTCGGCGAGATCGACTGGGAGGAGTTCTGGCAAACCGTCAACGGTCACGGCCCGTGCAACAAGGAACGCCTCGGCACCCGCATCAAAGCCCACCGCGACGGCGCCTGGGTGCGCGACGCGGCGCTGGCGCACGCGCGCAAGCAGCGCGAGCGCGCCTTCAAAGCCGCGGCGTGAACCCCGGGCCGCCGCGTTGCATTCCCCCATCCTGCCCAAGGACGACCCCACCATGAGCGACACCACCCCCAACACCCCCGCCCCGGCGCTGAAAGACTGGCCGCTGTGGGAAGTGTTTGTGCGCAGCAAACAAGGCCTGGAACACAAGCACTGCGGCAGCCTGCACGCCGCCGACGCCACGCACGCGCTGCAAATGGCGCGCGACATCTACACCCGGCGCCAAGAAGGCGTCAGCATCTGGGTCGTGCCCTCGGCCGCGATCGTGGCCAGCCGCCCGGACGACAAGGGTGAGTTTTTCGAGCCGGCGGCGGACAAGATCTACCGCCACCCGACCTTTTACGACATCCCCGACGAAGTGGGGCACATGTGATGGACGCGCTGGCCGTGGACACCTCGGTGCTGACCGAGTACCTGCTGCACCTGGGCGACAACGCCCTGGTGCTGGCGCAACGCAACTGCCAGTGGTGCGGCGTGGGGCCGGTGCTGGAAGAAGACCTGGCCCTGGCCAACCAGAGCCTGGACCTGATCGGCCAGGCGCGGCTGCTGTACCAGGAGGTGGCGCGCCTGCAGGGCGGCGACGCCACCGAAGACACCTACGCCTACTGGCGCGACGCGCACCAGTTCCGCAACTACGTGCTGCTGGAGCTGCCCGCCAGCCTGCCGCGCGTGGGCTACGCCCAAGGCGACATGGACTGGGGCGTGACGCTGGCGCGCAACTTCCTCTACAGCGCGCTGATGGTGCCGCTGTGGGAGGCGCTGCAGGCCAGCGCGCACGCGCCGCTGGCGGCCATCGCGGCCAAGTCGCTCAAGGAGGCGCGCTACCACCTGCGCCATGCCAGCGAGTGGGTGGTGCGGCTGGGCGACGGCACCGACGAGTCGCACGCGCGCATGCAGGCGGCGTTCGACCACCTGATGCCGTACACGCAGGAGTTCTGGACCTCCAGCGACTTCGAGCGCGCCGCCGTGCAAGCCGGTGTGGGCGTGGACGTGGCGGCTTTGCGCGCCCCGTGGCAGGCCACGGTCGAGGCCACGCTGGCCGAGGCCACGTTGCGCGTGCCCAGCGACCAAGGCCACGTGCCGCAAGGCAAGCTCGGCGTGCATTCGGAGCACCTGAGCTACCTGCTGGGCGAGCTGCAGGTGGTGGCGCGCGCCCACCCCGGCGCGCAGTGGTGAGGCAAGGGCACGCGATGGCGCCACCCACCAACGCCCTGCCCCCCGTGGACGACGCGCTGCTGGCGCGCGTGCACGCGGCGTTGGCCGAGCTGACCGACCCCGAAATCCCGGTCGTCACGCTGGCCGACATGGGCATCGTGCGCGCCGTGCGTGCCGCCGCCGACGACCCGACCTGCGTCGAGGTCGTCATCACCCCCACCTACAGCGGCTGCCCTGCGATGGCGCAGATCGAAGACGATGTGCGCGCCACGCTGCAGCGCCTGGGCGTGCGTGCGCGCGTCACCACGCAGCTGGCCCCGCCGTGGACCACCGACTGGATGACCGAGCAGGCCCGCGCCAAGCTGCGCGCCTACGGCATCGCCCCGCCGGGGCGCTGCGCCGACACGCCCACAGCGGGCGAGCAGGTGCTGCGTTTCGTGCCGCGTGCGCCCGCGCCCGTGCCGTGCCCGCGTTGCGGCTCGATGCGCACGCGCGAAGTGTCGCGCTTTGGCTCCACCGCGTGCAAAGCGCTGTGGCAGTGCCTGGACTGCCACGAGCCGTTCGACCATTTCAAACCCCATTGACCCCCCCCGCCCGAGGCTGCCATGAGCATCGCCCGCTTTCATCCCCTCACCGTCAAGCGCGTCAGCCCCGAAGCGGGCGGCGCGGTGGCCATCACGTTGGAGGTGCCGCCCGCGCTGCGCGAGACCTTCCGTTTCGAGCCTGGCCAGTACCTGACGCTGCGCGCCACCGTCGACGGCCAGGAGCTGCGCCGCAACTACTCCATTTGCAGCCCGCGCTCGCGCCTGCAGCACGCTGGCGAGCTCGACATCGGCATCCGCCCGGTGGTGGGTGGGCGCTTTTCCAACTGGGCGGTGCGCGCCGTGCAGCCCGGCCAGACGCTGGAGGTGATGCCGCCGCAGGGGCGCTTCACCGTGCAGCGCCCGCGCGCCCTGCACCGCGTCGGCTTTGCGGCCGGCTCGGGCATCACGCCGATTCTGTCGATCGTGGCCAGCACGCTGGAAGAGCAGCCGCACACCAAGTTCACGCTGGTCTACGGCAACCGGCGCACCTCCACCATCATGTTCAACGAGGCGCTGCAGGACCTCAAGGACCGCTACCCCGACCGCTTCACGATGATCCACGTGCTGTCGCGCCAGGCGCAGGAGGTCGATCTGCTGCAGGGGCGGCTGGACGAGGCCAAGGTGCGTGCCATCATGGACGCGCTGCTGCCGCCGGCCAGCATGGACGAGGTGTTCATCTGCGGCCCCGAGGCGATGATCCAGGCCACCGAGCGCGCGCTGCTGCAGGCCGGTGTGCCGGCGCAGGCGATCCGCACCGAGCGCTTCACCACCGACCCCGCGCAGGCGGCCAAGGTGCAGGCCGACGTCGACGCCGCCGAGGCGCGCCGCGCCGCGCACGCCGCCGCGCAGGCCATCGTGGTGCTGGATGGCAAGCAGCACGAGGTGCCGCTGGCCGCCGGCGAAGCCGTGCTCGACGCGGCGCTGGAAGCGGGCCTGGACCTGCCGTACTCGTGCAAGGGCGGCGTGTGCAGCACCTGCCGCGCCAAGGTGCTGGAGGGCGAGGTTACGATGGAGCGCAACTTCGGCCTCACCGACGCCGAGGTGGCGGCCGGGTTTGTGTTGACCTGCCAGGCGCGGGCCTGCACGCCGCGGCTCGTGCTAACCTTTGACGAGCGCTGAGACATGCACTATCATGCATGTTATGGCGCATAACCATGCGAGGCAGTCGGCTGCTTCGTGCAACTTCGTGCCACCCCTGAGGAGACCTCTGATGAAACTGCGCAAAACCCTGCTCGCGCTGGCGGCCACCGCCGGCCTGAGTGCCGCGGCCTGGGCCGACATCAATGTCGGTGTCACGCTGTCCACCACCGGGCCGGCGGCGTCGCTGGGCATCCCGGAGAAAAACACCGTGGCGCTGATGCCCAAAACCATCGGCGGCGAAAAAATCAACTACATCGTGCTCGACGACGCCAGCGACACCACCGCCGCCGTCACCAACACGCGCAAGCTGATCAGCGAAAACAAGGTTGACGTCATCGTCGGCTCCACCACCACGCCCAACTCGCTGGCGATGATCGACGCTGTGGCCGAGGCCAAGGTGCCGATGATTTCGCTGGCCGCCTCGGCCCGCATCGTCGAGCCGGTGGACGACAAAAAGCGCTGGGTGTTCAAGACACCGCAAAACGACATCCTGATGGCGGTGGCCATCGCCACGCACATGGCCGACAGCGGGGTGCGCAACGTGGCCTTCATCGGCTTTGCCGACGCCTACGGCGAAGGCTGGTACCAGGAGTTTGCCAAGGCCGCCGGGCTGAAAAAGCTGCAGATCGTGGCCAACGAGCGCTACAACCGCACCGACACCTCGGTCACCGGCCAGGTGCTCAAGATCGTGTCGGCGCGGCCCGACGCGGTGCTGATCGCCGGCTCCGGCACGCCGGCGGCGCTGCCGCAAAAAACGCTCAAAGAGCGCGGCTACACCGGCAAGATCTACCAAACGCACGGCGTGGCCAACAACGACTTTTTGCGCGTGTGCGGCAAGGACTGCGAGGGCACGCTGCTGCCCGCCGGCCCGATGCTGGTGGCCGACCAGCTGCCCCAAGACCACCCGGTCAAGAAGTCGGCCCAAGCCTACGTCAAGGCCTACGAGGACGCCTATGGCAAGGGCAGCGTGACCACCTTTGGCGGCCACGCCTGGGACGCCGGCTTGCTGCTGCAGGCGGCGGTGCCCGAAGCGCTCAAAAAGGCCAAGCCCGGCACGGCCGAATTCCGCGCCGCGTTGCGCGACGCGCTGGAAAACGCCCGTAACGTGGCCGGCGCGCACGGCATCTTCAACATGTCGCCCACCGACCACGCCGGCCTGGACCAGCGCGCGCGCGTGATGGTCAAGGTCGAAAACGGCACTTGGAAATACGCGCCCTGAGCCGCGGCGCTGCGGGTTGCCCTGCGCGCGCGTGCTCGGGGCGGCTTGCGGCGCGGACGCCACCGCGGGCGCCCGTCCGCGCGGTGGCGCGTCCCGCGCCGGTGCAGCGGCGCGCCTTTCGATGACCCCGAGGCTGTCGCCCGATGGACTTGCAAATCGCCCTTTTTTTGGCCCAGGACGGCATCGTCAACGGGGCCGTGTACGCGCTGATGGCGCTGGCGCTGGTGTTGGTGTTTTCGGTCACGCGCGTGATCTTCGTGCCCCAGGGGGAATTGGTCGCCTACGCGGCGTTGTCGATGGCGGCGCTGCAAGCCGGTGTCACGCCGGGCATCCTGTGGCTGCTGCTGGCGATGGCGGCGGTGGTGCTGCTGCTGGAGCTGTGGCGCTGGCGCCGCGGGGCCACCGTGGACCCGTGGGCCACCGCGCTGTGGTGCGTGGTGCTGCCCGGGCTGGCGGCGGCGCTGTTGCTGGGCTGGCGGCCCACCTCGCTGCTGGGGCAGGCTGCGGCGGTGCTGCTGCTGGTCACACCGCTGGGGCCACTGACGTACCGGCTGGCGTTTCGGCCCTTGGCGCACGCCACGGTGCTGGTGTTGCTGATCGTGTCGGTGGCGCTGCACGGCGTGCTGATGGGCCTGGGGCTGTGGTTTTTTGGCGCCGAAGGCTCGCGCACCCCGGCGTTTTCCGAGGCGCGCCTGGAGCTGGCCGGCATCCCGGTGCCAGGGCAGGCGCTGGTGGTGGTGGGCGTCACGGTGCTGCTGGTGCTGGCGATGTTTGCCTTTTTCGAGCGCACGCTGCTGGGCAAGGCGCTGCGCGCCACCGCCATCAACCGCGTGGGCGCGCGCCTGATGGGGATCCCCACCGAACTGTCGGGTGACCTCAGCTTCGCGCTGGCCGCGCTCATCGGCGCAGTGTCGGGGCTGCTGATCGCGCCGATCACGACGATTTACTACGACACCGGTTTTTTGGTCGGCCTCAAAGGGTTCGTGGCAGCCATCGTCGGGGGCCTGGCCAGTTACCCGCTGGCGCTGCTGGGGGCGGTGCTGGTGGGGCAGTTGGAGGCGTTTGCCTCGTTTTGGGCCAGCGCCTTCAAGGAGGTGTTGGTGTTCACGCTGATCATTCCGGTGCTGCTGTGGCGCTCGCTGCGCAGCCACCACGTGGAGGACGAAGAATGAGCGCCCCCGCAACCCGGGTGCCCAGCGCCGCGGGCGCCGGCCCCACCTGGCTGACCACACGCACCGTCACGGTGGCCGCGGTGGCGGTGCTGCTGGCGCTGTGGGGTGGGCTGTCCCCCTTCACCGTGACCTTGCTCAACTACATCGGGCTGCACGCGCTGGTGGCGCTGGGGCTGGTGCTGCTGACCGGTGTGGGCGGCATGACCTCGTTCGGGCAGGCCGCGTTCGTGGGGCTGGGCGCGTACGCCACCGCGTGGGTGTGCACCGCGCCGGAGGTGGCCGCCGCCCTGCAAGGCGTGCCGGCGGCGTGGCTGCCTTGGTTGGGGCTGGCGCTGGGCCTGGTGCTGACGGCGCTGGTGGCGGGGGTGCTCGGGGCGGTGACGCTGCGCCTGGGCGGGCACTACCTGCCGCTGGCCACCATCGCCTGGGGGCTGAGCCTGTATTTCCTGTTTGGCAACCTTGGCTTTTTGGGCGGACACACGGGCATCACCGGCATTGCCGCGCTGCAGCTCGGGCCGTGGACGCTGGCCGACCCGCGCGAGCTGGGGTTGCTGATCTGGGCCGTGGTGCTGCTGGCGCTGTGGGCGCTGCACAACTTGCTGGACTCGCGCACCGGCCGTGCGGTGCGCGCGCTCAAAAGCGGGCGCCTGATGGCCGAATCGATGGGCGTGGACACCGGGCGGCTGCGCGCGCAGGTGTTTTTGCTCGCCGCGCTGCTGGCGGCGCTGTCGGGCTGGCTGTACGCGCACTTGCAGCGCTTCGTCAACCCCACCCCGTTCAACATCAACATCGGCATCGAGTACCTGTTCATGGCGGTGGTGGGCGGCTCGGGCCACCTGTGGGGCGCGGTGGTGGGCGCCACCCTGATCGCGCTGCTCAAGGAGCAACTGCAGGACTGGCTGCCGCGGCTGCTGGGGGCCAGCGGCAACTTCGAAATCATCGTCTTTGGCCTGCTGATGATGGTGGTGCTGCAGCGCTACGCCGACGGGCTGTGGCCCACGCTGGCGGGCTGGGCACGCCGGCTGGGGGTGCGCCCGACGCCGGTGCGGCTGCCGCCGCCCAGCGCGCTGCCGCAACGCACGCTGCCACCGCCGGGCACGGTGCTGGTGCAGGCGCGCGACGTCACCAAGCGCTTCGGCGGTCTGGTGGCCAACAGCCAGGTGTCGCTGGAGGTGCGCGCCGGCGAGGTGCATGCGCTGATCGGCCCCAACGGCGCGGGCAAGAGCACGTTTTTCAACATGATCTCGGGGGTGGACGACCCCACCGAGGGCGAGGTGTGGCTGCTGGGCGAGCCCATGACCGGGCGGCCGTCGCGCGACTTCGCGGCGCGCGGCTTGGGGCGCACGTTCCAGCACGTGCGCTTGCTGGGGCAGCGCAGCGTGCTCGACAACGTGGCGCTGGGCGCGCACCTGCGCGGGCGGCGCGGCTGGCTGGCCAGCATGCTGCGGCTGGACCGGCGCGAGGAAGCCGCGCTGCAGGCCGAGGCGCTGCGCCAGATCGAACGTTGTGGCCTGATCGAACACGCGCACACCCCCGCGGGGGCGCTGGCGCTGGGGCAGCAGCGCATCGTCGAAATCGCCCGCGCCCTGGCCGGGCAGCCCGCGCTGCTGCTGCTGGACGAGCCGGCGGCGGGCCTGCGCCACCTGGAAAAGCAGGCGCTGGCCAAACTGCTGGACCAGCTGCGCCGCGAAGGCCTGGGCATCCTGATCGTGGAGCACGACATGGAGTTCGTGATGAACCTGGCCGACCGCATCACGGTGCTGGACTTTGGCACCGTCATCGCGCACGGCACCCCGGCCGAGGTGCAGCGCGACCCGCGCGTGCTGCAGGCTTACCTCGGTGACGACGCGCTGACCGGAGGTGCGGCATGAGCACCCCGCTGTTGCAACTGCGCGGCTTCAGCGTCTCGTACGGGCCGGTGGAGGCGCTGCACCAGGTGGACCTGGACGTGTACCCAGGCGAGATCGTCACCGTCATCGGCCCCAACGGCGCGGGCAAGACCACGCTGCTCAACGCCGCCATGGGCCTGCTGCCCTCGCGCGGCCAGTTGGCGGTGGACGGCGAGGTGGTGCCGCGCCCCAGCGTCGAGCGCATGGTGGCGCGCGAGGTGGCGCTGGTGCCCGAAAAGCGCGAGCTGTTTGGCGAGATGTCGGTCGAGGACAACCTGCTGCTGGGGGGCTTTGCCCGCTGGCGTCGGGGCGACCGCACGCAGCGCCAGCGCATGGAGGAGGTGTTTGCCATCTTCCCGCGCCTGCGCGAGCGCCGCGCGCAGTTGGCCGCGACGCTGTCGGGCGGCGAGCGCCAGATGCTGGCCATCGGCCGCGCGCTGATGGCCAAGCCGCGCCTGCTGATGCTGGACGAGCCCTCGCTGGGGCTGGCGCCGCTGATCGTGCGCGAGGTGCTGCACACGGTGGCACGGCTGCGCGAGCTGGGCGTGTCGGTGCTGCTGATCGAACAAAACGCGCGCGCGGCGCTCAACATCGCCGACCGCGGCTACGTGCTGGAGATGGGCGCCATCGCGCTGCACGGCGCCGCCGCCGACTTGCTGCACGACCGCCGCATCGTCGAGACCTACCTGGGCATCGGCGGCCAGCGTGCGGCCGCGGCGGCCTGATCTTGCTTGTCAACCCCCCAACCCAGACCCTATGAGCACCATCCCCGTTTTGCAGAGCTACCTTGGCGGCCGCTGGCAGGGGGCGCAGCCGGCCCAGACGCTGGCCAGCGCCATCCACGGCCGCCCGGTGGCCGCCACCCACGCCGAGACCCTCGACTTTGCCGAGGCCCTGGCGCACGCCCGCCGCGCGCAAGGCGCGCTGCTGGCGCTGGACTTCCAGCAGCGCGCGCAGCGCCTCAAGGCGCTGGGCAAATACCTGATGGAGCACAAGGAGCAGCTCTACGCCTGGTCGGCCCACACGGGGGCGACGCGCAACGACGGCTGGATCGACATCGAAGGCGGCATCGGCACGCTGTTCGCCTACGCCAGCCTGGGCAGCAACGAGCTGCCCAGCGGCAACCTGCTGCACGAAGGCCCGGTGGTGCCGCTGGGCAAGCAAGGCCACTTTGCCGGCACGCACGTGCTGGTGCCGCGCGCGGGCGTGGCGGTGCACATCAACGCGTTCAACTTCCCCGTGTGGGGCCTGCTGGAAAAATTCGCCCCCACCTTTTTGGCGGGGATGCCCTGCATCGGCAAACCCGCCACCGCCACCAGCTACCTGACCGAAGCGCTGGTGCGCCTGATCGTCGCCAGCGGCCTGCTGCCCGAAGGCAGCCTGCAGCTCATCATCGGCGGCACGGGCGACTTGCTCGACCGCTTGCAGGAGCCAGACGTCGTCACCTTCACCGGCAGCGCCGACACCGCCGCGCGGCTGCGCGCCCACCCCAACCTGGTGCAGCGCAGCATCCCGTTCAACGCCGAGGCCGATTCGCTCAACAGCGCCATCCTGGCCCCCGACGTCACGCCCGACGACGAGGAGTTTGACCTCTACGTCAAGGAGGTCGTGCGCGAAATGACGGTCAAGGCGGGCCAAAAGTGCACCGCGATCCGCCGTGCGCTGGTGCCGCGCCGGCACCTGGACGCCGTGGCCGAGCGGCTGCGCGCCCGGCTGGCCAAGGTGGTGGTGGGCGACCCGGCGCTGCCCGAGGTGCGCATGGGCGCGTTGGCGTCGCGCGCGCAGCAGCGCGACGTGGCCGAGCGCGTGGCGCTGCTGCGCGCCGGCGCCGAGGTGGTGTGGGACGGCGGCCCCGACTTTGCGCCGCTGGGTGAGGGCACGGCCGACGGCGCCTTTTTCCCGCCGACGCTGCTGCTGGCGCGTGACCCGCACGCCCACGCCGCCGTGCACGAGGTCGAGGCCTTTGGCCCGGTGAGCACGCTGCTGCCCTACGACGACCTGGACGAGGCGCTGGCGCTGGCCGCGCGCGGGCGCGGCAGCCTGGTGGCCACGCTGGTCACACGCGACCCGCTGACCGCGGCGCGGGCGGTGCCGCTGGTGGCGGCCTGGCACGGTCGGTTGTTGGTGCTGGACCGCGAGGCGGCGCCCGAGTCCACCGGCCACGGCTCGCCGCTGCCGCACCTCAAGCACGGCGGCCCCGGGCGCGCCGGCGGCGGCGAGGAGCTGGGCGGCCTGCGCGCCGTCAAGCATTACCTGCAGCGCACGGCGGTGCAGGGCTCGCCGACGATGCTGGCGGCCATCAGCGGCGAGTACGTGCGCGGCGCCGCGCGCATCGAGACCGACGTGCACCCGTTCCGCCGGTACTTTGAAGACCTGCGCGTCGGTGAGAGCCTGCTGACGCACCGCCGCACCGTGACCGAGGCCGACATCGTCGCCTTTGGCGGCATCTCGGGCGACTACTTCTACATGCACTTCGACGACATCGCCGCCAAGGAGTCGCCGTTTGGGCGCCGCATCGCGCACGGCTACTTCGTGCTGTCGGCGGCGGCGGGCCTGTTCGTGTCGCCCGCGCCCGGGCCGGTGCTGGCCAACTACGGGCTGGACACGCTGCGTTTCGTCAAGCCGGTGGCCATCGGCGACACGATCCAGGCGCGCCTGACCTGCAAGCGCAAGATCGACCGCGCCAAGACCGACGCCCAGGGCCGCGGCCAAGGCGTTGTCGCCTGGGATGTGGAGGTGACCAACCAGCACGGTGAGCTGGTGGCCAGCTACGACATCCTGACCCTGGTGGCCAAACGCGCCTGAACGCCACCCGCGCGCCGGGCCGTGCGGCGCCGCTGCCCGGGCGCGGGTCGGTTTCCATCCTCCGTCCCCATGCCGAGATTCGAGCCATGACCCATGCCTTCATCTGCGACGCCATCCGCACCCCGATCGGCCGCTACGGCGGCGCGCTGTCCAGCGTGCGCACCGACGACCTGGCCGCCAAGCCCATCGAAGCGCTGATGGCGCGCAACCCTCGCGTCGATTGGGGCGCGCTGGGCGACGTCATCTACGGCTGCGCCAACCAGGCTGGCGAAGACAACCGCAACGTCGCCCGCATGGCGGCGTTGCTGGCGGGCCTGCCGGTGGAGGTGCCCGGCGCCACCGTCAACCGTTTGTGCGGTTCGGGCCTGGATGCGGTGGGCAGCGCCGCGCGCGCCATACGCTGCGGCGAAGCCGAGCTGATGATCGCCGGCGGTGTCGAGAGCATGAGCCGCGCGCCGTTCGTGATGCCCAAGGCGGAAACAGCCTTTGCGCGCACCACCGCGGTGTACGACACCACGATCGGCTGGCGCTTCGTCAACCCGCGCATGCAAGCCGCCTACGGCGTCGATTCGATGCCGGAGACCGCCGAAAACGTCGCCGCCGAATACGGCATCGCGCGTGAGGACCAGGACCGCTTTGCGCTGGCGTCGCAACGCAAAGCGCTGGCGGCGCAGCAAGCCGGGGTGCTGGCGCAGGAAATCGTGCCGGTGACGATCCCCGCCCGCAAGGGGGAGCCGACCGTGGTGGCGCACGACGAGCACCCGCGCGACACGAGCCTGGAGGCGCTGGCCAAGCTCAAAGGCGTGGTGCGACCCGACGGCACCGTGACGGCGGGCAACGCCAGCGGCGTCAACGACGGCGCCTGCGCGCTGCTGCTGGCCAGCGAAGCGGCGGCGGCGCGCCATGGCCTGACGCCGCGCGCGCGCGTGGTGGGCATGGCGGTGGCGGGGGTGCCGCCGCGCGTCATGGGCATCGGCCCGGCGCCGGCCACGCGCAAGGTGCTGGCGCTCACGGGCCTGACGCTGGACCAGATCGACGTCATCGAGCTCAACGAGGCCTTCGCGGCGCAGGCGCTGGCGGTGCTGCGCCTGCTGGGCTTGCCGGACGACGATGCGCGCGTCAACCCCAACGGCGGCGCGATCGCGCTGGGGCACCCGCTGGGCGCCAGCGGCGCCCGCCTGGTGACGACCGCGGTCAACCAGTTGCACCGCAGCGGCGGGCGCTACGCGCTGTGCACGATGTGCATCGGTGTGGGCCAGGGCATTGCGCTGGTGCTGGAGCGCGTGTGAAAAAAAGACCCCCGGGTGCGGATGCAACCGGGGGTTCAAGCCTTTTGCTGTCACACACAAAGGCACCCGCTCAGGGAGGAAAAGCGGGGAGGCGCGTAGGCCTCACTCGTTAATTTACCACAAGCTGACAGCGCTGCACAGCCCGGCGACAGGCGGTGTCGTATGATGGCAACAGTTCTGGCAGTACCATCCCGCGCTCAATCATTTTTAGCGTTTCTGGCCTGAAGGTCGAACCGCATCAGCCGGCACTCGATGGGGCCATTGAACAGCACGATGCGCCGGCTGGCCTGCAGACGTAGCCGCCGTGGCAGGTCGCGGTCGGCGCTGAGGATCCATGCGGTCCAGCCGCCCCAATGCGTCTTCCAGTGCGCGGCCAGGCGTTCGAAAAACACGTCCGCGCCCAGCGCGCCGGCCACCCCGGCCGCGCCGATGCGCTCGCCGTAGGGCGGGTTGAGCACCAACAGCCCCGGTGTGGACGTGGGGGGCTGGCGTTGCAGCGCGTCGCCGCCGCGCAGCTCCACCGCCGCGGCCACTCCGGCGCGCACGGCGTTGCGGCGCGCAAAGTCCACCATGCGAAAGGCCACGTCGCTGCCCCACGCGAGCGGGCCGCGACTGCCGTCCCACGCACGCTCGGCGGCGCGGGCGGCCTCGCGCAGCGCTTGCCAGCGCGCCGCGTCGTGCGGCAGCAGCCGCTCGAAGGCGAAACGGCGCGCACGCCCCGGGGCCATGCCAAGCGCGATCTGGGCCGCCTCGATGGGCAGCGTGCCGCTGCCGCAAAACGGGTCCACCAACGGCGGCGGGTCGCCCGCCGCGCAGGCCGCGGTGTAGCCCGTGGCCGCCAGCACCGCCGCAGCCAGCGTCTCCTTCAGCGGCGCGTCGCCTTTGTCCTCGCGCCAGCCGCGCTTGAACAGCGGCTCGCCCGAGGTGTCCAGCAGCAAGGTCAGCCGCTCGGCCTGCAGGTGCAGGTGCAGCCGCACGTCGGGCCGTGCGGTGTCGACGCTGGGGCGCGCGCCGCAGCGCTGGCGCAGGCGGTCGCACACCGCGTCTTTGACCCGCAGCGCGGCGAACTGCACGCTGCGCAGCGGGCTGCGCTGCGCGGTGACCTCGACCTTGATCGTGTGGCGGTGCGTGAACCAGTCTTCCCAGGGGACGCTGGCGGCGGCGGCGTAGACGTCGTCTTCGCTGCGGTAAGGGGCTTGGCCCAGTTGCACCAGCACGCGCTGGGCGATGCGGCTGTGCAGGTTCAGGCGCATCACCGCGTCCCAGTCGGCGCGCAGCGCCACGCCGCTGCGCTGCACGTCCAGCGCGGCCAGCGGCAGGCCGGTCAGGGTGGCGGTTTCGTGCGCCAGCAACTCGGCGGCGCCGCCCGGGGCGTTCAGGTACAGGTGGAGGGTGGACATGCAGCTTCAGCGCGCGCGGCGCAGCGTGGCGGTGGGGATGCGCAGCGCTTCGCGGTACTTGGCCACGGTGCGCCGCGCGCATTCGATGCCGTGCTCCTTGAGCCGCTCGGCGATCTGGGCGTCGCTCAAGGGGTGGGCCGGGTCTTCGTCGGCGATCATCTGACGGATGAGGGCGCGCACCGCGGTGCTGGAGGCGCCGTCGCCGCTGTCGGTGCCCAGCGCCGAGCCAAAGAAGTACTTGAGCTCGAAGGTGCCACGCGGCGTGGCCATGTACTTGGCGGTGGTGACGCGGCTGACGGTGGACTCGTGCAAGCCCAGCTCACTGGCGATGTCGCGCAGCACCAGCGGGCGCATGCCCACCTCGCCGTGCAAAAAGAAGCTGCGCTGCTGCTGCACGATGGCGCGCGCCACGCGCAGCAGCGTTTCGCCGCGTTGTTGCAGGTTTTTGATGAACCAGCGCGCTTCCTGCAGGCGCTGCTGCAGGTCGCCGTGGCGGTGCTGGCGCAGGGCGCGCGCGTAGGCGTCGTGGATGCGCAGGCGCGGCTGCACGGCGGGGTTGAGCTGCACCTCGAAGCGGGTGCCCTGCACCGTGACCAGCACGTCGGGCACGATGACCAGCCGCTCGGCGTCGGCAAAGCGCCGCCCCGGCTTGGGCTCCAGCTGCGCCAGGCGCTGCAGCCCGGCGCGCACCTCGTCGGGGGCCAATCCGGTGGCGCTGCCCAGGCGGCGCAGGTCGCGCCGCGCGATCCACTCCAGTGGCTGCGCGCACAGCGCCAGCGCGGCGCGGGCGGCGGGGTCGTCCGGGTGCTGGCGCAGCTGCAGGCGCAGGCATTCGGCCAGGTCGCGCGCGCCCACGCCCGGCGGATCCATCGCCTGCAGCCAGCCCAGCGCACGGCGCAGCAGCGCCAGCAGCGCCTCGGCCTGCTCGGGGTCGTCGTGGCCGGCGCGCGCCAGCAGCACCGCCGCCAGCGCTTCCAGCGGCTCGTCCAGGTAGCCGTCGTCGTTGAGCGATTCGATCAGGAAATGCAGCGCGGCGCGTTCCTCGGGGGTCAGGTGCAACGCCAGCGCCTGCGCGTGCAGGTGGTCCTGCAGGCGTTCGGGTTGGGGCGCGCGCTCGGCGGCGCCGGGCAGCTCGTCGTCGTCCCAGCGGCCGTCGCGGCCCGGCCCCGCGTCGGTGCTCACGGGGCCCGGCGCGGGGGCGTCGGCGTCGTCGTCGCGCCAGCCACCGCTGTCGTCGTCCAAGTGCGCGCTCCAGTCAGCCTCGGCCAGCGGCACGTCGGCCTCGATGACGCTGTAGCTGTCCAAGGGGTCGCCGGCTTCGCTGTCGGGCGACAGGGCGGCGCTGGCCGGCTCGGGGGCGTCGTCCGGGGCCTCCGACGCGAACTCCGGCGCGGCGGTGTCCGGCGGCGGGGCGTCGGGCGTGTCGTCGTCGGCCAGCTCCAGCAGCGGGTTGTCGGCCAGCATCTGCTCGACTTCCTGCGCCAGCTCCAGCGCCGACAGTTGCAGCAACCGCAGCGATTGTTGCAGCTGCGGTGTCAGGGTCAGTTGCTGCGCCATGCGCAGCCCAAGGGTGCCGCGCGTGGCCATGGCTACAGGCGGAAGTGTTCACCGAGGTACACGCGGCGCACCTCGGCGTTGTCGACGATGTGCGCGGGCGTGCCGTGCGCCAGCACCCGCCCTTCGCTGATGATGTAGGCGTGGTCGCAGATGCCCAGCGTCTCGCGCACGTTGTGGTCGGTGATCAGCACGCCGATGCCGCGTGCCTTGAGAAACCCGATGATGCGCTGGATGTCGATGACGGCGATGGGGTCGACGCCGGCAAACGGCTCGTCCAGCAGGATAAAGCGTGGCTGCGCCGCCAGCGCGCGGGCGATTTCGACCCGCCGCCGCTCGCCACCGGACAGCGCCGGCGCCGGCACGTCGCGCAGGTGGTCCACGTGCAGCTCCGCCAGCAACGTGTCCAGCCGCTGGCGCAGCTCGGCCTCGGGCAGCGGACGGCCGGCGGCGTCGCGCTGCAGTTCCAGCACCGCGCGCACGTTTTGCTCCACCGTCAGCTTGCGAAAAATCGACGCTTCTTGCGGCAGGTAGCCCAACCCCAGCCGCGCGCGTCGGTGGATGGGCAGGTGTTGCACCGGCTGGTCGTCGATCCAGATCTGCCCGGCGTCGGCGCGTACCAGCCCGACGATCATGTAAAACGAGGTCGTTTTGCCCGCGCCGTTGGGGCCCAGCAGCCCCACCACTTCGCCGGCGCGCACCTGCAGCGAGACGTCGTGCACGACGGTGCGCGCGCGGTAGCGTTTGCGCAGGCCCTGCACGCGCAGCAGCGAGGCGGCGCCGTGGTTGGGCGGGCTGCTCATGGGCGGCGCTCCGGCGCGGTGCTGGGTTGCAGCGCGGGCGGGGCGACGCCGCTGGGCGCGGGTTGTTGCGCGGCCACGTCGGCGCTGCGCGGGGTCAGGGTGGCGCGCACCCGCGCCCCGCTGCCACCGCTGGCGGGCGCACCGTCGACGCTGAAGGTCTGGGCGCGGTTGTCGTACACGATGACGGCGCCGCTGCTGCGGTCGGCCAGCACGGTGCCACGGTAGCGGCGCAGCTCGGCGTCGCCACGCAGCGTCACGCGGTCGGCGGCGCCGTCGTACTCGATGCGCTGCGCCTCGCCCTCGATCCATTCATCGACGCCTTCGCGCTTTTGGCGGTAAAACGCCCGCTGGCCGGGGGCGCCCAGCGCCACGCCGTGCTGCAGGCCTTGGTCGTCCTGGCGCACTTCCACCTGCTGGGCGCGGATGCGGATCGTGCCTTTGCTGATGGCGACGTTGCCGCTGAACAGGCTGACGCGGCGCGCTTCGTCGTAGCGCAGCGCGTCGGCTTCGATGTGCATCGGGGCCTGGCGGTCGGCCAGCTCGGCGTGGGCGCTGCAAACGGCGCACAAGGCCAGCAGCACGAGCCAGCGGTGTGGCGGTGGCACGGTGGGCACGGTTTTTGCTCCTCGGTCGTGGCCGACCGATTGTGCCATGCCCGCCGGGGCCATCAAGCCTGCCGCACGCGCGCGATCAGGGCGTCGGCGATGATGAGGGTGCGCTCGGCCTGGCCGGGCACCAGGTAGCGCCCGGCGATGCCCAGCGACGGGGTGGCGTCGACCTCGTACGCGTCTTGCAACTGCAGCGCCCGCTTGACCTTGCCGCTGACGCCAAAGGACTGCCACGTCTGCGTGAACGCCTGGCGGTCCACGCCGCGGCGCGCGGCCCAGTCGGCGGCCACCTCCAGCCCGTTGAAGCGCACGCGCTCGTCATGAAAGGCTTTGAAGGCGGCCTCGTGCAGGTCGCCCAGGCGGCCCAGCGCCTCCAGCGTGTAGTACAGGCGTTGCAGCGGCTCGAAGGCGGCGTTGAAGCCCACCGGCACGCGCCGCACCACGATTTCCTTGGGCAGTTTGCGCATCCACGCGGTCATCAACGGCTCGAAGCGGTAGCAGTGGATGCAGCTGTAAGAGAAGAACTCCAGCACCTCCACCTGCCCAGGGCCGGTGTCCACCGGCACCGGTTTGCCCAGGGCGCGGTAGTCGGTGCCTTCGCGCAGGTTGGCCGATTGGGCCCAGGCCAGCGGGGCGGCGGCCAGCGCGGCGCCAGCCAGGGTGTAACGGTGAAAGTCGCGTCGCTGCATGGTGGTTGAGGCGGTAGCTTCGATGGTAGTGTTGGAGCACGCCGGGCGCGCGCAGGTTCCGCCGCGCTTTTAGCGCTGCACGCGCACCAGCGCCGTTTCGAACTGCTTGCCGCGCAGTTTTTCCTGCATCAGCTCGGCGTCGACCTTGGTGTTGAACGGCCCCAGGCGCACACGCCAGACGCGCTGGCCGCCCTGCTCGCGCTCGCTGACCTTGGCATCGAAGCCCTGCAGCGCCAGCCGCGCGCGCTGCGCCTCGGCTTCGTCGGCGGAGCGAAACGCCCCCACCTGCACGTAGTACACAAACGGGTCGGCCGCTGCGGCGGCGCTGCCGCCGTCACCCTGGGTGCGCTGGCGGATCAATTCGGCGATGGGGTCGCGGGTGGCGTCGGTCGCCGGCGCGCCAGCGTTGTCGGGAGCGGGGCCGGAGGGGGTGTCGGTGGGCGCATCGGCCGGGGCGCTGGCCGCGGGTTTGGCGTTGCTCAACCCCGCGTTGGGGTTCCAGCCGCGCAGACGCTCGGCTTCGGTGTCGGGCTGGATGGGCTTGCGCTGCACGCCGCGGTCCACCAGTGGGATGGGCACTTTGGTCACGTACACGGCCACCGCCAACGCGGCGGCGACGCCCACCAGCAGGCCGAGGAAAAACCCCAGCAGCGTGCCGCCGCGGGTGCGTTGGGGGCCATGGACGTGGGGGCGCGGGTGGACGCGTGGCATGGCGGTCGTTTCCTTGCGAAGGCTCACATCGAACGCGGGGCGCTGACGCCCAGCAGCCCCAGGCCGGTGCGCAGCACCTGCGCGGTGGCCGCCACCAGCGCCAGACGGGCCAGGCGGGTCGGCTCGTCGTCCACCAGGATGCGCTCGGCATCGTAGTAGCGGTGGTAAGCGGCGGCCAGCTCACGCAGGTAAAACGTCACGTCGTGCGGGGCGAAGTCGGCCGCCGCCGCCGCCATCACCTGCGGCCAGCGCGCCAGCTCCAGCATCAAGGCTTGCGCAGGCGCGCTGGCCAGCGCGTCCAGCGCCACGTCGGCCAGCGTGGCCTCGTCGCCGCCCCACTGCGCCAGCACCGAGCAGATGCGCGCGTGCGCGTACTGCACGTAGTACACCGGGTTGTCGTTGTTTTGCTGGATGGCCAGGTCGACGTCGAAGGTGTACTCGGTGTCGGGCTTGCGGCTGAGCAAAAAGAAGCGCACCGCGTCCTTGCTGGTCCACTCGATGAGGTCGCGCAGCGTCACGTAGCTGCCGGCGCGCTTGCTGATCTTGACCTCTTGCCCGCCGCGCACCACGCGCACCATGGTGTGCAGCACGTAGTCGGGGTAGCCCTGGGGGATGCCGAGGCCCAGCGCCTGCAGCCCGGCGCGCACGCGCGCGATGGTGCCGTGGTGGTCGGTGCCCTGGATGTTGATGGCTTTGGCAAAGCCGCGCTCCCACTTGGTGACGTGGTAGGCCACGTCCGGCACGAAGTAGGTGTAGCTGCCGTCGGACTTGCGCATCACGCGGTCTTTGTCGTCGCCCCAGGTGGTGGTGCGCAGCCACAGCGCGCCGTCGGCCTCGTAGGTGTGGCCGGATTCGATGAGCCGCTGCACCGTCTGCGCCACGCGCCCGCTGCTGTACAGGCTGGACTCGAGGTAGTACTGGTCGAAGCGCACCTCAAACGCTTTGAGGTCCAGGTCCTGCTCGCGGCGCAGGTAGGCCACCGCAAAGTCGCGGATGCCGTCCCAGTCCTCGGCGTCGCCGCTGGCGGTGACGGTGCGATCCGCCGCCTGCACGGTGGCGCGCGCCAGGAACGCGTCGGCAATGTCCTGGATGTAGTCACCGTTGTAGGCCGCTTCGGGCCAGCCGGGGTCGCCGGGCTTGAGGCCGCGCGCGCGCGCCTGCACCGAGCGCGTGAGGTTGTCGATTTGTGCGCCAGCGTCGTTGTAGTAAAACTCGCGGTGCACCTGCCAGCCTTGCGTTTGCAGCAGGTTGCAAATGGCGTCGCCCAGCGCGGCTTGGCGCCCGTGGCCGACGTGCAGCGGCCCGGTGGGGTTGGCCGAGACGAATTCGACGATGACGCGTTCGCCGCGGGGCGGCTGGCAGCCCCAGCGCGGGCCCTCGCGCAAAATCTCGCGCACCGTTTGCTGTTTGGCCTGCGGCTTGAGGCGCAGGTTGATGAAGCCTGGGCCGGCGATGTCCAGCGCCGCCACCCAGCGGGCGAACGCGGGGGTGTCTTGCAGCCGCTGCACCAGGGTTTGCGCCAGCGCGCGCGGTGGCGTGCCCAGCGGTTTGGCCAGTTGCAGCGCGGCCGTGATGGCCAGGTCGCCGTGCGCGGCGACTTTGGGTTGTTCGAAGGCGGCGCGCTGGCCCGCGCCCGGGTGCAGGGCGTCAAGCGTGTCGGCCAGCGCCGCCAGCAGTTCGTTGTGGACGTGCAGCATGGGGGCCGATTGTAGGCCGCCCCCCGTGGGGCGTTCAGCCGCGCGCGCGGCGCTGCGCCGCCAGCACGCACAGCAGGTCGCACGCCACGTGGGCCGCGGCCAACGCGGTGATGTCGGCGTGGTCGTACGGCGGAGCCACTTCCACCACGTCCATGCCCGCCAAATGCAGCGGCACCAGCCCGCGCACGATGTGCAGCGCCTGCGCGCTGCTCAACCCCCCGGCCACCGGCGTGCCCGTGCCAGGCGCATGCGCGGGGTCCAGGCAGTCGATGTCGAAGGTCACGTAGGCTGGACGGTCGCCGACGATGGCCAGCACCTGTTGCAGCGTCCAGTCGGCGCCGCGCGCGTGCACCGTGGGCGCGTCCAGGACGTGCAGGCCCATGAAGTCGTCGTTCCAGGTGCGGATGCCGATTTGCACCGAGTGCGCGGGGTCGATCAGCCCTTCGCGCACCGCCTTGTAAAACATCGTGCCGTGGTTGAGCGCGTCGGGGCTGTCGTCAGGCCAGGTGTCGCAGTGGGCGTCGAAGTGGATCAACGCCAGCGGCTGACCCAACCGCTCGGCGTGGGCCTGCAGCAGCGGGTAGGTGATGAAGTGGTCGCCGCCGAAGGTCAGCATGCGCGCGCCGCTGGCCAGGATGCGCCGCGCGTGGTCGCGGATCGCGCCGGGCACGGTGTGCGGGTGGTGCGGGTCGAGCCAGCAGTCGCCCGCGTCCACGACCGCCAGCGTCTCGAACGGGTCGAACCCCCATGGGAAGGGTTTGAGTTCGGCCAGTTGCACGCTGGCGGCCCGGATGGCCGCTGGTCCCAGCCGCGCGCCGGGGCGGTAGGTGGTGGCGATGTCCAGCGGCACGCCGCTGACGACGACGTCGGCGCCGGCCAGCTCGCGCGTGTAGGTTCGGCGCATGAAACTGAGCACGCCCGCGTAGGTCATCTCGGGCCACGAGCCGTGCAGGCCCGGGCGACGGATCGCGCCATCGCCAGCCAGCGGCGCTTCGGTGGGGGGCGGTGAGGTCTCCATCGCCGCCATGCTAGCGCAACGGCGGCGCCTGCGCGGGGCCGCCTTCAGGTGCCGGCCGGGTGCCAGGCGTGGGCCTGCAGCTCGGCCAGGCTGACCACCTGCAGCGCGGCTTCGTGCGTGGCTTCGAGGATCACCGGCGGGGCCACGCCCGCTTGCAGCGCCTCTTTCCAGCGCAGCGCGCACAGGCACCAGCGGTCGCCCGGCTTCAGGCCGGCGAAGCGCCATTCGGGCCGTGGGGTGATGAGGTCGTTGCCACGCTCGCGCGAAAACGCCAGGAACTCGGCCGTCACCTTGGCGCAGATGACGTGACGGCCCGCATCGTGCGGGCCGGTGTGGCAGCAGCCATCGCGAAAATAGCCCGTCAGCGGGTCGTAGGAACACGCGCGCAGCGGGCCACCCAGAACGTTGCGGGCGGTGGTGTCCATGGTCGCAGGCTCCATCGGGGGCACGGTGTACAGCACGCATGCTAGCGGCCCTTGGCAAGCCCGTGTGGGGCCTGGGGGCGCCATCACCCCATGGTCAGCAGGCAGGCGCGGGCGGCGTCGCGGATCGCGCGCGTGAGGCGCTGCGCGGTGGGCGGCTCGCGCTCCCAATGCTGCCAGTACAACGCCACGTCCACCACCGCGCCGGGCACCACCTCCACCAGATCGGGCCGGCCCGCGCGGGCCTGCAGGTGCATCTGCGGCACCATGCCCCAGCCCAGGCCCAGCTCGATGGCGCGCTCGAACGCGTCCACCGCGGGCATGAAGTGACGCGGGTAGCGCGCGCCCTTGAGGCCAAAGTGCTGTGCCAACCACACGTCTTGCAGCGCGTCCTTGCGGTTGAAGATGACCGCCGGCAGCGCCAGCAGCCGGTGCGGGGTGACGCGCCCCTGTGGGGTGCGCGCGCGTGCGGCCAGCGCCGGCGTGGCCACGCAGTGGTATCGCATCACGCCCAGCGGTTCGGCCACGCAGCCGCGCATGGCGTCGGCGCGTGTGGTCACGCAGCCGATCACGGTGCCGTTTTTGAGCAGCTCGTGCGTGTGGTCCTGGTCGTCGATGGTCAAGTCCAGCAGCAGGCGCTGGCGCTGCAACAAGGCGGCCACGCCCGGCAAAAACCAGGCGGCGGCCGAGTCGGCGTTGATCGCCACCGGCACGCTCTGCCAGCGCTGGCCGGCGCTGCCGGCGAGGCGCTCCAGCAAATCGGCCTCCATCAGCCGCACCTGCTTGATGTGCGCCAGCAGCGCCTGCCCGGCGGGCGTGGCGCGCACCGTTTTACCGCGCACCACCAGCCGCTGGCCGAGCTGCGCCTCCAGCGCCTTGACGCGCAGCGACACCGCGGCCACCGTCAGCGCCAGCGCCTGCGCGGCGGCGGTGAAGCTGCCGTGCTCGACCACGGCGGCCAGGGCCTCGAGTTGGCGTGCATCCAGCATGGCCGTAGTTTAGTAAAACTTGAGGCGTTCGATTGATTGTCAAAAAGGTTTAATCAAAAGCTCCGTGCGGCGACACTGCGGACGCGGCGGCCACAGCGGCCGCCCTCGTCGTCACCAGGAGCACACACGATGACCAGCTTCACCACCGCCCTGCCCGGGCTGGCCGCCCCGGGCTTCACCGCCGGCATGGTGATGAGCCTGTCGCTCATCATGGCCATTGGCCCGCAAAACGCGCACGTGATCCGCACCGGGCTGCAACGCCAGCACCTGTGGCTGACGGTGCTGACCTGCGCCGTGGCCGACATCGTGCTGATCGCGCTGGGGGTGGCGGGGCTGGCGCAGCTGGGGGGGCTGTCCGACAAGCTGCACGGCGCGCTGATCGGCGCGGGCGTGTTGTTCCTGCTGGTGTACGGCTGGCAAGCCGCGCAACGTTTTTGGCACGGGCCGGCCGCCGGGCCGGCGCTGGCGGCTGGCACGGGGGCGGCCGCGCGGCCGCTGACGCGCCGCCAGGCCGTGCTGCAGGCGCTGGCGTTTTCGTGGCTCAACCCGCACGCCTGGCTGGACACGGCGGTGCTGATTGGCACCGCCTCGCTGGCCTGGGGGCCGCAGCAGCCGGTGTTCGGGCTGGGGGCGGCGGCGGGGTCGGTGCTGTGGTTTGTGTTGCTGGGCGGCGCGGCGTTTTGGCTCGGGCGGCGGCTGAATTCGCTGCGCGTGTGGCGCGCGCTGGACGGTTTGGTGGCGCTGATGATGTGGGGCACCGCGGCAGCCCTGCTGCTCAGCCTGGTCGAGTGAAGGTGTCGCGAGGAGGCAGCCATGACCCAACCCAACGTGCGCGCGCCCGCGCGGCGCGCGGCCAACGCCCCGATCACGATGTTCGGGCCGGACTTTCCGTTTGCCTACGACGACTGGCTGGCGCACCCGGCGGGGCTGGGCGTGCTGCCGCCCAGCCGCCACGGCACCGAAGTGGCCATCGTCGGCGCCGGCATGGCCGGCTTGACCGCCGCCTACGAGCTGATGAAGCTGGGCCTCAAGCCCGTGGTGTATGAAGCATCGCGCATGGGCGGGCGGCTGCGCTCGCAGCCATTCGAAGGCGGCAGCGGTGCGATCGCCGAGCTGGGCGGCATGCGTTTTCCACTGTCTTCGACGGGCTTTTACCACTATGTGCGGCTGCTGGGCCTGCCAAGCCGCCCGTTTCCCAATCCGCTGACGCCGGCGGCCAACTGTACCGTCATCGACCTGGAAGGCTAAACCCACTGGGCGCGCACGATCGACGACCTGCCGCCGCTGTTCCAAGAGGTGGCGCAGGCCTGGAGCGACGCGCTGGAGGAGGGCGCGGGCTTCACCGCGCTGCAGACGGCCATGCGCCAGCGCGACGTCGAGCGCGTCAAGGCGCTGTGGAACGCGCTGGTGCCGCGCTGGGACGACCGCACCTTCTACGACTTCGTCGCCCAGTCCAGCGCCTTCAAACGCCTGAGCTTTCACCACCGCGAGGTCTTCGGGCAAGTCGGGTTTGGCACCGGCGGCTGGGACTCGGACTTCCCCAACTCGATGCTGGAAATCCTGCGTGTGGTGTTGACCGGCTGCGATGAGAACCAGCACTACATCGTCGGCGGCGTGCAGCAGGTGCCGCTGGGGCTGTGGCAACACGCGCCGCAGAATGTCGTCCACTGGCCGCGCGGCACTACGCTGGCCAAACTCCACCACGGTGCGCCGCGCCCGGGGGTGCGCGCCCTGCAGCGCGCCAGCAACGGCCAGATCGAGGTGACCGACGCCTGGGGCAGCACACGTCGCTACGACGCCGTCCTCGTCACCTGCCAGAGCTGGCTGCTGACCACCCAGATTGCCTGCGAAGAGTCGCTGTTTTCGCAAAAACTCTGGATGGCGTTGGACCGCACGCGCTACATGCAGTCCTCCAAGACCTTCGTGATGGTGGATCGCCCGTTCTGGAACGACCTGCGCGCCAACGGCTGACCGGTCATGGGCATGACGCTGACCGACCGGCTCACACGCGGCACCTATCTGTTCGACAACGGAGCGGACAAGCCCGGTGTCATCTGCCTGTCTTACGCCTGGATGAGCGACGCGCTGAAAATGCTGCCCTACGACAGCGCCAAGCGCGTGCAGCTGGCGCTCGATGCCCTGCGCAAGATTTATCCCGACGTGGACATCGCCAGCCACATCATCGGCGACCCCATCACCATCTCGTGGGAGGCCGACCCCCACTTTCTGGGCGCGTTCAAAGGCGCGCTGCCCGGCCACTACCGCTACAACCACCGCATGTACGGCCACTTCATGCAAGACGCCCTGCCCGAGCGCGAGCGCGGTATTTTTCTGGCGGGCGACGATATTTCGTTCACCCCGGCGTGGGTGGAGGGGGCGGTGCAGACGGCGCTCAATGCCGTCTGGGCCATCGTGCGCCACCTGGGCGGCGCCAGCCACCCCGACAATCCCGGCCCTGGTGAGTGGTATCCCCACATCGGACCGGTGGCGCTGCCGGATTGATGGCCCGTGCGCCGGGTACCGCCCCGGTCGCTGGGGTGCGGCGGTATGCGATGCCGGCTGGTGCCGATGCGCGTTCGTGCCCAGCCGCGCGCATGGCCTGCCGTCGGCACCGCCCCGCACGGGCCGGCGCGCTGGTCTTGGCGCTAAGCTATGTGCCCATGAATGCGTTGGATTCGATCGTCTCAGCTACATCGGCACCCGCTGAATCGGCGACGACGCCGTTGCGCGTGGCGCTGTGGCAAACCGCCCTGGCGCCCGCCGGCGACACCGCCGCTGCCTTGCAACGCCTGGCCGCCGCGGCGCAGGAGGCAGCCGCGCGCGGCGCGCACTGGCTCATCACGCCCGAGATGGCGCTGACCGGCTACCTGATCGACCCTGCCCAGGTGCGCGCGCTGGCCGAGCCGGCCGACGGGCCCTTGGCCCAGGCGGTGGCGGCTCTGGCGTGCCAGCATCGCATCGGCATCGCCTATGGTTGGCCCGAGTGGCACCCGGGTGGTGCCGCGCCCTACAACGCGGTGCAGGCCATCGCCCCAGACGGTGCGCGCGTGGGGCGGCATCGCAAAGTCCATCTGTTCGGGCGCGGTGACGCCGAGCGCTTCAGCGCGGCCGAAGCCGTGGCGCCACCGTTTCCGTTCAACGGCTGGTGCATCGGCTTGCTCATTTGCTACGACGTCGAGCAGCCGGCGGTCGTGCGCGCGCTGGCGCAACAGGGCGCGCACGTGATATTCGCGCCCACCGCCAATATGCTGCCCTACGATGATGCGCCGCTGCTGACGGTGCCGCGGCTGGCGGCGGAAAACGGCGTGGCCATCGCCTACGCCAACGCCTGTGGCGCGGAAGGCGCCACCGTGTATGGCGGCCTGAGCACGGTGTGCGGCCCGGGGGGCGACGTCATCGCGCGCGCCGGGCGGGGTGAGGCGTTGCTCATGGCGACGCTGCCGGCGCGCGGGCTGGGGCCGGATCGGTCGACGCCCGCTGCAGCCGCTCGATGAGGTCGCCAGCAGGCTCCGGGCGACCCAGCAGGTAGCCCTGGATCGTCCGGCAGCCATGTGTGCGCAGCCACTCGAGTTGTGACTCAGTCTCCACCCCTTCGGCTACCACCTCGAGCTCCATTTCTTGCGCCAAAAGCAAAATCGTTTTGGTCAGCGCCGCGTCGTTGCTGTCGTCGGGCAGCCCAGCGATGAAGCTGCGGTCGATCTTGATTTCGGACAGCGGCAGCCGTTTCAAATAGGCCAGGGATGAGTAGCCTGTGCCGAAATCGTCGATCGAAAAACGCACACCCAGCGCCTTGAGCTCGATCATGCGGGCGGCGGCTTGGGCGGGGTCATGCAGCAGCACGTTTTCGGTGATTTCCAGCACCAGCCGGCCGGCGTCGGCGCCGCTGTGCGCCAAGGTCTGGCGGACGCGCTGAGGAAAATCCGGTTGCACGAATTGCCGTGGGCTGATGTTGACGGCGATACGCAACGGCACACCAAGCTCGTCACAGCGCGCGAGCCACTGGGTGGCTTCACCCAGCACCCATTGACCGATGTCATCGATGAGGCCGGAACTTTCGGCCAGCCAGATGAAGGCCGCCGGCGGCACCCAGCCGCGTTTGGGGTGCTGCCAGCGCAGCAAGGCTTCGGCCCCGACCACACGACCCAGGGGATCGCACTGCGGTTGCAGGTACAGTCGAAACTGGCCCGTTTGCAGGGCTTCGCGCAAGTCGGCCTCCAACGCCAAGCGCGCCTCGCTTTCCGCCTGCATCGAAGGTTCGAAAAAGCGCACGGTGCTGCGTCCCTCGGCTTTGGCCCGGTACATGGCGGTGTCGGCGCGCCGCAGCAGGGTTTCGGCATCGGCCTCGCGGTCGGGGAACAGCGCGATACCGATGCTGGTGGTCACCGTCACCAAGCGCTCCGATTGTGGCAGCGCATACGGCTGCGCCAACACCGCCGCAAGCTTGTCGGCCACCCGACGCGCTGCGCTGGCGGCAACGCTGAGGTCACGGTCCAGCTCGGGTAGCAAGACCAAAAATTCGTCACCCCCCATGCGCGCCGCGGTATCGGTTTCGCGCACATTTTGCTGCAGGCGTTGGGCCACTTCGCGCAGTACGGCGTCCCCTGCACCATGGCCCAAGCCGTCGTTGATCTTTTTGAAGTGGTCGAGATCGACGAACAGCAATCCGCCGTGGCAGCCGTCGCGTTGGGCACTGGCCAGGGCGCGCCCCAGCCGGTCCAGCAGCAAGCGGCGATTGGCCAACCCGGTGAGTGGGTCGTAGAAGGCCAGTTGCTCGATTTCACGCAGGGCCTCGCGCCGCTCCGTGACGTCGAGATGGGTGCCCGTAATGCGCAGTGGGCGTCCGTCGGCAGCGCGTGCCGTCACCCGCCCGCGCGACAGAATCCAGCGCCAGCCCCCGCGCTTGGACCGCATGCGAAATTCGGCCTCGTACTGCTCGCTGTCACCGCGCAGGTGCGCCTGCAGCGCGCGCTGCGCGATCGGCAGATCGTCGGGATGGACCAATTGCTCCCAGGCTTGGGTGTCGCGGGTGGGGATTTCGTCGAGCGCGTAGCCCAGTATTGCCGCCCAACGCTGGTCCACCACCAGGCGATCGGTGGTCAGGTCGCGGTCCCACAGACCCAGATCCGCGCCCTTGAGCGCCAGCGCCAGGCGGGTGCGCTCGGCTTCCAGATCGGCGCGCAGCTGATAGGCTTCGCTGACATCCCGAAACACCATCACCACGCCAAACAATTCGCCTTCGGCGTCGCGTACCGGCGCGGCACTGTCGGCGATGTGCAAGCGGCGGCCATCGCGCGCGATCAATACCGTGTGGTTGGCCAACCCCACGATCTTCCCCGTTTCGATGACACGGCCGACCGGGATTTCCGCCGGCTCGCCGGTGAGCGCGTTTTCCAAGCGCAGCACATTGGCAATGCTTTGCCCAGTGGCTTCAGCGGCGCTCCAGCCCGTCAGTGCCTCGGCCACTGGGTTCAGGTAGGTGATCCGCATGACGCGGTCGGTGGCGATCAAGCCATCGCCGATCGACTGCAAGATGGCTTGGACTTCGCCGCGGCTGGCCGACAGGGCTCGTACTTCGTGCTCGACGCGGCGCGCCATGTGGTTGAAGTCGGCCGCCAGGCGTCCGATCTCGTCGTTGCCGCGGTCGTCACAGCGCGCATCGAGCTGTCCGGCGGCGATCGCGTCGGCGGTGTGGCGCAAGCGCGCCAGTCGCGCGGCCAGCGCCTGCGCATAGGCACGCAACACCCACAGGCCACTGAGCAGCACCACGATGGCGCCACCCAACATGGCATAGGCGGTGCGCTGCCACAGCTCCTGCAGCGGCAGCGCGGAAAAACGCACCTCGACCCGACCGACCACGGCGCCACTGGCCTGCAGCGCAAACCCGTGCGATGGGTCTGCAGTCCCTGAGGCAAGCGACCCCGCTTCCACCACTGCATTGCCGTCAGTGGTGTAGATGGTCAAGCCTTGGATGGCTGCGCTTTCGACGAGCGCTTGCGCCGTCTCCCGCACCGAGGCGTAATCACGCTCGATCATGGGCGCCACCAGAGCCCCCGTGAGCAAAGGCTGCAAGACGGCCAGTAGGCGCTTCTGGTTTTCCGTTTCGGCCCAGCGCATCAGCACCAGCAGCCACACGCTCAACAGCAACACGCCGGCGCAAAACGTGGCCCCGACGAGCAGGAACAGCTGCTGGCGAATCGGTGACCGAAACAGCCAACGGGGGCGCTGCGCCACGATCACGACCCCCGGCCGAGCTGGCGGTACATCTCCACCACCAAAGGATCCAGCGCCTCCAACTCGGCCTTGCGTGCCGGTACCAGGCCGCCGTGGCCCAAGGCATCGATGAACGCGCGTCCGGCGGGCTCGTCGGCGAAGCTCAGCAAGGCTTGCGTCAGCGCCGACGCCCGATGCGCCCAGCGCGGCGCAGCGTGATAGACCACCGCCGACAAGCCCTCGGGCAATTGCGCCAGCACGCGCACCTGGCGACGCAACAGCTCGTCGACCTGTTTGAGCGTGGTCACCGACACGATCGCAACCTGTGCCTGCCCCGTTGCCAGCCAATGCAGGGAGTTGGCGTGGGTGCCGCTCTCGACGACACGAAAATCGCTGTCTGGCGTCAGCCCCAGGTCGCGCAGCGCGCGCAAGCCCAGCACGGACAGGGCTGCCAGGCGATCCGTCACCGCCAAGGTGCGGCCACGCACTGCCCGCACCACATCGGTGTCCGGCGCATTGGCCGCCACCACCAACAGGGGTTGCAGGGCAGCGCGCGTACGCACCAGCGGTACGTGGCCCAGCTCGCGTTGCGCCAACCGGGCCAGAAACAGCGAATCGGCAACGATGTCGTACGAGCCTGCGCGCAGACGTTCCAAATGTTGCGCGTAGCCAGGTGCCGACGCGAATTCCGGTTCGCTACCCAATACGCGCCCCAACACGGGCAGCAGCGGGCTGTAGAGCTGGGCCAGCCGACGCGCGGGCAAGTACGGCACCACCCCGAAGACCGGGCGCGTCTGCGCGTGTAGCCCGGGCGCCCAGGCGCCGCAGACGGCCGCAAAAAGCATGTGTCGGCGGGATAAAGAGGACATAAACATCACGCATCCTGGGGGCCATGCAGACGCGACGCACGCGCGGTTCAGCGTTTGCTGATTCAATGATAGCGGCATCGGACCCGTGCCGGAAATGCGAGCCTGATACCGGGTCTGTGAGTTAGATCCAACGGTGTGAGAGCCAACGGTGTGCCGTTTCAGGCGTGTGCGGAGCCGGCGGGCGCAAGCACGTCCCGCCGTATGTGTTCGGATGCGACCGACGCACGCCCCCAGAACTCTGCCCGAGCATAGTGTTCCTTCAAAAAGTCGATCCAGGCGCGCACGCGCTGCGGCAGGTGGCGCGCGCTGGGGAAGACGGCGTAGATGCCGTTGGGTGGGGCGGCGTAGTCGTCCAGCACGCTGAGCAGGCGGCCGGCGTCGATGTCGGCCTGTACCTCCCAGGTACTGCGCCAGGCCAGGCCCAGCCCGGCCAGGCACCACTGGTACAGCACCTGTCCGTCGCTGCAGTCCAGTGGGCCGCGCGGGCGCACGAACATCGGTTCGCGGCGGCCGTTGCCGCTGGGTACGCTGAAGGCCCAGCCGCGCGTTTGCGAGGCGTCCGACGACAGCACCAGGCAGTCGTGTTGCAGCAGATCGCGCGGGTGCCGCGGGGTGCCGCGGCGTTGTAAGTAGGCGGGGATGGCCACGACCAAGCGCCGGTTGTCGGCCAGCCGCACGCTCACCAGGCTGGAGTCGGGCAGGTCGCCCACGCGCACGGCACAGTCGTAGCCTTCGGCCACCAGGTCCACCACGCGGTCGCTCAGGTTGAGTGAGATGGTGACGTCGGGGTGGCGGGCGCGAAAAGCGGGCACCAGGGGGGCGACGTGTTGGCGCCCGAAGCCGGCCGGCGCCGTGATGCGCAGATGTCCGCGCACGCTGTGCCCGCCGGCGCTGATGTTGGCTTCGGCTTGGGCCAGTTCGGCCAGCAGGCGCTGGCAGTCTTCCAGATAGGTGCTGCCTTCGGGTGTGAGGGTGAGGCGGCGCGTGGTGCGCACCAGCAATTTCACGCCCAGGTGCTCTTCCAGGGCGTCGAGCCGGCGCCCGATGATGGCCGGCACCACCCCTTCGGCGCGCGCGGCGGCGGCCAGACTGCCGCGCGTGGCCACAGTGACGAAGGTCTCCATCGCTTTGAGGCGATCCATGGGCTCATTATGAAAGAAAAAGTCATCACTGAGTCGGCTTTGATGGGCTCGATCATGACGCCCGATTGCCGTATATTGCCCGCTTCTCCATTGGGGCCGAGCCCGGCTCGGCCGCGCCCAAACACGACAGGAGCACGATCGATCATGACCACCCCGCGCATCACGGTGGGCCGCCTGCAGGTGGCCGAGGTGTTGTACCGTTTCATTGAGGACCAGGTGCTGCCCGGCACGGGCATCGACTCCGCGCGTTTTTGGGCGGGGTTCGACGCCATCGTGGCCGATTTGGCGCCGAAGAACCGCGCCTTGTTGGCCGAGCGCGACCGCTTGCAGGCCGAGCTGGACAAGTGGCACAGCGCCAATCCGGGGCCGATTCAAAACCCGGTGGCGTACCGGCAATTTCTGGAGACGATCGGGTACCTGGTGCCGCCGCCCGGCCCGGTGCAGGTGACGACGGCCAATGTGGATACCGAGCTCGCCGCCCAGGCGGGTCCGCAGTTGGTGGTGCCGATTCTGAATGCGCGTTATGCGCTCAACGCCGCCAATGCCCGCTGGGGCAGTCTGTACGACGCGCTCTATGGCACCGACGTCATTGCCGAGGACGACGGCTGCGCCAAAGGGCCGGGCTACAACGAAAAGCGTGGCGCCAAAGTGATTGCGTACGCGCGCGGGGTGCTGGATCAGGCGGCGCCCTTGGCCCAGGGCTCGCATGCCCAGGCCAGCGGTTACGCGGTGGTGGACGGTGCCTTGCGCGTCACCCTCCAGGGCGGGGCGGTCACGGGTCTGAAGGATCCGGCGCAGTTCGTCGGCTACCAGGGGCCGGCGACGGCGCCGTCGGCGGTGCTGCTGCGCCACCATGGGTTGCATCTGGACATCCGCATCGACCGCACGCACCCGATCGGAGCGACCGACGCCGCCGGGGTGTGTGACGTGGTGGTGGAGGCCGCGCTGTCCACCATCCTGGACTTGGAGGATTCGGTGGCCGCGGTGGACGCCGAAGACAAGGTGCTGGGCTACCGCAACTGGCTCGGCATGATGCAGGGCTGGCTGACCGAATCGTTCGACAAGGGCGGGCGGACGCTGACGCGCGGCCTGCACGGCGACCGCCGCTACACGGCGCCCGACGGGCGCGGGGAGGTCGTGCTGCCGGGCCGCTCGTTGCTGTTCGTGCGCAACGTCGGCCACCTGATGACCAACCCGGCCATCCTGTACACCGACGCCGAGGGCACGGTGCGCGAGATTCCGGAGGGCATCATGGACGCGGTGGTGACGACCACCATTGCGCTGCATGACTTGAAGGGCCATGGCAAGCTGCCCAGCGGCGAGCCGATCCGCAACAGCCGCACCGGCAGTATCTACATCGTCAAGCCCAAGATGCATGGCCCGCGCGAAGTGGCCTTCGCCGCCGAGCTGTTCGGGCGTGTCGAGCAGCTGCTGGGGCTGCCGGACAGCACGGTCAAGCTCGGCATCATGGACGAGGAGCGCCGCACCAGCGTCAATCTGAAGGCGTGCATCGCGGCGGCGGCCAGCCGGGTGGCGTTTATCAACACGGGATTCCTGGACCGCACCGGCGACGAGATCCACACCGCGATGCTGGCTGGCCCGATGATCCGCAAGAACGACATGAAGGCCAGCGCCTGGATCCAGGCCTACGAGCGCAACAACGTGCTGGTGGGCCTCAAGTGCGGGCTGCGCGGGCGCGCGCAGATCGGCAAGGGCATGTGGGCGATGCCGGACCTGATGCGCGCGATGCTGGAGCAAAAAATCGCCCACCCCAAGGCCGGCGCCAACACCGCGTGGGTGCCCAGCCCCACCGCGGCCACGCTGCACGCGCTGCACTACCACCAGGTGGATGTGGCGGCGGTGCAGCAAGAGCTGGAGCGCATCGACGCCGATGCCGAGCGCGACACCTTGCTGACCGGTTTGCTGACCGTGCCGGTGGCGTCCAACCCCAACTGGAGCGAGGCCGACAAGCAGGCCGAGTTGGACAACAACATCCAAGGCATCCTGGGCTACGTGGTGCGTTGGGTGGACCAGGGCATTGGCTGCTCCAAGGTGCCCGACATCAACGACGTGGGCCTGATGGAGGACCGTGCCACGCTGCGCATCAGCAGCCAGCACGTGGCCAACTGGCTGCACCACGGCGTGGTGACGCCCGAGCAGGTGCGCGCCACCTTCGAGCGCATGGCGCGCAAGGTGGACCAGCAAAACGCCGGCGACCCCAACTACCGCCCGATGGCGCCCAACTTCGAGGCCAGCATGGCCTTCCAGGCGGCGCTTGATCTGGTGTTCAAGGGCAAGGAGCAGCCCAGCGGTTACACCGAGCCGCTGCTGCACGCCTGGCGCCAAAAGGTCAAAGCGGCTCGTGGAGCCTGAGGTCGACCCCACCCGCTGCCCGTTGTGCGGCGGGCCCAACGGTTGCGCGCTGGAGGCGCAGCGCGCCAGCGGCCAAGCGCAGCCGCCGTGTTGGTGCACGCGTGTGGCGTTCGACGCCGAGCTGCTGGCGCGCGTGCCCACGCCCGCCCGTGGGCGCGCGTGCATCTGCCCGCGGTGTGCGCAGGCGTGCGCGAGCGCGTCACAATAGCGGGTTATGAACGTGCCCAGTCCCACCGCCGGCCACCCGGCTCCGTACCCGCTGTCGCGTCCGCGCCGTCTGCGGCGCGATGTCTTCACCCGCAACCTGGTGCGTGAGCACCACCTGACGGTGCATGACCTCATTTACCCGGTGTTCGTGCTGGACGGCCAGGGCCGGCGCGAGCCGGTGGCCTCGATGCCCGGGGTGGAGCGTCTCAGCCTGGACCAGTTGCTGCCGGTGGCGCAGGAGTGCGCCGACCTGGGCATCCCGGTCATGGCGCTGTTTCCGGTCATCGACCCGGCGCTCAAAACCCCCGACGGGCGCGAAGCGTGGAACCCCGACGGCTTGATTCCGCGCGTGGTGGCCGAGCTCAAGGCGCGCGTGCCGAACCTTGGCATCATGACCGACGTGGCGCTGGACCCTTACACCAGCCACGGTCAGGACGGCTTGCTCGACGACACCGGCTACATCGTCAACGACGCCACCGTCGAGGTGCTGGTCAAGCAGGCGCTGGTGCAGGCCGCCGCGGGCGTGGACATCGTCGCGCCCAGCGACATGATGGACGGCCGCATCGGCGCGATCCGCCAGGCGCTGGAAGCGCGCGGCCATGTGCACACGCGCATCATGGCCTACAGCGCCAAGTACGCCAGCGCCTTTTACGGGCCGTTTCGCGACGCCGTGGGCAGCGCGGCCAACCTGGGCAAGGCCGACAAAAAGGTTTACCAGATGGACCCGGCCAATTCCGACGAGGCGCTGCGTGAAGTCGCCTTGGACCTGGCCGAAGGTGCCGACATGGTGATGGTCAAGCCTGGCATGCCGTACCTGGACGTGGTGCGCCGCGTCAAGGACGAATTCAAGGTGCCCACCTTCGCCTACCAGGTCAGTGGCGAGTACGCGATGCTCAAGGCCGCGGCGGCCAACGGCTGGCTGGACCACGACGCGGTGATGATGGAGAGCCTGCTGGCGTTCAAGCGCGCCGGCGCCGACGGGGTGCTGACCTACTTCGCCCGCGACGCCGCCCGCAAGCTGGTGGCCCAGGGCTGAGCGTGGACCGATGAAGCACCTGCAACCCCGTGAGGCGTGGGCCTGGCTGCAAGCGCAGGCTGACGCCCCACCCGAGCAGCGCCCGCTGTTTGTCGACGTGCGCATGGAGATCGAGTCGCTCTACGTGGGGCGACCGCCGGGGGTGGTCAACATCCCCTGGTACGAATACCCCGACCTGACGCCCGACCCGCAAGGCTTTGCGCGCAAGGTGCTGGAGGAAGCCGGCAGCCACACGCGCCCGATCCTGCTGATCTGCCGCAGCGGCAAGCGCACGCTGGACGCGGGCGCGGCGCTGGAGGCGGCGGGCTTCACCGACGTGGCGCACGTGGTGCACGGGTTCGAAGGCGAGCTGGACGAGCACTTCCACCGCTCCACGCGCAACGGCTGGCGTTTCGAGGGGTTGCCCTGGGAACAGATGTGAGCGCGCTCACGCCCGCACAGGCGCTGCAGGCAGGCCGCGCCGTGCTGGCCGAGGTGTTCGGCTACACCGACTTCCGGGGGTTGCAGGCCGACGTGGTGGCCCACGTGGCCGCCGGTGGCGACGCGCTGGTGCTGATGCCCACCGGGGGCGGCAAGTCGTTGTGCTACCAGATCCCGGCCATCGTGCGCCAACGCGCGGGGCTGGGGGTGACCGTCGTCGTGTCGCCGCTGATCGCGCTGATGCACGACCAGGTGGGGGCGCTGCGCGAGGCCGGGGTGGAGGCCGCGTACCTCAACTCCACCCTCACCCCCGCGCAGGCCGCCGAGGTCGAGCAGCGCCTGGTGCGTGGCGAACTGACGCTGCTGTACGCGGCGCCGGAACGTTTGGTCACCCCGCGCTTTGTTGCCCGGTTGCAGGCGCTGCACGCGGCGGGGCGGCTGGCGCTGTTGGCCATTGACGAGGCGCACTGCGTCAGCCAGTGGGGGCACGACTTTCGGCCCGAATACCGTGAGCTGGCGGTGTTGGCCGAGCGGCTGCCCGGTGTGCCGCGCGTGGCGCTGACGGCCACCGCCGACGCGCTGACCCGGGCCGACATCGTGGCGCACCTGCACCTGCAGCAAGCGCGCACCTTCGTGGCGAGTTTCGACCGGCCCAACATCCGCTACACCATCGTCGAAAAGCGCGACACGCTGCGCCAGTTGCTGCGCTTCATCGGCGACGAGCACACCCTGCCCGACGGTCGCCACGACAGCGGCATCGTTTACTGCGCCTCGCGCCGCAAGGTCGAAGCGGTGGCCGCGCGGCTGCAGGCGGCGGGTTTGCAGGCGCTGCCCTACCACGCCGGGCTGGACGCCGCCACGCGCCAGCGCCACCAGGACCGTTTCGTGCGCGACGACGGCCTCATCATGGTGGCCACGATCGCCTTTGGCATGGGCATCGACAAGCCCGACGTGCGCTTCGTGGCCCACGTGGACCTGCCCAAGAACATCGAGGGCTACTACCAGGAGACCGGGCGTGCTGGCCGCGACGGCGAGCCGGCCAACGCCTGGATGGCCTACGGGCTGGGCGACGTGGTGCAGCAGCGCCGCCTGATCGACGACAGCGCCGCCAGCGACGACTTCAAGCGCGTGCTGCGCGGCAAGTTGGACGCGCTGCTGGCGCTGGCCGAGTCCACCACCTGCCGCCGCCAGCAGCTGCTGGCCTACTTTGGCGAGGCCAGCAGCCCGTGCGGCAACTGCGACAACTGCTTGGCGCCGCCCCAGACCTGGGACGCTACCGAAGCCGCACGCAAGCTGCTGTCGTGCATCTACCGCCTGCAACAAACCGGGCAGGCGTGGGGGGCGGGGCACGTCATCGACGTGTTGCGCGGGCAGGCCACAGACAAGGTGCGCCAGCACGGCCACGAACGGCTGTCGACGTGGGCGATCGGGCGCGAGCTGGACGAGACCGAGTGGCGCCGCGTGCTGCGCCAACTGGTGGCGTTGGGGGCGGTGCAGGTGGCGGGCGAGTTTCACACCCTGTATCTGACCGCCGCGGCGCGGCTCATCTTGCGCGGTGAGCAGCCGGTGCGGCTGCGGGTGGCCGCGGCGCCCAGCGGGGCAGGCCGTGGGCGCGCCACCCGGCAGGCACGGGCGCTGGCCAGCGAGGCACGCTTGCCGCTGCAGGCGCGCGAGGCGCTGGCGGCGCTCAAGCGCTGGCGTGCCGAGGTGGCGCGCGAGCATGATCTGCCCGCCTACGTCATCTTCCACGACGCCACACTGCTGGCGCTGGCCGAGCGCTCGCCCACCACGATGGCGGAACTCAAAGGCATCCCCGGCCTGGGCGAGAAAAAGCGCCAGGCTTACGGGCAGGCCGTGCTGCGCGTGCTGGCCGACGTGCGCGCTGCTCACACGCCGGTGGCGGGTGTGGCCGCAGAGGGTTGGGGTTAGCCCTGATTGCGAGCCTGGCGCGTGGCGCTGTAAACCAACGCCGCGGCGCGTCAGGGTGCAGCAGCCGCATGGGGGTGTGAAATGGGGGCGCAGGAACACGACGCAACCCGTGTCGAGCAAGCATCGGATCCGTTGCGGCAGCCGCCTGGTCAGTCTAGGCGCTGGGCGTTGGTGGGGTGCTCGCGGCGCAGCGTGTTGGGTTGGGCGGCGGCCTGTGCAGCACCCTTGCCCGTGGCATGGGCGCAGTCGCCAGCGCCGGTGTTGCCGCTGGCCGACTGCCACAGCCACATGGGGCTTTTCGGTCCGACACGCACGCCCACCTTCAGTCCCGACCGCTTCATGGCGGAGGGACATGTCAAGCTGGTGGCCTGGAAGTGGGTGCCCGATCTGGACTGGATTCGCCGTGGACCCGACGGTCAACTGTTGCCACCGCCGATGCCCCCCGACCCCGATCGGATGTGGGCCAACACCGAAGCTGGTTTGCAGCGCATGGTGCAGGCCGCCGAGCAGGCAGGCGTCAACATCGCGCGCACCGCCGCCGACGTGGACGCCGCTGCGGCGGGGCGCACGGCGGTTGTGTTGGCCAGCGAGGGGTGCGACTTTGTCGACGCGGAGCTGCAGCGCATTGATCTGGTGTACCGCCTGGGTGTACGTCATTTACAGGTCGTGCACTACACACCCAATCCACTGTCGGACGTGCAGTCCCGCCCCGAGCAGCACGGTGGGCTTACCCCATTGGGCAAGGAGTTGATTGCCCGCTGCAACCGCCTTGGTATCTTGGTTGACTTGGCCCATATGACGCCCTCGGCCGCATTGACCGCGGCGCAACACTCCAAGCGGCCTGTGGTGTGGTCCCACAGCGCGTTGCGCGCGGGGCGCAACATGGCGTGGCGCGGTGACCGCTTGCTGCCGGTTGAGACGGCCCGTGCCATTGCTGAGCGTGGGGGCGTTGTCGGGTTGTGGACGTTTGACCAAACAGCGGGTCATCGCCTGAGTGGTTATGTCCGTCTGGTGATGGAGACCGTGGAGCTGCTGGGCGAAGATCACGTGGCGTTTGGCACCGACATGTCTGGGTTGCGTAACTGGACGGTGATCAACCACTATGGCGACTTGGCCAAGGCGGTGGAAGAGCTGGTGGCCGCGGGCATGCCCGAACGCGTCCTGCGCAAAGTGGCATTCGAAAACTACGCACGCGTGTTGCGCACCGCCATGGAGCCTGTTGCAAGCTAGCTGCGCAGCGCCGCGCAGTGGTCCACCGGTGGCACAGGGTCGGTGAGCCACAGGGCGTCGTAAGCCGGGTCAGGGGTGGCGTCGTGGCTGGCGCGCAGCTCCACGCTGATGAGTTGCGGTGCCGGCAGGGGGCGCCCGAGCAGCCGGGCCAGGTGCAGCGGCACGCCACGGTCGCGGCGCGCGTGCTGCGCACCGGTCAGCAGCAGCACCGTCCGTGTGGGGTGTTGCCACGCCAGCAGGGTGGCGGCCATGGCGTCGTCGCGGGCAATTTGGATGCGCGCCATGGCCGGCCACTGGTTGGCGGGCAGTTGATGGCAATGGCCCTCGTCGATGGCGCGCAGCAGCGCCCGGTGCTGGTCGGGGGGCAGGCGGTCGTCCCAGCGCGGGTCGTGCATGACGGCGGCATGCTGCTGGCGCGGCAGGTTGCCACCGACCACCGGCACGCCCGCGCGCACGCCGGCCATGACCAGCGCGCCATAGCGTTCCCAAGGCCAGCCACGCGTGTTCCAGCGCAGGGCCGCTCGGGTGTCGGCTTCGGTGGCGTCTGGGCCCAGGTGGGTGGTTTGTGTGCCGCGCTCGGCCATTTCCAGCACGATGGCGGCCAGCGTACCTTGCGCAGCCAGCGCCGTCACCACCGCGGCGTGCAGTTGCTGGTGCTGCGCGGCGTCGTGCTGCTCGCCCAGCAGCAACCAGCGCGGTTGCCCGAGGTTTTGCAGGCGCGCCTGGACCCAGGCGGGCAGCCGATGGGCCTCGGCGGGGGCCGTGTCGGCCCCCATCGTTGGCAAGGCTGCCGGCGCACGTCCACCCATGCTGCCTGCGGCGGCCGCACCGATCCACCGCAACGCCGTGCGGCGCGGGGTACGCAGCGCCAGCCCGAGGCTCAGCACAGGGCCCCCCCGTGCGCCAGCCAAGGTTGGGCGGTGGGTGGGCAGGCCATCGGGGGGTGCATCGGTGCCGCCGGGTTGTGGTGTGACGGTTCGGCTCTCAGTGCACCACCACCGGGGTCTGGGCCAGTGTCGCGTAGCGCTCCAGTGCTTCTTCGACCTCTTCCTGGGTCGGGTGCTCGCGCTGCCAGGCTTCGATCTGGCGCTGGAACAGCTCGGCCCACGAGCCGTCCAGGTACACCTCCTTACCGGAGCGCTTGTCCACGATTTCGAAACCGTGGCGCGGCAGCACCGGTCCGGTGGATTCGCCGCTGGCAGCGCTGGCCACCTCCTGCGCGTTGGCCAGGATGTGGACCACCGCAAAGCTGTCGGAGTTGTAGAGCATCTGCATGGCGTAACTGTCCTCGAAACGCGTTGACCCTGCAAGCGTCCGTCCTAACACCGGGGCCGCGCTGGGTCCGGGGATTCGACCCGGATATCAGGGCGCGAGCCGGTTTTTCAAGGGGACGCGCTTTGCAGTCGACCGCTTTGTAGGCTTTGATCGATGCGTTGACCGTCGGTTTCCTGCAGCAGCACACGCACCGGCAGCACGCCCCACGCCGGGGCGTACCACAGGGTCACACCGAGGGCGCGACCGCCGTCGACCACACGCTGCACGCGCACGGCGCGCAGCGTGCCCACCGGCAGCTCCAGCGTCTCGTGCTCCCCTGCCACAAAGGTCCAGGTTTGCACCTCACCCAGGCCGACCACCGGCACCACCAGCCGCGCGCCGGGTGGCGGTTGCAGCAGCGTCACCCACGCCCCCAGTTGCATGAACATGCTCAAGCGGTCTTGGGCCCCGCTGGGCAGCGGGGACAGGGTGCGGCCGTCTTCGCGCTGCGCTTGGCCGGGCTCGTGCGGCGAGGCCCAGGTCAGCCGCAGGGTGCGCGTGCGTTTGCCTTGGTCGGCGTACTCGGCAGGGCGCAGGCCCGCCGGTGTGATGTCCCCCGCGCTGCGCTGGCTGCGCTGCGCCCACAGCGCGCCCAAGGTGAGCGTTGCGCTGTAGTGGGGGCCTTCGGCTTGCCACTGCAACGTGGCGCGGGCGCCGAGGCCCAGACCGCGCATCTCCGCACGAACGTCGTAGTGCAGCTCCGCGCTGCGCGGCCAAACGTCGGGGGGGATGGCCCAAGGCGTCGGGGGGCGGGTCTCCGCCGTGGCCGGCGCGGCGCTGGCCGGCCTGTCGTCGGAGGGGGGTGCAGCGCTGGCCGTGACCGTCGGCTCAGGCGGGGCGGCCACCGCCTCGGCCGGCGCCGATGGCTCGGTAGGGCTGGCCGCGTCCGGCGCTGGCGGCTCGGGCGGCTCCATCGTCGGGTCGGGCGACGTGGCCGCCGCAGGCGGCGCGGCACCCGCAGGCGTCGCGGGGGCGCGCGCCGCGCTCGTCCCCCGGGCGCGGGCGGGGGCTTGGGTGGGCGTGGCGTCGGCGGTCGCTGGCACCGTCCAGGCCGCCAGCACGCCGGCGTCCGTCGGCCGCGGCGGCGCGGGTTGCAGCGCCCACCCCCCCAGCACCACGGCGTGGGCGGCCGCCACGGCCAGCGCCGTCAAAGCGACGGTGCGGCGGTGGGATGCTCGCGTTCGTAGCGTTGTTGGCATGCCAGGCAGCGCAGCGTCGTGGGGGCGGCGTGCAGCCGTGCGGCAGGGATTTCGGCGCCGCAGTCCACGCACAACCCGAAGGTGCCGTCGGCGATGCGCTGCAGCGCCGCGTCGATGTCGCGCAGCGCCGCGGTTTCGCGCTCGTCCAGCGCCTGCTCCAGGTCGCGCTCGCTGTCGAACTGGTTCCAGTCGCCGCTTTGCACCTCGTGGGGGTCGGGGGCGGCCTGGGCGCGCCCCACCTTGCCACCGCGGCGCTGGCGCAGGTGGGCGATGAGGTCGGCGCGCATCTGTTGCAGTTGCTGGGCGAACGTGTCCGAAATGGCTTGGGTCATGGTCATGGGCTCCTGGGCAGCCCGTTGCGGGCGCATGGTTGGCATTGTGCGGGCAAAGCGTATCCCCGCCAAGGCCAAGGCGGTGCCTGCACGGACGACGCTTGATCCGTGTCAAGCCAACTGTGGCATGCTACGGATGTCACACCAACCCCAGGAGGCTGGCCATGAACCAACCCGACCCCGGCGCGTGGGCCCAGGCCTGGGCGCCGTTTGCGCGCCTGTTTCCCGGCATGCCGGGGTGGCCCGCAGCGGCCCCGGCCCAAGCGGCCGACGCTGGCACGCCTGCGCCGCCTTGGGCCGGGTGGGTGGCGCCGGTGCTGGACGTGGATGAACTGGACCGACGCATCCGCGACCTGCAGGCCGTGCACTTTTGGTTGGAACAAAACGCCCGCGCGCTGCAGGCCACGATTCAGGCGCTGCAAGTGCAGCGCATGACGTTGGCGGCGCTGCGCTCGATGAACGTCGGTTGGCAGACGATGGCGCAGGCCGGCGCCACCGCGGCGGCCCGGGGTGCTGCGGCCGCAGCGCCCCCCGCAGAGGCGCCCGCCGCGGGCTCGGCGCCCTTGGCCGGGGCCGCAGCCGACGCTGCGCCGGCCGGCGGCGTGGCACCGGACTTCGATCCGGTGCGCTGGTGGCGGGCGCTGAGCGAGCAGTTTCAGACGATCGCCCAGCAGACGGTGGCCGACGCGGCGCGCGGCGTGGCAACGTCTGCGCCGAACCCGGCCCCGAACGCTCAAGGGGCGTCGGCGCCGCCGCCAGCCGCCCCAGCCGCGGCGCGTCGCGCGGGCCGTCGCGCACCGCCCCCCCAACGTCCATGAAACGGTTTGTGCATGCCCACGCCACCCACCCGCAGTGGTCGGTGGCCACCGCGCAGGTGGTGGCGCAGTTGCGTGCGCAGATGGCGGCCCACCCCGACCGGCGCTGGCCGCTGGGTCTGCTGTACCTGACCGACCACTACGCCGCCCACGCGCGCGAACTGCTGGCCAGCTTGAGCGCCGAGCTGCCCCAGGTGACCGACTGGGCCGGGGCGGTGGCCCTGGGCATTGCCGCCCAAGGGGTGGAGTACATCGACGAGCCCGCGCTCAGCGTCATGCTGTGCGACCTGGCGCCGACGCGCTACCGGGTGTTCCATGGGCTGGCGCCGCTGCCGGCGGTGCGCGGACCGGATGGCTTTGTGCCACAGACGGCGTTGGTGCACGCCGACCCCGCGACGCCGGAGTTGCCGGAGCTGGTGCGCGAGCTGGCCGAGCGCACCGTGGGGCATTTTGTGTTCGGGGGGTTGGTGGCCAGCCGTGCCGGGGCGGTGCAAATCGCGCGCAGCAGCCGCGGGGGGCTGGCCGGGCACGGCCACGCCGCGGCCGAAGGCGTGTGGGAGGGTGGCTTGAGCGGCGTGGCCTGGGCGCCCGACGTGGGCATCGTGGCGCGGGTGACCCAGGGCGTGCGGGCGATCACGCCGCTGCGGCGCGTGACCGGCGTGCACGGCCACCGGGTCGAGGCGCTGGATGGCGAGCCGGCGCTGGACGTGGTGCTGCGCGACCTGGGGTTGCCCGCGCACGACCTGGGGGCGATCGTGGCGCGGCTGCGCGGCACGTTGGTGGGCTGGATCGCGCCGGCTGCGGACCGTGTCCCCGACCCACCTGTGCCCGGGCGGGTGCCGCTGCGCTTGGGGGAGGACGTGTTGGTGCGGCATCTGGTGGGCATCGACCCGGCGCAGCGTGCCCTGGTGGTGGCCGATGAGCTGCCGCCCGGCGCGGGCTGGATGCTGTGCGAGCGCCACGTGCACGCGGCGCGTGCGGACCTGCTGCGCATCGGGGCCGAGGTGCGCGAGGCGCTGGCGGGCGAGTCGGATGCCGACCCCTTGCAGCGTGTGGCCGGCGCGGTGTACGTCAGTTGCAACGGGCGCGGTGGCCCGCACTTTGGCGGCGCCAGCGCCGAGCTGCAACTGCTGCGCCAGGCCCTGGGCGACGTGCCGTTGGTGGGCTTTTTTGCCGCCGGCGAGATCGCGCACCACCGGCTGTACGGTTACACCGGCGTGCTGACGGTGTTTGTGGCCGACGCCGACGAGCGCTGACGACGCAGGGCGTGCTGGGGTTGAAACGGCGCGGCGCCACCCCACTTGACGTTGCAGTGCATCCCCGACGCACAAAGGAGCTGAGGTGGAGTTCAAAGACTATTACGCGGTGCTGGGCGTGGCGCGCGACGCCAGCGCCGACGACATCAAGCGGGCCTACCGCAAGCTGGCGCGCAAGTACCATCCGGACGTCAGCAAGGAGCCGGACGCGGCGCAGCGCATGAGCGAGGTCAACGAGGCCTACGCCGTGCTGTCCGACCCGGACAAGCGCGCGGCCTACGATCGCCTGGCGCAGGGGCGTCGCGCTGGGCAGACGTTCACCCCGCCGCCGGACTGGGACGCTGGCTTTGAATTTCACGGCGCGCCCGAAGGCATGGACGCGGCCGAGTTCAGCGACTTTTTCAGTGAACTGTTCGGGCGGATGGCCCGCGCGCGGGCCGCGGGGCGCCACACCGCGCGCGGGCACGGGCTGCGCGGCGAGGACCATCACGCCAAGGTGGTGTTGGATCTGGAGCAGGCTTGGCGTGGCGGCACGCACACGCTGACGCTGCAGGCGCCCGAGCTGGACGAACGCGGCCACGTCGTGCTGCGCAACCGCACGCTGCAGGTCAACATCCCGGCCGGCGTGCGGCCGGGGCAACTGATCCGTCTGGCCGGCCAGGGTGGCCCGGGCGAGCCGCCGGGCGACCTGTACCTGGAGGTGGCCATCCGCCCGCACCCGCGCTACCGGCTGGACGGCAAAACGCTCATCACCGAGCTGCCGCTGGCCCCGTGGGAAGCGGCGCTGGGCGCGGTGGTGCCGGTCACGCTGCCGGATGGCAGCACGCTCAAGGTGCGCGTGCCCGCAGGCAGCCAGTCGGGGCAGACGCTGACCGTGCGTGGCAAGGGGCTGCCGGCGCGCGAGCCCGGCGACCTGGAGCTGCAGCTGCGCGTCATCCTGCCCAGCGCGTACGACCCGCGGGCGCGCGCGCTGTACGAAAAAATGGCCGCCGAGCTGACCGACTTCGACGCCCGAAAAGTGGCCGCGGCCGAAGCCGAAAGGAGCCATTGAGATGGAGCTCAACGTCATTCGCGTGGAGGTGGTCGGCGAGGCCACGGACGCCCAGGCCCTGTGCCGCGCGGCGGGGGTGCCGTGGGCCTGGTGGCAGGCCGCCGCCCAGGCGGGGTTGGTGCCGGCCGCCGACACCGACGAGCCTTTGGACGCCGCCGCGTTGCAGCGCGTGCGGCGCTGGGCCTGGTTGCAGCGCCACTTCGACGCCGACCCCGAGCTGGCCGCGCTGGTGGTGCAGCTCGAAGCCGAAATCGAGCGCTTGCGGGCGCGGCTGCGCCGTGCGGGCGCCGCGCTGGACATCTGAACCCATAAGACCCCGGCCTGCCGAGCAGGCGGCGGGGCCGGGCCTGCCGAAGGAGCCCCGTGGACCATGAAACCCGACCCGAAAACCTCGTGGAATGTCGGCTACTGGGTGCTGGCGCTGACGTTGCTGCTGTGGATGCAAAACCTGTGGCAGACCGCGCGCACCGTGGAGCCGGTGCCCTACAGCGCCTTTGAGCAGGCGTTGGCCGAAGGCAAGGTGGCTGAAGTCATCGTCGGCGAAACCACGATCACCGGCCGCCTCAAGTCCCCGGAGCCAGGCGGCAAAACGGTCATCGTGGCCAACCGTGTCGAGCCGCAACTGGCCGAGCGGCTCAGCCGCTACGACGTGCCCTACACCCGCGTGGTGGAAAACACCTGGGTGCGTGACATCCTGTCGTGGGTGGTGCCAGCGCTGGTGTTTTTTGCGCTGTGGTTTTTTGTCGTGCGCAAGGTGTTGGAGCGCCAGGGCGTGGGTGGTTTCATGAACATCGGCAAAAGCCGCGCCAAGGTTTACGTGGAAAACGACACCGGGGTGACCTTCGCGGACGTGGCCGGTGTGGACGAAGCCAAGGCTGAATTGCAGGAGATCGTGGCCTTCCTCAAAGACCCGCAGGGCTATGGCCGGCTGGGGGCGCGCGCGCCCAAGGGCGTGCTGCTGGTGGGGCCGCCCGGCACCGGCAAGACCTTGCTGGCCAAGGCCGTGGCCGGCGAGGCGGGTGTGCCGTTTTTCAGCATCAGCGGCAGCGAATTCGTCGAAATGTTCGTCGGTGTGGGCGCGGCGCGCGTGCGCGACCTGTTCGAGCAGGCGCGCGCCAAGGCGCCGGCCATCATCTTCATCGACGAGCTCGACGCGCTGGGGCGGGCGCGCGGTGCGGCTGGGCCCGTCGGTGGCCACGACGAGCGCGAGCAAACCCTCAACCAGCTGCTGGTGGAGCTCGACGGCTTTGACAGCGGCACGGGGTTGGTGCTGCTGGCCGCGACCAACCGGCCTGAGATCCTGGACCCCGCGCTGCTGCGCGCCGGCCGCTTCGACCGCCAGGTGCTGGTGGACCGCCCGGACAAGGCCGGTCGCGTGCAAATCCTGCGCGTGCACGCGCGCAAAATCAAGCTGGCCCCGGATGTGGACCTGGAGCAGATTGCGGCGCTGACGCCCGGGTTTTCGGGCGCGGACCTGGCCAACCTGTGCAACGAAGCGGCGCTGGCGGCCACCCGCCGTGGCGCCGACGCGGTGACGCTGGCCGACTTCACCGCCGCCATCGAGCGCATCGTCGCGGGGCTGGAAAAGAAAAACCGCCTGCTCAACCCGCGCGAGCGCGAAATCGTCGCGTACCACGAAATGGGCCACGCGTTGGTGGCGCTGGCGCTGCCCGGCACCGACCCGGTGCACAAGGTTTCCATCATCCCGCGTGGCATCGGGGCCTTGGGCTACACCATCCAGCGCCCCACCGAGGATCGCTACCTGATGACGCGCGAGGAGTTGCAGCGCAAAATCATGGTGCTGCTGGGCGGGCGCGCCGCCGAAAAGCTCGTCTTCGGTCACCTGTCCACCGGCGCGGCCGATGACATCGCCAAGGTCACCGACATCGCGCGCGACATGGTGATGCGCTACGGCATGGAGGAGTCGCTGGGCTACATCGCCTACGAAGCGCAGCGCACGCCGTTCCTCGACGTGCCGGGCCTGAGCAGCGGCGGCTGCCCGCGCAGCCCCGAGACGCAAGCGCGCATCGACGAGGCGGTGCGGCGCATCGTGATGGACGCGTTCGAGCAGGCCACCGCCCTCTTGCAGCGCCACCGCGACGTGCTGGAGCGCGGCGCGCGCGAGCTGCTGGCGCGCGAAACGCTGGACGAAGCGGCGCTGGCCGAGCTGACCGCCGAGGTGCGCGCGCACGCCGCCGCGCACACGCCGAACCCCTAAACGCCCTGGCTGCGCTCGGCGGCGAAGCGCCGCCGAAAGTCCGCGTAGCAGCCCGCGTCCAGGGCGGCGCGGATCTCGCGCATCAGGTTCAGGTAGTGGTGCAGGTTGTGGATCGTGGCCAGCATCGGCCCCAGCATCTCGCCGCAGCGGTCCAGGTGGTGCAGGTACGCGCGCGAAAAACCCTCACGGCCGCCGTCGTTCCAACTCACGCCGCAGGTGCCCGCGCAGGCGTAACACGTGCAACTCGGGTCGATGGGCAGGGGGTCGGTTTTGTAGCGCGCGTTGCGGATCTTGAGGTCGCCGTAGCGCGTGAAGTAGGTGCCGTTGCGTGCGTTGCGCGTGGGCATCACGCAGTCGAACATGTCCACGCCGCAGGCCACGCCTTCCACCAGGTCCTCCGGCGTGCCCACGCCCATCAGGTAGCGCGGCTTGTTGGCCGGCAAGCGGTGCGGCGTGTGCGCCATGATGCGGCGCATCTCCTCTTTGGGCTCGCCCACGCTCACGCCTCCGATGGCGTAGCCGGGGAAGTCCATCTCCACCAGCGCTTCCAGCGACGCTTGCCGCAGGTGTTCGAACATGCCGCCCTGCACAATGCCAAACAGCGCGTTGGGGTTGCCCAGCCGTTCGAACTCGGCCTTGCAGCGGCGCGCCCAGCGCAGGCTCAGCTCCATGCTGGCGCGCGCCTCGGCCTCGGTGGTGACGTGGCCGCTGGCCTTGTCCCCCTGCCAGTACGGCGTGCACTCGTCCAACTGCATCACGATGTCGCTGCCCAGCACGGTCTGGATTTGGATGCTGACCTCGGGCGACATGAACAGTTTGTCGCCGTTGACGGGCGACGCGAAGTGCACCCCTTCCTCGGTGATTTTGCGCATCGCCCCCAGCGACCAGACCTGAAAGCCGCCCGAGTCGGTCAGGATCGGCTTGTGCCACTGTTCGAACGCGTGCAAGCCGCCGAAAGCCCGTATCACGTCCAGCCCAGGCCGCATCCACAGATGGAAGGTGTTGCCCAGGATGATTTGCGCGCCCATCTCGTGCAGGCTGCGCGGCGTGACACCTTTGACCGTGCCGTAGGTGCCCACGGGCATAAAGATGGGCGTTTCAACCACGCCGTGGTTGAGGGTGAGCCGCCCGCGGCGGGCGTGGCTGGTGGGGTCGGTGGTCAGGACGTCGAAGCGCAACATCCCCGCATTGTCCCCGATGCGCGGGGCACGCAGGCCGGCCGGCGGGGCACGCCGACCTTAGGCCATCACGTTGAGCTGGGTGCCCAACGGCCCCTGGGTGGCCAGCGGCAGGTCGCCCGTCGGGGCGGGCGCGGGCTGGGGCAGCGCCTGCAACAACGCCAAGGCCCCCTGCTGCTGCACCTGCAGGGCTTTGCGCAGCGCCAGCACCTGCGCCGCGCCCGGTGTGTCGGACACAGCCGTGGCTGCCTGCGAAACGAACGAGGGGGTGGAGGCGATGTTCATCACGGCTGCCATCGTAGTACGTTACGGCGCGGCGCGCAAGCGCTGGGGCCCCCTCGCGCCGACCGCGCACCACCCGGCCGGTGTGCGCTCAGCGCTGCGCGCGCTGCAACAGCATCGCGTCGCCGTAGCTGAAAAAGCGGTAGCGCTGCTGCACGGCGTGGCGGTACAGCGCCATGATGCGCTCGTAGCCGGCGAAGGCGCTGACCAGCATCATCAGCGTGCTGCGCGGCAGGTGGAAGTTGGTGATCAGCAGGTCCACCACGCGGAAGCTGAACCCAGGGGTGATGAAGATGTCGGTGTCACCCTCGGTTTGGCCGGTGGCGGCCCAGCTTTCCAGCGTGCGCACGGTGGTGGTGCCCACCGCGACGATGCGTCCGCCCTGGCGGCGTGTCTGCTCCAGCGCGGCCAGCGTCTCGGGCGGGATGCGGTACCACTCGCTGTGCATGCGGTGCTGGGTGATGTCGTCCACCTTGACCGGCTGGAAGGTGCCCGCACCGACGTGCAGGGTGACCGCGGCGCGGCGCACCCCGCGCGCCTCCAGCGCGGCCAGCACGGCCTCGTCAAAATGCAGCGCGGCGGTGGGGGCGGCCACCGCGCCGGGGTGCTTGGCGAACACCGTCTGGTAGCGCTGCTCGTCGTCGGCGGTGTCGGGGTGGTCGATGTACGGCGGCAGCGGCACGTGACCGTGGCGCTGCATCAGCGTGTAGGGGTCGTCGGAAAAACGCAGCCGAAACAGCGGCCCATCCGCCTCGGGCCAGCGCCCCAGCAGCGTGGCGGTGAACGCGGGCTGGCCGTCGGGCTGTGGCGCCATGCGCAGCACGGTGCCCACGGCGGGCTTTTTGCTGACCTTCATGTGCGCCACGACCTCGCCGTCGGGCAGCACGCGCTCGACCAGCACCTCCAGCCTGCCGCCGGTGGGCTTGGCGCCAAACAGCCGCGCCTTGATGACCTGGGTGTCGTTGAACACGAGCAAATCCCCGGGCTGCAACAGCTCGGGCAACTGGCGGAAAATGCGGTCGGCCGGGGGCCAGCCGCGGCCGTCGAGCAGCCGGGACGCGCTGCGCTCGGGCGCGGGGTGCTGAGCGATCAGTTCGGCTGGCAGTTCGAAGTCAAAGTCGGCGGTGCGCCACGTGGGAGGAGTGGGGTTGGTCATGGGGCTTGAGGACCGGACGGATCCGTACCAAGGGAAAACGCCAAGGCGCCATTGTCGCCCAGCGCGGGTCAATCACGCTACCATCACAACAAACGAACGTTCGTGCCGGCCGAGGAGACCGTCCCATGCCACCTTTTGATGACAGGCATGCACCGCCATCGGTGCTGCCCACCGGGGGTGTGCACACGCTGTGGCAGCGCGTGCGCGGCGACTACACGCTGGGCGTGCTGGTGTTGGGGGTGATCGTCACGGTGGTGTGGCTGCTGCCGTTCGCGGTGTACCGGGCTTGGCAGGGCAATTGGGTGGCCATGGCCAACGACCTGGCGTTGTCCGCGCTGCTCAGCGGCGCGGCGGGGTACGCCTGGCGCAGCGGCGACACCCGGCGCGCGGGGTGGGTGGTGGGGCTGGCCATCGTGGGCGGCATCTGGGCCATCGGGTGGGCGGCGCGGTTTGCGGCCTTGTTTTGGACCTACCCCGGCGTGCTGATGCTGTTTTTTCTGGTGCCGCCGGCGGCAGCCATCGTGCTGGGCTTGGCCGCCATCGCCGGGGCGGCGGCGCTGTCGTGGAACGAGCTGGGCGGCCACGAGGGGCTGCCGTTTTTTATCTTCACCGCCTCGCTGACGGCGTTGCTGGGCTACGTGGTGGCCCAGCAGGCGCAGCAGCACATTCGCGGCTGGCGCACGTTGAGTCTGCTCGACGCCCTCACGGGGGTGGGCAACCGACGGCTGCTGGAGCTGGAGCTGGCGCAGGCGGGCGGGGCCTTGGGCACACTCGTGGTGGTGGACCTGGACCACTTCAAGGCCATCAACGACCGTCTGGGCCACGACGAGGGCGACGCCGTGCTGCGCCGTTTTGCCGACGCGACGCGCGGTGTGCTGCGCAAGAGCGACCGTCTGTACCGGTTGGGGGGCGAGGAATTCGTGCTGTGGTTGCCGCAGGGCGAGCCGCAGGCGGTGCAAGCGTTGTTGCAACGCCTGCGCGTCCGGGTGGCCGAGGACGTGCGCGCCGGTGGCCAGCCGGTGACGTTCTCAGCCGGGGTGGCGGTGCATGCGGCCGGCGAGCCGTGGCAGGCCTGCCTGGCGCGCGCCGACGCCGCGCTGTACGAAGCCAAGCGCGGCGGGCGCGACCGCGCGGCGTGGGCGTCGCCCGGCCCTGGGGCGCCAGCCCGCGCATGACGGGCCGCCCGCCGTGCCGCGCGTGCCGGCGATGCTAGCATCGCCCCATGCCGCGCCCCGCCGCCGCCTCGCCCGAGTCCCCCTGCCCGGCTGGCCCGCCGGCGGCGCGCGCGCCCGTCAGCGCCGCGCAGCGCGCCCTGCAGCGCTTAGGGCTGACCGACGACACCGCGCTGGTGCTGCACCTGCCGTTGCGCTACGAGGACCTGACCCGCGTCACCCCGCTGGGGCAGGCCCGCGACGGCGACGAGGCGCTGGTGGAGGGGGTGGTGCTGAGCTGCGAGGTGCTGGCGCGCCCGCGGCGCCAGTTGGTGGCCGTGGTGCAGGGCGACGATGGCGCGCGCGTGACGCTGCGCTTTTTTACCTTTTACCCCACGCACCGGCAGCGGCTCGCGCTCGGGGCGCGGGTGCGGGCGCACGGCGAGCTGCGCGGCGGCTGGGCCGGCTGGAGCATGGTGCACCCGCGCCTGCTGGCGCCCGATGCGCCTTTGCCGACCGGCTTGACGCCGGTGTACCCCACCACCGCCGGCTTGCCCCAGGCGTACCTGCGCGCCGCCATCCAGCGGGCGCTGGCGCGCCTGGCGTGGGACGACACGGTGCCTGCGGCCGCGCTGGCCGAGCTGCCCGGTGTCCACGGACGGGCTTGGACGCTGCCGCAAGCGCTGCGTGTGCTGCACCAGCCGCCGCCTGACGTCGAGCGCGACGCGCTGCAGCAGCGCACCCATCCCGCCTGGCGGCGCCTGGCGGCCGAGGAGTTGCTGGCGCAGCAGTTGGCGCAGTGGCAGGCGCGCCAGCAGCGCGCGGCGCTGCGCGCCCCCGTGCTGCGTGCGGCGCCCGACGGCGGGCTGCCGGCCAGGTTGCAGGCGGCGTTGCCGTTCGCGTTGACCGGGGCGCAGCGGCGTGTGGTGGCCGAGATCGCCGCCGACCTGGCCCGCGCCCACCCGATGCACCGCTTGCTGCAGGGGGACGTGGGCAGCGGCAAAACCGTGGTGGCCGCGCTGGCCGCCGCCACCGCCATCGACGCGGGCTGGCAGTGCGCCTTGATGGCGCCGACCGAAATCCTGGCCGAGCAGCACTTTGGCAAGTTGGTGCAGTGGCTTGAGCCGCTGCTGCAACCGTCGGGCCGCAGCGTGGCGTGGCTGACCGGGGCGCAGCCGCGTGCGCAGCGCCAGGCCATGCTGCAGGCGATCGCGCAAGGCCAGGCGGCGCTGGTGGTGGGCACGCACGCCGTCATCCAGCAGCAGGTGGTGTTCCAACGCCTGGGGCTGGCCATTGTGGACGAGCAACACCGCTTCGGCGTCGAGCAGCGGTTGGCGCTGCGTGGCAAAGCGGGGGCGCAGGCGGTGGGGCTGGAGCCGCACTTGCTGATGATGAGCGCCACGCCCATCCCGCGCACGCTGGCCATGACCGCGTTTGGCGACGTCGATGTCTCGACGCTGGACGAACTGCCCCCCGGGCGCACGCCGGTGGTCACCAAGCTGCTGGCCGACACGCGGCGTGCGCAGGTCATTGAGCGCATCCGCGCCCAGGTGGCGCAGGGGCGCCAGGTGTACTGGGTGTGCCCGCTGGTCGAGGAAAGCGAAGCGCTGGACTTGCGCGCGGCCACCGCCACGCACGCCGAATTGACCGCCGCGTTGCACGGGGCGTTGGACGCCCAAGGGCGCCCGGTGCGGGTGGGGCTGTTGCACGCCCGCTTGCCCACCGCCGAAAAAAAGGCCGTGATGGCCGCCTTCGCGCGCGGCGAGCTGGCGGTGCTGGTGGCCACCACGGTCATCGAAGTTGGGGTGGATGTGCCCAACGCGACGCTGATGGTGGTCGAGCACGCCGAGCGCTTTGGGCTGAGCCAGTTGCACCAGTTGCGCGGCCGCGTCGGGCGGGGATCGCTGGCGGCGGCGTGCGTGCTGCTGTACAGTCCGGGCGAGGCGGGGCGCTTGGGCGAGGCCGCGCGCGAGCGGCTGCGCGCCATGGTCGAGACGCACGATGGCTTTGAGATCGCGCGGCGCGACCTCGCGATTCGCGGCCCGGGCGAGTTTTTGGGCGCGCGCCAGTCGGGTCTGCCGATGCTGCGCTTTGCCGACCTGCAGCGCGACGCCGACCTGATCGAGTGGGCGCAGCGCTGGGCGCCGTGGATGTGGGCGCACGCGCCGACCCAGGCGCAGCGGCACGTGCAGCGCTGGCTCGGGGCAAAATTGGACTACCTGAAAGCCTGAGAGGGGTCGTGGGCTGCCCCACCGACGGAGGTAGCCCCCTATGGGACGATCGATGACACTGACCGAACTCAAATACATCGTCGCCGTGGCGCGCGAACGGCACTTCGGCCGGGCGGCCGAGGCGTGCTTCGTGTCGCAACCCACGCTGTCGGTGGCGGTCAAAAAGCTCGAGGAGGAGCTGGAGGTCAAAATCTTCGAGCGCAGCGCCGCTGAAGTGACCGTCACGCCGCTGGGGCAGGAGATCGTGCGCCAAGCGCAGGTGGTGCTGGAGCAGGCCGCGGCGATCAAGGAAATCGCCAAGCGCGGCAAAGACCCGTTGGCCGGCCCGCTGCGGCTGGGGTTGATTTACACCATCGCGCCCTACCTGCTGCCCGACCTCGTCAAGCAAGTCATCGAGCGTGCGCGGCAAATGCCGCTGATCCTGCAAGAAAACTTCACCGTCAAGCTGCTGGAGCAGTTGCGCCTGGGCGAGATCGACGCCGCCATCCTGGCCGAGCCGTTTCCCGACACCAACCTGGCGGTGGCGCCGCTGTACGACGAGCCGTTCGTGGCCGCCGTGCCGCGTGACCACCCGTTGGCGGCGCGCGACTCGGTGACGGTGGACGACCTCAAGCGCGAAACGATGCTGCTGCTGGGCAACGGGCACTGCTTTCGCGACCACGTGCTGCAGGTGTGTCCGGAGTTTGCGCGCTTTTCCGACCACAGCGAGGGCATCCAAAAAAGCTTCGAAGGCTCGTCGCTGGAGACCATCAAGCACATGGTCGCCGCCGGCATGGGGGTGACGCTGGTGCCACGCCTGTCGGTGCCCAAGGGCGCGCTGGAGGGCGCGGGCGCCCCTGCCGAGGGCGACGCCGGCTATGTGCGCTACCTGCCGCTGGCCGGCGAGCCGCCGACGCGCCGCGTGGTGCTGGCCTGGCGGCGCAGCTTCACCCGCTACGAGGCCATCGCCGCGTTGCGCAACGCCGTTTACGCCTGCGAACTGCCAGGCTGCCGCCGCCTGACCTGATGAGCATGAACGCGACCCTGCACCCCCTGCCGCCCGCGTGGCGCACGCGGCTGGCGTTGTACCTGGACCTGATCCGCTGGGACCGGCCCGCGGGTTGGTTGCTGCTGTTGTGGCCGACCCTCAGCGCGCTGTGGCTGTCCGCGGGGGGATGGCCGGGGTGGCACCTGTTGCTGGTGTTCGTGGGCGGCACCATCCTGATGCGCAGCGCCGGCTGCTGTGTCAACGACGTGGCCGACCGCGACTTCGACCGCCACGTCAAGCGCACCGCCCAGCGCCCGGTGACGAGTGGTCGCCTCAGCGTGCGCGAGGCGCTGCTGGTGGGGGCGGCGTTGGCGCTGCTGGCGTTCGCGCTGGTGTTGACGACCCGCCCGGCCGCGGTGGCGTGGTCGTTCGCCGCGCTGGCCGTGGCGGTGTTCTACCCCTACACGAAGCGCTTTTTTGCCATGCCGCAGGCGGTGCTGGGCGTGGCGTTCAGCTTTGGCATCCCGATGGCGTTTGCCGCCGTGCGCGGCGAGGTGCCGGCGCTGGCGTGGGCCTTGCTCGTGGCCAACCTGTTTTGGGTGCTGGCCTACGACACCGAGTACGCGATGGTGGACCGCGACGACGACCTGCGCATTGGCATTCGCACCTCGGCCATCACGCTGGGCCGCTGGGATGTGGCGGCGGTGCTGGCGTTTTACGTGCTGCACCTGGTGCTGTGGACGTGGCTGGTGTGGCCGCTGGCGGGCGGGCCGTGGCTGGCGGCCGGGGTGGCGCTGGCGGCCGCGCAGGTGGTGTGGCACGCGTGGCTGATCCGCCACCGTACACGCGAGGGGTGTTTTGCGGCGTTTCGCCACAACCACTGGCTGGGTGCCAGCCTGTTTGCCGGGGTGGTGCTGCAGCTCGCGCTGGGCGGGGCGGCGTAGCGCCTGCCCCGACCCTCAGCGGCCAAACGCGTCGGCCAGCTCGGCGGCGCGCCGCTGGGCGGCTTGCAACGCCTGCACGAACGCGCCACGCACGTCGTGCGCGTGCAGCACCTCCAGCGCTGCGGCGGTGGTGCCGCCTTTGGAGGTGACACGCTCGCGCAGCGTCTCGGGCGGCTCACCGGCGTCGCGCGCCAGCCGCGCCGCGCCGGCGAAGGTGGCGGTGGCCAGCCGCAGCGCCTGCTCGGCGCTCAAGCCCATGGCCACGCCGGCGTCGCGCATCGCCTCCAGCAGGTAAAACACGTACGCCGGCCCCGAGCCGGACAGGGCGGTGACCGCGTCCAGCAGCGCTTCGTCTTCCACCCACAGGAATTCGCCCGTCAGCGCCAGCACCGCTTCGGCCAGCGCACGGTCGTCGCCGCTGACCGACGGGGTGGCGTACAGCCCGGTCATGCCCAAGCCCACCAGCGCCGGCGTGTTGGGCATGGCGCGCACGATGCGCGCGCTGCCGCTCCACGCCGCGATGCTGGCGCAGCGGATGCCCGCGGCCACGCTCAGGTGCAGCGCGTCACCCAAGTACGGCGCCGCCGCTTGGGCGGCCTCGCGAAACTGCTGCGGCTTGATGGCCCACACCACCAACGCCGCGCGGTGCAGCGCCGGGCCGGGCTCGGCCAGCGTCGTCACGCCCCAGCGCTCGCGCAGGCGCTGGCGCGCCTCAACCCCGGGATCGACGACGGTGATCTGGTGCGCCACGTGCCCGGCGCGCACCAAGGCGCCGACGATGGCGTTGGCCATGTTGCCGCCGCCGATGAACGCCAGCGGCAGCATGGGATCGATGGTGTGTTCAGGCATAACGTTTGCTGCTGATTTGCGCTTTGACGGCTTTGAGCATCGGCTGCACCAGCGCCGTGCCCATGCGCAGCGCCAGCGCGGTCACCAAGATGTCCACCAACACCAGGTGGATCAGGCGCGACAGCATCGGCATGTCCTGGTCGTAACGTTCGGCGTGGTCGGCGGGCAGGTGGATGTCGGCGGTCAGCGCCAGCGGGCTGCGCGTGCGGGTGATGGCGATGGTGAGCGCGCCGTTTTTGCGCGCCACGTCGGTGGCGTCGATGAGGTCGCGCGTGCGGCCGGAGTTGGACACGACCAGCACGACGTCGCCCGGCTTGAGCAGCGCGGCGCTCATCACCTGCAGGTGGCCGTCGGCAAACGCGCGGCAGTTGACACCCAGCCGAAACAGCTTGTGCTGCGCGTCCAGCGCCACGACGCCGGAGTTGCCCACGCCGTAGATTTCGATGCGGTGGCGGCCACGCCAGGCCTGCTCCAGCGCGTCGACCGCCTTGCGCAGCGTGGTGGGTGAGAGGTCGTTGCGAAATTGGAGCAGCGCCGCCACCGTGTTGTCGATGACCTTGACGGCGACCTCGGGCACGTCGTCGCCCTCGTCGACGCTGCGGTGGATGTAGGGCACGCCTTCGCTGACGGTGCCGGCAAGCTTCAGCTTGAAGTCGGTCAGGCCGTCGTAGCCCAGGCTGCGGCAAAAGCGCAGCACGGTCGGCTTGCTCACGCCCGCCATGGCCGCCAGTTCCCCCACCGGCAGCTTGGCAAAGCGCCGCGGGTCGTCCAGCACCAGCCGCGCGACGCGCTGTTCGGCCGCGGGCAACGAGGGCAGGCAGGCTTGGATACGTTCGAGCATGGTGCGAAGTATCCACCAATCGGCGCCGGCCGCGCCATCAGCCCGTGTTGCGCAGCCCCGCGGCGATGCCGTTGATCGACAAGTGGATGCCGCGCTTGACCTTTTCTTCGTGGTTGCCGGCGCGGTAGCGGCGGATCAGCTCGACTTGGAGGTGGTGCAGCGGGTCGATGTAGGGGAAGCGGTGCTCGATCGAACGTGCCAGCGCGGGGTTGTTGGCCAGGCGCTGCGCGTGACCGGTGATGGCGGCCAGCGCTTCGTGGGTGCGGTGCCATTCGGCCTCGATGGCCCCCATGACGCGGCGCCGCAAGGCACGGTTGTCCACCAGTTGCGCGTACAGCGCGCCCAGCGCCAGGTCGCTTTTGGCCAGCACCATGTCGACGTTGCTGAGCAAGGTGGCGAAAAACGGCCAGCGCGCGTGCATCTCGCGCAACAGCGCCAGCGCGGTGTCGTGCCCCATCTGTTCGCACAGCGCCTGCACACCGCTGCCCAGACCGTACCACCCCGGCAGCGTCAGGCGGCACTGCCCCCAGCTGAAGCTCCACGGGATGGCGCGCAGGTCTTCGATGCGCTGCGAGCCGGTGCGCGACGCCGGGCGTGAGCCGATGTTGAGTTCGGCGATTTCGCGGATCGGGGTGGCGCTGAAAAAATAATCGGCAAAGCCCGGTGTTTCGTACACCAGCGCGCGGTACGCGGCCATGCTGGCGCGCGACAGCGCTTCGGCCGCCTGCACGAAGCGCTTGGGCACCGCCTGGCGCGGCGGCAGCAGGGTCGCTTCCAGCGTGGCGGCCACCAGGGTTTCCAGGTTGCGCCGCCCGATGTCGGGGTGGCCGTACTTGGAGGCGATCACCTCGCCCTGTTCGGTCAGGCGCAACTGCCCGCGCACGGTGCCTGCGGGTTGGGCCAGGATGGCTTCGTAGCTGGGGCCGCCGCCGCGCCCCACGGTGCCGCCGCGGCCGTGGAACAGCCGCATGCGCACCGGCCGCGGCAGCTCGGTGGCCAGGCGGTCGAACAGCGCCGCCAGCGCCACCTCGGCCTGGTACAGCGACCAGTTGCTGGTGAAGATGCCGCCGTCCTTGTTGCTGTCCGAGTAGCCGAGCATGATGTCTTGCTCGCCGTACTCCAGCGCCCCGCCGTGGGCCACCAGCGCCGCCACGCCGGGGATGGCGTAGTACTCGGCCATGATGGTGGCGGCGCGCTGCAGGTCCTCAATGGTTTCGAACAGCGGCACCACGATCAGCTCGGCGCGCGCGTCGTGGCCCCAGGCGCCGTGCAGCAGCCCGGTTTCTTTTTGCAGCACCAGCACCTCCAGCAGGTCGCTGACGGCCTCGGTGTGGCTGATGATGGCGTGGCGGATGGCGGCGCCCCCGTAGTGGCGGCGGGCCTGGCGCGCCGCGGCAAAGACGGCCAGTTCGCGCTCGGTGGTGGGGCTGTAGGCGCGCTCGGGGATGCGCAGCGGCCGCGGATCGGCCAGCGCCTGCAGCAGCACGCGGCGCTTGTCGGCCTCGGCCAGCGCAGGGTAGCTCCCGTGCACGCCCGCGGCGGCCAGCAACTCGGCCACGGCGTGCTCGTGCTGGTCGCTGCTTTGCCGCAGGTCCAACGTGGCCAGGTGGAAACCAAACGCCTGCGCGGCGCGCAGCAGCGGGCGCAGACGTGGCTCGGCCAGCGCGGCGCAGCCCTGTTGCACCAGCGCCTCGTCGAGCACGCGCAGGTCGGCCACGAAGGCGTCGGCGCTCGGGTAGGGGTCCTGCGGCGCGACCGCATGGCGTGCCGCCTCGCCCCCGGTGAGTTGCTGCAGCGTGGCGGCCAGCCGGGCGTAGATGCCGATCAGCGCGCGGCGGTACGGCTCGTCTTCGCGGTGCGCGTTGCGGTCGGGCGAGGCCGCGGCCAGCGCCTGCAGCGCGGGCGGTGGGGGCAGCAACATCGCCGACAGTGACAGCTCCGCGCCGAGCAGGTGGACTTCGCGCAGGTAGTGGCGCAGGATCAGGTCGGCCTGACGTTGCAGCGCCAGGTGCAGCGTGTCGGCGTTGACGTTGGGGTTGCCGTCGCGGTCGCCCCCCGTCCACTGGCCCAGCCGCAGAAACGGCGGCACCGGCGCACCCAGCGTGTGTTCCAGGTCGGCGTACAGGCGCGGCAGCTCGGGGATGAAGGTGCGCTCGAAGTACGCCAGCGCGTTGCCAATCTCGTCGGCCACCGTCAGGTGCGAAAAGCGCAGCAGCCGCGTGTGCCACAACTGGGTGATGCGCGCGCGCAGCGCCGCTTCGTTGGCGTGCAGCGCACGGTGCAGCACGCGGTCGTGGCCACGGCTGCCGGCGGCGGCCGCCTGCGCGCGGATGGCGTCGCGCTCGCGCAACAGGTCGGCGATCGCTGCCTCGGCGTCGCGGATGCTTTTGCGCTGCACTTCGGTGGGGTGGGCCGTCAGCACCGGTGAAACGTGAGCGCTTTGCAGCGTTTGGCGCACCTGCTCGTGCCCGATGCCGCGGCGTTGCAGCCGCCGCCACGTGTGCGCCAGGCTGCCGGGTTGCACGTGGCCGGCGCGCTCGTGCACCTCGCGACGGCGGATGTGGTGCCGGTCCTCGGCCAGGTTGGCCAGGTGGCTGAAGTAGGTGAACGCGCGGATGACGCTGACCGCCTGCGCGTCGCTGAGGCCCTGCAGCAGCGTCTGCAGCGACTGCTGCGCGCGACGGTCGGCGTGGCGGCGGTACGCGACCGAGAGTTGGCGGATGCGTTCGATCAACTCGAAGGTGGCCGCCCCCTCGTGCTCGCGGATCACATCGCCCAGGATGCGGCCCAGCAGGCGGATGTCCTCCACCAACGGCAGGTCCTTGGCCGGAACACGGGGTGAGGCGGCGTGGGTGGTCGAGCGGGGCATGGCGGGGCGTGCGGTCGGTGGAGGGCGGCTGCGAGTGTAATTTGTTTACGGGGTGCTGGACGCCAGGGTGCGCGCCATCGTCTTGCCCAGCTCCACGCCCCATTGGTCGTAGGCGTTGATGCCCCACAGCGCCGCCTGACAGAACACCTTGTGCTCGTAAGCGGCAACCAGAGCCCCGAGGTGGAACGGGTCCAACCGTGGCAGCCACAGGATGTTGCTGGGTACGTTGCCGCGGTAGGTGCGGTGCGGGGTCAGACGCTGCACCTCGTCGTCGCTGAGCCCCTCGGCGCGCAGCGCGGCGGCGGCGGCCTCGGCGTCGCGGCCGCGCGCGAGGGCCTCGGCCTGGGCCAGCAGGTTGGTGTGCAAAAGTTTTTGGTGAAGGGGTGCGGTGGGTAGCGGAGCATCCGTTTCGCGCACACCGATGAAATCCACAGGTACCCGGTGGGTGCCTTGGTGCAGCAGCTGGAAGTACGCGTGTTGAGCATCGTTGCCCAGGCCGCCCCAGACGATCGGCCCGGTTTCGACTGTCACGGGCTGACCGTCGACGTGCACCGACTTGCCGTTGGACTCCATGTCCATTTGCTGGATGAAGCGCGCGAATTCGGCCAGCCGGGCGTCGTACAGCGCCAACAGGTGGGTCGGGCAGCCCAGGAAGTTGCGGTTCCACACCCCCAACAAGGCCAGCGCCAGCGGCAGGTTGTGCTCCAGCGGGGCGTGCAGGAAATGGTCGTCCATCGCATGCGCGCCGGCCAGCAGTTGCTCGAACGCGGCGCGGCCGATGCTGATGGCCAGCGGCAGCCCGATCGCGCTCCACAGCGAATAGCGCCCCCCGACCCAGTCCCAGATCCGCAACACCTGGTGCGCCGCCACACCCCACGCCTGCGCCCGTTGCGGGTGGGCGGTGACGGCGACCCAGTGGGGGCCTTGGTCACGCTCGCCCACGCCGCCATCGGCCAGCCAGCGCCGTGCGCTGGCCGCCAGCAGCAGCGTCTCGTGGGTGGTGAACGTTTTGCTCTGGATGATGAACAACGTCCGACGGGGCTGCAGCGGCCGCAGCACCTCCCACAGCGCCCACGCGTCGGGGTTGGAGACGAAGTGCACCCGCACCGGGCCGGCGCTGGTGGGCCCGAGCGCGTGCACCGCCATGCGCGGCCCAAGGTCGGAGCCGCCGATGCCGAGGTTGACGACATCCGTGATCGGTTGGCCGTCGTGGCCCTGCCAGGCGCCGGTGCGCACGCGCTCGGCGATGCCCAAAAAGCGTTGCAGCTCGTGCCGCACGGCGTCGCGGATGGCGGTGCCCCACGGTGGAGCGTCGATCTGGCTGCCGCGCAGCGCCACGTGCAGCACCGCGCGGCCTTCGGTGGCGTTGATGGGTGCACCGCGCCACATCGCGTGGGCGTGGTCGCGCAGGCCAACCTCGGTGGCCATGTCCAGCAGCGCGCGCCACACCGGCAGCGTCAACGCCTGACGGGTGGCGTCCAACGTCACCCCAGCGGCCTCGAACCGCAGCGCCTGGGCGCGCGTCGGGTCGTGCGCATCGAGCAGCGTGCGCAAGTGCGGTTGGGGCTGGCGCGCCAGCGCCGCCAGGCGCCGCCAGGCCAGGCGCTGCGGTGGCGGTGTGAACGGCGCCGTGGCCGCCGCGGCGGGCGGCGCGGCCGGGGTGATGGTCAAGCTCCCTGTGGTCGTCATGGTGATCTTCGCTGAAGGTGTGCCGGGCGGTTGAGGCCGGTGTCAGTCGGGCGCGCGCCAGCGCCCGCCGGCCACCTGCGCGCCGTGTTCGCCCAGGCGTGGCGCGGGCGTGCGCAGCCGCCCCGGTGTGGCGCTGAGCTTGGGCACGACGCCCGGGACTTTGAGGGGCCGGCCTTCGCGGTCGGTGGCGTGCACCACCATGCCGCGCGCGGCGTAGTGGGGGTCATGGGCGATGTCGGCCGCGGTGTAGATGCGGCCCACGGGCACGTCGGCGGCCTCCAGCGCCGCAATGACCTCCTCCACCGTACGCTGCTGCGTCCAGGCCTCGATGGCGGCGTCCAGTTCCGCCGCGCGGCGCGCGCGGCCGTCGTTGTGGGCCAGCGCGGGGTCGTCGGCCAGGTCGGGGCGGCCGATGGCGTGCATCAGGCGTCGGAAGATGCCGTCGCCGTTGCCACCGATCAACACGTAGGGCTCGGGGTCATCGCCCGCCGCGCGGCAGCGGTAGGCGTTGGATGGCGCAATGCCGGGCAAGGCGCTGCCCGCACGCTGGCGCACCACGCCAAAGGCGTCGTATTCGGGCAGCAGGCTTTCCATCAGGTTGAACACGCTCTCGTACAGCGCCACGTCCACCATTTGCCCCTGCCCGCCGCGGGCGTCGCGGTGGTACAGCGCCAGCAGCACGCCGATGACGCCGTGCAGCGCCGCGATGGAGTCGCCGATCGACACGCCGCAGCGCACCGGCACGCGCCCTGGCTCGCCGGTCAGGTAGCGCAGGCCGCCCATGGCTTCGCCCAGGATGGCAAAGCCGGGTTTGTGCGCGTAGGGGCCGGTTTGGCCGTAGCCTGAGACGCGCAGCATGATCAGGCGCGGGTTGAGGGCGTGCAGCGCCTCCCAGCCCAGCCCCCAGCCCTCCAGCGTGCCGGGCTTGAAGTTCTCGATCAGCACATCAGCCTGGGCCGCCAGCTGCCGCACCAGCGTCTGACCTTCGGGGGTGCGCAGGTCCGCGCACACCGAGCGTTTGTTGCGGGATTGCACTTCCCACCACACCGAGGTGCCGTCGCGCAGCAGGCGCCACTTGCGTAGCGGATCGCCCTGGCCAGGCGGCTCGATCTTGATGACGTCGGCGCCGAAGTCGGCCAGCACGCGCGCGGCAAACGGCCCGGCGATCAGTTGGCCCAGCTCCAGCACGCGCACACCGGCCAGGGGGCCGGCCGCGCCGTGGGGTTGGTCGTCGTGGGGCCAAGGGGTGGGGGCGTCAGCGTCCATGGCGCCGATTGTGCCAAGGTGTGCCCGGGGTGGCGTCGGCGTCGCCGTCAGGCGGGGACGCCCAGCGCCGGAAAGAGCCGCTGCAAACCGGCGGCCATCACCTCCACCGCCAACGCGGCCAGGATCAGGCCCATCAGGCGGGTCATCACGTTGATGCCGGTTTTGCCCAGCGCGCGCTCGATCGGCACGGCCAGCGTGAAGCACAGCGCCGTGGCCAGCGCCACCACCACGCCGTAGCCCACCAGCGCGGCGTGCTGCCAAAAGGTCTGCGCGCGCTCGGCGTAAATGACGACGGTGGACATCGTGGCCGGCCCGGTCAGGAGCGGGATCGTCAGCGGCACCACGGCGATCGACGCACGGCTGGCGGCGTCGTGCACCTCCTCGCGCGTGGTTTTGGCTTCGGCCGGCTGGGCGTTGAGCATGGCCATCGACGACATCAGCAGCAACATGCCGCCGCCGACCTGGAAGCTGGCCAGCGAGATGCCGAAAAAGTCCAGGATTTGCAGCCCCGCCAGCGCGCACGCGGCGATCACCGCAAACGCCGTGCACGACGAGATCCACACCGTGCGACGACGCTGCGCGCGGGTCATGCCCTGCGTGTAGTGGATGAAAAACGGCACGATGGCCAGCGGGTTGACAATGGCCAGCAGCGTGATGAGGGGTTTGAGGTCCATCGCGTCGCGGGGATTATGCGGTGGCGGCGCTGCGTTGGGTGCGCAGCCAGGCCAACAGTGCGTCCGGTGGCATCGCGCGCGCAAACAGCCAGCCTTGCAGCACGGTGCAGCCGTGCGCGCGCAAAAAGTCGCGTTGCGCCACGGTCTCGACGCCCTCGGCCACCACCGCCAAGTCCAGGTCGTGCGCCATCGACAGGGTGGCGCGCACGATGGCGACGCTGTCGGCGTCGTGCGGGATGCCATCGACGAAGCTGCGGTCGATCTTGAGTGTGGCGATGGGCAGGCGCTTCAGGTAGCTCAAGCTCGAATAGCCGGTGCCGAAGTCGTCCAGGCTGATCGACACGCCCAGGCGTTGCAAGGCGTGCAACTGCTCGATGGCGTCGCCGCCGGCCTGCATCAGCACGCTTTCGGTGATCTCGATCTCGAGCACGTCGGCGCCCAGGCCGTGGGTGGCCAGCGCGGTGCGCACGCGTTCCAGCAGCGTGCCGTGGACCAACTCCTGCGCCGAGACGTTGAGCGCCAAGCGCACGTCCTGCAGCAACGCCGGCGCCTGCGCGCACCATTGCGCCCACTGCGCCAGGCTGTGCTGCAGCACCCAGTGGTCCAGGCGGTCGACGATGCCGGCTTCCTCGGCCACGCGCACGAATTCCGCCGGCGACAGCGGCCCCAATTCGGGGTGGCGCCAGCGCAACAACGCCTCGACCCCGACCACGCGGCCGTCTTCGGCACGCACCTGCGGCTGGTAGTGCAGGTGCAGGCCCGCGCCGTCGGGGTTGGCCAGCGCGGCGCGCAGCGCGGTCTCCAGCGTCAGCCGGCGCGACACGCCGGCGTGCATCGACGGCTCGAAAAAACGCCACTGGTTGCGCCCGGCGGCCTTGGCGGCGTACATCGCGGTGTCGGCGTGGCGCAGCAGCGTGTCGAGGTCGTCGCCGTCGTCGGGGAAGATCGCCACGCCGATGCTGGCCCCCATGCGCACCGAGGTGCCGTCGAGCTCGATGGGCGCTTCCAACGCCTGGCTGAGCTTGCGCGCCACCACCTCGGCGCCCGCTTGCCCTTTGATCCACGGCAGCAGCGCCACGAATTCATCGCCGCCGAAGCGCGCCAGCACGTCGCGGTTGCGCAGCACCTGCTGCAAGCGCCCCGCCAACGCCTGCAGCAGCCGGTCACCCTGGGCGTGGCCCAGGGTGTCGTTGACCTGTTTGAAGCGGTCCAGGTCCATGAAGGCCACCGCCACCATGCGCTGCTCGCGCCGCGCGCTGTCCAGCACGCCGCGCGCCACCTCGGCCCAACGGGTGCGGTTGAGCAGCCCGGTCAGCGGGTCGTAATGGGCCAGTTGTTGCAGCTGCGCGTGGCTGTGCGCCAGCGCCAGCGTGCGCTCGCGCACCAACTGCTCGACACGGCGTCGTTGCCCGGTGCCGACCAGCAGCAGGGCGGCCAACAACCCCACCGCCGCAAAGCCGATGACGGCGGTGAGCTGCATACGCGTGTCCGCGGCGCCGTGGCGCCAAAAGGCCGGTTGGGGCGTCACCTGCAGCCGCCAGGCGCGCTGGGCAAAGCGCAGCGGCCAGGCGTGCACCAGGTCCCTCGGCACGCCGCGTTGCTGGGCGCAGTCGGGCGCCCCGGCCAACACCCGGTTGTCGGGACGGGCTTGCTCGTCCACCAGGCACAACGTCAGGTCTCGGGTCGGCAGCGCCTCCAGCGCCGCTTGCGTGACGTCGCCCATGCGGAAGGCGCTGGAGGCGATGCCCAGCAGCGTGTGCGGCGCCGTCGGCGCGCGCACCGCGTGGTACACCACGATGCCGCGCTGGGTGCCGGTTTCCTGCACCAGGCGAAACGGCTCGGTGGCCTGGGGGCGGCCGGTGGCGATGGCCTGTTGCACGGCCTCGCGCAGCGGCGCGTAGGTCAGCACGTCCAGCCCGCGCGCGGCTTCGTTGCCGCGCAGCGGGGCCAGGCGCGTGATCACGATGTGTTCGTCGGCGTCAGGGGCGGGGAAGCGCTGGCCGGCGGCGTCGCGCCCCAGGATCGGCCAGCCAGGGTCGCAGCATTCGTAGCGGGCACGCTCGCCGCGCGACACCCGCCAGTTGAAGGTGAAATTCTGCGTGCCCTGGTGGCGGCGCAGCCACAGCTCGGCCACCTCCTCGAACTCGGCTTGGTCCATGTCGGGCTTGCGCGCCAGCAGCTGCCCCATCGCTTCCAACGCGTCGAGTTGCGCGTCCAGCCGCCGCTGCAGCGCTTGACCCGCCTGGCTGGTGATTTGTTGCATCAGCAGTTGCTGCCGATCGTATTGGGTTTGGAACAGCAGGTGCACCGCCCCACTGACCAGCAGCAGCGCCACCAGCAGCGGCAACCCAACGCTGTAGCGGCGCGCCCACCACAGCGGGCGTGGTTGGCCGAACAGCACCAGCGCCAGCGGCACCAGCAGCACCATGCCCAGCGCATCGCCCAGCCACCAGCTCAGCCATTGTCCAGCGGCGTCGGCGGCGGGGATGGTGCCGGTCCACACAAGCGTGGGCACCGCCACGCTGGCGTTGAGCAGCGCGGTCAACGGCAACACCGCAAACAACAGCCGCACCACCTGCATCGGCGCGTCCAACGGGCCTGGGTAGCCGGCCCAGCGCCGCGCCGCCCACGCGGCCAGGTGCGCCATCGCCGTGGCCCCCAGCGCCGGCACCAGCATCGTCCATGGGTACTCGGTGTGGCCCAACGCGTGGTGGGTCATCGCTTGCACGGCCAACGACCCCAGCAGCACGCCAGGCAGGGCCGCCGGGCCGGCGACCAGGGTTGCGCCGGCGGCCACCCCAGCCGGCAAAAACACCACGATGGCGTAGTCCGGTGCGGCACGCAAACCCAGCGCCAGCCAGCCGGCCAACGCGTAGGCCCCGGCGGTGGCCAACGCCACCCAGGGCCAGGCCCAGGCGGGCAGCTTGCGCGGGGGCGGCGCGTCCGGGCTTGGCATGGTCGTGGTCCAACAGCCTTGGTGATGGAGGTGGAGGTGCGCGTCACTTTAGCACCGGCGCCCGCCGGCAGGGCGTCGCCGACCTAGGGTTTTCCCGCAAAAATGGCCTGCGGTGTGGGGGTAATGGCCACGCCCGGGCCGTTGAACCCTACACTGCGGGCTGCGATGCGCCCGGACGGGCATGGCATGCAGGCGCGCGCCGCCGGAGATCCCGGCGCGCGACGCTGCGGGCGTGGTTGGCAGGCCCGCCGTCCGGTTGTGGGCCCACCGGCCCTTGCTGTCCCAAGAGGAGATCACTGCCATGACCGCACCTTTGCCCGAGCACGTGCAGCGTGCCCTGGCCAGCGTCACGCTGGACGACAAATACACCCTGGAGCGCGGCCACGCGTTCATGAGCGGCATCCAGGCGCTGGTGCGCCTGCCGATGCTGCAGCGCCAACGCGACGCGCTGGCCGGCCAAAACACCGCCGGCTTCATCAGCGGTTACCGGGGCTCGCCGCTGGGTGGCTACGACCAGGCGCTGTGGAAGGCGCGCAAGCACCTCCAAGCGCACCACGTGGTGTTCCAGCCCGGCGTCAACGAAGAGCTGGCCGCCACCGCGGTGTGGGGCACCCAGCAGCTCGGCTTTGCCCCGCCGGGCAGCGCCAAGTACGACGGTGTCTTTGGTCTGTGGTACGGCAAGGGGCCGGGCGTGGACCGCTGCAGCGACGTGTTCAAGCACGCCAACCTGGCCGGCACCACGCCGTGGGGTGGGGTGATCGCGGTGGCGGGTGACGACCATGTGGCCAAGAGCTCCACCGCGGCGCACCAAAGCGACCACATCTTCAAGGCCTGCGGGCTGCCGGTGTTTTTCCCGGCCAGCGTGCAAGAGATTTTGGACCTGGGCCTGCACGCTTGGGCCATGAGCCGCTACGCCGGCGTGTGGACCGGCATGAAGACGATCCAGGAAATTGTCGAGTCCAGCGCCACCGTCGAAATCGACCCCGAGCGGGTGCGTATCGCGCTGCCGCAGGACTTCGAGCTGCCCCCGGGTGGCGTGCACATCCGCTGGCCCGATGCGCCGCTGGAGCAAGAAGCGCGCCTGATGGACTACAAGTGGTACGCGGCGCTGGCCTACGTGCGCGCCAACCGGCTCAACCACAACGTCATCCAGGGCCCCCACGACCGCTACGGGATCATCGCCAGCGGCAAGGCTTACAACGATTTGCGCCAAGCGCTGCACGACTTGGGGCTGGACGACGACACCTGCCGGCAGTTGGGCATCCGCGTGCACAAGGTGGCGGTGGTGTGGCCGCTGGAGGCCCAAATCACGCGCGAATTTGCTTTGGGGCTGCGCGAAATCCTGGTGGTGGAGGAAAAGCGCCAGGTCATCGAGTACCAGCTCAAGGAGGAGCTGTACAACTGGCGCCCCGACGTGCGCCCGGACGTGCTGGGCAAGTTCGACGAAATCGAGGGCGACCACTCCGGCGGTGAGTGGTCGATGCCCAACCCCAGCGCCAACCAGTTGCTGCGCGCCAACGCCGACCTGACGCCGGCCATCATCGCGCGCGCGGTGGCCAAGCGTCTGCAGCGCCGCGGCCTGCTGCCCGAGGGCAGCGACATCGCGCGCCGGGTGCACGAGCGGCTGGCCCTGATCGACGCGCGCGAGCGCGCCCTGCACGCCATCGAGTTGACCAGCGGCCAGGCGCAGCGCCTGCCGTGGTTTTGCTCGGGCTGCCCGCACAACACCTCGACCCGGGTGCCGGAAGGCTCGCGCGCCATGGCCGGCATCGGTTGCCACTACATGGCCATCTGGATGGACCGCAACACCGTGGCCTTCACGCAAATGGGGGGCGAGGGGGTGCCGTGGGTGGGGCAGCAGCCGTTCACGAGCGAGCCGCACATCTTTGCCAACCTGGGCGATGGCACCTATTTCCACAGCGGGCTGCTGGCCATTCGCCAGGCCATCGCGGCCGGCGTCAACATCACCTACAAGATTCTGTACAACGACGCCGTGGCCATGACCGGTGGCCAGCCGGTGGGCGAGCGCCCCGAAGGCCACTCGGTGCTGCAAATCGTGCACAGCCTGCGCAGCGAGGGCGTGCGCAAGCTCTACATCGTCACCGACGAGCCGGCCAAGTATGCCCACGCCCAGCACACCACCCTGGGTGGCGTGACGCTGACGCTGCCGGCCGACGTGCCGGTGCTGCACCGCGACGAACTCGACCGCGTGCAGCGCGAGTGCCGCGTCACCCCCGGCGTGACCGCCATCATTTACGACCAGACCTGCGCCACCGAGAAGCGCCGCCGCCGCAAGCGCGGCCTGATGGCCGATCCAGACAAGCGCGCCATGATCAACGAGCGCGTGTGCGAGGGCTGCGGCGACTGCGGTGTGCAGAGCAACTGCCTGAGCGTGGAGCCGCTGGAGACCGAGTTTGGCCGCAAGCGCACCATCAACCAGAGCACGTGCAACAAGGATTTTTCCTGCACCAAGGGGTTCTGCCCCAGCTTCGTGACGGTGGAAGGCGCCAAGCCGCGCAAGCCCGGCCGTGACGCGGGAGCACCCGACCTCAAGGATCTGCCACCGCTGCCCGAGCCGTCCCTGCCCGAGCTGCAACCCGGCGGCGCGGCCTGGGGCATCGTCGTGGCCGGGGTGGGGGGCACGGGGGTCATCACGATCGGGCAGCTGCTGGGCGTGGCGGCGCACCTGGAAGGCAAAGGTATCGTCACGCAGGACGCTGCCGGCTTGGCGCAAAAAGGGGGCGCCACCTGGAGCCACGTGCTGATCGGCGCGCGGCAGGACGACATCCTGACCACGCGCGTGCCCACCGCGGCGGCCGACCTGATCCTGGCGTGCGACCCGATCGTGGCGGCCAGCGCCGAGACGCTGGCGCGCACGTTGCCCGGGCGCACGCACGTGGCGCTCAACGCCCAGGCCACGCCGACGGCGGCCTTCGTGCACGACCGTGATTGGGTCAACCCATCGCAGCGCTGCGTGGCGGCCATCACCGAGGCGGTGGGGGCCGACGCCGTGGGCGCGTTCGACGCCGAAGCGCTGGCGCTCAAGCTGCTGGGCGACACGCTGTACGTCAACCCGATGGTGCTGGGCTACGCCTGGCAAAAGGGCTGGATACCGCTGCGGCGCGAGACGCTGCAGCGCGCCATCGAGCTCAACGGCGTGGCGGTCAAGGCCAACCTGGCCGCCTTCGAATGGGGGCGGCGCGTCGCGCACGACCTGGCCGCGGTGCTGCGCTTGGTGGCGCCGGCGCAGGTGGTGCCCTTGCACCGCCAGCCGACGCTGGAGCAAACCGTGCGTGCCTGGGTGGAGCACCTGACGGGCTACCAAAACGCCGCCTACGCGCAGCGCTACGAGGCCCTGGTGCGCCGCGTGCAGCAGGCCGAGACGGCGTTGGGCCTCAGCGGCCATGCGCTGGCGCTGGCGGTGGCGCAGCAGTACGGACGCTTGTTGGCGTACAAGGACGAATACGAAGTGGCGCGCCTGTACACCGACGGCGCGTTCGAGCAGCGCCTGCGTGAGCAGTTCGAGGGCGACGTGCGGCTGCGGCTGCACCTGGCGCCGCCGCTGCTGGCGCGCCGCAACGATCGGGGCGAGCTGCTCAAGCGCGAGTACGGCCCATGGGTGCTCATGGCCATGCGGGTGTTGGCGCGCCTCAAAGGCCTGCGCGGCACCTGGCTGGACCCCTTTGGTTACACCGAAGAGCGCCGCACCGAGCGCGCGCTGATCGCCGAGTACGAAGCCGCCATCGCCGACGTGTTGGCGGGGCTGACGCCCGAGCGTATGCCGCTGGCGCTGGCCATTGCGTGCTGGCCGGCGCAGGTGCGCGGCTTTGGCCACGTCAAGGCGCGTGCCTTGCAGCGCGCCCGCCCGCAGTGGGAAGAACTGCGGCAGCGCTGGCGCGGCGGCGCGGCCACCCCGGTGGACGGCGCCAGCGCAGCGGCGCGCGCGGCCTGATGCGCCGCGGCCGCGGCGTGTCCCCTGCCTGACGCCCGCCGCGTGGCGCTACACTGCCGCCCTTTGCGAACAGGAAGCCGAGGGACGCGCAGGGCATGACCGATCACGTTGTCACGCAGGGGGGCGTGGCGCACCACGGGGTGGGCGCCGGCGTCGTGTGGGCGCTGGCCGCCGGGCTGTTGTGGGGGTTGGTGTTCGTCGCGCCGCTGATGGTGCCGGAGTACCCGGCGGCGTTGCAATCGGTGGGCCGCTACTTGGCGTTTGGCCTGCTGTGTGTGCCGCTGGCGTGGTGGGACCGCGCCGAGCTGCGTCGGCTGCGCGCGCCGGACTGGGCGCGTGCGCTGGAGCTGGCGCTGGTGGGCAACCTGCTGTACTACCTGTTGCTGGCCAGCTCGATCCAGCGCACCGGCGGCCCGTTGTCGACCGTCATCATCGGCACGCTGCCGGTGGTCATCGCCGTGGTGGCCAACTGGCGCGACGCCCAGCGTGACGGCCGCCTGCCGTGGCTGCGGCTGCTGCCAGCGCTGGTGCTGATCGGCGGCGGCATCGCGCTGGTCAACCACGTGGAGCTGACGGCGGTGCTGGCCGATCCCACGCGCCGCGTGGCCGACTACGCGCTGGGGGCGCTGCTGGCGCTGGGTGCGGTGGTGTGCTGGACCTGGTACCCGCTGCGCAACGCCGACTGGCTGCGCGCCCACCCCACGCGCAGCGCGCGCGCCTGGTCCACCGCCCAGGGGCTGGCCACGCTGCCGTTGGCGGCGCTGGGCTACGCCGTGCTGGCGGCGTGGTGGGCGTGGCACGGCGACGCTGGCTGGCTGCCCCTGGGGCCGCGGCCGATGGTGTTTTTGGGCTTGATGGCGGCCATCGGGCTGCTGGCCTCGTGGCTGGGCACGCTGTGCTGGAACGCGGCCAGCCAGCGCCTGCCGACCGCGTTGGCGGGGCAGCTGATCGTGTTCGAGACGCTGGCCGCGCTGCTGTACGCCTACCTGTGGCGTGGGCGCTGGCCCGAGCCGCTGGCGTTGGCCGGCGTGGCGCTGCTGGTGGTCGGGGTGCTGTGGGGCGTGCGCCTCCGGCCGCAGCCGGTGGTGGCGCAGGCCCATCCGGACTGACGGCGCGCGCGGGCAGCCGCGCCGCTACAATGGCCGCCTGCCGTGGCAGCGCGCCAGGCGCGCCGCCGCTTGTTTTGCCGTCTCAACACGCCACAAGGAACGCGACGTGTTCATCTCCAACGCTTACGCCCAAGCCGCCGCCGCTGGCGACGCCCCTTCCACGCTGATGAGCCTGCTGCCGCTGCTGCTGATGTTTGTGGTGCTGTGGTTCGTGATGATCCGGCCCCAAATGAAGCGCCAAAAAGAGCACAAGGCCATGATCGAAGCGCTGGCCAAGGGTGACGAAGTGCTGACCGCCGGTGGCCTGCTGGGTAAGGTGACCAAGCTGGGCGACCCCTACATCAGCATTGAGGTGGCCAACGGCGTGGAGGTGCAGCTGCAGCGCACCGCGGTGGCGCAGGTGCTGCCCAAAGGTACGCTCAAGTGAACCGTTACGCCTGGTGGAAGTACGCCGTGCTGGCGGTGGCGCTGGTCGTCGCCGCGCTGTACGCGCTGCCCAACCTGTTTGGCGAAGCGCCGGCGGTGCAGGTGTCGCCGGCGCGCGCGGCGCATCGGCTCGACCAAGGCACGGTGGCGCGCATCGAGCAGGCGTTGGCCGGCGCGTCGCTGCGTGCCGAGGCCGTGCAGTTCGACGGCGCCAGCGTGCGGGTGCGTTTTGCCTCCACCGACGACCAAATCCGCGCGCGTGACGTCATCGAGCGCGCGCTCAACCCCGACGCCGCCAACCCCGGCTATGTGGTGGCGCTCAACCTGCTGCCGCGCACCCCGGCGTGGCTGCAGGCGCTGGGGGCCAAGCCCATGTACCTGGGGCTGGACCTGCGCGGTGGAGTGCACTTTTTGCTGCAGGTGGACATGGCCGCCGCCACCAGCAAGCGGCTCGACGCGCTGGTGGGCGAGGTGCGCACGCTGCTGCGCGAGCGTGACGTGCGCCACGGCGGTGTGCGCCGCGAAGGCGATGCGGTGCGCGTGCGGGCGCGCGACGCGGCCGGTCTGCGCCAGGCGGCCGACGTGTTGGCGCGCGAGCTGCCCGACGTGGCGGCGGCCGAGCAAGCCGGCGGCGCCGAGCCGGAGCTGGCGCTGACCCTACGGCCCGAGGCGGTGCGCCGCCTGCAGGAGCAGGCGCTCAAGCAAAACATCCTGACGCTGCACAACCGCATCAACGAGCTGGGCGTGGCCGAGCCGGTGATCCAGCAGCAGGGCCTGGACCGCATCGTCGTGCAGTTGCCCGGCGTGCAAGACACCGCCAAGGCCAAAGACATCCTGGGCCGCACGGCGACGCTGGAAATCCGCATGGTGGACGAAAGCCCCGAAGGGCTGGCCGCCGAACGCGACCCGGCCGCGCCGGTGCCGTTCGGCTCGGAGCGCTACCTGGACCGCAACGGGCGGGCGGTCATCGTCAAGCGCGAAGTCATCCTGACCGGCGACAACCTCACCGACGCCCAGGCCGGCTTCGACAACCAGACGCAGGAGCCCGTGGTCAACCTGACGCTGGACGCCAAGGGCGCGCGCATCTTCCGCGACGTCACGCGCGACAACGTTGGCAAGCGCATGGCCATCCTGCTGTTCGAAAAGGGCAAGGGCGAGGTGGTCACCGCCCCGGTCATCCGCACCGAAATCGGCGGCGGCCGGGTGCAGATCTCCGGGCGCATGACGACGCAGGAAGCCAACGACACGGCGCTGCTGCTGCGCGCCGGCTCGCTGGCCGCGCCGATGGAGATCATCGAAGAGCGCACCGTCGGCCCGAGCCTGGGCGCCGACAACATCCGCATGGGCTTCAACAGCGTGGTGTGGGGCTTTGTGGCGGTGGTGGCCTTCATGTGCGTGTACTACACGTTCTTTGGCCTGGTGTCGAGCCTGGCGCTGGCGTTCAACCTGCTGCTGCTGGTGGCCATTTTGTCGATGCTGCAAGCCACGCTGACGCTGCCCGGCATCGCCGCGATGGCGCTGACGCTGGGCATGGCCATCGACGCCAACGTGCTCATCAACGAGCGCATCCGCGAGGAGCTGCGCAACGGCTCGGCGCCGCAGACCGCGATCCACAAGGGCTACGAGCACGCCTGGGGCACGATCGTGGACTCCAACATCACCTCGCTGCTGGCGGGGCTGGCGCTGCTGACGTTCGGCTCGGGCCCGGTGCGCGGCTTTGCCGTTGTGCACTGCATCGGCATCCTCACCAGCATGTTCTCGGCGGTGATGTTCTCGCGTGGGTTGGTCAACCTGTGGTACGGCCGGCAGCGCAAGCTGAAGTGGATCGCCATTGGCATCGCGCCGCCGGCGGGCGGCAAGGCCGCTTGAGGCGGCAGGGACGACACGATGGAACTGTTTCGCTTGCAGCGCACCATCCCCTTCACGCGCCACATGCTGGCGCTCAACCTCGTCTCGCTGGTCACGTTTGTGCTGGCGGTGGTGTTTTTGGCGCTGCGTGGCCTCAACCTCTCGGTGGAGTTCACCGGGGGCACCGTCATCGAGGTGGCCTACCCGCAACCGGCCGACCTGGCGCCGGTGCGCGAGGCCGTGGCGCAACTTGGCTACGGTGACGTGCCGGTGCAGCACTTTGGCAGCGCGCGCGACGTGCTGGTGCGCCTGCCGCTGCGCGAGGGGCTGAGCTCGGGCCAGCAGACCGAGCAGTTGCTGGCCGCGTTGCGCGCGCGCACGCCCGATGTTGAGCTGCGCCGCACCGAGTTCGTCGGCCCGCAGGTGGGGCGCGAGTTGGTCGAAGGCGGCTTGCTGGCGCTGGCCTTCGTCATCGGCGGCATCATGCTGTACCTGGCGCTGCGCTTCGAGTGGAAGTTCGCGCTGGCGGCGATCGTGGCCAACCTGCACGACGTCATCATCATCCTCGGGTTTTTTGCCTTTTTCCAGTGGGAGTTTTCGCTCGCGGTGCTGGCCGCGGTGCTGGCGGTGTTGGGCTACTCGGTCAACGAGTCGGTGGTCATTTTCGACCGCATCCGCGAAACCTTCCGCCGCCAGCGCAAGATGAGCACGCGCGAAGTGATCGACTACGCCATCACCTCGACGATGAGCCGCACGATCATCACGCACGGCTCGACCGAGGCGATGGTGCTGTCGATGCTGATCTTTGGCGGCCCCACGCTGCACTACTTTGCGCTGGCGCTGACCATCGGCATCCTGTTTGGCATTTACTCGTCGGTGTTCGTGGCCGCCGGCGTGGCGATGTGGTTGGGCGTCAAGCGCGAAGACCTCGTCAAGGGCGGCGGCACCAAGGCCGACCCCAACGATCCCAACGCCGGCGCCGTCGTTTGACGGCGGCCGGGCCTCAGCCACGCGCCACGCGTTGCAGCAGCCCGCCGGGCAGGCGCGCGACGTGCCCGTCGAGCTCCAGCGTCAGCAAGTGCGCCTGCAGCGCCGCGGTGTCCCAGCCGCAGCGCGCTTGCAGCACATCAAGCGGGGTCGGGTCGTAGCCGAGGGCGCGCAGCACGGGGTCGGCGTCGTCGTGGGCGCTGGCCTCGTCCGCGGGGGCGGAGGGCGGCGCCACCGGCGCGTCCCACACACCCTGCAGCTCTTCTTCGATGTGCTGCACGGTTTCCACCAGCTTGGCGCCCTGGCGGATCAGCGCGTGGCAGCCGCGTGACTGCGGCGCGTGGATCGAGCCTGGGATGGCGAACACCTCGCGCCCCAAGTGCATGGCCTGTTCGGCGGTGATCAGCGAGCCCGAGTCCAGCGCCGCTTCGACCACCAGGGTGCCCTGCGTCAGGCCGGCGATGATGCGGTTGCGGCGGGGAAAGTGGGGCGCCAGCGGCGGTGTGCCGAGCGCGTACTCGCTCACCAGGCAGCCCTGCGTGGCGATGCGCTGCGCCAGCGCGCGGTGGCGCGCCGGGTAGACGCGATCCAACCCCGTGCCCACCACCGCCACCGTGGGGCCACCGCCGTCGAGCGCGCCTTCGTGCGCGGCGCCGTCGATGCCCGCGGCCAGCCCCGACACCACGCACACCCCGCGCTCGGCCAGCGCGCGGGCGAACGCGCGCGCGTTGGCGCTGCCTTGGGCGGTGGGGTGGCGGCTGCCGACGATGGCCAGCGCCCGCGGCGAGTGCAGCGCGCGCCAGTCGCCCACCACGTGCAGCAGCGGCGGCGGGTCGGGCGTGTTCAGCAACGCAGGCGGGTAGGCGTCGTCACCCAGCGCGAGCAGGTGGTGGTCGGGCTGGTCCAGCCACGCGGCGGTGCGCGCGCGCAGCACCGCCCAGCCGTGCGGTTCGGCGCGCACACGCTGCGCCAGCGCCTCGCCCACGACCTTGGCCAGCGCCGCCGCCGACTGCGCCAACACCGCCCCCGGCGGCCCAAAGGCCGCCAGCAAGCGCCGCGCGGTGGCCGGGCCGACGCCGTCGGTGGCCATCAGGCGCAGCCAATCCTCCCAATCGGCCGGCGCCATGCGCGCTCAGGGGTTGGTGAAACGGTCGCCCACCTGCACGCCGTCGGTGATTTGCAGCACCAGCGCGTAGGCCACGCGCTCGAAGGTGCGAAACACCATCATGACGCCGTTGCGCTCGCCGGGCAGCGCGAGCCGGGGCTTGGCCGGGTCGGTGCTGTCGGTGACGTGGCCGCCGTCTTTGAGCAGCGCCAGCACGTGTCCGGGCTCGAGCCCGTGCTCGCGCCCGCGGTTGAGCACCACCACCTGGTACTGCCCGGCGAAGTGCACGGCGTCGCCGTGCACCTTGACGACCTGCCCCTGCACCGCCTCGGTCGGGGGGTGGGGAATGTACGCCGGGTGGGCCTGCCGGCGCGCCGGCAGTAGCCGGTCGCCCAAGCGCACTTCTTCGCGCGCGGCTGTGATGTCGAGCGTGGCCGGCACCAACGCGGGCTGGCCTTGCGCGTTGGTGCCCAGCCGCTCAGCGCGCACCAGTCGCGCCTGGCCGATGCGGTGCGCCTCGTAGCCCAGCAGCTCGCCGGTGGCGGGATCCTTCAGCGGTAAGGCCTGGCGGTAGATGTCGAGCTGGCGCGCCACGCCCCCTTCCAGCGGCTCGCCGCTGAGGGCGTCGCTCGGGCCGCTTTGGCCGCGTGCGTAGGCACGGTCGCCGCGCGCCAGCAGCACGCGCTGCTCAGGCCCGGCCACGATGCGCGGGGCCTGCTCGTGGACGGTCGCGTCCACGACCGAGACGTCGGCCAAAAACGGCTCGATCACCCCCGGGGGCAGCGCCGGGATGGCGCCGTCGTCAAGCCGTTCGGCGCGGATGCGCGGCGACAGCTTGACGGTGGGGGGCGTGCCGGCGTCCACCTGCAGCACGGCGCGGTCGCCCACGCGGGTCAGCACCAACACCTGCCCGGGGTAGATCAGGTGCGGGTTGCGGATTTGCTGCAGGTTCATGCCCCACAGCTCGGGCCAGCGCCAGGGTTTGAGCAGGTACAGCTTGGCGATGTCCCACAGCGTGTCACCGCGCTTGACGGTGTAGCGCTCGGGCGCGTTGGGCGCGAGGTCGGCCAGCGGCACCCCGGCCTGCGCGACCTGCTGCGCGGTGCTGCGTTGCTGCGGGGTGATGGGGTAGTTCGGGAAGGCCTGCGCGCCGGCGCTGAGCAGCGCCACGGCGGCCAGCAGGGCCCCGTGGCGCAGGTGCGCCTGGCGGGGAGCCCAAGGTCGGTGCGAGGTGTTCATGGGGGCGGATCCTCCCTTGTGATTGTGCGGGCTGAGCCCCACCGTTGGCAATGGTCACGGACCCCTGCGCTGGCAGGGGCGTGTCAAATTCGGCAAAATGACGACACCGATGAACAACACCAACGTACAACCTTACCCCATTTTGCGCTACCCCGATCCGCGCTTGCACACCGTGGCGCGGCCGGTGGCGCAGGTGGACGAGCGTGTGCGCACGATCGTGCAGCGCATGTTCGTCACGATGTACGCCGCCAACGGCGTGGGTCTGGCCGCCACCCAGGTCGACATCCACGAGCGCATCGTCGTCATCGACGTCAGCGAAGCGCGCAACGAGCCGCTGGTGCTGATCAACCCCGAGATCGAGTGGGCCAGCCCCGACAAGCGCAAAGGCGAGGAGGGCTGCCTGTCGGTGCCCGGCATTTACGACGGCGTGGAGCGTTCGGTGGCGGTGCGGGTGCGGGCGCTGGATGAGCACGGGGTCAGCCGCGTCATCGAGGCCGAAGGCCTGCTGGCCGTGTGCATCCAGCACGAGATGGACCACCTGATGGGCAAGGTGTTCGTCGAATACCTGTCGCCCCTGAAGCGCGAGCGCATCCGCACCAAGCTGCTCAAAGCCGAGCGGGAGGGGGCCCGCAGCGGTGGCGGGACGGCGCGGGCGCGGCGTGCCGTGGTGGCGGAGGCCCAGCCTTGACGCCAGCGCCCACGGGCGCGCGTGGCTTGCGCGTGGCCTTTGCCGGCACGCCGGTGTTCGCCGCCACGGCCCTGCGCGCCATGGCGCAGGCGGGCTACGAGCCGGTGCTGGTGCTGACCCAGCCCGACCGGCCGGCCGGTCGCGGCCTCAAGCTGCAGCCTTCGCCGGTGAAGCAGTTGGCGCTGGCGCAGGGCTGGGCCGTGCAGCAACCCCACGGGCTGCGGCTGGATGGCCGCTGGGCCGACGACGCGGCCGCCGCGCGTGCCGCGTTGCAGGCGGCGCAGCCCGATGTGCTGGTGGTGGCGGCCTACGGCCTCATTCTGCCGCGCTGGGTGCTGCAGTTGCCGCGGCTGGGCTGCCTCAACATCCACGCCTCCTTGCTGCCGCGCTGGCGCGGCGCGGCGCCGATCCAGCGTGCCATCGAAGCCGGCGACGCGTGCACCGGCATCACCATCATGCAGATGGACGAAGGGTTGGACACCGGCCCGATCGTGCTGGCCGAGCCGCTGGCGATCGGCCCGCAAGAAAGCGCGGGCGAGCTGCACGACCGGCTGGCCGCGCTGGGGGCGGCGCTGATCGTGCGCGCGTTGCGGCTGGCCGAGCAGGGCCCGTTGCCCCAGCAGCCCCAGCCCGCCGAGGGCGTGACCTACGCCGCCAAGGTCGACAAGGCCGAGGCGTGCCTGGACTGGCGTCAGCCGGCGTCGGTGCTGGCGCGCAAGGTGCGTGCCTTCGACCCTGTGCCGGGTGCGTGGGGCTGGCTGGACGGCGCGCCGCTGAAGGTGTGGCGCGCCCACGCCGAACCCCAGACCGCTCAGGCCACCCCGGGCACCGTGCTGGCCGTGGACGCAGGCGGCGTGCGGGTGGCTTGCGGCGAGGGGGCGCTGGTGCTGACCGAGCTGCAGCGCGCCGGTGGACGGCGGCTGCCGGTGGCCGAATTTGTGCGCGGTGCCCCGCTGCGCGTGGGCCAGTCGTTGGCGGCGCCGCGTTGAGCGGCCCTGCCGAAGGTGGTTTGCCGATGGCCGTCGAAGCAGCGTTTTGGCGCACATCGTTTTTGAGTCCGCGGCTGCGGCGTCACCCGGCGTTTGCCGTCGGCGCCCGGGAGCTGGCGGGCGCGGCCACGGGGATCGCGGCGTGGGGCCTGATGACCGGCGTCGCGATGGTCAAAGGGGGCTTGACGCCGCTGGAGGCGGTGCTGATGACGCTGCTGGTGTACGCCGGCAGCGCCCAGCTCACCGCGGTGCCGCTGATGGTCAGCGGCGCGCCGCTGTGGGTGGTGCTGGCGGCGGCGTTTTGCGTCAACCTGCGCTTCGTGGTGTTTTCGGCGCACCTGCGCCCGTACCTGGCCCATTTGCCGCGCGGACAGCGTCTGCTGACGGGGTACCTGACGGGCGACCTGTCGTACGTCTTTTTTGCCAAGCGCTACGCGCGCCCCGGGGCCACGTCCGAGCAGCGCACCGAGCAGGAGGCCTACCTGGCCGGCAGCTGTGGGCTGAACTGGCTGGCCTGGACCGGGGCGAGCCTGGTCGGCATCGCGCTGGCCAACGCCATCCCGACGGCGTGGGGGCTGGGGTTTGCCGGCATCCTGGCGCTGCTGGGGGTGGGGTGTTCACTGGCCACCTCGCGCCTGCGTGTGCTGTCGGCGGCGGTGGCCGGCACGGCGGCGGTGGCGGCGTGGGCGCTGCCGCTCAAGCTCAACATTCTGGTGGCGATCGCCGCGGCGGTGCTGGTGTGCCTGGTGGCCGAGGCGCACGGTCCGCGCTGGCTGCGCGCAGGGGGTGGGCATTGATGGGTGGGCTGGATCCTTGGCGCCTGGTGGCGTTTGTCGCGCTGGCGGGTGTGACGGTGGTCACGCGCGGGTTTTTCTTCCTCTCGCAGCGGCCGTGGCGGCTGCCGCATTGGGCCGAGCGGGGTTTGCAGTACGCGCCGATCGCGGCGTTGGCGGCGGTGGTGGTGCCCGAGATCGTGATGCGCGACGGTGCGCTGGTGCAGACCTGGCACGACGCGCGCCTGTACGCGGCGCTGGCGGGGGCGGGGTGGTTTTTTTACCGCGGCGGGGTGCTGGGCACCATCGTCACGGGGATGGCGGTGTACCTGCCGCTGCGTCTGGGCCTGGGCTGGTAGCGGAGGCGCGCGCGGCGGGCCACACGGCCGCGATGGCCGCTTGCAGCTGCGCCGGCTGCACCGGCTTGGCCAAAAAGCCGTCCATGCCGGCGGCGCGTGCGCGCGTCTGCGCGTCGTCCATGACGTCGGCGGTCAGGGCGATGATCGGCACCCGCCCCCGCGCGCCGGGCAACGCGCGGATGCGCTCGGTGGCTTGCAAGCCGTCGAGCTCGGGCATGTGCAGGTCCATCAGGATCAGGTCGAAGTCGCGCGTGCGCGCCAGCTCCACCGCCTGCACGCCATCGTCGGCGAAGGTGGCGTGGTGCCCGAGCTTGGTCAGCAGCAGCCCGACGACCCGGCGGTTGATCGGGTGGTCTTCGGCCACCAGCACGCACGCGCCGCTGCCCTGCCCCGCCGTGCACGGCACGCTGTCGGGTGGCGCTGGGGCGTCGACGGGGGCGGGAGGCGGCGGCGTGGCCACATCGGTGCGCCACTCCCCGGGGCGCGTGGGGGCAAAGCCGGACGCGGTCGCCCCCGGCGGCGCCGGCTCGGTCACCCAGGTGGCTTCGAACGTGGAGCCCTGCCCCGGCACGCTGTGCAACGTGATGTCACCGCCCATCAGCCGCGCCAGCGAGCGCGAGATGTCCAACCCCAGCCCGCTGCCACCGTAGCGCCGCGTGATGCTGGGGTCGGCCTGCTGGAAGCGCTGGAACAGGCGCGCCTGCGTGGCCGGGTCGATGCCAATGCCGGTGTCGCGCACGGTGGCGTGCCAGCGGATGCGGCCGTCGTCCAGCGGCTCGGCACGCACCCGCAACGCCACCTCGCCGCGCTCGGTGAATTTGATGGCGTTGCCCACCAGGTTGAGCAGGATCTGGCGCACGCGCGTCGGGTCGGCCAGCACCGTCGCAGGGGCGGCGTCCAGACCGTCCAGCGCCACGTGCAACGCAAGTCCCTTGCGCTGCGCCTGCGGCCGCAGCCAGCGGTGCACGTCGTCCACCAACGCCGCCATGTCCACCGGTTCGGGTTGGATGCGCATCTGGCCGGCGTCCAGCGCGCTCAGGTCCAGGATGTCGTTGAGCAACTGCAACAGGTGCTCGGCCGAGGCCTGCGCGGTGCGCAGGTGGTCGCGCTGGGTGGCGTCCAGCGGGCTGTCGTCCAGCATGGCCAGCATGCCCAGCAGACCGTTGAAGGGGGTGCGCAGCTCGTGGCTCATGTTGGCCAGGAACTGGCTCTTGGCGCGGCTGGCGGCTTCGGCGGCGTCGCGGGCGCGCACCAGCGCGGCGTTGAGTGCGTCGAGCTGCGCGCGCTCCTGCGCTTGGCGCCGCTGGCGCAGCCACAGCGCCGCAGCGGCGGCCAGCAGCACGGTCACCTGCGCGGCCATCAGCACGACGACCCAGCGGCGCAGGGTGCGTGCCTCGCGCAGCTTGGCCAAGACCAGGTCGCCGACGCGGCTGTCGGCGCGCAGGCTCAGCGCCTGCACCTCAGGCCCCAGCGCTTGCAGTTGCGGCAGCAGCGCTTGCAGACGCGAGCGGTCGCGTCGCTGCAGCGCCGCGTCCAGCTGCGGCACCAGCTGTTCAAGCTGCGGCAGCAGCGCCTGGTAGTCCGGCTCACCGTGCAAGGGAGCCGTGGAGGGCGCGCGCAGCAACGCCACGCGGCTGGCCCAGATGTCGTGCCGCAGGGCCAGCATGTCCCAGTCCGGCGGGGTGCGCTGCAGCAGGGCGACTTGGATGGCGTGGCGCAGGCGCATGAACTCGCGCTCGTGCTGAAACACCAGCGTCGTCAGCGAGTCGGCTTGCAGTTGCGCGGTCTCTTCGGCCGACTGCGCTTGGCGCAAAAACACCGCCAGCAGCACCGCCAGGCCGGCGGCCAGCAGCGTCGTGGTCAGCGCCACCCACCACAGAAAACGCCGCCCCTCCGCGGCAGGCGCCGGTGCGGGCGGGTGTGCCGCGTCGGCCCGGTCGGTCATTCGACGTGCAGCGCCTTGAGCTGCCAGATCGAGCGCTCGTAATAGCGTTTGTCACGCAACTGCGGGTCGCTGTCGAAGGGGTAGATGATGAACAGCGGCCCTTGGTCGCGCACCGCCATCGGGGCGTCGTTTTTGCGCGTGGCCACGATGACGTCGAAACGCTGCGCGTCCTCGATCGGGATCGTGATGCGGTAGTCGTTGAGCGCGGTGGCGCGCAGTTGGGTGCCGCGCGCCTTGACGGCGGCCAGCACGTCGCGCAGCCGCGGGCCGCTGAAGGTGACCGGTCCGTCGTCCCATGGCGTGCGGGTGGTGAAGCGGTGCTGGGGCAGCGCCTCGAGCAGCGCGAGGTCGAACACCGCCTGCGCCCCCTGGTTGCGCACGTCGATGAGCCCGGTGACGGTCAGCACGACGCGGCCGCTGGGTTTGGGCAGCTTGGGCTCGGCTGCCCAGGCGAGGCCGGCGGCCACCAACAGCATGCCCCAAACGGCACGCCGCCACCATGTCGCAAATGCTAAAAACATTGTTGTTATCCTGGTTCTGCGTGGGTCAGTGGCGCAATGATAGCGTTTTAGCGGGGCGCCGCGCAACCGCGCGCCGGCGGGGATCAGGCCCGGCGGGCGGCGGCGCGGGCGGCGAATTCCTCACGCAGCGCGCGCAGCTTGGCGCGCGGATCTTCCTGGGCGGTGGCGGGGTCGAGCTGCATCTCAGCGATGAAGCGGCTGGCCTGCGCCGGCGTGCGTTCGCGCCCCTGCTTGCGCGCCTTGAGCCAGCTCACCACCAGGGTGCGCTGCGCCCGCGTGATGCCCACGTACATCAACCGCCGCTCCTCCTCGATGCGCGCGCTGCTGGCCTCGGGGTCGCCGTCGACGTCCGGCTTGAACGGCAGCAGCCCCTCGTTGACCCCGGCCAGCCACACGTGGGGCCACTCCAGCCCCTTGGCGGCGTGCAGGGTGGACAGCACCACGGCGTCTTGGTCCTGTTCGCGCTCGCTCAGGGTGCTGAGCAACGCCACGGTTTGCGCCACCTCCAGCAGCGGCCGCGGCGTGCGCGCGCCCTGGGGGTCGGCCGCGTCGTCGCCGCCGCAGCGCTGCGCCATCCAGTCGACGAAGTCCAGCACATGGCCCCAGCGCGTGCTGGCCTGCTGGGGGCTGTCGGCGTGGTCGTGCAGGTGCCGCTCGTAGCCGATGTCGGTCAGCCACTGCTGCAGCACGGCGCGCGCGGCTTCGTGGCCCACCGCGTGGCGCGCACGGTACTGCAGCTCGTTGACGTAGCGACCGAACTCGTGCAGCGCGCCCAGGGCGCGCGGCGCCAGCGTCGCGTGCAGCGTCGGCGCAAACAGCGTCTCGAACAGGCTGAGCTTGAGCGCCGCGGCCACCTGGCCCAGTTGCGCCAGCGTCTGGTGGCCGATGCCGCGCTTGGGCGTGGTGACGGCGCGCAAAAAGGCCGGGTCGTCGTCCTCGTTGGCCAGCAGGCGCAGCCAGGCGCACAGGTCCTTGATCTCGGCACGCTCGAAAAAGCCGGTGCCGCCCGACACCTTGTAGGGGATGCCGGCGCGGCGCAGCGCCACTTCGAACGCGCGCGACTGGTGGTTGGCGCGGTACAGGATGGCGCAGTCGCGCCACGCCGCGCCACGCACCCGCTGGCCTTGGATGTGCGCCACCGCCCGTTCGGCCTCGTGCTCCTCGTGGTCGCAGGCCACCACCCGCACCGGCTCGCCCTCGCCCAAGGCGCTCCACAGCGTCTTGGGGAACAGTTTGGGGTTGGGCCCGATGACGGCGTTGGCGGCGCGCAAAATGGCGTTGGTGGAGCGGTAGTTTTGCTCCAATTTGATGATCTTGAGCGTCGGGAAGTCCTGCGGCAGGCGACGCAGGTTGTCCAGCGTGGCGCCGCGCCAGCCGTAAATCGACTGGTCGTCGTCGCCGACGCAGGTCAGCGGTGGGTTGGGGCGCTCGCCCTGGCCCACCAGCACCTTCAGCAGCGCGTACTGCGTGGCGCTGGTGTCTTGGTATTCGTCCACCAGCACATGGCCCAGGCGCTGCTGCCAGCGCTGGCGCACCTCGGGGTGCTGCTGCAGCAGCTTGAGCGGCAGCAGGATCAGGTCATCGAAATCCACCGCCTGGTACGCCGCCAGCCGCTCGTGGTAGCGCGCCATCACGCGCGCGATCAGCTGCTCGGCTTCGTCACGCGCCTGCGCCAGCGCGGCGGGGGCATCGAGCCCGGCCCCCTTCCACTGGCTGATGCGCCAGGCCCAGTGGCGCGCGGTGGTGCTGTCGGTGGTGCCGCCACAATCTTTGAGGATGCCGATGACGTCGTCGCTGTCCAGAATGGAAAACTGCGGCTTGAGGCCGAGCGCGGCGCCATCCTCGCGCAGGATGCGCACCCCCAGCGCGTGGAAGGTGCACAGCAGCACGTTGTGCGCCGCGCGTCCCACCAGGCTGCGGGCGCGCTCGCGCATCTCAGCCGCGGCTTTGTTGGTGAAGGTGATGGCGGCGATGCGCTCGGGCGCCAGGCCGGCCTGGATCAGGCGGGCGATTTTGTGCGTGATCACGCGGGTTTTGCCCGAGCCGGCCCCAGCCAGCACGAGCGAGGGCCCGTGCAGGTGGTGGACGGCTTCGAGCTGGGCGGGGTTGAGGGTGTCGTGCATCGTTGGACGGCGCGGCGTGCAGCCCCGGGTGCGCACGGCGCAGGGGCGGGCGCGCGATGATACCGAGCGCGCGCCGCCGCGCCGGTGACAGGGGCCGCGCCGGGTGCCCCGCTACCATGCGCACCCATGGGCATGGCTTCGATCCTGCTGGTCACGTTTCCTTTTTTCGCGCTGGTGGCCGCAGGCTACCTGGCGGCGCGGCGCGGTTGGCTGCCGCTGGCCGCGATCCCGGGGCTCAACGGCTTTGTGCTGTTTTTCGCGCTGCCGGCCATGCTGTACCGCTTCGGCGCCTCCACGCCGATCGCGCAACTGCTCGACCCCACGGTGGCCGGGGTGTGGCTGGTGTGCGCGCTGCTGGTGGTGGGGCTGGCGGTGGTGTTCAGCCTGGGTGGGCGCATCGGCTGGAACGACGCGGCCTTTGGGGCGCTGGTGGCGGCGTTCCCCAACTCCGGCTTCATGGGGGTGCCCCTGATCGCGGCGCTGCTGGGGCCGCAGGCGGTGGGGACGGTCATCGTGGTCATCGTGGTGGACATGGTGATCACCAGCTCGCTGTGCATCGCCCTGTCGCGGCTGGACGCCGGGGAGGGGGGCGCCCGTGCGGCGCTGCGCCACGCGTTGCTGGGGGTGCTGCGCAACCCCATGCCGTGGGCCATCGGCGCGGGGGCGCTGGCGTCGGCGTGGCGGCTGACGCTGCCCGGCCCGTTGGACAAGACGGTGGCCCTGTTGGCCGACGCCGCCAGCCCCGTGGCGCTGTTCACCATCGGGGCGGTGTTGGCGCGCTCCCAAATGCAGGCCGACCACCCGATGCCATGGCGCGACTACGTGCCGCTGGCGCTGGCCAAACTGGCGTTGCACCCGCTGCTGGTGCTGCTGCTGGGGGCGGCCGCCGCGCGCCTGGGCGCCCCGCTGCAGGCCTCGACGCTGACGGTGCTGGTGCTGACCGCCGCCTTGCCCAGCGCCAGCAACGTGTCGTTGCTGGCCGAGCGCATGGGGGCCGACAACGGCCGCATCGCACGCATCATTTTGGTGTCCACGGCGCTGGCGTTCGTGAGCTTTTCGGCCGCCACGGCGTGGTTGCGGCCGGGGTGAATGCGCGCCGCGCCCCGCCGATCCCAAGGAGACCGCCATGAACGGAGCCCAAGCCCTGCTGCGCACCCTGGCCGATGCTGGGGTGACGGTGTGCTTCACCAACCCCGGCACGTCGGAGATGCACTTCGTCGCGGCGCTGGACGCCGAGCCGCGCATGCGTGCGGTGCTGACGCTGTTCGAGGGTGTGGCCACCGGCGCGGCCGATGGCTACGCCCGCATGCGCGGCCACCCGGCGGCGACGCTGCTGCACCTGGGCTGCGGGCTGGGCAACGGCCTGGCCAATTTGCACAACGCCCGCAAGGCGCACACGCCGGTGGTCAACATCGTCGGCGACCACGCCACCCACCACGCGGCGCTGGACGCCCCGCTGCAGTCCGACATCGCCACGGTGGCGCGCAACGTCAGCGGCTGGCTGCACACCTGCACCGATGTCCACGCGCTGGGGGCGATGGCGGCCAGCGCGGTGGCCGCGGCATGCCACCCGCCGGGGCAGGTGGCGACGCTGATTTTGCCGGCCGACGTTTCCTGGAGCGAGGGTGCGGCGCCCGGCGTCGTGCCGCCACCGCAGCCGCCGGCGCGGGTGGACGACGCGCGCCTGGACGCCCTCGCGGCGGCGCTGACGCGGGGCGAGCCCGCGGCGCTGCTGTTGGGGGGCGCCGCGTTGCGTGCCGAGCCGCAGCTCGACGCCGCACGCTGCGCCGCCGCGTGCGGGGCCCGCTTGTTGGCGGAAACGTTCCCGGCGCGCATCGAGCGTGGCGCCGGTTTGCCGCCGCTGGCGCGCCTGGCCTACCTGGCCGAGTTGGCCCAGGTGCAGTTGCGCGGCGTGCGTCACCTGGTGCTGGTGGGCGCGCGCGCACCGGTGTCGTTTTTTGCCTACCCCGGCAAGCCGGGCAGCCTGGTGCCACCCGGGTGCACGGTGCACACGCTGGCCGACGTGGGGGAGGATGCCGCCGACGCCCTGGCCCGCCTGGCCGCGCGCTTGGGCGCGGCAGGCAGCGAGCCACCGCGCCAGCCCCCCAGGCGGCCTCCGCGGCCGCGTGGCCGGCTCAGTGCCGCCACGCTGGCCAAGGCGGTGGGGCATCTGCTGCCACAGGGGGCCATCGTTGTCGACGAGAGCCAAACCAGCGGCACGCTGCTGCCCCACTTCACCCGCGGGGCCCCGCGCCACGACGTGCTGACGCTGACCGGTGGCGCCATCGGCCAGGGATTGCCCAACGCGGTGGGGGCGGCCATCGCCTGCCCCGACCGCCCGGTGCTGGCGCTGGTGGGCGACGGCGCCGCGATGTACACGCCCCAGGCCCTGTGGACAATGGCGCGTGAGCGCCTGCATGTGGTCACGGTGATCCTCAACAACCGCGCCTACGCCATTTTGCAGTTGGAGCTGCGCCGGGTGGGCGCGGTCGGCGGGGGCGAGCGGGCGCGGGCGCAGTTCGACCTCGGGCAGCCGCCGCTAGACTTCGTGCAACTGGCGCACGGCATGGGGGTGCCGGCGCAGCGGGTCAACACCGCCGAGGCCTTCGCCGACGCGTTGGAGCGTGCCTTGGCCACGCCGGGGCCACACCTGATCGAAGCGATCGTGCCCAGCACCGTGCGCGGCGTCAAAAAGTGGTTGCTGCCCCACGTGCTGGGGCTGCTGCCGCACTTGCCCGATGGCTTGGCGCGCGGGGTGCAGCGCGCCGTGGCGCCGCCGTGACCGGCGGCGCGCCCTCAGTAGCCCAACGGATCGACGTCGATGGCCCAGCGCAGCACCCCGCGGCCCGCGGGGGTGCGCCGCAGCGCGTGCAGGTGCGGCAGCCACGCCGCCAGCAGCGCCTGCAGCGCCGCGCGCGAGCCCGACTCCAGCAGCAGTTGCGCGCGCTCCACCCCGGCCACGCGCGTCAGCGTCATCGGCACCGGCGCGTACAGCGTCACCTGGGGCCGCCCGGGCAGGTCGTCGGCGCACGCGGCGGCGTGTTGCAGCCACGCCAACGCCACTTCCAACTGGCGGGCCTCGGCGCGCAGCAGCGCCTGGTGCGCAAACGGCGGCATGCCCGCCGCGCGCCGCTCCTGCAATTGCTGGGCGGCAAAGCCTGGGTAGTCGTGCCGCGCCAGCGCGGCGAACAAGGGGTGGTCGGGCTGGCTGGTTTGCACCCACAGCTCGGGCTGCGCACCCTGGGCCGCCGTGAACGCGGCGTCGCGCCCGGCGCGCCCAGCGGCCTGCAACAGCAGTGCGAACAGCCGCTCCGGCGCGCGCCAGTCGCTGGCGTACAAGGCGCCGTCCGGGTTGATGGCCGCCACCAGCGTGATGCGCCGAAAGTCGTGCCCCTTGGCCACCATCTGCGTGCCCACCAGCACGTCGAGCTCGCCGCGGTGCACGGCGGCCAGCGTTTGCTCCAGCGCGCCCACGCCGCGCGCGGTGTCGGCGTCGAGCCGGCCGACGCGCACCGGGCCACCGTCGGGGCGGCGCAGCTCGGCCAGCGCTTGCACCACATGCTCTTCCAACTGCTCGGTGCCGCGGCCCAGCGGCGCCAGATCGACGTTGCCGCACGTGGGACAAGCGCGCGGCACCGGCTGGGCGTGACCGCAGTGGTGGCAGCGCAACGCGCGCTCGCGCTTGTGGTACACGAGGTAGGCGCTGCAGTGCGGGCAGCCGCTTTTCCAGCCGCAGTCGCCGCAGGCGATCACCGGGGCGTAGCCACGCCGGTTGAGCAGCAGCAGGGCCTGCTCGCCGCGCGCCAGCCGGGCTTGCAGCGCGGCGCGCAACGGCGGCGCCAGCAGCGTGTCGCGCGGTTGCTGGCGCAGGTCCACCAACCGCAGCGCCGGCCAGTGCGCGCCGCCCATGCGCACGGGCAGCTCGATGCGCTGGTAGCGCCCTTGCTCGGCGGCGTGCCAGGTTTCCAGCGCCGGCGTGGCCGAGCCCAGCACCACCCGGCAGCCGGCGGCGGCGAGGTGGTGGGCGCGCACCACCGCCAGGTCGCGCGCCGAGTAGCGTGCGCCCTCTTGGCTTTTGTAGCTGGGGTCGTGCTCTTCGTCGACGACGATCAGGCGCAGCCGCGGCAGGCTGGCCCAGACGGCGGTGCGTGTGCCCAGCACGATGCGCGCCTGCCCCATGTGCGCGGCCAACCAGTGGCGCAGCCGCTGCGCCGGCGTCAGGCCCGAGTGCAACGCCACCACGCTGGCGCCAAAGCGCGCCTGAAAACGCGCCAACAACTGCGGCGTCAGGTTGATTTCGGGCACCAGCACCAGCACCTGCGCCAAGGGATCACGCGCCAGCGTGCGTGCCGCGGCCTGCAGGTACACCTCGGTTTTGCCGCTGCCGGTGGCGCCAAACAGCAGCACCGGGCGCGTGGCGCTTTCGATGGCCTGCAGCGCTTGGGTTTGATCGGCTGTCAGCGCGGGCGGGGCTTCGTGGGCGGTGGGGCCGGATGGGCTGGGTGTGCGGGCCAGTCGGCGCGCCAGTGCCTCGGCGTCCAGAGTGCGCAGCGCGGGCGGCAGGGCGGCCAACGCCACTTCCCCCAGGCTGCGTTGGTAGTAGCGCGCGGCAAACGCCACCAGCGCGCGCCACGCCGCGTCCAGGGGGGGCAGCGGTGACCAGACCTCGTCGATGGCGCGCAGCGTGGCCGCACCAGGCGCTGCCGGCGCATGGTCCCACACGATGCCCAGCACCGTGCGCCGGCCCAGTGGCACCCGCACCAGGGTGCCGGGCGGCAGCGGCGCGTCGTGCGTGTAGGTCAGTGGCCCGTGCAGCTCGCTGTGCGCGGGCGTGGGCACGACGACGGCGACCTGCGCGGATGGCCTCATGTCTTCAAGCGGTGTTGCGCTGGGTGGGCCAAGGGCTTGTGCGACCGGGGCTTTTGTCGGTTATCCAGGGGGCTTGTGGATAACTTTGTTGGCAACCTGCGGATGGGCATCGGAAAGCGTTGCCGCTCAAGGCTTGCAACAGGCTGCACAAAAACCCGGCAACGCATGGATGTCATCGAAAGAACAATGACTTATGCGGTTTCGGTGAGGGCTGGCCGGCCGCCCGTGGTGACCCCGGCGGTCCCTCTGGGTGGTGATGTAGTTGTGCATAAGCCCGCGCCTGTGCCCCGTTGGCCAACGGTGCTCAGCGCGCTTGGCGCATGCGGCGCGAATGGTCGTGCACCGCGTGCACCAGCGCGGCCACATGTTCCGGCGGCGTGTGCTGGCTGATGCCGTGCCCCAGGTTGAAGATGTGCGTCGGTCCGCGCCGCGTGGGGTCGGTGTGGGGGGCGCCAAACGCCTCCAGCACGGCGACGGCCTGTTGCACCACCGCCTCGGGCGTGCTGAGCAGCACGGCGGGGTCGAGGTTGCCTTGCAGCGCCTTGCCGGGGCCGCCGGGCAGTCCACCCACCAGCGCCCGCGCGCGCCCCAGGTGCACCGTCCAGTCCACCCCCAACACGTCGCAGTCCAGCGCGGCCATCTCGGCCAGCCACGGCGCCCCACCCTTGGTGAAGACGATGCGCGGGATCACCTGACCGTCGTGTTCGCGCGGCAGCTGGGCCAGCACCCGCTGCGTGTAGGCCAGGCTGAAGCGCTGGAACATGCCATCGGCCAGCACGCCGCCCCAGCTGTCGAACACCATCACGGCCTGCGCGCCGGCCTCGATCTGGTGGCGCAGGTACAGCGCCACCGCATCGGCGTTGATGGCCAACAGCCGGTGCATCAGGTCGGGGCGGGCGTACAGCAGCGTTTTGACGTGCCGGTAGTCGTCGCTGCTGCCGCCTTCGACCATGTAGCACGCCAGCGTCCAGGGGCTGCCGGAAAAGCCGATCAACGGCACCCGGCCGTCCAACGCGCGCCGAATGCTGGTGACGGCGTCGAACACGTAGCGCAGCCGCTCCATGTCGGGCACCGCCAGCGCGGCCACGTCGGCTTCGCTGCGCACGCTGCGCGCAAACCGCGGGCCTTCGCCGGCGGCGAAGGTCAGCCCCAGGCCCATGGCGTCGGGCACCGTCAGGATGTCGGAAAACAAAATCGCTGCGTCCAGCTCGTAGCGCTGCAGTGGCTGCAGCGTCACTTCGGTGGCGAAGTCAACGTTGGTGGCCAGGCCCATGAACGAGCCGGCCCGCGCGCGCGTCGCGCAGTACTCGGGCAGGTAGCGCCCCGCCTGGCGCATCAGCCACACAGGGGTGTACGGGGTGGCCTGCCCGAGGCAGGCGCGCACAAACGTATCGTTGCGAAGCGGGGCAAAGGGCATGGCGCAGCGTCAATCTCAAAAGGTGGAGGGGCTCTGGCGCGCGATTATCGCCGCGCCCCCTCAAAGGCCGCGCGCACCTCGGCCACGCTGAGCACCTCGGTGAGCACCTGCGGCGCGCGTCCCGGCACGTGCAGCACGTACACCGGCACCCCGCTGCGCCCCAGCGCCGCCAGCGCGGCGGTGATCGTCGGGTCGCGTCGCGTCCAGTCCGCGCGCAGCAGCGCGATGTTGGCGGCTTCGGCGGCGCGCAGCACCTCGGCGTCGCTCAGCACGGCGGCTTTGTTGACCTGGCAGGTGACGCACCACGCCGCCGTGAAGTCCACGAACACCGGCCGGCCCGCCGCCAGCAAGTCGGCCTGCCGCTGCGGGGTCCACGCTTGCCAGCGCTCAGCTTCCTGGGCCGTGGCGGCGCCCGCGGGCATGGTCGCTTCGCGCACCACATGGGGGCCCACGCCGACGGCCAGCGCCGCCAGCGCCAGCGCGCCCAACGCCGTCAGCACGCGCGCGCGGCGCGCCCAGGCCCACAGCACCCAGGCCAACGCCAGCCACAGCAGCAGCAGGGCCGCCAGCCCATGCACGCTGGTTTGCTGCCCCAGCACCCACAGCAGCCACACGGCCGCGGCCAGCATCGGAAACGCCAGCGCCTGGCGCAGCGTTTGCATCCAGGGGCCGGGCCGGGGCAGCCTTCGCGCCAGCGCGGGCCACCAACTGGCCGCCAGGTACGGCAGCGCCATGCCCAGCCCGAGGCTGGCGAACACGGCCAGTGCCGCCGGGCCGGGCAGTGTCACCGCCAGCCCGAGCGATGCGCCCATGAACGGCGCCGTGCACGGCGAGGCCACCACCGAGGCCAGCACGCCGGTCAAAAAAGCGTCGCCCAGCGGGTGGCGTAGCTGCATCCCCGCCAGCCCGCTGGGGGCCAGCGCCCCCACTTCGTACACCCCGGCCAGGTTGAGCGCGATGACGAGGAACAGCGTTGCCAGCCCCGCCACCACCCACGGGTTTTGCAGCTGGAAGCCCCAGCCGACGGCTTCGCCGGCGCTGCGCAGCGCCAGCAACGCCGCCCCAAGCGCCGCAAACGACAACACCACCCCGGCCGTGTAGGCCAGCCCACCCAGCCGGTGGGCGCGCGCATCCGCCCCGTGGGCCTGAAACGCCATCACCTTGATGGTCAGCACCGGAAAGACGCACGGCATCAGGTTGAGGATCATGCCGCCCACCAGCGCGCCCAGCACGGCCAAGGCCAGGCCCAGCGCCGTGACCTCGCCCGTGGCGTCGGCCGGGGTTGGCGGCACCGGTGCCGTCGCGGTCAGGGGTGCCGGCGCGGGCGGTGCGGGCCATGTGCCCTGCACCGCGCTGTCCAGGCGCACCCCGGCCGGGGCGGGTCCGTGGCCGGCGTCGGCCAGGGCCAGCACAAACGCCAGCCGCGTGGCGGTCTCGGTCCGGTAGGGGTGCAGCGGCACACTGGCACGCCACACCGGCCCGTCCCACCGCTGGGTCCAGGGCGCGCCCGGGGCGATCAGATTGCCGGTTTCCGGAAAGAACTCCAGCGTGCGTCCCTGCCAGTCGCCGGGCAACCCCGCCACCTCCAGGTGCAGCCCAGCGTCGTCCACACGCAGGGCGGCGCGCGCGCCCGGCAGCGCTCGCGGGGCGGCGGCCCACGCCGCTTCGAAGGCCGCCGCGTGCTCGCCCATCACGGCGCCGGCGGGCAGGGTGAGCTGCAGCGTGGCTTCTTCCGGTACGCACTCCTGGCGGCAGATCAGCCAGGTGGCGTGCAGCCGCACCGGCAGCGCTTCGGCGCGCCAGGTGGGCGGCAGCGTCAGCGGCACCGGCAGCAGCACCGTGCCGTCAAAGCCGTAGTTGGCCAGCTCGCCGATGGGGAATTTGCGCGGCGTCGGCCATTGGATCGGACCGGCTTGCACGCCCTCGGGCAGCGTCCACTGCAGCTCGATGGGCAAGCCGGAGTCGCCTGGGTTGTGCCAATACGTGTGCCAACCCGGCTCGTGTTGCAGTTGCAAGCCCAGCCACAGCGCGCGGCCGGGCGCCACGCCCTGGGGCGCGTGCGCCAGCAGCGCCACCTGGGCGTGCTCGGTGCGCGCGCGGGCGCCGGCCAGGTCGGCGCTGGCGCCAGCCACGGCCGCAGAGGGGTTGCGGCTCGGCAAAACCTCCAGGGCCGCGGCGCCGCCGGCCAGCAGCGCCGTCGCCATCGTCAGTCCCAGCGTGCGCACCCATCGCCGCCCGTGCTGGGCCAAGCATGCAAGCCAACGTTGTTTCATCGTGACGCTATCGAATCTGTTATTCCCCCTGGGGTTCCCCAAGGGCCGCGCTGCATTGTGGCGCATGCGGCCGGGGCCGTGCGCGATCGTCACCGCCAATGCCCGCCATAGCCCGCACCCCCTTCACAACCACGCGGGCTTACCCAACAATCCCCCAAGGTGTGTATGGGATCAGGAGGTGCGCGCATGCCAACCATCGACAAGGCCATCGACGCCTGGGTGCAACGCTGGCGGCAGCGGCTCGACCTGCCGCTGCGCGTGGTGTGGGGGACGGGCAACACGGACGGTGCGCCGCGCGCGTGGGACCTGGGGCGGTTTGACGAGCCCAAGGTGGTCATCACGGTGCGCGACGTGGCTGCGTTGTCGGCGCTGCTCAACCCAAGCCTGGACAGCCTGGGTGAGGCCTATGTCGAAGGTCACCTCGACGTCGAAGGCGACATCGACGACGTGCTGGCCATGGCGCACGCCTTGGTGCGCGACAACGCCGCGCACCAAGGCTCCACGACGCTGCTGCAGCGGGTGGTCAAGGGACTGAAGCACAACCGCAAGCTGGACCGCGAGGCCATCCAGTACCACTACGACGTCTCCAACGATTTTTACGCCACCTGGTTGGACCCCGCGATGGTGTACTCGTGCGCCTACTTCGAGCACGGCGACGAGGACCTGGCCAGCGCGCAGCGCAAAAAAATCGACCACATCCTGACCAAGATTCGGCTGCAGCCAGGGCACACGTTGCTGGACATCGGCTGCGGCTGGGGCGCGTTGGTGTTGCGCGCCGCGCAAAAGTTTGGCGCTCGCTGCGTGGGCATCACGCTGTCGCAGGCGCAGTACGAGCTGGCGCGCCAGCGCGTGGCCGAGGCCGGTCTGACCGACCGCATCGAGATTCGCCTGCAAGACTACCGCGATGTCGAAGGCACGTTCGACCGCATCACCAGCGTCGGCATGTTCGAGCACGTCGGCCTTCAACACCTGCCGCAGTACTTTCGCATCATCCGCGATCGCTTGGCGCCCGACGGCTGGGCGATGAACCACGGCATCACCACCACCGACGCCGCCGACGGTGAAACCCCTTATGGCGGCGGGCGCTTCATCGACAAGTACGTCTTCCCGCATGGCGAACTGCCGCACATCGCCACCGTGCTGCGCACCATGCAAGAGGGCGGGCTGGAAGCGTTCGACGTCGAAAACCTGCGTCGCCACTACGCGCGCACGCTGACGCTGTGGAGCCGCAACTTCGAAGGGCAGTCGCAACGCCTGCGTGGCATGGTACCCGAGCGCATCTGGCGCATCTGGCGCGTGTACCTGGCGGGCTGCGCGTGGGCGTTCGAGCACGACCAGATCGCGCTGTACCAGGTGCTGTGCCGGCCAGCGGGGCGCAGCGCGCAGGAGCTGCCCTGGTCGCGTCGCTGGATCTACGACGCTCAGCCGGGTGCCTGAGCCGTGGGGCGGGCCGCATCGGCTACGATGGCGCCATGACCCATCGCCCGCACCTGCGCCGTTGGGCCGACCTGGCCTGGACCGACTTCGCCGCGCTGGACGCCGCGCGCACACTGGCGGTGCTGCCGCTGGGCGCCACCGAGCAGCACGGTCCCCACCTGCCGCTGGGGGTGGACACCCTCCTTGCCGAGGGCGTGCTGGCGGCCGCCGCGCCCCACCTGCCTCATGACGCGCCGCTGCTTGTGCTGCCCACCCTGGCCGTGGGCCTGAGCACCGAGCACACGGCCTACCCCGGCACCCTGTCGCTGCAGCCCGAAACGGCGCTGGCGCTGCTGGCCGACGTGGCCGCCGGCGTGGCCCGGGCGGGGGTGCGCAAGCTGCTCATCCTCAACGGCCACGGCGGCCACGTGGGTCTGCTGGACGTGGCCACGCGCACGATGCGCATGCGCCACGGTTTGCTGGTGTGGAGCGTGCACTGGTGGCAGTTGCCGCTGATCGACACCGACGGCCACGACCTGGAGGGTGACCTTGGCGCGTCCGAGCGTCGCTGGGGCGTGCACGCCGGCCAGCTCGAAACCGCCGCCATGCTGGCGCTGGCGCCGCACCTGGTGCGGCACGCCGCCTTGCAAACCTTCGTGTCGCGCCGCACCGAGCACGTGCCCCGGCAGCCCACGCTGCACGACGGGCGCAGCGCCAAATGGGCGTGGGCGATGCACGACCTGCACCCGCTGGGCGCGGCGGGCGACGCCGCCGCGGCCGATGCCTCATGGGGCCGGCGTGTCATCGAAGCCGCTGGCCGCGCGCTGGCGCAACTGCTGCTCGAAGCGATGGACGCGCCGCTGACCATGCTGGCCGCTGCGCCACCCGGCGGGCCTTCTCAGGCGTAGGTGATCCAGCCGCGGTGCTGGGGGGCGCTGAGGTGCGGCAGCGTGTTGAAGCTGACCAGCGCGCAGCGCTTGGGCGTGACCGCGACCTCACTGAGCGCCGTGTTGCGCAGCCGCAGGTTGAGCTCCACCGTCGTCTCCGGCTGCACCCCGAGCAAATGCCCCACCAACGTGGCGATCGGCCCACCGCTGCTGATCACCAACACCTCCCCCTGCGCGTGTTGCTGACGCGCGTGTTCGAGCACCTCCAACGCGTTGCGGCGCCAGGCCTCGTAGGGGGGCATGCCGCGCGGGGTGATCACGCCATCCATCCACTGCCGCAGCGCGTCGCGCAGCAGCCGGAAGTGGGCCCGATACCCCTCAGGCGTGTGGGGATCCCCCGCGCACGGGGCGTGCAGCGCCTCGATCAGCGCAGCGCTGTCGTATTCGTCCAAGCCCGGCCAAACCACCGGTTCAGGCAGGGACGGCCACGCTTGGCGCATGCCCTCCCACGTCTGCCGATGGCGCCGCAGGGTGCCGCACAGCACCGCGCCCACTTCCAGCCCGTGCGCTTGCAGATGCTCACCCAGGCGTTGCGCCTGCCGCCAGCCCAGCGGGCTGAGCTGATCGTAGTCGTCGCTGCCAAAGCTGGCTTGCGCGTGCCGCACGAGGTGAAGGGTGCCCATGCGCGGCATTGTCCGCGCCGCCGACTGGCGCGGCAGTCGCCGCGGTGACCGCGCGGTTCAACGCCGCCCGTCCAGACCGCTGACCAGCATCCACACGGCGGTCACCGCCAGCGCAACGGCCATCGCGCGGTTGAAGGCGCGCAGTCGGCGGTGGCTGGGGCGTCCCTGCACCAGCGGCCCGGCCAACCACCCGCGCAGCGCGGTTCCGATCATCGCGTAGGTCAGGTTGCTCGACAGCGCGTACACCACCATCACCGGCAGCACCCACGCCAAACGCTGCCCGGCCTGCGCATGCCCCGCGATCCACCCGGCCACCACCGACAGCGCCAACATCCACGCCTTGATGTTGAGAAACTGCAGCAGCACGCCGCGTGCAAACGAAATCCGCAGCGGCGGCACCGGGCCCTGGGCCGGTGTGCCCGCGCGTGCCAACCGCCACGCCAGCCACAGCAGGTAGGCCACGCCAGCGCCGACGATGCCCAGCCGCAGCCACGGCACCGTCAGCACCAAGGTCCCCACGCCAGCGGCGCACAGCGCCAGCAGCAGCGCCCAGCCCACCGGCACCGCGCACACAAAGGGCAGCGCTCGCCGCAGTCCGCCTTGGGCCGCCAAGGCGGTCGACAGCGTCGTGTTGGGGCCCGGCGTGAAGCTGGCCGCGGTGGCCAGCGTCAGCAAGGCGGTGAATTCGGCCCACGTCAGCGCAGGGGTTGGCATGGAGGGCATTGTGCACGGCGGCGTGTTCGTCGCCACCCACCTGGCCTGCGGTTGCCGTCACCGCGGTGACGCTGCCGCATCGTCCAGCGCCTGCAGGGCCTCCCAGCGCTGCAGCGCGTCGAGCAGCTCGGCCTCGACCGCGTGGTGCCGCTCGGCCAGCGTGCGTGCCCGTTGTGGGTCGCGCGCGTACACGGTGCCATCGGCCAGTTCGGCCTCGATGGCGCGCTGCTCGGCTTCCAGCGCGTCGATGCGGGCGGGCAGCGCCTCCAACTCCCGCCGCTCCTTGTAGCTGAGCCGCCGACGTGTCGCGGGGGCGGTCGGGTGGGTGGGCGCTGGCGCCGCCGCGGTGTCCTCGTCGTCGCGCCATGGCGACGGCCACACCGGCACGCGCCCGTGCAGCCGCATGGACTGCGCCATCCAGTCGTCCACGCCACCCTCGTATTCGCGCCAGCGCCCGTCGCCGTCGAACACCAGGGTGCTGGTCACCACGGCGTCCAAAAAGCGACGGTCGTGGCTGACCAGCAGCACCGTCCCGTCGTAGTCCGCCAGCCGTTGCTCCAGCAGCTCCAACGTATCGATATCCAGGTCGTTGGTCGGCTCGTCCAGCACCAGCGTATTGACCGGCTGCGCCAGCAGCCGCGCCAGCAGCAGGCGGTTGCGCTCGCCGCCGGAGAGCGTGCGCACGGGGCTGCGCGCCCGCGCCGGGTCGAACAAAAAGTCCGCCAGGTAGCTGCGCACGTGCTGGCGCCGTCCCGGCAGCTCGATCCATTCACTGCCAGGGCTGATGAAATCCTCCAGCGTCGCCTCAAGGTCCAACCGCTGGCGCAGCTGGTCAAAATACGCCACCTGCAGCCTCGTGCCACGCCGCACCGTGCCCGCGTCGGGCTGCAGCTCCCCGACGATCAAGCGCAGCAAGGTCGTTTTGCCGGCCCCGTTGGGGCCGATGATGCCCACCTTGTCCCCACGCAGGATCGT
>NZ_SMAH01000006.1:122500-166959 GCF_004342625.1 Tepidimonas ignava
AAGAGCATGTGGTGGATGCCTTGGCGATGACAGGCGAAGAAGGACGTGGCAGCCTGCGATAAGCCTCGGGGAGCTGGCAAGCAAGCATTGATCCGGGGGTTTCCGAATGGGGCAACCCACCCCGATGAGGGGTATCGTCGACTGAATCCATAGGTCGACGAGGCGAACGCGGGGAACTGAAACATCTCAGTACCCGCAGGAAAAGACATCAACCGAGATTCCGGCAGTAGTGGCGAGCGAAACCGGAGCAGCCTGCACGATGTAGCCATTGATCTATCAGAACGGTCTGGAAAGTCCGGCCACAGAGGGTGACAGCCCCGTATGGAAAAGATTGATGGTGGAACTAGGCGTGCGACAAGTAGGGCGGGACACGTGAAATCCTGTCTGAAGATGGGGGGACCATCCTCCAAGGCTAAATACTCGTCATCGACCGATAGTGAACCAGTACCGTGAGGGAAAGGCGAAAAGAACCCCGGGAGGGGAGTGAAATAGAACCTGAAACCGCATGCTTACAAAAAGTCGGAGCCCTTTGGGGTGACGGCGTACCTTTTGTATAATGGGTCAGCGACTTACGTTCAGTGGCAAGCTTAACCGAGTAGGGAAGGCGCAGGGAAACCGAGTCCGAACAGGGCGCATGGAGTCGCTGGGCGTAGACCCGAAACCAGGTGATCTATCCATGGCCAGGCTGAAGGTGCCGTAACAGGTACTGGAGGGCCGAACCCACTGCTGTTGCAAAAGTAGGGGATGAGCTGTGGATAGGGGTGAAAGGCTAAACAAACCTGGAAATAGCTGGTTCTCTCCGAAAACTATTTAGGTAGTGCCTCGTGTGGTCACCTTCGGGGGTAGAGCACTGTTTTGGCTAGGGGGTCATGGCGACTTACCAAACCAAGGCAAACTCCGAATACCGAAGAGTGTGAGCACGGGAGACAGTGCACCGGGTGCTAACGTCCGGACACGAGAGGGAAACAACCCAGACCGCCAGCTAAGGTCCCTAAGACCGGCTAAGTGGGAAACGAGGTGGGAAGGCTAAGACAGTCAGGATGTTGGCTTAGAAGCAGCCATCATTTAAAGAAAGCGTAATAGCTCACTGATCGAGTCGTCCTGCGCGGAAGATGTAACGGGGCTCAAGCCGGGCACCGAAGCTGCGGATGCGTGGCAACACGCATGGTAGGAGAGCGTTCCGTAGGCCGCTGAAGGTGGGGTGAGAACCCTGCTGGAGGTATCGGAAGTGCGAATGCTGACATGAGTAGCGTTAAAGCGGGTGAAAAGCCTGCTCGCCGTAAGCGCAAGGTTTCCTACGCAACGTTCATCGGCGTAGGGTGAGTCGGCCCCTAAGGCGAGGCTGAAAGGCGTAGCTGATGGGAAGCAGGTCAACATTCCTGCACCGACTGCAAGTGCGATGTGGGGACGGATCAAGCTAGGTTGAGCCGGCGGTTGGAAGTGCCGGTGGAGGCGGAAGTAGGCGTGCGTTAGGCAAATCCGGCGCACACATACCGAGGCCGTCGCCCGAGTGGGCATGTCCCGCGAAGCAACCGAATGGGGTCCCAGGAAAAGCCACTAAGCTTACAGCTTGCAGTTGACCGTACCGCAAACCGACACTGGTGCGCGAGATGAGTATTCTCAGGCGCTTGAGAGAACTCGGCAGAAGGAACTCGGCAAATTGACACCGTAACTTCGGGATAAGGTGTGCCCTAGTAGCGTGTAGAGAGCATCGAAGCGTGAATGGGTTGCAAAAAATAGGTGGCTGCGACTGTTTACTAAAAACACAGCACTCTGCGAACACGGTAAGTGGACGTATAGGGTGTGACGCCTGCCCGGTGCCGGAAGATTAAGTGATGGGGTGCAAGCTCTTGATCGAAGTCCCGGTAAACGGCGGCCGTAACTATAACGGTCCTAAGGTAGCGAAATTCCTTGTCGGGTAAGTTCCGACCTGCACGAATGGCGTAACGATGGCCACACTGTCTCCTGCCGAGACTCAGCGAAGTTGAAGTGTTTGTGATGATGCAATCTCCCCGCGGAAAGACGGAAAGACCCCATGAACCTTTACTGCAGCTTTGTATTGGACTTTGAACGGATCTGTGTAGGATAGGTGGGAGGCTGAGAAGCGGTGCCGCCAGGTGCCGTGGAGCCGACGTTGAAATACCACCCTGGTGCGTTTGAGGTTCTAACCTGGCCCCCTGAAGCGGGGGTGGGGACAGTGCATGGTGGGCAGTTTGACTGGGGCGGTCTCCTCCTAAAGCGTAACGGAGGAGCACGAAGGTACGCTAGGCACGGTCGGACATCGTGCTGTTAGTGCATAGGCTCTAAGCGTGCTTGACTGCGAGACTGACAGGTCGAGCAGGTGCGAAAGCAGGTCTAAGTGATCCGGTGGTTCTGTATGGAAGGGCCATCGCTCAACGGATAAAAGGTACTCTGGGGATAACAGGCTGATACCGCCCAAGAGTTCATATCGACGGCGGTGTTTGGCACCTCGATGTCGGCTCATCTCATCCTGGGGCTGTAGCCGGTCCCAAGGGTATGGCTGTTCGCCATTTAAAGAGGTACGTGAGCTGGGTTTAAAACGTCGTGAGACAGTTTGGTCCCTATCTTCCGTGGGCGCTGCAGATTTGAGGGAGCCTGCTCCTAGTACGAGAGGACCGGAGTGGACGCACCTCTGGTGTACCGGTTGTCACGCCAGTGGCATCGCCGGGTAGCTATGTGCGGAAGAGATAACCGCTGAAAGCATCTAAGCGGGAAACTCGTCCCAAGATGAGATCTGCCTGGGGGCTTGACCCCCCTGAAGGGTCGTCGTAGACCACGACGTTGATAGGCTGGGTGTGTAAGGGCTGCAAGGCCTTGAGCTAACCAGTACTAATGGCCCGTGAGGCTTGACCCTATAGCTTTGCTAGCCAAGGTGCGGCGCGACCGCACCAACCACGACGCCGTCTTGGGCAGCTCCAAGCGACGACGTCATGACTTCGCCCCAAACGTGCTCGACTCTATGCAGCGCCTGGCCGCGCAACACCCAGCGGCCAGGCCAACCGGTTATGCCTGACGACCATAGCAAGGTGGTCCCACCCCTTCCCATCCCGAACAGGGCCGTGAAACACCTTCGCGCCGATGATAGTGCGCCCCTTGAGCGCGTGAAAGTAGGTCATCGTCAGGGTGTTATTACCAAGGCGACCCCGGAGTTCTGCAAGAATTCCGGGGTTTTCCTTTTGGGGCAAGCGAACGGCGCCGCGGCCACGGGCGCCATGGCAGGAGCAACCATGCAGCGAACGTACACGCGGGGCCACGGCTTGGTGGAGGCGTTGCGGCAACGCATCGTCATCATCGACGGCGCGATGGGCACGATGATCCAGCGTTTCAAGCTGGACGAACAGCAGTACCGCGGCGCGGGCGGCCCGCGCGGCGTCGATCCCCGCTGGGCGCAACACCCCGGTGACCTCAAGGGTAACAACGAGTTGCTGAGCCTGACGCGTCCGGACGTGATCGCCCAGATCCACGAGGGCTACCTGGCGGCAGGGGCGGACATCATCGAGACCAACACGTTCGGCGCGACCTCGATCGCGCAAGCGGACTACGGGTTGCAGGCCTGGGCGCGTGAGATGAACCTGGCGTCGGCGGCGCTGGCGCGCGCGGCGGTGGACCGCTACAGCACCCCGCAACGGCCGCGTTGGGTGGCCGGGGCGCTGGGGCCGACGCCGCGCACGGCCAGCATCAGCCCGGACGTCAACGACCCCGGCGCACGCAACGTGACGTTCGATGAACTGGACGCGGCCTACCATGAGCAGGCGCTGGCGTTGATCGAGGGTGGGGTCGATGTGCTGCTGGTGGAGACGGTGTTCGACACGCTCAACGCCAAGGCGGCCTTGTTTGCGATCGAGCGGGCGTTCGACGCCACCGGCGAGTGTTTGCCAATCATCGTCAGTGGCACCGTCACCGACGCTTCCGGGCGGCTGCTGAGTGGGCAGACGGTGGCGGCGTTTTGGGCCAGCGTGCGCCACGCGCAGCCGTTGGCGGTGGGGTTGAATTGTGCGCTGGGGGCGGCGCTGATGAAGCCCTACATCCAGGAATTGGCGCGGGTGGCCCCCGACACGTACATCAGTTGCTACCCCAACGCGGGCTTGCCCAACCCGATGAGTGAAACCGGCTTTGACGAAGCGCCGCAGGACACGGCGCGGCTGTTGCACACGTTTGCGGCGGAGGGCTTGGTCAACATCGTCGGCGGATGCTGTGGCACGACACCGGAACATATCGCGGCGATTGGGCAGGCGGCGAAGGCGTGTGCCCCCCGCCGGCTGTTCAGCGGCCTGCTGGCCGCCGGCTGAAGCAGTCGGCGGTGGTGCTGCGGCGTGCGCACAACACCGCATGACGCGGCGTGCATGCGTGGGCGAGGGGGCCGAATACAATGGCCACGCAGGCCCGGCTGCACCCGGGTCAGGATGCCGCGATGGATTGGAGCTCACTCCGTTTGGACCATGCCCGGGCGTTGCTGCGCCAGGCGGGGGTGGTGCTGCCGCCGCCCCAGCAGCCGCCCACGGCGCACGACGTGCAAGCGGTGCTGGACGCTTTGTGCGAGCTCAGCGAGCACGATGCGCTGACCGGGCTGCCCAACCGGCGTGCCTTCGAGGCACGGGCGGCGCAAGAGCTCGACCGTGCCAGCCGCGCGGGGGAGACGCCGCTGTTGCTGATGGTCGATTTGGACCACTTCAAGCGTATCAACGACGAGCATGGGCATCCGGCCGGTGATGCGGTGTTGCGGGCGGCGGCCGACACGTTGCGCAGCACGGTGCGCCCGATGGACACCGTGGCCCGCTTGGGGGGCGAGGAGTTCGTCGTCCTGTTGCCCAACGTCACCCCGGCGCGCGCGCAGGCGTTGGCCGAGCGGTTGCGCGCCGCGCTACAGCGCACGGTGACGGTGCCCGATGGGCGCTCGGTGGCGGTCAGCGCCAGTGTCGGGGGGGCGTTTGCCCCTCCGTGGGTGCGCACGACGTTGGCCCACTGGCTGGAGCGGGCCGACCGGCAGCTCTACGAGGCCAAGCGCGCCGGGCGCAACCGGGTGATGATCGAACCGCTGCGCCATGACGAAGTCAGCGCCGAAGAAAAGGATATGCTCTACGGATTGCTGGGCGGCCCAGCGCCTATCATCGCAGGGGCCGAACAGGCCGAGCCCGACGTGACATGACCACCAACGCGACCTCCCATTCCGAGCCGACGCCCGCCACCGCGGTGGGTGGCGTCGTGCTGCATCCGTCCAAGGGCAAGGTGATCGCCATCACCAGCGGCAAGGGCGGCGTGGGCAAGACATTTTTGTCGGCCAACCTGGCTGCGGCCCTGACGCGGCGCGGGTTGCGCGTGCTGGTGCTGGACGCCGACCTGGGCTTGGCCAACCTCGACGTCGTGCTCAACCTGTACCCCAAGTTGACACTGCACGACGTGTTCACGGGCCGCTGCACGCTGGACGAGGCCATCGTCAAAGCGCCGGGGGGCTTCAACGTGTTGCTGGCCGGCTCGGGCATGGTCGAGTATTCGCGCCTGACGCCGGAGGTGCGGGAGGATTTCCTGCGCCTGATGGGCGAGGTGGTGCCGCGCTACGACGTGTTGCTGCTGGACACCGGCGCGGGGATTTCGGACGTGGTGCTGTTCGCGCTGTCGCTGGCCACTGAAGTGCTGCTCGTGGCCACGCCCGAGCCGACCTCGCTGACCGACGCCTACGCGACGATCAAGGTGTTGGCCACGCAGCAGCGGCGTCAGCTGATTCGGCTGGTGGTCAACCAGGCGGCGCGTCCCGGTGATGGACGCGCGATCACGCAGCAGCTGCAAACGGTGCTCAACCGTTTTGTCGGCGGTGGCCAGGGGGGCGCGGTGCGTTTGGTGCACGTCGGCGACATCCCCGTGGACCCGGCGGTCAAGGAGGCGGTGATGCGACGCCAGTTGCTGTTGGTGCACACGCCGGGCTGCCCCGCGGCGCTGGCGGTGGGTCAGATCGCCGGGCGGCTGGTCGATACGGTGCTGCGTACCCATGACACCGCGTGAGGCGACGCGGTCCGGCGCGGCGGGCCTGCCTGATGCGGCGGTGGCGACGGAGCGCTCGCAGCGCCTGGCCGCGTTGCTGCAGCGCATTGGCACGGATGCCGATTTCCCCGCGCTGTCGCAGCAGGTGCGGCGGGTGCAGATGCTGTCGGAGCGCGAAGAGGAAAACCTGCACCGCTTGGCCGATGAAATCCTGCAGGATGTGGCGTTGACGCAAAAACTGCTGCGCTGGGTCAACGCCGCGCCGTACGTCGCCCATCGCGGCGGCGTGGCGACCGTGTCGCGGGCCATCAGTTTGCTGGGGATGGGCACCGTCAAGGGGATCGCGGCCAGCCTGATGATGCTTGAGCACTGGGGCGACCGCGAACAGGCCGGGCGCATGCAAGACGTGTTTGCGCGGTCGTTGCTGGCCGCGCACATGGCCGCTGAGCTGCTGGGCACAGGTGTCGAGCGGGAAAGTGTTTTTCTCGCGGCCCTGTTCCAGGGGCTGGGACGGATGCTGACCGTGCGCTTCCTGCCCGAGTTGGCGCAGCGCATTGAGGCCGAAGCGCAAGGGGATGGGGCACGTGAAGCTGCCGCGGCGCTGCGGCACCTTGGGGTCAGCTACGACGAGCTTGCGTTGGCGGTGGCGCGCATGTGGGGCTTTCCGGCCGAGCTGCAACGGACGATGGAGCGCCCGCGCGGCCCGGTGCCGGCGCGGCCTCCCACCGATCGGGTGGAGTGGCAACGTTGGGTGGCCGCGGCGGGGTCCGATCTCGCGGACGCTTGGTTGCTGGGCGCACGGGACGGCCACGCTTCGGCCCTTGAGCGGCTGGCCAACCGGTACGCCCACTTGGTGGACAAGACGCCGGAGCAGGTCGTGCAGGCGGCCCAGCAGGCGCACGAGCGCATGGGCACCTTGGCCAAGGCGGTCGGGCTGCGGTGGAAGGGGGCCGCATGGCGCGCCGAACCCGCTGCCGCGTCAGGGGCACCCGTGGCCCTGCCACCTGCCGCGGGGGGTGACCGATCGGGTGCGGCGCAATCACCGTCGACGGTGCCCGCGGACGTGCCCCCTGACGCTGCGCCGGCGCTGGTGTTGGCCCAGGGGCTGTTTGACGCCACGGCGGCGTGCTTGGACGGGTTGCCGACGCACGCCCGGCTGGAGCTGACGCTGGAGATCATGCTGCGGGCGTTGCGGGCGCGGCGTGCCTGGGTGGTGGCGCCGCAGCCTGGCGTCGAGCAGGCTGCGCCCTTGGCGTGCCTGGGGCCCCAGGCGGAGACGCTGGCCGCCCAGTACCGGCTGGCCAGCCGGCCTGCGGCTGGCGCTGAGGCGGTGGACTTGTTGGTGACGCTCGGGCGAATGACGCGCGACAGCTGGTTGCAGGACGTGACCGCGCCCAAAATCGCCGCGCGGCTGCCCGCGTGGTACCGTGCCGCGTGCACCCCCGGCACCTCGATGATCGTGCTGCCACTGTGGCGTGGCGAGCGTTGGCTGGGCTGGTTGCACCTGGACGGTTCAGGCATCGTGTTGCCCGAGCTGGGCGGTGTGGAGCACCATTTGGTGCGTGCGCTGCGCAACTTGGCTGGGCTGGCGCTGGTGAGCGAGCGGACGGCGGGCAACTGATTCTGCCCGGCCGCCCAGCGCGGGCATGGGTTGCCGGCGGCAGCCCCTTGTCAGGCTGACAGCCCGCCCTTACCATGGGTTCCGATGCTCAACCGCTCAACACGAGGTCACCAAGCGATGCTGTACCGCTTCAAATCCAAAGCCACCGGTGATGTGGTCATGCTGGAGCCCAATGGACGCCAGGTGCTGCACATCCTGGGCAAAGACCCCGACGGGCCGGGCATCATCCTGCCTGAGCAGATGGCGGCGGCGATCGAGGCGCTGCGCGCCGCCGTGGCGGCCGAGGAGGCTGAACAGGCGCGTCGCCGAGAGGAGGCTCAGGCGCGAGGCGACGAGCCGACCGAGCCGCTGGAGGAGCGCGTGCCGTTGCGGGTGCGCGTCGCGCCCTTCATCGAGATGCTGCAGCACTGCCAGCGCGAAGGCTGCGAGGTGGTGTGGGGCGTGTGAGAACGCCCCACCCAGTGCCCCGGGGCGTCAGTCGGCGTACTGGCCGGCGGCGTCGATGACGGTTTTGAGCTTGCTGATTTCGGCGGCCACAAACGCCTTGTGGCCCTCGGGCGTGACGCGCGGGTCACGCGGGCCGGCCACGATGGCCCCCAAGTCAGCCTGCTTTTTCTTGAAGTCTGGATCCTGCAGCGCGGCGCGCAGCGCCTGGTTGAGTTTTTGCAGCACCGGCGCGGGGGTGCCCTTGGGCGCGTACAGCCCGTGCCAGATGGTGAGATTGAAATCCTTCAGCCCCATCTCCTGCAGCGTCGGGTAGTGCTTGAGCAAGGGGTGGTCCGCCAGCGGTTTGGCGGTGGTGACGGCAAACGCCTTGATGCGGCCAGCTTCGATTTGCTGCGTGGTGTTGGTGGTCTGGTCACACATCACGTCGATGGTGCCGGCGATGAGGTCGTTCATCGCCGGCGCGGTGCCGCGGTAGGCGATGGTGGCCATCGACTTGTCCAGCTTGACCGCGTACTGCCACATGACGCCGCAGATGTGCGACGCTGACCCCAGGCCCGCATGCCCCAGGTTGAGCTTGCCCTGGTTGGCGCGGATGTAGTTTTCGAAATCGCGGTAGGTGTTGGCCGGCAGCTGCGGTTTGCCCACCAGCGTCATCGGCACGTCGTTGATGATGCCCAGGTATTCGAAGTCCTCCAGTGGCTTGTAGGGCAACTTGCGGTACAGCGCCGGCGTGGCGGCCATGCCGATGTGCCACACCAGCAAGGTGTGGCCGTCGGGGGCGGCGCGGGCCACCTTGTTGGCGCCGATGGTGCCGCCAGCGCCGGCCGCGTTGTCCACGACGATGGTGGCGTTGTCGAGGTGCTTGCGCATGGCCTCGGCGAGCTGGCGCGCCACCGTATCGGTGGGGCCGCCGGCGGCAAACGGCACGACGAACGTGATGGGCTTGGTGGGAAACGCCTGGGCGGCCGCACTGACCGACACGGCCAAGGCAAACGACAACAACGTCTTGTTCATCGATGGTCTCCAGCAAAGGTAAGCGTAGGCCCGATGATAGGCCCACCCCCACGGCGCGCAACCCGCGCAAACCCCAACTCAGTCGTAGCTGCGCGCGTCTTCGATCACCTTGCCGTCGTTGGGCAGGCTGCCCGGCGCGACCAGCTCGACGTCGCCCCGCAGTTTGGTCACCTCGCGCAGGGTGTGGGCCAGGGTTTGGCGCAGCGCGTGGTCATCGGTGAGGGTTGTTTCCACGCGCAGGGTCATGCGGTCGTCGGCCATGCGTCCGCTGACCACCAGGCGCGCGCGCAGCGCTTGCGGGTGGCGCCGCAGCACCTCGGCCACCTGCGACGGGTGCACGAACATTCCCTTGATCTTGGTGGTTTGGTCGGCGCGCCCGAGCCAGCCGCGGATGCGGGTGTTGGTGCGGCCGGTGGGGCACGTCCCCGGCAGCACGGCCGACAGGTCGCCGGTGCCAAAGCGGATCAACGGGTAGGCCGGGTTGAACACGGTCACCACGACCTCGCCGACCTCGCCGTCGGGCACCGGATCGCCGGTGCCGGGCCGCACGATTTCGAGCAGCACGCCCTCATCCAGCACCAGGCCCTCGCGGGCCTGGGTTTCGTAGGCGATGAGGCCGGCGTCGGCGGTGGCGTACGCCTGGTAGGCGGTGATGCCCCGCTGCGCCAACCAGTCGCGCAGGCTGGGCGGGAAGGCCTCGCCGGAGACCAGGGCTTTGTGTATCGGCAGCGCGACACCGGCCGCCTCGGCCTTGTCCACCAGGATGCGCAAAAAACTGGGCGTGCCGCAGTACCCCACCGGGCGCAAGTCCAGGATGGCGGCCAGCTGCTGCTCGGTGTTGCCCACACCCCCGGGGAAGACGGTGCAGCCGATGGCGTGCGCGCCCGCTTCCATGATCCAAGCGCCCGGCGTGAGGTGGTAGCTGAACGCGTTGTGGATGAGGTCACCGGCTTCGAAGCCGGCCGCGGTGAGCGCGCGGGCGCTGCGCCAATAGTCCGGCGCTTCACCTTCGGGTTCGTAGATGGGGCCGGGCGACTGGTAAACGCGGCGCGCGCCGCGCGCGTGCAGCAGCCCGCGCCAGCCGATCGTGGCCAACCCACCGAACGGGTCGCCCCCCGACGCACGGCTGGCCTGCTGGCGCTGCAGCAGCTCGTGCTTGCGCAACACGGGCAGCCGAGCCAGCGCGGCGCGGCTGGTGACCTGGGCCGGGTCGACGCCCACCAGGTGCTCAGCCCAAAAACCGCCCGCGCGTTGCGCGTGCGCAACCAGTGCGGGCAGGCGGCTCATCAGGTCGGCCTCGCGCGCGTCGGCGGGCCGGGTTTCGAGGTCGTCGTGGTGCGTGGGCATGGGCGCGGCGCCAGGGGATGGTGGGGAAGGAGGGGAAAGCGTCGAGACGGTCAAGCCAGCCAGCGCTTGCGGCGCTTGTAGCTCTTGACGTCGCGGAAACTCTTGCGCTGGCCGCCACCCATGCCAAGGTAAAACTCCTTGACATCCTCGTTGTTGCGCAGGTCGTCGGCCGCGCCGTCCATGACGATGCGGCCAGACTCCATGATGTAGCCGTAGTTGGCGTAGCGCAGCGCCATGTTGGTGTTTTGCTCGGCGATGAGGAAGCTGACTTTTTCTTTTTGGTTGAGGTCTTTGACGATCTCGAACACCTCTTCGACGATCTGCGGGGCCAGGCCCATCGAAGGTTCGTCCAGCAGCACCACGCTGGGGTTGGCCATCAGCGCGCGGCCGATGGCGCACATCTGCTGTTCACCGCCGGAGGTGTAGGCGGCCTGGCTGGTGCGGCGGGTTTTGAGGCGTGGGAAGTAGGTGTAAACCTTGTCGAGGTTGGCGGCGATTTCGCCCTTGTCCTTGCGCGTGTAGGCCCCGGTGAGCAGGTTTTCTTCGATGGTCAGGTGGGCAAAGCAGTGCCGACCTTCCATGACTTGGACGACGCCGCGCTTGACCAGGTCGGCCGGGGTGAGGTTTTCGATGCGCTCGCCGCGCAGCTCGATCGAGCCTTTGGTGACTTCGCCGCGTTCGCCCTTGAGCAGGTTGGAAATCGCGCGCAGCGTGGTGGTCTTGCCGGCGCCGTTGCCGCCCAGGATGGCGGCGATTTGCCCTTCGCCCAACTGCAGCGAAACGCCTTTGAGCACCAGGATGACGTGGTTGTAGATGACCTCGATGCCGTTGACGGTGAGGACGGGGGCGGGAGTCGTCATGGAAGCAACCTCGGCTGTGTCGTGGGTGAAACACCCCACTCGGCAGCCCCCGTGTGGGGTGGGGGCTGCCGGCTGGGGCGCTGCGCCCCGATTCCACGGGGGCAGCGCCCGTGCGCCGCAGGCACGGCGCACGGGCCGGCGCCCATCAGGACTGGCAATCCTGCGGCGTGCGACGCTGGATCTTTTTCTCGGCCGCGTACTTGTCGGCCGCGGCGCGCACCATCGGCTTGATGATCTGCTCGTCACCCTGGTACCAGTCGCTGGTGAACACCCACTTGGTGCCGTCCCAGGTGTGGATGCGGGCCCAGGCCGCGCCCATGTGGTCCTGACAGCTGGTGGAGATGGGGCGCAAGACGCCCTTGAAGCCCAGCGCGTCGAGCTTGGCCTGGGTCAGGTCCAGGTTTTCCAAGCCCCAGCGCACCTGCTCGCCGGTCATGACCTTGCCCTTGCCAAAGCGCTCCTGCGCCCGGCGCACGCCCTCCACGGCCAGCATCGCGCTCATCGCGCCGCGCACGTACAGCACGCTGCCCACCTCCTCGCGCGGGCCGGTGCCTTGGCCCTTGGCATGCACCTTGTCGAGGATTTCCTTGATGAACGGGGCGTTGGGCTCGGCCCCGTGCTGCATCGTGACGGCGTTGTAGCCCTTGGCGCCCATGCCGACGTCTTTGACGTCCGGCTCGGCGCCGGCCCACCACACGCCGTACATCTTCTCACGCGGGTAGCCCACCGCCTGCGCCTCTTTGAGGGCGGTGGAGTTCATCACACCCCAACCCCACAGCAGGATGTAGTCGGGGCGCTGCTGGCGGATCTGCAGCCAAGTGGATTTTTGCTCGACACCCGGATGCGCCACGGGCAGCAGGCTGAGCTGGAAGCCGTGCATCGCGGCGCGCTCTTGCAGCAGCGGGATCGGCTCCTTGCCGAAGGGGCTGTCGTGGTAGACCAGCGCGATCTTCTTGCCCTTGAGGTTGGCCAGGCCGCCCTCTTTTTTACCGATGTGCTGGATCAGCACGTCGGCCGCGACCCAATAGGTGCCTGCCAGCGGGAAGTTCCACTTGAACACGCCACCGTCCTGCGATTCGCTGCGGCCGTAGCCGGCGGTGATCAGCGGGATCTTGTCCACCGGCGCTTTTTCGGTCAGCGCGAAGGTGATGCCGGTGGACAGCGGCTGGAACATCGTGGCGCCGCCGTTTTTGCCCTTGAGGCGTTCGTAGCACTCGACGCCACGGTCGGTGGCGTAGCCGGTCTCGCACTCCTCGAAGCTGATCTTGACGCCGTTGATGCCACCGCGCGCGTTGGTCAGCTTGAGGTAGTCGATAAAGCCGTTGGCCCACGGCACGCCGTTGGGCGCGTAGGCGCCGGTGCGGTACACCAGCACCGGGAAGAACTGCTCCTTGGCCTGCTGGGCCTGGGCCGGCGTGCCCACCAGCGCGGTGGCGACGGTGGCGGCCGCCGCGGCGGCGGCCAGGACGGTGGATCGCAGCTTCATGGTGTGTCTCCTTCGGGTTGAAGCACGGGTGGGGAAAGGGTGTCGTCAGTGCGGGAACGGCCAGATGCGCAGCTTGTGTTTGGCCGTGGACCACAGTTTGGCCAGGCCGTGCGGCTCGACGATGAGGAACCACACGATCAGCGCGCCAAAAATCATGTACTCGGTGTGGCTGACCGCGGCGGTGGAAATCTCCAGCCCGAACAAGCCGCCCAGCCAAGGCAGGAACTGGTTGAGGAAGATCGGCAGCACGACGATGAAGGCGGCGCCGAAAAAGCTGCCCATGATCGAGCCCAGGCCGCCGATGATGACCATGAACAGCAACTGGAACGAGCGGTCGATCGAAAACGCCGCCGGCTCCCACGACCCGAGGTGCACAAAGCCCCACAGCGCGCCCGCCACACCGACGATGAACGAGCTCACCGCAAACGCCGACAGCTTGGCGTACACCGGGCGGATGCCGATGACGGCGGCGGCCACGTCCATGTCACGGATGGCCATCCACTCGCGCCCGATGGCCGAGCGCACCAGGTTTTTGGCCAGCAGCGCGAACACCACCACGAACCCCAGGCAAAACAAGTACTTTTCCACCGGGGTGTCGATGCGCCAGCCCAGCACGCTCAGGTTCGACACCGACACCGACCCCGACGGGTTGTGGTTGGTGAACCAGCCGATGCGCAAAAACGCCCAGTCGGCAAAAAACTGCGCCGCCAGCGTGGCCACGGCCAGGTACAGCCCTTTGACGCGCAGGCTGGGGATGCCAAAGACGATGCCCATCAGCGTGGCGCACACACCGCCGATCAGCAGCGCCACGATCAGCGGCATGCCCTCGATGCGCACGAACGCGTTGTAGGCCATGTAGGCGCCCGCCGCCATGAACGCGCCCGAGCCCAGCGAGATCTGGCCGCAGTAGCCCACCAGGATGTTGACCCCGATGGCGGCCAGCGACAGGATCAAAAACGGGATCAGGATGGCGCGGAACAGGTACTCGTCGGCCAGCAGCGGCACGCCGACGAACGCGAACGCCACCAAGGCCAAGATGGCCCAACGGTCCTGGGCGATCGGAAAAATGGCCTGATCCGCCCGGTAGCTGGTTTTGAATTGGCCGTTTTCGCGGTAGAACATGGGTCGTCCTCAGTGCGTGGGGGCAAGCGCGGCGTGGAGCTCAGACACGGTCGATGATCTTTTCGCCAAAGAGGCCCTGCGGGCGAAACAGCAGGAACACCAGCGCCAACACGTAGGCAAACCAGATTTCGATGCCGCCACCGACGTAGGGGCCCAGGTACACCTCGGACAGCTTTTCGCCCACGCCTATGATCAGCCCGCCGACGATGGCGCCCGGCACCGACGTCAAGCCGCCCAGGATGATGACCGGCAGCGCGCGCAGCGCCACCGTGGTCAGCGAGAACTGCACGCCGAGCTTGGAGCCCCAGATCATGCCGGCCACCAGCGCCACGATGCCGGCCACGCACCACACGATGACCCAGATGCGGTTGAGCGGGATGCCGATCGATTGCGCGGCCTGGTGGTCGTCGGCCACCGCGCGCAGCGCGCGCCCGGTGCCGGTTTTCTGGAAAAACAGGCTCAGACCCGCCACCAGCGTGGCGGCGATGCCGGCGGCGATCAGGTCTTCCTGGTTGAGCAAAATGCCGCCTTCGAACACGTTGTCCAGCACAAAAATCGGGTCCTTGGGCATGCCGATGTTGATTTGGTAGATGTCGCTGCCGAAGATCGTTTGCCCCAAGCCGTCCAGGAAGTAGGTGATGCCCAGCGTGGCCATCAACAGCGTGGCGCCCTCCTGGTTGACCAGGTGGCGCAGCACCAGCGCCTCGATCAGCCACGCGACGGCGAACATGATGGCCGCCGCCGTGATGAACGCCAGCACGTTGGCCAGCCACAGGCTGTCGATGCCCAGCCACTGGGGGTACCACTCGGCAAAGCGGGCCATGGCCAACGCGGCGAACAGCACCATCGCGCCCTGCGCGAAATTGAACACGCCCGAGGCTTTGAAAATCAGCACAAAGCCCAGCGCCACCAGCGCGTACAGCATGCCGGCCATCAGGCCACCGAACACGGTTTCGAGGAAAAAAGCCATCGTTGCAGCTCCCCTGTCAGGCGTTAGTGGCTCGTGCCCAGGTAGGCCCGGATCACGTCTTCGTTGTTGCGCACCTCGTCGGGGGTGCCGTCACCGATCTTCTTGCCGTAGTCCAGCACCACCACGCGGTCCGAGATGTCCATCACCACCCCCATGTCGTGCTCGATCAGCACGATCGTGGTGCCAAACTCGTCGTTGACGTCGAGGATGAAGCGGCACATGTCCTGCTTTTCCTCGACGTTCATGCCGGCCATCGGCTCGTCGAGCAGCAGCACCTGCGGCTCCATCGCCAGCGCACGGCCCAGGTCCACGCGCTTTTGCAAGCCGTAGGGCAACTGGCCCACCGGGGTTTTGCGGTAGGCCTGGATTTCGAGGAAGTCGATGATGCGCTCGACCTTTTCGCGGTGCTCGATCTCCTCACGCTCGGCCGGCCCGACGCGCAGCGCCTGCAAGAACAGGTTGCTCTTGATGCGCAGGTTGCGCCCGGTCATGATGTTGTCCAGCACACTCATGCCTTTGAACAGCGCCAGGTTCTGGAAGGTACGCGCGATGCCCATTTCGGCCACCTGGCGGCTGTTCATGTGCGCAAACGTCTGGCCGCGGAAGGTGATCGAGCCCTCCTGCGGGGTGTACACGCCGTTGATGCAGTTGAGCATCGACGACTTGCCCGCGCCGTTGGGGCCGATGATGGCGCGGATTTCGTGCTCGCGCACATCGAACGAGATGTCGGTCAGCGCCTTGACGCCGCCAAAGCGCAGGCTGATGTTGCGCACATCCAGGATGACGTCACCGATCTTGCGTTGGGCCATGGGTTGGTTCCTCGGGACTGCGGTGCCGTGGCGTCAGGCCGCCTGCTGCAGCGGCGCGAAGGTCTTGGCGTCGGCGATGCGCAGCGTGGCGCTGATGGAGCCGGTGCGACCGTCTTCGAACTTGACCTGCGTTTCGATGAACTGCTCGGTCTTGCCGCCGTACAGCGCATCGACCAGCACGGCGTACTTTTCGCCGATGAAGCCGCGACGCACCTTGTTGGTGCGGGTGAGTTCGCCATCGTCGGCGTCGAGCTCTTTGTGCAGGATCAGGAAGCGGTGAATCTGGCTGCCCGACAGCATCTGGTCGCGGCTGAGGTCGGCGTTGACCTTTTCGACGCACTCCTGGATCAGCGCGTACACCTCGGGCTTGCCGGCCAGGTCGGTGTAGCCGGCGTAGGGCAGGCCGCGCTTTTCGGCCCAGTTGCCCACCGCCTCGAAGTCGATGTTGATCATCGCGCACACCTTGTCGCGCCCGTCGCCGAACGCCACCGCCTCCTTGATGTACGAGAAAAACTTGAGCTTGTTTTCGACGTACTTGGGCGCGAACATGGCGCCGTCGTGCGCGCCACCGCGCAGCCGGCCCACGTCCTTGACGCGGTCGATGATCTTGAGGTGGCCGCTGGCGTCGATGAAGCCGGCGTCGCTGGTGTGGTACCAGCCGTCGGCGTCCAGCACTTCGGCGGTGGCCTTGGGGTTTTTGTAGTACTCCTTGAGCAGCCCGGGCGAGCGCACCAGGATTTCGCCGCTGTCGGACAGCTTGATCTCGACCCCCTCGCACGGCACCCCCACGGTGTCGGCCTTGACCTCGTGGTCGGGCTGCAGGCACACGAACACCGCGGTTTCGGTCGAGCCGTAGAGCTGCTTGAGGTTGATGCCGATTGAGCGGTAGAAGGTGAACAGGTCCGGGCCGATGGCCTCGCCGGCCGTGTACGCCACCCGCACGCGCGAAAAGCCCAGGTTGTTGCGCAGCGGCCCGTACACCAGCACGTTGCCCAGCGCGTACAGCAGCCGCTGGCCCAGCCCGACCGGTTGGCCGTCCATCAGCCGGGGGCCGATGCGCCGCGCCACGTCCATGAAGGTGTGGAACATCGCGCGCTTGAGCCGCCCAGCGTCCTCCATGCGGATCATGACGTTGGTGAGCATGCCCTCGAAGATGCGCGGCGGGGCGAAGTAGTAGGTCGGCCCGATTTCCTTGAGGTCGATCATCACGGTCGACGACGACTCCGGGCAGTTGACCACGTAGCCGCAGGCCAGCCACTGCGCGTAACTGAAGATGTTTTGGCCGATCCACGCCAATGGCAGGTAGGCCAGCACCTCTTCGCGCTCGGTCAGGCGGTCGAATTGGGCGCCGACCTCCGCGCGGTTGAGCAGCGTGTGGTGGGTGTGCACCACGCCCTTGGGGTTGCCGGTGGTGCCGGAGGTGAAAAACATCGCGGCCACATCGTCGGGTTGACCGAGCTCGACTTGCTCGTCGAAAAACTCGGGGTGCTCGCGGCAAAACACCGCGCCGGCCGCTTCGACCTCGGCCAACCCGGCCAGCCCCGGGTGGTCGTAGTGGCGCAGCCCGCGCGGGTCGTCAAACAGGATGTGTTCGAGCTGCGGACACTGCGGCCGTATTTCGAGCAGCTTGTCCACCTGCTCCTGATCTTCGACGACGGCGAAGCGCACCTCGGCGTTGTTGATGGGAAACACGCACTCGGCTGCCACGGCGTCTTGGTACAGCGGCACAGGGATGCCGCCCAGCGCCTGCGTGGCCAGCATGGCGGCGTACAGGCTGGGGCGGTTGTTGCCGATCACGACCAGGTGTTCGCCGCGGCGCAAGCCCAACTGGTGCAGGCCGGCGGCGATGTGCTGCACGCGCTGCAGCATCTGGCGCCAGGTGGTGACTTGCCAAATGCCGTACTCCTTTTCGCGCATCGCCGGCGCGTCGGGGCGCGCCTGGGCGTGGCGGATCAACAAGCGCGGAAACGTCGTGCGCATGGGGTCTCCTTGGGGCGCGGCTGGGCCCGCTGATGGGGCCGTGTGGCCGTCTTGCGATCCACTGTACGCCGACATTTGACGTTTTTTTGTCCTTGTGTGGACAATCTAGGGTTCACCCTGATTGGGATTTACCCTAGGTCGCGGGCGCGGCGCTGGCGAGGGCGCGCCAAGATTGGTGGCCGGAGAACGATGTCCGTGAGCCCCACCGCCAACCGTTTGCGCCAACGCGCGCGCCCGCTGACCGACGCCGAGCTGGCCTCGATTCCCTGGCTGCATGGGTTGGAAGCGGACGCCCGCAACCGCGCCCGTGAGGCCCTGATGGTCAGCGAGGCCGAGCCGGGCGACTACATTTGCCGCGTCGGGCGGCCGGCGACGTACTGGCTGGGGTTGATCGACGGGCTGCTCAAGATGAGCAACGACGACAGCCGCGGCCCCATCATGACGTTCACCGGGCTGGCGCCGGGCGGGTGGTTTGGCGAGGGCACTGCGCTCAAGCGCGAGGCGTACCGCTACAACGTGCAGGCGCTGCGGCGCAGCCGTGTGGCGGGCTTGCCGATCGACACATTCCACTGGCTGCTGGACAACTCGATCGCCTTCAACCGCTTTGTGATGCACCAGCTCAACGAGCGGCTGGGGCAATTCATCGCCGCGCGCGAGATCGACCGCATCAGCGACCCCGACGTGCGCGTGGCGCGCAGCCTGGCCAACCTGTTCCACCCGGGGCTGTTTCCCGGGGTGGGGCAGGTGCTGCGTATCACGCAGCAGGAACTGGCCTACCTGGTGGGGCTGTCGCGCCAGCGTGTCAACCAGGCGCTGGCGCATTGGGAGCGGCAGGGGGCCATCGCGGTCGAGTACGGGGGGTTGCGTGTGCTCGACCTGGCCGCGCTGCGCCGAGCCGGCAGCGACGGGCCGGCGTGACCGGGGCGCATGCCCAACCTTGGCAGTGTGGTCGGGCTGCGGTACGATGGCCACGACCATTCAGCGACAAGCGTGCGACCATGGAGACCATGCCCCGGCCTTCGATGCCGTCGCCGGCCCTGCAGGCAGCGTTGCGCGAGCTGTACGACCACGTGGCCCGCACCCAGCGCGAGCAAACGCGCCAGCTGCAGCGCACGGTGGAGCGGCTGCGCGAGGAGGTGTGGCGGCGTGAGCGTGCCGAGGCGGAGTTGCGCCGGCTGGCGTACCAGGATCCATTGACCGGCGGGCCGAACTGGACCCAGGCGCTGGAGCAAGGGCGCCGCCTGGTGGCGCAAGCCCGCGCGGAGGGCACGGCGTTGGCGGTGGTGTGCGCGGATCTGGACCTGTTTCGCAACATCAACGATGCGCTGGGCCACGCGGTGGGCGACGCGGTGTTGCAAACCGTGGCGCACATGGGCCAGCAGCGCATTGCCCCGCCCGGGGTGTGGGCGCGTATGAGCGGCGACCGCTTTGTGGCGGTGTTGCCCGACTGCGACGCCGCGTGCGCGACGCAGTGGGCGCAGCGCTTGGTGCAGCGGGCCCAGGAGCCCATTGTGGTGCTCGGGCATGAGGTGGTCGTGCCGTTGTCCGCCGGTGTGGCGTGGTTGGGCGAGCATGGCCACGATTTCGAGGCGCTGGTGGCCGCCGCGGACATGGCGCTCAACGAGGCCAAGGCCGCTGGCCGCCGCAGCTGGCGCGTGTACAACCCGGCGTTGCAATCGCGCAGCGAGCGTGTGCACGCCTTGCACCGAGCGCTGAGCCAGGCGGTGCAGCGCGGCGAGCTGTCGCTGCACTACCAGCCGCAGGTGCGGTTGACCGACGGCGCCCCGCTGGGTGTCGAGGCGTTGCTGCGCTGGCACCACCCCAGGCTGGGTGTCGTGCCCCCGGCGGAATTCATTGGCGTGGCCGAAGACAGCGGGCTCATCATTCCGCTGGGCGATTGGGTGCTGGAGCAAGCCCTGCGCCAGTGGGTGCAGTGGCACGATCAGGGCGTGCCGTGCGCGCGTGTGGCGGTCAACGTGTCGGTGGCCCAGTTCCGGCAGGGCGACTTTCCCCACCGGGTGCAGGCGGCGCTGCGGCGAACCGGGGCGCCGGCCCACGCGCTGGAGCTGGAGCTGACCGAAAGTGTGCTGGCGCACGACGCCGAAGCGGCGCTGGCCACCACCGAGGCGCTGCGCGCGTTGGGCGTGCCGCTGGCGATCGACGACTTCGGTACCGGGTACTCGTCGCTGGCGTACCTGCGGCGCTTCGCGGTGCAGCGGCTCAAAATCGATCGCAGTTTCGTCGCGGACGTGGGGCGCGACGGCGATGCCGAAGCCATCGTGGACCTGATCGCCGCGCTGGCGCAGCGGCTGGGCCTGCAAACGGTGGCCGAGGGGGTTGAGAACCCTACCCAGGGCGCGCTGTTGCTGGCGCGCGGTTGCCAACTCGCGCAAGGGTACGCCTATGCGCGTCCGATGCCGCCGGACGAGTGCGCGAGCTGGCTGCGCACGGCGGGGCGCTGAACCCCGCGTCGGGTGGCCTTGAAAAGAGCGGCGCCGTCCCCACCTGCGGCCCGGCGGGTGGCGCGGCGCGCGGGCAGCGCGCCGCGGTGACCCGATGCGCAATCCGCCCAACGATCGTTGTCGACGACCATGACCCAACACACCCATGCCTTCCAAGCCGAGGTGGCGCAGCTGCTGCACCTCGTGACGCACTCGCTGTACTCGAACAAGGACATCTTTTTGCGCGAGCTGGTCTCCAACGCGTCGGACGCGTGCGACAAGCTGCGCTTCGAGGCGCTGGCCGACGCCTCGCTGTACGAGGATGTGCCCAACCTGGAGATCCGCGTCACCTTCGACAAAGCCGCCAAGACCATCACCATCACCGACAACGGCATCGGCATGAGCGAGGCCGAGGCCATTGAGCACCTGGGCACCATCGCCAAAAGCGGCACGCGCGAGTTTTTGCAGCGCCTCTCCGGCGACCAGAAAAAGGACGCGCAACTGATCGGCCAGTTCGGGGTCGGCTTTTACTCCGGGTTCATCGTGGCCGACCGCATCACGGTGGAAAGCCGTCGCGCCGGCTTGCCGCCCGAGCAGGGCGTGCGCTGGACCAGCGACGGCACCGGCCAATTCACCACCGAAGCCATCACGCGCGCGGCGCGCGGCACCAGCGTCATCCTGCACCTGCGCGACGACGCCAGCGAGTACCTGAGCCGCTGGAAGCTCAAGTCCATCATCAGCAAATACTCCGACCACATCAGCCTGCCGATTCTGATGCCCAAGGAGCAGTGGGACAAGGACAAGGGCGAGTACGTGCTGTTGGACGAGTGGGAGCAGGTCAACACCGCCAGCGCCCTGTGGACGCGCGCCAAGAAGGACATCACCGACGAGCAGTACATCGAGTTTTACAAAAACCTCGCTTACGACGACGAGCCCCCATTGGCGTGGGCGCACCACCGCGTCGAGGGCAGCACCGAGTACACGCAGCTGCTGTACATCCCGGCCAAGGCGCCGGTGGACCTGTGGAACCGCGACAAGCGCGGCGGCGTCAAGCTGTACGTGCGGCGCGTGTTCATCATGGACGACGCCGAGGCGCTGATGCCGGTGTACCTGCGTTGGGTCAAGGGGGTGGTGGATTCGGCCGACCTGCCGCTCAACGTCAGCCGCGAGCTGCTGCAAGAGAGCCGCGACGTGCGTGCCATCCGCGAGGGCAACACGCGCCGCGTGCTCAGCATGTTGGAAGACCTGGCCGCCAAGGACCGCCTGCCCACCGGCGAGGACTGGGAGCGCCTGAGCGACGACGAGAAAAAGCAGGCCGAAGCCGACGCCGGCAAGTACAGCCGCTTTTGGGCCGAGTTTGGCAGCGTGCTCAAGGAGGGGCTGGGCGAGGATTTCACCCACCGCGAGCGCTTGGCCAAGCTGCTGCGCTTTGCCTCCACCCACAGCGATACGCCCAGTGTCGGGCTGGCCGACTACAAGGCGCGCATGAAGGAGGGGCAGGAGGCCATCTACTACCTGACGGCCGAGTCGCTGGCCGCGGCCAAGAACAGCCCGCAGCTGGAGGTGTTCCGCCAAAAGGGCATCGAAGTGCTGTTCATGACCGACCGCGTCGACGAGTGGATGCTGCAGTTCCTGCACGACTTCGACGGCACGCCGCTGCGCAGTGTGGCCAAAGGCGCGGTGGACCTGGGCAAGCTGCAAGACGAAGACGAGAAGAAAAAGACCGAGCACGCGGCCGAAGCGCTCAAACCGTTGCTGCAGCGCCTGCGCGACACGCTCAAGGACAAAGCCAAGGACGTGCGGGTGTCGGCGCGGCTGGTCGATTCGCCGGCGTGCCTGGTGGTTGAAGACGGCGAGTACTCGATGCAGCTGGCGCGGCTGCTGAAGGCTGCCGGCCAGAAGGTGCCGGACGTCAAGCCAATCCTAGAGATCAACCCCGAGCACCCGTTGGTGCGCAAGCTCGACGGCCACGCGCGCTTCGACGACCTGGCCCAGGTGCTGTTCGACCAGGCGTTGCTCGCCGAAGGCGGCATGCCCGAGGACCCGGCCGGCTACGTCAAGCGCGTCAGTGCGCTGCTGGCCTGACGGCGTGGGCAGGTGGTGGTTCGTCGCCGCCCGCGCCGCGCGGGCGTAAGATGGCGCACGGACGCCATTGGATAACGCTTGCGAGGGCGCGCGTGGACACCACCTTGTCGTTGTGGGACCGCTATTGGTCCTTGCCGGTGCTGCAGGCCAACCTGCTGTTGTTCGCCAATCTGCTGGGGGCGCTGCTGCTGGGGTTGCTGGTCGGCTACGAGCGCGCGTACCACAGCCGCGCGGCGGGCATGCGCACCTACGGCATCGTGTGCATGGCCTCGGCCGCGCTGACGGCGTTTGTGGCCTACCCGGACTACTGGTGGGGGCTGGCGCACACGGTGCCGATGGCGCCGGTGGACCCCACGCGCGTCGTGCAGGGCATCGTGACCGGCATCGGTTTCCTGGGCGCCGGCGTCATCATGCGCGACGGCTTCAACATCAGCGGCCTGTCGACCGCGGCGTCGATTTGGGCCACCGCGGGCATTGGGGTGCTGGTGGGCGTGGGGTTTTACGCCACCGCGATTTTGCTCGCGTTGCTGACCGCGGCGCTGATGATGTGGGGCGGTTGGATGGAGGCGCGCTTGCCGGCGCTGTCGGCGTTGGCGGTGACGCTGCGCTTCGCGCCGCGCGAGCACCCCTCGGGCGACGAGCTGCGCGCCGCGCTGGAGGAATGGGGTTTTCAGATGGCGGTTGGCACCTTGCGCGTGGAGGAAGGGCCCGACGCCAGCCAGTGGCACTTCGTGATGGTGGCGCGCCGCCTGGGCACCGAGGTGTCGATCCCCGACGTCGTGCGCCGACTGCGCGCGCTCGAAGGCGTGCAAGCCCTGACGGTGGCGCACGCGCGCAACTGACGCACGGTCAGGGCAGCGTGCCCGCCCACTCGATGATGGCGCGGTGGTCGGGCGCCAGCAGGGTGTAGTGCACACCGGCGGCGCTGTAAAAGTTGCGCATGTCGTTGTCCATCTCGCGCGCGCGCAGCTCGTCCTGCAGCCGGCCAGCCTGTATGTAGGGCTTGTCCGGGTCGCGCTGGGCAAAGACGTTGATGTGCTCGAAACGCTTCATCCAGGCCAGGATCTGGGCCTTGGTCTTGGCCACGTCGCAGATGTTGTCGGGGTATTTTTCGTTGTAGTACAGCAGCTGCGGCAAGCCCCCTTCGGTCACCAGGTACTGCACCTGTCCGTCCAGCGCCAGCAGCATGCGGTACTGCTGTTGCGCCAGGCCATACTGGTTGCGCAGCGCTTCGACGTCGCCGGCCCACACGTGCATCTTGGCCACCTCGGGCACCAGCTCCACCGTCTTGTGGCGCAGGTGCATCTTGAGCACGACGGCGGAGGAGTACAGCGACTTGTCACAACCCGGCCCGCCCAGGATGTTGATCACCTTGGTGGGGTAGCGACGCATGCGCGTCTCGGTCGGGTCCACGTAAACGACGCGGGTGCTCATGCTTGGGCTCCATCGGAGGCCCCCAGGGGGGGCTTGCGCACGATGATGCACCGGTCGCGCCCGGCCCGCAAGGGGGCGGTTGCAGCGTCGGCGACGCGATGGGCTACGATGCCGGCATGAAACAAGCCCCACCCCCGGCCCTGCCGCCGGACGTGTTGGCCGAGCTGCGGCCAGGCCAATCGATCGAGCTGCTCAAGGCGCTGCACATCCTGACGCGCGACGGACGCCTCAACCAGGACACCCGGCGCAAGCTCAAACAGGTCAACCACCTGCTGCATTTCATTGAGCCGCTGCTGGAGGAGGCGCTGGCCGCGCGCGGCGACGTCACGGTGGTGGACCACGGTGCGGGCAAGTCTTACCTTGGCTTCATGCTGTACGACCGGCTGCTGGCCGCGCGTGGCGTGGGCGCCGTGTGGGGGGTGGAGGCGCGTGCCGAGCTGGTGCAGCGTGCGCAAGCGCTGGCGACGCAGCTGGGGTTTGCGCGCATGCACTTCGTGGCGGCCACGGTGCGCCAAGCCATGCAGGCGTTGCCGGCGCAGGTGGACGTGGTGACCGCGTTGCACGCCTGCGACACCGCCACCGACGACGCGCTGGACTTTGCGCTGCAGCGGCGTGCTCGCGCCATCGTCGTGGTGCCGTGCTGCCAGGCCGAGGTGGCCGCGACGCTGCGGCGCAGCAAGGCGCTGCAGCTGGCGCGCACGCCGCTGGCCGAGCTGTGGCGACATCCGCTGCACACGCGCGAGTTCGGCAGCCAAGTCACCAACGTGCTGCGTTGCCTGCGGCTGGAGGCGGCGGGCTACGACGTCACGGTGACGGAGTTGGTGGGTTGGGAGCACTCACTCAAAAACGAGCTGATCCTGGCGCGCCGCACGGGGCGTGGCAAGCGCAGCGCGGCGTTGCGGCTGCAACGCATCTTGGACGACTTGGGGTTGGCGGAACTCGGCGGGCGCTTTGCCATCCCACCAACCATGACCACCCCTGACGATGGAGGATGACGCGCGGTGCAGGTGTTGTTGACATGGCCCGCTTTGCTGTGGCTGGCGTGGTGGCTGGGCGAGCGTGCGCAAGCCTGGGGGCTGCCGCGGGTGAGCGTGTACGTCGCCGTGGGCTTGCTGGCCAGCGTGGTGGCGCCGTCCCCGGCGTGGGTGGATGGCACGGTGCTGGCGTTGCTGGCGCAGTTGGCGCTGGCGTTGGTGCTGTTCGAGCTGGGGGGGCGTATTCGCCTGGCCTGGCTGCGTGCCAACCCGTGGGTGGCGGCGGCGGCCGTGGTGCAGGGGCTGGCCATGTGGGGGGCGGTAGCGGCGTTGGGCGCGTGGTTGGGCTGGCCGCCCGCGCAACGCTGGTTGCTGGCGGCGGTGGCGGTGGCCGCGGCGCCAGCCAGTTTGCTGCGCGTGGTCAGCGACGTGCGCGCCGGTGGGCAGGTGACCGAGCGCGCGCTGCACCAAGCGGCCATTCAGTCGGCGCTGGCCGTCGTGCTGGTCAAGGCCGTCACCGCCTATTGGTTCGTCAGCGCCGGCGACGGGCTGCAGGCGTTGTTGGCCAGTGGTTACGCGCTGGTGGCCTCGGTGGGGCTGGGCGTGGCGCTGGCGGTGTTGCTGGGGCCGCTGATGCGCGGTGTGCATGGCGTGGGCGCGGCCGCCAGCACGGCGGGGTACGCGCTGGCGCTGCTGTGGCTGACGGTGGTGGCCGACGCGCTCAAGCTGTCGCCGCTGCTGGCGGCGCTCAGCCTGGGGGTGGTGTTGCGCGCACGGCTGACGGTGATGCCGCCGGTGCAGCGCGACTTTGGCGTGCTGGGCTGGGTGCTGGGGGTGTTCGTGTTCGTCTACGTGGGGTCGCGCACCGCGTGGCCGGCGTTGGCGCAGGCCGAGGTGTGGTGGGTCGCGGCGCTGGTGCTGGGGGTGCGCCTGCTGGTGCCGGTGGCGTGCAACATGGCCGTGGCCTGGCCCAGCGGCACCACCGTGCGCAAGGGGGCCTTGGTGGGCGTGGCGTTGTGGCCGATGTCGGTGTTGACCCTGTTGTTGCTGGAGCGCAGCGTGGCGCTGGGCGTGGTGCCGGCCGCGGCCGTGCTGCAGCAGCTGGCGGCGGCGCTGCTGCTGGCCGAACTGCTGGGGCCGGTGCTGACGCAATGGGCCTTGCGCTGGGCGCGTGAGACGGCGCACAGCAGCCCCACCCGCCGGGAGTGACCGATGCCGTTGGAGCCGTTCAAGCACTCGGAGCCCCTCACGATGGGGGTGGAGTTGGAGTTGCAAATCGTCAACCCGTACGACCTGGACCTGACGCCGGGCGCGGACGATTTGCTGGCGTTGCTGCGGCGCGCCCCCTTCCCCGGCAGCGTCACGCCGGAGATGACGCAAAGCATGATCGAAATCGCCACCGGCGTGCACACCCGCCACGAGGAGCTGCTGGCGCAGTTGCGCGCCGTGCGCGACACGCTGGTGGCGGCGGCCGACCGCCTCAACGTCGAGCTGGCCGGCGGCGGCACCCATCCGTTTCAGCGCTGGTTCGAGCAACGCATTTTCGACAAGCCGCGCTTTCAGCAACTGTCGGGCCTGTACGGCTACCTGGCCAAGCAGTTCACGGTGTTTGGGCAGCACGTGCACATCGGCTGCCGCTCGGCCGACGAGGCGCTGTTTTTGCTGCACGCCCTCAACCGCTACGTGCCGCACTTCATCGCGTTGTCGGCATCGTCGCCGTTTTTCCAGGGCGTGGACACGCTGTTCGACTCGGCGCGCCTCAACGCCGTGTTTGCCTTTCCGCTGAGCGGGCGCGCGCCGTTTGTGTTGCGCTGGGACGACTTCGAGCAGGGTTACTTCCGCAAGATGGAGGCGACCGGCGTGGTCAAGTCGATGAAGGACTTTTACTGGGACATCCGCCCCAAGCCCGAGTACGGCACGATTGAGCTGCGCGTGTGCGACACCCCGCTGACGGTGGAGCGCGCGGCGGCGCTGGCGGCCTACCTGCAGGCCCTGTGCCGCCACCTGCTGGAAGGCGGTGACCCGGCGCCCGAGGAGGATGACTACCTCGTCTACACCTACAACCGCTTTCAGGCCTGCCGGTTTGGGTTGGACGGCACGATGGTGCACCCCCGCACGCGCGAGGCGTTGTCGATCCGTGAGGACATTTTGACCACGGTACGCCGGCTGGCGCCGCATGCCCAGGCGCTGGGCAGCGAGGCGGCGTTGGCCGACATCGAACAGGTTGCCGCAACGCTGGGCAACCACGCCAGCCACCTGCGCGCGGTGCATGCGCGCACCGGCAACATCCAGGGGGTGGTGCGGGCCGCGGCCGACGCCTGGCGTCATGGCGTGCTATGCTGAGTCACGCCACTTACAAGGTGCCGAGGAGACCCACCCCATGCCTGGCTTGCTGCCCCACGTCGACCCCGACGGATTGCTCGAGTTTTCGGTCGTTTACACCGACCGTGCGCTCAACCACATGTCGCGGCGCTTTCAGCGCGTCATGACCGACATCAGCGCCACGCTGCGCGAAGTCTACGGTGCGCACGCGGTGGCGCTGGTGCCCGGCAGCGGTACCTTTGGCATGGAGGCGGTGGCGCGGCAATTCGCCACCGGCCAGCGCGTGTTGGTGCTGCGCAACGGCTGGTTCAGCTACCGTTGGACCCAGATTTTCGACATGGGCGCCATCCCGTCCGAAGCCCATGTGCTGACCGCGCGCCGCGTGGCCGAGGCACCGCAGGCGCCGTGGGTGCCGGCGCCGCTGGGCGAGGTGGTGCGCACGATCCAGACCGTGCGCCCCGCGGTGGTGTTCGCCCCGCACGTGGAGACGGCCGCCGGCATGATGCTGCCCGACGACGACCTGCGCGCCGTGGCCGACGCTGTGCACGCCGTAGGGGGGCTGTTTGTGCTGGACTGCATCGCCTCGGGCGCGATGTGGGTGGACATGCGTGCGACCGGCGTCGATGTGTTGATTTCGGCGCCGCAAAAGGGTTGGAGCAGTTCGCCCGCGTGTGCGATGGTGATGCTGTCCGAGCGCGCGCGCGAAGTCCTCGATGGCACGACGAGCACCAGTTTTGCCTGCGACCTGAAAAAATGGCTGCAGGTCATGGAGACGTACGAGCAGGGCGGGCACGTGTACCACACGACGATGCCCACCGACGCGCTGGTGCGCTTGCGCGACACGATGCACGAAACCCGCGCCCATGGCTGGGCCGCGCTGCAAGCGGCGCAGGTCGAGCTGGGGCGGCGGGTGCGCGCCTTGTTCGAGTCCCGGGGCCTGCGCAGCGTGGCGGCGCCGGGCTACCAGGCGCCGGGTGTGGTGGTCAGCTACACCGACGATCCCGACATCGCCAACGGCAAAAAGTTTGCGGCTGTGGGCTTGCAAACCGCGGCGGGCGTGCCGCTGATGTGCGGCGAGCCGGCCGACTTTCGCACCTTCCGCGTCGGCCTGTTTGGGCTCGAGAAGTTGTTGCACATCGAGCGCACCGTGGGGCACCTGGCGCAAGCGCTGGATGCGCTGGGTTTGCCGCACGTGGCGGCGCAACCCGCCGTGGCCTGAAGCCGCCGCGGCCGCGTGCAGCGCCCCCGGCTGCGCGAGCCCACGGCCGCCAGCGGCGCGTCAGCGCGCAAAACGCCGCCGCGTCAGCGCCAGCGCCACCCAGAACCCGACCAGCGCGTAGCCGGCCAGCGCCGCCAGGTGCAACGCAGCCTGGTCAGGCCAGCGGTCCAGGAACAACGGGCGCACCAGGTGCACCGCATGCGTCAGCGGCAGCACCTCGCCGATGGTCTGCACCCAGCCGGGCAGTTGCTCGCGCGGGAAAAACACCCCCGACACAAACATCATCGGCGTCAGCCACAGCGTGAAGTAGTAGGTGAAAAAGTCGTAACCCTTGGCCAGCGCGTTGAAGATCAGGGCCAGGCTGGCGAAGGTGACGCCGGTCAAGCCCAGCACCAGCCACGCCAGCGCCAACTTGGGGCTGTGGCTGATGCCCAGCGCCAGCATCATCCCCAGGATGGCGGTGGCGGTGAACAGCGCCTTGAACGCCGCCCACAGCATCTCGGCCAGCACGATGTCGTCCAGCGTCACCGGCGCGTTGAGGATGCCGTCCCACGTCTTTTGCACATGCATGCGCGAAAAGGCCGAGTACAGCGCCTCGAAGGTGGCCGCGTTCATCGCGCTCATGCAAATGCTGCCGCTGGCCAAAAACACCAGGTACGGCACCGGTTGCGTGGCGCCGTCCGGCAGCGTCACCCCCACGCTGCCCACCAGCGCCCCCATGCCGTAGCCAAACGCCACCAGCCAGATGAGCGGCTCGGCGATGTTGCCCACGAGGCTGGGCACCGCCAACTTGCGCCACACCAGCAGGTTGCGCAACCACACGGCCACCCAGCGGCGCGTCGGCTGTGGGAGGGTCCAAGGTGAGCGGTGGTGCGCGGTCATGGCGCCCGGTCAGTACGACCACTCGACGATCAGGTTGTGCTTGTCCACCCCGTCGTTGGGCATGGCCAGCCCGGCGTTGGAGTAGTGTGTGTAGCGCCAGCCCAGTCGCAAGCGCTCGCCCAGTGACACGCCCGCGCCCACCTGCTCGGTGAACTGCAGCGCCGACGCGATGTTGCGCCCCCCGATACGGGTGCGGTCGAACAGCGCCACGCCAAAGGCGCCCTCCACGTAGGGCCGCCACCCCATCCCGGACGGGGCCAGCCGAACGTGCCAGGCCGCGCCCACGTGCTGGGCCGTCGGCCCGTTGGCCGGCATCCAACGTCCCAGTTCCAGTTGCAGGCTGGAGCGCGCACGCCACGCGCCCCAGGCCATGTCGACGTCCATCGGACGGCGCCATTCCAGCGCGCCGTGGTCCGTGCTGCCACCGCTGCCCATGCGCAGGGCGGCCGACCACCGCGCGGGTTGCGGCTGTGCGAGCGCCGCCGTGGTGGCCACGCCCAGCAAGGCAGTCACGATCACGTTGCGCATCAAGGTTCGGTGGTTCATCAAGGCATTCCCCTGTATCCGACCTGCGTTGTTGTTGGCGATGCTGTCAACGGGTGCCGCATGACCTTAGCGCGAGGCTTACGGCAACCCACACCGAGTTTAGCCCTCGGCGCGGATTTGCCGTCCGGTGAGCTTGAGAAACAGATCTTCCAGGTTGGCCGGGCGATGCAGCATGCGCAGCCGCGGCCGTTGCCCCAGGTGGGCCAGCAGCGGGCGGGCGTCGTGGGTGTACAAAAACACCGTCTCGCCGCTGGTTTCGACGCGGCTGGCCAGGGGCTGAGCATCGCCCAGCAGCGCGTGCACCTGCGGCACCCCCTGCTCGCCGTAGATTTCCACCACCTCCGGCTCCAGGTGCTGGGCGATCAGTTCGCGCGGGCGCCCCTCGGCGATTTTGCGGCCGTGGTCGACGATGACCAGCCGGTGGCACAACCGCTCGGCCTCGTCCATGAAGTGCGTCGTCAGCAGGATGCTCTTGCCTTGCTGCAGCAGCCGCTGCAGGCGCTCCCACATCAGGTGGCGTGCCTGCGGGTCCAGGCCCGTGGTGGGTTCGTCCAACAGCAGCAAAGCCGGGTCGTTGACCAGGGCGCGCGCCAGGCTCAGACGGCGGCGCATACCGCCGGAGAGTTCGCCCGGCCGTGCGTCGGCCTTGTGCGCCAGCGCGGCAAAGTCCAGCAACTGGGCGATGCGCGGCCGCAGCGCCGCGGCCCGCAGGCCAAAGTAGCGACCGTACACCAGCAGGTTTTCGGCGCAGGTGAAGTCGGGGTCCAACGTGTCGAACTGCGCCACCACCCCCAGCCGGGCCTTGATGGCGTGGGCCTGCTCGGGCATCGGCAAGCCAAAGATGCGCACCGAGCCGGCGTCCGGCTCGACCTGCCCCAGCGCCATGCGCAGCGTCGTCGTTTTGCCCGCCCCGTTGGGGCCGAGCAAGCCCACGCATTCACCGGGCGCGATGGTGAACGACAGGTTGTCCACCACCGGCCGACCCTGGTAACGCTTGACCAACCCCTCCACGTGAAACAGCGCGGCGTCCATGGTGGCATTGTGCCTGGGGCGCGCCATCGGCGTCTGCCATGGATATGCTAAAAGCTAAAAGCCGGATGTATATCTTTGTGGGTGATGCGATGCAGGTGGCACGCTGGGGAAACAGTTTGGCGGTACGGTTGCCTGCCGCGGTCGTGCGTGAGCTGCAGTTGCGGGAAGGCGATGAAATTGAAATCGTGGCGCTGGAGCGCCAGCGCTGGGCTGTGCGCCCTGCCAGCGCGCCGGTCGAGGCCTTGCGTGCGGTGCGCCGGTTGAGGGGGCGCTTGCCGGCCGACTTCCACTTTGAGCGCGAGCAAGCCCACGAGCGTGGCTGACGTCTTTTTTTTGACACCCACGTTGTGCTGTACCTGCTGTCGGCCGACATCCGCAAGGCGGAGGTGGCCGAGGGGTGGGTGTCGGCCGGTGGCGTGGTGTCCGTGCAGGTGCTCAACGACGCCGCGGCCGTGGCCCGACGCAAGCTGGGTATGCCGCTGCATGAGATCCGCTGGTGGCTCGGCGCTGTGCGCGCCGCCTGCCGGGTGGTGCCGGTGACGTTGGCCGACCACGACGAGGCGCTGCGGTTGGGTGAGCGCTACGCGCTGTCGTTGTACGACGCGCTGATCATCGCCGCAGCGTTGGGTGCTGGCGCGGCGTTGTTGTACACGGAAGGCTTGCAGCATGGGCTGGTGATCGACCGCAGGCTGTCCGTCATCCATCCTTTTGCGAGCTGAAGCGGGGACTTGTTGGTGCCGACCGCTTGGCGGCGGCCCATCGGGTGTCGTGGTGGACAGGTTGGGCTTGCAGCCAGGTGCTAGGCTTGGTTGTGGTGCTAGCATCCTGCCGCATGCTGCCATCCTTACCCGACCGCGCCGCCGTGGCGCTGCAATACCTGCTGCCCAAGCGGCTGCTGACCGAGCTGGCCGGCGCCTTGGCGCGCCGGCCCCTGGGGGCCGTGACGCAGGCGGCGATTCGCCGCTTCATCGACCGCTACCAGGTCGACATGGCCGAAGCGGCCGAGCCCAACCCGTTGGCGTATGCCACGTTCAACGATTTTTTCACCCGTGCCCTCAGGCCCGGGGCGCGGCCGTTGGCCGAGGCGGCCTGGGTGTGCCCAGTGGACGGCGCGATCAGCCAGTGTGGTCCGATCGAGGGCGGGCGCATCGTGCAGGCCAAAGGGCATGGCTACACGGCGCAGGCGCTGCTGGGCGGCGATGCGGCGCTGGCCGCCGTCATGGCCGATGGCGTGTTTGCCACGCTGTACTTGAGCCCGCGCGACTACCACCGCATCCACATGCCGTGTGACGGGGTGCTGCAGCGCATGGTGCACGTGCCGGGCACGCTGTTTTCGGTCAATCCTGCCACCGCGCGGGGGGTGCCGGGGCTGTTTGCGCGCAACGAGCGCGTGGTGTGCGTGTTCGAGGGGCAACACCCCAGCGGGCGGGCATTCCCGTGGGCGCTGGTGCTGGTGGGGGCCACCATCGTGGGCAGCATGGCCACCGCATGGCACGGCGTGGTCAACCCGCCGCGGCCAGGCACGGTGCGCAGTTGGGACTACACCGGGCGTGACGTGCGGCTGGCGCGTGGCGCCGAGATGGGGCGCTTTTTGCTCGGCTCGACGGTGGTGCTGCTGCTGCCGCCAGGGGTGGTCAGGCTGCGGCCGGATTGGGCGCCGGGCCAGCCGGTGCGCATGGGCCAGGCGATGGCCGACTGGCTGTGACGCGCGGCGCCGCACCAACGGCCGCTATTGGAACGCCACTTCATCAAAGCTGCGCAGCTTGCGGCTGTGCAGTTGGTCCACGCCGGCTTGGCGCAGCCGCTCGATGGCGCGCAGGCCGATGCGCAGGTGTTGGTCGACGCGCTCGCGGTAAAAGCGGTCGGCCATGCCGGGCAGTTTGATCGCCCCGTGCAGCGGCTTGTCGCTGACGCACAGCAGCGTGCCGTAAGGCACCCGGAAGCGAAAGCCGTTGGCCGCGATGGTGGCCGATTCCATGTCCAGCGCGATGGCGCGCGACAGCGACAGCCGCCGTTGCGCCACGTGGCCGGGCAGCAGCTCCCAGTTGCGGTTGTCGGTGCTGGCCACGGTGCCGGTGCGCAGCACGCGCTTGAGCGCGGCGCCGCTCAGCCCCGTGATGTCGGCCACCGCGCCCTCGAGCGCTTGCTGCACCTCCGCCAGCGCGGGAATCGGCACCCACAGCGGCAGCTCCTCGTCCAGCACGTGGTCTTCGCGCACGTAGGCGTGCGCCAGCACGTAGTCACCCAGTTGCTGGCTGTGGCGCAGCCCCGCGCAATGCCCCAGCATCAGCCAGGCGTGCGGGCGCAGCACGGCGATGTGGTCGGTGGCCGTTTTGGCGTTGCTGGGGCCAACGCCAATGTTGACCAACGTGATACCGCTGCGGTCCGCACGCACCAGGTGGTACGCGGGCATTTGCGGCATGCGCGGCGGGGCGGTGCCCGTAGGGCCCGCCAGCGCCGTGCGCTCGGCGTCGGTGAGGCCCGCCCGCCAGGTGACGACGTTGCCCGGCTCGACGAAGGCCACGTAAGGGCTGGCCGGGTCGGCCATTTCGGCCAGCCCCACGCGCACAAATTCGTCGACATAAAAACCGTAGTTGGTGAACAGCACGAAGTTTTGAAACCACGCCGGGGCGGTGCCGCTGTAGTGGCGCAGCCGCGCCAGCGAGTAGTCGATGCGTGCACCGCGAAACAGCGCCAGCGGCGCGGGCGCGTCGGCGCGCGGCACGTGCAGCCCGTTGGCGATGGCGTCGTCCATCGCCGTCAGGTCGGGCAGGTCGAACACCTCGCCCAGGCGCGCGCGGCGCAGCGGGTCGAGCTCGCCTTCGAAGTGGCTATCGTCCCCCAGCGCGAAGTGCAGCGGGATCGGCTCGTGGCTGATGGCCACCTCCAGAGGCTCACCGTGGTGGCGCAGCAGCAGCTCGAACTGCTCGCGCCAGTAGTCGGCGAACAGGTCGGGGCGGGTCAGGGTCGTCTCGTAGCGCCCGGCGTGGGTGACAAACCCGTAGCTGGACCGCACCCGCGGCCGCAACGGGTCCAGGCCACGGTGGACCTGCAAGCGCACGCAGGGGTAGCAGGCGCGCACGCGCGTCAGGGGCGTTTCCGGCGCCAGGGGGCTGTGCAGGTAGTCGTGCAACGCGCGGCGCAGGTGGGCCACGGCGTCGTCGTACAGGCGCTGCACGTGCGCCACGGCCGCTTGCGCGTCGTCGAAGCGCTGCGGGGCCACGAAAGGTGGGGTGTCGACCGGCGTCATGGGCAACGTCTCAGGTGCGCGCCACGGGTTCGCGCAGCGTCACGAACTCTTCGGCCAGCGTGGGGTGAATGCCCAGGGTGGCGTCGAACTGGGCTTTGGTGGCGCCGCAGCGCATGGCCACGGCAAAGCCCTGCACGATCTCGCCCGCTTCCGGGCCGACCATGTGCAGGCCGACCACCTGGTCGCTCGAGTCGTCCACCACCAGCTTGACCAGCGCGCGCTCGGGGCTGCCGCTGAGGGTGTGACGCAGCGGCCTGAACGCACTGCGGTAGATGCGCAGCCGACCCCGCTGCTGGCGCGCCTGCGCCTCGGTCAGGCCCACGGCGCCGACGCTGGGCAGGGTGAACACGGCGGTGGGGATGAGGTCGTAGCGGGCCTGGCGCGGCGCAGCACCTGCCGCGCCGTACAGGTGGTCCACCACGGCCATGGCCTCGGCCAGCGCCACCGGGGTCAACTGGGCGCGCGCCACCACATCGCCCACCGCGTAGATGCTGGGCACGTTGGTTTGGAAATGTTCATTGACGATGATGGCCCCCTGGGCCCCTTGCGCCACGCCCACCTCCTCCAGCCCCAGCCCGGCCACGTTGGGCACACGGCCGGTGGCGTACAGCACCGCATCGGCCACCACACGGTTGCCGTCCTCCAGCAGCACGTGCAGGCCGTCGTCCTCGCGCTGCACGGCCACCACGCCGGTTTGCAGGCGCAGGTCCAGCCCCTTGGCGCGCAGTTGGTCGGCCAAAAAGTGCCGCACTTCGTCGTCGAAGCCGCGCAGGATTTGCTCGCCGCGGTACAACTGGGTCACCTGCACGCCCAGACCGTGGAAAATGGAAGCGAACTCGCAGGCGATGTAGCCGCCGCCCACCACCACCAGGCGTGCCGGCAGGGGGTCGAGGTCGAACACCTCGTTGGAGGTGATGACGTGCTCGCGGCCGCGAAAGTGCGGCACGTACGGTGTGCCGCCGGTGGCGATGAGGATGCGCTCGGCGCGCCAGGTCTGGTGGGTGGGGCTGCCGTCGGCGTTCAGGGTGGCCACCTGCACGGTGTGCGCATCCGTCAGGCGTGCCCAGCCGTGCAGCAGCGTCACGCCGGCGTTGCGCAACAGTTGTTCGTACACGCCGTTGAGGCGGTCGATTTCCGCCGCGCGCCGGCGCTTGAGTTCGCCCCAGTCCAGCGTGGCGTGGGCACCGTGCCAGCCGTAGCCACGCGCCTCGTCGGCGGCTTCGGCGTAGTGGGCCGCGTAATGGTAGAGCTTTTTGGGGATGCAGCCGACGTTGACGCAGGTGCCACCCAAGCCCTGGCGCCCCAGCGCTTCGACCAACCCCACGCGCACGCCGCGCTGCGCGGCCATGCGTGCCGCACGCACGCCGCCGCTGCCCCCACCGATCACCAACAAGTCGAAGTCCATGCCGTTTGTGCCCACGCTGTTACCGAAGGTTGCGCCGGTTGCAACCGCGGGCCTTGGCAGCCCTGCGGCGCGCCTCTATCATGCCAGCAAAGGAGCGCGAGCCATGGCGGACAGGATCAACGCAAGCCGACGCATCGTCGGCGCCTCGGTGGTGGCGCTGACCACCCTGTCGCTGGCGCTGCCGGGGTGGGCCGGCAAGCCCGAGTGGGCAGGCCAGGGCAAGGGTCACGAGCGGGAGGCCGAGCGCCGCCCCGGGGTGGCCGTGGAGATCAAGATCGGCGGCTATTTTGGGACGCCTCAGCGCGACGCGGTGCGATCGGTTTACGCAACCGAGCTGCAAGGAGGACGCTGCCCGCCGGGGCTGGCCAAAAAGCACAACGGGTGCCGTCCGCCGGGGTTGACCAAAAGCTGGACATTGGGGCAGCCGCTGCCGCCCGGGGTCACGGTGTACCCGATTCCGCGCGAATTGCAGCGCCGCCTGGGTGAGCCTCCGCCCGGTTATCGCTTGGTGCGCGTGGGGGCGGACATTTTGTTGATCGCGGTCGGCACCGCGATGGTCGTGGACGCCATTGAGGACTTGGCCGGGTTGCTGTGAAGTCTCAGCCCGCGCCCAGCACCCGCGCCAGGTAGCGGCCGGTGTGGCTGTCGGGGTGCCGGGCCAGGTCCTCGGGGGTGCCGCAGGCCACCACGCGACCGCCGCCGTCCCCGCCCTCGGGGCCGAGGTCGATGACCCAATCGGCGCACTTGATCACGTCCAGGTTGTGCTCGATGACGACGATGGTGTTGCCCGCGTCGCGCAGCCGCAGCAGCACCTGCAGCAGCAGTTCCACATCAGCGAAGTGCAGCCCGGTGGTGGGCTCGTCCAGGATGTACAGCGTGCGGCCGGTGTCGCGCCGGGCCAGCTCTTGCGCCAGCTTGAGGCGCTGCGCTTCGCCGCCCGACAAGGTGGTGGCGCTTTGACCCAGGCGGATGTAGCCCAGCCCCACGTCCAGCAGCGTTTGCAGCCGCCGCTGCAGGGCGGGCACGTTGGCAAACAACCCGTGCGCCTGCTGCACGGTCAGTGCCAGCAGCTCGGCCACGTTGAGCCCTTTGTAGCGCACCTCCAGCGTTTCGCGGTGGTAGCGGGCCCCGCCGCAGACCTCGCACGGCACGTACACGTCAGGCAGAAAGTGCATTTCCACCCGCACCACGCCGTCGCCCTGGCAGGCCTCGCAGCGGCCGCCGGGCACGTTGAAGCTGAAGCGACCTGGCCCCCAGCCGCGTTCGCGCGCGGCGGGGGTTTCGGCCAGCAGCTCGCGTATCAGCGCGAAGATGCCGGTGTAGGTGGCGGGGTTGGAGCGCGGGGTGCGGCCGATCGGGCTTTGGTCCACCGCGATCACCTTGTCGATGTGCTCCAGCCCCTCGATGGCCTCCAACGGCAGCGGCTCGGCCGCGCCCGCGTGCAGGTGCTGGGCGACCGCGCGCAGCAGCGTGTCGTTGACGAGGGTGGACTTGCCCGAGCCGCTGACCCCCGTGACGCACGTCAACAGGCCCACGGGGATGTCCACATCGATGGCGCACAGGTTGTGACCGCGGGCGCCCCGCAGGCGCAGCGCGGCCCCGGGCTGCCAGCGGCGGCGTTGCGCCGGCACCGCGATGCGCCGCGCGCCGCTCAGGTACTGGCCGGTGAGGGAGTCGGGCTGGCGCGCCACCTCGGTCCAATGCCCCTGCGCCATCACGCGCCCGCCGTGCTCGCCGGCGCCGGGGCCGAGGTCGATCAGATGGTCCGCCGCGCGCATCGTGTCCTCGTCGTGCTCGACGACGATGACGGTGTTGCCCAGGTCGCGCAGCCGTTGCAGCGTGGCGATCAGGCGGTCGTTGTCGCGCTGGTGCAACCCGATGCTGGGCTCATCCAACACGTACATCACGCCGCTTAAGCCCGAGCCGATCTGGCTGGCCAGGCGGATGCGCTGCGCCTCGCCGCCGGACAGCGTTTCGGCGCTGCGCTGCAGCGTCAGGTAGGGCAGGCCCACGTCGTTGAGAAAGCGCAGCCGCGCCCGGATTTCGGCCAACAGCCGCTGGCCGATGTCGGCGCGCGCGCCGCGCAGTTGCAGCGCCTCGAACCAGGCCAGGGCGTCGGCCAGCGTCATACCTTCCAGCGCGGGCAGGTTGCGCCGCTGCGGCCCCTCGCCCACGTACACGGCGCAGGCTTCACGCCGCAAGCGCGCGCCGCCACAGTCCGGGCAGGGCTGGCGCGTGCGCAGGCGGGCCAACGCTTCGCGCACGGCGGGCGCGTCGCTGCGCTGCCAGCGCCGCTGCAGGTTGGGCACGATGCCTTCAAACGGGTGGTGCTGCGTCACCCGGCGCCCGCGGTCACCCAGGTACTCAAAGGCAATGGCCTCGTCGCCACTGCCGTGCAGCAGCACCTGGCGCACGCGCTCGGGCAGGTCGTGCCACGGCGTCTCGGGGTCAAAGCCGTAGTGCCGCGCCAACGACTGCACGATGGCGTAGGTTTGCGGGTTGCGCCGATCCCAGCCCTGGATGGCGCCGCCGGCCAAGCTCAGCTCGGGAAACGCCACCACGCGCGCGGGGTCGAACACCTCCACGTGGCCCAGCCCGTTGCAGCTCGGGCAGGCGCCTTGCGGCGCGTTGAACGAAAACAACCGCGGCTCCAGCTCCGGGGCCGTGTAGCCACAGTGCGGGCAGGTGGCGCGCGCGTGCAGCGGCTCGGCGCGCTCGTCGTCAGGCCACAGCGCCACGGCGTGGCCCTCGCCCAGTTGCAGCGCCACCTCCAGGCTGTCGTGCAAGCGCTGGCGCGCGTCGGCCCGCACCCGCAGGCGGTCCACCACCACCTCCAGCCGCTGCGCCTGGGCGGCGCGCGCCAGCGCCTCGTCCACGTCCAGCACCGCGCCGTCGAGCCGAAAGCGCACAAACCCACGCCCTTGCAACGCTTGCACGGTGGCTTGTGGGTCACCGTCCGGGCGCAGCGGCGCCAGCAGCAGCAAACGCGCGTCGGCCGGCCGCGCCAGCAGCGCATCCACCATCTGCGGCACCGTCTGCGCCAGCAGCGGCACGTCATGGTCCGGGCAGTGCGGCACGCCCACGCGCGCAAACAGCAGCCGCAGGTGGTCGTGGATTTCGGTCACCGTGCCCACCGTGGAGCGCGGGTTGTGGCTGGCGGCTTTTTGCTCGATGGCGATCGCGGGGCTCAAGCCCTCGATCAGGTCCACGTCGGGCTTGTCGAGCCGCTGCAAAAACTGCCTGGCGTAGGCCGACAGGCTCTCGACGTAGCGCCGCTGCCCCTCGGCGTAGAGCGTGTCGAACGCCAGGCTGGATTTGCCCGAGCCGCTCACCCCGGTGATGACCACCAGCGCGTCCTTGGGGATGTCCAGATCGACGGCGCGCAGGTTGTGCGTGCGCGCGCCACGCACGCGCAGCCAGCGGCCGCTGCTCGGTTCGGAGGGGGCGTGTTGCATGGGAGCGCGATGACGCTGAAAAACCTACGATGATAGACCGCACCCACGCCCCGGGCCGGCCGTGCCAATCCCCTGCACCTTTGTTACACTGCAGGCATGCTACCCGTGCGCCACCGCACCTTCGACGAACGCCTGGCGGCCGCGCTCAAGACCGGCCGCCGGGAGGCTTGGCCCTGGCGCAAGCCGACGACGCGCGCCTGATTCCCATCGCCCGTAGGCGGGCGGGCGCAGGGACCCTCCAGCGGGGCCAAGCTCGCCCGACCCACCCCCATGTCGTCCGTTGCCGCCGCCTGCTGGCCGCGGCCCGCCAGGAGTTCCCAAGCCGTGATCACCGAATTGGAGTTTCGCAGCCTTGCCGCGCAGGGCTACCACCGCATCCCGTTGATCGCCGAGGCGTTTGCCGACCTCGAGACGCCGCTGTCGCTGTACCTCAAGCTGGCCCACGCCACCCAGGGCGGGCGCAATTCGTTCTTGCTGGAGTCGGTGGTGGGGGGCGAGCGCTTCGGCCGCTACAGCTTCATCGGCCTGCCCGCGCGCACCTGGTTGCGCGCCTACGGCTTTGGCGACGCCGCCCGCACCGAGGTGGTGCGCGACGGCCAGGTCGTTGAGACCATCCCCGGCAACCCGCTGGACGCCATCGCCGCGTACCAGCAGCGCCTGCGCGTGGCGCTGCCGCCCGGCTTGCCGCGCTTCTGTGGCGGGCTGGCGGGGTACTTCGGTTACGACACGGTGCGCCACATTGAGCGCAAGCTGCAGCACAGCTGTCCGCCAGACGATCTGCAACTGCCGGATATTTTGTTGCTGCAGACCGAGGAGCTGGCCGTCATCGACAACCTGTCGGGCAAGCTGTACCTGATCGTCTACGCCGATCCCGCGCAGCCCGAGGCGTACAGCGCCGCCAAGCGGCGGCTGCGCGAACTCAAGGAGCTGCTGCGCTACTCGGTCAGCGCGCCCAGCGTGCAGCCGGGGCAAGCGTACCCGGTGCAGCACGAGCGCACCCAGGCCGACTTCATGGCCGCCGTGGACGAGGCCAAACGCCTCATCCAGCAGGGCGATTTCATGCAAATCGTCATCGGCCAGCGGCTGCACAAAACCTACCCCCACAGCCCGCTGGCGCTGTACCGGGCGCTGCGCTCGCTCAACCCCAGCCCCTACATGTACTACTACAACCTGGCGGGCGCCGACGCCGCGGGCAGCGATCTGCACGTCATCGGGGCGTCGCCCGAGATTCTGGTGCGGCAGGAGCGCTGCGCCGAAGGCGTCAAGGTGACGATCCGGCCGCTGGCCGGCACCCGCCCGCGTGGCAGCACGCCCGAGCAGGACGTCGCCGCTGAGCGCGAGCTGCTGGCTGACCCCAAAGAGCGCGCCGAGCATGTGATGCTGATCGACCTGGCGCGCAACGACATTGGTCGCATCGCCCAGGTCGGCAGTGTCAAGGTGACCGAAGCGTTTGCCATCGAGCGCTACAGCCACGTCATGCACATTGTCAGCAACGTCGAAGGGCTGCTGCGCTCGGGCCTGACCAGCATGGACGTGCTGCGCGCCACCTTCCCCGCCGGCACCCTAACCGGTGCGCCCAAGGTGCACGCGATGGAGCTGATCGATCGGCTGGAGCCCACCAAGCGCGGCATCTACGGCGGGGCGGTGGGCTACCTGAGCTGGGCCGGCGACATGGACCTGGCCATTGCCATCCGCACCGGTGTCGTGCACAACGGCACGCTGTACGTGCAGGCCGCGGCCGGCGTGGTGGCCGATTCGGTGCCGGAGCTGGAGTGGCGCGAAACCGAACACAAGGCACGTGCGCTGTTGCGCGCCAGTGAGCTGGTAGAGGAGGGTTTGCAATGACAAGGCCGCAGGGCTTCAAGGCGGTGACGCTGCACACCATGACGGATGTGCGTCACCAAGTGGACACCCTGGATGCACAGCTGGTGCCGTTGCTGCTGCAGCGTCTGCAATGCATGCGTGCCGCCGCCCAGATCAAATCAAAACGCGACCAGGTCCGGGATGACCAACGGGTTGCGGCGGTGCTTGACCATGTCAAGCGGCGTGCCCGTCAGCTTGGCGCCGATGCCAGTGATGTCGATGCCATCGAGGCAATCTACAGCCAGTTGATCGAGTTCTGCATCGGCTACGAATTGCGCCACTTTGACCAAAAAAGCGCGCAGCAGGAGGTTGGGCGATGAATGTGCTCGTGATCGATAACTACGACTCGTTCACCTACAACCTGGTGCAGTACCTGGGGGAGCTGGGTGCCGACGTCGAGGTGGTGCGTAACGACGAAGTCACGCTGCACGACATCGAAGCGCGGGCGCCGGACCGGTTGGTCGTCTCCCCGGGGCCATGCTCGCCGGCGGAGGCAGGGATTTCGGTGCCGGCGATCCAGCATTTCGCGGGGCGCGTGCCGATTTTGGGCGTGTGCCTGGGGCACCAGAGCATCGGCGCGGCGTTCGGGGCGCGCATCGTGCGCGCGCGCGAGCTGATGCACGGCAAAACCAGCGTCATCACCACCACGCAGCAGGGGGTGTTTCGCGGCCTGCCGCGGCAGTTCACGGTCAACCGCTACCACTCGCTGGCCATCGAGCGCGCCGGCCTGCCGCCCGAGCTGGAAGTAACCGCCTGGTGCGACGACGGCGAGATCATGGGCGTGCGTCACCGTACGCTGCCTATCGAGGGTGTGCAGTTCCACCCCGAAAGCATCCTGAGCGAGCACGGCCACACCTTGCTGAACAACTTTTTGCACCCCGAGCATGGTTGAGCCACCGACGCGGAGACACCACCGATGCCCCACACCCTGCACACCATCACCCCGCAAGAAGCGCTGCAGCGCGTCATCGAACACCGGGAGATCTTCCACGACGAGATGCTGCACCTGATGCGCCTGATCATGCGCGGCGACATGTCCCCGTTGATGACGGCGGCCATCATCACGGGGCTGCGCGTCAAAAAGGAAACCATCGGCGAGATCACAGCCGCGGCGCAGGTCATGCGCGAGTTCGCCACGCGGGTGCCGGTGGACGACACCACCCACCTGGTGGACATCGTCGGCACCGGCGGCGACGGCGCGCACACGTTCAACATCTCCACCTGCGCGATGTTCGTGGCGGCCGCGGCGGGGGCCAAGGTCAGCAAGCACGGCGGGCGCAGCGTCAGCAGCAAATCCGGCAGCGCCGACGTGCTGGAGGCCCTGGGCGTCAACATCAACCTGCCGCCGGCGGCCATTGCCCAGTGCATCCGCGAAGTGGGGTTGGGCTTCATGTTCGCGCCCAACCACCACCCGGCGATGAAAAACGTCGCCCCCATCCGGCGCGAGATGGGCGTCAAAACCATCTTCAACATCCTGGGGCCGCTGACCAACCCGGCGGGCGCGCCCAACATCCTGATGGGCGTGTTCCACCCCGATCTGGTCGGCATCCAGGTGCGTGTGCTGCAGCGGCTGGGCGCGCGCCACGCCCTGGTGGTGTGGGGCAAGGATGGGATGGACGAAGTCAGTCTGGGGGCGGCGACGATGGTCGGCGAGCTCAAGGACGGCCAAATCCTGGAGTACGACATCCACCCGGAGGACTACGGACTGGCGATGGCCGGCCAGCGCACGCTGCAGGTGGCCACGCCCGAGGATTCGCGCGCCAAGCTGCTGGCCGTGCTGGACGGCGAGCCGGGGCCGGCGGCCGACATCGTGGTGTTCAACGCCGGTGTGGCGCTGTACGCCGCCGACGTGGCGCCCAGCATCGAGGCTGGCATCGCGCGCGCCCGCCAGGCGCTGGCCAGCGGCGCGGCCAAGGCCAAGCTGGAGCAGTTCATCACCGCCACCCACCGGCTGGGCGCGGAGGCCGCATGAGCGACGTGTTGCAGCGCATTTGCGCCACCAAGCGTGATGAAGTGGCCGCGGCGCGGCGCGCCGAGCCGTTGGCGGCGCTGCGTGCGCGCGCCGAAGCCAGCGTGCGCACCGACCCGCCGCGCGACTTCGTCGGCGCGTTGCGCGCGGCCATCGCCGCCGGGCGCGCGGCTGTCATCGCCGAAATCAAAAAGGCCAGCCCCTCCAAAGGCGTGCTGCGCGCCGATTTCGACCCGGCCGCCATCGCGGCGAGCTACGCGCGCGCCGGCGCGGCGTGCCTGTCGGTGCTGACCGACGAGCCGTACTTCCAGGGGCATCCGACGTACCTGGGGCAGGCGCGTGCCGCCGCCGCGCTGCCCGCGCTGCGCAAGGATTTCATCGTCGAGGCGTACCAGGTGTGGCAGGCGCGCGCCTGGGGGGCGGACGCCATCTTGCTGATCGCGGCGTGCCTGGACGACGCGCAAATGGCCGACTTCGAGGCGATCGCGCACGAGTTGGGCATGGCCGTGCTGGTCGAGGTGCACGACAGCGCCGAGTTGGAGCGCGCGCTGCGCCTGCGCACGCCGCTGGTGGGCATCAACAACCGCAACCTGCGCACCTTCGAGGTGTCGTTGGACACGACGCTGGCGCTGCGCCCGCAGGTGCCGACCGACCGCCTGCTGGTGACGGAAAGCGGCATCCTGGCCCCGGCCGACGTGCAGCGCATGCGCGACGCCGGGGTGCACGCCTTTTTGGTGGGCGAGGCCTTCATGCGTGCGCCCGACCCCGGCGGGGCGCTGCAAGCCCTCTTTGGCGCGCCATGAACGCCTGGCTGCCAGGCCTGGGTGCAGCCGGCGGTCCGGCCGGGCCGAGCGTGCACCACCAGCCTTGTCCCGGCGCCTGCACCGGCTTTGTGTTCATCTGCCCGGGCCGCTTCGAAGCCCAGCGCGGCTACCCTTGCGCTGCCGGCACGGGCGCCAACCTGGCGCGCGCGCTGCAGCAACTGCACGCACGCGACCCCCGGCGGTTTCCGCAGCCGCAGCGGCACGGCTACGTTGTCACCAACGCCTGGCCGCAGGTCGAGTACCCGGCGCTGACCGGCCGCTCGGTGCCCACGGTCGAGGAGGTGTTGACCGAGGCCAACCTGCAACGCCTGGCGACCGAGCTGACCGGCTTGCGCTGGGTGGTGGCCTGCGGCGCGCAGGCGCACGAAGCGCTGCGTGCCCTGCTGGCGCGCGGCTGGCTGGCGGCAGAGGTGGCGTACGCGCGCCACCTCAGCCAGCGCGCCATCAACACCCTGCCTGGCGCGTCCGACACGCCCGGGCGCATCGCGCTGTGGTGCGACGCGGTGCTGCAACAATTTACGGCCCCGGCTGTAAAAGAGCACGAAAACATGGCATAATGCAGAGCTCTCGCCGGAGGGGTGCCCGAGTGGCTAAAGGGGGCAGACTGTAAATCTGTTGGCTTACGCCTACGTTGGTTCGAATCCAACCCCCTCCACCAGCGATACCGGTCGTGTCAGGCAAGAGAAGAAGGCTTGTGCTGGCCCGCGCTCGCGTCCGACGCGGTGTGTCGCGGGAGTAGTTCAATGGTAGAACCTCAGCCTTCCAAGCTGATGACGCGGGTTCGATTCCCGTCTCCCGCTCCAGTGCTGCGCGCCGGGGGTTGGTTGTGCGGACCGTTTATTGTGGTCGCCGCAAGGCGGCCGCAGGCCCATGTGGCTCAGTGGTAGAGCACTCCCTTGGTAAGGGAGAGGTCGGCAGTTCGATCCTGCCCATGGGCACCACCCTTGTTGTCCTGGCCCCACGTCGGGGCGTGTGAGTGAGTTCGGCAAACATCCATTCGGAGCTGCAAGCATGGCAAAGGAAAAATTCGAGCGGACCAAGCCGCACGTCAACGTGGGCACGATTGGTCACGTGGACCACGGCAAGACGACGCTGACGGCGGCCA